>JAOQAK010000072.1 GCA_025963635.1 Ferruginibacter sp.
AGGGGATGTCTCACTTCCCAGCGACGTCTCCTCCCGGGGCCTTGTGTGTTTGGCAGGGACGTTACGTGATCGGGCGCAGAAATTTATATTTGCTGTGTAAAAATGTTGCACATAGGTATGCAGTACAAGGGAGTGACACAACGATGTTGACCGATGCTGTAATGCTTGTAAAAATCTTTTCTTGTTTTAAATCAGAAATCAAAAAATCAGAAATCAGAATTAAAAATGAGATACTTAATAATAGCCTCCTTATCAGTGTTCTCACTTGCTGCCTGTAACGGCCATCATGGACCAACACGAACAGAAGAAATGAGTGAGGGCCAATACAAAAATGAGCATTGAAGATGACAGCAAAACAATGAGCATGAAAGTGAAGATCAGGAACGTAGACAAGCCCATTGACTACAAGGAAACCTTTGATATCAGCCATATGTCTGATCACCAGAAGCAAACCTTTAAAAATCATATTCTTGATTCCCTGTATAAACTAAATAAGTGACAATGCCATCGAACAATGTGAAATGAGTTTCTGACGTAAAAACTATTACATACAACTCACAACCACGATAACATGCTTGAAAATTATATAAAGATCGCCTTCCGCAATTTGTTCAGGCACAAGGCTTTTTCGTGCATTAACATTCTCGGACTTGCTGTTGGAATGAGTGCCTGTTTTCTTATCTATCTATATGTAAGCTTTGAAATAAGTTATGATAATTTTCACAAGAAGGCAGACCGTATCTATCGCATCGTATCTGATGTAAAAACACCGTCTGAAACGATCAACGCTGGCATTACCATTGCGCCGCTAGCCGTTTATCTAAAAAAGGATTTTCCCGAAGTAGAAGACGCGGTGCGATTTTCTTCGGATGGTTTCCTGGTGCAAAAGGGAAATGTGAAGTTCCAGGAGGAGAGAACAGTACTTGCAGATTCAACACTGTTTAATGTGTTTGATTTTCCACTCATTAAAGGAGATAAAAATACGGCGCTCAAACAACCCATGAGCATCATTTTGTCGCAGACTGCGGCGAAAAAATATTTCAGTGATACCGACCCGATGGGACAAACTGTTTTACTGACCGGCAATGCCATCAATGCAACCATTACCGGCGTGATGAAAGACATTCCCGGCAACTCAGAAATTAAAGCCGACATGTTTGTATCCTTGTCATCGTACAAACAAATTTATGGTTATGCAACTTCAGACAGCGAGTGGACCAATCACAATTATCTCACCTACATTTTAATGCGGGAAAATACCGATGTAAATGCTTTTGAGAAGAAACTGCCTGGCTTTATGGAAAGGCATCATGGTGCAGACGCCAGGAAGTCGCAGATGTTTGAAACATTGTTCCTCGAACATTTACCCGATGTATATTTGAAATCAAAACACCGGGGCTTTTTACCGGCAAAGACCTTTGTCACAGGCAATATCACTAATGTATATATCTTCTCAATCATTGCTGTTTTTATATTATTAATTGCCGGTATCAATTTCATAAACCTTACCACTGCAAGAAGCGCTGAAAGGGCAAAGGAGGTGGGTATCCGAAAAGTTGTTGGCGCCGGAAAATGGCAATTGGCAAAACAGTTCATTGGCGAGTCTGTAATCATCTGCCTCATTGCTTTTGTATTTGCTGTTTTAATATGCTGGTTAACATTGCCTTTATTCAACCAGCTTGCCGGCAAAGAAATTAGCAGCGGTATATTTTCCAATCCCTCACAAATCGTTACACTGTTATTGCTTGCAATTGCTATCGGACTCGTCGCTGGCTTTTATCCGTCGCTGGTATTAACTTCCTACAAACCCGTAAGCGTTTTGAAAGGACGTTTTTCAACAGGCAATAAGGGATTGATTTTAAGAAAAGGGCTGGTAGTTTTCCAGTTTGTTATTTCTATTGCTTTGATTGCGGGAACGATTATCGTGTATTCGCAGCTGAATTTTATGCGTAACCGCGATCTTGGCTTTAATAAAGACCAGGAAATTATCCTGGAAACAAATTTTGACAAAAACAAAGATGCTTTAAAACAATCCTTGTCATCAGTTCCCGGTGTACTTTCAACCAGTTATTCTTCCAGTGTTCCGGGCGGTAACCATACTTCCGCTTATTCTGAAATGGAGAATAAAAAGGGCGAAACACAAAGAACCAATCTCAACCTTTATTTTGTTGATTTCGACTATGTTAGCCAGTACAATTTAAAAGTTGTTGCAGGAAGAGCGTTTTCAAAAGATTTGGCAACGGATAGCACACAGGCAATGATGATCAATGAGAGTGCGGCAAAATCATTGGGGTACAATGCCCCCGGGGAAGCCGTTGGAAAGAAATTCGATCAATGGGGTAGAAAGGGAAAGATTATTGGAGTGGTGAAAGATTTTCATTACCGATCGTTACAGCAGTCCATTGAACCGCTCACCATGCGAATTGAACCGGGCGCTTTCAACCTGATTTCCATAAAGGTGTCCGCCGCAAATTTATCAACTACGATCCAGGCCATCAAAGACAAGTGGCAAACTTATATTCACAACCGGCCATTCGATTATTATTTCCTGGATGATTTTTTTAACCAGCAATATCGTGCTGAAAATAATTTCGGTAATCTTTTTTTCAATTTTGCGATCCTGGCAATTTTTATTTCCTGCCTGGGTTTGCTCGGCCTTTCTTCCTATAGCACCCTGCAACGCACAAAGGAAATCGGTGTGCGCAAGGTATTGGGTGCGAGTGTTTCCAACATCGTAAGCCTGCTATCCATTGAATTTATAAAGTTGGTATTGATTGCATTGATCATCGCATCGCCCATCGCCTGGTTTGGACTGCACAAGTGGCTACAGGATTTTGCATATCGTACCGATATAACATGGTGGGTATTCGCATTCTCCGGCATCATTGCAGTAATGATTGCATTTTTCACCATCAGCTTCCAGGCAATTAAAGCAGCAGTGGCCAACCCGGTGAAAAGTTTGCGGACAGAGTGATGACGTAGATGAGTGATGAGTAAGGAGTAAGTAGTAAGGAATGTCTTCCCAGCAGCGTCTCCTCCCGAGCTATGTGAGCTGGCCAGGGACGTTGCGTGATTCGGAGCAGAATTTTATATCAGCAATTGATAAAAAATGTTGCACATAGGTATGCAGTCATCGGAGTGATACAACGATGTTGATTTCTTCCCAGCAATGTCTCCTTCGGGGTCATGTGTGCTGGCCAGGGACGTTGCGTGATTTGGAGCAGAATTTTATATCAGCAATTGATGAAAAATGTTGCACATAGGTATGCAGTACACGGGAGTGACACAACGATGTTGATTGATGCTATTAGTGTTCGCAAAAAAAGGATTACTAACAATGTCTCGCAGGAATAGAGATGAAGAAGTATAATAAATTAAATCGGACCCGTCCCAACAATTCATCCGGGCGGACATCCGGACATCAAACATCAGAAATCGAAATTCAGGCATCAGAAATCAAAAGCTATGTTTAAAAATTATCTAAAAACAGCGATTAGAAACCTTTGGCGCTACAAAGGATTTAGTGTTATTAATATTGCGGGCCTCGCAATCGGAATTGCTGGTTGCCTGCTCATCGGCCTGTTTGTATGGGACGAATTGCAGTATGATAAATTCGTAAAGGGTGGCGAAAATGTATATCGCATCTATAACACGAGAACTGATAAGGTCAGTACTTCTAATGTTGCATCCGTGCAGCCGGCATATGCAACTTACCTGAAGCTGAATTATCCTGAAGTGGAAAGCACCATGAGGATAATGATGTTAAGCGGTAAAAAGCTCTGGGAAACAGGCGAAACAAAAGCCTATGAAGAAAAAGGCCTGCTTACCGAAGGCAGCTTTTTTGACATTTTCCCTTTTAAGCTCATTAAAGGCGATTACAAAGGCGTACTTGATAAACCTGACGCAGTGATCCTGACCGCGGCAATGGCCGAAAAATATTTTGGCAAACAGGATCCTGTGGGCAAAATTGTAAAGATAGACAAGGCGAATTTCTCTGTGGCAGGTGTAATGGAAAATGTACCCGCACATTTCCACCTTGCTTTCGATTACCTGATGTCTTTTTCTACTTTGCATTTAAAAAAGGAACGGATGGAAAGCTGGGGCTGGCAGCAATTTTATTCTTACTTCAAACTGAAGCCTGGTACAAGTAGTGAACGATTACAGGCTAAGTTCCGGGATGCTGTAAAGCAAACGGAAGAGCAGTCAAAAGAAAGCGGCATGGCCACGATACCTTCTTTTCAACCTTTGAAAGACATTCATCTTAAGTCGGCCGATTTTGAATACGATAATGCAAGGCGCGGTAACCAGGGGTATGTAAAAGCACTGGTGATCATTGCCTTATTTGTGCTTGTTATTGCATGTTTCAATTTTGTTAACCTCGCCACTGCAAGATCGTTCAGAAGGGCGAAGGAGATCGGCGTAAGAAAAGTTGCAGGGGCAGACCGCAGGCAGTTGATTTTACAATTTACCGGTGAAACCATTCTACTTTCCTTCGCTTCCATTATCATCGCGGCTGTTGCCACCCTTTTCATTTTACCTGCGCTGAACAATTTCACCGGCAAGGCGATCTCTTTTAATCCCGTTGCCAATCCGGTACTTGCACTCATATTGATTGCGGGGGCATTTGTTATCGGGGTTCTCGCGGGCATTTACCCGGCCTTTGTTCTTTCGGGTTTTCAGCCCGTAAAAGTTTTAAAGGGAATGAAATCGACAGGGGAGGCGGGCAGTCATCGTTCATGGTTGAGGCAGGGATTGGTAATCGTTCAGTTTGTGTTTTCTGTGCTGCTGATTGTATCTGCAACCATTGTTTACCGGCAAAGCAATTACCTGCACAATAAAGACCTGGGTTTTAATAAAGACCAGGTGTTGCTTTTTCCGATAGAAGGTAAGGTTGCCACCAGCACTGAACTTTTTAAAAATGAGTTGAAACAAAATCCCAATATCGTTTCTGCAACTGGGGGTTATGGTTTGCCGGGTGATGCATTTGCAGGTGATGAAATAATTGTTCCCGGAAAGGAAGGTGATAAATCTGTGCCGGTAAATCTTTTTATTGTTGACCCGGATTATATAACAACGCTCGGTTTGAAATTAATTTCGGGAAGGGATTTTTCCCGTGATATCGCGACAGATAGCTCAGAGGCTTTTGTAATCAATGAAACGGGTGTAAAGGAGCTTGGATTTAAAACACCACAGGAGGCGATTGGTCAAAAGCTTAACTGGAATAAATGGGAACCAGATTCTGCCAACCCGGTAAAGAAAGGTAAAGTGATCGGCGTTGTAAAAGATTTTCACTACAAGGGTCTTCATGAAAAAGTAAGCATTTCGGTATTGCAGATGTATTCGCCGGTGTATTACAAGATGGCCGTAAAAATGAAAACTGCTGATGTGAAAAATACACTCGCTTTTATAAACGCCACCTGGACAAAGTTCGTTCCGGACTTCCCATTGGATTACAAGTTTATGGATGAAAGCTTTGATGAGATGTACAAAGCAGAAGATAAATTGAGTACACTGCTTTGGATATTCACTTTGATGGCAATTTTTGTGGGTTGCCTTGGCTTGTTTGGATTGGCCGCTTTTAGTGCAGAGCAAAGAAATAAAGAGATCGGTATAAGAAAAGTATTAGGCGCAAGTATTGGCCGCATTGTAACAATGCTTTCCATTAACTTCTTAAAGCCGGTGCTGATTGCTTCGATGATTGCATTTCCAATCGCGTGGTTTGCGATGAACAAATGGTTGCAGGATTTTCCCTATAGAGTCAGCATTAGTTGGTGGGTGTTTGCCCTTGCAGCGGCTGCCGCGTTGGTGATTGCGCTGCTAACTGTAAGTTTCCAGGCGATAAAAGCGGCGCTGTCTAATCCGGTGAAGAGCCTTAGGACGGAATAAAGAAATGTGCTGATGTGCTAATTTGCTAATGTGCTAATATGAAAATTCGAAAATGTAGAAATGTGAAAATGAGGAGGACAAAGAAATGAAATGAATAATGAGTGATGAGTACCGAGTTCGCTGCGGTGAAGTGTGAGCGATGAGTTCTTTGCATCTTCCCAGCAACGTCTCCTTTCAGGGCCGTGTGGGTGGCCAGGGACGTTGCGTGATTCGGAGCGGAAATTTATATCAGCAGTGATGAGAAATGTTGCCAACAGGTATGCAGTACAAGAGAGTGACACAACGATGTTGACCAATGTTGTAATGTTTGTAAAAAAAATATTTTCTTCTTTTAAATCAGACATCAGGTATCAAACAAAATGATCTAATGACAAATACTTAAATCTATGTTCAAAAATTATTTACTGATTGCGTGGCGCAATTTGAAGCGGAACAAAATATATTCTTTTATTAACGTTGCCGGGTTAAGCATTGGCCTTGCATGCGCCATGCTGATTATGCTCTATGTGAAGGATGAAATAAGTTACGACCGGTTTCATTCCAATGTTGGAAATATTTACCGGGTGGTTACCCAAAATATTGATAAGGATGGAAAGAAGGGCCGTAAGGATGGCAATACCGGGTATTTCCAGGGACCCAGGTTTACCAAAAATGTACCCGGCATAAAAGCCTTTGTGCGCATACAGAGTGACCACCATGATATCAAAGCCAGCACTGAAATTAAATCGCAGGAATTGTTGAAAGTAGATTCGAATTTCTTTTCTGTATTTTCTTTTCCACTATTGAGCGGTGATCGGGGGAGATGCTTAAACGAGCCGCACTCGGTTGTACTTTCCGAAGATATGGCAAAGAAACAATTTGGTACCACCAACGCGGTGGGCAAAACAATGATGATAAAGGTGGATAGTGAATTTGTTTCTTATAACGTAACGGCGGTGGCTAAAAAGAGTCCTCAAAACTCTTCTATAAAATTTGATGTACTGCTTCCGTTCAGGATGTCGGCCGATGAAGAAAATAGCAAGGAAAACTGGTTTAACTTTTTCCTCAACACATTTGTGGTGCTTGAACCCGTTGCCAATGTACAGGGAGTGGAAACAAAAATGCAACGGTTTTACGCTGCCGATTCAAAAGAATCCCTTCAGTATTTAACGGAAAAATATGGGCCGATGGATTTCAATAATGAATACCAGTTGCAGCCTTTTTTGGATATGCACTTAAGCAAAGAACTTCCTGCGCAAAATGGCCTTTCTGATGCAAGCAATCCCACTTATTCCTATATTCTTTCCGGCATTGCTTTATTCATTCTGCTGATTGCGTGCATCAACTTTGTAAACCTAACTGTAGCCCGTTCGGTAAAGCGGGCCAGGGAAATTGGTATCCGGAAAGTGGTTGGCGGCGACAGAAAGCAGCTGATCGTACAGTTCTTAGGCGAATCATTCTTATTGTGCTTCATTGCCTTTATTATGGCGATTGTGTTGGTGCAGTTGATGTTGCCCTTGTTTAACAGTCTTTCCAACAAAGCCCTTTCGCTTAGCTATTTATTTGATGTGAAGCTTGTCGCTGGCTTTACGCTGTTGTTTCTTATCACCGGCTTACTGGCTGGCTTTTATCCTGCATTGGTTTTGTCTGGCTATAATCCCGTGCAAACGCTTTATAGCCGTTTTAACCTCGGAGGAAAAAGCTACCTGCAAAAGAGCCTGGTGGTATTGCAGTTTACGCTCGCTTCTTTTTTAATCATTGCCACTTTTACCATTTACAAGCAGTTCAATTACCTGACAACTGAAAAACTGGGATACGATGATAGCAACCTTGTAATGGTAAATAAAAATAACCTGAAACGCAGTGAAGTAGCAACGTTAAAAGCGGAGCTCACCAGTAACCCTGTTATATTGGATGTTGCCCCAAAAAACGGCGGCCAGTGGGGCACTGTAGCCAAGGTAAACGGCGATTCAACAATACAGTTTACTTACGAAACGGTCAATGAATCCTACATACCGCTGCTAAAGATACCTGTCGTACAGGGCAGAAATTTTTCAACCGAATTTCCATCAGATTCTTCCAATTCAGTTGTGGTGAATGAATCATTTGTCAGAAAGGCCGGCTGGAAAAATCCCATCGGGCAGGTGGTTGATTTTTGGTATAATAACAATAAATACCAGGTGATAGGAGTAGTAAAAGATCACCATTTCAATTCCCTCGCTCAAAAAATAGAACCCCAGTTGTTTACCATGAAAGCAGGCAACAGCTATGGAAAAGTATTCATAAAAATCAAACCCAATAGTGAAACTGCAAGCCTCCGGCTTATCGAAAAAACATTTAAAAAACTGTTTCCACTGAGCCCTTACAGCTACACTTTTAAAAACGATGAAAATATAAAGGCTTATGAAGCCGAGGCAAAATGGAAAGAGATCATGCTCTTTAGTGCCGTGCTCACCATATTCATTTCGTGCATTGGTTTATTCGGTTTGTCGGTACTGTCTGCAGAAAAACGCACCAAGGAAATTGGTATCCGGAAAGTGTTAGGTGCGTCAGTAAGCAATGTGGTAACCACGCTCTCAAAAGATTTTTTACTGCTCGTGTTTATTGCACTGTGTGTTGCCATACCGGCTGCGTGGATGGCTGCCAACAACTGGCTGCAAAATTATCCTTATCGCATATCATTAAGCTGGTGGCTATTTGCAGCTGCCGGGATACTGGTGGTATTGGTGGCATTGATAACCGTTAGTTTCCAGGCCATCAAAGCCGGTGTTGCAAATCCGGTGAACAGTTTGCGGACGGAATGAAGGTAATTAGCTAATGTGCTAATGTGCTAATTTGCTAATGTGCTAATGTGAAAATTTGAAAAATTTCAAAGTTGAAAATGCAAAAATGAGAGCGGCGACGAGGATGAACCTTCAACCATCTTTAAAGTTGCATACAGGTATGTTGTACACGGGAGTGACACAACGATGTTGATCGATGCACTGATGTTCGTAAAAAAAATGTTTTCTTCTTCTAAATCAGACATCAAAAAATCAGCATCAGACATCAACCTTTAACCATCAACCATCAACCTTTTATATGTTTAAAAATTATCTGAAAACCGCTTTAAGAAATCTTTGGAAAAACAAAGCATTTTCTTTTATAAATGTAATGGGACTTGCACTGGGACTCACATGCAGTTTGTTGATAATGTTATGGGTGAATGATGAATATAACGTGGATGCTTTCCACAAGAATGGCGCACGATTATACAGCGTATACGAAAGGCAGTACCGTGATGGGCTGGTTGATGCTTTTCACGGTGGGCCCGGCGTGATGGCCGATGAGATGAAAAAAGTATTGCCGGAAGTGCAGTATGCAAGCAACTATGCCTGGAGCGAGCTAAGTACTTTCGAAGCAAATAATAAAATCATCAAAGAGGAAGGAAACCACGCAGGCGCTGATTTCTTCAGGATGTTTACTTATCCATTGCTGGCAGGCAAAGCGGAAACTGCCTTGCAATCGCCGTATGACATCGCTATCTCAAAGAAAATGGCTGAACAATTTTTCGGTTCTCCTGCAGCGGCCATCGGAAAATCGATCCGTTATCAAAACAAAAAAGACCTGAATGTAACCGCAGTGTTTGATAATGTGCCTAAAAGCAGCACGTCTCAATTCGATTATATCTTAAACTGGGATTCATTTCTTGAAATTAATAGTTGGGCGAAAGACTGGACCAATAACGGGCCCCGGACTTACCTGACACTCCGGGAAGGCACAGACGCAAAAACTTTTGAAAGAAAGATCTCCAGGTTTTTGGACCATTATAATAAGGAGCAAACGCCTCACTCATACATACGTTTGGGTATCCAGCGTTATGGTGATATGTACCTGCATTCTAATTTTGATAAGCAGGGCAACCTATCAGGAGGCAGGATCCAGTATGTACAGCTTTTCAGTATTGTTGCCATATTTATTTTGCTGATCGCCTGTATCAACTTCATGAATCTTACAACAGCAAGATCGCTTAAGCGGTCAAAAGAGATTGGCATAAGAAAGGTAGTGGGTGCGCTTCGCTTTGCCCTGATCAGGCAATTTATCGGTGAAGCATTGCTGATCGTTTTCATTGCCGTGCTCATATCACTTATGATTGTGATACTTGTACTCGGTAAGTTTAACCAACTTACCGGAAAGGAAATTCAACTGCCGTTCAGTGATTCAACCTTCTGGGGAAGCATTGCAGCGTTGCTATTGGGCACGGGATTTCTTTCCGGCAGCTATCCTGCATTGTACCTGTCTTCTTTCAAACCGGTTCGTGTGCTGAAGGGAACATTGAAATTTTCAAATGGCGCTCTATGGTTCCGCAAGGGGCTTGTCGTACTTCAGTTCATGCTTTCCATTGTGTTGATCATCGGAACGATCGTTGTAAGCAAACAGGTAAATTTTATTCAGACCTATAATCTTGGTTACGACAGGGAAAACCTGTTGTACATACCCCTGGAAGGCGACCTGCTGGCGAAATATGAACTATTCAAGAACAAGTCGCTGCAGATGCCGGGCGTAAAAGATATCTCCCGCATTACAGACCTACCCACACACATAGAAAATGGTACGGGCGGCGTTCAGTGGGATGGTAAAGATCCAAACTCCGATATCAATTTTACGCAGTCTGCAGTAGGCTATGATTTCACTAAAACCATGCATTTAAAATTGGTGGATGGCCGTGATTTTTCAAAAGATTTTAAAACGGATTCGGTTGGCTATATCATCAACGAAGCGGCATTAAAAATTATTGGCTACAAAGGCCCTGTGGGCAAACCCCTTACGTTCTGGCAAAAGAAGGGTAAGATCATTGGTGTGCTGAAAGATTTTCATTTTAACTCCCTGCACACAGAAATTAACCCAATGGTGCTTCGTCTTGGTGAAAACATTGAATGGGGAGCGGCGCTCGTACGAACTGAACCCGGTAAAACGAAAGAAGCTTTGGCAAGTCTTGAAAAAACCTGTAAAGAACTCAATCCAAAGTTTCCATTCACTTACAAATTCTCGGATGAAGAATATCAAAAGCTGTATAAGAGTGAGCAGGTGGTTGGTCAGCTTGCGAACTACTTTGCCTTCCTCGGCATATTCATCTCCTGCCTGGGCTTATTAGGCCTCGTGATATTTACTGCAGAGCAAAGAACCAAAGAATTTGGCATAAGAAAAGTACTCGGCGCCAGTCCCGGCTCCTTGTTTAACCTGCTTTCAAAAGAATTTTTGCTGCTGGTAATGATTGCATTTGTAATTGCATCGCCCATTGCATGGATCGGATTGCACAAGTGGCTGGAGAACTTCGTTTATAAGGCTGGTATTGCCTGGTGGATGTTTTTAGTGGCCGGGCTGGTGGCTGTGTTAATTGCATTGATTACGGTAAGCTTCCAGGCAATTAAAGCGGCGGTAGCTAATCCGGTTAAGAGTTTGAGAACGGAATAGAAGGCCCAAATTCCTAAAGGGATTTTTTGGAATAATACTGGCTATTATGATAAGATTAATCACGTTAAGCTTCCAGGCAATAAAAGCAGCGATAACAAACGCACTGAAGAGTTTAAGAACAGATAAAAAACTATACTTATGTTCCAAAATTATTTAAAACAAACCTTTAGAAGTATAGTCAAAAATAAGACTTACTCCTTACTCAATATTATCGGGCTGTCCGCAGGATTGGTGAGTTTTATATTTATTGCTCTTTGGGTAAATGATGAACTCAGCTATGATAAATTCAATAATAATTATGACCGGATTTTCAGGTTGATTTCAACAACAAAAACAGAAGCGGGGATTGAAGAATCGGCTGTATCAAGTGCTCCGATGGCTAAGGCATTGAAAGATGACTATCCTGAAGTTGAGAATACAGTACGGTTGAGGATGCGTGAAGAGATAATAACCCACAAAAACCAACAGGTGCTTCAACCAGGCATATTGCTAACAGATCCTTCTTTTTTTGATGTTTTTAATTATCATATAACAACCGGAAATGCGGCTACTGCATTAAGTGAACCTTACTCAATTATTCTTACCCAATCAACAGCCAAAAAGTATTTTGGGGATAACAACCCAATAGGTGAAACCCTTTTACTGAATATGTTAGACAGCACCGGGAATGGTGCCAGCTATAAAATAACGGGGGTAATGCCTGATCCCCCGAAGAATGCGCATTTCACATTCAATATGCTCGCATCTTTTAAAACCATTGAAGTTGCAGATCCTGATGCACTTACCATTGATGGCTGGGGTGATGGCAGTTATTACACTTATCTGTTGTTAAAGAAAGGAGTTGATCATAAAACCTTCTCCAGGAAGATCGCGTATTTCTATGGAAAGTATATTGGCGATCTGTTCAATACCTGGAAGTCCATCTATTCTTACAAGCTGCAACCGCTGAGTGATATTCATCTTCGTTCCAACCTGCAATATGAAATTGCATCGAACGGTAGCATTACACAGGTTTATATTTTTTCAACAATTGGCATTTTTATTTTACTTCTTGCCGGCATCAATTATACCAACCTGGCTACAGCACGTGCAGCAAGCAAGGCGAAAGAAATAGGTATTAAAAAAGTGGTTGGTGCGGGCAAAAAACAATTGATTCTCCAATACTTGTCTGAATCTGTATTAACCGCAATCATAGCCTTATTACTTTCATTTTTATTTTCGCTATTGCTGCGGCCGTTTTTTTTCGAGGTTACCGATAAAGATCTTTCTTTATTCTCTTCGCCTTTACTCTTAGGTTTTCTTTTGGCGGTAACTATTTTTCTAGGTGTTCTTTCGGGCCTTTATCCTGCTATCATTCTATCAGCATTTAAGCCTGCAGTGGTATTAAAAGGGGCATTCAAGTCCAGCGACAAAGGAATATTATTAAGAAGAACACTCGTGGTATCGCAATTCGTTATTACGATCATATTGATAACAGGTATAGTTATTATTTATTCACAGATGTCGTTTATAAAAAATAAGGATCTCGGCTATAATAAAGACGCTTTGATCTTTTTAAAGGTACATGGGAATACAGATGTCATTAAGGGTTATGGTGCTTTTAAAAACGAGTTAAAAGACAATACGCTTATTTCCGGAATTACCACATCCAACTCGATGATCGGTTCAGGGTTGTCTCAAAGTGTATCAGAAACCGTTGATAACAACGGAGCGCCTTTGCAGGTTAATACATCGATACTTCGTATTGATGCGGATTATTTTGATGTATATGGAATTAAACTATTGGCCGGAAAAGGTTTTAACAGTAACGCACTTAAGGATACCGTGAGGCAGGTTATTGTAAATAATATGGCAGTTAAAAAGTTTGGGTGGAAGAATGCGGAAACTGCTATTGGTAAATCATTTAAAATGGGCGGCAAAAAGGGGGTAGTGGTTGGCGTAACAACTGACTTTCACTACAACTCCTTACAGCAGGCCATAGAACCTTTATCAATCTATCCCCTGAATGGTCATTTTTCAAGGATCACATTAAAAGTGGACATTAAAAAAGCTGATCAGGTTATAGCATTACTTGAAAACACATGGAAGAAACATTTTTCATCTGCCTTATTCGATTACGATTTTTTAAGTCACCAAATTAAAGGGAAGTACCAGTCTGAAGAAAGGTTTTCCAGGATCTTCCTGTACTTCTCCATATTATCATTGCTCATCGCATGTCTTGGATTATATGGACTGATCTCTTATACAATATTTCAAAAAACGAGGGAGATCGGCATAAGAAAAATTTTAGGCGCTACTGTAAATAGCATAGCTGCAATGTTATCCGGCGACTTTCTGAAACTGGTATTGCTGGCGTGTTTTATTTCTATTCCTATTGCCAGGTATTTTATGAATAATTGGCTGCAGAATTTTGCCTTTAGAATCAGCCTCTCGTGGTGGATGTTTGGTGTAGCAGGTTTAATGGTTTTATTTATTGCGATAATTACTATCAGTTTTCAGGCAATAAAAGCAGCGGTCGCGAACCCGGTGAAGAGTTTGCGGACAGAATAATGTGCTGATTTGCTAATGTGCTAATATGCTAATGTGAAAATTAGAAAATGTGAAAATGTGAAAATGAAGGAAAAATCAAGACATCGGCTAATGTTCACTTCGACGAATTTTTAAAAATGCAAAACAATGAATTGTAACATAGATACCGAATTGATAAAATTGAAAACACCATATTCAGAATCCTAAGCAATAGAGCCGTAGGCTCGGACCATATTGTAACAACGGATTTTAATCCGTTGTACATACTGATTGAACATTAACCATTCACGACCATGTTAAAAAATTATTTAAAAATTGCAATTAGAAATATCTCAAAGCACAAACTATTTTCCTTCATCAATATCTTCGGCCTGGCCACAGGCATGACGGTTTGTATGCTGGCGTTGATTAAGATCAAGGATGCCTACGATTACGATAGTTTTCATCCAAATGCGAAACGAACCTATCGCATCCTCACCAATTTGGAAAGAAAGAACGGCGATCATTTTTTATGTGCAAGTTCTCCAGCGCCTTTGAGTGCTTATTTAAAGAACAATTATACCGCAATTGATAAGAGCACAAGCATACGTTTTTCACAGGAGGAAGTATCTGCCAATGATAAAAAACTTCCTGTGAAAGAAGCCTATGTGGATCCAGATTTCTATCACATTTTTGGGTTCCGGTTAAAATCCGGTTCACCAGCTACCAGGCCTCAAACAGCAGTGCTGACCATCGAAACCGCTGAACGGTTTTTTGGAAAAGATGAACCTGTCGGCAAAATAATCACCATCGGCAAATCTGCCGCGTTTGTAGTAACGGGTATCCTGGAGAATCCTCCTTATTCTTCTCACCTCAGGTTCGATTTATTGGCAGCAAGCGCGGGCATGCCCGTGCAGGGACAGCAAAAATCAAGCAGCGACTGGGCAGATGAAGCAGGAGCTTATACTTATGTACAGCTGAAACCTGGTGCCACTGAGAAAAATTTAAACAGCCTGCTAAAACTGGCAACCGGGCAGGTAAATAAAATGCTCGCTGGCTCAAATAAGACATTTGTTTTCGACACGCAACCGTTGAATTCAATTTCACCGGGTACCAGGCCCTTGTACAATCTCACGGCCGAACAAATACTTCCCAACTTGTTGGTGTTTGCACTGATTGGCCTTTCAATGCTTTTGCTCGCCTTTTTTAACTACGTGAATCTAACATTGGCCCGTTCGCTCGACCGTGCCCGCGAGGTGGGCATCCGGAAAGTTGCCGGTGCTTTAAGAAAGAATCTGTTGCTTCAGTTTTTGGGCGAGTCGGTTTTGATGGCAATGCTCGCATTTTGCCTCGCTTATTTCCAGTTGAAATTAATCAGCACCCTGCCAACCGTGCAGAGGATGATTGGAGATGCCTTGCCGGATGGCAGGCTTTGGATGTATTTTATTTTGTTTACGATGTTAACCGGATTAACTGCGGGATGGATCCCTGCCCGTGTGCTTTCTTCGTTTCAACCAGTTCGGGTACTAAAAGGTAAATTCAATACCAGGCTGTTTGGCGGAGCAGGCTTAAGGAAAACACTCACTGTAATTCAATTTGCTGTATCGCTGATTGCCATTATAACACTGGCGGTTTTTTACAGGCAATCAATGTATATGGCCACTGCCGACTACGGGTTTAACCGCGAGCGGATTTTAAACATAAAAATACCTGCTCACAGCTACGAAAAAACCGCTGTTGCGATCTCTTCTGTTGCAGGTATTGAACAGGTCTCCGGCAGTTCCGGCCTGTTTGGCTTTTCGGCTGCCGATACAAGATTTGTAAAGGCAGAAAAATCCGCTGATTCACTTGCAGCCAATTATTTTTCTGTTAACCCTGCTTTCATAAGTAATATGGGAATGCAATTGATCGCTGGCGATAACCTGCCAGCGGCTGTTTCAACAGGTGAAAAAAGAATACCGTCTGTGCTGATCAATGAAACCGCCGTTCGCGAGCTCGTCTTCAAAGATCCGTCGGATGCTGTAGGGAAACTCATCTGGTTAAACGACAGTACAAAATATGCGGTGGCAGGTGTTATAAAGGATTTTCACTTTGCAAGTCTTCTTCGTCCGATTCAACCTTTGCTGCTGGCATGGCAACCGGAAGAATTTACTGTGCTTAGTGTTAAGGTTTCAGCAGCGGCCATTGAGTCTATCCTGCCGCGGCTGGAAAAAACATGGAAGGAATTGTATCCACATCAGCCTCTTAATGCAGATTGGTTTGATAAACAATTGTATGATCAGAATTTGCATAAGGATGATCTTTTGTTTATTGGTCTGTTGACGGTGATGGCAGTTTCAATTGCCTGCCTTGGCTTGCTGGGAATGGTGATCTTTAGTACCCAAAACCGTTCAAAAGAAGTGGGCATACGAAGGGTGATGGGTGCAGGTGTTGGAAGGGTAATCGGTGAAATTTCCCGGGAATTTGTACTGCTGCTACTGATTGCGGTTTGCATTGGCTTGCCGCTTGGCTTCTTTGCTGGCAATGCTTTTTTACAACAATATGCTTATCGCATTGCTATGAGTTTTTGGATATTGGCCGGAAGTGCAGCGGCTTTGCTGTTGCTGGGGGCTTTGATTATTGGCTTGCAGACGTACCGGATTGCAATTGCAAATCCGACAAGGAGTTTGAGAACCGAATAATTCGCTGATTGGCTAATGTGCTAACATGCTAATGTGAAAATTCGAAAATTGTTAAGGAACCTATTTACTCATTTTTTATATACCAATAAATAAATAAATAACATGAAAAAGGCAATCCTGGTTTTTTTAGTAAGCTGTACAGTGAGTGTCTTGTCTGCACAGAATGAGCGGCAGGAGCCATTCCTGACCAAATCATTGCCTGGAGAATCCATTAAGCAGGTAGAAGTTGAAACATCCGGAGGAAATATTTCGGTAGAAAGTTCAGCCGCCGATAAATCGAGGGTGGATGTGTTTATTTGGCCCTCATCCGGCAGAAATAAAGGGGAAGTATCTAAAGAAACATTGCAAAAGAGACTGGATGAATTATATGATCTCAAAATTACCGTCTCGGGCGATAAGCTTACAGCCATCGCAAAATCAAAGGTCAAAATACGGGATTGGAAAAATGCTTTGTCAATTTCTTTCAAGGTGTATGTCGGTAAAGATGTATCCACGCATCTTACTACCAGTGGGGGCAACATCGATCTAAGGGCAATTACCGGCGAACAGGAAATCACTACGAGCGGCGGTAATCTTAATATTGACGGGGTAAAAGGGAAAATGAAAGGGACCACATCAGGAGGAAATATTGATGTGAAGGATTCGGATAATAAAATGGACCTTACTACCAGTGGCGGAAATATTAACGCAAATCATTGTAGCGGTGGAATCAAGCTAACTACTTCAGGTGGTTCGATCAGGGTGGTTGATTTGAATGGCAATGTAGACGCCACTACTAGCGGCGGAGATGTGCGGGGAAATAATATTCAGGGTGATTTGGAAGCCCATACTTCAGGCGGGAATATCGATCTGGCAGGCCTGGCTTGTAACCTTGCCACTGGTACCAGTGGCGGTGATATAAAAGTGGTGATCAGGGAGCCGGGTAAGTTTATCAAGATCCGCAATTCAGGTGGCAAAATTGAGCTGGAGTTGCCTGCTGGCAAGGGTTACGACCTCGACTTATCTGCAGACAAGATTCAAACCGGTAAATTATCCGCTTTTAATGGAAAAGTGGAGGATGACCAGGTAGATGGAACATTGAACGGGGGCGGAACAAAGGTCACCGCAAATGCCAGCGGAGGTAAGATAGTTTTGACGGTTAAATAATGCTGAAAAAGACGTGTGTATATACTCCTTCGCGGCGCTGCGTGAAAATAAAGCTCCTTTCCCTGCAACGTCTCCTGGTGGCTCGCAGGCCGGCCGGGACGTTGAGTAAATATGGATAGGATTTTGTTTTTTGATGATACCATGTTAGCCCGCAATCATACTAAATTTGCTGTTCCCGAATTCCCTGCTGATTGAAGCAGGCTCAACCCTCGGGAGAGACGTGCTGGCAAGGCCAAGCTATACCTGTTTTAAATACTATTCAAACAATCTGACTCTAAGAACCTTCCCTTCCTTTGGAGGGCAGAGAGGCCTTTTCTGTGTCATAAAAAATATTTTTTTATTTCTTGTCACAAAGTTGTGACACAATCTTTGTGACAAGAAAATATGACACAAGCATAAGTGTCACAACTTTTCCAATGATGGTTTAAATTTATTTCCTTCAATTTCATCGCTTTGATCAGGCTTCCAATTAAATTATACTCCTTAGCGGCTTTGCTCCTGGCACCTTTTCGTGAAATTAAAGCTCAAATAGCTGGTGTACGTTACTGTACAGTTACTGTACGTTTTCGTACACCTTTGTCTTTTAAAATGGCCGAAGCCCTTGCCAGTCAATGGGTTTCGCTTTGGCATAAGGATTGACAAACTCAACTGTCAACATAAGCTACCACCCCGCGGAACAAACAATCAATGCAATGCTGAAAAACTATTTTAAGATCGCCCTCAGGAATATTATTCGTTATAAAGGTTACTCGGTTATCAATATTACCGGCCTCGCCATTGGCATTGCAGCCTGCCTGCTGCTTTTTATGGTGATCCGGTACGAGATGAGTTATGATAAATTTCAACCGAATTATTACCGTATTCACCGCGTGGTAACCCAGGATAAGTTTGCAGAAGGCGTTACCTACAACCCGGGTGTGCCTGTCCCCGTATTGGAAGCGCTGCGCCTGGAAATGCCCAGTGTTGAATTTGGCGGCATCAACTCCATTTATAGCAGCCAGGTAACAGTTGGGTCCGGCAGCGGCACAGATTTTACAGATAAGAAATTTATAGAATCCTCCGGGATATTTTTTTGTGAACCGCAGTTCTTTAAGGTTTTTAAATATCCATTCCTGGCCGGTGACGCGGCTGTTTTGAATGCGCCCAATACGGTTGTGCTAACAAAGAAGATCGCTGAAAAGTATTTTGGCGACTGGCAAAAAGCTATTGGCCAATTTTTAAAACTGGACAATGCAATTACCTTAAAAGTGTCGGCCATTCTGCAGGATGTGCCTGCCAATACTGATTTTCCATTGGGCGTGATGATCTCTTTCGAAACCTTAAAAGGAAATGGAGCACCCTATAATTACAGCGCCGACAACTGGGGAGGCACTTCCAGTAATTTTGAAGTATTTGCTTTATCATCACCGGGGGTTAAATCTGCCACAGTGGATCAGCAATTATCAAAATTCAGCAAGGCACATTATTCAAACCGTGGTAACTGCACTTCTGAAAAATCTCATTTCCTGCAGCCCTTAAGCGCTTTGCATTTTGATAACAGGCTTGACATATTCGGTGATCATATCACCAGTAAAGCTACTTTATGGACATTGTCATTGATCGGGCTTTTCATCATCATCATGGCTTGCATCAACTTTATCAATTTATCCACTGCACAGGCGGTTGGCAGGTCAAAGGAAATTGGCATACGGAAAGTATTGGGTAGCATGCGCGGGCAGTTGTTTATGCAGGTAATGGGCGAAACCGGTATGCTGGTAGTTATTGCAGGCATCGTTGCAGTATTAATTGCCTTTATTTGCCTGCCGTATATCAAACACATTGCTTCCATTTCAGAAAAGCTGAACCTGTTGAATATCGAAGCGATTGGTTTTACTTTAGCAATCATCATCATTGTTACTTTGTTTGCAGGTTTGTATCCTTCATTAATTATGTCTGGTTTTAAGCCGGTGCTGGCGCTGAAAAATAAAATTACTTCCGCAACGGTGGGCGGCATTTCGCTGCGCAGGGGATTGGTGATTATGCAGTTTGCTATATCGCAGGTACTGATTATTGGAACCATTGTAGCTATCAGCCAGATGAACTTTGTGCGAAATGCAGACCTTGGCTTCAACAAGGAAGCCGTGGTGTTATTGTCCGTCGGCAACTCTGATAGTAGTTTGATAGTAAGGCAACCCGCCTTCAAACAGAAATTATTACAAACCCCGGGCATTGTAGCAGTAAGTTTTAATATGGATCCGCCCTCTTCTGATAATAACTGGAGTTCAAACTTTGCATATGATCACCGGCCCGATGAAAAATTTCAGCTTTCACTGAAGTTCGTTGATGAAGATTATTTTAAAACCTTCGGCTTACAAATGCTTGCCGGAAGAGTATACGACAAAAGCGATACTACCAAAGAAGTTGTAATCAATGAAACTGTTGTGAAAAAGCTCGGTATAAAAAATGCAGAGGAGGCTTTGGGCAAAGAGATCAAAACCGGTGCCGGCGCATGAAAAACAATTGTAGGCGTGGTAAAAGATTTCAAAACAAGCTCTCTTAAGAAAACCATCAGTCCATTGATGCTTGCTCAATGGAACAAATATTATAGCCGTACGTCGATCAAAGTGCGCTCATCCGATATTGCTAAAACACAAGCTACTATTCAGTCTGTATGGAACCAGTTCTTCCCGGAATATGCGTACACGAGTAGTTTTATGGAAGATGACATCGCTCATTTTTACCAGCAGGAGAACCAGCTATCATTATTGTATAAAATTTTTGCGGCACTTGCCATCTTGATCTCTGCCCTTGGTTTGTTTGGCCTGGTATCTTTTATGGCCGTACAAAAAACAAAGGAAGTAGGCATCCGAAAAGTACTGGGTGCATCTGTTGGCAACATCGTATTGTTGTTCTCAAAAGAGTTTACACTATTAGTCGGCGTGGCTTGCCTGATAGCAATACCAATAGGATATTATATGATGAATAGCTGGTTGCAGGACTTCGTTTATAAGATCAATATCGGCCCGGGTGTATTTGCTATTGCGATTATCCTTTCGCTGGTGATAGCATGGATTACGGTGGGATATAAGGCGATCAAGGCAGCGGTTGCGAACCCGGTGAAGAGTTTGCGAACGGAATAAATTAGCTAATTAGCTGATTTGCTAATTAGCCAATTTGCTAATGTGCTAATGCTGAATGGGAAAATGTGAAAATGTGACAATTGGAAAATGATGCATTTGGAGCGTTGGCTGAAGATTCACCCGTCTTCTCACTTTCCGCCAATGTCTCCTCAGGACAAAGCGTGCGGGCCAGGGACGTTGCGTGATGCGGAGCGAAAATTTATCCTGGCACTTAATGTCAAAAGTTCCACATCGGTATGCGGTACAAGTGAGACACAACAATGTTGACCGATGAGATCATGCCGGTAAAAAAATCAACTGTATTTGCGAGAATACCTACTTCTCCTTCCTGAAGAAATTCTTTAAACATTTACAATTTCTAAAAATTTCAGTGCTGCAACATGCGCCGGAAGCAAATCGATCATATATGCTGTCCAATTATATCATTTCAACTTTCAGAAATATTGCCAGGAATAAAACAAACTCCATGATCAATATCACCGGACTGGCCATCAGCATCGCCTGCTGCATTTTTGTGTACGTGTTTATAAAACACGAGAAAAGCTTCGACAGCTTTCATTCCAAAAAAGACCGTATTTACCGGGTGGTGCTGGATGAGAAGAATGGCGACCGAACCGATCATGATGGCTATATAAGTTTCCCGGTAGCGAAGGCCCTGCGAAACGAATTTCCGCAATTTGATATGGTTACCCAGGTGTATGTAAACAATACCGTAGTGATTTCCATACCGGATCAATTTGGGGGAAGAAAACTTTTTGAAGACAACCAACTCACCTACGCCGACGAAGATTTTCTAAAGACATTCGATTTTAAAATGCTGGCAGGAAACGACCGGTTGCTCTACCAGCCCGACGAGGCGGTACTGACCAAAAAGCTGGCAGACAAATTTTATAATATTACTTCCAGCCAGGGTTATGTTGACCTCATCGGAAAAATGATAGAAATAAATAAGAACAGCTACCGCATTGCGGCGATCCTCGATGATATGCCGCGGAACAGCAATGTCGCCTGTCATCTTTTGCTGCCCTTCAAAGTTTTTGAAAAGGAGAATCCGAAACTCGTAAACAACTGGAAAGAGCTGTATGCTGAAAGCTATACATTTGTTACGCTTCCAAAAAATTATTCAGCAAGCCAGTTCGATGCCGCCCTTGTTGGGTTTAAAAACAAATACCTTGATAAAGAAATGGCATCGCAGCAAACCTATCATCCGCAACCGCTTGCACAAGTACATACTGATGAAAAATACGGAGGAACGTTTTACACTACTCCATCGATAATGGTACTCGCATTCATCGTAATGGGAGTGATTGTTTTAATTACTTCCTGCATCAACTTTATCAATCTTGCAACAGTACAATCTTTAAAACGAACCAAAGAAGTAGGTATCCGCAAAACACTGGGTAGCCGTAACTGGGAGCTGGTACTCCATTTTATGGGCGAAACCTTTGTGCTGACGACGATCGCGGCGATCATCGCAGTATTCTTAGCCAATTATTTTTTAAACGCCTTCAATAATTATCTTGCTTTTATCGTGGAACTCGATTTGCATATCGATCTCACCATTATTTTTTTCCTGGGTGGGTTGTGTTTGCTGATTACCTTCCTGGCAGGCTTCTATCCCGCAAAAATGATGGCATCTTTCCAGCCCATCATGGCGTTGAAGCAGGCTATCAGGGCAAAGCATACCGGCTTTTCAAACCGTTTCTCGCTGAGGAAGGTGTTGGTGGTGGCACAGTTTACCGTTTCACAGCTACTCATTATCGGAACGATTGTAGTGGCCATGCAGATGAGTTATTTTCATAACCGCGACCTCGGCTATCAAAGAGATGGAATACTTACAGTAACAATCCCTGAAAACAACCCGCAGAAACTGGAAGTATTCCGCAACCAACTGATGAGCAGGCCGCAGGTAAAAGAAGTGTCATTTAGTTCAGGTCCGCCCACCAGCGCCAGCAACGGGTTTATCGACCTGCATAGAAAAGAAGCGCTCAAAGAAGACAAAGTGCATTCAGAGAGAAAATTCATTGATCTGCATTACCTCGGAACTTTTAATATTAAACTGGTTGCTGGAAGAAACCTGCGGGAGCAGGATAAAGTAACGCTCTCAGATAGCCTGACAAGCTACAATAATTTTACTAAACCAAAAAGCAGTAACAGCCCTTGGTTTTAAAACTGCTGATGAATCCATTGGACGGCAGATATTGGTAGGGGAGAACCAGTTGGCAACCATTGTAGGCGTGACAGATGACTTTTTCAATGTGTCACTGCAAAACAAGATCATTCCCTGCCTGCTTTTTTACGGCACCAACTGGGTAAGCATGGCAAGCATCCGTATGGAAAATCCAAATGGCGCCGGTACAAACTCTTTTATAGAAAAAAGCTGGCAGGCATTATTCCCAGATCAAATTTATAAAGCAATGACACTGGATTATTATATGGAGCAGAAGGCTTTTTATGTGCTGGAGAACATCATGTACCAGGGATTTAAAATATTTGTTTTGTTGTCTATCCTGATCGGTTGTATGGGACTGTATGGGCTGGTGTCATTTCTTGCGCTGCAACGGCAAAAGGAAATAGGTATTCGCAAAGTGCTGGGAGCATCGGTGGGCAGTATCGTATATAAATTTTCAATGGAATTTACATGGCTGATTTTGATCTCTTTTGTAATAGCCGCTCCGCTGGCATATTTTGCCATGAGCAGCTGGTTGCAAACTTTCGCGAACAGGATCAGCCTGAACGCAGGATATTTTTTATTGGCGTTGCTGGTATCCTTCCTGGTGGCAGGATGTACCATCGGTTACCAGGCAGTGAAAGCGGCGGTTGCCAACCCTGTTAAGAGTTTGAGGACCGAATGAGGGGCGTGAATGGTGAGTGGTGAATGGTGAATCGTGAATGACTATCATTTACTTAAAGGATAACCGCCGTTAGGGTTTGCAACCGCTGACTGGGTTCGGGTAACCCCGTGAAAACCGGGTGGCCATAAACGAACCTAAAACTATTCGCTCAACCCCGACGGCGGCTATGGGCCCCGTCGGCGGTTGATCAGGGAATAAATAGGACTTAAGTAAACGGCCTTTAATTCACCAGTGAGAGCAGAGTGGCTTAGGAAATAGGAAATCATCTCCGCTTCAATAAAAGCTGCCAATGGGTATGCCGTAAAAGAGTGCGACGCAACAATGATCCCCAATGAACCAATGCTGGTTCCATCAAAATTTGTTCTTTTCTCCATTAAATGAAAGCCTTCTCTCTGGCGATTTTTTTCCCAAATGATGATTTAAAAAATATTAAAAACCGCATCGCGGCGACGTTACTCCTTTGCTCCCTTACGTTACAACAATGCGGTGTACGATACTGTACAGTAACTGTCCGTTTTCGTACACCTTGTATTGCTATTTTGGCTGAAAGCCTTACCAGTAGCCAGTTTTGCCTTTGGCATAGTCATTGACTACCTGATCAATCGTAAAAGGAATGTAATTTCGGAGAAGAATAAGAAAAGTCCACAAAATTAATCGATGCTAAAAAATTATTTTACCATAGCGTTCAGGAACCTCGCAAAACATAAGCTGTTTTCGTTTATCAATATTTTTGGTTTGGCACTCAGTATGTGTATCGGGCTGATCGTTATTATGCGTTTACAGGATGATTTTAGTTACGACCGGTTTCACCCGAGGCCCAATAGCACTTACCGCGTTATAAGTGAGATGACCAACCAAAGCGGTCAGGATTTCCGGTTAGCCAGCACACCATTGCCGCTTGCATCCGCTTTAAAAGACAAGTATGCATTTGTTGAAAACACGGTTCGTATTTATCCTGCATGGAGCGGCAAAGCTGTTGCCGGAATGAAACGCCTGGGAGTAGATGTGGCATTTACGGAACCCTCTTTTTTTAATGTTTTTGGATTTAAGCTGGAGCAGGGCGATGGCGCTGCAGCATTGAATGCACCCAATAAAATTATCTTATCCAAAGAAACTGCTATTCGTTTTTTTGGTAAGGAAGAACCCGTTGGCAAATCGCTTGAATTCGAAAACCTGGGAAACTTCCTTATAACCGGGGTGATGCAAAAAACGGCTGACAAATCGCATATCGACTTTGATGTGTATTGTTCTATGAGTTCTATCGCCGGTCTTGAAAGAGCAGGTAAACTACCATTACAATCGTCCGACTGGTCAAATGTTTTTAAAGGCTACACCTATGTACTGTTAAAAGAAGGCACACCTAAAAAGCAATTGGTTTCGGCATTGAATAATATCTCCACGGTTTTTAAGAAATCAGGCGCTTCAGATAAGAGCAGCATCCGGTTTGATATCCAGTCATTGCCGAAAATAACGCCCGGTGAAGAACTTGGCAATTCTATCGGCAGAGGCGCCACTTACGGTAAGATCGCTGCTGAAATTTCCATCGCGTTGATCATTCTTATTTCAGCCTGTTTTAACTATACCAACCTGTCTATTGCCAGGTCTTTGAAAAGAGCTAAGGAGGTAGGTATAAGAAAGGTGTCGGGCGCTTTGCGGCACCATATCTTTCTGCAGTTTATTATTGAATCGGTGGTGATCGCTTTTTTAGCGCTTGGACTGGCGATTATGATGCTGCAGCTATTGAAAAATTATAGTAGCCTGAGTGCTGAATTTTTCCCTGAAGGTGTTAGCATGAATGCCTCGCTGATCGGGTGGTTTTTGTTATTCAGCGTAATGGCAGGCTTGCTGGCAGGCATTGTTCCCGCGCTTACGCTGTCAACATTTAAACCTGTAATTGTTTTGAAAAACCTTGCCAATGTAAAACTATTTGGAAGAAACGGTTTGAGAAAGGCATTGATCGTGATACAATTCAGTTTATCGCTTGTGGTGATTATTTTTATGCTGGTGTTCAACAAGCAATTTGATTATATGGCCACAGGTGATTATGGTTTTAACCGCGATCGCATTATCAATGTTCCCTTGCAGGGGAAGGACTATCATTTAATTAAAAATGCTATTGGTACCATCAGCGGTGTGCAAAGGGTATCGGCTACTTCGGATAATATGGGCAAATTTGCTTCTGGTACAGCTAACATCAAGCTGCCATTATCAGAGAATTTTGTTCCCGTGAAATATTTTGACGTGGATGAAGATTTTGTAGCCAACATGCAGTTGAAGTTGCTTGCGGGTGCCGGGATGACTGCTTCCGTGGGTGATGAAGAAAAAGAAGTGATGATCAATGAAACAGCGGTAAAGACCTTGCAATTTAAATCAGTGGGGGAGGCGCTGGACCAGTTAATTGTAATGGATGATAGCATACCCGTAAGGGTTGCCGGAGTAATAAAAGATTTTCATTTTGAAGGCTTTGAATTTCCGATTCGCCCGCTGGTGTTGAGGGGCAGGGAAAAGGCATTTAATTACCTGAATATAAAAACCAGTATGGACGAAGCCGATGCAGGAAAATTGGTGGCGGCTTTGCATACTACCTGGAAGAAGATCAATCCGGATGAGGCGTTTAATTATAATTGGTTCAACCGCCAATTTTATGAAAGCAAATCAGCCACGGGCACGGTTTCAATGTTGGGGCTGCTGGCATTTATGGGAATTACCATTGCAAGCCTTGGGTTATTGGGGATGGTGGTATACACGGTGGAAGGCCGCACCAGGGAAATAAGCATAAGGAAAGTAATGGGTGCTGGGGTTGCAGCCATTGTTTCATTGCTTTCAAAAAGTTTTTTAAAGCTGGTAATGATTGCAATTGTTATCGCTGCGCCTATTGGCTGGATCTGCAGTTATATCTTCCTGCAAATATTCGCAGTACGGGTGCAGGTGGGCGTTGGTATCATTGTCCTTGCGAGTGCTGCAGTTTTAGCGGTATCATTGCTGGTGATTGGCTCACAGGTGTTTCGGGTTGCTGCGGCGAATCCGGCGGGGAATTTACGGGCGGAATAGCAGGATGGGGTGGATACTGGATACTGGATACTTGATACTTGATACAGGATACTTGATACAGGATACTGGATACTTGATACATCTAAAACATTAAACCATAAACAGTAAACACAAATAATGATACAATTACGAAAAATTTTCAAGTGGGTAAACACGGGTTCCAACCGCACCTTTCTCCTGAAGGATATTAATCTTGATATAAAGGAAGGTGAATTTATTTCCATCATGGGACCTTCCGGCTCGGGGAAGTCTACCTTGCTCAATATCATCGGCATGCTCGACGAAGCAAATGAAGGCGAATATAATTTTTTGCATGAAGCCGTTCATAAACTGAAAGAAAGGGAGAAGTCTACCCTATACAAACAATATATTGGTTTTGTGTTCCAGGCGTACCATTTGATCGATGAGCTAACTGTTTATGAAAATATAGAAACCCCGCTGATCTACCAGAACATAAAATCGGCTGAACGGAAAGCAATGGTTGCCGATATACTGGACAGGTTTAATATTGTTGGTAAAAAAGACCTTTTCCCTGCGCAACTTAGCGGCGGGCAACAACAGCTGGTTGGCATCGCAAGGGCTTTGATTGCAAAACCAAAATTGTTACTTGCGGATGAACCTACCGGGAATTTAAACTCAAAGCAGGGTGAAGAGATCATGGAGCTTTTTAAGGTTTTGAATGAAGAGGGCGTAACGATCATACAGGTAACGCATTCAGAAAAAAATGCCAGCTATGGAAAACGTATCATTCATTTATTGGATGGGAGGATACAGAATTCGTAATTGATAATTGACAATGGGGATCATAGCACCAGCTTTAGTTTCCTCAGCAAAAAAACAGAAAGATGAAGACGAGGATTTTTATTTTGTGCATGGTGATTATCAGCGTGGCATCCGCCAATGCACAAAGCACAAAGCTCACTTTGCAACAAGCAATTGAATCGGCATTGAAGAATAATATTTTAACCAGGCAAAGTGAGTTGCAAATGCGCAGTGCCGAAATCAATTTTAAACAGGCAAAAAATAACCGTTTACCGATCGTGCAGGGCGGTTATGATTATGGGCTTAACAGTGGTCGCAGCATCGACCCCTTTACCAACGGCTATAGCAACCAGCAACTTACCTCCAGCAATGCCAATGCGCAGGGAAGCGTGCCGGTGTTTAACGGGTTCCAGTTGAAGAACAGTATTCGTCAAAATGAACTTGCCTTCGCCACCGCAACCATGGAATGGCAACAGCGAAAAGATGAACTTACCCTGCAGGTGATTTTGGCTTATCTCCAGATTTTAAATAATGAGGATGCACTGGTTTTGGCCAAACAACAGGCGGATGTTACTAAACAACAGGTAGACCGACTGGTAACCATCGCCAATGAAGGCGCTACTTCGCCCGCCAATGTAAGCGACCTGAAAGGGCAATACGCAGGTGATGAACTGGCGATCATTAATGCCGAAAATGCACTCGACGGAAGTATTCTTTCCCTTACACAGTTAATGAACGTGCCCTACGATGCTAATTTAAAAATTGACCGGGAAGGCTTTAATAACGAAGTTAAAATGTATGATGCTTTACCGGATGAGATCTATGCTACTGCCCTGCAAAAGCTGGCTTCTGTAAAGGCGAGTGAATTAAAAATCCAGTCGAGCGCAGCGGCAGTAAAGGTTGCAGCGTCTGCGTTTTATCCAAGAGTTTCCATCTATGGCGTGTTGAGTACAAATTATTCAAGTGCGGCGATGCTGAATACCAATCTCGGTTCTACGGATGTACCCAGTGGCGATTATGTTGTTGTCAATGGAACTAATATCCCGGTAATTACCCGTCAAACAAAATTTCGCAGCGAAACGATCAAATACGGCTCACAGTTAAATAATAACCTTTCAACAGCGTATGGAGTGAGTGTATCGATACCGCTGTTCAATTCTTTCAGAACCAAATCAAATGTAAAGCTGGCGAGGAATGAAGAAAAGAACAACCAGCTGATTGCAAATAATATCAAGTTTCAATTGAGGCAGGCGATAGACCAGGCGTATGTTAATATCACCACTACCTATAAACGCTATGCGATATTACAAACCCAATCTGAGGCTTATGCTGAGTCATTTCGCATCGCCGGCATCCGTTTCGAAAACGGGGTAATCAATTCTCCCGAGTACCTGATTGCAAAAAACAATCTCGATCGTACCAATGCCACCATCATCACCACCCGTTATGAATACCTGTTAAGAATGAAAGTGCTGGATTTCTATATGGGGAGGTTGAATTGATTTGGAGTTAAAGTACGTAAAGTAAAAGTAAAGAAGTAAATAAAGTAAAGAAAGTAAGGTGTAGATAAAGAGACATAAGAGATGAGTATGAAGAAGAAGTACCATCTTAATAACCATTTCAAAACTTTAGCAACATTAAATGGTTAGGATTGGAGTGCGTTTCAGAAATTTTAAAATCATGGCTGCCTATTACCAGGAAGCCATTTTTTTTGTAAAAGTTTACCGCCCGCGGATTCTCTTTCCAAACAAATAACCACATGCCTGTTTGATTGTTTCTTATTGAAAGATCGACATTAAATTGAAAAAGTTCGCCGCCTAATTTTAGATGATAAAATTCTTTTAGGAGATAAAAACGCTCCAGCTTTACGATGTTGTTGATGAGGCTTCCGGAGTATGGGGTATTTAAAACAATTTTCGAGTAACCAGCGGCACGATCGTTATGATAAATGATGTGGTAAAGGTTTTTTGCATCGTTTAATTCTTCTTTAAAGGCGCTCTCACTGTACTTTTCGCTCACATAGCGGTTGATGTCTTCGGCTTGGGCACTGTGGCCATGTGATTCTATAAAACTAGCGGTGGCAATTTCAGAAAGTAATTGGAAGTCGTCTTCAGTAGCGCTTACAATTGAGTTCATTAAGTTGCTTTTATCTACAAATCAATGTGTTTACAAAAAATGGACTTGTCAATTCTAAATAGACTTCGTACCGCAATGAAATCAGGCATCAAAAATCAGCCATCAGCCATTAAGATTTATGCATCAAAACTGATGGACTCCTTTAACTCTCTTTCACTGTAAGCCATATTGTACTGCTTCAGTACATCGTCGGGCACACCTTTCCATTGGTTGGGAACATTTCCTGCATAACCAAGATCTTTCACGCCTATTTCAGTAGTGTAAAAGCCAGTCGCGGTAAGATTGCGCATCAGTGTGAAAAAAGCTACTCCTTGTTTCAGCGCGGGTTTTGCTTTATTCGGATAGGCGATCTCATCCACTATTTCCAGGCGTTGCTTTTCCGTGATTGCTGTGAAAGGCTTTTCAAAACGTTTCAACGACTGGAGATCGAGCCACCGCAGCCCGCCACGCATAGGAGTTTGGTGAACAGGCATATCCTTTACAATAAATTCTATAAAGTCGGGCACTTTTGCATCTGAGGCGCTGCCGCTCACTTCATCTTTGGGAATGATGATATCTGCCAATACTGTAATGGTAGCCATCTCTTCAGGGGTAAAAAATTTATCCTCCCGCAAGCTTTTATTTTTGACCTTTTCTTCGGCCATGCGGTCATCTTCATTGGAAGAAGCGGTTACGGTAGACTCAGTGGCTTTTTTATCCTTCGTTTCACAGGATTGAATCAACACACCGGCTGAAGCAGTACCGATTAATAAGGTTTTAATTGATTTACGTCTGTCCATATTAATTATTTTAATGCATTCACATGCGAAAAGTTTATAAATAGACTTTAGATATTTTGCTTTTTCAACTGGTCAACAATGTATTCCGATGTTCTCATTGATAAGGCGAGGATTGTCCACGTAATATTTTTATCCGCCTGTGATACAAACGGGCCACCATCTACATTGAATAAATTTTTACACTCATGCGCCTGGCTCCATTTATTGAGCGCTGATTTTTTTGTATCGTTACCCATCCTGATCGTTCCTGCTTCATGGATGATATTGCCGGGATTAGCGAGACCATAATCATTTTGAGGACCATCAGTGTCGCCCGAAGTAATGATAGCGCCCATATTGTGCATGATCTCCCTGAAGGTCTCTTTCATGTGCTTTGCCTGCCTGATCTCGTGCTCACTATTTTTTGTATTGAACCGCAACACAGGGATACCATATTTATCCACTACTGAAGGGTCTATTTCACAGAAGTTTGATTCGAAGGCAATGCTTTCTCCACGGCCTGCCATATGTACGCCTGCGCCATAGAGATAACGTAAATCTTCTTTCAGTGAAGCTCCGTATCCGCCGGCCTCCTTTGATTTACCATTGATCGGGAATTTGCCATTGCTATTTTCCACATTAAAACCAAAGCCATAAGCTGGCTGGTGCATACCGCCGCCGTACTCAATATGATAACCCCGCGGGAAATCAAGCTTTTTATTATCGAGCCACCAGGGAGTGTACACATGCATTCCGCCAACGCCATCTTCATTGTATCTTTTTCGTCCGAACAAATTAGGCAATACGCCACTCATCGATGCACCTGTAGAATCATGTAAATATTTGCCTACGATATTGCTTGAATTAGCGATTCCGTTAGGATGCTGGTCAGATTTGGAGTTGAGCATCAACCGGGCACTTTCACAAGCGCTCGCTGCCAGTACCACTACTTTTCCCTGCACCTGGTATTCCTGCAAATCATCTTTGTTAACGTATGAAACACCAGTTGCCAGGCCTTCTTTATTGGTAAGTACTTCTCTTGCCATAGCATTGGTAACAAGATCTACATTGCCTGTTGCAATTGCGGGTTTAATTAATACTGATGAGGAAGAGAAATCTGCGTAAATTTTGCACGACCGGCCGCATTGGGCGCAATAAAAACATGCACCCCTGTCTTTATTGATCTGCTTCGTAAGTATTGATAAACGGGATGGAATAACCGGTATGCCGATGCCTGTCGCAGCTTTCTTTATAAATAATTCATGAAGCCTTGGTTTGGGAGGCGGCAGAAATATTCCATCTGGATCGTTTGGTAAGCCTTCGTTGCTGCCGAACACGCCAATCAGTTTATCTATTTTGTCGTAATAAGGTTTTACGTCCTCATAGCCGATGGGCCAGTCATCACCAAGTCCATCAATGCTGTGGCGTTTAAAATCCTGTGGCCCAAACCGCAGCGATATTCTTCCCCAGTGATTGGTTCTGCCACCTACCATTCTCGCCCGCCACCAGTCCCATTTAGTACCTGCTGCATGGGTATAAGGTTCACCGTCAATTTCCCATCCCCAAAAGGATGCATCAAAATCGCCAAAGGGTCTGAACTTAGTACTGGCGCCTCTTCGCGGCGACTCCCAGGGGTTTTTCATCTGCGAGGAGTTTTTTGCAGGATCATAGGCCGGACCGGCTTCGAGCAGACACACTTTTAATCCGGCATTCGCCAACACATAGGCAGCCATGCCGCCACCGGCGCCTGAACCCACGATCACCACATCATATTGTTTGGCTTGTTTTTTTATCTGGAGGGTATCTCCCATAAGGCAAGTTTTGTTTGATCAATGAACCGTTAAATAAAATTCAATATAGCACTTATTTTATTTTATAAAATGTTTATTGAACACTTAATAAGCTTTTTATAAACAATGTGTTTTTCTCTTTTGTGATTGGATATTTTTGCTCAGGAAAAACTTATGCAATTTAAAACGGGTATAGTTCAAAATTCCTCCTGCTCATCCGGGTGCAACAAAAAAAATATACACTGCATAGTTGGATTCGAAATCGTCAATTGCCTCCTGCTTTAGCTGAAGGTTAAATGAACCATCTCAGTTTCGGCTTAGCCAAATCAATCGCGAAAATCCTTGAATTCAATTCGGCTAAAGCCGTAATGATATTGCATTTTCATTATCCACCGGCTAAAGCACGGTGGCAATTCAAGTTGTGGCTTATTGAGCGTGAAAAGATTGGCAACCCTGTGCGAAAATTTTAAACCCTTTGAAACTTCAATCTTGTATCGTATGAAATATTGTTGAAAACAAAAATTCCCCTGGAAATTGCCCCAGGAGAACTTTACTTGTGATCGTACTATTTTTTCAGCGCATATTTAATTCCGCCGAGCAGATGTTGGAGGAAGGCGGGTTCGCTAAAGGATTCGTTGGTATGACCGAGTTCCGTGTAAAATGCACGGCCGCCATCGTATGCGTGATACCAGGCCATCGGGTGGTTATCACCATTTTTGCCGCCGGTATAAGAGGTCTCGTCAATTTTCAACAACACATGTACATCTGGATTAAGGTTTTTAAAATTGTACCATTCATCTTTTCTTTCCCAGCTATCCGGCAGGTGTTTGGTGGCGATATTGGTTTTATCGGTAACGATTAATCTTGCCACCTGTTGCGCAGGGTGGGAGAGAAAGCTTGCACCTACCATTTTTACATACCAGGGCCAGTTGTATTCGCAATCCGTTGCGGCATGAATGCCTACAAACCCTCCACCTTTCTTAATGAAAGTTTCCAGCGCTTTTTGTTGTTCCTCGCCTAAAACATTGCCTGTTGGGCTAAGAAATATGATCGCCTTGTATTTCGCCAGGTTTTTATCATTGAAGGCAAGTGAATCTTCCGTGGTTTCCACTGAAAATTTATTAGCGATGCCAAGTTGCTTAATTGCCTCAATTCCTGCAGGAATGCTTGCATGCCGGTAGCCGTTTGTTTTGGAAAAGATCAATACTGCAGGGTCCTTCTTTTTAATGATGAAAGAAAAACAAGCAGCTAACAGGATAAGAAAAGTGCATTTTTTTAAAAACTGGGTTACATTCATTGGTCAAGCTTTTTAAATTAAAAATGTGATTAGAAGTTAGCATCCAGGCACCAGTCAAAACGAAGTTTTCATTCACGCCAGTTTTTATAATTCGTAGCAAAAAATAGCCACGAATGCACGAATAAGAAAAGGTCCCTGATTTTTATTTGTGCAAATTAGTGTAATTAGTGGCAAAATAATTGGCCACGAATGCACGAATATGAAAATGTTTAAGTGGGTTTAATAATCTGAATACGGAGTTGTATGCAGGAAGTAACTGGTGTTTTTGGAAACATTATTTTGATATTCCGGCATGGCGGAAAGTTTTTTCCATTCAGGCGATGCGCCAAAGCTCTTCCAGTGGGCATTCCGGTCGGCCATGTTTTCAAAACTCGTCATGTACATCAGGTTAGGCATATTGCTGCCCGCAATAACGGATGAATAAAAAACAGCATTGAAGTTTAACTGTTTAAATAAGGCGATTTCTCCTCCTTCATTAAACATCTGCACTTTATTCTGAAATATTTTTTCGGTGGCACTTTCGTAGCTGCGCAATTCATAAACCCTTTCAGCTGCCGGCCCGGTAAGTTTTGGCAGGGTTAAGAAGGGTGCGAGCGGGAATGCCTGGGTTAAAATTTTCTCCATCCTGGTATAGGGCGGCGTTTTATAGGTTGCCTCCAGGTAGGTTTTTCCGTTTAATTGGTATTCGTTGTCACCGGCAAGGTTTTCTGTTATTTCAGTAACCTGTTTCAGCGATTTTATCGGGATAACCAGGTACAGGCGTTTATCGGCAGCCGTATCATTTGCGATGGCTGTAAAAACGCCTATGTTTTTTAATTTTTGGCGGTGAAGGGCAGGCAGGTAGGCCTGTTGCAGGTATTGATCTATCAGCTTTTGCTGATCGCCCGTTGAAAAATGATAAATAGTGATCTGGTAAAATTCTCCGTCTTTATTGGGCCGTTCAGCAGTTGAAAGGAGCGGAAGGGCAAACAGTAAAATCGATACAAACTGTGCGAGTGTTTTTTTCATGAAGTGATTTTATGGAATGGAAAATAGTTGCGTAAATAATCAATTTGTTTAGATGCCTAACAAGGAGCGGTTAAACGCTTCATCGCTTCCGCTGCCCGCGAAATCATCAAAAGCTTTTTCGGTTACTTTAATGATATGGTTTTTGATGAATGGCGCACCTTCTGCTGCGCCATCTTCTGAATTTTTTATGGCGCATTCCCATTCCAGCACAGCCCAGCCCTTGTAATCGTAAGCCGATAATTTGCTGAAGATTGATTTGAAATCAACCTGCCCATCTCCCAGTGAACGGAAGCGGCCTGCTCGGTTGATCCAACTCTGGTAACCGCCATATACACCCTGTTTGCCGGTAGGATTAAACTCAGCATCCTTTACATGAAAAGCTTTTATGCGGGTATGGTAGTGATCGATATAGGCGAGGTAATCGAGGCATTGCAATACAAAGTGAGAGGGATCATATAATAAGCATGCCCTTTGATGGTTGTTCACTTTATCGAGAAACATTTCATAAGACACACCATCGTGCAGGTCTTCGCCCGGATGAATTTCATAACAGACATCCACGCCGCATTCATCAAAAACATTTAAAATGGGCAGCCAACGGTTTGCTAATTCTATAAAGCCGGTTTCCACCAGGCCGGCGGGCCGCTGAGGCCATGGATACACTGTGGGCCAAAGCAGGGCGCCGCTAAAAGTTGCGTGTGCATTCAGTCCTAAATTCCGGGAGGCTTTTGCCGCGTATTTTAGTTGCTGTACGGCCCAGTCGGTTTTTGCTTTTGCGTTTCCATGGAGGGCTGCGGGAGCGAAGCCATCGAACAATGCATCGTATGCAGGGTTTACTGCTACGAGTTGCCCCTGTAAATGGGTGGAAAGTTCGGTGATCTCCAGGCCTGCCTCATTCACCATACCTTTGATTTCATCGGCATAGGTTTTACTTTCTGCAGCTTGCTGTAAGTCGATAAATCTTGCATCCCAGGAAGGGATTTGAACCCCTATAAAACCTTTTTCTTTTGCCCATTTACAAATCGAAGGCAACGAATTGAACGGAGCCTCATCTCCGGCAAATTGCGCCAGGAATATACCAGGGCCTTTTATTGTTTGCATGTGTGCTTAGTTGATAGTTGATGCTTGATGGTTGGTTGAACCCCGTAGAGCCAAACTGCAGTGTGGCTCTACGCAACGATGTTTAATAGTAGTACTGAAGCCGGTCACAAAATATGTTAAAAACTATGACGAAATAATTTGGAACAATCAACATATTCTCAGACTTTATATTCCGTCCACTTCTGATCGGATTGTGCAGAGAGCACCACGCTGTCGATGAATGCCATTCCCCTAACTCCTTCATCCACGGTTGGGAAATCAAGCGATTCTTTCGAAGGTTCGGTACCATTGATCTTTGCGGTAAGGGTAGTCGCAAAATTTTTATAGATATTGCCAAAAGCTTCGAGATATCCTTCCGGATGCCCGCCCGGGGTTCTGCAATTGGAGGTGGCAAAAGAAGAAAGCCGGTCAGCATAATTTCCCCCGGCCCGCAAGATCTGTGCAGGCGCTTCCAACCATTTTACCAACAGGGTATTGGGTTCATGCTGTGCCCATTCGATGCCGCCCTTTTCTCCATACACCCTGATTTTGAGCGCATTTTCCTCGCCGGCAGCTACCTGTGATGCCATGAGTACACCGGCTGCACCATTGTCAAATTTCAACAATACATTTCCATCGTCATCCAGTGCCCGGCCCTCTACAAAAATATTGAGGTCGGCGCAAAGATGAGTGATCTTTAAACCTGTAATGTATTCCGCAAGATGAGCAGCATGTGTTCCGATATCGCCCATGGCGCCACTCTTGCCGCTCTTTTTAGGATCGGTTCTCCAGGCGGCTTGTGCATTGCCTTCTCTTTCTGAAAGTTTACTAAGCCACCCTTGCGGATATTCCACCCATATTTTTCTTATTTTTCCTAATGCACCTTCCTTTACCATTGCCCTGGCTTGTTTTACCATCGGGTAACCCGAATAAGTATGGGTAAGGCAAAGGAGCAACCCGGATTCTTCCACCAGCTTTTTTAATTCTTTTGCTTCCTCCAATGTGAACGTGATCGGCTTTTCCAACACCACATTAAAGCCCTTTTCAAGGGCCATTTTTGCAGGGGCAAAATGTGCAAAATTGGGAGTAACGATGGTAACAAAATCCATTCGTTGATGGGCAGGCTGCAGACTTTCCTTTTCAAGCATTTCCTCGTAGTTCATGTAAATTCTTTCTGTCGCCAGGAATAAGGATTCGCCGGAGTCTTTCGCGATTGCGGGATTGATGCTTAATGCGCCGCAAACCAATTCTATTAAACCATCCAGGTTGGCTGCATGACGGTGTATGGCTCCAATAAAGGCATCTTTGCCGCCTCCAATCATTCCCATTCGAAGTTTTCTTTTCATATAAATCTTTTAAAAGTTGTTTCGTTAAAAATTTATTACGCAAAACGTTTTACAATTTTACGGATAAAATTTATGTACGCTTCATAAAAGTTATTTGCGGCGGTTGGCATCGTATAGATTAAGCATCAATACACTTACTCCATTGTTAAAATTGAACGTTAGTAATTCCCATTATCGGTCCGGCAAGGATTCACTTGCAAGCGTTTTCACTTAAATGTTTTAAAAAACATTTAAAAATAGTGCGATTTGTAAAGCAGTATTTGACATAATGGTAAAAACAAATGGCAAATTAAATTTTTTTTTATCCAAAATTCAATAATATTACACTTCTAATTTTTTTCTTAACGCTATTTTGATTTATACGTAAACCAACGATTATGCCTGCCAATATTCAGAAAAAACAACTGTTTACAGCAAGTTGCCTGGCCCTGCTGGTAACCTCTCTTTCTTTTGGTATCAGGGCCGGAATTCTTGGCCGCCTGGGAGAGAAATTTCACCTGGATGCACAACAACTTGGAACCATTGCAGCGACTGCTTTCTGGGGTTTTCCGCTGGCAATTGTAATCGGAGGTTTGGTAGTAGATGCCATTGGAATGAAGAAACTGCTGATTGGCGCTTTTGTATTTCATCTCGCGGGTATTTTGCTTACTGTTTTTGCAACTGGCTACTGGAGTTTATTTATTTCTACTTTGTTTGTAGGTATCGCCAATGGTACGGTTGAAGCTGCCTGTAACCCTTTAGTAGCAACCATTCACAGTGATAATAAAACCACCAAGCTCAATCATTTCCATTTATGGTTTCCCGGCGGGATTGTTATTGGTACGCTGATCGTTTTCTTTCTCGATAAAATGGGAGTGGGATGGCAGGTGCAAGTGGGGTTAATGGTCATTCCAACGCTCATCTATGGATTTCTTTTCAGCAAATTAGATTTTCCCGTTACGGAAAGAGTTGCCAGTGGTGTTTCCGGTGCTGATATGTACAAGGCACTACTGAATCCCCTGTTTATTTTAATGATCATCTTAATGTTTGGAACTGCCATTACCGAATTATTTACCGGGCAGTGGATCGATGTATTGTTGAAAAATGTTACAGACAATGCCATTTTGCTATTAACGATTGAGACAGGCGTAATGGTTGTTGGACGTGCATTTGCCGGACCTGTAGTGCACAAATTTTCACCCGCGGGTGTGCTGCTAATTTCAGCAGTACTTGCAGCAACGGGCTTGTACCTGTTGGGGCACACATCAGGCAATATGCTTTTTGTTGGCGCAATTATATTTGGAATGGGTGTATGTTATTTTTGGCCAACCATGTTAGGTTTTGTATCGGAAAATTTACCGAGAACGGGTGCAGTGGGTTTAAATTTCATGGGCGGTGCAGGGATGTTTGCGGTATCTCTATATATGATTTTCATGGGAGGGTATTACGACCGGTTATTGGTTGGTAAATTACCCGCAGGCGCTGAACTTGCCGTTTATAGCGGTGCAGGCGCTACCCCCGAAATGACCAATGCCTTGATGGAAGCGAAGAAGGCAGCAGGTCCTGCAATAATCAATGCCACACTTATCATCCCCATTATTTTAAGCGTTGCTTTTGCCGGCTTGCTGATCTACATGCGGTCGCGGAAACATGAACAGGCTCAAAAATTATCAAATTCAATTGTATAAAATAGCTTTTATGCCAGGTCAACAAAACAGGCGTAATGCCATCAAAAATATCCTGGTAGGTTCTGCCGCGTTGGGATCTTCCACAGTATTAAGCTCTTTTTCAACTGAAAAAAATAAAAAAGACCAGCCTTTGAAACTGAAAGGAAATATCAATCACTCTGTTTGCCAGTGGTGCTACAATTCTATTCCACTTGAAAAGCTTTGCCAGGCAGTAAAAGAAATTGGTTTTGGCGCCATCGACCTGATTGCCCCGAAAGACTGGCCCATGCTGCAACAATATGGATTGTACAGTTCCATGTGCTATCATGGCGGCAAGGTTAGTTTAACTGAGGGATTTAATAATAAGAACTTTCATGAACAATTGATCAAAGATTACACAGAAGTGATCCCGTTAATGGTGAAAGCCGGCTATAAAAACCTGATCTGTTTTAGCGGTAACCGGAATGGAATGGATGATGAAACCGGTCTCCAGAATTGCGTGGAAGGATTAAAGAAAATTTTACCCCTTGCAGAAAAGAATGGCATCCTCATCCAAATGGAATTGCTCAATAGTAAAGTGAATCACAAAGATTATATGTGCGATAAAACAGCCTGGGGTGTTGAATTGTGCAAAAGAACCGGATCTCCAAATTTCAAACTGCTGTATGATATTTACCATATGCAGATTGATGAAGGAGATGTGATTCGTACCATACAGGATAACCACCAATACATTGGTCACTATCATACCGGCGGTGTTCCGGGAAGGCATGAAATTGATGACAGCCAGGAATTATACTACCCTGCTATCATGAAAGCGATTGTTGCCACCGGCCACAAAGGGTATGTTGCACAGGAATTTATTCCGGCAAAAGAAGATAAGCTGCAATCTTTGAAAGATGCAGTGCTGCTATGTGATGTGTAAATCCATCGCATTACTGATTAATATTTACAGCGTTTTATAAACTGCAACATTGCAGGTTACCGGTAATGAAACAATACACATGTTTGCTTCCCTGGCAATGAATATACCAACAGCGGATCAAGCTAGATTATCCAAAATCACCTTTTCGAAATTTTTTTACTGTACAAAATACTAATTGTTGAACTTATAAAATTTAAACGATGGCTGAGAATACATATGATGCAATTGTTGTTGGCTCCGGGATCAGCGGTGGATGGGCAGCAAAAGAACTTACCGAAAAAGGGTTAAAAGTATTGTTGTTGGAACGGGGAAGAAATATTGAGCATGGGAAAGACTATGTAAATGCCAATAAGGATCCATGGGAATTTCCCCATGCCGGAGGCCGCACCCAACAAATGATTAAAGATTACCCGGTACTGAAAAGAGACTACCCCTTAAGCGAAATGAATCTTGATTTTTGGGTAAAAGACAGTGAATGTCCTTACACCGAAGTAAAACGTTTCGATTGGTTCAGGGGATACCATGTGGGCGGGCGCTCGCTCACCTGGGGCCGCCAAAGCTACCGGTGGAGCGATTTTGACTTCGAAGCAAATGCTAAGGACGGTTTTGGGGTTGACTGGCCAATCCGTTATAAGGACATTGCTCCCTGGTATGAATATGCTGAAACATTTGCAGGTGTAAATGGAAATAAAGATGGGTTGCCTCAGTTACCGGACGGACATTTTTTGCCTGCAATGGAAATGAATTGCGTTGAAAAAGATGTGTCAAAAAGATTAAAAGAGCATTATAAAAATGCCCGCACGATGATCATGGGCCGTTCAGCCAATCTTACTGAAGATCACAATGGCCGAACCCGTTGTCAATACAGGAATAAGTGTGCACTTGGTTGCCCTTTTGGCGCTTATTTTAGTACACAATCAGCCACCTTGCCTGCTGCAATGAAAACCGGCAACCTCACGCTTCGTCCATTTTCCATTGCTACAAAGATCATTTATGATAAAGACACGAAGAAAGCAAAAGGTGTTGAAATCCTGGATGCTGAATCAAACAAAACGTATGAATTTTTCAGCAAGATCGTGTTTGTGAATGCTTCCACGTTGAACTCAACCTGGCTGCTCATGAATTCCGCTACGGATATTTGGCCGGAAGGATTAGGTAGCAGCAGCAATGCCCTTGGCCATAACCTGATGGATCATCACCTGGGAGTAGGCGCCAATGGGGATGTGGAAGGATATGAAGATAAATATATTTACGGCCGTCGTGCAAATGGCATTTACGTACCACGGTACCAGAATCTTTTCAACGACAAACGCGATTACCTGCGTGGGTTTGGTTACCAGGGCAGCGGAAGCCGGGAAGGGTGGAAAAGACAGGTAGCTGAATTGAGCATTGGTGCAGATTTCAAGGAAGCGATCAGTGAACCCGGTGGTTGGAAAATGGGCATCGGTGGTTTTGGCGAAATTCTGCCTTATCCCGAAAACAGGATCACGCTTGACAAAACAAAAAAAGATAAATGGGGACTCAATGTATTGGCTATTGATTGCGAGTTGAAAGAAAATGAGTTGAAGATGCGCAAGGATATGATGAATGATGCTGTTGAGATGCTTACAGTAAGCGGTGTTAAAAATGTAAAAGGGTATGACGGAGATGGAACCCCCGGGCGTGGTATTCATGAAATGGGCACTGCCAGGATGGGAAAAGATCCAAAAACTTCCGTGCTCAATGGCAATAACCAGGTTTGGGATGCTAAAAATGTGTTTATAACAGATGGTGCCTGCATGACATCTGCAGCTTGTGTTAATCCGTCACTTACTTATATGGCACTAACTGCAAGAGCTGCAAACTTTGCGGTGGAACAATTAAAAAAAGGAAACCTGTAACTGTTATGCCAGGCGACTCAACCAATGTAAATAATAAGTCAGTAGCTCAAAATACCTACGATGCCATTGTAATAGGATCCGGCATTAGTGGCGGCTGGGCAGCCAAGGAACTTACCGAAAAAGGCTTAAAAGTATTGATGCTGGAACGTGGTCCGAATTATGAGCATGTCAAGGACTATACATCTGCGGTAAAAGATCCATGGGAATTCGTGCATGGTGGCCGTACTACAGATCAACAAAAAAAAGATTTCCCCGTGATCCACCGGGGATGGGCCGCAGCAGAAGGCGTAATGAATGCCTGGGCAAATGAAAAAGATTGCCCCTATACGGAAATAAAACCTTTCACCTGGTGGCGCAGCTATCGGTTGGGAGGAAGATCATTGTTATGGGGCAGGCAAAGCTATCGTTGGAGTGATATTGATTTTGAAGCGAATGCAAAAGATGGCCATGGGGTTGACTGGCCCATCCGGTACAAAGACCTTGCGCCATGGTACGATTATGTTGAAAAAATCGCGGGCATCAGTGGTTCCGTTGAAGGCCTGCCTCATTTGCCAGACGGGCAATTTTTGCCTCCCATGAATTTGAACTGCGTGGAAAAAGACGTAGCTGCAAGGCTAAAGAAGCACTACAACGGTATGAGGCATATGATCATAGGTCGTGTTGCCAATTTAACTGCCGCCATCCCGGGGAGAACCGAATGCCAGTTTAGAAATCGTTGTTGGGAAGGCTGTCCTTTTGGCGGCTATTTCAGTACCCAATCATCTACCTTGCCTGCTGCCAAAGCAACCGGCAATTTAACGGTACGGCCATTATCCATTGTAACAAAGATCATTTACAATAAAGACTCCAAAAAGGCTACCGGTGTAGAAGTGCTTGACGCCGAAACCAATAAAACATACGAATTCTATAGCAAAATTGTTTTCCTGAATGCTTCGTCTTTAAATTCTGCCTGGGTGCTAATGAATACTGCAACGGATATTTGGCCTGGTGGGTTGGGTAGCAGCAGTGGCGAACTGGGACACAATGTGATGGACCATCATTATAATTTAGGTGCTTCGGGTACGGTAGAAGGATTTGAAGATCAGTATGTATATGGCAGAAGAGCCAATGGGATTTATATCCCCCGTTTTACCAACCTTTATGGTGATAAGCGTGATTTCCTGCGGGGCTATGGGTTCCAGGGAGCTGCCGGCAGGGGCGGCTGGAGCAGGGAAGTGGCAGAAATGAATATTGGTGGCGAATTTAAAGATGCCCTCACTGAAGCAGGTCCATGGGCCATCGGAATTACGGGTTTTGGTGAAATATTGCCCAATCACGATAACAGGATTTACCTTGATACAACAAAGAAAGATAAGTGGGGGCTTCCGATATTGGCCATGGACGCTGAGTTAAAAGCAAATGAATGGGCAATGCGGAAAGACATCATGAAAGAATCTGTTGCGATGCTTGAAAATGCAGGCGTTAAAAATGTACATGCTCACGATAGTGGCCATAATATGGGACATGGTATTCATGAAATGGGAACTGCCCGTATGGGAAAAGACCGGAAAACTTCGGTGCTAAATAAATACAACCAGGTTTGGGATGCAAAAAATGTATTTGTAACAGACGGGGCAGCAATGACCTCTTCCGCCTGCCAGAATCCTTCGCTGACCTATATGGCATTAACAGCAAGAGCGGCAGATTTTGCCGTGAATGAATTAAAAAAAAGTAATTTGTAAAATAAAAACTACAAGTATGAATATGACAAGAAGAGAATTGCTGCAGAATGTAGCAGTTTTATTGGGCGGTTCTATTGTTGGTGGATCCGTTTTTAGCATATCCGGTTGCAAGTCGACCGACAAACAGGTAAACGCGTTGTTTAACGAAAGCCAGGTAGCTTACATGAATGAGATTGCGGATACGATTCTGCCTACCACCAGTAGTCCGGGTGCTAAAACGGCAAACGTGGGTAATTTCATGGCTGTGATGGTATTGGATTGCTACACTGAAAAGGACCAGAAAGTGTTCCTGGATGGCTTGAAAAAAATTGATGAATTGAGCGATAAGCAATTCCATACTTCTTTCGTGAAAGCTGATCCCAAACAACGCACCGAGTTGCTGACTGCGCTCGACAAGGAACAAAAAGAATACCAGGCAAAAAAGACCAAGGAAGATCCTTCGCACTATTTCAGAATGATGAAAGAATTGACTGTGCTCGGGTATTTCAGCTCAAAGGAAGGCGCAACACAAGCCCTTCGCTACCTGCCCGTGCCCGGTAAATACGATGGCTCTTATCCTTACAAAAAAGGTGATAAGGCCTGGGCAACTTCTTAATATAAAATTTGAAAGTGACTCAATTACTCAATGAATAGCTTCTATGAGTAATTGAGTCATTTTTGTATTTAACAGCCCACCATTGCGGTCAATCTCATAAATGCGGTGGTTGGTGGCGAGCTTAAAATTCACCGGAAATTCTTAATTTTAGTTAAAACACTGAACATGAAAAGAGAGAAAGTGATAGATACCGTCAATGACCTTCCTCAAGAATTTGAATTGGAAGAACTTCATGAAAAATTGGTATTTGTTGAGAAGATTGAAAACGGCTTGAAACAAGTTGAAACCGGCCAGGTTATAACCCATGACACCTTAAAGGAAATGGTTAAAAAATGGTAGAAATTACCTGGACTGAATTTGCAATGGAAGATTTAAGATCAATTCATGAATATATTTCAAAGGTCTCCAAAGTTTATCCAGATCGACAAGTCGACAAAATTATTAAACGAGTAGACCAATTGGAAATTTCCCAAGAGCAGGTAGAGTAGTTCCTGAGTTTAATTCAGAATTACTCCGGGAATTAATTGAAGGTAATTACAGAATAATATATCAATCAACTCAGACATTATCGCAATTGTTCGCGTTCATCATGCGGCAAGACAACTAAAATAAAGCCAGCTGCCAACAATGCTTGCCAAAAGTTAGGGCTAAAAAAAATGTGAGAGGAGGTCCAGGCCTCCTCCCACATTCAATTAAAAATAGTATCTATTTATATCGCCTCTTATCATCAAACACCCAGTTTCCAGCCTTCCCGGTAAGTTCTCTTCACAAACTGGTTTGCCTCATCAAAATTGGTGATCTTCATATTCGGGCCATCCCACAATAATTTAATGCCTCGTCCGGGATATTCCATTCTTTTCGGATCGGTTTTCCCTGGCCGCTGAATATCATAACTCCTGATTGCCAGGTTACCCATCAGTACGGTTTCTGTTAAAGGTCCGGCAATTTCAAAGGGCGAACTCAGGCTCTTTGCTTTTGCACTGTTGATTCCTGCAATGGAAGCTTCCACCCACTGCGCATAATGCCCGCCTGCACCATTGGGTACCCGGGCGATGGTTTCAGGCACATTCACTTCCTTGTTGCGTGACAGGGGTAATAACCTTGGATTTTCGCCATAAGTACTACACATCATTTTACCCTTTGTACCAACAAATATTACCCCGTTTCCGCCATCACCCATCTGTTCATTTGGTCCCAGTTCTTCCGGACGTTCCGGCTGTATGCCGCCATCCATCCAATGCATGATAAGGGGTTTTGCATTCTTGCCCTCAAACTTTAATGTTACAGAAGAAGATGCCGGAGCGCTTTCGGGGAAGTAAGCCCTTTTAAAAGGTCCTGTATATACGCTGCTAACACTGCAGGTGGCTTCGGTTGGATAGCCAAGTCCTAAAACACGGAAGGGAGCTTCTATCAGATGGCATCCCATATCGCCTAAAGCGCCTGTGCCATAGTCCCACCATCCCCGCCAGTTAAATGGGATGATATTATCCACATAATTTTTTTGAGGTGCAGTGCCTAGCCACAGGTTCCAATCCAGTTCGGACGGTACTGTTGCCGTGGACCCGGGCCAGGGAACCCCTTGCGGCCACACCGGTCGGTCTGTCCAGATATAAACATGTTCAACATCGCCCACAAGCCCGGCTTTATACCATTCCATTAATTTCCTTACACCATCGCCCGAAGAACCCTGGTTGCCCATCTGGGTTACCACTTTGTATTTTTCCGCTGCCTGTGTGAGCATCCTTGCCTCATAGATATCGTGGGTTAATGGTTTTTGTACATACACATGCTTGCCCAATTGCATTGCAGCCATGGCGACAATAGCATGGTTATGATCCGGTGTTGAAACAGAAACGGCATCAAAGTGTTTATGCTCTTTATCCAGCATCTCACGGAAATCTTTATAATATTTTGCTTTGGGGAAACGTGCCCTGCTCTTTGCAGCCTGCCTGTCGTCCACATCGCATAAAAAAGCAATATCCGCTTTGCCGCTTTTAAAAAATTCATTGAGGTCACTTTCGCCTTTGCCACCTGCGCCTACACCAGCCACCGTTAGCCGGTCACTTGGAGCGGTAAAGCCTTTGCCACCTAGCACATGCCTCGGAACAATATAAAATCCGGCTGCGAGGGTAAGCCCTTTCTTAATAAAATTTCTACGGGATTCGTTTGTTGTGGAACTGTTACCTTGGTTTGTTTTCATTTAAATAAAATTGGTGAGTCAATCGTTTTTTTCAGTTTGTAAATTAACTTGTTTTTGCGTACCCGCGCTAAAAAATCAAGATCAGTAACAAATAAAAATCAATGTCACGTGAAGCAGTATTGCAGAAATATTTTCTTGCAACACCTGAAGTGACTTTTTGATGCACTGAGCATGCAATATAATTTGACTGGTGGAATTTTTATAAGCTAAATTGTATTATTTTAGTGGGCCATAAAAAATGTTCTTAGATGCTTGCTGGAACGTATAGTTTTTAATTTCATATTAAGCGATCAACTCCAGTCTTTTTATTTATAAAATCAATATTCCCGGATGAGAAATAAATTTATCTTGACCTTGCTACTGGTGATCGCATGCCAGTCAATTTCACTTTTTGCTCAAAATAAAAAAGAACATTGGATAAATCTTTTTAACGGAAAGGACCTGAAGGGTTGGAAGCAATTGAATGGTAAGGCGAAATACGAAGTAAAGAATGGCGAAATCATTGGTACCACGGCACTGAATGAGCCAAATAGTTTTTTGGCTACTGACAAAAATTATGGTGATTTCATATTCGAAGTGGAATTCAAGGCGGATAGTACAATGAATTCAGGCATTCAATTCAGAAGTGAAATAAAGGATGCCGCAGATAAATGTACAGTAACGGATAAAAAAACTCCTGAGCGGGTACACGGTTACCAGATGGAGATTGATCCTTCCTCACGTGCATGGAGCGGCGGTTTATATGATGAGGCAAGAAGAGGCTGGCTTTATTCACTCGAAAACAATCCTGCAGCAAAGCCTGCATTCAAAAACAACCAATGGAATCATTACCGTATTGAATGCATTGGTAACAGTATCCGCACCTGGGTAAACGGTGTAGCCTGCGCCCATCTCATTGATGATATGACACCTTCGGGCTTTATTGCATTACAGGTACATGCCATTGGCAGTGATACCAAAGATGTTGGAAAGCAAATTCATTGGCGTAATATTAGAATACAAACTGATCATTTAAAACCTTCTCCACAGGACAATATTTTTGTAATCAATACCATTCCCAATAATCTTTCAGCAGACGAAGTAAGGGCTGGGATGCGTTTGCTATGGGATGGCAAAACCACTAAAGGCTGGCATGGTGCCTATAAAACCTCGTTCCCTGAAAATGCCTGGTACATAGAGAACGGAACTTTAAATGTAAAGGGAACCACCGGCGCAGAATCGGCCAATGGCGGGGATATTGTTACGAATGAGCAGTTTGGTGCATTTGATCTCCAGTTCGAATTCAAACTCACTGATAGCGCTAACAGTGGTGTAAAATATTTTGTGACAGAAAAAGAAAATAACCAGGGCTCTGCTATCGGGCTCGAATACCAAATATTGGACGACGATAAACATCCGGATGCAAAACTTGGCTCTATCGGCAACCGTACGATGGCGTCTTTGTACGACTTGATTCCCTCATTGAAAATTACTGCAGGCAGGAGAGAAAAATTACCTATTGGTGAATGGAACCGCGGAAGGATCATTGTGTATCCTGGTGGCAAAGTTGAACATTGGATCAATGGATGGAAAGTAGTGGAGTACCAGCGGGGAACACAGTATTTTTATGCGCTGGTGGCAAAGAGCAAATATGAACACTGGCCTGGCTTCGGGATGGCTCCGAAGGGACATATTCTTTTGCAGGAACACGGCACACACGTTTCTTTCAGGAGTATAAAGATCCGCGAGCTTTGAGGATGGTGAATGGGGAATGGGGAATTGTGAACGCTATTGTTCAGCTTACAAAAGTATTTCTATTGAAGAACTGAGAGAATATTTTCGGAAGACTCGTTAAAAACACGTTGGAGCAGGTTACTTAAGATGATTTCGGCAAAGTTGAATTCCAGAACTGTTGGATATGTTTTTTAAATAACAAGAAAATTTAGATATACACTCAGGTTTCTTTGAAATTGAATTATACACTTACTAATTTCACCATTGATCATTACCATTGCTTATTACAATTGACCATTGACCATTCACGATTCATCAAATCACCAATACAATCAATATGAAAAAAAACAATCGACGAAATTTCTTAAAAACCTCCCTGAAAGCTACTGCGGGCACCTACATCGCAGCTATGGGCTTTAGTGCAAAAAGCTATGCCAATATCATCGGGGCAAACGACCGTGTGAGACTGGGTGTAATCGGTTTTGCTGATCGCTTCAGGCAATCTCACCTGCCTTGTTTCATGGATCACTACAAAGCGCAAAATTTTGATATTGTTGCCGTGTCCGACATTTGGAAGCTGAGAAGAGAGGAGGGGCAGCAATTTCTTAAAGAGAAAATGGGGCATGACATTACCGCCTGCAGGAACAACGAAGAATTGCACGCTATGAAGGACATTGATGGCGTATTCATTGCCACTTCTGATTTTCAACATGCTTTACATGCTGCGGAAGCAGTTAAAGCAGGGCGGGATGTGTATTGTGAGAAACCTTTTGCTGAAACCATGGAAGATAACCGGTTTGCTTTCAAAACAATCAAAGGATCCGATCGTATCGTACAGATTGGTTCGCAAAGAAGAAGCGGTCCAAATTACGCTGCGGCCGCTGATTTTATACAGAATGGAAAATTCGGGCCGATCACTATGGTTGAACTCACCTGGAATGTGAATCAGCCCGGCAGGTGGCGCAGACCTGCACTTGTGGCCAAGTGTAAAGAAGAAGATTTAGATTGGAAACGCTTTTTACTGAACCGCCCTTATGAATCATTTGATCCAAGAAAATATCTTGAATATCGCCTGTTCTGGCCATACTCTTCCGGGATGCCCGGCCAATGGATGTCGCACCAGATTGATACGGTACACTGGTTCAGCGGACTGCAGCACCCAAGAAGCGTAACCGCCAACGGAGGCATTTACCAATGGAAAGATGGCAGAAGAAACTGGGATACCACCACTGCTGTATTTGATTACGGTCCGAAAGCAGATCCATCTACTGGTTTCCAGGTAGTGTTTATGTCGCGTATGCACAATGGTGATGAAAATCCTGCGGAAATTTATTATTCCAATGGTGGCGAACTAAACCTGAACACCAACAAAATATCGCCCAAAGGCGGATTAAAAGAGAATGCTGCACAGGCGATGAACATGCATGCCAACCTGTTACCGGAAATGGAACTGTCGGCAAAGGCAATCAAAGTGGCGGCAAGTGCTAATACGGGCGGTGATGCGTTAACTTCATTGCATGTATTGAACTGGATGGAATGTATCCGCAGCCGCAAGCAACCAAACGCTCCCGTTGAAGCCGGCTATTCTCATTCAATAGCAACTATTATGACCAACGCTGCTGTAAGAACCGGTTTTAAAGCAACTTTCGACGAAGCAACCCAGGAAGTAATGGTGAATGGGAAAGTATTTAAATATTAAGTAAACCAGGGTAAAGCCATACGAGTGTAGTACATTCTGATAGTATACCCTTCCATTACATCAAAATACAGTATTGTATTTCATTTCATCTTTGGAAGTGCCGGTTTCAGCCGGTTTCTTTGCAGGAGACCGGCGCTTCCAGATGATTAGCATACCCAATACCAGCAGTACTGCAATAAAAACTCCCGCTGCAGTCCATGCCCAATTCAACGAAGTAGTTAATTCAAGCGGCGCTGTATTGCCAATCAAGATGATATTGGCCCAATAATAAGGCATCAGTTTTTCCCCACTTGCATTTTCATTTAAATAATCAAGTTTTGCTTTATGCAGGGCGATGTCTTTGCTCAATCCCTGCGCTAGGTATTCATTGAATTTCGCCGACACCTTATAGATCATATCTTCATCTGCTTTCCACAAAGTGGCTGAAACAGACGGAATGCCTGCTGAAGCAAAGCCCCGTGCAAGACTGTAAATTCCTTCTCCTGTGGCATTTTTTCCAACATTGGTTTGGCAGGCGCTTAATACCACGAGGCTCGTGGCCGGCTTATTCAGCAATTGCAGTTCCGAAAGATTTATAGTGGCATCCTGCATGTATAGTGCCGGTTCGCTTTTTGAACTGTCTGCGCTTGCATGGGAAAAAATGTTGACAACGGTGTAATTGCCAATATTTTTAATAAAATTATTTTTTGTTGCAGCATTATGGGTAAATAACAAACTGCTACTGTAGTTACCTGCTGACTGCGACAGTGCGGAGGCCGAATTTACCAGTGGGTTTACATGAAGCCCGTATTGGAAATTAACAGGTGCAAATCCGATGAAATTTCCTTTTGCCCGGTGAGTCGCGAATTGTTTAAGAAGGTAGGTTGCGGAATACACATAACTGAAAATATAATCCCTGATCAGGAAATTCTTTCCTTCTGCGTCGCTATACAACGCATCAAAAGGAATAAGGAAATTATCGCTACAAATTACCACCCTGCCGCTGGCAATTTGGAGTGGTTGAAATAAGGCTTTATAGAGTTTATTGGATACGCTTACAAAAGATTTGTAATTGGCTTTATTATTCAGTACATCTTTGTTAGCGCAATACCGGAGAAACTGGTTTACCTCGTCGTAGTTAAAACTCTCTTTGGTGATTTTCGTAATTGCAGCGGAATTTGCTGTGATGCTAAGTGCATACGCTATCGTGTCATTGGTGAAATAATGAACGAAGGCTGATTTGTTTAGCGCAAGATATTTCTGTAAATCGCCCAATGCCGGGATTTTATCTGAATACTTATAGTTATAGTAAGCGGGCGACTTGGTTTCGAGTGATTTGATGAAATTTTCAAGATCGTCCTGTGATTTTAGAAATACTTGTTGCTGGGTATTATAGAGTGGTGTATTGAGTGTTAGCTCGTTTAGTTTTTGTTGTTCATTGAAAAGTTTGATTTTTAAATCCTGTTCTTTTTGAGCATCAGCATCCGATAGATGGGCCGATGCCCCTAATTCATTCAGTTTATCATTTAATAAAACCGCCCGGCTTTTTTCCATGAAATAAAATGCATGGGGTGCATCATTTGCAATAAAGCATGCTTCAATAGCGTCTGTAAAAAAGCCACGGGATTGATCCCTCCAATAGAGCTTGCTCTGCTCTCCCAGTTGCTGGTGCCGCTTTTGGCTTATAACGGTATCAGTAACCAGCGCTGTTTTAATACTGGCCGAGATATATTTTTTATCATTCGTTTCTTTATACAACGATAAAAGCAATAATACTTTGTGGCTCAACAGGTCAGTAACAAGATTCGTGTTGCCAATTGTGTTGAGTATTGCCGCGGGAGGATTTTCAAAAAAATTATCGCCGGGGATCTTCAGGATACTAAAAGTTTTTAGATAATATTCAATGGCTTTATCATACTTACGATCCTGGCAATTTAGATTGCCAAGATTGGTGTATATATAAGCGAGTTTTGAAGAATTGGCCTTAAGGGCATATTCGATTGCTTTATAATAACTCTTTTTTGCCTTTTCGATATTATTTAAACTGTACAAATAAAAGTTGCCGAGATCATTGAAATCGCTTGTGATCTGGGGATAATAATTCGATTTGAGCCTTAGATTTACTGCTTGTTTGAAATATTCCTCCGCCAGGGCAAAAGATTTTCTTTTTTCGAAGATCAGGGCCTTTGTTTTAAATGCTGACGCAAGATTATAGGGTGACCGGGTAGTTTTGAAGATAAGATCAATATCAGACAGTGATTCCTGCATCCTGTTTTGAAAGAAAAGCGATTGGCTTCGTTGAATTAAAAATTCAATATAATTTGCAGTGTCTTTTTTGGAGAGTGCATAAACAATCCCCTTGGTGCATTCCTCAACGCATTTCTGATAATCGCCTGAAAGGAAAAATATATCTGCCTTCATCACTTTAGAACCAACAATATACCCCAGGGTATCACGTAACCTTTCGCCTATGGATATTACGCTGTCGAAAGAGGCTGAAGCGAGGCTATATTGCAAAATATCTATGTAATACAATCCAAGATTATCATAAGCTTTAAGAGCGGCGAATTTTGAAGTGTTTTTTTGAGGCAATGAATTTATTTTAATTGATTGCTTCGTTAATTCAATTGCATTCGCATAGTTTTTGTTGACAGCATATTCGTAAAAGCCTATCCTGTATAACAGCATGGCATAGATCGAATCCCTGGGAACATTGCAATCATCAGCCCTTTTTTTCAGCGCATACAAATATTGCAGCTTGCCTGCTTCGCTTAAGGTAGAATCAGTTTTGACGCTGCTTATCTTTTTTGCATTCAACAAGTCAGCCGGACATTGCGCCATGCCAAACATAAAAAACATAAGTGCTGCAATAGAGAAGCCTATCTTTTTTATGAAAGCAAAAAGATGTACATGATGTGCCATAATAAAGTGGAGTAGAAGCTTATCTTAATACACCTTTTTCAGCATCGGTGTCTTCGAGGGGCCACTGGTGTCTGTAGCCGAAACCGATTGTTTCAGTGTTGGTGTTCTGGAGGGGCTACTGGTATCTGAAGCACCAGTAGTTGTAGTGCGGGTTGGATTGCATCCGGCGGAAAGCACAAACAAAAACGCAGCTACAAGCACGTTCAGGAGTAATAGTTTACAATGCGATTTCATAACAAATGTTTTTATTTTAAAAAATTAACTTTCCTGTGGACGATCAAGTGGGTTTGCAAGTGGATCTGTAGTATCCATTAGGGAGTTCTGCGGAGTTTTTTTGGGATTACTTCCATCTGAAACAGCATCGGCAATCCTATTAACGTCAATTGCGATCTTTACGGCTACTGCAAGACCAGCGCCTGTTAAAATTTCCTCTACCATAAAATTTGTTTTAGTTGGTTAAATGATAAAATAAATTTAAGAATAAATAATTGCAAATTTTAATTTAATTGCTTCGTTGAAAGCCGCTACAGTTCTACTCTTGCTCATTTGCAAGCATAAATTTGATGGCTTTGTCGAAATTTGCCCGTCAGGTGGAAACAAATCTTTTTCATACATCAAAGAAATTAAATCACTATTTCTTCTTCATGCATTTGGAGCTCCTTGCTTTCACAATACAAATATGATCAAAAGAGTCCTCGCCTGGTAGGTGATTTTCCCTGTTTTTTTCCCTGCTTTTTCCTCCTTAAATACGCTCCTGCCGAATGGCAAATAATTGGCTGTTTCAACCCAAAGTTTTACTTTCATGTTGAAATGAGGAGCCGTTCGAGTGGCTGAAAACTTTGCTAATTAACCATCCGTGTAGACAAGATTGATATGAATAAGAAGGATGACCGCTGCGTTTCCGCTACAACTCCAAACAATCAACCCCTTAACCATCAACAGGTTCATAATAATTAAGTCGTCGTGAATGACGGCCATTTTAAACCAATAACTGCCCAGGGGTATTGGCGTTAATATATAAACAAAGTTCATATCTGGTACATGATTTGTTCAGAATGCGAATAACTTTTTCCAAACCAAACATTCTATGCTTATGAAACAAATGGCAATTATTATCCTTTTGATAATTGGAGCGATGGCAAGTGGCCTTTCTCAAAAAGCCAATGATAAGAAGCAGAAAAATAACGACACAACGTTTCCTGCTATTGTTATTTTGAAAGAACCGCGTTTTCTTTTGAATATTCATACAGGCTATTCTTACGGGCTGGGGTCTACTTTCAGGTTTTATCCTGATCAGATCCGGGTTGTTTCTGTGTATCAACCAGCTGGCGGACCCGAACAAAAAACCATCACTTACCGTGATCCCTGGAAGAGCCTTGGTGACGGTTTCAGGATCGGCGGCGGAATATCTTTTATTGCTAACGATTTCATCAATATTGGAATAGATGCAGATTATTTCACAAGCCCCATTAATAAACTCCGGGATTCGAGCTATCGTGAAATAAAGGATTCGCCACAACCCGGCGAGGCAGATGATTATTCGTACAAGGAGCATTTGTCATTATCTTATAAGGCCACCCTGTTTACTATTACACCCAACATTACCTTCAAGGCTATTTCAAAGCCTAATTGGTTTATTTATAACAAACTTGGTGCGGTGGTTACAGTTAGTCCAAACGGCATGGAAACAGATGCCAACGATATCAGGATACGGCAGGGAGTGCAGGGTGTATTTAGTGATTCTTCAAGTACTGAGGTGAAAAAATATGATTGGATTATTAAAAAGCCGGCTGTTGGCTTTATGGGCGCCTTTGGCATTCAATTGAAATTGGCTAAAAAGCTAAGGGCATTTGGAGAACTGCAATTTTCACACATTGTATTCATCGTAAACAGAAAATCGCTTACGGAGTTTTTGGTGAATGGAAAAGATATGACCAATACGTTGTCAGTAAGCTCCCGGGAGCTTGAATTCGTTAAAACATATACTACCAATACGAGTGACAATAATCCAAATATACCTTCTAAAACGCTTGAGCAAAAAATACCAATTTCCTCTGTCGGCGGCCAGGTTGGACTGGCATTCCAGTTCTGATGCCTGTAACAGGCAGGAAACATTTTAACGCTGTTTAAATTAAACACTATGCAAAAGTTTGCAAAGAGGAGCAAAAGGAGAAGACTGGTTAAAATAGCGGGCATTTCGATTGTAAGCGCCGGATTTCTATGGTTGGTTATACTAGCCTTCTATGGAAACGATTCGCCTGCATTGCGTGCAAGCAATACCATGGTAATAAACGACGGAGAAAACATCGTCGGCAGCCAGCAGCGTGAGTTGCTCATGAGGGATGAAATACTGCATGCTCATTTTAATGAACTGCAACGCCTCGATGAAGCATATGCCGCCCTGGCAATCGACACAACAAAAAAAAGTAAGCTGATTGATTTGAATGCAAAGATTGCTTCTGAAGAAGAAGCCTTTCGTGTAAGCATTGACAGTATTGGAAATGAAATGCTGGACTTTGCCAATAAAGCGGATGAGAACTTATTTGTTAATATGATTACTTCATTCAGGCTTGCTTTAGAAAACAGGTACTCGCTAAAAAACCTGAGAAATGCACTCAGTAAAGAAAAGCTTATGTTGAATCCCGATCAGAAGGAATTATTGATGGCCAAAAATGCGATATTGACAAAGGACACAAAGATTGCTTCACTTGAAAATGCACTGAAATTATTACAAAACACGGTAGACACTAAGTCAGCAGCTGCCATTAATGAGGCAAAGGAAGAAACCAGCGCTTACAAACAGCAAAGTCTGGAAAAAGACAAACGAATTGCCACCCTAACTTCTCTCAACAGCAACCTTCAAAGCCAAAACAATAGTCTTCAAAGTCGGAACAATACCCTGCAAAGCCAGCACAGCAGCCTTCAAAAAGAATATGATCGCGTTGCAAAGCAGGGGATTGACGCGGCGAAAAGTGTGGAGAATAGTGATAATAGTGTTAAAACCAGGAATGCCATACTCGAAAAGAAAATTGACGAACTGAATACGGAACTTGGTTTAGCGCAGGTTGACTGCAACCTGGTAAGAGCAGATGCCAGCCAGATCATCTCCAGTTCAAAACAAAGAAGAATGTTGCTCTCCGAAGCCTTAACTATTTTAAACGGTTTATCCAGGTCAGAAAATGCCGCAATTCAAAAAAAGGTCCAGGATAAAAAGAACCGGCTAAGCCAGGTGGCCGGCAATTTCCGGGATTAAGAACAATACTATTTTTTAAGCTGTTTTCTTGATCTTGTTAAAACCGCCATCCGGGAATGAGTCTGGAGATATGCTGTAAAGTAAAATACTATGCAGCTTTCGGGAAATTTGGGAAAGTCAGTAATATTTTGGTGGAATTATTTTCCGTATTCTCGATAGTTACGCTTCCGTTCATTTTTCGTGCAAGTTGCTTTACCTCATCCATATGATCGTTAGCGTGGTAGTCACTAAAGCTGCTGTTATCTTTTACACACAAAAAAATAATGTCATCGTATTCCTTTGCTTTAACACGGATGCAACTGTGTTTAGAACTGTTGACGATGGTATGGAGAAGTCGGTCAAGAACATTTGACAATGCTATTTCATCAGTTGCAATGTGAAACTCATCGGGTACTTCATTTACAATAAAACTGTTTCTTTGAACGGCCGATGGCATAGAATTCCCAACGGCAAGACCTACCATTTTACGGAGGTTTTTTAAAGGGGAACTCAACTCGGGAGTAGATTGTGTTGTCATTTTTGTTTTTTTAACTGGTTTAAGATGGTAAGCAACTGGCTGGTCAGTAGCCAGGTAGGATTGATCTGGATAGTGGATTTAAAAACGGGACTTGCCAATAGCAGGAATGAATGGTTTATCAGCGTTGTTTCCATTTCATTGCCGCTATATTGGCACCACAAAGGAAAGCCAATTGCAGCCCGTAAAGCATAGAAAAGTCACATGTGATTGCCTCAGATTTTTGGTCCGGGCGGTGTAGAATTCTATCTAAAAACCGGTTAACTTGCTTGTCAGCACTTTGATGAATGGCTTCTCCGCAAACCTTTCAATGGCATATTTACTAAATCCATTTGCTTAGCGCATGACAGGCTTATGTTAAAACCGGTGTCAAACTGCATTGTCGAAAAATTTATCATGGAGGTAAACACAGGATTTATGCCAACCATTGAAACCCTTTACCAGCGCAGGCTCTGTAAATCGAGCCCGGCGATCTTTTCCATAAAATGGACAGACAGGTTATAAAATGTAAAATTGCGGCGGCAGTAAATGTGCGATCCGGCGCTTAATATGCATCAGCGAGGTAAGGCAAAGCAATAGTTTTGATAATAACCGTTGTAAATAAATTATCGTTGTTATGAAACTGTAAAGATGAATGAACACGCTTTAAGATTCGTTCTCCGGCATTAAGGTTCATTTTTATGGGATTGAGCAAATAAATTCGACACACTTTAAAATCAATTTGTAATTTAAAATGCGCATTGATTATTTCACTTAAAACCTTTCCAATGATTAAGATTTCTGTCCGGATGGTATTACAAACATTGTTTTTTGGATTGCTATCGCTTGCTTCCGCGGGCCAGGGAATTACAACGCCGCGTATACCTAGTCCTGCTGCAGTAGTAACACAAACCATCGGTATTTCGACGGTTACCGTTGACTATTCGAGACCTTCGGTTAAAAACCGTGAAGTGTGGGGCGTCCTGGTGCCTTATGGCTGGAATAAACAGGCTTTTGGTGCTGGTAACGAGGCTCCGTGGAGAGCGGGCGCCAATGAAAATACTACGATCAGGTTTTCTCATAATGCACTTGTAGAAGGTAAACCGGTTAAAGCAGGCACCTATGGTTTATTTTTTGTTGTCAATAATGACAATACCGGTGAGGTCATTCTGTCGGAGGACAGCCGATCCTGGGGTAGCTTTTTTTATGATATGAAACAAGATGAACTCAGAGCGCCAATTACTTTACAATCCATTCCCTTTACGGAGATGTTAACATATGACTTTACCAATGTCACAAAAAATACTGCTAACCTTGTTTTAAACTGGGAAAAAAAGCAGTTTCCTGTGAAGATAGAATTCGCAGTGGATAACATTGTAATGGCGAATGCTGCGGAAGAATTAAAAGGTACTGCAGGATTCAATTGGCAAGGGTTTTCCAGCGCAGCAAACTATGCGCTTCTTAATAAAACAAATCTCGACCAGGCCCTTACCTGGATTGATAAAGCCATTGCACAAAACAATAGTTTTGCAACTTTAAGTATCAAATCAGGAATACTTAAGGAATTGAATAAAACCGGGGAAGCAGAAAAGCTAATGAATGATGCGGTGGCAAAATCCACCGAAAATGAACTTAACTTATATGGGTACCAACTATTAAATGCCGGCCAGGCTGATAAAGCCATTGAAATACTTACGCTTAATACCAAACGGTTCCCAAAAAGTCCCAACACCTGGGATAGCCTGGGAGAAGCTTATTTCACAAAGGGAGATCAGAAGAATGCTATCATTAATTTTAAAAAATCTTTAAGCATGAATCCTCCTGAAAATGTAAAAATAAATTCTGAAAAATTCCTTAAGCAAATGGCTGCTCTATAAAAGATTTATCATCCTGAAAGTACTTAACTATACCGGTCGTTTCTCCAGGGATAGGCAGTGTTTGAATAGCCACGTTCTTCCCAGAAACCTCGCTTGTTTTCAGTCATAAATTCAATCCGGCTGATCCATTTTGACCCTTTCCACGCATACAACTGCGGCGTTATCATACGCACAGGACCTCCGTGCTCTATTGGAAGAGGTTTTCCCTCTACTGTGTGAACCAATAAAACATCGGGTTTCAAAGCTTCTTCCATTGAAATGTTAGTAGAATAATCGTCGTATCCATGGCACATGATATGAGTAGCAGTCTCTGATGGTTGGACCAACGCTGCCAGATCAAGCATCCGGACGCCTTTCCAGTTCATATTTAATTTCGACCAGGTGGTTACACAATGAAAATCTGAACTGTCTTCCGTTTGAGGCAGGCTTAGAAAATCAGCCCAGGTAAGCGTCACGGGATGATCGACAGCACCATCGATGATCAATTTCCATTTATCTATTGGGATATCAGGTTGTATTCCGAGGTCAAGCACCGGCCATTTTTTCGTAACGATTTGTCCAACAGGCACAGAAGGCATACCGTGGCGGTTAAGTTTGCCGGAGCCCATTGGCTGCTCATCCGCAATAGAAGGAGTACTCTTTATCTTTTCTTCAAAACGGGCCTTGAGTTTCATCCGGGCTTCAACAATGCGTGTTATTTTTTCTAATGCCATGCCAGAGAATTGTAATTCAAAATAAAACAATTTCTTCAGAGCTCTGTACGAAAATTAACATACTTAGAAATTATTCACTTTCGCCGGATAATTCTTTACTGAGCCGTTCGGTGATGGCAACATGTTCTTTGAACATCACCAACGCCAACGCAGCAATATGCCGGGTTTGCAACTCATCGACAATAAGATGATCGCCAGGCGCCTGTTTTATATATTCCTCTGTAAGGTCACGCAGGAGCCGGTGAGTCTGAAGCTGCGCTTTTATATACAAACGATCAAATTCAGCACCTACTTCCTGGGATTCGATTTCATTAAATGCAGTTCTTGCTGTTTCATCCATTTCGGGCAAAATAGTTTCTAAATCTTTTAAGACGGAAAGCAGCACGGTTGTTTCAGCAAGTTCGAATCCGGCAAACTCTTTGGCCCTCGCATCAGTGGCGTTTTCCACCGCGATTTTACTGGTTGCTAATGAAAATTGTACCGGCTTTATGATACTAATATTGAAATCCTTTTCAGTCATAACTACATTTGTTGAGGTGTAAAATTACTGTCGACTGTCAAATTACATAAAGCTCCAGTGAGCATCAGCATCATAGTAATGAATGTTGGTTTCGGGCCAATGGTCCTTATCAAACCCTGGTGCTTTTTCAAGCATTTCTCTTTTCTGATCAAAGATAAATGCCTGGTTTTCTGGGTCCACGGTTAGCAGGTCGAATGGTATTGCGAAATATTTTTCCCCAATCCCCAGGAATCCGCCAAATTCAATAATGAAATATTCAACCCTTCCTTCCTGCACATTTATCATGATCTCCTTGATCTGGCCCAGGTGTTCGCCTTCCTTATTGTGCACCTTGTCGCCAATGATAGAGGAGGCCGACAAAACTTTTAATGGCAGGTTGGGATAGGCGCCCTCCGTATTATTACCTGTAAGATTATCTTCATTTAAGCTCATGTTTTTTGGTTTTAAATTAATTAATAAAAAAAGACGAAGTATTAAATACCGGTGCAGATTAGCTACCGGGATTCCATTGAAAGACCGTAAAATCTATGCCATACTTATTTAGGAACGGCTGGGTTGTAATAGGGCATTTTAAACATATAATGCAAAATAAAATTTGCAACACGGGAAATAATTCCACACGGCGTTGCTTGCGAAGATTTGTGATAAAGGCAGGAGGTGAATAAAAGACGGGAATAGTGTTTAGCGGCAATCGAAAATATTTTGACTTACTTCCAGTCGCTTGCGATATTTAGCAGATCAACCGCATCAGCCGGTAATTCAAGAAAAGTGGCTTTTAACAGCTCATTTAATTGAGCCATATTGGTAGCACTGGCAATAGGAGCTGTTATTGATGGCCTTGCAATCAACCAGGCGATTGCCACAGTGGCTGCTGTTGTGTCAAGTTCCGCGGCCACGGTATCCAGCGCATGCAAAATCGCATATCCTTTGGTATTGAGATATTTTTTTGCTCCACCTCCGCGAACACTTTTACCAAGATCCTGTTCGCTTCGATACTTTCCTGTAAGAAAGCCGGCAGCGAGTGAGTAATAGTTTAAAACGCCCAATCCATTTTGAAGGCAGATGGGTTCCAGTTCCTTTTCATAAAGTTCACGCTCACATAAATTGTATTGCGGCTGCAAAGTTTGATAAACAGGGTAGCCGTTCTTTTTGCTCGCTTCGATCGATTCAGTTAAGCGGGCGGGTGCCAGGTTGGATGCGCCGATCCATTTTACTTTGCCTTGTTTTACAAGTTGTGCATATGCTTCCAGGGTTTCTTCTACTGGTGTTGCGGCGTCATCAAAATGTGTTTGGTACAGGTCGATGTAATCTGTTTGCAATCGTTGCAGGGAGTCCTCTGCCGCGGAAAGAATACATTCTTTTGAAAGCGCCTTGCCCTTCCCCATGTCGCCCCCCACCTTGGTAGCAACAATTACTTTGGAACGGTTGTTCCTTTGCTTCATCCACTTGCCAATAATGGTTTCTGATTCTCCACCCGCATTGCCAGGTTTCCATTTTGAATATACATCTGCAGTATCGAGCAGGTTACATCCGGAAGCAACAAGAGCGTCCAGCAATTCAAAAGATTTTGGTTCGTTTATCGTCCATCCGAATACATTGCAACCGAAAGCGAGGGGAGCCACCTGCAAGTCGGTGTGCCCCAGTTGTTTTTTATTCATAATAATGATATCAGAATAATTGACTAGCAAAATAGGGGCCAGGCGGAAGTGGCCAAATTACCAACTGATGTATGTAATAAGATCAAGAAGTTTAAAGGGGAATTCTCTCCTCAGCGGTCTTTGTAGACCAATTTGCATGATACGGAAATGAAAGCCGATGGAAATAGCAATGATGTATTTGTGTAGGAGCGTTGGCCGGGAATAAGCAAATCCGCCCGGAAGAATGTTTATCATCAAATCTTAAAACAAAAGATGTTTGCCACTGATAATGTGAGCTATTGCACGAGCTTCAAAAAGTGAGTATTTGTCACCTTAGCCAAAAAAATCCGGAATGTTAATTATAAACCTGCACCTCCATAAATACGTATGGATTAACAGAATACTCACCAGCCTTTCTCTCCATAAAGCCACCAAATTCAAGATCGATAAAAGCATTGGCGTCATTGATTTCCCAAAGTGTATGCAATTTGATGTTGATATTGTCAAAGCACTCAGGTAATATCTCCGGGGCCAAACCATTCCAGCAAGCCTCCTTCAATTGTTCTTTTTGGGATAAATTTTTGTCTGAAGCTGTCTCATTTATTTTTAACCATCTCCTGGAAGAAAAACGCGTATTGGTCATGAGTAAAATCTCCTGTTGTTTAGAATTAGAGTTCATACAAAATCTTGTTGTTTTTAAATATTTACTGTATACTGTTTTTCAAATCAAATTAGCTATGTAAAACTACACATCGTGTCAGGCATCCGACGTAGCATAAAGTTTATTCGCTGGTAGTAAATTTTCTATCTTCTGCATTTCAAAATCAACTTTCATATAAAAATAATTCAACATTTATGCCATAATATTTGGGGAAAAATGGTTTTGATATCCATTTTGGTTTGCGTCGTCAAAGGGAATTATATTTGCGCCCTTTCTCATTTTCAATACAACCAATGTACAAAGCCGTTTTTATTGACATGGATGGTACTTTATTACAAACAGACCATACCGTCAGCGAAGCCAACAAAAAAGAGATCAAAAGATTATTAGATATGGGCATTATCGTGGTACCCATTTCTGCCCGACCCTTACATGGCATATTACCCATTACTCAACAGGTAGTACCGGGGACCATGCCGGTAGTGAGTTTAAATGGCAGCTATATATTCCATAATGGAGAAATTATTTATGAGGCCAGCGTTGATTTACCGGAGGTTGTAAGTATTCACCAGCACTTGGTTCCGTTTGATGTGTCGGTGATGTATTATAGCAGGATGGACTGGTTTACTGCAAAGGAAAGTAAGCTGGTAGTAAAAGAGCAGGCGATTACCACAGTTAAAATAAAAATTCAGCCATTTGAATCCACCATGGAAGAATGGCGCAGTTCAAACAATGGCCCTAATAAAATATTAATAGCAGGGGAAAGCGCCCTCATCAACAATGTTGAGCGGCAGCTGCTGAATTTGCACCGGGAGAAACTAAATATATATCAATCCCAGGCGGGCTACCTGGAAGTGATGAACCTGCAGGCATCCAAGGCGAATGCCATTGCTTTTCTACTAAATCAATACGGTCTTCATAAAGGCGAGATCATTGCGATAGGGGATAACTACAATGATAAGGGAATGATCGAGTTTGCGGGCATCGGGGTGGCGATGGGCAATGCACCGGATGAGATCAAGAGGGTGGCAGATCACGTGACAGATACCAACAACAACGATGGAGTGGCGAAGGCCCTCAGGTATTTTTTTAAATAAATCCGGGCTTGCCGGCACCACCTCAGGAAATGCTTGTCGGGCATGTAATCGAAAGTGCTTATGCATGCACTTTTGAAATTAACATTCATTTTCATTATTTAACTTCAGCACCAGGGATCACTATTCGTTTAAAGAGGCAATTATAGCATCAATGATCTTACCGGGAGGCATGATAATGTCTACCAATATTGCATTTGCGGGAATCTCAAGTGTATCAAACTGCGATTGCAATAAAGTTGCCGGCATATAGTGGTCTTTTCTTTCGTTTAATCTTTCCAGGATGGTATTGTAATCCCCTTGCAGGAAAACCCATTTGCATTGCGCTTCAATGTTCCGGCTCAGCCGGCCCCTGTACACCTGCCGAAGGGCGGAACAAACCAGTATAATGGTCTGGGATGCTATCTCCCGGCTCACAAAATCGTGTATGTTTTCGAGCCAGGGCCACCGCTCTTCATCTGTTAAAGCTATTCCTGCGTTCATTTTGGCAATATTTTCCTTGATATGAAAATCATCTGCATCATAGAAGGGGTAGCCTGTTCTTTCACTTAGCTGTTTTCCAATGGTAGTTTTTCCACTACCGGACACGCCCATTATGTAGATCACCTTGTTTTGCATATTAATACCTGGGTTTGCATTTTTTTTAAAATTTCCGAAAAGTTTCCGGGGCGTAAAATGGCGGCAAAATTAGCTATTTCTTTAGCATGTTGAATTTGTTGAAATGGACGGTGGGGCAAGTCTCTAACAACTGTGCGGTATTTGATGCTAAGCGTTCACAATTATGCAGGCTGCCGGGCGGATGCCAGTGTTATGTCAAGTGTAAAGTGACGCTTTGCTCCGTGAATTGTCATCGGTAAACCGTTATTATTGGATGATTCTCCACAGACAATTCACGCTTGACATAACACCAGTGAGGTATGATTCATTGCCCCAGGAAGAATATCAGTTTTACCGGATCATCTTTTAAAAAGGATCACGATCGCCCCCAGCAATGTAAGTACAATCACTACTTTCCTGTAACCGTCATCTTTTATTTTGGATACGATTTTGATGCCCGCTACAAAACCAACGATAAGCGCAGGAAGCAATAACAGGTCGGTTTGCAAGGTAATTGCAGTAATATTCTTCCAGTAGAACACCTGGAAGGGAAGTTTGAAAAGATTTATAACTAAAAACACCCATGCCGCCGTGCCGATGAAATCATTTTTCGGCATGCGCATCGCCAGGAAATAAATATTGGAAAATGCACCCGCCAGGTTGCCCAGCATCGTAGTAAAGCCGGCAATTAAACCCATGTTGGCTACAAACAATTTATTGCCCGGGACCGCTTCTGTTTTCCTGAATTCCAACGCGATCATTATAATTACAGTCAGAATGATGATTAATGCCATTAGTTTTCGGAAGATGGCTTCATCAAGGTCTTTACCAACAAATACACCGATTAATATGCCCACCATCATCCAGGGGATCAACTTCCAGAAATGTGACCATTGTGCATGGCGGTTATAATAAATTACCGCCATAATATCTGCAAAACACAACAACGGTAATACAACGCCGGTGGAAGCCTTTCCTCCAAAAACGATTGCCATAATCGTCACATTCATCATATCTATTCCCTTTAATCCTGCTTTTGAAAGTCCGATGATGAAAGCAGCCAGTAAAATAAGTGTCCAGTCAGGGATAGAATAAGCAGATAAAAAATTCATGATTGTTGAGGATTCGGCTCAAGCGCCGCTATATAGATAATGTATAATGCAGTTAAAATTACCGTCGCTTTGAGAAGCATCGGAGTAAAATGTATATTGAAGAAAGAGTAGGAAGAAGTTCACCATCAATTCATTTGAGTTAAACGGATGTTTTGGTTGGAGATCGCATTTTTTAATTTCAAAGAGAAGAAAGAACATTTTTTAAAATTTATTCAACTTCTTTGCTATCCCTCGTATATTTTATACCGGCACTTACCTTCCTTTGCTCCGCTTATTTCTCCAAAAAACAACAATACCGGCAAGTAGTATAACACTTACAGATAATCCAATGATATAATATTGCACATCTGGCATAAAGGATGGTTTAATTGATGAATGGAACAGTAAAGTAAGCAGCAAGTTAGTTTAGTTTTTGGATAATGTTTTGAGGCCGGGTAATTCATATTGCGGCGATTCAGCCTGCAGATCAATTTAGTGCGAACACGCAACCAATATTTGTTATTGAGGATTCAGCATTACAGATAGTATAAAGAGCACCCTTCCTTCTTCGATAGAATCGTCGGCGTTTACTACCCTGGCGGTATTGAATTTATCATCACGGCAGTTCAGGCAGCCTAGTACAATTTCTTCCTTTTTAAAGTCCAGTTTGCCATCGCCGGTTGGGATCACCAGGCCAGTATTGGCGGAGTTTCCACCATAGAACCTGAAATCATTGCCATTGCGCAATCTTAATTCCTCTAAAGACATGCCGGGCCGGATACCACTTTTTAGCGACCAATTGTTTTCTTCAACATACTTCCCTAATTGCGACGAACTTTTCAAGTTTAACTGTCCACCGAAAAGGAGACCCGATATGCCACAGAGATTCACATCATCCGCCCAGATAAACACTACCTGCCGGTTGGTATTTGCAAACAAAACAGAGCATTTTACGGTATGATCTTTTCCTACAACGTAAGCATCCGTTTTCACATTTTCTTCACCGAAATAATATACGAGGTATTCGTGGGAAGTGAAGGAGAGCAGATCGTTGGCGTAATAAATATCTTTTTTTCGTGGAAACATCCTTTTATGAAACTGCAAAGTGTACCTGTTGATGGTATCCGTTGCGGTGATATTGGTACTTACCGAGAGGTCTTTATTTTGAAATAGCAGTCCGGATAAATTATCTCCCTTGTCTTGCTTTTTGCAATAAAATCCTGCAGCTTTTAAAGCCGCTATCATTTCTTTGAATTCATGGGAGGAAGCCGTTTCGTAAGTGAGGTAGCAGTTTTCTTTAGTATCCGTTCTGGATACGCAACGGCTAATGGAATCTACTACCTTAAGGTGCTTTGTGCCCGTGTAATCGTACACCCTTAGCAAGGTGTCGTTTTGAAGCTCTTTAAGTTTTAATGAAAATCCTTTGGCAGATAATTGATTTTCGCATTTGGAAGGGGATAAGGAGATAACTGAAAACAAGTTGTCAACTGATAAGCCCTGCCCGTAACACGCTGGCGCCAATATGAACAATGTAACAATTGATAGAAAAGTTCTCATCCGTCCTCTTTTTGGTAAACAGTTGAAATACTACTTTTTTTGCGGAAGGAGGGTTTGGATATTTACAGAAGTCTGTTTTGCAGAGGCTGTAAAAAGCGATTTTTTGTGGGGATATTAGAATAGCAAGTTCGTAATCTTAATTAACCAGCACAGTTCCGGTGTAATTGGCAGACATCAAATTTACAAAACTATTTGCTTTAACGTATATTTATAAATAAACGAATAGTATACTGCCAAATAGCGTTTCCATGGCCTGATTACAGTTTACAAAAACTAACCGAATTTATAAGATTATGAAGCAGCAATATAAAAATCATCAGAAGTACTATTATCCCCATCATTTTATATTTTACCCGGTAATTCTCGTGTTAATCATAGTAAGCGTGCGAAAGGCAGTGAATGATCAAGGGCAATCTTTATTGTGGATGATGGTTGCCGCCGTTTTGGTATTGATCGGGTGGTTATCATTTATGATGCGCCAACATTACTCACTTACCAATCAAAACAGGATGATCAGGCTGGAAATGCGCCTGAGGTATTACCAGCTCACGCAGAAAAGGCTGGAAGATATTGAACCATTACTCTCCTTTGGCCAATTGGCTGCATTGCGTTTTGCACCAGATGAGGAATTGGCTGCATTAATTCAGCTAACGCTCGCCAAAAACTTATCTGCAGATGAAATAAAAAGATCGGTGAAAAACTGGCTGCCGGACACCATGAGGGTGTAGGGTAAACCAGGGCATGTGGCACGGAGAAAGTTTGTGAGCGGATGAGTTTAATGGCTTGCCGTTATAATCTTGAATGTCCATTGAAATAATGCCCAGTCAGTAAAGCTGCTATTGTCATTGCCGCAATACCTATCCATAGATATTTATTTTCGTCTTTACATCCCGGTCTTTCTTATATTCCGCGAGAAGGTCAAATTCTTTGTCCATGTCTTTTTATTTTTAAGTTACTAGTTTTGTTATGGCCGCCTTTTTGAAATCTTGCCCATGTTTGATGTTAGCATTCATTTTTTATGAATGATTAGCAAAAGGCTTCAATCGGAGATGCTTTCAAAAGGCATCGGGAAAATAAAATACTCCAGGAAGTTTTGATGCGCTTTAATGTATAGTAATTATAAGATTTCCTGCTCCGTTGTAAAATCTTCACGAACTCCGGATCAAGGTCGTTTAACAACGCTTCCAGCTTATCCAACTCCTTGTGTATCGCTGCCTTCCGCTCTTCCCGCCCATGCGGTAATGCCTGGTCCAGTGCCGTTATTTTCTTTTCAAAAACGGCTGCTGCATCTTTATAAAAATCAATCAAAATCGGATCACTGGAAAATGTTTTTATATGCGTAATTTTTACGGCCAATATTAAAAAGTTCTTCGAGGTGTAGACGCTGAAAGACTTTAAGTATTTTGTATTAAAGGTGAATGATAATATTATAAATGTAAATAAAAGTGGAATAAAGCCATTTGGGGGAGACTTAGTTTTGTTTGGTCAGGATATAAAATCTAATACACCAGGTTGTCAAACTAATCATTTTGTAAATTCAGCTTGTTGCAGGGTTGCCTGGGGTACTGCCTGTTTGGTTTAAAGAAAAAATATAGATACACCTATGGCTTTTAAAGATGCGTCATCCCCGGTATTGTTAATTGGGAGCGGGAAATTGACTTACAGCATTTGTGTTTGTTTATTACAGGCACAGCACACCGTTACCCTTGTAACCTCAGACAAAAACCAGGCGGTAAATTACATAAGTGCTCATTTCCATGATTTATCTAAACTGATCTTCAAAGGATTGCAATCGGCGCCGGAGGAAATGACCGGTGTTAATAAACCTGGTTACAGTATTGCAATCGCCATTACCGCTGAAGATCTTGCGGAAAAAAGAGCAGCGATTCAGCTGATGGAAAAGAACCTCATTGCTGATTCGATTATCGCTATCAATACTGAAAGCATTCCGCTTTGCACTTTACAGGAAGCCTGCCTTTATCCTAAGCGGCTAATTGGTGTTAATTGGGTAGAGCCGGCCCATGTTACTTATTTTCTCGAAATAATCATAAATGGCAATACAGACAAGACACTGGTGGATATTTTATTCAACAATGCAAGAGCAAACTGGAATAAGGATCCATATCTCGTTTCCCATTCGGTCAGTATTCGTGCAAAAATGTTTTGCGCTATGGCCCGTGAAGCATTTTTTCTAGTAAAAAATGGGTACGCTTCCATCGAAGATATCGACAGGGCCTGCAGAAATGATGCGGGCTATTACCTGCCTTTCTCAGGCAATTTCCGGTATATGGATTTGATGGGAACTTATGCTTATGGATTGGTTATGGAAGATCTTAATCGCGAATTATCAAAAGATAGCGACATTCCGGATTTTTTAAAAAACATCATTGGATCAGGTGGATTGGGTATGGAAAATAACCAGGGATTTTATAAATATGAAAACGGGGACGCTAAACGATGGAATCATTTATTTATCCAATTTAGTTACCAAATACATCATATTATTGAAAAGTATCCATTCAACTATACCAAAAAAGCAGCTACTGCAGTAAAACAAAAAATACTTATAAAATCCTGATATATGAGTGCTACACTTATTTTTGACGGTCATCTTGATCTTGCGATGAATGCTATGGAGTGGAACAGGGATCTTACCCGTCCACTGGCTGAAATACGCCAAAGGGAGATGCATATGAAGGATAAACCCGACAGAGGTAATGGTACAGTGTGTTTTCGTGAGTTAAGAAAAGGTAAGGTTGGCTTTGTAGTAGCCACCCAGCTGTCGCGCTATAGTTGCAACGGAAGTTCATTTCCTGGCTGGAATTCACCGCAGCAGGCCTGGGCGATGACGCAGGCCCAGCTTGCATGGTATAGAGAGATGGAAGTGCTGGGCGAGATGGTTCAGATAACAAGTGTGGAACAGCTCGATGCTCATTTTGATTTATGGAATAATGAAGAAATTCCCGATCTCTCCAAACCCATCGGGTATATTTTAAGCCTGGAAGGTGCAGACTCTTTAGTGGACATTTCTTACCTGCACAAGGCATATGAATATGGACTAAGGGCAGTTGGTCTCTCGCATTTTGGCGATGGCCGGTATGCTCCCGGTACAAAAAGGGAAGGCGGCCTTACATTGCCGGGAAGAGAGTTATTAAAGGAGATGAGCAAGCTTAACCTTATACTGGATGTTACCCATCTTACGGATGATGGTTTTAACGAAGCAATGGATCTTTACAAGGGGCCGGTTTGGGCAAGTCATCATAATGTTAGAAAAATTGTACCTACCCAGCGTCAATTGACAGATGAACAAATAAAGCAATTAATTGAACGGGATGCCGTTATTGGCGGAATGTTGGATTGTTGGGCGCTGGATGCACGTTTCATAGACACCATTTCTGATCCATGGCAATTGAATATCAGGCTCGAAAACCTGGTAGATCATTGGGACCATATCTGCCAGGTTGCAGGAAACAGCCTCCATGTGGCTATTGGAAGCGATTTGGATGGGATATTTGGAACAGAACAAGCTCCCTGGAACATGAATAGTATTGCTGATCTACAAAAATACCAGGCGATTCTTTCAGCCAGGGGTTATAGGCAGGAGGACATTGAAAATCTTTTCCATAAAAACTGGCTGAGGTTCCTGCGAAAAGCCTGGAGTTAACGATGAAGAAAAAAGATACCTTTTACGATATAGATCATCCAGACGAAATTGATTCTCCCGCATTGATCATCTATCCACTTCGGATGAAAGAGAATATTTTGATGCTCAAAAGCATGATCGATGACCCGGAACGATTGCGCCCCCATGTAAAAACTCATAAAACACGGGAAGCCACTTTAATGATGATGGAAGCAGGCATTCGGAAATTTAAATGTGCTACCATCGCAGAGGCCGAAATGCTTGGATCTGTGTATGCCCCTGACGTATTGTTAGCGTACCAGCCATCTCTTCCCAAAATACAAAGATTGCTCTCTTTATTAAAGCAATATCCCGTTACCAGGTTCTCCTGTTTGGTTGATAACGCGGCTGTAGCAGCAAACATCTCGGCCGCAGCCATAAAAGAAAAGCTTGTTATCAGGGTCTATATTGACCTGAATGTTGGAATGAATCGCACAGGTATTGCGCCGGGTAAGGACGCTTATGAATTGTATAGTGTATGTGCATTGCTCGAAGGCATTCGGCCGGTTGGTTTGCATTTCTATGATGGGCATATCAGGGAAAAGGATATTGAACTGCGCCGGCTGGCCTGTAAAGAGTTGCTGGTCCCGGTTATGCAATTGAAAAATGATTTGAGCAATGCAGGGTATAATCTTCCGCAGATCATTGCCGGCGGATCTCCCACATTTCCCATATATGCTTTGGAAGAAAATATTGAATGCAGCCCGGGAACTTTTATTTTTTGGGATATGGGCTACCAGCAAGCGCTTCCTGAACAGCATTTTTTGATTGCTGCACTCGTCATTACAAGAATTATCTCGCTCCCCGACAAAAGAAAAATATGTCTTGATTTAGGCTATAAATCAATTGCTTCAGAAAATGAATTAAATAATCGTGTCCGCTTTTTAAATGCCCCGGAGCTGCAAATAATAAGTCACAGTGAAGAGCATATGGTATTGGAAGCCCCGGAAGGGCATACGTGGAAAGTGGGGGATTTGTTATACGCTCTGCCAATTCACATTTGTCCTACTTGTGCTTTATATGAAACAGCTTCCATTATAAAAAATGGAAAGATTACCGGAAACTGGAAAATTATCGCCCGGGATAGAAAAATAAATTGCTAATATTTCGATTGTTAATGCTATTTCCACAGGCAAATGCTGCAGCAGACTTTGTATTTATCCATCTTTCCATTTAGTGAAAATTATAACCGGTGAAAAGGAAAAGTCAATTGCCACACCCATGCAGATGTCGTATCCAGTATTAAAAAGGTTATGAAAAATTGTATTATTAATGTAAACAAAAGTAGCAGGAAACCATATATCAAGTAACTATTTTTGGAAAGTGCTTTAATTATCATTACCAAATTAATTCAATAAATTATGATGAAATTCTTTTGCAATTATTTTTCAGTTAGATATATTTTGTTGGTAATCGCATTGCCATTATTTGCAAGTTCCTTTGCACAAACAACAACCGGTGGTGAACCACAGATTGGTAATAATAAAGTGGAAAAATTTTCTCCCGATGCTTTCCTCATTGGACGGGATTTTCACCACAATAAATTTATTGATCATAAGAAAGGGCTGCAAGGTATGGCAGCAAGTCACTTTACTGTTGCTGACGCGGCGGATCCCCAGGATTATCGCCTGTGCGAAAAACTTGGTCTATCGGTAGTGGTCTCTGAGGGACCTCATTTAACCGGTGGCGATTGGCTTAAACTATCAGATGATGAAATCGATACCTATATAAAAAAGATGGTTAAAAAAGCCGGTAAGAGTAAGTCGATTATTGGTTACCATATCTGTGATGAACCTTCATCCCTGGCATTTCCTGCTTTGGCGAAGGCAGTTGCAGCAGTTAAAAAATATGCCCCAGGAAAGTTAGCTACTATTAATCTTTATCCAAGTTATGCTACCATCTGGCAGATGGACCAGATTAAATCACAGCTGGGAACAAAAACATATACTGAATACCTTGAGCGTTTTGTAAATGAGGTAAAACCACAGGTACTTAGTTACGATAACTATATGGTTGAAATGTCGATGGACATGGTAGATAAGGTAAAAGCCGGCAATTATTATACCAATCTTGTTGAGGTACGCCGCATAGCGATAAAATATAATCTCCCGTTTTGGAATGTTGTTTCTTCCAACCAGATCCGCCCGTATACAACAATTCCTTCACCTGCGAATTTAGCTTTCCAGGTCTATACATCCCTGGCAGCGGGGGCGGGAGGAGTAAGGTGGTACACTTATCATGGCCAGGCATACGGCTATAATCCAATCGATAAAGATGAAAATAAAACCCTTACCTGGCGGTATCTCGAGGAAGTTAACAGGCAGATGGCTATCCTTGGTCCCATCATAAAGCAATTAACTTCTACCGGCGTTTATTTTACATCACCTTCTCCTGAATCATCACTTCCCGTATTGCCGGGTAAGTGGGTGGAAAAGCTGGATACGGATGCGCCCATGATGGTGGGTGAATTTGTGAGCGCCAACGGTACAAACTATGTGATGGTAGTAAACCTCAGCCTGGAAAAATCAGCAAGGTTCGATCTGAAAACAAAAATCGAGCAGGAAAAAATATGGACGATTTCCGTTGGAGAAGATGGGCAATTGGTTCAGGCAAGTCATAAAAACGGCATCTGGCTCACAGCGGGGCAAGGGATTTTAATAAAATGCGGTGGTGAATATTTCGCGGAACCCGAACAGAAAAAGCCGGTTTATTAAAAACGCAAGACACTTCTGATAAAATAGGGTTGTTTAAAAATTACCCATATAAACTTAATTCCAATCAACTTAAAATCTGCATATGAATAGAAGAATATTGACGTTGTTTTTGAGTATGTTACTAACGGCCCTGAATACTTTCGGACAACAGAAAACAGTAACCGGCAAGGTAACAGACGGAAGCTCGCGACCCTTACTCGGAGTTACAGTAAAGGTCAAAGGGAAGACTTCAGATATAAGTACTAGTACCGATGCCCTTGGTAATTTTGCTATCAAGGCAAACAAGGGGCAAACGATTGTATTTAGTTTTGTAGGTACCATTACCGAAGAGCGGGTTGTCGGCAAAGAGTCTGAAATCAATGTTTTATTAAATGAAGATTCCAAATCTTTAGATGCGGTGGTGGTAGTTGGTTACGGAAGCCAAAAGAAGTCAAATCTTACAGGTGCGGTTGCTACCATTGATGTAGAAAAGACTTTGGGCTCACGTCCTGTCGCTGATCTTGCCCGTGGTCTGCAGGGTTCTTCCCCCGGTCTTTTAATCACTACCTCAAGTGGCAATCTCGGCCAATCTCCTGAAATACATATTCGCGGCATTGATGGCTCTGTAAATGCAGAAGCCAAACCGCTCATCCTTTTGGACAACGTTCCCATCCCGGACATGATGATGGTGAACCCCCAGGATATTGAGTCTGTGTCTATCCTTAAAGACGCAGCTTCTGCTTCCATTTATGGAGCAAGAGGTTCATGGGGAGTGATCCTGTTGACATCAAAAAAGGGTAAAAGAGGAGAGATGCGGGTTTCTTACAACAATAGCTTCGCATGGTCTTCACCTATGAATACACCTAAAATTGCGGATGGTGCGGATGGAGCAGGATATATGCTTCAGCAATCCAGGAGAACGGCTCCCACCACAGCCAGTTTTAATATATTGGGTGCTTATTATGATGATTTGAGCATTGATCGGATGAGACAATGGAAAAGTCTGTACGGAAACATGGATTTAGGGACTGAGATGGTAGAGGGCCGCGACTTTGAGCGCAGGGCAGGGCAGACTTACTTTTATCGTGCATATGATGCAGACAAAGTATTCCTGAATGCATCATCTCCCCAAATGAAACATAATCTCTCCATTTCAGGTGGCAATGAGAAAACCACTTATTATGCAAGTTTTGGTATGATGGACCAGAAGGGATTAGTGAAAATTACCCCGGAGCCGGATAGATTTACCCGCTTTAACGGAACAGTTAGAGTTGAGTCAAAGATTAATAGTTGGTTTACAGCCCGCGGGGCGGTGACGAATTTTATCTCTAACAAGCAGTACCCTAATTTCAGGTTGGCAAATGCTTCGGCAGGCGCCAATGAGTATTGGTTCAATATATATCGCTACCCCGAAACTTATCCGTACGGAACATTCAACGGTTTGCCGATGAAAAATATTCTTACTGAGCTCCAACAGGCTCATATGAATAAAGAGTCGGATGACCAGGGCCGTTTGCAGCTGGGATCAACAATAACCTTCCTGAAGGGTTGGACCGCCGACCTGGATTATACTTACTCAATAGATAATTCGCATTCGGTGATTGCAACTTCACCTATTTCAGGCATAAACAGTTGGATCGATCCTACTTTAACCAGTGTACTGCCCAATTATTTCCCTGCGGAAGATTATGTGATAGAAAATTCTGCCTGGATCAAAAGAAATGTGGGAAAAGGATATACTACTTATAACAAAAACATAAAAGATCACAGTTTTAAGCTGATGGCCGGCGGTGATATTGAGTATTATATTGCTGATTTCCAGTACTCGAAAGCAATGGGCTTAATGCTTCCTTCGAGGCCAACGCTAAACCTTACATCGGGGGCACAATTTGCCAACGGGTATCCTACACACTGGTCAACGCTGGGTTATTTCGGCCGGTTAAATTATTCATACAAAGACAAATACCTCTTTGAGGCCAATATCAGGAGAGATGGCTCGTCCAACTTCCCTACAAACCAGAAATGGGGTACTTTCCCTTCATTCTCCGCAGGGTACATTATTACCAATGAAAAGTTCATGGAGGGCATTAAAGATCATTCCCCGCTTTCATTCCTGAAAATACGGGGCTCATGGGGATCGATCGGTAACAACGATGTAGGAGGCAATTCTTATCTACGCACAATGAGCGCTTCCTCATCCAATTGGTGGATCACCGGCCTTAATCCTACAAGCGTGGGAGTGTTTGGTAATATCGCCCAATCTTTAACCTGGGAAACTGTTGAAACACTGGATCTTGGGCTCAATGCTAAATTCTTCAAAAATGCGTTGAATGTTGAGTTTGACCTGTTTAGTCGTGCCACCAAAGACATGGTTACTTCGGGGATTGAACTGCCTGTTTCTCTTGGAGCAGCATCTTCCAAACGCAACTTTGGCGAATTGGTTACAAAGGGCTGGGAATTGTCTCTTTCATACGATAAGCAATTCGCCAACGGAATGGGTTTTAACGTAATGGGATCACTTTCTGATGCAACGGGTAAGATCACCAAATTTGCCAACAGCGAAGTAAGTATTTTGCCCGGTGGTAATGATGTTCCAAATTACCAGGGCAAAACAATGGGTGAAATCTGGGGATATAATTCAGACCGGCTTTTTACAACCGACGATTTTACAGGTAACAATGGCGCAGCCAACCCAACATGGAACTATAGCGGTAAAACCCCCAACCAGGATCCGCTCAATTCAAGTTCAGCTTTCCATTATGGTCCCGGAGATGTTAAGTATAAAGATATGAATGGGGATGGTGTTGTTGATTTCGGGCAGGGAACGAATCTTAATCATGGCGATATGAGTGTGATTGGAAATACAACCCCCCGTTACATTTACGGGTTAAGACTTGGATTTACCTACAAAGGTTTGGATGTTAGTTCCTTTTTGCAAGGCGTAGGGAAAAGAGATTACTGGGGAACCGGGTCACTCTTTGTTCCCGGGTTTACAGCAGGTGAAGCTGTTTACCAAAACCAGATGGACTATTGGACGCCCGATAATCCCAATGCATACTTTCCTGCTCCATCGAACCCGGGAGCAAATAATCACAATGCAAACTGGCAGCCACAAACCCGCTATTTATTGAACATGGCTTATACCAGGGTTAAAAATATAACGATTGGCTACACCCTTCCCCGTCAATGGCTGCAAAAGGCCCGGATCAACAGGGCACGAATATTTGCAAGCGGTGAAAACCTGTTCACCATTGATAAACTGGATATGAGTATCGATCCTGAAATTCAGCAAAATTCAGTTGAAGGATTTACAGATGCAAAAAGCTTTGGAAGAACCTATCCATATTTTAAAACCTGGTCTGTTGGTGTGCAGATAGATTTATAAACTTTTAATTTAGACGGTATGAAAAATAAACTATTGATATTGGTGTGTGCAATATTTTTAACCACCGGTTGTAAAAAAGATTTTCTAGTCCAGGAGCCATTGGCCTCTTTTACCGATGACGATTTCTGGAAATCAGAAACAAGTGTGAGGGCCTTTGCGATGGGATACTACGCAGACAGGTTCCCCGGTTTTGGAACCAATGATGTAGGTGGAGCTTACTCTGTTCATGAAGTGCTAAATGATGACTATACGAGCATCAGCCTGCCCGGTTTCGCTAACCAGGCAACAAATAGTGGAGGCAGTTGGGACGCCTTTTTTAGCAAGATAAGAAAGGACAATATATTCGTTGACCGGGTTTCTAAAATGAAGTTTACTGACGATGTTGCTTCAAAGCATTGGATTGGGATCGCCCGGTTTTTCAGAGCATTGGATTATTCGGATTTTGTATTTTCTTTTGGCGATGTACCTTATTACGATAGGGCCCTGGAAGACACTGATACCCTCCTTTATAAAACCCGTGATGCCGCCACTTTTGTAATGGATAAGGTTCTGGAGGATTTTGTATATGCTGCCCAGAATGTTAAAACAGACGATCTTTTGACAGGGCCAACGGGGCTGGTAATTACGAAGGATGTGGTAGACGCTTTCATATCAAGGCAAATGCTGTTTGTCGGCACTAAGATAAAGTACGACCCTAAAAGTTCCGCTGATGACAAAGCCAAGGCTGCGGTATACTTAAAAGCAGCTAAAGACGCCGCAGGGAGAGTGATGGCTACGGGCCGTTATTCGGTAGCCGATATCTATCAAAAGCTTTGCAGTACCATTGATATCAGTGGAACGGGCGCCGTAAAAAAAGAGATGATCCTGTATCGCAGTTATAATACCGGTGAGGTAACTCATGCGATCGCATCTGGCAATAACGAGAATACAATTCAGGGCAACGCCGCATCCAAAGATGTCATTGACGCTTACTTGTGTACCAATGGTTTGCCCATCAAAACAACCGCAGGAATAAATCCTCTCTATTTGGGCGATCAAACAGCAACTAACCAAATGAAGAACAGGGATCCACGCTTAGCGAATACGTTCCGCACAGACAGGTTTTACTTGCAGTATATCGAAACCGGCTACGCAGCAACAGGTTTTAAATGCTATAAGTTCCTGGATGAAGCGACGCAAACACAGGCTTATGCAGTGCAGAGTTTTAATATTACGGATGCTCCGATCATCAGGCTTGGTGAAGTGATGATGAACTATATTGAAGCAGCCGCCGAACTGGCTGATATGGGACTGTACACAGTGGCTCAAAGCGACGTGGACCAGACGATCAACGCCCTGAGAAAAAGAGCCGGTTATGCAGCAGCGACCAGGCTTCCGGATATGAAGATCATTGGCGGCTTGCCTGCAATTGGAGCAACCGTATATGACGATGCTGAAAGAGATCCATCTGTGCCTTCATTTATCTGGGAGGTGCGCCGTGAGCGAAGATTGGAGTTACTCTATGAAGGCTTTCGTTTACATGATATCAAACGTTGGAGAAAGATCAATTATGCAAACACCGAGCTGTATCCCAAAAAAAACCTGGGTGCGTGGATTACCAAGAGTTCTGTTACAAAAGCCCTCATTCTTGCAGATATTAATGGTAATGTTACTTCCGCAGGAAATGTTGCAACAGGCAGTGGCTATGTGAAAGTTTCCCAAACGGTGAGAAATACAAGCAATGGATTTGTACTCGACAGGAATTACCTGGAGAGTGTGCCTGCCTACCAAATCGATTTTTACAAAAAAAGCGGTGTAACACTTACGCAGAATCCGGGCTGGTAATTGGGATGCAATTTAGTAAATAGCATATCCTGAAATAACTTTTAAATATAAAATCATGAAGATATCAGTAATAAAAATAATGATCTCCATCCTTGTAGTTGCAGGCTTTACAAGCCTGGCTAGCTCGTGCAAAAAAAGCGAGGTGGCAGTTGATAAAACCTGTAAGATAGCCTTCATACTTAATTTGACAAATGCAGCCGGTGATACAACATTTGTTAATGGGATCGCCGGTGAGCTGGTTCAAAATGTTCCCACCATAACAAGGACAGGATTTAAATTTGATGGTTGGTATACCAATTCAGCCGACGCTAATCCCAATCCAACTAAAAATACTGCTGCACCAAAGTTTCCGGCGTACAATTTTTCAGTAAAACCTATCTACCTGGACATAATCCTATATGCGAGATGGATTCCATAATCCATTCTCGCAGGTAGATTAAAAAAGTATGTCAAGTATAAAACGACGCTTTAATCCGTGAAATGTAATTGGTAAACCGTGATTGTTGGCAAGCGTGAATAAATATCGTTTAGTTAAATGTTTTATGTTCCATAGGAACATTTGGTGGGTAGGAAAAGCAGAATGGAAAAGCGTTCCATCGGAACGCATGGTGCTAACGCCAGTAACACCAAACGTTCCAATGGAACGTAACATATCCTTTTTATTAATTGCTACCCACCAAATGCCCCGATGGGGCAACCGCTCTTTTATGTAAACGAAATTGAACCGCGAATCAATGTCGTTTACTAAACGTATTTCGTTTAGATACCTGTTTTGGGATGAACTGGTTTTGTAAACGCACCTAATTAAATGGTCTGTGAATTATGTTTCCATTCTAAAACAGTACCTGCATAAGCAGCCTCTTTCGGTTCGGTTCGGATGAAATCGGAATTTAAAAAATGCGCAGCATATTTTTTAAAAGAAGCGAAAGCAGCTGCGTTGCAGGTACGCAGCCCCGCCGGCTGTGGAGGCGAAACCAACAAATTTAAAAGCGCTAACTATTTTAAAGATCTGTGTGATTAAATAACAATTAATAGACAGTCTTAACTAAACAACATTGAATAGCGAATAATCAGTATTTCACGATTGACCATTCACCATGGTAGTTTGAAATCTAAGAAACAAGTCCCAAACTTCCCGGATACCGGCGAAATTTATTAACCAGTTTTGAAAAACCAATCACGAAATGATAAGTAAAGAGACAAACATAAATAGGATATTTTTCTTAATGGCGATATGGACTGCTTGCGTTTGTTCCTGCACCAAGAAGAACCTTAGTCAAACAACACCACCCGCTGATGTCGCTGAATTCACTGTAAACCAGGATAAGATTGTGTCAACTGACTTTGTTGGATTTGGCACAGAATATAACCAAAATGTTTACTCCGCGTTTAGCGCTACAGATGGAATCAATGCATCAAATATCGGGCAGCTGGAAGCTAAAGTAAAAGCGCTTAAATCGCAGTATGTGCGTATATTCTTCGACTCCAAAGCCTGGCCAACAGATTCAAAATATTCGCCCGCTACCGCGGATTTCATGGCCTCATTTGTGAACACCGTTAAGTTGGCGCAGGATGCAGGTGCAACTACTATCAACATCACTTTTTGGCACACCGCCACTGTTGCCCAAATGCCTGCTTTTGCGGATGTTTTAAACGATTTAATTGTAAACCGCGGGTTAACCTCGGTGAAGCAGGTAACCATACAAAATGAGGTGAATAGCACAAGTATGACGATGGCCGATTACAAAGCATGCTATGTAAGCCTTGACCAGGCACTGAAGACCCTGGCCATTCGCAACCTGGTAAAATTTGTCGGGGGCGACCTGGTACAAACCGACCAGCAAAATTGGTTTACCTACATGGCTGCAAATATGAACGACCTTCTTTACGGGTACTCTACACATATCTATTGGGACGATAACGATGCCGCAAAGCCTGCTACCAGGCTAACAGAAGTTACCAATATTGTCAAGGGGTTGGGCGCAGCCGCAAAACCGCTTTATGTAACAGAGTACGGTGTAAGAGGGGGAAATAAAACAGGCGCTCCTGATCCGGGCAATCTTACCGGAACCAATGAGCCCATTTCTCAAACCAATACCTCGGCGCTGCAAAATGCATTGTTCCAGGTAAATGGTTTGAATCTCGGATACGGTGGATTTATAAGATGGGATTGCTATAAAGCAAAATACGATGGTGGCACACAATACTTTTCCTGTATAGGCAGTGGTACAGATGGTTACCCATTGTATCCTTTGTACTATATCACCTGCCTGTTTACCAATACCTGTCAGCCCGGTTGGAACGTGGTTGAAACAAAACAGGGCACCAATATAAACAAGGCGGTAGCAGTGATGCGGGAGAAGACAGGTCAAAATATGACACTGTATGCCGTCAATAAATCCAACGGTATGTTTCCTTATGTTGTTGCCGGTTTACCTGCCAAAAAGAATTTTCATGTAATAGTTTGGAATAACGACCAGAAGGGAAAGATTGAGAAAATTGCTGATGTTAGTACGGATGAATCAGGCATGCTGAAATTAAATCTTCCTGCCCAGGCGGTAGCTGCTGTTACAACATTAAACGTAGACATCAGCAAAATTCTGTAGCAAATTTTAATGATTTAAAAACGAAAAAAAGTGAGAAGAGTTACCAGGTTTATTGCTGTTGTTTTCTTATTGATTGGCTTGCATAGTTTTTTGCAGGCACAGAATAATAAGATGATAAAGCCTTCTGTATCCAGGATTCCGGACAATGCATTTCCGGCGGCTGTTCAGTTTTCTCCCGTTCCATCCGGCAAAGGTTGGAAAGGAGGGGAACAACTTCTAACGCCCGAATTACAAAAGGAAACGATTGATAATATAATCGATCGCGGGTTTAGTGTTCTTTCAATCGGTAATTGGAGTAAGAAGGACCAGACAGAAGGAAACAATGCCCTGGTGAAATATTCAGAATCGCGGGGAATGAAAATAAATTTCATCACCGGGGGCTTTGAAATTTTTAACCGGGAACACGCACCCGCAATCAGCGTATATTCTCCCCAATACCAGGCAGAAGTAAAAAAGAAGGTAGAGTTCGGATTGGCATCACTTAAGACGATAGAAAGGGTCAACAGCCTTTTCCCTTTCCAGGATGAGCCTTTTCATGCCGGCCCGGAAGCTTTTGACTACAGTGAGGATGCAAAGGCCGAATTCGTTAAACGGTATGGATATACAATGCCTCCCGACCTGGAGCTTGTTCGCAATGATCCAAAAAAATGGCTCGACCTGCTTAATTTCCAGTCTAATACTTTCCCGGATGGATGGCGCCAGGTGTACAAAATTGTAAAGGCGTTTGATCCCCGGCCGAAAATTGTATTAACACACGATAGCCATAGTACATTCGGTGGTGGCGTTAAATCCGATGCTAAAATTGCCATGGATGATGCTTTCCATTGGGGAGGAGATTTCGCGGATGTTTTTATTTACGATATCTACCCCTACACCATGTACGATTATCGCTATGGCGAGCCGGGAAAACTAAGAAAACCGAGAATCAGCCAGATGCACTACACCATTTCGCAACTGCGTAATCTTACTACTACTTATGGTAAAGAGCTGGCCTTCTGGGTGGGTACTTACAATGAAGCATGGTTCAAACGCTTTATGGGCCCCGAAATGCAGCGCCAGTACTGGGGCGAACGGGAACTCGCTTATACCGCAATTGCCCAGGGTGCCAATTTCCTTATCACCGGTATCAAAATTCCTTCCGATTCCCTGCACTGGGAAAATTTTGGTGAAGGAATGAATATTGTACAGAAGGCAGGTGCCGGCTTGTTAAAGGCGCCGAAGGTAAAGGCCAAAGCCTGTTTTCTTTTTCCAAGAACTCAATACTTGCAATTGCAGGAGGAGTACTTTAATGTTGGTCTCTCTTTTGAATTGTTCCTGCGGTCATTTGGAGAACTGGATATCATACATGAAGACCAGGTTACGGATGATGATCTCAATGGTTATAAAGTGTTGGTACTCGGTGATGTCAAATTGCTTCCGGAAACTGTGGCAAAACACATCGAAGGTTTTGTGAAAAAAGGTGGAATTGTTATTGCCGACTGCGTTCCGCAAATGGGTGAATACAAACAGACTCTGAATACAATGAACCAACTGTTCGGTGTCAGCAGCGCCCAAACAGACCGCATTCTTCGGGAAGGCCAGTGGGTTCCTTTTACAATACTCCCACCCAAAATGGGCCATGCACCACCGGCAGGTCAAAAACAGGAGCCTATTCGGACAGATAATGTAGCAGGCAAACTGTTTGGTGAATCCTATGGTTTTAAAGTTGTGAGTCCCCGAAATGCCGGTATAACAAACGGTAAGGTCAGGCTAACGATGAATTCAGGACAGCCTGCATTGATCAGCAACACGGTAGGCAAAGGAAAGGTTTATCTTCTTGGATTTTGCCTGCAGGATACTTATTTCCAAACCTACAAAGACAGTAATGAAATAGCCCGCACACAATTGCAAAGCCTTGTGAGCAAACTGTTCATTGATGCAAAGGTTTACCCGCATATTTATTCATCCAATCCTGATATTGAAGTAACGATCCGGGCTAACGCTGATGAAGGCTATTTATTTGTCATAAATCATGAGGCCACCGACCCGCAAACATTGGTTAAATTGAATGATATCGGTTTTCAGCCCGGGGAGATCATTGATGTCGAAACCGGTAAACATATTGCGTTTAAGCGGAAAGGCAAAACCGGGGAATTGACAATTGCTGCTCCTTTTGGAACAACACGCCTGCTGAAGATATTGCCAAGAAAACGGTAAGTTGCTTCGATAAAATTTGAATGAAGATGTGCAAAAACTAATCTAAAAGAATTCATGAAAAAATCCATTGTATTCTGTATTATCCTCCAACTTAGCTGGTGCTTACTGCCGGCACAGGTTACCGTTAAGAATCTTTCGGTTGAATATCTTGCCAATCCTGTTGGCATTGATGTGGAAGAACCCAGGCTCTCCTGGACGATTGAAAGTAAAAACAGGGAATTTAGTCAGTCAGCCTATCAGGTGCTTGTTGCTTCTTCTCCCGATAAATTGGATGAAGGAACTGCGGATATTTGGGACAGCCATAAAGTGCTTTCTGCTAATTCGGTCCTGGTTCCCTTTACCAACCACCCCTTACATTCAAGGCAACGCTATTACTGGAAAGTGCGGGTATGGGATGAAAAGGGCAACGCTTTTTCATATAGTGAAGGCGCCTTCTGGGAAATGGGATTATTAAAAAATACCGATTGGCAGGCAAAATGGATAAGTGCTCCTTTAGTATACGACTGGGCCAGTTTTGTAGCCCGGAGAAAACTATTGATAAAGGAAGGAGAAAAGGAGATAAGTCCGGCCCCGCAATTCAGGCGGTCATTTAATGTTCCAAAGAAAGCGGTGAAGGCAACACTTTATATTTCCGGAGTCGGTTATAATGTGCCTTGTTTAAATGGGCAAGGGATCGGCGATCAACTGCTGGACCCGGCTTTTACACGTTATGATAAAACCGTTTTGTATTCAACTTATGATGTTTTACAAACCATACGATCCGGCGAAAATGTACTCAGCGTTGTTTTAGGAAACGGTTGGTACAATATGTTTACAAAAGCCGTTTGGGGATTTGATCATGCTCCCTGGCGGAATGAACCCGCGCTGTTGGCGCAGTTGGAGATTACCAATGAAGATGGCTCCACGCAGGTAATTGTTTCAGATGAAACCTGGAAAGTAGCCCCCGGCCCAATTATTTTTAATAGCATCCGGCAGGGCGAATCGTATGATGCAGGAAAAGAAACGCCCGGTTGGAACAAGCCCGGTTTTAACGATAAGCAATGGTCTCCACCACTGGAAGTAAGAGGGCCTTTAGGTATACTTAAGGCGCAAATGATACAACCTGTTAAGGCCACAGATCAACTGGTTCCAAAAACAATTATGCAACCGCAGCCCGGTTTGTATGTGTTTGATTTGGGGAAGGCGATTGCCGGTTATGCCCGGCTAAAAATATCGGCCCCGGCCGGAACTGAGATCACTTTAAGATATGCAGAAAGGCTTTCAAAAGATGGCCGGGTAGATCAGCAGGATATCGGCCAGCATGTTGAAAATCATCTTGTGCAAACTGATAAATATATCTGCAAGGGCGGCGGAGTTGAGACATGGAATCCTTCTTTTGTATACCATGGATTCCAATATATTGAAGTGAGCGGTTTGCCCGCAAATCCTGGTAAGGAAACTATCACCGGCATTGTTCTTCATACAGCAATGGAACCGGCGGGAAGCTTTGAATGCTCTAACCAGCTTTTTAATAGTATCCAGCAGGCTGCACTAAATTCCTATCAAAGCAATTTCATGGGTTATCCCACCGACTGTCCTCAACGCGAAAAAAATGGCTGGACAGGAGATGCTCACCTTGCTGCCGAAATGGGTTTATATAATTTTAAGGGGCAAAATGCCTATACAAAATGGCTGCGGGACATTACGGATGAACAACGCCCTTCCGGGGAAATTCCGGCCATTATTCCTTCCTCCGGCTGGGGCTATTTTTGGGGCAATGGCCCGGCCTGGGACAATGCAATGGTGTTGATTCCCTGGTATCTTTACCAGTACAGTGGTGATCAAAGAATATTGCAACAAATGTACCCCCACATAAAGCGGTATGTCGACTACCTGGGAACAAAAACGGATAATCATTTGATGAAAATTGGTCTGGGAGATTGGGCGCCCGCAAAAACAAAAACGCCGCCCGAAGTTACTTCCACAGCCTATTATTATGTTGATGCCTTGCTACTTTCCAAAATGGCTGGCCTATTTGGCAATGATGCTGACAAGGAGAAATATGCTGAGCTTGCAAACAAGATTAAGGTAGCTTTTAACAAACAATATTACCATCAAAACGGGGTATACGACCAGGGCAGCCAAACGGCTTTGGCCTGTGCCATTTACCAGGGATTAACCGGGGATGATTTGGATAAAACCGTAGCCGCATTGGTGGCAGCAGTAAAGAATAGTGATGATCATCTTGATTGCGGTATTCTCGGCACCAAGTACCTGCTTCATGCGTTATCCGATAATGGTCATTCAGATATGGCTTATAAAATCGTGAACCAGCGTAGTTTTCCGAGCTGGGGCAATTGGATCGGGCAGGGGGCCACAACACTCTGGGAGCAATGGGATGGCAGCGAATCGCACAACCACATTATGTTTGGAGATGTGAGCGCATGGTTCTATAAAAACCTGGCCGGGATCTCTCCCGATACTGATCTGCCTGGCTTTAAACTCATCAGGTTCCAGCCATATTTTTCGCCGGATCTAGCTTGGGTGAAAGCCGCCCATCAAAGCATGTATGGTGAAATCGCTGCCGGATGGTCCAGGAAAAATAATCTAATCAGTTACACGATCACCATCCCTGCCAATACCAATGGTAATATAATTCTTCCGCTGGATAAAAAAATATTGGTGGACGATATTGCATTGTCGAAATCCAAATATGCCAAAAAAATTCATAAAGAAAATGATAACATTCAGTTTATTTTGGGGTCTGGTACCTACATCATAAAACTAAAATAAAACTGGTTATGACGAATATTTTCATATTAAAAGATCAGCAATCATTGCGTGCCAAACTTTTACTTGCAACCATTTTAATATTGACTGTGGTCCATCCTTTCATTGGGTATAGCCAGAATGCGGCTGTGAAGCAACCGGGAGGTTCATTGAAACTTCAACAGCGATTAAAATTGCCGCCGCGAAATATCGTTTTTATTTTAACGGATGATCACCGGTATGATGCCATGGGTTTTCTAAAAGCCCAAAGCTTTATTAAAACGCCCAACTTAGATAGGCTGGCGAAAGGCGGCGCCTATTTGCCCAATGCTTTTGTTACTACTTCCTTATGTTCGCCTTCGCGGGCTTCTATTCTTACCGGGTTGTATGCGCATAAGCATAAGGTGGTAGACAATCAAAATCCTGTTTCAAACGACCTTGTTTTTTATCCTCAATACCTCCGGGCCATTGGATACCAAACCGCAATGGTGGGCAAATGGCATATGGGTGGCGACTATGATAAACCGCAGCGTGGATTTGATTATTGGGTTTCATTCAAGGGGCAGGGATCTTATTTGCCTGAAAAAAATGGTTTGAATGTAAATGGAAAACATGTTACCCAAAAAGGTTATATCACGGATGAATTAACAGGCTATGCATTGGATTTTTTGAAGAACCGGCAGAAGAATAAACCTTTCATGTTGTATCTCTCACATAAAGGGGTACACGCTGATTTTATTCCGGCCGATCGGGATAAAGGAATGTTTGCAAAGGATAGTTTTAAGCCGCCCCTCACGATGGAAAAGGAAAATCACCAGGGGGCCCCAATGTGGTTGCAAAATCAGCGGAATTCCTGGCATGGGGTAGAGTATCCATACCATAGTAGTTTGGATATCGGTGAATATTACAAACGCTATGCTGAAACGCTTTATAGTGTGGACGAATCTGTGGGCCGCATAATGGACTATCTAAAAGAGCAGGGTTTGCTGGAGTCCACCCTGATTGTTTATATGGGGGATAATGGATTTCAGTTTGGCGAACACGGCATCATCGATAAACGTACTGCCTATGAAGCTTCCATGCGGGTTCCGATGTTAGCGTATTGCCCCGAACTAATAAAGCCGGGCACGGTTGTAAAACAGGTAGTAGCCAATATTGATATTGCGCCCACGCTCCTGGATGCGGCCGGATTGAAAGCGCCCGGCTATATGGATGGTAAGAGTTTCCTGTCATTTTTAGAAAATAAGCAACAGCCCTGGCGGGATGGACTTTTGTATGAATATTATTGGGAGCGCAATTTCCCGCAAACCCCTACCATTCATGCCCTTCGTGGCAGCCGGTATAAATATATTCATTATACAGGTATATGGGATACAGATGAATTGTATGATCTGCAAAATGACTCCCTTGAAAGCAGGAACCTTATCAGGGATTCTGCCTACCAGGCCATTGTAAAGCAAATGAACAGGGAGTTATTTCAACAACTAAAAAATTCGGGTGGTATGTATATTCCGTTAAATCCGGATAGCGGAGAGCAATCCAATTTGCGCAATAAATTGGGCTCTCCGGCTGCAGTTTTCCCTTCTTATTTACTAAAATAAATTCAGAACGATTGATGGCTTACTCTCTGTGCAAAATGCACCGTTTCCAAATGCTGGTTGCGGGTGCAATTCTTATGTTTGTGACCACCACAAATGTTGTTGGACAGCGATCCTTATCCAACGTTCCTGTGCCGGGCAATACCTTTCCGGTTACACTACAGTTTTCACCGCTTCCATCCGTTGATATTAAAAAGGGAGAAAATGCATCGGCTTCCAGGGAGGCAGGGCGTAAGTCAATAGAAGATATTATTGCCCATGGTTTCGGTGCGCTATGGGTGCGCAGCATACCCGGCGAGCAGTCAAAGGAAATAATAAAATACGCCCAATTGCGTGGAATGAAAGTGGATTATATGACCAACGGGTTTGAAATGTTTAACCGCTATGATCCACCCGCAGTGAGCGTATATGCTGCGAAATATTCCCGGGAGGTTAAAAAGCAGGTAGCATTGGGCCTGGCGGATTTGAAAAAAATTGACCAGATCAATTATGTATTTCCGTTCCAGGATGAGCCCTTTCATGCCGGTTCCGGATCATTTGACCATAGCGCGGAAGCTAAGGCAGCGTTCCATACCCAATACGGTTATGATATGCCCGACAGCCTTGAATTTGCCAGGAAGGATCCCAGGAAATGGCTTGATCTCCTTAATTTCCAATCCAATACTTTTCGCGATGGCTGGCAACAGGTTTATAAGATTGTGAAGGACTTCGATCCAAGGCCTAAGATAGCCATGACCCATGACAGCCATAACTCTTTTGGTGCAGGTGTAAAATCAAATTCGTCAATTGCAATGGATGATGTTTTCCATTGGGGTGGAAATTTTGCGGATGTGTTGGTGTACGATATTTACCCTTACATGACCTTTGATTATCGCTATGGAGAATTAGGGAAATTACCGAAACCCCGTATCAGCCAGATGCATTATGCGATCTCCCAACTTCGTAATGTCACCACTACATTCGGCAAGGATTTGGGATTCTGGGTAGGCACTTACAATGAAGCCTGGTTTACCCGGTTTAGGGGCCCGGTAAGAGAACAACAATATTGGTCGGAAAGAGAAATGGCTTATACCGCAATTGCCCAGGGATCCGACTTCATTATTTCACCCTCCAATTACTCGGGCACCAACACGCCGATAGAAACAAAGCATTGGGAGACTTATGGCAAAGCGATGGCGATCATTCGTAAAGCCGGACCGGGATTATTGAAGGCACCCCGGCTTAAAGCCAAAGCCTGTTTTATTTTTCCAAGAACGCAGTACCTGCAGTTACAGGAGGAGTATTTCAATGTCGGTCTTTCTTTTGAATTGTTTCTCAGATCATTTGGCGAACTGGATATCCTGCACGAAGAGCAGGTAACCGATGATGATCTCAATGGCTATAAAGTGCTGGTGTTAGGTGATGTGAGCTTGCTGCCCGTTGCAGTAGCAAAACATATCGAATCGTTTGTGCGTAAGGGTGGTATTGTTGTTGCCGACTGTGTTCCTCAAATGGGTGAATATAAACAGCCATTAAAAATGATGACACAACTCTTTGGAGTTCATAGCGCCGAAACGGGGCGTATCGTCCAGGAAGGCCAATGGGTTCCTTTTACAACACTGCCCATGAAAATGAGTTTTCCTCCGCCAGCGGACCAACAACAAGCAGCAATCAGGACGGATATTGCAGCTGGAAAACTGTTTGGCAATTCATTTGAGTTTAAGGTGGTAAGCCCGCGGGCATCCAAACTCACAAAGGGTGAGATCATTCTTACAATGAAATCGGGAGAAGCCGCATTAATTCGTAATACGGTTGGAAAGGGTAGGACATATCTTCTTGGGTTCTGCCTGCAGGATACTTATTTTCAAACATATAAAGACAGTAATAATGTAGCCCGTGAACAATTGCAAAACCTGCTGGAAGGTATACTGCGGGATGCAAAAGTTCAATCGCATATTTATTCCTCCAATCCTGATATCGAGGCAGCAGTGAGAGCCAATACAAAAGAAGGCTATTTGTTTATCATCAATCATGAATCCGTTACCCCCCGCACAACGGTTAGATTCGCTGATGTGGGTTTTCTGGTAGCGCAGATCGTCGACATAGAAACCGGTGAACCAGTTGAGTTCACGAAAACAAAAAATGGTGGCGAGATCACAATTTCAGCTCCGTTTGGTACCACCCGGTTGCTTAGGTTATTGCCTCGGAAAAGCATCTTGGCAACGAAGTAATTGCCGTTCGTATGTATCTTATTTGAATGCTGTTTTTGTTTTTCTTCAACCCAAGGATTCCTTGTATGAAAATATCATTATTACGATGAATAGTATTATAGCAATCATAGGAGTTAATCTAATTTCGGAATTCTTAAATTAATTGATAGTTAAAAGTAGTCAACGATGAAGCGAAGCGTATTATTCCTACTGACTTTTGTCCCGTTTTTTATTTGTGCCCAAAGCAGTCAGCAGCCGGTCTATAAGAACGCTTCCGCACCTGTTGAATCAAGGGTAAAGGATCTTCTGAAACGGATGACTCTCCGGGAGAAAATTGCCCAGATGCAGGATGTTTCTTTTGGCGACCTATACAGTTCGGATACACTGGATCTTGCGAAAATGAAAAAGCGGCTGGATGGAGTGAGTTACGGTTGTATGGAAGGAATGGGTTTAACAGTTGAACAGTATGCCCGGGATGTAAACCAGGTACAAAAATATATGGTTGAAAAAAACCGGCTGGGTATTCCCATGCTGGCAACATCCGAGGCGCTGCATGGATGTGTGCATGGCGGTGCTACCATCTATCCGCAAGCCATTGCGCTTGGAAGTACCTTTAATCCTTCTCTCATCAACCAGATGACCAAAGCGATTACATTGGAACTAAAGGCACAGGGTGTACGTCAGGTACTGTCACCTGATCTTGATCTTGCCCGCGAATTGAGGTGGGGCAGGGTGGAGGAAACTTATGGTGAAGATCCTTACCTGGTAGGCCGTATGGGTATTGCTTTTATTAAAGGATTCTCTGAAAACAATATCATTTGTACGCCAAAGCATTTTGCCGCTCACGGAACACCCTCCGGCGGATTAAACCTTGCGTCAGTGGCAGGCGGCGAACGTGAGTTGCGTTCAATTTACCTCAAGCCTTTTGAAGCAGTTATAAAAGAAGCGCAACCGCTCAGTATAATGAATGCATACAATTCTTATGATGGTATTCCCATGGCTTCTTCACATCATGTGCTTACAGACATCTTACGAAAGGAGTTTGGTTTTAAAGGGTTTGTTTACTCTGACTGGGGTGCTGTTGAAATGTTGTATAGCTTTCATCACACTGCAAAGAACAATGCGGATGCGGCGTTACAGGCGGTGAAGGCAGGAATTGACATGGAGATATGGAGCGATAGTTATGCAAAATTAGACAGCCTGGTGGTTAGCGGCGCCTTGCCCGTTCGGTACATTGATACGGCAGTGTCACGTATTCTGCGGGCAAAAATCGCCACAGGTTTATTTGAACAACCGTTTCCTCAACTTGCTGACTTGAAGACGGCAATACATACCCCTGCATCTGTACAATTGGCTTTGGATATAGCCCGGGAGTCGATTGTATTGCTCAAAAATGAAAACAATATTTTGCCGCTTAAAGACAATATTAAGTCAATAGCGGTTATCGGGCCCAGTGCGGATAAGGTTCAGTTTGGTGATTATACCTGGACAAATGATAATAAATACGGAGTTACTCCATTACAGGGTATCAAGACAATTGTTGGAGATAAAACAGACCTGAATTATGCTAAAGGCTGCGATACCTATTCTCAAAACAGGGAAGGCATTCAGGAAGCAGTTGCCGCGGCCTTAAAAAGCGATGTGGCTGTCATCTTTGTAGGGTCTGCAAGTTCATCTTCCGGTCGTGCTTACCCGAATGGAACAAGCGGGGAAGGGTTCGATCTTTCTGATCTTACATTACCCGGTGTGCAGGAAGAAATGATTAAAGCGGTTAAAGCAACTGGTAAACCCGTTGTAGTGGTATTGGTTTCAGGAAAACCCTTTGCCATGCCCTGGGTAAAGGAAAATATTCCCGGCATTATTACCCAATGGTACCCGGGCGAACAGGGTGGAAGTGCAATAGCGGAAGTATTGTTTGGTAAAACAAATCCTTCAGGGAAACTGAATGTCTCTTTTCCCCAAAGTGTGGGCCATCTGCCCGTATTTTACAACCACTATCCGTCAGACAAAGGATACTATCATAAACCCGGCACAATTGACAAACCCGGAAGAGATTATGTGTTTTCTGGTCCGGATGCTTTGTGGGCCTTTGGTACCGGGTTAAGCTATACTTCTTTTCAATATGAGAAAATTGGTGTATCAAAAACATCTTTTATCGAAAAGGAAATATGCCATATTGAAATAACGGTAAAGAATACCGGCACAACGGATGGCAAAGAAGTGGTTCAATTATACGTTCGTGACAAAGTAAGTTCTGTGGTAACACCTATCCGTGAACTGAAACGTTTTGAAAAAGTATTCATTAAATCCGGTGAATCGGTCAAGGTCAAATTTGATTTACCAATAAGTGAACTGGCTTTATATAATGTGGATATGAAGAAAGTTGTTGAACCCGGTGAATTTGAATTGCAGGTAGGTACTGCATCGGATCAGATCAAATTGGAAAAAACGATCGAAGTGATCGATGACACAAAAAATTAATAAACAACATTTACTATAAGCAATTTTTAAAACCAGCCAGTCATTGCTGTTGGCTTCCTTTTATCAATTATCCAATCAATTATTATGTATAAAATTAAAGTGAGCCATCCAGATCGTAACCCTTCATTTGAAACCGGTGCTTACTCGGATGGTGTATTGGTAAACGGACTTCTTTTTATCAGCGGGCAGGCGGCAGTGGATTTTAAAAGTTCAACATTTATATTGGGAACCATAGAAGAAGAGACGCACAGGACACTTCAAAATATTAAAGCAATTATTGAAGTAGCCGGCGGAACAATGGACGATGTGGTAAAATGTACGGTGCACCTGAAGGATATCAATGAATTTGATCGTTACAACGAGGTGTATAAAAAATACTTTGGTGAGATAAAACCCGCCAGGACAACGGTTCAATCCGTGCTGGCAGAGGGTCTCAGTATAGAAATTGATTGCATTGTAAAACTATTTTAAACGGCAGAGCAACTGATATGGGAACAAAAATATTTAGTCAATTTATTACTTATCGTTAACTGCTGATGGAAAATATTAAGACAGGTGATATTACGGTAGGGATTGTTGGTCTTGGTTTGATGGGATGTGGTTTTATTGCTACACTGCTGATGGCTGAGCACAATGTGATTGCGATTGCGCCAATCCCCGGCGACATTGCGCCAGCGCCGGAACGGATCAATAATCATTTAAAACTTTGTGAGGGTGCAGGGCTTTTGGACAGGCCCATCGAATCTTACTTATTGCAACTTGAAATTTCAGAAGATTACGCACAGCTTGCTACCTGTTCGCTTGTTGTGGAGTGTGTGATAGAAATACCCGGGATAAAAAAATCGGTGTATGAAAAAATAGAAAATGCCGTTACCAAAGAAACTGTCATTGCAAGCAATACATCGGCGATACCGATCAGCGAGCTGCAAAAATACCTGGCGCATCCGGAGCGGTTCATTGGAATTCATTGGGCTGAGCCTTCCTATTTTTCCAGGTTTATGGAAATTACCTGCGGCAATCATTCTGACATGCAATACGCGGATTGGGTATATGAACTGGCACATCGCTGGGGCAAAGAGCCAACATTGCTCAGGAAAGATTTGAGAGGATTTATAACAAACCGTTTGATGTACGCCGTTTACAGGGAAGGCTTGAGCCTGGTGGAAAAAGGTGAAGCAACACTCGAAGATGTTGATAAAGCTTTTCGATATGATGCCGGATCGTGGATGACCCTGATGGGGATTTTTAGAAGAATGGATTATATAGGATTGAAAGATCAACTTGAAATGTTCAAGACAATATTTCCTGAACTATGTAATGACGATAAAGTGTCACCACTAATGCAGGAAATGGCTGATACAGGTGCTGAAGGAAACCGGGACTCGTTCAGGCTTTACAGTTATTCAGAAGACGAAGTAAGGCAGTGGGAAGAAGCTTTCGATTTATTCAATGTAGACATTTTTCAATTGGCTGCAATGTACCCTTCTCCGAGGGAAAAAAACGCTCACAAAATCTGATTGTAAACAGCCGGCGGTGAAATAAAAATCAACCACCATTTTGATGAAGGACAGGCATTGGTTAGAGAGCAGTTGAGAATGTTTTAAAAACTATTTGTAAATGGAAAATCTAGGCTATTCAGCATCTGCAGCATTATTGGAAAGATCAAAAAAAGTGATGGCGGGCGGTGTTTCTTCTGAATTCAGAAAATACAATCATCCGCATGCGCTATTTTATACACATGGCAAAGGCAGTCATATCTTTGATGTTGATGGAAATGATTACCTGGATTTTACCTTAAGCCAGGGACCGTTGATATTGGGCCATTCACATCCCGCGGTATTAAAAGCGATTGCCGAATATTCGGAAAACGGACAGCTTTTTGCCGGCCAGCATATCAGGGAAGTTGAATTGGCCGAAAAGCTGAATCGTTTGATCCCCGCTGCAGAATCAATGCGGTTTTGTCTCGATGGATCTGCCGCAGTGCAAACAGCTTTCAGGGTGGCCAGGGCCAAAACAGGCCGCCAGAAATTTCTTCGTTTTGAAGGGCATTACCATGGATGGATGGACAATGTTTGCTGGGGAATCTCCACTCCAAATGCGGATGCGCTGGGCAGCAGGCAACGCCCGGATGTGTATCCCTGGAGCGAAGGTTTGCCGAAACAATCCGGTGAGGAATTTATCATCTTACCATGGAACGACCTGGAATTATTGCGTACAACCGTTGCAGAAAGGTACAACGAGATTGCGGCCATCATTACAGAACCCATCATGTGTAATAATGGCTGCATCCTGCCGGCAGATGGATTTCTGCAAGGTCTGCGGGATCTTTGCACGCAATTTGGTATTGCCCTTATTTTCGATGAAGTTATCACCGGTTTCCGGATTGATCTTTCCGGTGCACAACGCTACTTCAATATTACGCCTGATCTTTCCATTTTTGCCAAAGCCATGGGAAGCGGCTACCCCATTAGCGCCCTGGTGGGCCGCAAGGAGTGGATGAATGAAATTGAATCTGCAAGGGTAATTCATGCCGGCACGATGAATTCCGGCAATGCTTCCATCGCAGCTGCACTTGCAACAATTGAGATTCTGGAAACAGAACAACCTTATGAACGGATGTTTCAATATGGTAAAAAACTAATGGAAGGCATCAGAAAGGCAGGTGTTGAAGCAAAGCAGGATTTACTGGTGCAGGGCCCCGGCCCGATGTTTCATACCGGGTTTACGCACCTTGACAAAGTAAATGAATACAGGGATACATTAACCTATGACCGGGCGAAGTTGGGGAAATTTATTGCCGGAATGCATGATAAAGGAGTAAGGATTATTGGCAGGGGTTTATGGTATATCAGTGCGGTGCATACGGAGCAGGATATTGATCACGCGATCAAAGTTGCAGGAGAAGTATTGCATAAGATGTAGCCTAATTTGGGTGGTTTATTTTGTTTAATGCGGTTGCAATTTGCTTATGATCTACAACCCCGGGAACAGCGCATAATACTTCTGCGCCGCCAATATTTAATTTTTTTAGGTTGAGCCACGGCAATGCTTGCGTTATATGTTTTAAATGCCAGGCGATGGTATGTAAAATTTTCATAAATACAGCTTGTTCAATCAGGGCCATTGCTCGTTTTTAAACCGTTTTGGAGAAATAATAATATCATTGCACTGATTGGTAATCATCCTATGTAATTTTTTGTACATAAAATTCAAAACATGACTGATAGAAGAAATTTTGTCAAACAAATATCGACAGCAGGGTTACTTGGCGCAATTCCAAATGTGTTATTATCCGAGCCACATCGTTTCGCTCCGCAACAGAAGATTTCAAATGATAAAATTTGGGCATGTCTCCTGCATTTGAGCTATAATTTTTGGGTGGAATACAGTACTCCCAGCCCCTTTAGAGGATACCGCCCATATCTCCAGCTCAGCGAATCGCTGTGGAATGATGCTGCGAAAAAGATGGTTGACCAGGGAATAAATATGGTAGTGATTGATTTAGGAGATGGTGTAAAATATGAAAGTCACCCAGAGATTGCGGTGAACAATGCGTGGTCCACTTCCAGGCTCCGGCAGGAGTTGGCAAAATTCAGGAAGATGGGAATAGAGCCGATTCCAAAATTAAATTTTGCAGCTGGTCATGATATATGGTTGGGTAAATATTCAAGGATGGTGTCTACGGATATCTATTACGGTGTTTGTAAAGATCTTATAAAAGAAGTGGCTGAACTGTTTGACCATCCGCGCTTTTTTCATCTAGGAATGGACGAAGAAAATGCGGAAGATCAAAAATGGCTCAATCATGTAGTGATACGGCAGCATGATCTTTGGTGGCATGATTTTTATTTTTTTGTGGAGCAGGTTGAACGAAGCGGCTGCCGCTCATGGATTTGGTCTGATTACTTATGGAAACATCCCGAAGAGTTTTTTAACAAGATGCCTAAATCGGTGATTCAGAGTAATTGGTATTACGAGGAAAGTTTTGATGAGAAATTAGTTCCCGTAAAAGCCTACATGGACCTGGAATCAAAAGGGTATGACCAGATCCCCACAGGCGGATACTACAAAAAAAGTGGAGAAGGTGCTAAAAACATGGGTAATACGGTTGAGTTTTCTAATACACACATAGCAGATCCCCGGCTACTGGGTTTTTTGCAAACATTTTGGGCACCCACCACAGAAGAAAACCGGGGAAGTATTTTAAAGGCCATCGGGCTCTTAGGTGAATCAAAAAAATGGTATGATACCCATCGTATAAAAGCCGGTTAAATTATCAGATTATATTTTTATACTTCATACCAAACGGTATAACCGTGAAATGCACTTACATGTTTAACAGAATTATGCTGGAGTAATTCAGTTCCAATAAATCTGTTGATGTGAAAATTAACATGTAGTAATATTAGATTTTGGGGTGTTGGCAATTGAAGGAACAGTTGAAGCCGCTGCTATTAAAAACCTAAAGAGAAATTCATGAGTAATGAACTAACTATCGAACAAACTGCTCCTAAATTGCGTCGCGTACTGGGATTATGGGATCTGATTTTTTATGGGATTGTGTTGATACAGCCGATTGCCGCAATCGGGTTATTCGGCATTGCTTCCCAGGTTTCGCATGGCCATATGGTCACCACCTTATTAATTGCAATGGTTGGCATGATGCTCACCGCAATTAGCTATGGACGGATGGCTTCTTTATTTCCTTCCGCGGGCTCAGCATATACCTATGTTGGTAAAGGCTTAAATACCTACCTTGGTTTTTTGGCTGGCTGGGCAATGTTTCTTGATTATTTGATTGTGCCGATTATAAATACAGTGTATGCGTCTTTGACTTTACAACGGTTCATGCCTTCCGTGCCCTTCTTTGTTTGGGTGGTTTTATTCGTTTTCGTTATTACTTTTTTAAATCTCCGCGGGATTCGTACAATGGCCCGTTCCAATGAATTACTTCTTGCCATCATGTGTATCGTGATCGGCATTTTCATTGTACTTGCTGTCCGGTATATTTTTTTCGCAGGTGGTTGGAGCGGGTTGCTATCGTACAAGCCATTTTATAACCCGGAAACATTTAACCTGGGAGCAGTGATGACGGCAACGTCTTTTGCAGCCCTTACCTACATTGGGTTTGATGGAGTAACGACATTGGCCGAAGATGTGAAAAATCCTAAGCGGAATATGCTGCTTGCACCCGTATTGGTTTGTTTATTTACAGGGCTTTTTAGCGGGCTACAGATATATTTGGCCCAATTGGTTTGGCCCGACTATCATACCTTCCCAAATGTTGAAACTGCTTTTTATGATGTTTCGGCATTGGTTGGAGGAAAATATTTATTCAATGCGATTGCCGTTGTTTTATTCATTGCCTGTTTGGGAAGTGGTTTATCGGGGCAAGTGGGTGCAGCACGATTGCTTTTTGGAATGGGAAGAGATGGTATTATTCCAAAAAAGATATTTTCACATCTTGATGCCAAAACCGGCACGCCCACTTATAATATTTTAATAATGGGCGTATTGACGATTATCGGGTCTTTGGTGTTAAGTTACCAGGGCGCTGCGGAGTTGTTAAATTTCGGGGCCTTTCTCGCTTTTATGGGAGTGAATTTAGCAACCTTCCGGCAATTCTTTTTCCTCCGGCCGGCAACAGAAAAAAGGAATCTTTTGCTCGATGCCATTGTCCCTTTAGCCGGATTTTTGGTTTGTTTTCTACTCTGGATCAGCCTCCCGGCTTCTGCTAAAATTCTGGGCGGAATATGGTTTCTAACAGGGTTGATTTATTTGATGGTAAGGACCCGTGGATTGAAACAAAAGCCGGTCATTCTTAATTTCAAAGACCTTTAGCAAGCGGTTTTAAATGCAGCTAATCAACCGGTCCCGGATAAATAATAAAAAATGAAAAACTACTTTAAAATATTCTTAGTAAGCTTTGTGGGTATTGGATTTTGCACCGGCCTGTTTTCACAAAGTTCTTCCACCCATGATGGTTTATCAACAGCGAAACTCATGGGCGGTATGGCGCAGGCAAATATTACCCCGCCAATCGGGAGCCGCTTAGCCGGTCATTTTTTTGAAAGTATTTCTACAGGAATTCATGATTCGCTTTGGGCGAAAGCAATGGTGCTTCAACAGGGTAAAGAAAAATTTGTGTTTGTTTTCTGCGACCTGATTGGAATGACACCGCAAGTTTCATCAACAGCCCGTTTGATGGCTTTTAAAAAAACAGGAATTCCTGTCAGGAACATTGTGATTGCAGCTACACATAGTCATACTGGTCCGCTGTTTTATGGGTTTCAACACGACTATTTTCACACAAAAGCGATGGCAGCCGGAATAGATCCACATGAGAAAATTGACTATTCGGGCTTTCTCATCAAGCAGATTGTTAAAGCAATTGTGGGAGCAAATAATCATCGTGTTCCAGTGAGTCTTGAAACAGGCATTGGTGAGCAGGAGCGGTTATCGCATAACCGTCGTTATTACATGAAAAATGGCGAGGTGCTTTTTAATCCCGGTCCATTAAATCCGGAAATTGTTCGTCCCGCAGGCCCCATTGATCCAGCGGTTGGAATATTAATGATTCGCAATGTAAAGTCCTGGAAATTACTCGGTGGATTAACCGTTTTTGCCATGCATGCCGATAGTTTCGGTGGCACACAAATCAGTGCCGATTATCCTTTTTATATAGAACAAACCCTGAAGCAGGAATTTGGAACGAATTTTATTTCCGCATTTGGTCTTGGTCCATGCGGCGACATAAATCACATTGATGTAACCAAAGATGAACCCATTTATAGTCCTGCCAATCCGCGGCGTTTTGGAACCATGCTCGGACAAACGGTGATTGATGCCGTACCCAATTTAAAGCAGGTCATAAACCCGCGCATGGCAATATTATCGGCTAAAATTTTACTGCCCCTGGAGGTGCCTGCCGAAAGCCAAATTGATTCTGCAAGAACCATCATTAATAAGCTTTATGAAGCGGGCGATTCAGGAGAATATACAAAAAGAGCCGGTGGCGAATCAGGGGATTTTATCAAACGGGTAAGGATGAGTAAATATATAAATTTAGCTGCCCGGAAGAAAAATGTTGAGGTGGAAGTTCAGGTATACAGGCTTGATTCCGAAACCGCGATGGTAGCTTTGCCCGGCGAAATTTTTGCAGCGTTGGGCCTTGCAATAAAGAAAAGTTCCCCTTTTAAAAATACGTTGGTAATCACAGTCTGCAATGATAAAACGAGCTATGTTCCAACCAGGAAGGCCTTTACGGAAGGAAGCTATGAAGTAACGAATGCAGTGATTAAACCAGGGGCAGGGGAGATGCTGGTGGAAACATCCGTTAAGCTTTTGAATAAAATAAAGCGTGTACGTTGAAGGCAATGGTCAATCATTTTCGACTAGTGTTAAGTTAGGCGTGAATTGGCAATGGTGAATGGTCAATGTTTCACGATTCACCATTCATAAATCTATCCATCATTTTACTTAACATAACACCATGTAACGATAGCCGGTTGATTGTTCATCATTGCTGTAAATGTACAAGAGAGTGACACAACGATGTTGAATGAAAAACAAATGTTTGTAAACAAAATAATTTTTTGAATAAGCGATACTGAATTGTTTATTCAAATGCCGCTGTTTATAAACTTATATATGTAAGGTTTTACGATATTCTGATGGAGTCATATTTTTTATTTTCTTGAACTGCCTGTTGAAATTTGCCAGCGTATTATAGCCACTATGATAAGCAACCCCCACTACATTTTGATCCTGTTCACCAAGCATTTTGCAGGCATGCCCAATCTTCACCGCATTTAAGTATTCCACAAACGTAACTTTGTGATGCTGTTTAAAAAAGTTACAGAATGCCGTTATTCCCATATTCGCTACGCCTGCAATTTCAGCAAGGGTAATGTCATTAGTGAAATTGCGCATAATGTATTCTGTTATCTTATTAAAGCGATCCGAGCAGCCACCGGATTGTACCTGTTGTTCAAAATTAGGGTTGGCCAATATCTGGTAATCAGAACAACCAGAAAGAATATCAAATATCGTAAAAAGAGAAGCAAGCCTTTGCAATCCGTTCTGGTGCAGCATTTTCCTCATTAAATCATTTATCTTTTCTCTCGCTTTCCCATTAATAGCAATGCCTCGTTTTGAATAGCGCAGAAATTTTTTAAACTGCTCCAGTTCAGGAATATTTAGAAAAAACTCGCCAAGAAAACTTTCCACAAACTGTATAACGATCGCCTCTGCCGGGGATTGCGCGTGCCCGTTAACGTATTCTGTGTCGTTCACCCAAACATGGGGCAATACAGGACCCATAAACACCAGGTCGCCTTCCTGGAAATATCCAATATGATCCCCCACCATTCTTCGACCTGTGCTTTTAGTAATAAGAACCAATTCATATTCAGGATGGTAATGCCAGGGATAAGGAAAAAATATTCCCTTTTCTTCAAAGACAATAAATGACTTATCAATCTCCTGTGGTAAACGGCATTCGATGGCCTTCATAGTGATTTCTTTTGTGTAAGATACAAAATTTTGAAAATGATTTTGATGGCGAAACATCTTTTTTGTACACAAATTGAGGAGACAGTAGACATATGAAATAAATTTATAACGGTCCAACTTCAAACCCATTGATTTTTACAAACGTTCGAAGTGCTTTTTTTGGAAAGCATCAACCAGTCTGCATTACCAGTAAAAATATTTTTTTGAAAAATTGTATTATTAATGTAAACAAAAGTAGCAGAATCGTCAAATCGTGAAAGCTAACTTTGGTAATAGGATAAAATATTTAATCCTAAATGGGCGCAAATTCTAATTTGAATTAAGGTTGTTATTAATATCCTAAAAAAATGTGCATGAAAAAAAAAGATTATTCAAGACGCGAATTTTTAAAGCAAAACTCATTGTCCGGTCTTGGGATAATCTTCGCCGGTAGTTTGCCTTCCCACCTTGTTAACGCCGGCTTTACTTCAAACTACCCACTGCAAGCCGAACCGGTTATTGATATTCATACGCATACAAATTATGGTGGAAGAACAAACGACGAGTTGCTTGCTCACCAACGTGCCATGGGGATCACCACTACCATTCTTCAACCTGCGGGCCGCCCTGTAGAATATGGGTCTACTTACTATGGAGTTGCGAACGGCTTGCAGGCAAAATGCTCCGGTAATGATGCCTGCTATCAATTTTCACAGGAGCATCCAAAGGAGTTTCTATTTGGTTCAAATGAAGTGCCTGATTTGCCGGAGGCAATTGAAGAAATTGAAAAATACCTAAAGATGGGCGCTGTGGTGATCGGTGAATGCAAGTTCGGTGTGGATTGTGATTCGAAGGAGATGCAAAAGATTTATGAGCTGGCTCAAAAATTCAATGTACCTATCCTAATGCATTGGTTGTATAATATGTACAACCGCGGCTTTGAACGTTTTTATACCATGCTGGAAAAATATCCCAGGGTAAATTTTATCGGACATTCCCAAACATGGTGGGCAAATGTTGATAAGAATTTGACAGACCAGAACATCATGTACCCGAAAACAAAAAAGGTAACCCCGGGTGGCTTAACAGATCAGTTGCTGGGCAAATACCCAAATATGTTTGGTGACCTGTCGGCCCCATCAGGCTTAAATTTTCTCACAAGGGATGAAGATTATGCACGCACATTCTTAGCCAAATACCAGGACAAACTACTCTTTGGCAGTGATTGTCATGATGCTGTAGGGCATGGTGAAGATTGTGTTGGGGCGCAGATCATTGCTGCAATCCGGAGATTATCGCCCAGTAAGAAAATTGAACGAAAGTTGTTGTACGAAAATGCAAAAAGATTATTCAGGTTGTAGCAATAAAGCAATTGTAAGCTTGTACGAACCGCAGCATTTTAAAAATAATCGAGGCGTAAGCTCCTTTCTATTTTATTAAAAAAGAAAGGTGTGCATTTATACATTCCCCGCAGATAGTCATGCGAATAGCACCATTCATCATAATCGAATTCTAACTATGTTCAAAAAACTATTTATTGCAATCGTTCTATTCTCTTTTGTGGCTTCCGGCCTGCAGGCTCAATCAAACAATGGTTGGTATACAGAAGGCAAGGATCATACTCCGGATCAGCGCATAAGGTTTACAGTTACCAACCCCCTGGATATAGCAGAAAAAGATTGCCCGGTGGTGATAAATCGTAGCCAGTTGCCTGTACAAAATATTCCAGAGCGCTGGCTTACCCTTGTTGATCCGGGCCTCCCATCCAACAAAGAGCCGACAATGGAAGAACTGAAGGTACGGAGCGGGTATCTTAGAAGGAAAGAAACCAATGGTCACTATATAGTGCTCCAGGTGGATGATGTGGACAAGAACGGTATATGGGATGAATTGTTCTTCCTTACTGATCTCGCACCCCATGAAACCAGGTCATTTTATATTTATATAGGTCAATATGAACGGGGCACTTCCAGGCAGTTCGTGCACGGCGCTATTGCTTCTTATGGTCGCCACCTGGTGCCCTTTATGGAGTCTGAAAACATAGGTTGGAAACTTTGGTATCCCCATGATTTAGATCTCCAGGGTAAGCGTGGGCCGTTGCTCAGCTTCTATCATGAATACACTACTGCCACTTCAGGGTATTTTCTTCCTGCAGAATTAGGCGCTGATATCATGACTGTTGCAAAAACTTTTGGCGCAGGAGGAATGTGTTTGTTCGAAAAGCCCGGTAGCCCTGAAAGTATTGCCCGTGCATATTATTCGCCCGCTAAGGATAAAGGCCCGTTTAATGATACCCGTTATTCGTCTGATGTAATATACAATGGCCCGCTGAGAAGCATGGTGAAAGTAACCACCACCAACTGGAACTCAGGCCAGGGATTTTACGAGCTGGAGCAGTATTACTCGGTTATTGCGCGGAAGAGCTGGTGCAAGGTGGGAGTGAAGTTCAATAAATTTCTGCCCCCCGGGAATGATGTTATGTTCGGTGCAGGCATCCGGAAAATTATGCAGGAATACAAATCGATTCACAAAGGAGGTATGGTCATTTCTATGGGCAAGGATATTGATGCCCGTATCCCCGATGAGGACATTGGTGGAGATGCCCTGATGGTTCCCTGGCAGGGTATCGGTCTTATTGTTAAAGATGAGTTCAAGCCTCAATACGTTGCAATAAACAATTTCGGGGGTAACCACCTGTTCAAAATGCCTGTTACTCCAAACCTGTACTACGAGTACATGGCAATCGATGGCTGGTGCTTCGGATCGGTAAATAATAATGAAAAAGATTTCGTTAGCTATGTTGATGCGGAGGCGTTGAAGTACAACAATCCCCCTATTGTAACCATACAGGCGATCGAAGTTAAAGGGAAATAAACTGCACCCGCAATCCGAAAATAAAATCATTTAATCGAATGTTCCGAAAATTTTTACTATGAAAAAAGGCTTTCATTTTCTTGTGGCGATTATATGTTTTACCATAAGCCATACAAACGCACAGAAGCCAATTGACAGGATATCCTGCCAACTTTTTGATGACTTTGAAACGGGCGAACTTTTTGGTTGGGAGCCTTATCCGTATGCAGAAGATATTGGAAGTAACAGGCTGTACTTTACACATCAATCACCCACTTACAATAAGAGTAAATATGCGCTCGCAGGATTGGTAAGGGCCAATGATGCCGTGGAGCTTTACAATGGCTTTACGAAGCGGCTAAACCTTTGGACTACCACCGATACAAAGGTTCGGGTTGCCCTATATTTTCAAAGCGATCGCAATCCCTCTATGCTGGAACTTTCACTCGGCACTTTTGATGGGCGGCAATACTTCGATACTATTCGCAATCCTGTCGCAAACCAGTGGGTTGAACTGGACATCCCGATCGAAGCATTCAGGCTTGGCGGACATTCATTATCATCCAACGAACATATCCAGGTGGTAACACTAAAGGCCAGCTATCCCATGGTGTACTGGTTAAACACCTACACGATGCTTATGGACGAATTCAGGATCAATGGTGAAACTGAACGGCGTTTTATTGCAACCAACCCGGTTTCCACCGATCTGGATATGTTTGGCATTTCTGTATTGGATAAACATTTTTTCTATGGAGATAACATTTCAATAAGCGCTGCTCCGGAAGGCAATTTGGCACTTCAAAAAGTGCGGGGGACACTGATTGATGGAAAGGGGCGGATAGTAAAGACCGATATTCCTTTTAGCAGGCAAAATAGTGAATGGAATAATAAGGCCATCTATCAACCGAAGGAAGGTGATGCAACCGGGCAATGGGAGATCCGGCTTTCCGGCCAAACTGAAAAAGGAACAGAAATCAAATGGGGGTTCAGGTTTCTTATGCCGGGCAAACATATCACCGGTTATCCAAGGCTTTTTTTCTCAGCCGCCGATCTTCAGCATAAACTTGCGAACGAAAAATCAGCGGTTGCCAAAAAGATATTGAGCCGTGCTCTGGAGAATACAGATTTTATGAAGGTTAATACAGACGCGATCAATGAGGGAGCAGACAGGACAGGGGAGAATCTCGTTGGCGGACCTTATGCAAAATACTCGGCGGGTTTAAATGCTGCCGAAGCATGGCTTAATCCTATGAAGGCGCTCCAGAATGTCATCCAGGAAGGAAGTTTCCGTTACGCTTTTACCGGCGATACTGCGGCTGGTGAGCAGGCGAAGAAAGCCCTGCTCAAGCTATGTTCTTTTTCGAAGTGGAATAATAACTGGATGCTTGAACGCAAATTCTGGACCTACTACCCGGTAGGATATGTACTAACACAGGTTGCTTACGGCTATGATATGTTGCACGACCTGCTCACGGATGAAGAGAGAAGATTGGTCCGCATTGCCATCATGGAAAAAGGGCTCAAACTCTTCCATCGTGATATGGTGGAGATGAACCGTATGCCTTCGAATATTACTAACCATATCGCGGTGTTAGTTTCAGGGAGTTTACTTGCTGCAACTGCTATTTATGGGGAAGATCCCGGTAACAAATACATGGAGCCCTATCTTTCCGGCATCATTACAAAAGCGAAAACTTTTATTGACCGTGCCTATTATGAAGATGGAAGTTATGCAGAACCCAAGACTGGATACATGAACATGGCCACCCGGGCCATTGTAGAATTACTTGCAGTGCTGGAAAAGAATTTCGGCGTTGATTATTCTACTTCCACCAATGCCCGAAATTTTTATAAATATCCGTTGCAGGCAACTGATTCAAAAGGAGCCATGCAGGATTTTGGGGATGGCAATAGTTCCTTTAAAGCCTTCACTGAAATTCATTCAGAATGGTTTGTGCATCGTACCGGTAATCCCCTACTTTATAATTTTATAAAACCTTATTGGGAGGCGGGCAATGGCGGATATTTTGGTTATCTCTGGTACCGGGATGATATAACGCCTGTTTCCAGGGAAACCCTGCCTACCTCAAAAGTATTTGGCGCCCAGGGCATGGTGATGCGTTCGGGTTGGAAGGACGAGTCTGCTATTATCAGTACCCGTGTGGGGCCCAATGGCAATCATGCTCATCTTGACCAGGGAAGTTTCCAGGTGATGGCAAATGGGGAACAACTATTAATTGATGCCGGTATTGGCGCAGGGGGCTACTACAAAAATCTTGAATATCTTGTCTATAATGTTCAGGCCATCGCACACAATGTGATGCTTATTGACTATGACCCTGAAAGTCAGGCCCCTGCTCACTTTGATAACGATATAGCGGCTTTACGCACCTGGCCGCGGATGGTTAGTTCCTTTGCAGGAGAACTGGCCGATGCAGTCGAAAGCGATCTTACAAGTGTTTATAAAGATAAGCTCAGCACCTATACCCGCACACTGCTTTATACCAAATCGGGTCCACTCTTTCTGTTTGATAAAGTGAAAAGTAAATCTGCAGACGGGCATACATTTAACTGGGTTTTCCATGCTCCTCAAAAAGGTTTACTGAACGCTTTGCCGAACTATACTGGTTGGTTCGACAAGAAAGAGGCGGGCACCAATGCCAACAAAACAGAAAGAGAACGGGATGAAACCAATCAAAGCACGTTCAGCTATTCAGACAAACGATTAAAGATCAACAGGGCAAACGCAAGGCTTACCCTGGATGTAATTTCACCGGTAATTGAAACAAGCAATATCAATGACAAGCCTTTCGAAAGTTATATCACGCTTAACAGTAAGCCAAAGCAAACATCGGCAAACTTCCTTGCAGTAATTCTGCCACAAGCGAAAACTGCCAATGGCAACTACGATCCTCCACCCGTTACAACCCGGCTGGATGTGGCTGGTTGGATAGGGGCAAGGGTAGAACGGTTTGATGCCGTGGACATCGGTTTTTTTCGTACCGAAACCAACGATGTTACTAATAGCGTTGCCGGATTTGTTACGGATGCAGGGCGATTCACTGCTTCCTTTAATAAGACCGGGAAACTGCTCAAGGCTTACTTTGAAGGAAGCGCTTTCGCCGGTAGTGGTATCTCTCTAAAGAGTAACGCATTCATGGCGTGTGCAATTTCCCCGGGTGTTTCAGCAACCAGCATGGAAATTAATTCAGCGAATAAAACAGAATTGGTGATCACATATTCCAGCCGGCCTTCTAAAGTACTGATGAACGGCGCTGCGTTTGCAGACTGGCGTTATGATTCAAAGGCAGGGCGGCTTACAATTAAGATCCCGGCAGGGAGGAATGATTTTTTGATACAGTAAAGGACCAGGTTAATAGTTTAATTTAAACATAAAAAAACACCATGAAAGAAATTACAAAGGAGCAACTAAAGGTCAAAATTTTTGAGACAAGAGCTTTAATGGGGGCTGCTGCTGCAGCGATTATCAGTGAAAAAATAAATGAATTATTAGCAGATAAGGAATATGTAAATATAATTTTTGCTTCTGCTCCTTCCCAAAATGAGTTTTTGGCTGAATTAATTACAAAGTCTGTGGATTGGAGTCGTGTAAATGCTTTTCATATGGATGAATATGTTGGATTAGGTATCGATGCTCCGCAGGGATTTGGATATTTTCTGAAAGAAAGATTGTTTGACAATGTCTCCTGCAGGGAAGTTCATTACTTAAATGGGACCGCCGAAAATATGGAAGCCGAATGTGAAAGATATGCCGGTTTGCTTTTGAAATATCCAACTGATATTGTTTGTTTGGGAATAGGTGAAAACACCCACCTGGCTTTTAACGATCCACATGTCGCGAATTTTAATGATAAAGAAATTGTAAAAGTGGTTGACCTGGATGAAGCATGCAGATTACAACAAGTAAATGATGGTTGTTTTAGTAATTTAAGCGAGGTGCCGGTTTATGCGTTGACAATAACCATCCCGGCCTTGTTCAAATCAGTTTACGCATATGCTATTGCTCCCGGGCCTTTAAAAGCAAATGCGATATATCATACGCTCAACAGCGAAATTAGCGAGCGTTATCCTTCCACCATCCTAAGGATGCACAACAATTCCGTCTTATTTATAGACGAAAACAGTGCCTCAAAAATAGGTGTCAACCAGGTTGCTGAAATTAATTAATGCCTCGATGATCCCTGTAAAAAATCAAACAAACAGCTATTTATATGCTCAAAAATAAAGTTGGAAATTACCGCTGGTTCATTGCTTTTCTTCTTTTTGCCGCCACAACAATTAATTATATTGACAGGCAGATTTTTGGGTTATTAAAACCGGAACTGGAAAAAGTATTTAGCTGGAATGAAATTGATTATAGCCGTATCGTAATGGCCTTCACAGCATGCTATGCACTGGGACAATTATTTTACGGAAGGATCATCGATAAAATAGGCACCAAACTCGGCTATACCATTTCGGTTACGGTATGGAGCATTGCTGCCATGCTGCATGCACTTGTTAAAAGCACGGTTGGTTTTGGTATGGCAAGGGGATTGCTTGGATTGGGAGAATCCGGTAATTATCCTGGCGGAGTTAAAACCACTGCCGAGTGGTTCCCTAAAAAGGAGCGTGCCCTGGCCATTGGCATCCTAGACTCCGGGTCCAATATAGGAGCCTGTGCAGGCCCGATATTGGTACCCTGGCTCCTGGCCGTGTATGGCTGGCAGGCAGCGTTTATCATCACAGGCTCGCTGGGCTTTATCTGGTTGATTGTATGGCGTATTTTCTACTCTGTTCCCGCTAAACAAAAACGCTTACATAAAACGGAGCTGGATTACATAGAAAGCGACAATGAAGAGGAAGCGGAGGAAGATACCGGAAACGTAAGCTGGGGATATTTGTTGACGCGGAAACAGACCTGGGCTTTTATTGCAGGCAAGTTTTTTACCGACCCGATCTGGTTTTTCTTTCTTTTTTGGCTTCCCTCTTATTTCAATACATTTTTTAGTCTTGATTTGAAAAAGCCAAGTTTACCATTGGTGATAGTATATGCCGGCACCATGATCGGAAGCATTGGCGGAGGCTATCTTTCCTCTTGGCTTATAAAAAAAGGATGGCCTGTTTATAGAGCACGCAAAGCAGCGCTATTGGTTGCTGCCGTTTGTGTTGTTCCGATAATTGCCACAAGGTACTCTTCCAATATTTGGGTAGTGGTATCATTGATTAGTCTTTCTGTTGCAGCAAACCAGGCATGGAGCGCAAATATTTACGCCATCGTTCCGGATATGTTCCCTAAAAAGGCCATTAGCTCAGTGGTGGGCCTTGGCGGTATGGCCGGAGCCATCGGAAGCGTATTGTTCCCGGTTTTCATTGGCTTTATCCTCGAGTTTTATAAAAACGCAGGGAACATTGTTGCGGGTTACAATATTATTTTTCTTGTTTGCGGATCTTCTTTCCTTATTGCTTGGGCAATCATACATTTTATAATTCCTAAAATGGAAAAGGCTAAGTTTTAATTTGAAGGCCTGGTGTACTTCCACCGCCATCACTATATTCCGCTATAAAATTATTATGAAAAATATACTTATCTCTTGTGGTTTGATTGTGATGTTTTTAATTTCCGGCACTTATTTACCGGCTCAACAACACCTCGCCAACGGAGAAGCCGTAATAAGAGGGAACAGGCTGATTTCAGTAAAATCTCCTATAGGGAAACAGTTATATCATCCGGAACGAAATTTTTTAAAAAGGGATATAAAGATAGATGCAGCAATGACTGAGCCTGAATGGAACCAGGCCCAGGTGGTCGCCCCTTTTTTAAATGTCGCCGGCGGGACAGATAAAACAATTGTGCGGGTGCTCTATGATCAGAGTAATATTTACCTTTTTTGGAACATCGATCAACCAGATGGAGTTACCACCCGGATGAAAGAAAAAGACAGCATCATTACAACAGACGATTATGTGCAAATCGATTTAAAACCCTGGCTCCCTGACAGCATACTGCACGGAAGAGATTACTCCTATTCAATAGCAGTGAACCCCGCGGGAATTATATGGGATGCTTATCTTGATCCATACCTTGGGGGTTTTTATTTTTCGTCCTGGAATTCAGCCGCCAAAGTTTCCACAAAAAAGCAGGCGACGGGCTGGCAGGTAGAAATGACCATTCCATACGAAAACCTCGATGTAGTTTCAGAGCCCGGCTGGAAGTGGAATATTGAATTCCACCATGGTACTTTTACTAACGGGGCCACTAATATTAGCAGTGCCCAAACTGGTGTTACTGTTCAGCAGGATATTACCGTAAGGCAACCGGGGTTTGTTACGTATTACTGGGCCCGTCCTGAATTCGTGCCGGTATTAAAACAGCCTGTTGATGAATCAAATAAAAAACAAACCAGCGCGGGTCAATTGCACGCAGCTCCCAAAATAAATAATAAGGAAGACGGTGGAATATGGAAGGGCGCAACAATGCTGGCAATTAGTAGTACCGATAAAACGGGAAAGCCACTCACCGCTAATAGTGGCGGCGCAAGTATTGGAATCTTCAAAAATACAATTTGCTTTAATCTGCATGCCGACGGAGCTAAAATCCGGAATGAGAAAGACAATCCAATTACTGCAGGTACAGGTATGGCTGCCCAGATGGCGGGCGTGAATGGAGTGTTTGTTGACCAGTCATTGTTTAAAAAAGAATCGTTCTGGGTTATCATGCAACCAAGAAATATATATGCCGATAAAATTCACCAGGATTATTATATGATCATTATCGATAATAGTGGAGAAATCACCGGAACACATTACGATCAATTTGGCGTGCCGGTGAAAACATGGCATCCTAAAGCAGGAATCGATCTTTATAATACAGCTTCGGGTTGGGGTGTTGAAGTAAATGTAAGTCTTGAATCTTTTGACATCCCGGTTGATAATAATACGACCTGGGGATTAAACATTTTTAGAAACAGGTTAATCAATTCAAATGATTATGAATTGCAGGCCTGGAAAAGTACGGCAAATGATTTCCTGAACCCGGCCAAATTCGGGGAACTAACAGGCGTGGATTTAAACAACCCTGCAGTTTTTCGCTCCGGTATTCAACGGAAAATAGCGGAAACGAATTCCTTGCTGTTAAGCCATGATAAGGAGAAAATGATTCAGGACTTCCAGCGGGAATTGAAAGCTTTTCCACTTGGATCACTGGAACAGCTACGCAGTGCTGAAGGAAGTCTACAGCAAATGGACCATGTGTTGGGGAGAATGGATGGGGTTAAGCATTATCAATCGGCACCGCATCCGGCTACAAGCGGTCTCCCTTTGATGGATGTGCAATTTATTGGAAAATATGGCTGGGCAGTGGGCGCAATGGGCACCATCCTTCGAAGCGAGGATGGCGGGCAACACTGGCAGCCTGTACTTTTGAACACGGATGCGGATTTGTACAGAGTGAAGTTTGTGAATGAAAATGAAGGATGGGCAGCCGGGGGAAGGATCAGGATGGGAGAAACCAATGAATCTATGCGACATGATGAACGCGGAGGAGTCGGCTACATTTATCACACTAAAGACGGCGGAAAAACCTGGGATTGCCAGTTCGCCGAAAGAGGTAGGCATCTTTTCGCCCTCGATTTCGTAAATGAAAACGTCGGTTATGCAAGTGGTGAGCGTGGTTTCCTGGTGAAGACGGTGGATGGCGGAAAACACTGGAAAATACTTCCTACCACAGGAACACTGAACTGGTTATATGGGATGGCTTTCAAAGATGAGCACAACGGTTTTGCGGTAGGCTTAAATGAAACCCTAATTAAAACTACAGATGGGGGGAAATCGTGGGTGGAATTGCATGCCCCGGCCGACAAAAAATTTTATGGCTTCCGGTCTATTTACCGGGACATTAGCTTTAATGGCAATACAGGATGTATTGTCGGGCAAAATGGCTCCGTGCTGGTATCACATGATGGAGGGGATACCTGGGAACCATCGGCTACTTATTTTCAAAATGACCTGCGGGAACTGATGGACTTAAGGAGTGTTCAATTTGTTACTCCTCAAAAAGGTTATGCAGTAGGCGAACTGGGTACCATGATAATGATGACTGAGGATGGTGGAAGAAACTGGACGTACAGGTCAACCGGTAATACAGAATGGTTGCGGGCAATATGGGCTGAGCCATCAGGTAAATTGATAGTAGTTGGCGAGAAAGAGAAAGTGCTGGAATCGCGGGATAATGGTTTTTCATGGAAAGTGTTGAATGGCACCGATACAAAAATTGATGTACTCGTATTGATGGCTCATGGTGATGATGCAGCGATCAATTTGAATTCTTTTCTCGCTTATTATGCTATCAATAAAGGAAAAAAAATAGTCAATGTAGGCGTTGTGAGTAACCTGCACAGCAGTGAGTACGAAGAAACATATGATCTTGAAATGGATCGGAATGCCTGGATGATCGGCGTTGGCACATCAACCAACTTTAGCCAGTTTGAAGCGGGTAATAATGGAGCAAATTATTATCATTACAATCAACGTCTTTGGGAAGGGGAAGAAAATATCGACCGGCATATGGTTGCTGCGATCAGGGCTTACCAACCAGACATTGTAATTACGCACGACGGCGTATTTGGCGACTACGATAAATCTGAACATAAAATATCCGGGCGGGCAGGTCTTCGTGCTTTTGAATCGGCCGGGGGTGAAACCGACCAGTGGCCTGAATTGACGAGGCTGGGATTAAAACCATGGCAGCCCAAAAAACTGTACGCACTCGCCGGTGATAAACATCCCCCACAATCTTATCCTGCAACAATCGATTTAACATGGATCGCTAACGAACCGCTGAATGGTGCAAACATGACCTGTAGGGAATACGGTAGTTATGTGATCAGGAATTTCCAAAGCCAGGGCGTATACCAACATACCGGAGAAACAAAATTGTCTTTAATCAGGTCGTTAATTCCTGTAAAAGAAAAGGAAAGTTCTGTATTTGATGGATTGGATCGGTGAGTCACTGCGATAAGTAAATTAAAACCAGCATCTAACAAGTCAAAAATTTGTCTGTGAATTTTACGCTTTCAAATATTCCCTTGCGAACAACGCAACCAAGAGCCGATGGAATAACAATCATTAGTGATAGGGGATTGAGCATTGCTGAAGCGGAAAACTTATTATCAGTTGCTTCGCCTTATATTGATATTATAAAACTGGCATTTGGAACAGCGATGGTAACGCCCTCATTGATTGAGAAGATCAAGCTGTTCAGGTCGCATAATATTCCCGTCTGTTTTGGAGGGCTTTTGTTGGAAGCTTTTATTGCCAGGAACCAGCTTAATGATTATATCCGCATGCTCGATATGTATGAAATCTCTGTTATAGAAGTTTCGGACGGCAGTTTTAATATCTCTCACAAACAGAAATGTGATCTTATACGATCTTTTTCAAAAATCGGCACTGTCATCAGTGAGGTGGGCTCAAAGGATAAAGACAAGGTCCTTGTGACGCCGCCCTACAGATGGATCGAGTTGATGAAGGCAGAATTCGACGCCGGCTCACAATATATTATTGCCGAAGCAAAAGAGTTAGGGAATGAAGGATTATATCGGCATTCAGGTGAAGTACGGGAAGGTTTGGTGCAGGAGATTCTTACCCAAATAGCTGCCGATAAAATTATATGGGAGGCTCCCCGAAAAGAGCAGCAGTTGTTCTTTATTAAGCTGTTGGGTTGTAATGCAAACCTGGGAAATATTATGCCACAAGAACTAATTGCACTGGAGGCAATGCGTATTGGACTAAGAGCAGACAGTTTTGATTTTTTTATGAACCAGCCTTAAACAGCAGGTGCTAAATACATGGGTAATGATAACTTAGCGGTGTAGTTTAAAAGTCAGGATTGATAAACAATATGCACTTCATAGAAAAAGGGAAAGGCACACCCGCGTTGATAAGTAGGGTTTATCACAGAGCTTAGACTGTTTAGAAATGCAGAATAATCCTACTACACCATCGACAGTAGCCTATTTCTAGCCATCAGGCAACCGCCTACGACCCCGGCTTTTTTGCCCAATTTGGAAAGCCTCAATTGGGTGTCATTATTAACCAGACTAAGAGAATACTTGTTTAGCGCGCTTCTGATAGGCAACCGGATATAATCACCCGTTTCAATTAGCGAACCTCCCAGGATGACCAGCTCAGGGTTAAAAATATTAATAAGAAGGGCAATACCCCGGCCGATTTTGTCACCTATTTCTCCAATCAGTTCAATTGATAGCACATCTTCATTGTTCGCTGCTTCAATAATATCGTCAAGTCGTAATTGCTCGGGGAGCATACCATTTTTTACAAGAGATGAAGTAGAACCCTGCTCAATCTTCTCTTTAAAAATGCGCAGTAATGCCTGGCCTGAAGCTTCCGTTTCCAGGCAACCTTTTTTCCCGCAGTGGCAAATGATCTGGTTATTGAATAAGGGCACATGTCCCAGTTCGCCGCCAAAACCTGATTTGCCATAATAAACCTTCCCGTCTATTAATATACCCAGGCCAATGCCGTAGTCAAGGTTGACGAACAACACATTTTTTTCAGTTTTTACGGTTCCGATATGAAATTCCCCATAGGCCATCGCCCTTGAATCATTTTCCAGAAAAGTGCGTATACCAATTGCATTTTCTATCGTAGCACTCAAAGGCTCTTCATAAAAGTGAAAATAACTATAGCTATAGCCGTTGGTAGTATTTACACGTCCTGATAAATTGATACATGCTGCAAGTATTTGATTTCTATCCACCTCGAGTTCAGCTATGAACTTTTTGATAATAGTAATCAGCTCCTCGAAGGATTCCTTGGTGTTTTCGAGGTTGTAGGGTACCTGCATTTTAACCGTTACGAGGTTCTTTTTAAAATCAAGCAGGCCTATATTGATAGAGTAGCGGTTTACATCAACGCCGATAAAAAAGCAGGATTCCGCTACAAGACCAAACATGCTTGCCCGTCGGCCTCCTGTAGAATCTATTTTCCCCTCGTCCTGTACCAATCCATCCTGTATCAATTCGTTGATAAGGCTTGTTGTTTTGGGGGGACTGATACCCAGTTCCATGGACAGGTCTGCTATTGTTGCATGAGCAGTTACGTCCAGGTAATTGATTATGGTACGTTTTAACGACTGGTTCTTATTTGCAACACCAGTTATATTTTCTTCAGAAAACACGCCAAATATGGAATGATGAGCACTCATGGTGACTTTTATAATTATTTATTTAAGTCAAAGGTATATTTTAGAAATGAGGATGCAAAGAACGTGAAATTATTAACTAAAAAAATATATTTAAAAAGTTTGTCTAATTAAAAATTAAATTTATAAATTTGATAAAGATTAAAAATAATTAACAAAACTCCAACCCTTAAACAAACCTACATGAATGATGTGAATGATCTATTTATAACTAAGGAAGTGATGCATCAAAAGGAGTCAACAATTAAGGCTTATGCGGTACAATACAAAAATGAATTACTACAAAATATAATTCCCTTTTGGACGCGGAATAGCAAAGATGAAGAAAACGGTGGGTATTTTACCTGTCTGCAGCGGGATGGGAAGGTATTTGATAGGGATAAGTTCATGTGGCTCCAGGGCCGGCAAGTATGGTGTTTCAGTTACCTGTACAATCATGTTGATCAGAAATCCGAATGGCTCGACATGGCACTACATGGCGCTGATTTTATGGAAAAATATGGAAGAGATGAAGAAGGTAGCTGGTATTTTTCATTAACCGCAGATGGAAAACCGTTAACGCAGCCATATAATATTTTTAGTGATTGTTTCGCCGCTATGGGTTTCGCAGCGCTCGACAAGGCAAGCCCGAACAGCAGGTACAGTGAAATAGCGGTAACTACTTTTGAGAATATAATTAAGCGCCAGAACAACTGGAAAGGAAGCTACAATAAAACCTACCCGGGTACAAGACCACTCAAAAACTTTGCGCTTCCGATGATCCTTTGCAATCTCTCAATTGAATTGGAACATATACTGGGTACGGAAAAAGTAGATGAGTTTGTTCCTTCCGTCATCCATGAAGTAATGGAAGTTTTTTACCAGCCGAAGTATGGATTGATACTGGAAAATGTATTGGAGGATGGCAGTTTTTGCGACAGTTTTGAAGGACGCCTTGTTAACCCAGGACATGCAATTGAAGCCATGTGGTTCATGATGGATCTTGGAAAACGCTTGCAGGATGAAGCCTTGATAAATAAAGCCTGCACTATTATGCTTGATACGTTGGAATATGGATGGGATAAGGACTTCGGTGGCATATTTTATTTTCTTGACATAAAAAACAATCCTCCCCAGCAGTTGGAATGGGATCAGAAATTATGGTGGGTTCATGTAGAAGCACTGGTTGCCCTGGCAAAAGGATATGCCTTCACCGGTAATGAAAAATGCTATAAATGGTTTAAAAAAGTGCATGATTATACCTGGCAGCATTTTAAAGATAAAGAATATGGCGAGTGGTACGGTTATCTCAACAGGCAGGGCGATCCGCTCCTTACTTTAAAGGGGGGGAAATGGAAGGGATGCTTTCATATACCAAGGGCCTTGTACCAGGTATGGCATACCATGGAAAATATGAATAATTGATCGCTTGTAGCAGTAAAGTAAAATTCTACCCGTAACAAATAGAGAACTATAGTTTAAACAATTTAGCTGTTGCAAGTAATGGATGTAAAAAAATGCCTTTCGTTTATTGCGTTTTCTCTCTATATGCATGTGGTATGTGCGCAACTGGTCTACCAGGTACCCGTACTCATAATTGGTGGAGGTACCGGCGGTACAGCGGCAGGTATACAGTCGGGAAGGATGGGTGTTAAAACCATGATTGTTGAATCGGGGCCCTGGTTGGGAGGAATGATTTCCTCGGCAGGAGTTTCAGCAACAGATGGTAATCACAAACTAGCCTCGGGCCTGTGGAAAGAATTCAGGGATCAGTTGTATACTGTTTATGGTGGTGCACATGGGGTAGAAACCGGGTGGGTAAGTAATACATTGTTTGAGCCGCATGTTGCCGACAGTATATTTAAAAAGATGGCTGCCAATACAAACCACCTGTCGGTTTTATATGGCTGGCAGTTTACAAAAGTTTTTAAAAAAGCGAATAGGATAACGGGTGCACAGTTTATAAACCCATCTGGTAAAACAATGACTGTTGAAGCTGCCGTTACTATTGATGCCACTGAAATGGGCGATGTAATTGCTGCTGCCGCCCTGCCCTATGATTTGGGTATGGAAGCAGCTGCCATAACCGGTGAAACGGTCGGCATTACTGAAAGCAATCATATTATACAGGATCTTACTTATGTAGCCATATTAAAAGACTACGGTGATGCTGCAGATTGTACTATTGTAAGACCTGTTGGATATGATTCCACTGAATTTGACGGCGCCTGTACAGATTTTTATGTCAATAAGAATTTGCCCGCCCCAAAAGTTGATGCCAAAAAAATGCTTGCATATGGCAAATTGCCTAATAAGAAGTATATGCTCAACTGGCCTTTAGCAGGCAACGATACCTATCTCAATATAGTTGAGCTAACTGAAGCGCAAAGACAAGCAGCACTTCTTAAGGCAAAAGAAACTACCAAACGATTTATCTATTTTATTCAGCAACAGCTCGGCTTCAAAAACCTGGGATTGGCAAATGATGAATTTCCTTCTGCAGATAAATTAGCGTTAATTCCGTACTATCGGGAAGGTAGGCGGGTAAAGGGTTTGGTACGTTATACCATGCGTCACCTGGCAGAGCCATTTACCTATGGAGATCCATTGTATAGAACCGGCATCTCAGTGGGGGATTACCCGATCGACCATCATCATAAAAAAAATACATTAGCACCGCAGCACCTTGAATTTTATCCCGTGCCATCTTATAATGTGCCGCTCGGATCTTTGATACCCATGGGTTCAGAGGGGTTGATTATTGCAGAAAAAGGAATTAGTGTAAGCAATGTGGTAAATGGAACAACAAGGTTGCAGCCCTGTGTTTTACTTACCGGCCAGGCGGCGGGTACATTGGCCGCCCTGGCAGTATTGCAAAAGAAAAATATCACCGCCGTACCAGTACGCAGTGTACAATTGGCATTGCTTAATAGCGGCGCTTACATCATGCCCTATATAGATGTGCCGTTTGACCATAAACAGTTTATCGCCATACAAAAGATAGGCGCCACTGGTATTATGAAAGGAAGGGGCATTCCCTATAAATGGGCCAACCAAACATGGTTTTATCCTGACTCACTGATGACCCTTAAAGAACTTGTTGAAGGGTTACAGCCATATTATAAAAAGGTTACTGCCAATAAGGTGGCTTCACTTGAAATTACCGGTGAAAGTTTGCTCGCTCTTTTGCAGACAATACAGCCCGGCATACCTGGTCAACAATACAAGCAAACACTTACCGGTTTAGGAATTGATTCTCCCGGTGAGCCAATTAAAAGAGCTGCTATCGCCTTCCTGTTGCAAAAGTACCTGCGGCCCTTCGATAAGGCCATCGATATACGTGGCAACATTCAAAAAGTGTACACCTATTTAAAATAGTTCTGATTTATAATTTATTTTTTAACCCAAAACAAACCACCTCCTATTATGAGAAGGTCAAAACTTTTCTTACATCCATGGAATCGAATGTTGGTTTTGCTGGTATGCGTATTACAGCAAAGCATCGCCATGGCGCAGCCGGGCACCATTTCAGGTACAGTTACCGGTACTGACGGCAAACCACTGGCAGGTGCCAGTGTACAGTTAAAAGATTCTAAACTTGGCGAAGCAACCGATCTAAATGGTGTATTCAGCTTTGCCACCACTGCCAGCCAGGGAACCGTTACCGTTTCTATGTCCGGCTACAAAAACCGCGTTGTAGTAATAAAAGCCGGGATAAGGGCCCAAATTACTATCTCCGAAGATCCTAAAGAACTGGCAGATGTGGTGGTAGTGGGATACGGAAAACAGAAAAGAGCCAACGTAATTGGATCGGTAGCGCAGATCAATGGCAAAGATTTGGAAAAAATGCCGGCTATGAACGTTACTAACATGTTGGCTGGCCGCTTGCCGGGTTTAACAAGTCTTCAACAATCAGGTCGCCCGGGGGCAGATGATGCTACTTTGCGCATCAGGGGTATCAGCACTTACGGCAACAGTGCTCCGTTGATCATCATCGATAATGTTCAACGTTCTTCGTTCAGTAACCTGGATCCCAGTGAAATTGAGAGTGTAACCCTATTGAAAGATGCAGTATCCACTGCAGTATATGGGTTACAGGCAGCAAACGGGATTATACTGATTACTACCAAACATGGCCGCAATCAAAAAGCGGTGGTAAGTTATACGGGTGCCGTTACAATGAGTACCAATACCCGTTTTCCCAAGTTTTTAAACGGCGCTGACTATATGGAATGGTACAACAAGGGTACAGACATGGACAACGAATATTTGGCCCACATCAATGCCAACCCGGTGCCATACGTATATACCCAGGCACAGATAGATGAAGTGCGGAACGGTACCAACACCAATCCCTTGCTGGGCAATACCAACTGGGTTGGGTTATTGACCGATAACAAAAGCCTCTCGCAGCAACACAATATCAGCGTAAGGGGTGGAACAGATAAAGTAAGATATTTTACCAGTGTAGGTATGCTCGATCAGGATGGCGTAGTTGCCAATACAGGCTTTAAGCGGTATAATGTACGTTCCAATATAGAGGCTGAATTGAGCAAGATTTTTTCTATCTCCCTCGACCTGGGAATGCGCCAGCAACTGACAAATACACCTGGTATTTCTCCGGACAATGGAGCTTACCTCAATCCTTTTTACCAGGCAGTACGCATGTTACCTAACATGCCCATGTATGCGCCCAATGGTTTGCCTACTGCATATAACAGTAATGCCGGCTGGGTAAATCCAATTGCATCAATAGAGCAATCAGGCTATCAAAGATCCGAAAGCAATGTTTTCCAGAGCAATCTTACCTTTAATGTAAAAGTGCCATGGGTAAAGGGGCTTGAAGTAAAATTGCTTACCGCCTATGATAAAACAATGACGGAAAATAAGAGCTGGTTAACACCGTACACCGTAATGGGAAGAGCAAGGGACCAGGTATTGGGCAATTATACCGAGATTAAAACTTTACCGGGTATTACGCGAACTACATTGCGCCAGTCATCCACTCAAAACAACAGGCGCACTTTTCAGCCAAGTATTAATTACAACAATAAGTTTGGCGATCATGCCATCAATGCATTGGTATTGTACGAATGGTCACAACAGAAATCCAGTTTATTTTCTACCGGCGCCAGCAATTTTCCTTTAACCGATTTACAGGATATAAATTATGGCAGTACCGCAACACTCGACCTGATTGCTCCAACCGGATCAAGTGCGATCGACGATTCAAGAGCTGGTTATGTTGGCCGTGTTAACTATAGCTATAAAGATAAATACCTGCTGGAAATTGCAGCCCGTTATGACGCATCCGTTAACTTTTTGCCGGCAAATCGTTGGCAGGTATTTCCGGCGGCAGCAGTGGGCTGGGTGATAAGTAAAGAAAACTTTTTTGACAAATTCAGTTCCAACATTAACTTTCTTAAGGTAAAAGCCTCGCTGGGTAAACAGGGCAATGATCGTATCGGGTCTGACTTCCCATATCTACAAACATTTGCCTTAACAACCACGCCAGTAATGGTGATCGGTGGCCAGCCGGTATCGGCTTTGTACACCAGTAATCCGCCCAACCTACAGATACACTGGGAAACCTCTACCACCGCCAATGTTGGCTTTGAGTCCATCCTTTGGAACGGACTGTTGGCCTTCGATTTTGACTGGTTTTATAAAGAGACCCATGATATATTGGATGGAGTAAGTGGTTTATACCCGTTGTCAATTGGAGGTTATTTTCCCGCTACCGTGAATTATGGTATCGTAAGTAATAAAGGCTTCGATTTACAAATAAGGCATCGCAATAAAATCGGTAAGCTGGAGTATGGTGTAACCGGCAATTTAAACTGGGCCAAAAACAAAATACTTCGCAGAAATGAAAGTGCAGGGTTACCTGAATGGCAACGCACAGTGGGTGGAAGCATCGGACAGAAAATGGGCTTTGTTGTAGACGGCATTTATCAAACATGGGAAGAAGCATCCAATGCAACTTCACCCAGCAGTGGAATTGTAGCGCCAGGGTTCTTTAAATACAGGGATCTGAATGGTGATGGCAGACTTACCCGGGCAGATGATATGACATTTGTGGGCCGAAGCAATTTGCCGGAATTAACATACGGCCTAAACCTCGACCTGAGATATAGCGGCTTCGACTTTTCTGCTTTGCTACAGGGAGCTACACTTTGCAATGTAAACCTCGCAGGTACTTACGAAGGCAGTAGCGGAACCAGTGGTATAGATGACAATACGCCTTTTACCAAAACATTTTATGGATATGGTAACTCGCCTTATTTCCTGGTAGAAAATTCCTGGACACCTGATAATACCAGTGCGAATTTCCCACGGCTTACCGCTTACAAATCTCCACTTTCCCCACACAATGCCAATGCCAACTCCGGTTGGTTGCGTGACGGTTCATACCTACGTTTGAAATCTGTACAGCTGGGCTACACTTTACCTGCCAGTTTACTGGGTAAAGTGAAAATTCAGCAGTTGCGTTTCTATGTATCTGGTTTCAACCTGGTTACCTGGGATAAGTTAAAATATCTTGATCCTGAAATGCCAAACGTTAACAATGGGTTTTATCCGCAGCAACGCATGTTTTCCGGCGGAGTAAATGTTACATTCTAAAATATACAACTATGAGTACAATAAATTCAATCATACAAAAGTCAATGTTACTGGTTGGGATCTTGCTGGCTATGCAAAGCTGCAAGGTTGATATTGACCCGACAAACCGCTATACAGAACAGGCAGTATGGAGTAATCCAGCCAATATGGAACTCTATATTAATGGGATGTACAGTGAGTTTAAAACCTTCCAGTTTGGTGTTTTCCCGATTGGCTACGATAATGCCACCGATGCGCTTACTGATCTGGAAAAGTATACTTCCGTTGCATCCGGTAATGGCACGGTCAATATTTTGGCCACGGATGCGAGCCGTGTAAATGCTGCCGGACCGCAGTTAAATTACTGGCAGGCTGGATATACACGTATTCGTCGCCTGAATGAATTTTTAGACGGCCTGGCCCGCTATGCAAAAGTGGACGATGCCGCAAAAAAACAGTATGAAGGTGAAGCCCGTTTCATAAGAGGGTATGTTTATTTCTGGCTGGTTAAATTACACGGAAGCGTAATTCTCTATGATAACATTGGTCAGTACCTCACCAAGGATCACCAACGATCAAGTGAAGAAGATTGCTGGAAATTTATTGCAGCGGATTTTCAATACGCGGCTGAAAACCTGCCCGAACAATGGGAATCAGGTCGCAATGGCCGTGCAACAAAGGGTGCTGCTTATGGCTTGCTTGCCCGGACATGGTTGTATGCTGCTTCAATTGCAGAGTATGATAAAAAGCAGTTTAACCAGGACGAACTAACTGGCGTATCTGCAGCCAACGCCAATGCCTATTACAAAAATGCGGCGACAGCGGCAGAAAAAGTAATTGAACTGGAAGGTAAAGGATACTATGCTTTGGAGACTGACTTCGCCAATGTTTTTACCAACAAGAATACAAAGGAAGCCATCTTTAAAATTGATTTTATAAGGCCCCAGCTTACTCATCAATACGATTTGGGTTTTGCACCTCCGGGTGATGCCCCGGGCCAGGTACTGGTTTATGGCGTACCTACTGCCGAGCTGGTGGATGAGTTTGAAATGAGTGATGGCGCCAAATTTTCATGGGCCAATACAACAATGGCCGCTAACCCTTATTTAAACCGTGAAAAAAGGTTTTATGCATCCATCTTGTACAATGGCGCTTCCTGGAAAGGTCGCTCGATCAACACAACGCCTGATAATGTTTTAGAAGGATACACACCTTATGCTGTTACAGGAGAACCACGTAAAACAGTAACTGGTTATTATATCAGGAAAATGCTTGATCCTTTGAACACAACTTTCGTGGTAAATAAAAGCGATCAAAGCTGGATAGAAATGCGCTATGCAGAATTATTACTGATCCATGCAGAAGCCAAGGCGAAACTGAACGATATAGCGGCGGCACAGGTATCACTTAACAAGGTGAGAAACAGGGCGGGACTACCCAATACAACTGCTTCCTCAATTGCTGATTTGATGACTGCGATTGAACATGAACGTAAGGTGGAACTGGCTTTTGAAGGACATCGTTACTGGGATCTGCGTCGCTGGAGAAAAGCACACACCGTTTTAAATGGTGTAAAGTTCACCGGGCACAAAGTAACTCCTTCGGGCACAGGATTTAAATATGAAGTGGTAAGCGCTGACAATATGAACCGCCAGTTTACACCGGCTTTATATTACCTGCCGATTATTACCAACGAATTGCAAAACAACGCGGCCCTTACACAAATAAAGGGTTGGTAATACACCTGAGCTACCAATCACTTTCAACTATTTTTTTGAGTGTGAGGCTGGCACAGGAAGCTGCACCAATGAAAATGCATCATTCAGATTATTAAAATAATATACAAATGAAAATTATTAATTCCATCATTATACTGCTGCTCGGTACAGGTGCTATCCTTAGTTCGTGCCGCAAAGCCGATACTATCGTGCCTAAGCAACAAAAAGCCTTAAGCGATATATATGCTACCACTGCAGGCAGGGGCGGAGAGCGGTTGTTTGATGCCGTTTACAGCGTTAACAACGATACCATTTATTTCAACGTGCCATATTATTACCCTGCTGATTCAGATAATGAATCAGACCTGGCTAAATTGATCCTGCGGGCCACCATCCCTACGGAGGCAATTGTTTCACCAACCCTCGGTACATTGGTAGATTTAACAAAGCCACTCACCATTACCGTTACTGCCGGAAACGGAGAATCGGCCAGGTATATTATAGTAGCAAAAAAAGTGGGTGACCTGTCACTTACCAGTGCTAAAATAAAATATACAGATGGAGGCCTGCCCCAGGTATTGGATGGTGTAATACAAGCCAATAACGATGTGCTTTTTTATGTACTGCCAGGCACGAATGTATCCGGCGCTAAATTCAGCTATGTAATTAACAAGCATTCTACAGGTTCTGTCGCCAACGATGCCGTTGTAGATCTGTCGCAGAATATACCGTTTACAGTTACAGGAGTAGATGGTTCAAAAAGAGTGTATACATTGAAAGCTGTGGAACCGGTAAAGCTGGCTTACGGAGTTGGTATTAACAGAAAGCTTTGGTCTAAAACAGCCGCGGAACTTTCCTTCACAGGTAATAATGAAACCAGTATTGCAATAAGTGGGGATCACATTGTGTTGGTACGCAGAACCTCACCTTCGAAATTTAGCGTGTACAACCGCTTTACGGGTGCATACGTACAGGAAATGTTTTATCCTTATGGAGCACAGCTTTCTTTTCAAATGGTGGAAGACAGTTCAGGTAATTTAATTACTACTTCCTGGGCGCCCAAAAATGCAAAATTTATCCTTTACAAATATCAGAACGCATTGGACGTAAACCCGGTAAAAATAATCGACTGGACCAATAATAACCCAACCGCAATAACGCTGGATGGGGGTGTTGGAAGAAGGGTGAACATTTATGGAGATGTAAATAAAAATGCTACAATCATGGCCGCTGCCGGTCAGTCTAAAGTAATTTATAAATGGCAAATTAAAAATGGTGTATTGGTTAATAATACACCTGCTGTAATTACATACAACAGCTTGGCCACGGGTGCCACCAATATGGGCTTTTATGCAGAGGCCCAGCCTGTTTCAGCCGATGACAACGCCAATTATTTTTTAAATTACCAGTTTGAGGTCGCATTGGTAAACGGAACTACGCACGAGCGTATAGCGGCGCTATCACTTGGTCTGCCGGTGGTGTTTACAATGCCTACAGCCTATGCAAAATTTAATAATGCAACTTATCTGGGCATCGTGAAATTCCTGGATAGCTATGATCTCAATAAAGTAAAAATGAGCCTGTTTGATGTTACAAGGCCATCCGATATGAGCATGTTGCCAACCAGTTCAACTTATTCATCCTTCAATGTATTTAATTCTGACTATTATACGGGTACTATTAACGGAAATGGAACTGCAGATATTTGTATTGGTTATTCCAATAACAAAGAAAGGATGCAAGTTTACACACTGCTTACCAATGGCGGTATTTGGGCGCATGAGTTTACCAACTATAAACCATAGCGCAGGATAATAATGTGAAACATGCCCATACAGGGGATCGGGGTTAAAGCCGGGTTTGAGCCAGGATACGCTTCACAATTTTTATTCATGAATTTTAATGATGCTAATTCATACCTAAAACATTTTAAATGAAACCTTCCTTTTTTAAAGCAATTGCGGCGCTTTCAATATGTTCAGCCATGTTGTTGTTCTCCTGTAGTAAAACAAAAGAGCCCATTGGACCCGTAAGTCCCCCTGTTAGCGGTGGGGGCAGTGATACCACAACAAAGCAACGGAACGTGGTGGCATGGGTTGATTGTCGTGCCAATGTATTTACTTCTTTTGGCAGGATGAATGATACCAATAAAATTAAATTGGTATTGGATACGCTTAAAATGGTGGGTGTAAATGGATTGGTAATTGATGTGAAAGGTAGTTCTGGTTATACCATGTATGCCAGTGCCTACACCAAACAGTCGATTACCCAGGATGGCTATACGGTAACCCCCGGCGTAGATTATGTTGGCTACATGATAAAGGAGGCTAAAAAGCGTTCTTTTAAAATTTATGCTTCCATTATCACGTTCGTGGAAGGTGATAACAGCCGCAGTGCAGGCACCATATTCGATGATGCTGCATTTAGAGCAAAGTATGAATCAATTGTATGTGATGTAAACGGCAACCGGGTTCCCGTTACCAGCACCGGCAGAAATGGTTTTGTAAACCCTGCACAGCCGGAAGTGCAAACACGTGCATTAAATATTATTAAAGAACTGGTGCAGAAATATGATATCGACGGCCTGGTGCTGGATTATTGCCGTTATACCGATATCGATGCTGATTTTTCTGATTACAGCAAATCAAAATTTATCGAATTCTTAAAAACCAGGTACAGTGACAACGATGCCGCCAATATGAATTTCCCTGGTGACGTGGTAGCCTCCTGGAAAAAGAACGGTGATCAAACCGTTCCCAATACTACTGGTAAATATTATAATAAATGGCTTTTTTACAGGGCTTCCGTTATCCATGATTTTGTAGTGAAAGCGAGGGCGGCTGTAAAGAGCGTAAAGCCCGCTGTTACATTTGGTGTGTACGTGGGTGCATGGTACACTACTTACTACCAGGTAGGGGTAAACTGGGCCAGCAATGCATACGATCCCTTTAATGACCAGGCAGTTCGTTTCGACTGGGCCTATCCAAACTATGCTGAAACCGGGTATGCCGAACAATTGGATCATTTAATGACCGGTAATTATTTCACACAATTGATGCTGGCTGATAATCCTGCTACTGCCAGCTTACAATATCATTGGTGGAGCGTAGAAGGTTCTATAAACGGTACTCAATACATTACCAAAAATAAAGTGCCCCTGTACGGCAGTATTGATATGGGAAATGTAGATTGGGCCAGCCAGGCAGATATTTCTAAGACTATTAAATATATCCTTTCAAGAACATCCGGAGGCGTAATGCTTTTTGATGTTGTACACGCCTATGCTCCGCAAACCAATCGTCTTAAGCAGCCTTTGTGGAATGCTATACGGGACGGGGTTCAGAAATAATGTGTGGCAGCAGGCAAAGCAAAGTTTGATTGAATAAGATTTTTACAGCTGGAACACTTGCCGGAAATTAAGTCATGCTTCCACTAACAGGAGAATGGCCGCTTTTTGGTTCCAAATATTTATTAAAAAGCAAACCCGGCTAGCAGCGATTTCTTTCATCAACAAACAGTGGTTTCAATATCTGCAGCGGGGCACATTTGTCATCTTTTTTAAACAGCTAATTGTGAAACATCGCAATAATTTTTTTTATTGGTTGCTGATAGGCTCAATTGCAGCAGGCTGTTTTTTTACTAAATCAGCCAGTGGTCAGTCTCAGGTTTACAGGCATATCCTGCTACATGGAAAAGTTTTAACGGCCGCGGGAAAACCACTTGCCAATATTGCTGTTACAGATGGCACCAGCATTGTTTCAACCAATGCCAAAGGCATCTACACGATACCAAGCAGCAATGAAGCTATGTTTGTTTATATCACTGTACCTGCAGGTTATGAAATACCCATGAAAAATTATATGGCTTTTTTCTACCAGGAAATTAAGGCAGTAAATGGTGTTTTCAAAGCAGATTTTATATTATCGAAATTACAACAGGATGATACCAGGCATTCAACAATAGTATGGGCCGATCCGCAGATCAACAATAAAGAAGAGGCGGACATGTTGCTCGCCACTGCCGTGCCTGATACCAGGGAACTGGCGAAGGAATTATCTGCAAAAGGACCGGTGCAGGGGATTGCTGCCGGGGATCTTTCCTGGGATGCGCCTCCAATCATTCCCGCATATAAAAAGGCGATTGCTGAAACCGGTATTCCTTTTTACCAGGTGCTGGGCAACCACGATATGGATATCAATGTAAGAACAGATGAACAATCCGACAGTACCTTTAAAAAGAGTATGGGGCCTACCTGGTATTCATTTAACAGGGGCCGTGCGCATTACGTGGTGCTCGACAATATCTTTTATTATTCGGATGGATACAATTACATGGGATATATAACTGAAAAGCAATTCAGGTGGCTGGAGCAGGACTTACAGAGGATCAGGCCGGGCTCACTGGTTTTTGTTTCGATGCATATATCCGCCTATACGGAAGAAAAAAAACGGCAACATGCCAAGGAAGATAACCCGGGCAGCATAACAGTTAACCGGAAATATTTATACGCGTTACTGAAACCATTTAAGGCGCATATGTTAACCGGTCATACGCATTACAATGAAAATTTCATCGAAGCGGGCGTGTACCAGCACATACACGCAGCAGTCTGCGGTACCTGGTGGATTTCCAAACTATGTGGCGATGGCACACCGCGGGGTTATGGTGTGTATGAAATAAATGGTGATAGCCTTAGCTGGTATTACAAATCCATTGGGTATGATAAAAATTACCAGATGAGACTTTACTCAAGGGGTGTTTATAAAAATAAGCCGGCAGATGTAGCCGCGAATGTTTGGAATTACGATAGCGAATGGCGGGTGGTATGGTATGAAGATGGCATTCTGAAAGGCGATATGCGCCGGGAGACTGACTTTGATGCAGCTGAACAGGCATTTTTAACAGGACCCGAAAGACCGGCAAAATATCCCTGGGCCCAGCCTTTATTAACCGATCACTTGTTTTTTGCCACTCCATCAGCAACAGCCAAAAATATTCGTATTGTAGTAACCGACAGGTTCGGCAGGCAATACAACCAGGAGATGGTATTGAAAAATTAATGCTCTGTATGTATAAATATTTATCAGTAACCATCAATTCAATAGTAAATGTATAGGGCGAAAAAATACCAGGTACTTGTATGGCTCACCGCAACCCTGTTGACATTAGCAGCCTGCGGAAAAAAAGAGAATCATTATGGTAATCCTCCAGTAATTATTCCGCCCGTAACCGTTCCCGATACCGGGACTCTTGTGAAATTGCCTTCACAGTGGACGAAGCAAACAACGCTTATGAATGGATTTCCAGCCGGTATAGAGGTCTATAGAAATACAGCCTTGTTTAATGGAATTACTTTGAATGCTTATACCCTGGTGTTTGATCCCAAAAATACAGGCATTGAATGGAAACCAATATTGGCAGCTAAAAATAAAACGCCGAGTGCGGGTTACAATGAAGAACCGGGTATAAAATACGCTTGCATAAATGGCGGTTACTTTGGAACCAATATATCGTATAGCCTGGTGGTGAACAATGCAACCGTATTGGCACCCAATATTAAGACGCTTGTAAGACCTTACAATGGATCCGATGTAAATTATTATCCTACACGTGGGGCCTTTGGTATTACGGCCAGTGGCATTCCGGAAGTTACTTGGATGTACAATGCGGGAAGCGCCAATGAATTATTGTACAGCTATACACAGCCCGCCGCTAATAAAGAAGGGATTGCTCCCTTACCCATGCCCAATGCGGCCGGTGCAGTAACATGGAATGTATTGAATGCAATTGGCGGATCACCGGTATTGATAAAAAATGATGTAGTGAAAATAACCGATGCAGAAGAGTTGATTGTAGTGGATAATACCATCCAGCGTGCAAGAACAGCGATCGGGTATAATGCAGATGGCAAAGTATTGATACTGGTAGTTGAAGGAGGTAATCCTACTGGTGCAAAAGGGTTGAACCTGCAGGATCTTGCAGCTCTTCTGAAAAGTATGGGATGTACCAATGCTTTGAATTTAGATGGAGGCGGTTCTACCGATATGGTGGTAAACGGGCAATTAACCGTAAAGCCATCAGACGCAGCGGGAGAACGGCCGGTGATGAGTATGCTGCTCCTAAAAAAGAAACAATAATTCAAATCATACAAATATTATTATTCATTCATGCAGCAACGCAACCAAAGTTTAGATGCGCTTAGAGGCTTTGCCATATTGGCAATGGTACTTTCCAGCAGCATCGCATTTGGCATACTGCCTGCATGGATGTACCATGCCCAGGAACCACCGCCTTCGCATGCATTTATACCCACGCATCCGGGCATATCCTGGGTAGACCTGGTATTTCCTTTTTTTCTTTTTAGCATGGGTGCCGCGATTCCATTGGCCTTTCATAAAAAAATAAAAAATGGTATTTCTTTTTCAACCGTTTTTTTGATAGCTGCAAAGCGGTTTGTACTGCTTACTTTTTTCGCCTTGTTTACTTTGCACGCCAGGGCAGGTATCATGTCATCATCGCCGCAGGTGTTTCATTACCTGCTGTCAATGGCAGCATTTGTTTTAATATTCTTCCAGTTTTGTAATCCGTTTGGTCCGGCGTATAAAAAAACCGGTATTGTATTACAGGTCCTGGCATTCCTGCTGGCAATAATAATGATGTATGTGTTGCCTTATAAAGATGGCAACGGCTTTTCATTGTATAAAAGTGATATCATCATTATAGTGCTGGCAAATATGGCTTTTTTTGGAACACTTGCCTGGTGGTTTACAAGAAAAAATCTTTGGGCAAGACTATTGATATTGCCATTTGTGATGGCTGTTTTTTTAAGTGGAAAGGAGGTGGGTACCTGGACGGAAATACTCTTTAACTGGTCGCCTGTCCCCTGGATGTATAAGTTCTATTACTTAAAATATCTCTTCATAATTACACCAGGCACTTTAGCTGGTGAATGGATGCTAGAGGATGGAGAAAACAGCGGGCCGCGGGAAGATATGAATACTAAAATTCATTCCTGGTGGATACCGATACTTTGCCTCGGCCTTGTTATTTTAAATGTGGTATGTCTCTTTTACCGTTATTTACTACTCGATCTTTTTTGCAGCATCGCCATTATCATTGCCTTGCATTTTCTCTTAAAAGCAAAGGACGTAAAGGATATGAAAATGATAAAACATTTTTTTATTGCCGGCGCTTACCTGTTGTTGTTAGGATTGTTTTTTGAAGGATTTGAGGGAGGCGTTAAGAAAGATCCCTCCACATATAGTTATTATTTTATTACGGCAGGACTGGCTTTTTTTATGTTCCTGATTTTTAACGGGCTGCAGGTTGCAAAGAGCATGAAGCATGTCATTGATTTCCTGGCTATGAACGGGCGAAACCCAATGGTGGCCTATGTAACAGGTAACTTGCTGTTGATACCCCTGCTGCATTTATCTGGTACCATGCCGGCATTTATGGCAATGGATCACAATGTGATTACTGGGTTTATAAAAGGATGTTTGTTTACTGGTATTGTATCGATGGTTACTGTGTTTACGGTAAAGAAAAAATGGTTTTGGAAAACTTAATAAACAGGTATGCGAATGAAAAGAACAATAGCTGGGGTACTCTTTTACTGCCTGGTCTCTATAACAGCAAGTGGGCAGGAGGATTCGTCTTTTCACAACTATTTGTATGACAGCCGGACGAATTATTTTAATCAATTGCCGCCACAGAAAAAATCGGTTATTTTTTTCGGCGATAGCATTACACAATGGGGCGACTGGTCAGAACTCTTTGGTTTTAGAAAGATTTTGAATAGGGGCATTGCCGGCGATAATACTTATGGGCTGCTGGCTCGCATAGACGAAATTATACGACATGATCCAAAAAAGATATTCATTTTAGTTGGCACAAACGACCTTAATAAAAAAAGTACCATTGCCTCCATCGTGCGAACTTACGGTAGTATTATCGATGCGTTGAAAAAGCAATTACCCGCAACTAAAATATATGTACAAAGCGTATTGCCAATCAATGAACAATTGATAAACCGTCAATATTATTCCGGTACAAATGAACAGATTACAGATCTTAATACCGCATTGAAAGGGATGGCCGCCAGCATGCAGGTGACATACGTAGATCTATACAACAGCTTACTGGATGACAGGCGCCAGTTGAAGGCAGGTTACACCTATGACGGTTTGCATCTTTCAGGTAATGGGTATCTTGCATGGGTAAAGTTGCTTACCAATAGAAAATTATTGTAATAATATCTTAAGCTCGAAAAACAAGAAAAACTATGGTGTTAAACCAACCAATAAAAAAAAGGCATCCCGCTTCCTGGATACCTACCACCTGGTTTGCGATGGGATTGCCTTTTGTAGCGCTGGCTTCGGCCACTTCTATCATGTACAAAAACATGGGCATATCCAATTCGCAAATTGCTTTCTGGACCTCCCTGGTCATGTTGCCCTGGACATTAAAACCGCTCTGGGGGCCATTTTTGGAGATGTTTAAAACAAAAAAGTTTTTTGTATATACCACACAAATATTCACAGGTTGCTTGTTTGGCCTCGTGGCGTTAAGCTTGCATGCAAATTACTTTTTTGCTATTTCGATCTGTATACTGTCAATAATCGCCATTAGCGGTGCCACCCATGATACGGCGGCAGACGGCGTATACCTGAATGAACTCACCGAAAAATTGCAGGCTAAATACGTGGGTTGGCAAGGTGCTTTTTACAATATTGCTAAAGTATGTTCTGGCGGAGTGTTGGTTTATTTTGCAGGAGAACTGGAAAAGCGTATAGGCATAGTGAATGCCTGGACAGCCGTGATGATTTTGTACGGTTTGATAATGATATTGCTTGGCCTGTATAATATGAAAATGCTTCCTACAGGTGGTACATCGAAAAATGTGCATTCTATCAAAGAGGGATTTGAAACACTGAAAGATGTAACCATAACATTTTTTCAGAAAAAGAATATATGGATGAGTTTATGTTTTATTGTTTTGTACCGCTTTGCGGAAGGACAGGCCATCAAAATTATCCCGCTTTTCTTTAAGGCTCCCAGGTCTGACGGCGGGCTCGGATTATCCACTTCTCAAATTGGTGTAATGTATGGCGTATTCGGATCTATCGCTTTTGTATTGGGGTCAATTGTAGCCGGGTATTATGTTTCTAACCGGGGCCTCTCCAGGAAAACCTTACTGGTACTTTGCGCTTTCTTTAATGTGCCATTTGCTGCTTATGCATTTCTGGCCATTGCATTACCTCAAAATCTCTACATCATTGGCGGGGCAGTGGCAGTAGAATATTTTGGCTACGGCTTTGGTTTTGTAGGCTTAATACTTTTTATCATGCAGCAGATTGCACCAGGTAAATATAAAATGGCACACTATGCATTTGGCAGCGGCCTGATGAATTTGGGCTTTATGATACCATCCATGGTAAGTGGTTTTTTAAGTGATTATTTTGGCTATAAAGAATTTTTCATTTGGGTACTGATTTCCACCATACCGGCATTTATAATCACCTGGTTGGTGCCAATTCAAAAACAGGCGGAAGCAACAGCAGTAGGGGAACCATCCGTTACATAAATCATATCGCTTCATTAAAAGCCATCAGTAATTCCTTGCCGGTGTTATGATCACCTTCATATTTAAGCGGCGTAAGAGTTAAACTTTGAACAAAAGAAAAATTGACAGATAACATGAAGAAAATAAGCGCCCTATTGGTTCTGGTAATTTGCGCCGTCTTCGCTTTTGCACAAGCAGGTGGCAATACAGATAGCAGCTATGCCAATGGCTATTATGTAGAAAGAGTGAAATATTTCGCTCAATTGAAAGCGCCGGAAAAGGCGATCATTTTTTTAGGTAACAGTATTACAGAAGCAGGTGAATGGCAGGAAGTATTACCTGGAAAAAAGGTCATCAACAGGGGTATCAGCGGGGATAACAGTTTTGGGGTATATGCCCGGCTGGACGCATTGTTAACATTAAAACCCGCCAAAGTTTTTTTACTGATCGGTATCAACGACCTGAAACGGGGAACCCCACTGGAAGTTATTCTGAATAACTACAGAAAGATTATCGGGAAAATAAAAAAGGATGCGCCTAAAACAACATTGTATTTGCAAAGCGTGTTGCCGGTAGCCGAATCCGTTATACCTGCCATTTATGCTAAAATAACCAACGAAAAAGTAAAGGAGTTGAACAAAGGAATCAAGGAGCTAGCTGACAGTAACCATCTTACTTATATTGATTTATACAACGATGTTTTTGTAAGCAACCAGGGGCAGTTGAAAATTGAATTCACTACCGATGGATTGCATTTAAAAGCGGCCGCCTATATTATTTGGGCAAAATATCTGCAAGACAAGAAATATTTATAAAATAAAAACACACATGAATAAAACCTTCCTGTTGGTACTGTCACTACTCATTGTTATGAATGGACAGGCACAGCAAAAAAAAATTGACAGTAGCTATAACAATATCTATTACCAGCAACGGATGGATCTTTACAATGGATTGCCGCACCAAAAAAAGGCCATTGTTTTTTTAGGCAATAGCATTACGGAAAGAGGGCCCTGGTCAGAATTGATTCCTGGCAAGGCTGTAATCAACCGGGGCATTGGAGGTGATAATACTTTTGGCGTATTGGCCCGTCTCGATAAAGTGCTGGAAGATAAGCCGGCTGTTATTTTCCTGTTGATCGGGATCAATGATATCGGCCGTAGTTTACCCGTTACGGTGATCGCTAATAATTACCGGCGTATTGTGGAGAGGGTACAGGCGCAATCACCTAAAACTACTTTGTACCTGCAAAGCGTGTTGCCCATGAATGACTCCATTTTAACTGCCGCTTATTTGAAGAATAAGAAGGATACCATACTGGCTTTAAATAAAGAGATCATAAAATTGGCGGAAGAAAAAAAGCTCACTTATATTAACCTGCATGAAGTATTCGCCGATGCCAACGGAGATTTGAAACCTGCCCTGGCATTGGATGGAATTCATTTAAAACCGGCTGCATACATTCAGTGGGTTGATTACCTGAGAAAGAAAAAATTACTGTAATGAAGACCAGGGTGAATATTGTCTTGATGTTTTTAACGGGGTCATTTTTTGCCGGTGCACAAACAGATAGCTCCTTTCTCACAACTTATTACAGGCAGAAACTGTCCTTATTCAATGTATTGCGGGCTGATACCGGCTCAGTGATTTTTTTGGGAGACAGCATTACGGATATTGCGGAATGGGGTGAATTGTTTAAAAGCAGCAAGGTCAAAAACAGGGGAGTGAGTGGTGATGTTAGTCTTGGAGTGCTCAATCGGCTAACTGAAGTAACAAGGCATTTGCCGGCAAAGGTATTTATCATGATAGGGATCAACGACATTGCCAATAACCTGCCCGACAGCAGCATTGTTAATAATATAAAAGCCATCATACAGCGCATCCAAAAAGAGAGCCCTGTCACCAAAATTTTTGTGCAAAGCATCTTGCCTACTAACAACCGGTTTATAGATTTTAAACGGCACCAGGATAAGCAGGCTCATATAGTGGCGGTGAATAACAAATTGCAACAACTGGCCGCTCAAAATCAACTGGTGTACATAGATCTTTATAGTAAAATGTTAGATGGGGAATCAAAACTGGATACACGGTACACCAATGACGGCCTGCATCTTACAGCAGCTGGTTATATGGTATGGATGAAAGAATTGCTGAATAATCATTACCTGGTTGCAAAGGATCTGCAGCCATGAAGAAAGCCTTTCATTGTAAATCAGCATCAAACATTAAACGACACAAATGAAAATAACAGGAACTTTTATTGATGAAATAAGCCACGATATCCCACATCAAAACTGGGGCTATGCCGAGTGGAACAATGATTTCAAATACATGAAGGCAGTCGGTATTAACACAGTAATAATGATACGGAGTGGCTATCGCAGGTTCATAACATATCCCTCGAAATATTTGCAAAAGCAATATGGCTGTTATTATCCGCCGGTTGACCTCGTAAGGCTTTTTTTGGAACTGGCTGATAAGCATGACATGCATTTTTATTTTGGCTTGTACGATAGCGGCCATTATTGGGATACCAATGATATGCAGCATGAAATTGATGCAAACCGTTATGTAATCGACGAAGTATGGAAAGAATATGGGCATTATAAAAGTTTTAAGGGTTGGTATTTAAGCATGGAAGTAAGCCGTAAAACAAAGGGTGCCGTAGAGGCATTCCGGACATTGGGTTTGCAATGTAAGCAGGTAAGCAACGGATTGCCTACACTTATATCCCCTTGGATTGATGGTAAAAAAGCAGTGATGGCTGCATCTTCCGGTTTGTCTAAAGAGCAATCAATTTCCATTATTGAACATGAAAAGGAATGGTCTGAAATATTTGATGGGATAACAGGTGCAGTGGATGCGGTAGCCTTCCAGGATGGACATATTGATTACCATGAACTCAATGATTTTTTTGCGGTAAATAAACAGATGGCGGATAAATTTGGCCTGCAATGCTGGACCAACGCAGAAAGCTTTGACCGGGATATGCCTATCAAGTTCCTGCCTATTAAATTTGAAAAACTCAGGCTCAAGTTGGAGGCTGCACGAAAGGCTGGTTATGACAAAGCCATCACCTTTGAGTTTTCGCATTTTATGAGTCCACAGTCTGCCTATTTACAGGCAGGGCATCTGTATAACCGTTACAAAGACTATGTATCTCAACTGGGCGAATTGCCAGATCAAATCTTTTTTTAATTTGAAGCGAAATTTATATGAATCGGTTATCATGCATATTGTTACTGTTGGTTTTAAATTTCACTTTCCTGGCAGTCGGTACACCCCCTCCGGAAAGAACTGTTTATGCAATAAAGGGAAACGATACCCTATGGTTCGATTATTACCAGCCAGTGGTAAAGTCAAATGGCATTTCTGTGATATTTGTGCATGGCGGTGCTTTTACAGGCGGTGATCCTGAGAATCAAAAACCCATGGCCGATGGGCTGAATAAATTGGGTTACCAGGTGTTCGTGATCAAATACAGGCTTTACTTAAAAGGTAAGAGCTTTGGTTGTGAAACCGTAACACCAGAAAAGTTGAAGGCCATTCAGTACGCTGCTGAGGATGCGATGGATGCTACAAAATACCTGGTAAAAAATGCGGTCCTGTATAAAATTGATACGGCAAAAGTTTTTATAGCCGGCAGTAGTGCAGGTGCGGAAGCTATCTTAAATCTTGTGTACAATCCCTTCAAAAATAAATATGATTCCACCTATGATTTTTTTAAAACGTTCAGGTATGCCGGCGCCTTATCTTTCTCCGGCGCCTTGCTTGATATCAATACTTATTTATCGGCTACTCCCGTTCCATTGTTTTTGATGCATGGTACTAACGACCAACTGGTGCCATATGGAACGTCGGCGCACCGGTTTTGTAATGCGAAAGATGCCGGCTGGATGATGATGTTTGGTCCTGTAACGTTATATAAGGAAGCGATGCAAAGACACTGGCCATTGATATTATACAGCTATAAGGGGAAGGGGCATGAAGTAAGCAATTTTATGTTCAGGAATTTTGTTGAGATGAACGACTTCATGCAAAATGTAGTGGCGCATAAAAAAATAAAAACACAAAACCTGGTCATCAACTGACATCCGGTTTTCTTCAAAGTATCCTGATTAAAGGTATAGAAATCTAGTATTATGAAAAATCAAACCAATAGCATATCCGATAGTTTTGAACGCTTTCCCGTCAATGTATTTCCTACGCCTGAAGCCGGCGCCAAATGGGTTGCCATCCAGGTTGCAGCGTTAATCAGGTTGAAGGAGACAAAAGGTGAAAAATGCGTTTTAGGTCTTGCAACGGGGCATACCCCCAAGCTGTTATATGCCGAACTGGTACGCCTCCACAGAGAGGAGGGATTAAGTTTTAAACATGTAATAGTTTTTAACCTGGATGAATATTACCCGATAGCGAAAGAAGCAATTCAGAGTTATTATAGCTTTATGAACCTGCATCTTTTCAGCCATGTAGATATCAATGCGGCCAACTGTCATATACCAGATGGTGCGGCTGAGAAATTCAGTATAAAAAACAGCTGCCAGGCCTACGAAGAGCAGATAGAACTAGCCGGGGGGATAGACCTCCAGGTATTGGGTATCGGCAATAATGGGCATATAGGGTTTAATGAACCCGGGTCGGCCATGCAGTCTAAAACAAGGTTGATTACATTAGACAATTCTACACGCCTGGCTAACGCTTATGAGTTTTCCAATATATCGCAGGTACCAAGGCTGGCTATTACTATGGGCATTGGCACCATATTAAAGGCAAAACAGATTATACTGATGGCATGGGGCTCGCATAAGGCTCCCGTGGTACAGCTTTCAGCTGAAGGAGCCATTACAGAACTGGTACCGGCATCTTTGCTCCAGCTGCACGATAATGTGCTGTTTGTAACCGACGAACTGGCCGCTACTGAACTTACCCGTAACAAATCGCCATGGCTGGCGGGCGAATGCGAATGGACACCAGAACTTATAAAGAAAGCCGTTGTGAACATGGCGATGAAATTGGATAAACCTATTTTGAGCCTTACTAACAGTGACTATAATAATTTTGGTTTAAGTGATCTGCTTGTTGAAAAAGGGGACGCCTATGATATCAACCTGCAAACATTTTATTTAATGCGGGATACCATTACGGGGTGGCCCGGTGGCAAACCCGGTGCTGTTATTCCGAATCATCCCGAACGTTCATCTCCTTATCCCAAACGGTGCATTATATTTTCTCCTCATCCCGATGATGATATTATTAGTATGGGGGGCACTTTGCAGCGCCTGCACGACCAGGGGCATGAAGTGCATGTAGCTTACCAGACAAGCGGCAACATTGCTGTCACTGATGAATTTGTAACCCGCTTTCTTGATTTCGCGGTTGGCTTTGAAGATATGTTTGGCATTGATGGTGAAAAATCAAAGAAGATATTGGAGCATGCAGCAGACTTTTTAAGCAGTAAAAAACAGCATGCAATGGATACTGCTGAGATAAGAGCTATTAAAGGATTAATAAGGCGTTGCGAAGCCAGGGCTACCTGTCGGTATGTTGGACTTCCTGACAACCGCTGGCATTTTTTAAACCTGCCCTTTTATGAAACAGGCGTGATAGAAAAAGATCCCATGTCCGAGGCAGATATTGATATAGTAATAGAATTGTTACGCAGCATACAGCCTCAACAGTTGTTTTGCGCCGGAGATCTGGCAGATCCGCATGGCACCCACAAGGTTTGCCTTGATGTCATTTTTGAAGCTGTAAAGCGCTGTAAAAAAGCCGGCGACAAATGGTTAGATGATTGCCTGGTTTGGCTGTACAAAGGCGCCTGGCAGGAATGGGATATCAGTGAAATAGAAATGGCGATACCCATGAGCCCCGACCAGGTAATAAAAAAGCGTCATGGCATATTTATACACCAGTCTCAAAAAGATATGGTTCCCTTTCAGGGTAGCGACAACAGGGAGTTTTGGCAACGTGCAGAAGAACGAAATGCAAATACAGCGAATACCTACGCAAAACTTGGCCTTACCCAGTACGCAGCCATGGAGGCTTTTGTAAGGTGGAAATTTTGATGCGCAATTTAAGGCCCGGCGAATAGCCGATCCCGTAATTTTCCGCCAGCTTCAAATAACAATAAAAGTAAAAACCATTTTAAAAGAATAACTCATGATCAGGATATCTAAGATTCAAATAGTAGCAGGCTTGCTAAGCTGTTTCGCTTTTATGGAACTACCGGCACAGGTAGTGACAAAAGAAAACAACAGCGCCATTTTAAAAGGTAAACAGGGTAGTATTGTAATGTTGCCGGATTTTCTTTCCGAAAAAGGTATACGCTCTATTGAATACAAAAAAATAGTGTTGCCGGGTCCGCAGCATCTTATTTCAGACGATCCGGAATACATTCGCATTCCCGAAGGCATTGCCCTGCAGGAGGATGTGCAACCTGGTTCGGTAAGGCTTTACGTATACAATGTAAACGGCGTAAAAGAGCCTGCTAAAATTGATCGGAAGATCACTGCCGTTATTAAAAATACCGGCACTGCTGTGATGCATATCCGGATGCTTAAATATTCTTCACAAAAACCCAGTGGTAATTATTTCCAAATAGGGAAGCACGGATTGGCTGATTATTTTGCATCCAAAGGGAATAACAAAATAAGAAATGTAAAACCCGGTGAAGCAATAGCCATTGATGAACAACTGGAAAAAAATATTGTAAAATATGATGAGCTCGCCCATGGCTTTTATGAATTCGTTATAGATCAGCCGGCACAGGTAAGCGTTATCCAAACGGATCTTCAAACAAGCGGTCCCAAAGCGCTGGCACGCATAAAAACCGTCATTGCAAACAAAGGGCAGAATGCCGGGCGAGGGGTATTCGGCGTTAGTAATTATAAGATCACTCCAAGGGATGTTTTGGACACTAAAAATGGCACGGTGCAATTGGTGGTGGCAGATGGGGATAAAGACCCATGGGTAGAGGGATATGAAGGCAGCGGCAGTAGATGGGCCCGACTGGACGGTAACTATGGGGTCATGTACAATATGGAAGTGAAATGGAAAAGCACGGATGGAAAAGGGCTGGCCCTGGTAACCTGGAATTCCAGAGCGGGAGATAATCAATGGTGTGGTGGTATGGCCGCCAGTATGGTCGTTAGCAAAGGTAAATTTGACAGCGGTATAATCCAGCTGCCTTCAGACCGGCTGATTACAAAAAAGGCACCGGAAGCAATTTTAATACAGGTCTTTCCCCCTGCATCCGATGGTGCAGAACAAACCATTCACCTAACTTATTCTCCTCCCGGCGCTTCCTGTTTGCCAACTCCTTTAATATTTATACCGATAGATATGAATTAAATATTTTGTTTTGGTAAACTATTTAAAGGCTCCAAATCATCAGCATCGACATTCGCCTGGACTTCCGCAGTCCCTTATGTGCGCTTGTGTCGAACGGAGGTGATAAAGTAGTTTATGCGGTGTATGGACAGCCATCAACCCTTTCTAACAACCATACACAAGTTTATAGAAAGTACCGAATTGCTGACCAATCTAACCAATGTAATTTGCCAATAGAATAAAAGGCGAGGATTTTACAAAGCGCCTGAAAACTATTGGAAAATTTACAACGAGCGGAAAGCATTTGACGTGTTTCAAAATGATGTGTTGGACGATGTTGCCCAACAATTTGCAGATCTGTTTAAAGAACTGCAAAAGGAGCGGAGCTCCTTCATGGATCTTGGTATCGACTTCGAAGAAAAGGCCTTCTATGACATAGACATGACATTAAAGCAGAATTAAAAGTCGGTTTAATACTGGTACTTGCTGAAAACGGTTATCCGCCGGTGCCAAAAGATGAAATTTTTAAAGAGATATTTGAGCAGGCGGAGCATTTTAAGAAATATAGTGGTGAGTAATACATCAGGCTCTAAAATATTTTGCAACAGAAGCATATTCTAACTGGCAATGGTGCGTCCTGTGCAAAAACTCCACTACAGAAGTTAAGGACAATACGATGGAACTTTGTTTTAACCAAATCGGTTGCCGGCTGGTACAACGTAATCCTCAATTACTGCAAAACATTTAAGACGACAGCACCTCATGAAAAGGTTTTGCCATTGCCGTAGCGATGGGAAATTTGCTTGGGCAAAGGATTATATTCTTGGAAGCACTTTTAAGGTATTCAATAATAATATAACATATCCTACCGGTGTAATTTATAACCGGGTACACAATCCTGCGGTATCTTGTATAATATTGAGGGCCTCCCGCAAACACTGTTCCGCACAGATGATTTCCCGCAGCACCAAAAATGATTACAGAAGATAGACATGCATTGCTTTTTTCGCATCTCTACCCGGCTGACGCCAGTCGGGCGGAAATGATTTTTTTGTATAAGCAGCGTAGCATGCTTTAGATAAAGAGTAGTCGCCCTCGTTAATCAGGCCATATTCATATTTATTGGATTGTTATGTATCCTCGTTTTTGTCCTCCCTCTCGGGATGAAAAAAAATATTCTTATTTATTTGCCGGGTTAAGCATTTATTAATTAAAAATTATTCTCCAAAAAGAATCTTTGATGTCATTATAATATACGGTTGCAGGATAATGTCCACTTAAAGGCAAGCGGGTGAAAGTACTAATGAAATATTTTTTGCATAGGTCTTTAAAAACATACAATCAACTTTTTGGAATTCCTGCTTTCGGATCAGGAATGCTTACATCATTTGCAGCTTAACGGCTGCTACAATTTCTCAAAATATATGAAATCCTATATCCTCCTGTTTTTTTTATTTTTTACAGCGACACTGCCAATATGCAGTATGGCCCAGCAAAAAAAAGTAATTTATTCCAGCAAATTTGCTCCCTCAGAAAGCCTGGTAAAACCCGTTGAAAAACAATTTCGACAGGATATTTGCCTGAATGGTTCCTGGGAATTTCAGCCGATAGCTTTACCGGAAAATTTTAAAGAGGGCTACGATGAAACCCCTCAACTTCCGCGTGTAAAGGAAGATCTATGGGAAATTACCCGGTTACACATCCCATCTCCATGGAACGTAAACAGCTTTGCCGATCGAAATGGAGAAGGAGGTGATTTTCGTACATTTCCCAGCTATCCAAAAGCGTGGGAAAGTATTAAAATGGGCTGGATGCGGAAAGTCATACATATCCCTGGTAGCTGGAAAAACCAGCTCGTTAAACTACACTTCGACGCAGTTGCAGGAGATGCAGAAATCCTGGTGAATGGAAAGGCGGTAGGTAAGCACTTTGGCATATTTCTGCCTTTTGAAATAGATGTCACCGATGCTGTGAAATATGGAGAAGACAACGAATTGCTGATAGGCATACGCAAGCCATCCCTTTTTGATAAGCGAAGTGATTTTGGAAGACGTACTTACCAGGCGGGTTCATTCTGGGGCCAGCACGTGGCAGGTATCTGGCAGGATGCATACGTTGAGGCAATGCCAAAGGTGAATATTGATGATGTATATGTAAAACCTTTATTGGAAGCTGGCATATTGGAAGCGGAAGTTACCGTCAGCAATAACACGGATAAGCCGGTTACGGTTATCCTGGATGCCGATGCCTACAAATGGATACCGGGCTCAAAGCCCGGCGAACCTGCGGCAGCCATTCCGGGATCCGCCCTTGAAAAAAACAGCTCATTAAACCTGGCGCCCATTAGCGTAGAGGTTCCCGCTCATGGAAAAGCCACCGCTTTGCTTTCTGCAATAGTAGATACCCAACTTAAAAAATGGTCCCCCATAAATCCAAATCTATATGGTTTGATCATCAATACTACTGTGGCAGGAAAAAAGGTGGACAGAAAGTACACACGCTTTGGGTGGAGACAGACTGCTTTGAAAGGAAATCAATTTACATTAAATGGCCAGCCATTTATTATGAAAGGCGATTCCTGGCATTTTCTCGGAATTCCTCAAATGACACGCCGCTACGCATGGGCATGGTTTACTGCAATGCGGGATGCAAACCTGAATACAGTAAGATTGCACGCCCAGCCATATCCCGCCTTTTATCTTGATATGGCAGATGAAATGGGCATATTGGTGTTGGATGAAACAGCAGTATGGGCCAGCGATGGCGGGCCAAAACTGGATGATCCTGCATACTGGCAGGATTCTGAAAATCATTTGGCTGAACTGATCCTGAGGGATAGAAACCATCCGGCTGTAATAGGGTGGAGTGTTTCAAACGAGGTAATGCCCATTGTGCGTGGCGTGATGCATAATCCCCCGGGAATGAAAGACAATCTTATTAAATATTATGGAATCTGGGCCGATATCTGCCGCCGGCTTGATCCCTCACGCCCATGGATATCCGCCGATGGTGAAGATGACGGCGAAGGGAAATTGCCCACTTATGTAGTGCATTATGGAGGACTGGAAGCAATGAGCCGTGCGGCAAAAAATGGTAAGCCTTGGGGAGTAGGGGAAGCGGGAAATGCCTACTACGGAACACCTGAACAACTGTCTGAATACAATGGAAACAGATCATATCAGTCTTTTTTGGGTCGTATGGAAGGAGTTGCAGCTTCTTCCTATCAATCCCTCATTGCGCAACGTGAACGCAATGCTGTTTACAGGAGCGTATTTAACCTGGTTTGGTACGGCCTTAAACCCTTGCCCCTGGGATTAAAAGATCCTTCAAAACCACCAACGCTACAGGATGGTGTCTTCTTTTCTTCCTTCGAAGAAGGTAAACCGGGTGTTCAGCCGGAAAGGCTGGGACCTTATTGTACAACATTAAATCCGGGTTACGATCCTTCCCTGCCGTTGTATCAAACATGGCCTTTGTTTGACGCCATTAAGGATGCCGCGTCAGCGGTTTTACCATCGCCTTCGAAATGGGCGATAGAAAAACCGGTAGTGGAACCAGCCTTAGCTGTTGCAACACCTATCCGGTCGGTAAAGGTTCTTGCCGGGAAAGATAGCAGGCTGGTTACCGAACTGAAGCGGGTGGGTGTTCCATTACAGAAACTGGATACAGAGGAAATTCCTTCACTCTTATTTATTGACGGTGTCTATCCGCCGGAAGCCGCTGCAAAAAAAGTTATCAGCCAGGTATATGCTAAAGGCGGAACGGTATTTATTTGCGGAGTAGCACAGGAGAGCATAGGTTCACTCAATAAATTGCTTCCGGCGCCGCTTACAGTATCTTCCCGCTCAGCTTCTTCTTTATTACCAATGGTGCACGACAACGTGGTCAATGGCTTAACCGCTGCGGATTTGTACTTTTCCGAATTAAGGCCCTCAGAATTTACGTCAAGAGGACTTGGAGGTAAACTCGTTCAGCAAAGTTCAGTCTTGCTTATTGCCAACAATACAGATTGGTTAAAGTGGAACAAACAGCCGGAATATGCTAAAACAGCAATGGTGCTGCGGTCTGAAATTGAATCAAAGCCCGCTGGCGCTGTGCTGATCCTTAAAGAGATGGGTGAAGGAAGATTGATAATAAGTACATTGCCCGTATCTCCCCGGCTCTCAAAAGCAGAAAACGCAGTGCGAAGAATTTTTACCAACCTGGGTATAATACTGAGCTCCGGTTCAGATGCGGGGAAACCGCTATTGAAATCAGGCGAGATAGTGAGAACCCTTGTTGCGGGTGGTTTTCCTTTTACCTCTATTTCAGAAGGTGCAAAGCAAAATTTTATCGATCCGTCAAAAGGCGATTCAATAAAGATAAACGCGGACTTTGGTGGTAAGCGATGGGGATTGCTCTATAATGAAAATGGGTTGATGGATTTTTCGAAAGTGAAGCTGGATGGAACAGGCACTAATGCAGCTGTATATATGAGCTTCTGGATCTCCAGCCCGCGTGCCCTGGATGATCTGCTGATAGAGCCCAATATACCGGTGGTAAACCTGGAGGCTGCTGCGGATGATGCATTCCAGGCATGGCTGAATGGGAAACTGGTGGTTGAAAAGATCAGAAACGGGCCAATCGAGGGCGGCAAGGCGGTGGCAGCCGCGTTAAAGCTTCACCAGGGATGGAATCATATTTTAATTAAAGTGTTGCAAGGCACAGGCTCATGGCAGTTCTCGGGCCGCCTTACATCGGCTAACCAGCCCGATTTTATTGCAGAACTGGAGTCTGCCTTAGAAAAACCATAATAATTCTGGCCAGGTTAAAACATTGATGAGATTGACAGGGTCAGGCTTAACCAGTTACAGCACGGGGAATTAAAAAAGGTTTTGGGTATAAAGTATGATCTTCTTGTACATAGTATCATTGGGCAACTTTAATTACGTTTTCAAGTAAATAACTCCCTCTTTATAAAGGAACAAAATAAGAAAATGAAGTATTTACTATTGTTACTCTCTATAAGCTTTTCCTTTAATGTGAAAGGCCAGTTGCATTTTAGTGAGAAAGGGTCTTTATATGAAGCAAATTATAATTCACAGAACAATACTACCGTACTATGCTGGTTAAAAGTAGATCCGCAATGTAAGGATGGAGCGCAGGTTTTTAATAAACTGATCGGAGATGACCGGTCAGCCTACCGGCTGGAAGTTAGTAATAACAAACTGCGACTGGTAAATACCGGCGGCGATATTACGGAAGCCCTGCTACCTCCGGGAAACAGTCCTGTATTGGTTGCCTGTGTACTCGACCGAAGTAAAAAGGTGCAGCGGGTTTATATTAACGGGGTACTGGCTGCCTCTACGCCAATTGCCATTATGGTCTCAATCAGTAAGGAAGGAGGACCACTCCGGCTTGGTGGCGATTTAAGCGGAAGCCATCGCTTTACCGGTGAAATTTCAGTGATTGCTATTTATGGACGTGTGCTTAAAGATGAAGAAATCACTGCTCAGTACACAGCAATGAAGGATATCGGGGGGAGAATCGCTTATTGGGAATTTCCGGCTGGCATCCAGGAAGGAGCATCCGTACCCGGCAAAAACACAGCCGGAGTTATGAAGATTGCCCGGCCTTTCCTACGGGCGGAAAGCCATAAAAATAATCAACTTGGTTTAAGATTTACGCACCCGGCATGGGAGTGGGTGCAGGCCTTACCGTTGGGTAATGGCAGAATTGGTGCCATGGTATTCGGAACCATTGATGAAGAACGGATTCAATTGAATGAAGGCACTATATGGGCAGGCGGTCCTCATGACCCGGTAAATCCATCAGCCAACAGTGCTATGCAAAAAATAAAGCCGTTACTGATGGAGGGAAAATCGGCTGAAGCCATCAAATTATGGAAAGATTCAGCAATGGCTATTCCCCTGCACCAACCTCCCTATCAAACACTTGGCAACCTCAACCTCAGGAGTTTGCTTCCGGCAGGAGATATAAAAGGATACAGTCGTGAATTGAACATAGAAAATGCCACAACATTGGTCCGTTTTTCTATCAACGGCATCACTTATACAAGAGAAACCTTTGTGAGTGCGCCGGATAGTGTGCTCGTAATGTGGATATCCGCAGATCGTCCGGCAAGCATTTCATTCGTTGCCTCTTTGAATTCTCTCCAAAAAGTACAGGTGACAGCGGAAAACGGAACGCTGGTAATGCGGGGCAAAGGTGGCGATGCTGAAGCGGGAATTAAAGGAAAGATAGCATTCAGTTCCAGGTTGATGGCCATACCGGCAGGAGGAAGTTTAAAAACAGGGGATGAAGGAATAACAATTAGTGGTGCAAATGAAGTTACGCTGGTTTTGTCGGCGGCGACCAACTATGTTGACTTCAATAACCTTACTGCTGATGGCGATGCAATTGCAGCTTCCCGCCTTACTGCAGCTACAAAAAAATCTTATGCGAAATTAAAGGCTGCCCATATTGCAGATTATCAACGGCTTTTTAATCGGGTTGCTATCAATCTTGGATCAGGTAAAGGCGCAGACTGGCCTACGGATGAAAGAGTAAGGCGTTTTCATGAAGGCAATGATCCGGGTTTATCATCGATTCTTTTTCAATATGGCCGGTATCTTTTGATTGCCTGTAGCCGGCCCGGCGGGCAGGCTGCTACGCTGCAGGGTCTCTGGAACGAAAATTTAACTCCACCCTGGGGTAGCCGTTATACCATTAATATCAACACGGAAATGAACTACTGGCTTGCTGAAACGGCCAATCTTTCAGAATGTGCGGCGCCGCTTTTCGGGCTGGTCAAGGATCTCAGCATAACCGGGGTAAAAACTGCAAAGGCGATGTACAATGCTGCCGGTTGGACGGCGCATCACAATGCTGATCTATGGCGCAGCACCGCACCAATAGATGGTCAGTCCGGCATGTGGCCAATGGGCGGAGCATGGCTTACCACCCACCTGTGGGAACATTATCTTTTTACCGGCGATACCGCTTTCCTGGCGAAATATTACCTGGTGATTAAAGGTGCCGCTTCCTTTCTGCTGGATATCCTTGTGGAAGAGCCTGTACACAAATGGCTGGTCATTTCACCATCCTATTCGCCTGAAAATGGTCCGCTCTGCGTTGGCTCCACCATTGACATGTCAATTACAAGGGATGTGTTTGCCCAGGTGGTTGCGGCAGGTAAAATATTAAATGTTGATCCCGATTTCCGGGCTAGAGTGGTGGCTGCCGAATCAAGGCTTGCGCCGCTTCAGATCGGCAGGCTGGGGCAATTACAGGAATGGATAGACGATAAGGATGATCCCAATGATCATAACCGCCATGTTTCGCAATTATATACTGTTTTTCCATCCAGCCAGGTTACGCCTTCAACTCCAGCTCTTTTTAAAGCTGCAAAACAGTCATTGCTGCTCAGGGGCGACGGAGCTACAGGTTGGTCGCTTGCCTGGAAAATAAACTTCTGGGCCCGCTTCAGGGATGGAGACCATGCCTATCTTATTTTAAGCAACCTGCTGGGAGAGCCCGGATCGAAGGACCCTGTTAACGGTGATGGAGGTGGTCTTTATCCTAATCTCTTCGATGCACATCCTCCCTTCCAAATCGACGGTAATTTTGGGTTTACCTCTGGTGTAACTGAAATGCTGATGCAGAGCCATGAGGGCATCATCGACCTGCTTCCTGCCCTGCCATCCGCATGGCCTAACGGGAATGTTAAGGGCCTTTGCGCCCGTGGAGGTTTTGTGATTGATCTTAGCTGGGATCAAATGAAATTAAAAAAAGCGCAGATCCGTTCCAAATCCGCAAAGCTTTGCCGCGTTCGTACCGGAGGTGTACCCGTTAAAATAACCTGCGATAAAAAAATGGTAGCTACCACTTTAAGTGATGATGGAACGCTTTCCTTTTTTACCATCGCCGGAAAAACATACGACATTATTGCCCGTTGAAATGGTTGGAAGGTGAGATGAACGAAATAACTTTATGATAATAATGAAGGAATTTACCAGGTAACCGCCGGATTATAGATAGGGCTGCTGATATTGGATAAAAGAAACTAGTTGTTAATGAGTAATGAAGTCGTCCATTAGCATTTTGTTAAGCTAAAATTAATGCGCAAAAGATAAGTTTGGGTTCTGAATCACGGGCTCATAAAATAAACGATGTTTGATCAATCTATATATGAAAATGAATTATCAACTGGGTAAGCAATTACTTTTAGTGGCGGGCTCCATTATCTTTATCCAATTTTCGTACAAAACAGCAGATAAATTTCCTTTCCGGGACCCGTCGCTTTCCTTCGAAAACCGGGTAAATGATTTGGTATCCCGTTTAACCCTCCGGGAAAAAATAGACCAGATGCGCAACAGTGCGCCGGCAATTCCCCGGTTGGGAATTCCCCGTTATAACTGGTGGAACGAATGTTTACACGGTATTGGCCGTTCAGATTATAACGTAACCGTTTTTCCCCAGGCGATTGGCATGGCTGCAACTTTTAACGATGCTGCGCTTACGCAAATGGCTTCAATTACCTCGGATGAAGCAAGGGCGATCTACTACGAATCCAACCGCACGGGTAAAGAAGGCGCTCAATACAGTGGCCTCACTTTCTGGACACCCAATATCAATATTTTCAGGGATCCCCGCTGGGGAAGAGGACAGGAAACCTACGGCGAAGACCCTTATCTCACTTCACGTATGGGAATGGCCATGGTAAGGGGCTTACAGGGAAACGATCCCAAATACCTGAAAACTTCCGCTTGCGCCAAACATTATGCAGTACACAGCGGCCCTGAGGCACAGCGGCACACCTTTGATGTAACCGCTTCCGATTATGATCTGTGGGATACCTACCTGCCTGCCTTTGAAAAATTAGTGGTAGATGCAAAAGTATCTTCTGTGATGTGTGCCTATAATCGCTATGCAGGCCAGCCCTGTTGCGGCAGCGATCTTTTATTAACAGATATTCTTCGTAATAAATGGGGGTTTACAGGATATGTAACTTCCGATTGTGGGGCTGTGGAAGATTTTTTCAGATCGCATAAAACCCATCCCGACGCGGAAAGCGCTACTGCAGACGCGGTTTTACACGGTACCGACCTGGAGTGCGGGGGAAGCTACGGCGCATTGATGGAAGCGGTGAAAGATAAAAAAATCACCGAGGCGCAGATTGATGTTTCTGTAAAACGCTTGTTTATGATCAGGTTCAGGCTGGGTATGTTTGATCCGCCGGGCATGGTGCCTTATAGCAAAATCCCGATGAGCGTGGTGGAGAATAGAGCCCATCATGATCATTCGTTAAAAATGGCAAGAGAGTCAATTGTTCTTTTAAAGAACGACCAGCATACACTTCCACTGAACAAAAATATCCGGAAGATAGCAGTGGTAGGACCTAATGCGGATGATAAAAATGCTTTGCTGGGTAATTATAATGGTTTTCCATCCAAAATTGTTACCGTGCTGGAAGGCATTAAGTCAAAACTAGGCGCCGGCACACAGGTTATATATGAAAAAGGCCTTAACTACAACAACGAGCTCCTGTTTGAGAAATTGGATCTTTCCCAAAATTTCACTTACAAGGGCGCCGGAACATGGCAGGCTGAATATTTCAATGATCAGCATTTAGAAGGAAAACCGGCATATACCGCCCTTGTGAAGCATATTGATCTTGCTCCATCCAAAAATGATGTGCTGCCGCAAGGCGTTTCTGCAAATAATTTCTCTGCCCGTTATACAACCCTGTTTACTTCCGAAAAAGCCGCTGCGTATACATTGCAGTTCAGTTCTGCACGCGGTTACCGTTTGTTTGTAGATGGTAAAAAAACACTCGACCAATGGAACGATCATGAGAACCTTTCAAGTCAGTATACCCTTAAGATGGAAGCAGGCAAACAATATTCAGTGGTAGTAGAATACCACCAGCAGGGCGGTAAACCATCGTTAATGCTTACTACGGGCAGAATGATAAAAGGTTCCAAAGAAGCGCTTGTTTCGAAAGTGAGCGATGCGGATGTGATTGTTTTTGCTGGTGGTATTTCCAATGCTTTTGAAGCAGAGGGTGCTGATAAGAAAAGCATTGACCTGCCTTCCATCCAGACAGAATATTTAAAGGCATTGAAAGCCACCGGCAAGCCCATAGTTTTTGTGATGTTCACCGGCAGTGCCATGAGTATCGGATGGGAAGCGGAGAATCTCCCGACCATTGTGAACGGATGGTATGCGGGACAGGATGCAGGAACAGCTATCGCTGATGTAATATTTGGCGACTATAATCCCGCAGGCAGGTTGCCGGTTACATTTTATAAAAGCGTAAACGACCTCCCGGCCCTGGAAGATTACTCAATGACCAACCGGACCTATCGCTATTTTAAAGGGCAGCCGTTATTTTCTTTTGGCTATGGTTTAAGCTATACCAGTTTTAATTATAAATGGTCAGTACAGCCGCGGCATTACTATTCTCCAAATGATACAATTGCTTTTTCAGTAGAGATAAAGAACACGGGGAAAATGACAGGCGATGAGGTAGCGCAGGTGTATGTGCAATACCCCGGCGGAGGGATATTTCCGCTGAAGGAGCTTCGGCAATTTAAAAGGGTGGCCATTGGCGCTGGTATGTCACAGAAAGTCAGTTTTAAAATACCTGTTATTGAACTGCGGAAATGGGATGAAATAAAGCATGACAGGAAAGTACCCGCAGGAAAGTACAGGATTTTTGTAGGCGGCAATGCTGATGTACAAAACTTAGCAGTTGAATTTGAAATAAAATAAAGTAAAATCCTTTCGGCCGGGTCGAAGGGCATGCTGCTTAAAAGGTGTGAATTAAAGAATCAAATTATTAATCCTTTTTTCTAATGAAAAAATTATTGTCCGGTGTTTTTATCGTAGCCTTACTGGTATTGTTTTCCAAAATATCGGCACAGGATATTTCCGTTTCCGGATGGCGCTTATGGCCCGATTCGGCAGCCAAATGGAAAGATGATAAACTTTACCTGCCCAATGAAGTAAATATACCTGCCCTTCCTGTAAATATGCCCACTGGTGGCTGGCAGGCATTAAATGATAAACAGGGAATACCTGTAAAATTACCATCCACTGTTGAAGAACATTATTGGGGAAAATTTGGCACAAGACCCTATACAAAAAATGAAGCACAGCGGGGCGCCGGTACCTCTTTCCAAAATGGAAATTATCCTGGCGTGTCTTGGTGGTGGCGTCAGGTAAATGTCCCTGATTTTAAAGCCGGGCAACATGTGGCGGTTTCTTTCCGTGGTGCAAGATTGCGTGCAGAAGTTTATTGCAATGGCAAACTTTGCGGATATACGATTATGAGTGAACTTCCTTTCCAGGCAGATATTACCAATGCCGTGAAAGCAGGCGGCAAAGCGCAAATAGCAGTGCGTATCACCAATCCCGGTGGTAGCTTCGACTGGTTAGATTTTGCACAGATGCAGATCCAATGGGGCAACTATACACTTCCTCCTTCACATGGATTCGGTGGTTTGGACAATGATATCAAACTTGCTGTGAGGGACAATGTATCAGTTACAGATATTGCTGCGATTAATCAGCCTGATCTAAACAAAATCCAGTTGGTCGCCGAAATTTCAAGTCTTGATAAAGCCTACAACGGACCAGTTATTTTCCAGGTAAGCAAGGGGAGTAAGGTTGTATGGACCGGCACTGCAAATATTGCGTTAACAACAGGCCAGTCAAAGACCATCATGCTTGATGCTACTATAAAAAACGCATTGCCCTGGAACGTAAAACATCCAAATTTATATACTGCAACAGCATCCCTCACCCGTTTAAAAACCAATAGCCGGAGTGTAGATTTTGGCTTTCGGTATTTTACTGCTGAAGGCATTGGTTCAAAGGAAGCCAAACTGACTTTGAATGGCAAACGCATTGTACCCATATCTTCCATATCATGGGGTTACTGGGGCAGGAACGGTCTTTGGCCCGACCAGGAAATGGGCGACCGGGAAATGGCTTCCGCGAAAGCGTTGGGATTAAACTGCCTGCAATTTCACCGGAATATCGGCAAGCCTTTAATGCTTGATTTAAGTGACAGAAAAGGCTTTATGCGTGTAGAAGAGCCGGGTGGTGGAAAGTTTGCATTGGGAGCCAGGTATGCCATAGGGCCTTTTGGACCCAACGATGAATTTTTAGCAAAAGATGAAAAACTGCTGAACGCTTTTAAAGTGAGAAAAGATTATGTGCAACCCGATACGGATACTGTAAATACAACCGGTGATGGGCCGGATGGCGATGCAAGGGCTTTCTGGGAAAAATATGAAGAAGCGAAAATATTGCAGATGGTAAAACGTGACCGCAGTCATCCTTCACTGATCATGTACACCATTCAGAATGAAAACAGCGATATGGATCTTCGGAACCCACGAATTTACAGGTTATTGCGAAGCATGCATGCACTTGATCCGGGCCGCCTGATTGTTTTTTATTCTGGCGGTGTTCCAAAAGATGCACAGGTGATGATGTTACCGCATAGCAACACAATCCAATATGCAAGCAAAGGAAATCCTTTCGCCGGTTGGCATGATGTACATACCTGCGGTGGTCCCTGCAATTACCTGGACGCCCTCTACAAAAATCCCCGTGATTTTAAAGTAATGCAAAAAGATGAAGACCGCGGTTCTATCTGTATGTGGGGAGAAATGTTTGGTGCGGCAACACCCGATGATTATGATAAGCTCATTCATTCCTTTGATAAAGAACACCCGACCGGCTATGAATTGGATGACATGAAAAAAACACTCGATGGCTATCACCAGTTCCTGGATAAATGGGGCTTTCGTAAAGCCTTCCCAACTGATTCCAGCCTTTTCCAGGCAATTGGTTATCGCTCCTATTATTTCTGGAAACGGATACTGGAACAATCAAGGATAGAAAATTCCAATGATTTCCTGGTAGTAAGCGGCTGGGAAAGCACCACGATAGACAATCACTCCGGCATCGTGGACAATCATCGTTTTCCCAAAGGAAATCCTGCGGTAATGGCCGAAGCTTGTGGGCCTGAACTACTGGTAGTACAACCACGCAGGATGATTTTAAATAAAGGTGATAAGGAAATAGTAGATGTGTTTTTAATCAACGAAACAAACCGCACAGGTCCGCAAACATTGAAGCTTACAGTTAAGCGTGCTGATGGATCAATGTTGTTTACTACAGAAAAAACGGTGGTACCAACAGGCGGGGATGTGTATGGCGAACTGCTTACAGAAGCAATTGAATTTACAGCGGATAAAGAAGGGATGTTAAAAATTGAATCCCAATTGACGCCCCAAACACCCGGTGCAACTGTATTAAAACGTACAGATGAAATAAGTGTGGTTGATATTACAGCCAGCAACTTATTGAAAAAAATAGCCGTAGTAGAACCCAACCATCAGATTACCCAAACCATCCGGGACGACTTTAAAGGAACCCCCGTAAAATTGGCTGAAACACCTGCAAACACAGTGCTGGATGCAATTGTAATGGGTAATATTTCGGCCAATACGGATCTTTTTAAACTGGGTGATGCACCAAAAGCTGCAGCTGTCTCTCAAAATCTTATACCTGAAAATTTGCAGGGTGTAGCTGCTAAACCTGAAGTTAAACTACCCTCACTGAGCGGCATCAGTAAAGAGCTATTTGAAGATGCATTGAGAAGAGTAAAAGAGGATGGCACCCGTTTAATATTGTGGCCTGATAATGATCATGGTGCCGAAGCCTTTGCAAAAGAATTGGCAAAGCGTAATATAGTGCAATACAAAGGCAATGCTGGTAACCTGGGAGCGCCCTGGTTCGGTAGCTGGTTCTTTGTGCGCAAACATTGGCTGCTGGAAGGACTGCCGACAGATTGCGCCATGGATTGGCGTTATGGCATCAGTGCGTTTGGCGGGCCGGAATGGTTAAAGGAAGATCCGAAAGGCACCAATACCAATGGGATGATGCTGGATGCGCCTGGCCTTGAAGTAGTGATTGGATACGGTGCGGATCACAATGAAAAGATTGGTGTTTCGGGTTGTGTGATTCCTTATGGTAAGGGTGAGATTGTGTTGTACTGTTTGCCGCAGATGCTGCGCAGCCTTCAGCCGGGTGAGTTTGCAATTAATCCCGTGATCATTAAACGGATATTGAGTAATGCACTTCGCATAAAATCTTAAATAAAAGTTATCAACGCAACATGAGAAGAAATCTTTTGACGGAACGATTACTACCCGCAACTTACTGATAAAGCTGCCAGGATGTTTGCGAAAGCAATTACCCTTAAAACAAAGATGTCGCAAAGCGTGGTAAAGCCAAAAAAGATAATATTCAAGCCTGCAATAAAATAAGATAAGAACCGGTTAGATAAAAATCAGCAATGGTACCAAACAGGCTTTAGCAAACAGTTAGCAATAATAAAATATTTGAAAACGGACAGGATTAAATAAAATAAATAAAAACAATTATGAAAACTTTTTTAAGCACGGGTATAAAAATTTTGGGTTTAATGGTTGCTTCGATGATTTTGTTATATCAAAATTGTTTTGCTCAAAACCCCTTTATAACAAGTATTTACACAGCGGATCCTTCTGCACATGTTTGGGCCGATGGCAGGCTGTATGTATATCCCTCACATGATATGGATCCTGCAAAAGGCTGCGACCTGATGGACAGGTACCATGTATATTCTACAGATGATATGGTTGACTGGAGAGATGAAGGCGAAATATTTAATGCAAGCCAGGTTTCCTGGGGCAGAAAAGAAGGAGGATTTATGTGGGCGCCGGATTGTGCTTACAAAGATGGAACTTACTACTACTATTTTCCTCATCCCAGCGAGACCAAATGGAACAATACCTGGAAGATAGGCGTAGCCACAAGTAAACAGCCGGCCAGTAATTTTAAACAGGCAGGATATATTGAAGGGCTTGGTGGAGATGCAATGATCGACCCCAGTGTATTTGTTGATACTGATGGAAAGGCTTATTTCTATTATGGTGGCGGCAGGATGTGCAAGGGAGGAAAGCTGAAGGATAACATGGTAGAATTAGATGGAGAAATGCAGGATATGAAAGGATTGGAAGATTTTCATGAAGCCACATGGGTATTTAAAAGGAATGGTATTTACTATTTGACTTATGCTGATAATAATCCAATCGAAAATCAACTAAGATATGCGACCAGTTCCAGTCCCTTGGGACCATGGATATATCGTGGTGTTTATTTAGGTACTACAGGTTGCGATACCAACCATGGTTCAGTTGTTGAATATAAAGGAAAGTGGTATGCATTTTATCATAACAAATCAATTTCAAATACAGGCAAAGGAAATTTAAGATCGATATGTGTTGACCTTTTAAATTTTAATGATGACGGCACAATACAATTGGTTAAGCAAACTAAATCCGGTCCACCTTCTGTCGGCACAAAAGTATTCAGCGAAAAAAAATCAGTTAAATATGAAGCCGAGAATGCAACACCTGGAGGTAATGCAACGATCGCTGATAATACATCTGCTTCAGGCGGCAGGTATGTAACAAACTTGAATGCCGATGGGTCTTATATCCAGTTCAACAACATTAAAGGAAAACGAAAAGGCGGCAGAACTAGCATTAATATTTATCATTCCGGAACATCTTATTCAAGAATAAAATTGATTGTTAATGATGTTGACTATTCATATCTGAATGCATTATCAACCGGTGATGCTGCAAATTTTAAAGGACATGCATACTTTACTGTTCCTCTCAACCCGGGAAAAAATAATACTATAAAACTGATCGGAGGAAAAGGGAATATAAATATTGACTATATAACGGTAAGCCCGGTTGATTAGTCTTGCGTGAGCGTATATTGCTTTATCGCCTGTAATGTACCCGCTGTTCAAAGGCAGGAAAATTGTCCCATTGGCTTTTTCCATGGGACAATCGAAAGAGGAATAAATATAATCGTTATAAGTGACGGCGGTGTATCAGGTAGCTTCCTGGATATTAGCCGGATGGGAAGGAACACTTTAGTGAGGAGAACCGCCAAGAGAGTTGCAACATAATTAAATCAGTATCAAAATACAACCAACTTTTAAATGGAAATAAGAAAACTGCGTGTATTCCTTAATGGTTTAATGATCATATCCGGATTGGTTCTCATCAGCCTGAAAATAGACGCACAGGCTAAGGCTTCGGCAGTTAAAACAGGAACGAACCCCTTTATTGCAGGAAACGATGTTACCTGGAACAGTTTAGGCAAAGATGAAAATGAATCTATGCCAATTGGAAATGGTGACATTGCTGCCAATGTCTGGACAGAACAAAACGGCGACCTTGTTTTGCTTGTTTCAAAATCTGATGCCTGGACAGAACAGGGAAAACTCGTCAAAATTGGACGTGTTCGTATAAAAATGATGCCCAATCCCTTTGTTGGTGCCGCTGGTTTTATGCAGGTGCTTAAGCTGGAAACCGGCGTTATAGAAATTAAGAACGGCACCAATATAGTACAGGTATGGGTTGATGCAAATCATCCTGTCCTTCATGTACAGGCGCATTTTGAGCGGCCGGCAACCCTGCAGGCAGCACTTGAGTTTTGGCGCCCCACAATGCCGTTAAATGAACAATGGCCGGATAAAGATTATTCCAAAGTGATGACAGGGGATGCGGCACCCCGGAAAGAACCCGACATCATCTTCCCGGCAGTTGCCAACCGCATTTCCTGGTGCCATTTTAATCCTGATAGTTATTATCCTTATTTGCTCAGGCAGGAACACCTCGAATCACTCCTTACCAAATTCACTGATCCCCTTTTACATCGTTGTTTTGGAGCCGTACTCACCGGGCCGGGATTGGTAAGCAGCAACGATTCCACGCTCAAATCTGCTGTCCCTGCCAAAGACCTTCAGCTTGATTTAATTGCCCTTACGCAACAGAAGGCCGGTTCACCCAAGAGCTGGCGGAAAAGTCTTGATAAACTGATCGACAGGATTGTGAACATCAACCCCCGGAAGGCACGCCTGGAACACGAAAAATGGTGGCAGGATCGTTGGAGCCGGAGCTGGATACATATCGACGGCGTCGATGATGCACCAAAGGTTTCACAGGGCTACCTGATGCAGCGTTATATGGTAACGAGTTCTTCACGCGGCGAAATGCCACCTAAATTCAATGGCGGACTTTTTACCGTGGGGCACAATCTGCCTGATACAGCGAAACAGGGACATGCTAATCATGACCCTGATTACAGGGACTGGGGAGATAGTTACTGGAACCAGAATAACCGGCTTCTTTACTGGCCTTTAATTGCTTCCGGTGACACTGATCTGCTAAAACCATGGTTTGATATGTACATGAAGGCACTCCCCTTGGCCAGGGGCAGAACGCAAATTTATTACAAGCATGAAGGTGCCCACTTTCCTGAAACAATGAATTTTTGGGGATTGCCGAGGCTGGAAGACTTTGGCAAGGACAACCCGACTAATGAGATAAAAAGCCACTGGCAACGATATCATGTACAGGGATCCCTGGAAGTGATTATGCAAATGCTTGACGTGTACGATTACGGACGAATCAAAGGGTTTGCAAGTACCACGCTTATTCCGTTTGCCGATGAGACCATAACTTTTTACGACCAGCACTGGACACGGGATGGAAAGGGAAAGATATTGATGTCGCCGATGCAGTCGCTTGAAACATACCAGTTGGATGCGGTTAACCCCACTCCTGATATTGCCGGTTTGATGGCTGTACTGCCCCGCCTTTTATCATTGCCTGAAGAGCTGACCACCGAAAAGCAACGCACCGCCTGGGCCAGATTACTAAAAAACTTGCCGGCAATCCCTGTCGGAACAACTGCCAAAGGAAAAGTACCGCCTCTCGGGGTGGGTGATTTGGATGGTAAGCCTATTATACTTCCTGCTGAAAAATATGGTAAGCCGAGTAATTCGGAAAACCCAGAGTTGTACGTTGCTTATCCATACCGTTTATATGGCGTAGGAAAGCCTGATCTTGAACTTGCACTGAACACGTTTGCTGCAAGGATTTATCCACAGAATACCTGCTGGGGACAGGATGGGCCGCAGGCGGCTGTTCTTGGTTTGACTGAAGTGGCAAAAAAGGCGGTTGCCAGTGAATTCGGCAACTACGGAGACCAGCGGTTTCAATGGTTCTGGAAGCCGGCACATGACTGGATTCCTGACCTGGATAATGGAGGCACCGGTATGATTACGCTTCAATTGATGCTGATGCAATGCGATGACAGGCGCATCCAACTGCTGCCTTCATGGCCTAAGGAATGGACAGCCGACTTCAAACTTCATGCGCCATACCAGACGACGGTGGAGGGCCATGTTGAGAATGGAAAAATCAGTAATCTGAAAGTGACGCCCAAGTCCAGGGCTAAAGATATTCTCATTGTAAAATAGTGATAAATGCAAAGAAAAATTAAAGACTTCGGCATTTATAAGCCAGATGCATAAAATATTAATTTGTCATTCGATGCTCTTGTCGCTCTATAAATGCGCCGTACAATACTTCGGTACAAGGCAAAATAAAAGACGCAAATTAACTGACCTGGTGGTTATCCCTGCTTCAAGAAAAGCGGATGTGGTCGACATGTCAAAATAACAATGATAAAATCATTTGAAATTTCCGCTCCTTCAGCGCTGATTATAAAAACATAAAATAATGAAATTTCTTCCCATTGGTATATTCCTGTTGCTTACTTGTCAATTCGCTGCGTTCTCACAAAGAGGCGCTAAAATCAAAATAGCCTGTATTGGTGCCAGTATTACCTCGGGGGCAAGGCTTAAAGATCCTGCAAAGCAGTCTTATCCTGCCCAATTGCAAACTAAGCTGGGCGAGGGATATCAAGTAGATAACTACGGAGAAGGCGGCTGCACTATGTTGCGAAAAGGCAATAAACCATATTGGAACACCTCTCAATACAAGGCTGCACTGGCTGCAAATCCAGACATTGTAACCATCGACCTTGGAGGTAATGACAGTAAACTCATCAATCGCATACACATGGATGAGTATAAAAAAGATTGCCATGACATGATACAATCTTTTGCCGCATTGCCTTCTCATCCAAGAATTATTTTATTACTGCCTGTTGTTTCATTTGTCACCGATACCACGGGCATTTGGGATCCTGTGATTGTAAATAGAATAATACCCTTGCTAAAGGAAGTGGCTTATGAAAATAACCGGGAAGTTTGCAATGTTCATTCGCTGCTGATTGATAAGCCTGCACTGATGCCTGATAAAATTCATCCTGAATTGGAAGGCACTACCCTTATAGCTAAAAGTCTGTATGAAATAATTTCCGCAAAGCGGGATACGGCATATAATATTTTCGATGAGATTAATTACCCAAAAAAATATAGTTCTTTTCATGGATATAAATGTGCAGATTTTACATTTAATAACAGGAATTGCAAGATAGCACAGCCAAAAAAAGCAGCCAAAGGACATCCCTGGATTTGGCGTGCAAGGTTTTGGGGGCATGAGCCGCAAACAGACATTGCACTGCTGGAAAGAGGCTTTCACATTGTGTATTGCGACGTGGCAGAGCTATTGGGCAACAAGGAATGTATTGATACCTGGAACAACTTTTATGATATAGTACACCACGCCGGGTTATCAAAAAAAGCGGTTCTCGAAGGTATGAGCCGTGGGGCCGTTTATGTTTTTAACTGGGCAGCAGTTAATCCGGATAAGGTTGCATGTGTTTATGTTGATAACCCGCTTTTAAATATTAATGTATGGACAGAAGAAATGCTCAAACTTCCCGATGGAAAAAATGATATGTTTGAAGCATTTAAAAAAGATTACAACTTAACAACCCCTGAACAGGTGCGCCGGTTCAATGGAGGCCCTATGCAATCTATAAAAGAGATAGTAAAAGGTAAATATCCAATATTAATTCTATGTGCTGATGAAGATGAAGCTGTTTCTCCTGTAGAAAATACTTTGCTCTTTGAGCAGAAGGTAAAGGAACTTAACGGTGATATTACGGTAATACATAAACCAGGATTTAAGCATCATCCCCATAGCTTACCCGATCCCACACCGATTGTTGATTTCATCACAAAAGCGATAAATGGAAAATAGATATTCAATAACCTAACAAAAATCTGGAAATAATTTATCACTATTATACACCTAAACATCATGAATCTAAAAAGACGAAAATTTATAAAGCAAATAGCTATTAGTTCGGCGGGTATTGCTGTGGGGGGGCAAGTATTGGGTTTGAGTGCAAAAAGCTACAGAAATATCATAGGAGCCAATGATAGGATCCACGTGGCAATAATTGGTGTTAATGGCCGTGGAAGCAGTATGGCCTCAACCTTTGTACAGCAAAAAAATGCTGAAGTGTCCTGCATATGCGATGTAGATACAAGGACGTTTGCAAAAGCGCTCAAATCCGTTTCAGATGCAAAGCAGATTAATATACCAAAAACTGAACAGGATTGCCGTAAAGTATTACAGGATAAAAATATTGATGCGATATATATTGCCACACCCGACCATTGGCATGCGCCGCTCACCATCATGGGTTGTCAGGCCAATAAACACGTTTATGTGGAGAAGCCGCTGAGCCATAATCCTCACGAGGGAGAACTGGCCATAGCTGCCGCCAGGAAATACAACAGGGTTGTACAAATGGGAGCCCAACGTCGCTCCGCCCCCATCTTAACACAAGGAATAGAACAATTACATCAGGGAATTATAGGCCGGGTCTACTTTGCTAAAGCATGGTACACTAATAAACGCAAGCCAACTTATCTGAAACCCGGAATTGTACCTGCCGAACTTAATTATGACCTATGGCAAGGCCCTGCGCCCCGGGTGGCACACCAGGATGGACTGATCCACTATAACTGGCACTGGTTCTGGCATTGGGGTACAGGCGAAGCCTTAAATAACGGAACACATGAAGTGGATGTTGCACGGTGGGGGCTTGGTGTTGAATTTCCGACACGTGTAAGCTCAGTGGGTGGCAGGTACCATTTTAAAGATGATTGGCAAACACCCGATACACAAATCATTACTATGGATTTTCCCGGGCGTGTTTCATTAATGTGGGAGAACAGGAGTTCGAACGGAAGGAAAATCGAAGGCGGCGAGAGGGGGGTTATTTTTTATGGCGAAAATGGTAGTTTGGATACAGGCGGGGATAGTTACAGTATTTATGACCTGGATAGTAAGTTGGTTAAGGAAGTAAAATCAGTATCAACTGGGGAGCCTTTACAAGGCCGCAATACCGCAAGTCCGAGTTTAGGAATGGACAGTATGCACGTAGCTGATTTTTTGGATGCCATTCGAAACAACCGCCACCCCAATTGTGATGTAGAAACCGGCCACAAAAGTATTATTGGTATGCAGTTAGGGAATATAGCCTGGCGGGTTGGCCGCGATCTGAACCTGGATCCGAAAAACGGGCATATTATAAATGATCCGGAAGCGCAAAAACTATGGAGCCGTTCTTACGAGCCCGGGTGGGAGCCGAAAGCTTAGTGTACTAAGATGTATGCATGTTCAAAATAAATTAAATTAACCTATCAGTAAATAAATTATAAAATGTTCAATAACATAAAAAAAATATTGTTACAAAGTCTTTTGACTGGTATGTTCATGGCAAGTGCATCCATATCATACGCTCAAAAAGATCTGTTGTTTCCGGAGAGCCCTGGAATAGTTTCATATACTTATCGTGCAAGTTTTGAAAAGGATGTGGAGGCTACGCTTGATATAATAAAACGCAACGGCATTACCGATATTGAGTTTTCAAACCTTTTTAAAAAGACGCCTGAAGAACTCCGCAAACTGATTGATGAGCGGGGAATTAAATGTTCATCATTCGGAGTTGGATACAATGACCTGGTAAATAAAACAGCCGAGGTAGCAAATAACGCCAGGATACTTGGCGCCAATTATGTAAGGGTAGCTGGCATTCCTCATACCGGAACATTTACATTAGAAAATGCGCAAAAAGCCGTGGCTGATTTTAATAAATTCGGTAAAATATTGAAGAAGCAATATGGTCTTACGTTTATTTACCATAATCATGGTTTTGAATATGAGCTTTACCAGGATGGCACATTGTACGATTATATTGTTAAAAACACCAATCGGAAATATGTGAGTTTTGAGCTTGATATTCTGTGGGCATTTTTCCCCGGTCACGACCCCGCACAATTGATTACTAAATATGGGGAACGCTTCAAAGCATTGCATCTGAAAGATCTTCGTAAAGGCATAAAAGGTAACCTGTCCGGCGGCACTTCAGGCGAAAATGATGTGATTTTGGGAACAGGCCAGATAGATATACCGGCAGTTATTAAAGCGGCACGTAAAGCAGGCATAAAGCATTATTACATTGAAGACGAAAGCAGCGTTTCGATTGCCCAGGTACCCGAAAGTATAAAATACTTAAACTCGTTGAAAAAGGATTGAGTACCGCTAAATTAAAGGCTGGAAAAATGATAGAATAAACGGGAGAGAACTGGTATTTCAAAAAGAAAATAAAAAAATATAACTATAAGACTATTGTATAGCTGTGTCGCAAGCCTTTGGCAGTCGTGGTCGGTGTCCGCAACGACCACGGCAATCAAACAGCGACGACAATTTGGGATGCACCCTTATGGCGTTATCCATATTTGATTGTTAAAATGATGGTTGTCTTTTTCTATCAAATAAATAATTGCCAATCACTAAATAATCCATTTCGGTGCGCATAAAACATGAGTAGGCATTTTCCGGGTTGCATACAATAGGTTCGTCCCGTACATTGAATGATGTATTGATCAGCATTCCACAACCACTGATCTTTTTAAAATCATGAATGAGTTGCCAGAATTTTGGATTCGCTTCTTTACTTACAGTTTGTATTCTTGCCGAGTAATCAATATGCGTAACTGAGGGAATGTCGGAGCGGATATGCAACAACCTTTCTGAAAGTGTTAAGTTATAATAATTTGGGGGTTCAGGCTTTTGTATATTTTTGTTGACCGGCGCCGTAAAAAGCATGTAAGGTGAAAGCTTATCTGTCGCAAAATACAATGATGCGTCTTCGGCTAATACACTTGGTGCAAATGGCCTGAATCCTTCCCGAAATTTTATTGTAAGATTTAATTTCTTTTGCATTTCAGGGTTTCGGGGATCTGCAAGAATACTCCTGTTGCCTAACGCACGTGGACCGAATTCCATTCTGTCCTGCATCCAGCCAATAACATTTCCTTCTGCTATCTTCTTGCTTACATTTGCTGTTAGTTCATCAAAGTTGTCATAATGTTCATAGACTGCTGCATATTTATTAATCACTTTCAAAATATCTTTCCCGGTATATCCCGGTCCCAGGTAAGCATATTTCATTGAATCAAATTCAGGAGATATTATTTTCGGCTGCTTATAAAAAATATGATGCGTTGCAAGTGCCGCACCCAACGCACCGCCGGCGTCTCCTGCCGCAGGCTGCACCCATACATTATCAAATATTTTTTCATCCAATATTTTGCTATTGGCTACACAATTCAACGCAACGCCTCCAGCCATAACTAAATTTGTACTGCCTGTTAGTCGTTGAGCAGTGATTGCCAATGCACAAACGATGGATTCAGTTACCTGCTGAATTGCCAACGCAAGGTTTGCATGAGATTGGTTGATAGAAGATTCAGGGTCCCGCTTTGCAATACCAAAAAGGGTTTCCCATTTTTTATTATTAGTCATTCTTAACCGGGTGCCATAATCGAAATAGCGCATGTTAAGCAGAATGGAGCCGTCTTCTCTGATATCAACCAATTCCGAAAAAATCTTCTTTTTAAAATCAATAGTTTGCGGTGAAGAAGGATTTCCATAAGGCGCCAATCCCATCAATTTATACTCCCCGCTGTTTACCGTAAAACCCATGTAATAAGTAAAGGCAGAATATAAAAGGCCGACAGAATGTGGAAAATGCAGTTCTTTCAATATTTGTATTTCATTCGCTTTTCCGTGGCAAATGGTGGTGGTGGCCCATTCACCAACGCCATCTATGGTAAGGATGGCAGCTTCATCAAAAGGGGAAGGATAATAAGCGCTTGCCGCATGCGACAGGTGATGCTCAGGAAATAGCAAAGGAATCTTTTCTTTCCCAAACTGTTCTAATTGTTTGTACAATAATTTTTTTATAAAAAGCTTTTCTTTTATCCATATCGGGATAGCAGTAACAAAGCTTGCCAATCCTTTTGGTGCAAAAGCGTGGTATGTTTCCAGCAGACGTTCAAACTTAAGTAAGGGTTTATCATAAAAAGCAATAGCCGTAAGGTTATCATAATTGATCCCGGCTTCGTCCAAAACATATTTTACAGCGTTTGAAGGAAATCCTGCATCATGTTTTATGCGAGTGAAACGTTCTTCCTGGGCTGCTGCAATTATTTCTCCATCTTTAATAATTGCGGCTGCGCTATCATGATAAAACGCCGAGATTCCAAGTATTGTGGCCAATAGAATGGGTTAAAATAAGGTGTAAATAAATGGTGCCAAAGCGGGAACACTTGATAATACAATAAGAGCAGTCAATGCCAATAGAATAAAAATAAGTGGGAGCAGCCAGAATTTTTTCCGGGTCTTTAGAAACATAAATAATTCTTTTAAAAAATCCATTGGTCGTTTATTAGAGATGTTTCAAAATGTATGTGTAAAATCTGCTTCAGTATATAGATGATTGCGTTCTTCCATTACAGATTGGCTGTTTTCCTTAAACTGCTTTATTTTTAAACTGTCTTTGCCTGCTAATTGTCTCAGTAAACCCATTGGAGTTACAACAAGAAAAAAGATAAGGCTTACAATTACGCGTGAGCTGATAAAGCTCAAAATTTGAGATATCCCAGCCCAGCAAAATGCAAATGGATAAAAGATGACGGGTGCTAAAACGGTAATAAGCGTACAAATAAAGGCTGCAATAACAAGGTTATTTTGCTTTAGATAAAGGGCAAGAAAGAGGGTAACCAAAATAGCTGTTTGCCCAAATTCAATGCACTGCTTTTTTGTAACGCCTTTAAATATTTTTTTTATACCAATCATAGTTTCATATTATTTTTTAAACCCGGCAAGCAATGCCAATGCATCTTTATTTTTGCTATCCTTTTTTAAAACCATACTGATATATTTTGATGCGCCATCCTGGTTTCCCATTTTAAAATAACTCTCAGCTATTTGACTCAAGATAGAAATATTGGAAGAATCGTTCGAATAATTCTTCTGAAGCCGGATAATCTCCTGTGCAAAATATTTAACCGGTGCCAGCTTCATGCCGTTTGCATTATTGTTGATGGCATAGTCAAGATAAGGAAGCGCATCAGCAGGCCTGTCGAGTTTGAAATAAAGCACAAAAAGCATTCTTGCCTTATCAAAGGAAGGAGACAGATCAAATGATTTTCTAAAATAAAAGATTGCATCTTCTGAATCATTCAGTTTACCGCTTATCATGGCTGCTCTTTCATAGTATTCAGCATCGGCAGGATATTCGAGTACCAACGCTTCTACTACTTTTTTTGCCGGCAAAAGCTGATCCTGTTTAATATAATAATTGTATAAACTATCCATTGCAGCATACCAGCTTAATCGTTTTGATGAAAGGGCCCATCCAAGTTTTTCTTCTTCTGTTTCAATCTTTGCACTGTCATGCTGCAGAAGCATTTTATTAAATGGCCAGCTTTTCTTAAGGTTCGATATCCGGTAAGCACCGGACAAAGAATCAACTTTCGTAACCGGCATTCCATTGAGTAACTGCTGAAAGCTCATTTCTTTTTCTTTACTCACAGTAATAAGTTTTTCATTTTTCATAGCATCATAAAAGGCTTCCGAAATTAAAGCATATCCCGTTAAGTTGGGGTGAACATGCTCAAGAATTAAACTGTCGCCAATCAGGTGATCTGAGCTCCAGTTTTCAAAAACTTCTTTTGTATCTACTAAATGTGCGCCGGGATATTTTAAGCAAAGTTTTGCGATGATTTCATTCATTTCTTCCGGTGCTCTAAAACGAAGCCCGTCTAAATCCTTTGCCCTTGTAAAATATTTCCCTGCCTGGTTAAAATCGCCCTGCATATAAACTAATCTGCCTAAATAATAATTGCAAAGAGCATGTGTATTGTAAATGTTGTTAGCCTGGTTGAAGTAGTTATATGCTGAAGAAAAATCTTTTGTATTGAACGCCTTTACGCCGTTTTCAAAGTTTGTTTTAAATGCCGGTAATTTATTGCTGTCTGCCTGCAAACTGATAAAAGGTTTCAGGTCTTTTTCATTGCTCACAAGGTTGCTTATAAAAACAGGAATGTGTTCCTTATTGAATATGCTCAACACCTCATCGATATTCGACCTGAACTGCTCAACACCTCTTTTGTATAATTTTGATTGATAAGGAATTTCTCCATTTGCTACCATCAACTGCATACGTGTTTCCCCGGAATTGCTTTTGGTATTCCTGAATAATCCAACGGTTTTTTCATAAAGATTAGTCATTAATTGCACCAGCTTTAACTCACGCAGCTTAAGAGCTGTTCTTATCATGAAAGTGTTGCCACCGATGTTTTCAGTTGATGCTACACCTAAAGCACCATAGTATTCGTTGTGCCCCGTATAGATGAAAACAGCATCAGGTTGGTAATGCACTGCGTCCTTTGCAAAACCCAACACGGTGTAAGAGTTGACGGCAGTAAGTGAAACATTGATGATCTCAAAATTTTTATCCGGGAAGGTGCGCATTAAACGGTATTTCAGCCAACGGTGAAACGAACCGTTGTGAAAGTATGGAAAGCCGATGGTGGTTGATTCGCCCAGCACAAAAATGCGCATTGTGTTCTTATCCTTTTCTTTTTTGAATAATTCTTCGTTGCCTGTTGTTGCGATTGCCTGGTTGTTGAAATATTTTTTAGAAGCGTCCCGATTTAGCACTAAAAAATTCTGATCGCCTTTATACTCAATAAAAAGATTGTAATTATTTCCATAGTGAAAAATTTGTAAGAAAATTTCAAGTAGTATCAAAACAAGAAAAGGCAGTAACATACTTATTACCTTAAATAAGAAAACTCTTTTTTTAGATACCGGTAAAGTTTTGGAAGAGGAATTATTCTTTTTTGATTTGTTCATCACATTTATATAATGCTGTTTTGGCAAAAAATCGTTTTTATGAGAATTATTTATAGTATTGAGACGTTATCATTTAAATGTGATTATTTATTTATGCGGATAGTAAAATTGTCTTACGCTATCTAAAGAACAAAATGGTATTAACGTAAAAAATATAGACTGTTTGTACTGTTCACCGGATGCCGGTCGGGATAACGCTAAATACGGAAAGTTAACTTCATAACAAGCTTTTGAGTGAAGAATAAACTGCAATAAACACAAAAGCGATTAACCAAAGAATTAATAATTCATTAATTGGTAAATAAAAGTTTGCTTAACCGAATCTTTTTAGAAGCGGGTTTCTGATGGGCTCCTTTCAATTCTATGCAGTAAAACCTTTGTAACGAATCAGGCAATTATTTCGTGAAATGATTTGTTGAATGCTTCGCCGTAAATTTCTTTGTATTCTTTGGCAAATTTCATGTATATATTATTTGCTAAAGTGTGGCGCTTCAGAAATATTAACCCCTTGCATTTATAGGTTAACGCTTCCTCATTTAAAGGGTCAAAATAAAGAACGTAATTGGTAAGTTCAATCATCCATTCGGTGTTTTTGGATATATCATGATTTTTTACAAAACCCATGCATATATCAATTACTGAATTCGATATTTCCGATTTAATATTATCGAGCCAATTATATTCTGTTTGAGTTAAAAAGGCACCTCTCCTAATGATCTCTTCCAAATGACCGATATATTCTTTACCTGATTGCGGCGGTTCTTGCAATAATGTAACAAACTTCTTATAATCAACGTAAATATTTTCATCCATAACCTGGAATTGCCAATAGCCGGATTCTTTAAGAATAATGCAGTTGCCTATTTTTTCCAGGATGGTTTTTAGTTTGGCAATATTTACTGACCTGTTATTCTTTGCATCCTTTTCAGATTTATCATGCCATAAGATTTCATTCAATCCTTCTGATGATATGCCTCTTCCGTTTCTTAGTGTATAAAGAGCTATTACGAGAAATAGTTCTTTGAGTAAAGGAGTGAAGAGCCGGGTGATATCATTCCCCTCTTTATCGAGTACCTGGAACTGTCCAAAAAGATAAATAGCCGGGAAATGGGGTTTTTCTATCACTCCGTTTCCATGCTGATAATACCGTTTTGCAAGGGGCAGCGTTTCATAATCTTCCTTTTCGTGTGAAAGTGTTTTTACAACTTGCCTTTTGCGCCGGACGGAGTTTCTCCATAACAGGAAAATGGCAAGGATGCATATTGCTGCAATTGTAATGGAAATAAAAAAATAATTAGTTGGAGGAGTTTTTTGGGAAATTGTTTCCGTTGTATCGGCCGGTATTGGCGGAAAATTAAGTGAATAGACTTTTACCTCTGTATTTTTTTCCTTTTCGCCTGCCTTAGAGTAAAATAATGTTACCGCAATCAGTTTATTGCTGGCCGGGGAATAATACAGATCTGCAAACGACTGCACATCATGAAATCGATATGGAATTGAGCTTCCAAGGAGCCGAATTGTTGAATCTTTGAGGGATCCTGTAATTAACTGTAGATTGGAGTTGAAGCTATCGTTAGGAAAGATCAGGCCATAATACTCATTGGGATCAGGGCCTATTATTAAGCTATTGGCAAATGTAAATGGTGTGCCGGATGGCTTGAAACTGCACATTTTTTTGAACAACTTTCTCTTAATGTCAAACCTGAATAAATCGTAGTAATATTTAGGGTCAAGCATCTGGTCGCCGGATTGACTCCCATAGCCGCCAAGTATATAAGCAAAATCGCCTTTTGCGTCTGTGCCTGATGCGGCGAGATACCTGGGGGAGAAATAATCGCCGGATACAGTAAGCGTTTCCCATTTTTTTGTAATAAAATGATATCGCTGAACTAAATTTTTGTATTTTAATTGCCCATAGCCACCAATTATATATAGTGATGTGTCTGCTGGTGAAATGAATTTATTGGCGTGCCAGAATTCTGTTGTAGGTCCCTGTACGAATTCTGATTGCCATTGCCTGCTATTTATGTTAAACGCTATAACTTGTTTCTGATCAACGTACACATCGTAAAACTTATCAGTTACTGTGTCGTACACAGCCTGGTTGCCCAATAACAAATTTTGATGATAAGATGGCAACAGCTCAACTGAGGTTTGCTCTTTCTTTAAATCATATAGAGCAAGTGAATCGGATCCAATCACATACAATCTGTCATGTTTTGTGTCGTATGCCGAACTTGCATATCCCTTTATAGTAAAGGAGCCTGCCACTAACCATTTTTGATATTGTGGCTTTAACCAAAGCGGGTTTTTTACTTTCGCGATTTTTTTATTTATTTTATCATAGCAAACATCGCCGGATGTCTCATCAAGCGGCCAAAAATACCTGAGCCTGTTTTGTTCAAAAATCCTGATGTCCTTTATTTTCATAGGAGGGATGTCCCTCGTTTTAAATTTTTGAAAATCGTTCGCACCCCACAAAATTTTTAAACAGTTAAAAGCAGCAGGAATGCCCCCTTCACCAGCCAGTTTACCATTTACGAAAAACCTCAGACTATGATTTTCAAGATTGAATTTCAGATTAACACCGTTCCATTCTTTGTATAGTCCCGGGCTATCAATAGTAAAACTGATGCCGGAAAATATTTCCCCGGTAATTACCTTGAACGAATGCAATTGCTCGTTGAAAATTAAATCAACATTCTGATTGTCTTTGCTGACGATGCGGACGATGTAACCAAAATAGATTTGATGATTGGGCAGGAAGGTAATATCAAAGTTAAGATCGAAATTTTTTGTGAAGCAGAGTGAATCTTCAGGCGACAGGTCAAGCGAAGTCCTTTTTTCCAGCACTTCTTCATGACTGTTAAAAGTTAAGCCGTAGGATTGGCCAAAACCAGTAGTTTTTAATAGTAAAACAATAGCAGCAATATAGAATCCCCTCCACATAAGCAATAATAAAAAATAAAAACCTTTTCAAAGATAAAATTTTAAAGTAATCGCAGCGCTAAAATAATTTAACAAGTTTAACGGATCCTAAAAAAATTATGCCTGAAGTAAATAAAATACGGTTCAACTATGCAAAGGTAAAAAAACAGTTTAGAAAATGAACCCCGCTAAATTTACCAAAGTAAATACCTGGATTTGAAGCAATTAATTTACGAGGCGTCTTTTAATAATAATTTTAGCGTCTAAATTTCTCACGTCAAAAACCTGTAAGAACTGACGTATTGATGTGCCGGTTTTTCATGTAGGTTAAGAAAATATGAAAGCTTGGGGTGAGATATATAGAGTAGAATTTATCGAAGTTATGTAATCCTGAACTATAAGAATTAGGTTAAAACCGCCTTGGTTATTTTACGGTCTTTTTCTGAAAAGGGGTAATGATCCATTGCTCACCCCCTTTAAATCCTTCGGGCCCTGGCTGATCTCTCATCAAACCTGCTAACTTATAATAATTTTCCAGTTGCCTGGTTATAATGATTTCTCCTGCACCAACTTCTATTAACCTTGTGCCCTGGTCTGCGCCATATCCGCCAAGGGCTGCTGATCTTACATCTGCAACATAGCCCGGCCAGGTGCCTCCGCTCCATGAATATCCAAACAGAAAGGGGATAGCTTCTGCCAGTTCCATTTTCTTTTTCCAGTCAAGCTGAAGCTGAACAAATAATTCTCCGGGGCATGCAGCTATTACAATATTATTGTTAATGATTATGGTTGACAGGTAAACATTATAGCGAAGCGTTTTATCAAACCGCCCGGTGAAATGGAGTGAATCGCTTATAAATTTAATATTTGTGCTATCATCGGCAACTGGTGTCAATGTTTTTGCCAGTTTAATAACTTCGTAAGCAAGCAGCGCTCCTGTTCTTTCCATGGGTGCGTAATCAGTTTGGAAAGGATCACCAGGGCCGGACCTGCGTGAGCTGATTTGCAATGATTCAATATTGCCTCCTGCACCCTGAACAAAAAGGCAATTAACTTTATTTCCAAATGCTTCTTCTACTTTCCTGCAGGCAACCCCGGGATAGTCTGCTGATACAGCATAATTGGAACAAACAATATCGGCATGCATGGCATAATTCATAATGATTGCACGTGGCTGGCCTTGCATATCCTCGATTTTAAGAATCCCTACTTCAGGATCAACCGGACCGAACGGAATGCGCTCAGGATTTTCAGATGTATAATGGCTATCGGAAAACCATGACTCACGGGCATGACCGTCATCTCTTACTACTAATCTGTTGAAACCTAACTGGGGAAAGGTTTTGTGCCCTGCTGAAATTTTTGCAGGAAACAAATTATCAACCGCAATACCTACTGCACTTATTATCTGGTCTTCATAAAAGGGCACATATGGATTATCCTTTGAAAAAGATCTTCCCGCTTTTTGTGGCTCCGAATGGTTATGTGAAGAACAAAGCATTAATTGCGAAATGCCATATTTTTCTTTGCATATTTTCTCTACACGTTCGCTGGTAAACACTGCCAGGTCAACAGAAACAAAAGCCAGGCGTTTACCATTTACATCCAGCACGAGGCTTCTGGCATATACTGAATCGTGCAATGGCTCATTACTTTTTGGCGTAATATTTACTTTGGCTGTGCCTGCCAGCAATTTTCCATCCTCCGCAAATATTTTATTTGATTGCAATACACCAACTAAAAAAAATAAGGCAATAAATAGTTTCATGATTTTTATAATTATTAATGAACATTATTTTACCGGATCAGCTTTCCATATTGCCCTGATTGCTTCTTCATCTCCAAGGCCATCAGGTACGGCAGGGCTGGGATTATTAGCAGCGTACCATCGCTTACCATCTAATGGTGATGATGCTACACGGCCACCTGGCATTTCCAAAAATGCATTGGGGTCTGTTTTCTTAATCCAATCGAGTGCATAACGCAACCAATTGCTGCGGTATTCTTTTGTTTGATGGGCAAACCAGGTGATCTCATCATAGCCCCATATCCAATCGAACCCTGTTCCAACTGGCTCAGGGTTAGGTTGCCCCGGGTGTTTGCTAACGCCATAATTGTCTAACTCTACCAGGTAAGGAAGATGCTCGCAACTCCAACCGCTATACGTAATACCGCCCTTGCTCCTGTTATATAAGCCATCGGAAAATCCAAGTTTCAAAATTGCTTCCTGTGGTTTATCAGGAACTTCCATGATCCTGAGCGGAAATGCATGAAAATCCATGAGCAGATGCCCATCTTTTACGAAGCCGCCGCCTGGAACATGAGAATTGGAAAGAAGCATATGCCTGCGTGCATGTTTGGCTGCGTAAGACCTTATCAGCGTCAGCAATCCGGCATAATGATCGAGATTAGGATCATTTTTATTCATTAACTCAACCTGGCCAAAGTGAATTCCTTCGACGCCAAGATCCATATACGATACCGCAAGAAAATAGAACATCAGCTTTGTTTCAGGCCTGCTCACATCCGGTACAGATGAACCATTGCGCCAGTGATTATTCATTCTTCCATTAGCATAAATTATGCTATCATAACGAAAATTTCTTTTCTCTACCGGCATGCCCAGGCCGGTAAATGCCCAGGAAGGAACAGGAACTTCTTCTATTTGTTTGGATACAATTTCAAAAATGCAGGCTTCCAAAATGATATCGGGATCCATGGCATGTACTTTTTGAGCCAGTTCTTTTTCCTTTGCCAGGTTCTTCAGCAAATTAGTTTCCTTACCCCACTGGCAAACACTTCGTGCGATGTATTTTGCCCCGATACTTTTCAGCATGCGGAGATTGTCATCAAAATCACCCTGGCCAATCAGCAAATCCTGCATCACAATGGCCCGTGATAAATAATTTTCCAAAACCTTTCTTGAGATGGTTTTATCAAATTTGTATGGATCGGAATCAGAATCATTTTGCACAAGTCTATTTTCTCTAACCCCAGAAACTCTTCCGGCGAAACTTAGCATCCAAATAATAATTAGTGAAAGGGTTATTCGCCGTAGAGAATGCAATCGGTTTTTACTTATAATTATATTTGTTGGGAAATTCATTTTGTTTTTATTTTGAATTTTATTCTGTTTGATTAGTAGCATTATCCACGGGTGATACCATCACTTTTTAGTTTTATCTGTGGCAATTTTTGAAATTCGCACACCAACTGTATCAAGCTCTTCAAGTGTCCAGGAGTTTTGTCTGTCGCCAATCTCTTTCCTGATTTTTTTTACATCATCCGGCTTGATAACATTCGCCTTGTTGCCCATGCTATTGCGGATATAACTAAGCACCGAAGCTATATATTCGTTGCTATTACTATTCTGAGCAGGCATTACATCCGGATAATTTTTGTGATCTACAGGTCCTTTTAATCCATTCAATAATATCCTGACCAGGAGATCACTGTGGCCATTCACTCTTGGCGATCCCGCCAGTGGTGGAGCAAGCATCGATGACACACCTTTTCCTTCAGCTCCATGGCAGGTGGAACAAAGCTGTTTATAATTAATAGCTCCGCGAAGAATCGATCTTCTATCTCCCCAGGCCATAGAAGCAATACTGGCTTTAAGTTCGTTTAAAGATTCATCGCCTTCTTCAAGACTTTTCGCAGTAGCGGTTGTTAAGAATTTATTGCCTGCATTATTTAATGCCAGTTCCTTTAGCAGGGCTTTGGCTTTTTCCGATTTGCTATAGCGCAATGATAAAGCAAGTTGTATCCTTACATCAGCGCTGGCATCTGATTTAAAATGTTCCATATTTGACAAAAGATCTTCATCACCTTGTACGAGGTTAGGTTCACTCATTCTGATAGCGGCAACCCTCATCGCCGGCTCATCATCGTTATAAGCTTTCAGCAATAATTCTTTATTGATTGAATGAAGTCCTTCAAGTGTCCAAAGCGCCTGAACTCTTGTAGCTTCGGGTGTTTTATCTTTCCAGAATTTCAATCGTTCCCAAAATGTTCTTTTGCCCAAAGCGAGTTTTTCCAGTTCAGGTACAACCGATTTGTCGCCATGAATAACGAGCAGTTTTTGTGCGTTATCACGCCACCAGCCGTTAGGATGAGAGAGATATGTTAGTAGTTGCTGATTAGATGCGTTCAGGAGATTTGGTCTCGGCCCGGGTGAATACCCTTCATGTACCAAACGATAAATACGGCCACGGCCGATATTCTTATCTAATTGTTTGCGTAATATTTGGGGGCGCAGGTAGCTGTCTTCCTTTGTCCAGTTGCTTTCCTGGATAATTCCATGATACATATCCACTATATACAAGCAGCCATCAGGGCCGGTTGTCATATTCACCGGCCGAAAATTCATATCTGATGAAGTCAGAAATTCAGCTTTCTCGTAAGCATTTTTAAGCACAGTCACTCCACCCTTATTCATCACTTTTGATCGCCTGATCAACCGTCCTACCGGCTCGCAAATAAAAAGGTCACCTTTCATGCTTACCGGTAGTCTGTCTCCACGAAAAATTGCCTGGCCACATGAAGCAGTAAAGTGATTCAATGTACTATCGTTTCGGAGACGCATTTTTCCCCCCTGCACGTCGGGTGTGGCAATAATAGGCCAAACGGAATCGAAGTCATTAATTCTTTGGCTATCTAAATTCAGTTGGCCATATTCAGGATTTTGTTGAAAATTCAAAGCAGGCACTTCTCCGCCTGCAGCAGAAAAGAATAAGCGCCCAAAGTCGTCGTTGGTAAGGCCCCATTGACCGCCTGGTGAATCTGCAAGTGTATCCACTTTCAGCATGCCACTGTCGTACCGGTAACGTACCGGGTTGGCGGTTACATAAATGTAATTGTCAATATTCCAGATGAGGCCGCTTTTCTGATGTTCCAGGTTTGCATTATCCGCTGTATCGTTTTGATAAACTATCTTTTTTTCATCGGCTATTCCATCGCCATTTGTATCGCGATAGCTATACATGTTATACGAATAGGTTTCATTTACGATTAGTCTGTCATCCAATACCAGCATCATGCGGGGCAACACAAGACTGTCAATGAAAACTGAATGCTTGTCCATCTTGCCATCACCATCCGTATCTTCAAGTATAGATATCCGGCAAGTAGGAAAATGTTCTCCCGTTCCATTAATATCTCTCATATAACTGCGCATCTCTGCAACATACATTCTTCCATTGCCATCCCACACAATTGCAACGGGCTCTTGTATCATCGGCTCACTAGCCACCAGTTGCAGGTGATAGCCTTCGGGCAGATGCATTGTTTTCATACTTTCTTCCGGTGACAGGTATACAGCAGTTGGGTTTTTATCAATGGCAGCAGGTTTGTAGGGTGGCTTTTCAGACTCCTGGCAACCAACAAAGGTTAATAATATGAAGGCGGTAAAATAAATCTTTGCGGTCTGTCTAACTGATATTTTTATAAATGAAAAACACATAAAGCTTACTTTGTTAAAATGATTAGAAGTAAAATTGATATTGGATGGTGATAATGTCCTTTTGTATGCAAAATCTATTTAGCCACTTCAACAAGTTCCGCATTTAATTGAATCGTATCACCCGGCTTAATAGATAATGACGTGGTTTTTTGTTTGTACCGCACTTTACAGGCAGTTCCATTTATATTATGAATTTCCGCTGATAGTAATTTTCCATTTTTCCATTGCATGTTTATTTCATACCCGCCACGGGCCCGCAAACCTTGCACGGAACCATTACCCCAATTGTCTGATATCGCAGGCAATAAACTAATTTCATCATCGTGGCTTTGTAATAAGGACTCCGCTACTGCGGCAGTGAAACCAAAGCTTGCATCAGACTGATTAGATCCTTTATTGTGAAGATTAGGCGCCGCTGAATTATTTACAAATAGTTTTATTCCTTCGGCTACTTTATCACTGCGCTCAAGCCTTGCCCACACAGCGATATCCCACGCCGCAGGAAAACCGCCCCGTGCAGGATGAGCATCCATCCATTTGCGGATTGCATCAGCGAGTTGTGGATCGCGGCGCAACCTGATAGAACGGCCCGGATAGAAAGTAAAGTTGGGCGATACGTTATGCCCTGCAGGAGCAGGTTTCCAGTCTTCAATCCATTCTTGGAGAAAGCCTGAACTGCTTATCTGATAAGGAGGGATTTTAGTGAGCGCTGCCTCCAGTTTTTCACGAAAGCCTTTATCGATGTTTAGTAATTTAGCGGCTTCTATACAATGAGGAAACAACTCACTGATGATACCAATGTCCATTGTTGGCGAAGGGGATAAGAAAGATAGTTTACCACTACTGTCAAAATAGCCATGCTCCGGCGACATTGAAAAAGGTGTAACTAACCAATGATGTTTAGGTTCTTCAACCATTAGCTCCAACAGGAATCGGGCAGATTCTCTCATAACAGGATAATATTCTTTCAGAAATCCTTTGTCATTTGTATAAGCATAATGTTCCCAGATATCCTGGCAAAGCCATGCACCACCCATCGGCCACATCCCAAATCTCGCTGCATCGGTGGGAGCTGTACCACGCCACAAATCTGTATTATGATGTGTTACCCAGCCACCGTGGCCATAATGGATTTTAGCTGTTTGTGCCCCTGTAACAGAGATGTCTTTAAGCAGGCTGAATAATGGTTGATGGCATTCAGATAAATTACAAACTTCCGTGGGCCAATAGTTCATTTCAGTGTTGATATTAATAGTGTACTTACTGCCCCATGATGGAATAACATTTTCATTCCAGATTCCCTGGAGATTGGCTGGTTGTCCGCCGGCACGGCTGCTTGATGCCAAAATATATCGTCCCAATTGGAAACAAAGCGCTTCGAGGTTAGGGTCATTTTTACCTGTGAGAAACGCTTCAAGCCGTTCATCCGTAGGCGTATCGTTCATTGAACTTTCGCCAACATCCAGGTGAACCCTTCCCATCAAACCCTGGAAATCATTTATATGTCTTTGACGGAAAATCGCAAAATCTTTACCTGAAACGGATTCAAGTACCTTATTGCATTTTGCTGCAGGATTCCCATTAATGTCTTTATAGTTTATATAGCTTGTTGCGGCGGTAACAATAAATGTAATTGCGTTCGCTCCCTGTATATTTAAGGTTGAATCTGTCGCAAGGGTTTTTCCGCCTTCGGCATGTGATTGCAACACTGTCTGAAAGCTAATGCCTTTGCCTTCAACAGGTGCAATAAGCCAGTCTTTTTTCATGGGGCCTTTCCAGCTTCCATCCATTATTAATTTGTTTGTGCTGGAGGTTGTCTTATCCAGGTAAGGGCTTGTGAGTTGTGCAAGAACGGAAATATGGCCGGGTTTATTTGCTGAGAGACGAACAACCATTACCCGGTCAGGATAAGACATAAATATTTCCCTTGTGAAAATAACATCGTTAATGCGATAGATGATTTTCACTATCCCGGTTTCCATATTCAATTCGCGGCGGTAATCTTCCACTTTGTTTGCGCTATCGAAGGAAAGCAGTAAATCACCCAGCGGCTGGTATGCCTGCTGAGCAACAGGAACGCCGAAGAAATGTTCATCCGCCATTTTCTCTGCATCCTGGAATTTATTTGCAAAAACCAAATCCCGGATCTGCGGAAAATATTTAATTGCTTCGGGATTGTTGTAATCGTGTGGGCGCCCGGACCAAAAGCTGGATTCATTTAATGCAATCCGCTCTTTTTCAGCCTTTCCAAAAACCATTGCGCCCATAATACCATTACCAATTGGCGTAGCTTCCAGCCATTTTTCTGCTGGTTGCCGATACCATAATACCATGTTTTGTTTTGTTTTTGCCTGTGCGGCTGCATGGCTTACCAGGCCAGGGTTAGACAAACAAGTTATGATGAGGACGATCGTAATAAACTTTAACCGAAATAGTACAGGTGGGTGCATTGCTTTGTCCGATAAATTTTGCGAGGTTTTCATTGGGTTTCTTTTATTTTTTAAGTTGAAATGGCGGCCGAAGATATACTGAATGTTGATTATTCCTGCAGCATTAAAATCGGATAATAATTTGCTGCATATTCTTTATTGCTCAACTCCCCATTGTTTGTTTGGTTTTGGCCCCATTTCTAATTCCAGCGTTCCTCCATTTACCAATTGCTTATGCGTAAACCATGGTGTATTAAGCGCTGCTCCATCAAACTTTGCGCTTTGAATGTATTTGTTTACCACCGAGGCATTATGAGCAACTACAGTGAATTTTTTTCCGTTAGTCAGGCTAATAGTAACCTTTTTAAACAGAGGGCTTCCAATGGTATATGCCGGAATGCCTGGTGTTAAAGGATAAAAGCCCATTGAAGAAAAAACAACAAATGCAGACATACCACCACCGTCTTCATCACCGGGAATGCCAAATATATTATCCTTGAACCAAACATCCAGAAGGAATCGCAGGTGCTTTTGTGCTTTCCATGGAGAAGTGAAATTGTATAAGTAGGGGATGGCGAAACTGGGCTCATTGCCCATTGAAAACTGCCCCACCAAGCCGGTTGCATCAGGAAACTTGTGCCAGAAATCATATTTGGACCTGTCGAGCCCTTCACGAAATAACTGGTCAAGCCTTTCTTCAAACAATTTCTTTCCATGCATTAAATTTATTAAACCAGGCACATCCTGCTGAACCTGCCATAAGTAAGTCCAGCCATTGTTTTCATCATAATAATCCCTGCCACCGAGACCTCCGTCGAATTTCGGATCAATATTTATCCAGTTACCTTTATCATCCTTAGGAAGAAAAAATTGCTTTTGATCACTCCAGAGGTTTTTATAATTCATGCCCCTTTTGGCAAAGGTTTCATTGTCTTCTTTTTTACCCAGATCATTTGCAAATTGTGAGAGCGCCCAATCATCATAACTGGCTCCAAGTGTAACAGCCACAGCCTGTCGCTTTTCAAATGGATGTACCTGTTCTACTGTTTCTTTTTCATCCACTGGAAGAGCAGGGAAATATCCTTTGGAATGATAAAAATCATCCAGCGATGTTTTATTGCCGTTACACCATGGGAGCAGCGTTGCATCAGTAGCATTTTTTTTCAGGCCTTCATATGCTTTCTCTACATTAAAATTTTTCAATCCTTTCCGGTAAGCATCCAGAAATATAACGGAAGAATGAAAACCATTCATGCAGGCATGATCGCCAAAAAGAACGGGAAAAGTGGGCATCCACCCACTTTCCTCATATTGGCGAACATAGGATTGGAGCATATCTTCCTCTACCGAGGGGTTTAATATCATCCTTAATGGATGCAATGCCAGGTAAGTATCCCATGACCAGTCATCAACATAAAACGGGCGGGCATCCTTATTAATCTTATTGTTGAAACCACTATAGTAAAGAGAATCTTCAGTAATGTTCACAGCCCTTTCATAGCACCTGTACAAGGCTGTATAAAAAGACCGCTTTTGTGCTTCCGTTCCACCTTCTACCTGTATTTGCGACATTGTCCGGGACCAAATTTTTTCCCCGTTACTTGAAACGGTTTCAAAATCCTTATTCCTGATTTCTGCATTGAAATTCTTTTTCGCCTGCGCTGCGCTTATGTAGCTGATAGCATATTTTAATTCAACTTCCTTTGTCGAGGAAGGAAAACTGATATATGTTTTAATGGCTTTGCCGGTTATATCTGAACCGCTTCTTAACTTATTATTTTCAACTACGCCCGTTGTTCCGCTAATGCTAAAAGTGCCATACATATAAACTTTTATATCTCCGTGATATGTTTCAACACCGGTGATTTCTTTTGGTGAAATGAAATGCCATGCTGCTTCACCATCGTTATATACATCAAACAAAATTGATTTATCATTTGCCTGCGGAAATTGAAAGTGGTAATAGCCGGTTTTTTTCCCGGCCGTAAATTCAACTTTAATCCCATCATCAATAAGATAAGTCGAATAATACCAGGGTCTATTGATTTCGAGGTCATGATCGTAAGTCATTTTCGACTGCCATGCTTCTATAGAGATTTTCTTTATGGAAGGCTTAATGGAAAAAACCTGCCCTAGCCGGTGGGAAACAATGGTTAACGGGAAACTGGAAATCTGGTCATCCAGGTAATCTTTTCGTTGCGGCGTAAAGCGTATCAACTGGTTGGGAAGATGCACTGTTGGTCGTGTGGGTTCCAGCAATTGCCCTACATTTCCAATCGTGGGGTCTATATATTCCAAATTCGATTTTACCGGAGGGATACTATTGCCTGCAAAAGGCTTATAAATACTAAAACAAAATACTAAAACAACTAAGAATAAAAAGATCGCCTGAATTTTTACTGAACGTGGTTTCATCAAACAAAATTTTAAAGCCCCCTGCCCCCCGAAAGGGGGTTCAAAGAAGTATTAAATGGCCTGACCTATCGGATGGTCAGGCCATTTATAATTATTAATTAATATCCCGGGTTTTGTGTCCACGATGGATTTACTGAAAATTCAGAAAGTGGAATAGGAGCTAAATATTTTTTACTAAAATCTGTTCCGGCGGGAATTGGATTTTCTGTCGCATCCCTGCTTGCAGAAACCTGCGGAAGCAACTGTAGCCGGACAATATCAAACCAGCGTACACCAAATTCTCCGGCACATTCATAGGCCCGTTCAAACACGACAGCATCTCTGAAAGCTATTTGTCCAAGTGCGGGTGTTAAAGGCGCTTCACCTGCCCGCGCTCTTACCTGGTTGATTGCAGCATAGCCCTGCGTCGTTGGTCCACCGCCTGCCATAGCAGATGCTTCCGCATAATTTAAAAGAACCTGCGGATAACGGATAATAATAGTTTCTTTATTAGTGCTCGGCTGCATGTCGATAATGGTATTAGCTGTTTCATTAACCCCATCTCCATTAAGACCAGCCCTGAATTTTTCATAGTAAGGATGTTGCGCATGGGTTGCAGGTGAATTCCACGGAACCAGCGTATAAGTCACCTTATCAGCATTCCTTATTTTAATAGTAGTATGAAACGTGAGATCCGTTCTGGTACAAACGGGTGCAGCCTTAAAGAAATTGATCTCAGGATAAAAATCATCCCAGCCGCTGTTTCCATTGAGGGCCAGTTCTTCCAGTGGAATACTGGTTGACCCAAAACTGCGGTTAGGAAGATTGCCTCCAACACTGTATTGAAGCGCAAAAATGCTTTCTGAACAATTGTTGGTGGAAAACACCTTATCATAAGGGGTATTCGTATCATAACGGCCATTTTGTATCACAAAATCTGCTTCGGCAGCTGCCAAAGCATAATTGGCGGTTTTATTTAATGGCCATCCTGCCATGGTCAGGTACACATCGGAAAGAATTGCACTGACTGCATATACATTTGGTTTTCCTTGCTTTTTAGTTGTCGTCAGCATGGTTTTGGCTTTTTGCAGGTCACTGATGATTGCCTGGTATACAGAATCCACAGAGCTCCGGGGATAACTCGTCGAAACTTCCTCAACGGGTGTAAGCACAATGGGCACGGGGCCAAAAGTTCTAACAAGATAATAATAAGATAAGGCCCTTATGAAATAGGCATTGCCGGCAGATTCATTTTTCGCAGCTATAGACGCCGGATCTAATGCAGGAACCTTTGAATAATTAGCAATGATATTATTGGCATTATAGATGCCCACCCAGGGGCCAACCCACTGATTAGGAAGACTGCCATTTGAGCTACTGCCGACTAACCTGTCAAATTCCCGCATGTCCCCTTTGTTCAACGCCGGATCTGTAGTAAGGTCATCCGAACCAAAATAAGAAGTCATTTTGCTGGTAAACCCCCAGGAGCCATCCCTGGCAATCGCAACATACATGCCTGCTACTGCAGCATCAAGGTCAGTCTGCGATGTGAAATAGGAACCTGGCGTGAGGTTCGCTCTTGGATCCTCCTCGAGCTTTTTGGTACAGCCTGTAGTCAGCCATGCACAAATTACCGTTACAATGGCTGTTGATAGTATAGAATTTATTGTTTTCATTTTTTTGTATTTAATTCCTTGAATAAATTTTTTACCCGTGAACTTTAATTATAATCCAATCCTTATTCCAACAGTAATTGATTTAGGATTGGGAATAATTCCAAACTCCTGCCCTTGTGATATGGCGTTACCTGTAGGTTGCTGGTCAACTTCAGGATCATATCCCTTGAAAGGAGTAATCACTACCAGGTTTTGCCCACTTACATACAATTCCAGGTTAGTGAATCTCATTCTTGAAAGTACCTTGGCAGGTAGGTGGTAACTAAGTGATATGTTTTTCAGTTTGGTGTAGCTGCCATCATAAACATACCTGCTGGAACCATTAAAGTTCTTACTGGTTTTACTCCAGGCTGGATTGTCTGTTTCATTTTGTGCTGTCCACAAATTTTCCGGAACGGCTTCTATCGTTGTAGCATTTTTCATATCTCCCAATCCACCCCATAAATAAGCTAGTGTCTGAGAATATATTTGCGCGCCCTGGCGCCCCTGGAACATGAAGCTGAGTGAAAAATCTTTATAGAAGAAATCGTTAATGAAACCCCATGTATAATCAGGGGTTGCATTGCCTAGCGTTTGGTAATCAGCCGCCGTATAAGCTTTATCGTTATTTACATCTACATACCTGGCATCGCCTGGTTTCATACCAAACATAGCTGCTTCACCTGCCTCTTTAGATTTCCAGGTGCCCAGGAATTTATAGCCCACAAATTCACCCAGTGGCTGTCCAACTTTTAGGATAGAATTAAAGGTATTATTACCACCAATCTGTAAAATATTATCCAGCCCACCCAGGTCCGTCACCTCATTCCTGTTGTGAGATATGTTGAAATTAGTAGTCCATTTGAAATTTGAAGTATTAACAGGTGTTCCTCCAATAGCAAGTTCAATACCCTTATTGGAAACACTGCCAATATTCGTCTGGTAATTACCGCCACCATTCACCTGGGAGGCAGGTTTATTGAATAACAGGTCTGAAATTTTGCTGGAATAGGCATCTATCGTAACTGTTAATCGTCCTTTTAAGAAGGCGGCATCAATACCTAAATCATAGGTTGCTTTTGTTTCCCACTTCAATAATTTTGATACCCCGGGTCCTAAAGTAACGGCAACACTTGGTGTACCGGCCACTCCCGGTCCACCTCCGCTATAATAATAATTAGTTTGGTTATTGTTGTCAATACCAAGATTAAGCCGTTGAATAGTTGAATAAGCTCCTACGGCCTGGTTACCTGTTTTACCATAAGAAGCGCGCAATTTCAGATCTGAAAATAGATTGGAACCCTGCAAAAAGTTTTCCTTCTTCATATTCCAGGCTAAACCCACTGAAGGGAATGTACTATACTTCTCTACCAGGTGAGAAGAACCATCTCTCCGAACACTGGCAGAAAGCGTATACTTATCTTTATAAGTATAGTAAAGCCTTCCCATGTAGGAAACCAATGCATCTGCGGAATAGCCGGAGCTTACAGATTGGGTTGCCCCGAGGGCCAGGTTATAATATCCCAGCGAATAAGAAGAAAGATTTCTCGCTGTAGCATTAAAGTTAGTGTTTTGAAATTCCTGGTATTCAAACAAACCAGTTAGGTTAATGGCATGATCGCCAAAAGTATGCTTGTAAGTTAAATAGTTACTGGTTAAGAAACTGCGTGACCTGTTTGAGCTAGCCTGGGCATTCCCCTTGCCTGAGCCCGCATAATCGGAGGTTCCAGGGCCATCAAGACTCTGGCCAAAACCATTACCAATGCTATAAACATTGCTGGAGGTAAATGTAAGGTCATTCCAAATACGATAAGTGTAAATAGCATTTCCTGAAATATTGGTACCGGTATTATCACGTACCTGGCTTGCAGCCTGCGCTACCGGGTTAAACTGGATGGAAGCATAAGGAGAGTTAGTAATGTACTTGCCACTAACCGGGTTGCGGACGGGTGAAGTAGGATCCCACTCAACAGCCTGGTTAAACGGATCAGTCAAACCTCCACCATATTCGGTGTTGTGGTTTTGCGGTATAGTAGCCACCGCAAGAAATTTCAGGTTCATCCTGTTATTTATTTTAACATCAATGTTTGACCTGAGAGAAGTTCTTTTAAACCACTGATTTAATATAATACCTGGCTGGTTAAGATAGCCTACTGAAAGATAGTATTTCACATTTTCGCTTCCACCCGATACATCCACCTGGTAATTTTGTACGAGAGCAGTTCTGTGCAGTTCATCCTGCCAGTCGGTTCCTTTAACAGCTCCTGATTGAAAATCGCTCAATTGCGCAGCGGTGAAGGGAGCGGTACTTCCCGTAGCAACAAACTGTGCATTTACCGAACGGGCAAAATCATAAGGGCCCATCAGGTCCAATTGTTTTTGAATTTTATCAGTCCGGAACCAGCTGCCAACACCAATTTTTGTTTTGCCTGCTGCACCTGATTTTGTAGTAATAAGTACAACGCCATTTGAACCTCTTGAACCATAAATGGCTGTAGAAGCCGCATCTTTCAGCACTTCTATGTTTTCCACATCGTTTACGTTTACGTCGGAACCGCCACCGATGTTTCCATCTATTACATACAGTGGTTCAGTGGAACCCGTAATAGAGTTGGCACCACGGATTTTTACCCTGAGGCCAGCCCCCGGCTGACCATTTGGACTAATAACAGCAACTCCGGAAGTGGTGCCTTGCAAAGCCTGTTCCAGCCGGGTAAGGGGCCGTTTGGCAATTTCGGTGGCTTTAACCGAACTACTTGCCCCGGTTATATCTCTTTTTCGCTGAACTCCATAGCCAACTACTACCACATCACCTAATGTTCGGGTATCTTGTTGAAGACGTACCGAAAAATTTGAACGGCCCTTCACAGGGTATTCCTCGTCAACGTAACCAATATGGGTAACCACCAAAACGGGATTTAGCTGGTTGCCGGTATTGATTTGGAAATTCCCTGATTCATCTGAGGAGGAGGTAATGGAAGTGCCTTTAATAATTATGGTGGCGCCGGATAACGTCCTGTTGTTCTCGTCTGTGATCTTTCCGTTTATCAATTGCCCCTGGGCATTAACTTGGGTTAGACATGACGCTAATAATAGCAGTAGCAGAATTTTTTTCATAACAAGCATTTTTAGTTAAGGAATATTATACAAATAAAGCCGGCTGATATTAATAAAACCGCTAATTATTGAATAATTGAAAAATTAATTGCCCCTTTTTTGAAAGTATTTAAATCCGTAGGCTGTAAGGCTGGATTAAGTGGGAAGTTTAATAAGATGAGATGGTATACTTTATAGGTGGGTTGAAACGATCTTAATACTTTCTGATATAAATATGCCTGTTAACGAGCTTCGAACTAAGAGATAAAGCTCACAACAACGAAGCGCCAGGTAAAAATACATCCCATGTTAATTTAAAAAAATGCCAGGACAGCGGCTCGAAGGCAAAGCAGGAAACAAAAAAATAGAATTCAACCAATATATACTCAACTTACAGGCCTGCATTCTGATTATAGACAAAAAATATCTAAAGAGAAGATACTATCGGTGATGAGTTTTTACGCAATTTGCCATCGTACCGCGGTATTTGTTTTTATCACTCACCCTATAAATTGTTTTGGCTGGATTAATTTTCAATGGGTTTAGCAGATATCTTTGCGCTGATATATTTAAGGGATTATAATTTTGAAGGTCTGCTCCAGGTGCTATTTTCTTTATGAAATATTTAATAAGTTTTCTTCTTTGCATCCTGATTGGTTTTTCAGGCAACGGCCAGGCTACTACCGCAGGATGGCTTGAAAAACTGGATTCGGCAATTCTGCGATCAAGTCAGCTGGATAATAAAAAACAGCAACGGATCGCCAAATTACATCGTTCATTAAACGAAGCCGATCAAAATGGCTTATTTGATCGCTATCTTACCTTATACGAAGAATATTATATCTTCAATTATGACTCTGCCTATACTTACGCCAAAAAAATGCAGGGACTTGCTGCAAAGCTCAATCAGCCTTCCTTAACAGCTTATTCAAAGGTTAAACTAAGTTTTATCCAACTTTCCTCCGGAATGTTCAAAGAGGTTTTTGACTCCCTGGGCAGCATGTCGTTGCAATATCTTTCAGGGTCCCAAAGGGCAGAATATTATGTATTGATGGCAAGATGCTATTATGACCTGGCAGATTACGACCATGATAAATTTTATTCGCCCGATTACAACCTGCAAGCCAACCGGTATATAGATTCGGCACTGGTATTGTTTCCAAGCCATTCCAATAACTATATGTATTACAGCGGGCTTAAAAATATCCGTTCGGGCCGCAATGATATTGCTTACAACATTTTCCAACAGCTTATCAACCGGCAGGGGCTTTCCCTGCATGAACTGGCAGTTACGGCTTCTACCTTCAGCGACATTTTTATTCAAAGAGCACAAACGGACACGGCCATTATTTTATTGATCCGGGCTGCCATCGCCGATATTCAATCCTCTACAAAAGAAACTTCGGCCGTTTTTAACCTGTCTTCCCTGCTATACCGGCAGGGCAATCTTAAAAATGCGTCCAGCTATATTCAAAAAGCCGTAGATGATGCTTTGTTTTATGGCGCAAGACAGCGCAAAGTGCAACTGAGTTCTATTCTCCCCCTGATCGAAGGAGAAAAACTGGCGGTGGTAGAAAAAGAAAAAAAGAATATTATTACCTATGCTACATTTATCACCTTGCTTTTTGTTGTCCTCATCATCCTCATCCTCGTCATCGTGCGGCAGGTAAATAAATTGAAGCAGGCAAAGAGGGTTATAACAAAGGCCCATGCCGAACAGCAGCTGATTAACCAAAAACTGGAAGAAGCCAATCGTATCAAGGAAGAATATATCGGGTACTTTTTTAATGGCAATTCTGAATTTTATACCCGTATGGAGCGGTTTAAAAAGCAGGTGGATGTAAAGATCACCGACCGCAAGATTGACGATATAAAATTTTTGGTGAACAACCTGAATGTAAAACGGGAAAGAGAAGAACTGCTGAAAAATTTCGACAGGATCTTTCTGAAATTGTTTCCGAATTTTACGGCTGAATTCAATACATTGATGAAAGAAGAGGGTCAGATCAAATTGAAAGAGGGTGAACTGCTTAACACCGATCTCCGAATTTTTGCCCTGATCAGGATGGGCATACACGAGCCCGAAAAGATCGCTGAAATTTTGGAGTACTCTGTTAACACCATCAATACTTACAAAACAAAAATCAAAAATAAATCCATCGTTCCCAACGAGGAGTTTGAGAAGAAAATCATGAAAATTCACTCGATTTAACTTTTACCCGGGTATCACCTCCCAACATTCTGCCCTCAAACGCTTATATTTTTCATTTACCGGCTAATTTTAAGGCCATTGATTATCAACCATATACAGTAAAATCCGGCAAATATTTTACTTTATTCTTTATACTTTTCTTATAAAAGTTGCCGTCATTTTTTTTTCATCATTTATTTGGATATTGAAAAGAAAGGGTTCGATTGCCCGATTACTATCTAAATAAAACACTGCTATAATGATTGAAAAAACGCCCTCCCGACCTGGCTGAACCTACACCTTGTTTACCACAAACGCGCCATCTTATTTTTTTCATTAACCCAATTTTGATCAACAATTTTAAAGTGAAACTATGTTTACCAAACGGTTGCTTCAGACAATTTTTTGTTTTGTTTGCCTGTATTGCTCACAATCTTCCTTTGCGCAAAGCAGGGTAATTACAGGCACCATTACAGACGAAAAAAATACTCCGCTTGAAGGAGTTTCAGTACTTAACAAACAAACCGGCATTGGAACGCAATCCAATTCATCCGGGGTTTTTATTCTTAACGTGCCCGCCACAGCCAACTCGGTGGTGGTATCAATGGTAGGATTTCTTACCAGTGAAGTTGCGGTGCCCGCTGCCAGTGCTAAAATCAGTATCCGGCTACGACGCGGCAACGAAACTATGGATTCGTTGGTGGTGGTAGGCTATGGCACGCAAAGGCGTAAAGACGTTACTGGCTCCATTTCTTCGCTATCGGGGGCCGCCATTAAAAATCTTCCTGTTACGAATGTGGCCGATGCCTTACAGGGCCGGGTATCAGGAGTGGAAGTGATAAAAAATTCCGGGGAGCCGGGAGCACCATCACAAATAACCATCCGTGGATTATCGTCTCTCAACCAGCCTGCTCCCTTGTATGTTATTGACGGGGTACAATCATCCGGCGACAATCTTAATGTGCAGGATATTGCCACCATTGATGTGTTAAAAGATGCCAGTGCCGCATCAATTTATGGTTCATCGGCAGCAGGCGGTGTAATCATCATCACCACCAAAAGGGGCCAGGGGGCAAAGCCGTCCATTAACTTTAATGCACGCTACGGCATTACCACGCCAAGGGTGCAGGACTTGTTGAACAAGGATGATTTTGTGAAAATTAAAAAACTCACCCTTGATAATTATTATTCAAATAATACAAGGGTGGATACTTTGCCCAATACCAACTGGGTGGATGCAATTTTCAGGGACGGTACCGAAAAGAATTATAATCTTTCAGTTTCCGGCGCCACATCCAATGTGAACTATTTCCTATCGGGTAATTACAATGACCAGAAAGGTGTTTATCTCGATAACAAATCTAATATCACCGGCGCCAGGATAAATACAGATATTAAACTAAGCAACCGTATTAAGATCGGCGAACAGGTAAATTTCTGGCAAAGAAGTACCGACCCGGTAGGAACACCTACTATTAACCCGCCGGTGCGTACCGTACCCACCATGGCGGTCTATAGTGCCACAGGTTTTGGTACCAATCCTCCCGGTTTTAACGGCGCTAACCTGGTTGCACAGATTACATCGGCAGACAGGAACAATAAACAACTCAACTTCCAGGGCAATGTGTATGGCGAGGTAAAACTGCCGCTATCACTCACTTTCAGAACAACTTTCGGGTATACGTATTATGGTGAGGAAGGAAATTATTTTCAGAATACCTTCCGTGCTTCGGTAGCCCAGGTTACCGCCAAGAGCCTTTCAAAAAGCATTGTATCCAACCGCAGCATTTTAAATGCTTATACATTGGCTTTTGACCGCACTATTAGCAAAAATCACAACATCAATGCATTGGTTGGTTATGAACAATACAAGAACCTTTACAACGCGTTATATACCGATGAAACAGATGTTGGCGGAAACAACTATGCCTATATCGCTACCTCGGGTTCGGTGATCAATATCCGCAATGGTGGCTACGATCCTTTTGGACTGGTAAAGTCTCTTTTTGGAAGGGTGAATTATGATTACCGCAAAAAGTATTTTGTTGCAGCCTCTTTAAGAAGGGATGCCAACTTTACGGTATTCGGTCCCGGTAACCAGCAGGGTTATTTTCCTGGTGGATCAGTTGGATGGAGAATCAGTGAAGAACCATTTTTCAAAAATTCATTCCCAATCGTTAATGCACTTAAGTTCAGGGGAAGTTATGGTGAACTCGGTAACAGCCGCATAGGAGCCTATCGTTTTCTTTCCACCTATGATGCCATCAATGCTCAAAATTTTACTCAAGGTGGCGCAGCCATTCTCAACTATACGCAAAATTCACTTGCCAATAGCGATGTGAAATGGGAAACCGTTAAAGAAACCAATATAGGTGTAGATGGAGAAGCTTTCAATGGGCATTTTTTCTTCAGTGTTGACTGGTATAATAAGAAAACCATCGACATGCTGTACGATCTGCCCATCCCATTAAGTGTAGGAATAAGCCGGCCCTTTACAACCAATATAGGTTCTATGCAGAGCAGGGGCGTGGATCTACTGGTAGGTTATAAAAACAGCACTAAAGATTTCAACTATAGTGTAACACTCACCGGAACATTTAATAAAAATAAAGTACTCGACCTGGATGGCACCAATGCAAATCCGATTAAAGCCGGTGATAACAACTACGGCAATGCAACCTTTGGAGCCATGGTAAACCAACCCATTACCTATACCATCGCCGGTGCGCCTTTCGGGCAGTTCTATGGTTATAAGGTTGAAGGTATTTATGCCAGCCAGGCCGAGATTGACAAACATCCCCAGGATCCTGATGCAACAAAAAAAGCCAATATCGGCGACCTGATCTATGCAGATGTAAACGGTGATGGAAAAATTACGGATGCAGACAGAACCGTTATCGGTAATCCTTATCCTAAGGTAGCGTACGGCGCATCCATCAATCTTAACTGGAGGGGTTTCGACCTGGCAATGTTATGGAACGGTGTGGCCGGTGTGGATATATTTAATGGAGTAAGGCCTTATACAGAAAACTTATGGTCGGATGGAAATACTACGGCCGCTGTATTTGGCGCTTCCAATTTAAATGGCAACGGGATTACATCACAACCCATCATCGGAGTGTTTGGAACAAACGGCACTACTTTCCGGCCCGATCCAAATGGCAATTACAGCAAGGTGAGCAGCTATTTTGTAGAAAATGGCAGCTATCTCAAATTGAAAAATCTCCAGCTTGGCTATAATTTTTCGGGCAGATCGCTGGAAAGGATTAAGATCACCAATGCACGTGTATTTGTGATGGCCAACAATGTATTTACCATTACAAAATACAAAGGATTAGATCCGGAACTGGGAAGCCAGAATGTGTTGTTAAACGGTGGCAGCACTACCCGGGGCATCGATGCACCCTATAAATATCCCGCTGCGAGAATTTATTCTTTCGGTGTAGACCTTAGTTTCTAAAATCATTTCACTGACATAAAAAATTGATCCCATGTTTAAAAAAATAATTTTATTATCGATCGTAGCCACCTCCTTTGCAGGATGTACCAAAGATCCAAAATCTGTAGCCGATCTCAGCGCATACAGCAGTGGCGCCTATCCAACCACCTTGAATGAACTGGTATCCGTGCTGGGTGCTGGATATGCGAATTACCGTTCCGAACAATTGAGCGGTTTCCAGTTATTGTGCAAAACATTTTCTGCATCAGAGCATACTTCCAACCTAATCTATGGCGGACAGGATTACTGGAACGATATGGAGTACAACGATCTGAAGCCTTCTAACCAGTTGGTTAAAGATTGCTGGCGTGGATTTTATACAGGGGTAAAGGATGCCAATGCCGCCCTCGAAAGGGCTGACCTCTTTGCCGAAAATTACATGGCTGCTTCAGAATTGCAGCAGGTAAATTATATAAGAGGAGAAGCTTATTTTTTAAGAGCATATTATTATATGCAGCTCGAATGTTTTTTTGGTGAAAGCTATATTGGTGCAGGTGGCGCCGGGGGCGAAAAAAAAGGTGTGCCCCTGTTTACCTCTGTGCCCAAATCACTGGCAGAAACTCAAAAATCAAGAAGCACCGTTAAGGAAGTGTGGGACCAAATCATAACCGATCTGAAAAAATCTGCTGAGTTATTACAAGGGGTACAATGGCCGTCGCAATACAAGGGCAGGGCTACCAACTGGACCGCCAAAGCGTTGCTCGGCAAGGCCTATGTATTTACGCAAGACTGGGCCAATGCAAAAGCGGTATTAAAGGATGTGATCGACAACAGTGGTAAAACGCTGATGCCCTTCAGCAAATATAAAATGGCCTTCAATTCCAATGTAGGCAGCAACCTCAATAATTATGTGAACAGCGAGTTCAATGAAGAATCTTTATTCGAAATAAATGTAGACAGGGTAGCTGCGGATTATGGAATTTTCGGCGGATCGCCCAATAAAAATCTTACCACCAGCCAGGGCCTTATCTGGGCTCCCTCTGGTTTAAACGACCAGGGTACGGGCGGCTTTGGAATGGGTTATGCCAATGAATGTGTACATGATAAAAACCTGGTGCGCTTTGGCTTTAATATCCCTGTGTATACATTGGTAGACAATCCAAACTTTGTACCCGCCTGGGGCGAAAATCTCGGCAATATCAAAAAGATACCTGATCCGGTGTACAGCCAGAAATCGAGAGATTTCAAAGCCAATAAAACGGTAGATCCACGCCTGTATATCTGCGCATTGCAGCCCTGGTTTGACACGGTTTATTTCTGGGGCAACAGGCGGCCTGTTGCTAAATCTGTGAATCTTCCCGCGATCGCTACTTATCATGGATGGAGCTATAAAAAATATGAAACACTCGATTCGCATTTGGATGATATCAAACAGGCTGATGGCGCCAATTACTATTTGTTGCGTATGGCCGATGTATATTTATTGTATGCAGAAGCCTGCATGAATTCCGGGGCAAATCCTGAGGCATTGGAATACATCAATAAAGTTCATCGCAGGGCTTATGATCAGCCAATCAACGGAGCATCGGCTTTTGATTATGCAAGCCTTACTGCGCCTACAAAAGCAACGGATGCCAACCTCGGTAACAATCCATTGCGGTATGAAAGATACACCGAGTTATTTGCAGAAGGGCATTGGTGGTTTGACGTATGCAGGTGGCGGATAGGAAGCGGTGAAGCCACTTTTTACGGCAACCTCTTACCCAATAATGTTCCCAGCCGCTGGAACGATACCAGGTCTTATTCCTTCCCGATACCAAGCGACGAAATCAATTCAAATGCACAGATTGCAGGGCAGCAGAACCCGGGATATTAGGCGTGAATGGGCAATGGTCAATCGTCAATGAGCAACCAATGTCGTTGACCTGGTGCTTTATTTATTCCACGCAAAGACGCAAAGGAATAAAAAGACGCAAAGAAAATACAAAATCAACTTTGCGCCTTTGCCCCTTTTTTTCTTTGCGTGAAATTTTCTTAAACGATGTGTATATAGACACAAAGCGCTACTGCCGCTAAATCAAACAGAATTGATTAACCATTCATAATACCGCAGCAACTTTTAATTGCCCCGTTCTTTGGAACGGGGGATTAAGAGTGATAATAAGAGCACGGCTATAGCCGAAATAGGTACTTAGCAAAAGCCAACCAGTCTAATAAAATCACCGTCACCGCCGTAAAGAAGCGGTTCATTTAAAAAGGCCGCTAACGAAACAAATTGATTGCCCCATTCATCAAAATGACTGGCAACAAACGAATAAGCAACTATCAACCATAAACCTTGACCATTCTGCATCCACGATTGACGATAATTCTCTTATGCTGTTTCGCCAGCCTGGGGCTGAATGTTTGTGCACAGGATAACTTAAAAAATCTTTCTGAACTCAGCTTGCCGCTTACGGCTAAAAAAATTGTGATGGCCCATTGCATGACCAATATTATCCGGTTTAAAGGCCATCCTTTTGAAGATGGTTGCAACCCGCAATATTACTCACCCTTTAATAACCCAACAGCATCCATTGGCGGGCTAACACAGGTAAATGTGCTGAACGAAGAATTATTAAAAGATGCCACGCTCGATGAAGCCGTTGCCTTTGAAATGCTTGCCGCCAAACGCTCGGGCATCGATGGATTTCAATTTTACTATACGCTCAATGACCATGGTAGTGATGAGATCATCAAAGCTTATTTCCGTGTCGCCGATAAAAAGAAAATTGATTTTAAATTCGCCCTTTGCATTTCTCATCCTGCTGGCTCAAACGAGGAACAAAAAATTTATACCTTCTCACGCCGCATCAATGCCATCATGGATGCAGCTGGCCGCGGCAATAAGCACTGGCTGCGTACCCCTGACGGCAGGATGGTAGTATATCTCTGGTATGGCGAACAACTGGCAGATGTGCCCGACAACAGTTCTTTGACAAAGTTTTATTATGCAGCCAGGGCGTTCAACAGGTTGGGAGAAGCGGTGCATGAAAAATTTGCCTGCATTTATTCCATCAATGAGGAGATCAGCCAGGACGCATTGAATAGCTGCCTCGATTATTTTCCTGCAGTATGGTTATGGACCCTGCCTTATAAAAAAAACTACATCGGCAACTTTGTAGCCGCTGCCTGCAAAAGCCGCAAACGTATATTCACCGGTTCGGCATTTCCTGATTTTTACACCTCAAAAATATTAAAGCCGGGCACATGGGAAATTTTAAATGCATCCGACGCGGTAGAGGCCGGTCTGCAAAAAACGGAACGTAAGGCGATCGTTACAGGACTGTCTTATAATTTCAGGAAGATGATGGAGTTTAGTATTGAGCAGGATGTACCCATTATCAATATCATTACCTGGAACGATTACCCCGAGGGCCATCATCTTGCGCCCGAAAGCAACCACAATGATGGGTTTAGTTTGTTGTTGAAGTATTATAAAAAAAATTGGTTGAATAGTCCGGCCCCCCTGCCCCCCAAAGCGGGGGCTGAGCTTATTCAACCTGGAAGAGTATTATCAAACAAGGAAGAACTGATGTTAAATGACACGACTACCGGGAAGGAACTGGCCATTGCTTTTTATAAAAAATATCCTGTGGAGGTAAAGCCTGTTCCATATAATATCCCTGTTATCTATGTTGAAAAAGGGGCTACCAAACCTTCTGGTGAGGATGGTATTGAAGTGGTTACTATTCTTTCCGCACAAGCTGTTTTAATCTTGAATGGTGATTCAGCAATGGTGGGAGCCGGAATGAATGTTACACGATTTAAGCAGCAGAGCGGCCCAGTCCATGTAATAGTCAGGCGGCTTCAAAATAATTTCATCGACTTTACGGCACCGGAAGAAATAACGAATACTCCCATTCGTTCTGACAGGCTTACTTATACTTACAGCAATGAAACAGCCGAATTTTATAAAGCGCTTTTTGGAGATACTATACTTGAAAAAATTCCTCTAAATACTAACTGAACCTACAATGAAAATGATAAAAAAGCTATTCGCCGGATTTTTCATAACCATCTTTTTTTTGCAGTGCAACGCACAGGAAAAAAAAATTTTGACGGCTGAAATGAACAACGTAAAACTGTCTTTTCATACCGATCCGGAGGGAAGGCCTATCTACAGCGTTACTTATAAAAACAAAACCATTATAGCACCTTCTGCGATGGGGTTTGTTTTAAAAGATGCGCCTGGTTTTTACAAATCCTTTACAGTAGTTTCAACAGAAAAGAAAACCTTCGATGAAACCTGGCAGCCTGTATGGGGAGAAGTGAAAAATATCAGGAACCATTACGAGCAATTGACAGTTCACCTTCAACAACTAAATACTCCCGCAAGGTTACTCAATATCATCTTCAGGGTTTTTGAAGACGGGGCCGCTTTCCGGTATGAATTTCCCAAACAGGATTCACTGAAATATTTTGTTGTGTCAAGTGAAAAAACTCAATTCAACCTCGCCGGCGACCATACCGCATTCTGGATCCCCGGCGACTTTGACAGCAATGAATATGAATACAGTACCAGCCCGATCAGCAAAATTGACAATAAAGAAATAGTAGAGAAAAGTACTGCCATTGCTGTACGCACTGCGCCGGACCGCTATTGTGTTCAAACCCCGCTGATGATGAAGTCTGCCGACGGAATTTATATCAATATCCATGAAGCAGCCCAGTCAAACTTCCCTGCCATGCAACTGCATGCGGATAATAAAACTTTTCAACTGACAAGCTGCCTTGTTCCTGCACCCGGTGGCGATAAAGCCTATGTACACGCGCCTTTCAACAGTCCGTGGAGAACCATTATTGTAAGTGATAAGGCTGCTGAAATACTGTCGTCTAAGATGATCCTCAACCTGAATGAACCTTCCAAAATTAAAAATACCGCCTGGATAAAGCCCATGAAATTTGTAGGCGTATGGTGGGAAATGCAAACCGGTGTGGGTGGGTGGAACTATTCCAATTATGCCGATAGTACAGACAGGGCAGGAAATTTAATTCGCAATGCAACCCATTCCGCCAATACTGCCAATGTAAAAAGATACATCGACTTTGCCGCTGCCAACGGAATGGATGGCGTGCTGGTGGAAGGATGGAATACCGGCTGGGAAGATTGGTTCGGCAACTGGAAAGAAAATGTATTTGATTTTGTAACGCCTTATCCGGACTTTAACGTAAGCGTATTGGAGGCCTATGCTGCATCAAAAGGAGTGCAGATGATTATGCACAATGAAACCTCAGGCTCAGCCACTAACTATGAACGGCAGATGGATACTGCCTTCCGCTTCATGAACAACAATGGCTACCACGCGGTAAAAACGGGCTATGTCGGGAAGATCATTCCCCGCGGCGAATACCACGATGGCCAGTGGATGATGAACCATTACGAACGGGTGGCAGCGAAAGCGGCGTCCTATAATATTATGGTAGACATGCATGAGCCGTCCCGCCCAACGGGCCTGCAAAGAACATGGCCCAACTGGATGGCCAATGAGGCGGGCAGGGGCAACGAATACAATGCTTTCAGTACAGGCAATGCACCCGAGCATGAAACCATTTTACCTTTTACCCGGTTAATGGGCGGTCCAATGGATTACACTCCGGGGATATTCAAATTAAAAAATTACGGAGCCGATCCTGCAAAGCAGGTGCATACCACCCTGGCAAAACAACTGGCGTTATACGTAACGATTTACAGCCCCCTGCAAATGGTATCCGACCTGCCGCAAAATTATGCGGCCCACCCGGATGCCTTCCAATTTATAAAAGATGTGCCGGTAGATTGGGATGATACCAGGGTGATTGAAGCTGAACCGGGAGACTATATAACAATCGCAAGAAAGAAGAAGAACAGCCTGTCATGGTTTATCGGCAGTATTACGGATGAGAAAGGCCGCACTGCAACCATACCGCTCGATTTTTTAGATAAAAATACCCGGTATGTTGCCACCATTTATAAGGATGGCCCAAATGCAGGCTGGAAAAACAATCCTGAAAGCTATTCTATTGAAAAACTGGAGATATCCAGTAAAACAGTACTTACCATAAAGTTAGCCGAAGGCGGTGGAGCGGCTGTGAGTATTGAACCTGTTGTTCTATAAAGTTTCAGTCCGACGTTTTGCCGGAGCGAAACTTTAAATTGACCTATCAAACTAATAACAGTCAGTTCGGAAATTATCGGGAAACCGTCGAAAATCATCCGTCAAAAAAAATAAACTTACGAATGAACAAATACTAAAACTTCCATGGCAACACTATAAAAAATCTTTCAATTCAACAATCACAAAGAACTCCCTTGAGGACAACGGCGCTTGACCGGCTGCCGGATGATTAAATAAAATAAAGCTTAACTCCGTTCCAGGCATTTACAACACGAAAATTTCATACAAAATAATTTCAAAAAAAGATTGCATGAAGACCCAGACAAGATTTCACCACTTCAGCCGTGGGCCATAATGGTCTCAGGAGCATCAGCAGCGTTATAGATATGATCTTAAAATATAAAAAATATTCATTCCTCTTGCCGCAAGCATCTCGATCTTAATTACCTATGCGGTCTCTTTTTATTCCCTTTTTTTTTAATTTTTCCTCTCAACGTATCATGGGGCAAATGATGCATTTCCCCGGGGCGCCGGTCCCCATATCCTTCCGTTAATTTTCTTTTCATAACAATAATGGAATGAAACCAATCATCTTCCGGAAGGCATGGGGAGATAGATACAAGATTTCTACTCAGGCTAAGATTTTGCAACATTTTTCATGGAACATACTTGTTTATCCCTTTATAATATATTTTTTTACCTTTGTTATTCATTCACATCACGAAAGGTCGTAGACGCCATTTTGAAACCGGTATCCTGCCTATGAAAGCATTTATGTTATTACACTTTAATTGATGCGGAATTCCGGGGTTATGATAAACACTTCACCCAATAGTATTTTTTAAGAATATAAATCAGGAAATTGAACCTATTCTGTATTTAACTATTTGAACATGGATTTTTAAATACAACAAATGACAGCACTGCGAACATCCGGAATTGAGGTATTGGGAAATATAGCCTGGGGGTCGCATTTCTGTACCTTTTATGAAACCAAACAGGATCTGCTCGATATTTTAGTCCCCTATTTTAAAGCGGGATTGGAAAACGATGAGTATTGTCTTTGGATAGTTCCTGACTCCACGCTAATTACAGTGCAGGAAGCTAAACAAGCGTTGAAACAAGCTGTTCCTGATCTTGATCATTACTTTACGAATGGAAGCATTGAAGTTTTCAAAGGGCTTGACTGGTATCTCGAAAAAGATGTGTTCGACCTGGAAAGAGTAACAAAGGCATGGGATGCAAAACTAAAAGAAGCATTGAAGAGGGGGTATATTGGAATTCGGGTTTCAGGAGATACCTATTGGCTGGGAGAAAAAGACATCTGGCAAGATTTTTTTGCTTACGAAAAGCAACTTGATGACTCCATTGTTAATAAGCCCATGCTCGTGATGTGCACCTATCCGTTGAACCAGAGCAGGGCTTCTGAATTGCTTGATGTTATGCAAGCCCACCAGTTGGCAGTAGCAAGGCGGCAGGGACGGTGGGAGCTCATGGAGACTCCCGAACTGATGCAGGCGAAGGCCGAAATAAAAAGACTCAATGAAGAGCTTGAACAAAGGGTTGCTGAGCGAACCAGCGAGCTCGAAAAAGCCATGGAGGAATTGAAATATGAGATTGCCGAACGTAAAAAATCAGAATTGCTGATCATCAGGGAGAAAGAATTATCCAATGAAATCATTGACAGTATTCCAGGCGTGTTTATGGTACTTGATGAAGGCTTAAGGTTCGTACGTTGGAATAAAAATGTTGAACTCGTTTCAGGTTATACTTCGAAGGAGATACTGCAACTTCATGCTATTAATGACTTTTATGATGATGTAAATGACAGGAAAACAGTACAGGGCTTTATGAAAGAAGCATTTAAAAAGGGAACTGTTCATGGTGAAGCAACTCCACACACCAAAGACGGAAGGAGAATTCCTTTTTATTTTAATACCAGGCTGATTAATTATGAAGGCAGACAATGTATTGTATGCGCAGCTATAGATATTACCGAACGAAAACAGGCAGAGGATGCATTGCGCCGAAACGAAGATCGCATTCGGCTAATCATCAACACAATTCCCACTATGGCATGGACCGTGCAGCCTGACGGCATCGTTGATTTCTACAACAAAGTTTGGCTGGACTATGCAGGAGAGGATGCAAGTAGAGATCCGAATGGTATCGTTCATCCGGAAGATCTCCCGGTGGTGATGGAAAAATGGCTGGTGAATATGGCTGCAGGGCAAGCTTATAAGGATGAAATGCGCTTGCGCGGGGCCGATGGCACATATCGCTGGTTTCTGGTTCGCACTGCGCCACTACGCGATGAGCAGGGAAACCTGGTTAAGTGGTATGGGGTATCGATCGATATTGAAGATAGCAAGCGGGCGGAAGATGAATTGCAGTTAGCCTACCAACGTTTATCGTATCATTTTGAAAATACGCCACTGGCGGTTATTGAATTGGACAAAGACCTGTTTATTAAACGATGGTCAAAACGTGCTGAAGAGATGTTCGGCTGGAAGGCCTCAGAAGCCCTTGGCAAGAATGTGTATCACCCCGACTTCCCAATCATTTATGATGAGGATATAAAGTCTGTGTATAAAATTAACGAGGAATTAATAGAAGGGCTTGTGAACAGGAACCTCAGTCTCAATCGCAATAACACCAAGGATGGCTCCGTAATTTATTCCGAATGGTATAATTCTGTCTTGAGAGATGAGCAAGGGAATGTAATCACTATATTGTCATTGGTACACGATGTAACGGAAAGAAAAAAGGCAGAAGAAACGCTGCTCCAATCCTACGAAGAGATAAGGCGGTTGACCAACCATCTTCAGAGCATTCGTGAGGAAGAGCGCACAAATATTGCAAGGGAAATTCATGATGAACTGGGACAACAATTAACTGTGTTGAAAATGGAGGTGAAGGGATTGAACAAAAAACTGCATGACGCAAATGAAGGAACAAAGCAAAAAATCGGGGATATTTTAGAGCTACTAGATTCTTCTGTAAAATCGATAAGAAGAATTTCTTCAGAATTACGGCCTAGTTTGCTGGATAATCTTGGGCTGGTTGCAGCGATGGAATGGCATTCGAAAGAATTTGAAAAAAGATGGGCTATTAAAATTGTTTTCAATGAGCCAAAAGAAGAATTGGAATTACCCGATTCGAAAAAAAATGGCCTTTTTCGTATTTTCCAGGAATCGCTGACCAATATAAGCAGGCATGCCAATGCAAATAAAATAAAGGTGTCGCTGGAAAAAAAGAGTCAACAGCTTATTTTGAGCATTGAAGATGATGGGCAGGGATTTGAAAAAGAGAAGATTTCCGGAAAAGAAACTTTGGGGATTTTGGGAATGAAAGAACGCAGCGAGATGATGGGAGGATATTATGAGATCAACAGCATCCCGGGCAAGGGAACCATTATTATTGTAGCTGTACCGTACAATGGCAAACAATAACTTTATAATTTATTATGATGCATATTTTAATCGCGGATGATCATGCTGTTGTCCGTAAGGGATTAAAGCAATTGTTGCTGGAAGAATATCCTGCTTCAACGATAGAAGAAGTGGGTGACGGGCAGGCAATAATATCAAAAGTGATCCATGAAAAGTGGGATGTGGTGATCTGTGATATCGATATGCCCGGGCGCAGCGGGCTGGATGCGATGCGGCAGATCAAAGGAATTGATCCAAAATTACCGGTATTGATCATGAGCATATATCCTGAAGAACAATATGCAGTAAGAGTTTTAAAAGCCGGGGCAGCCGGTTATGTATGTAAGGATACTGCCACAGAAGAACTTGTAAAAGCCGTGCAGATGGTATTGCAGGGGCGCAAGTATATTTCTCCTTCTATGGCTGAAATGATTGCTGAAGACATTGGAGGGCAGTACGACCTGGAGAAGGCATCTCATGAATCCCTTTCGGATCGCGAATTTGAAGTTTTTAAACTGATTGCTTCCGGCAAGTCAGTTTCTGAAATAGCGGAAAAGCTTTCTCTGGGCAGTACTACTGTGAGTACCCATCGGGCAAGGATACTAGTAAAAATGAATATGAGAACTAATCCTGAACTAACGCGCTATGCGTTGGACAATAAACTAATTTGAGATCATGCTGAAATATAAGTTTTCGATCAAGTCTTCATTTCAGATTATTCATTGTCCGTTCTTTAGAACGAAAAATTAAAAAAATGCGCAGGTCTTTGCCTATAAACACATATAGGTGTCAAGCATTAAAAATACAATCCATTTCCGCGGCCCACAACGCGACACATTTTCTGTTTACATATCACTCTTAAATGATAGTGATTCTGAAATTACTATTTGCCCCACTGTACCGCCCACTTGTTATTCATATTTACAACTACACAATTTATCATAATTACAACTACATCCTCTCTTAGTGAATGGTAGTTACTTTACATGGTCCATGTTTAAAAACTAAAATCCATGAAAAGCCTTTTTATGCATAATCCACAATAACAAAATCTTTACCAGTAATATAAACTTTGGTAAGCAGCCTTGATAAAGATCCGCAGGCACGCTCTCACGCTTGGCAGCTGCAAAATCTTTACCACGACTGCTTATTTTTTCCAGGAGTAAATAGACATCACTTAATGAAAACCAGTTTGATTTTGACGGATTCACGAACAGGACCAGCCAGCTTTTTAAAAGGCATCATTAAAATCACGTATATAGAATAGGATTACAATATGAAAGAACCGTTAAGAATATTAATGCTTGAGGGTGACACTACCATTGCAAGGCTTACGATACGACTGCTTTTCAAGGAGAATTTAAATTGTGTGTTCAATTTGGCAATGGATAAAGATGCCTACCTGCAGGCCCTTGGCGAATTCAATCCAACGGTCATTGTGTCTGGCAGTTCCTTGCCAGAATTTAATTCAGAAGCCGCATGCGCAATAGCCCGTCAACGACTCCCGGATATTCCGTTCATAGTGATAATAGAACCGGTATCGGAAGAATTTGTAGCAGACATTATTAATATTGGAGTGGATGATTATATTCTCAGAGACCGGATTGCAAGATTGCCCGCAGCCATAATTACTGCAATAGAAAAGCGGAAAACAGAACGGCAAAAAAGGGAAACAGAAGAGATAATATTAAGATCCGAAGCCAATCTAAGGGTGATTTTTGAAAATACGTCTGAAGGATTTTTACTACTCGACAGCGATGGGATTATTATTGCCTTTAACAACAAAGCGACCAGGTATACTCTTTTTGGCAGGGGAAAAGAATTTAAAATTGGTCTTTCGATTTACGATTTAATTGAAAAATCACAAAGAGATTTTTTTCAGGAAATTATCGCAAAAGCCTTCAATGGAGAGAGTATTCAATACGATCGTTGTTATGAAATGGAAAAAGGCAATATTGTCTGGATTGATTTTTCAGTAACTCCGGTCGTGGAGTCCAACCAGGTAAAAGGTATTTGCATAACCGGACGGGACATTACCGAAAGGAAAAAAAATGAGCAGGAACGGGAATTTGATCGAAACAACCTCAGAGCTTTAATAAATAATACCAGTGACCCTATGTGGAGTGTTGACAGGGACTTTAAATTAATTACTTCCAATGATGCCTTTGACAACATGATGAAGGCTATCTCCGGCAAAACCGTTGTAAAAGGAAGTAATCTTCTCAAAAGTGGCTTCAGCAAAGAACAATTGAATCGCTTTCGTGAATATTATGAACGTGCATTTTCCGGGGAAAGCTTTAAAATAATTGAACATGCAGCCTTCCCCGAAGATGCATGGTCAGAAATTTCCTTTTATTCTATCTTTAGTGGAGTTACTATCATTGGAGTTGCATGTTCTTCCCGCGACATTACAAGAAGAAAAAAAGCAGAAAGAGAAATCGTTGATTATAAAAATGCATTGGACCAGTCGTGTATCGTGACTATTACCGACGAGAAAGGGATCATACAATATGCGAACGATAATTTTTGTAAAATTTCCGGATATTCAGCTGCGGAACTTGTGGGGCAGAACCACCGTATCGTTAAATCAGGGTATCATCCTGAGGCATTTATGAAAGATTTATGGGCAACGGTTTCCGATGGCAAAATTTGGAGGGGTGAATTATGCAATAAAGCAAAAACGGGAACCTTGTATTGGGTAGATGCCACCTTTATTCCTTTTTTAAATGATCAGGATAAACCAGTTCAATATATTGAAATATCAAATGACATAACAGAAAAAAAATTGATGGCAGAGGAAATAGTAGAACAAAAAATTCAGGAACAAAAGAAAATAGTAAGAACCATTATCAAGGCCCGGGAAAAAGAGAGAAACCATGTGGGCCTGGAACTTCATGACAATATAAACCAGCTCTTAGCGAGCGCAAAGATGTCCCTATGCCTGACTGCGCATGTAAACGAGGAAATTAATGACTTGATTAAATATCCGATTGAGCTGATCGACAATACGATGGAAGAAATCCGTTTATTATGCAGCAATCTTGTAACGCCGCTTAAAAATGTTGACTTGGAAGAACTCGTCTGGGAGCTTCTCAGGTCACTTGATCCCAATGAAATTATTAAGAAAAAGTTTACCTATTCTGTGTCGAACTCCGATTCAAAAAGATTTCTTTCTGCTGATCTTAAATTAAATATATACAGGATCATACAGGAGCAAATGAATAACATACTGAAATATTCAGAAGCAAAAAATGTAGACATTTCCATTAAGGTGGAAGGTAATACGATGAAGGTTTCTATAGTGGATGATGGCAAAGGATTTGATGTTAAAAGAACCAGGCATGGTATCGGCATTTCAAATATGATTAGCAGGATTGAAACCTATAACGGCAAAGTGAGCATTATAAGTAGTTTGGGTAAAGGATGCAGAATAAGTATTAAAATACCTGGTTAATCATTCGCAGCGCTTACTCAGTTAACAGACAAGGGTTTTCCTTGCAGGTATCTTAACCGCCAAACATCGCCTGTCGGCAATTTAGATAGAGGCCCCAAACAAGTTCTCAATCCATCAGCGCTCATCAGGAGATCACCGCAAATACCTCCAAACGATTCATTTTATTTCTCCGATTTCGTGATCCACAAAACGCTTCAGCAAGTGCACAGAAACATTATGGGAAGAGAAGATTACTAAACAAGCTAAGGAAGAAATATTTCCCATATCGGTTTAATGCTAACCAACGCTTTATGTGAAATAATTTGCAGGAAAGTATTATTAATTGTTTATTAATCCTTTATTATTTGCCACCAGCTAGTTTGGGCAATCTTATTCTACCGGCGCTACAATTTTTCCACATGCCATTGAGATGGCATCCACATTTAATATTAATCTTATCAAAGAGGTTGGTAAGGCAACAGCGATTCCACCAATAATGTATCCATCAATCATGCAGAAATAGTGTGTTTTTTACGGATGGCTTTTACTTAAAGAAGGGTATAAGAGGCTGATCCGGAAAAAACAAAATCACCTTTTTGGGAGAAAAAAATGTTTTTTATTGTTGAACTTGTTGATAATCAAGGATACTATTTAATTATTGTAAAAATAATTCGGTGTTAATTTTTTATTAATCCTTTATTATCTCGCCAAACATAGTTTTGCCCCGCGCTATTTAGAATATTAAACCAAAAAAACAAATATTATGCGATTGCACTTCAGCTTGTTAGCCCTCCTGCTAACTTTTTTTACCACGACCTACTGCCAACAAATCCCTATTTCAGGAAAAGTTACTGACGAAAAAGGCCTGCCACTTGCCGGGGCCGTTGTTTATGTTAAAGGCGGCAAAACCCAAACCATTACAAAAGAGGATGGTACCTTTTCAATTAATGTAACCAATGCCAGTGATGTATTGGTGGCATCCAGCATCAACCGCACACCCGTTGAAATCAAACTAAACGGAAAGCGCCAGGTAAGTATCTCCCTCGTTACCATCACCAAATCAATGGACGAAGTTATTGTGGTTTCTGCGTTGGGCATTGCCCGAACACAAAAATCATTAACCTACGCATCACAAACAGTAAAAACAGAGTCGCTGACAGAAGCCAGGGATTTAAATGTTCTTAGTGGTCTGGCTGGAAAAGTAGCCGGTCTGCAGATTACAGGAACCGGCCAGCCGGGTGGAAGCGCCCGCCTTACATTACGGGGCGACAATTCTCTTTCAGGTTCAAACCAGCCCCTGATCGTAGTGGACGGTGTGCCTTTAGACAATCCTGCGGGAGATGCAGGCGGATACCTTGATTATGGCAATCCCGCGGGCAGTATCAACCCGGATGATATAGAATCCATCACCGTATTAAAAGGGCCCAACGGAGCAGCGCTATATGGCGCAAAAGCTGCAAATGGCGCCATTTTGATTACCCTTAAGAAGGGAAAACCAGGCGGCGACGGCACCCTGGGTATTGATGTAAACCAAAGTACGCAGTTTTATAAAATAACGGCGTTCCCGGAATACCAGAATGTATATGGAGAAGGATCTGCCATGAGGTATGCCGCTAATAGTGGTAATAATGTAAATCAAACCAACTTTGGCGTAAATATGGGAACCAGTAACCAGTCATGGGGCGCCGCAATGCTGGGACAGCCTTTTAATGATTTTTCTGGTAAGCCAATAGAGGGTGGATATGTTCCCCAGCCTAATAATGTAAGTGATCTTTACCAAAACAGTTTTACCTCATCAACAAATCTTTCCATCAGTAAATCAGATGCCAACTCGGCATTCAGGCTTTCCTATGGTTTCACAAAAGGCAATGATGCCATTGATAACCTGAACAAATTAAAGAAACATACCCTTCTTCTTACCGCTTCAAGAAATCTTGGATCAAAAATTAAAATAAGTACGAGGGTGTCTTATATCAATACGAATACCCAAAACCGTATGCCCAAAGGACTGAGTGTTGAAAATCCGTTGGCCCTGTATGTGTATATGACCCGTAGCACGAGGCTCAGTGGATTTATGCCCTACAAAGATGCAAACGGTAATTCCATTGCCACAGGCCAGGTAAACGACACGGAAAATCCTTTTTGGTCTATTTATGCCGATAAAAATGAGGATACCCGTGCCGCGTTAAACGGGGGTATAACAGCCGAGGTTAGCCTGACATCGGCTTTAAAATTCAGGGGGCAAATTGTAGGGGATCTGGCTACCTCAGAAAACTATATTTATAAAGAGCTCGGATCCAGGAAAACAAAGGATGGCTTCTATTCAAATGATTTAAGAAGACAAAATAACTGGTATTATGAAGGCTTGATGATGTATAACAAGAAACTACATCCAAATCTTTCTTTTGATGCGCTTGCAGGAGTTAGTATGAGCAATAATAATACATTGGACAGGGCCGCCTCAATAAGCGCTTTGCTTGTACATGAAATGCCTAGCATCGGTAATGCCAATTCGGTACCAACGGCGAGCGAATCGCTGTTAAGAGCAAAGCAGCAATCAGCTTTTGCCAAAGCATCCTTCGGGTTTAAAGATTTTTTATACCTGGATGTTTCCGGCCGTAATGAGTGGTCTTCCAGCCTTCCGGTGGCAAATAATTCCTTCTTTTATTCGATGATAGGTGGTGGATTTGTTTTCTCTGAATTTATTCACAATAAAAATCTGTTATCCTCTGGTAAACTGAGGCTGAATTACGCGAAAGTGGGCAATAGTACAGGTGCTTACCAATTAACAAACACCTATTCTCCCCAGGGTTTATATATGGGCAGCCCCTATCTTGCTTATACCACTACTCTTAAGAATGCTGATCTGAAACCTGAACAAAGTATTTCAAAAGAAATCGGGCTTGATCTTTCATTGTTTAAAAACAAGGTGGGTATCAGCGCCACTTATTATCAGAACAGTAATATCAACCAGATACTTACAGCACAAACTGCTTATGAAAGTGGTTATACCGGCAGGGTGGTAAATGCAGGAGAAATCCAGAATAAAGGATTTGAATTGAGTATTAATGCCGCACCTGTACAAACTAAAAAGTTTACCTGGAGATCAACGGTGAATTTTGCTACCAATAAGAGCCTGGTAGTTTCTCTTATACCCGGAGTGAACAAGTTGCAATTGGGGCAAAAATTAAATATGACAGTAAATGCGCTGGTAGGCCAGCCTTATGGTATTCAAATGGGTAACCGGCCTTATCGTATTGGTGATACCATTCTTGTTTCAACCGGCGGAAGGGCCATCGTACAAACCAATGTGATCACTGGTAACCCCCGCCCGAAATGGACAGGTGGTTTTCAAAATACATTCACCTATGGTGCTTTCAGCTTGCAGGTTACAGCAACAGTTAAATGGGGTGGCGTAGTATTTTCTGAATCCTATGGCCGGGCTATGTTCCAGGGAACCACTGTAAAAAGCCTCGAAGGAAGAGATGATTGGTATTTCAGCAGCAATATATTGGGTGAATCTGATGCTGAAAGACGCAATCAAGGTCAAATCGTTGGTACTACCACTACCCGCTATTGGGATTCTGTACGTAATAAAGGCCTGACATATCCAAATGCCTACCTCCAGAAAGTAAACCCGGTAACAGGTGTGCCACTTGTTGATAAGGACGGAAATTATATAGTGGGGAGTCCATTTATTGGCGAGGTATATCCCCAATTAGTGAATGGAAATGATAAAGTAGGCAACGATGTTCCATACCTGACATTTGATGCAAGTTCTGTTAGAATCAGCGAACTGGTATTTGGATATACGCTTCCCAAAACATTGCTGGGCAAAAAGAGCTTTGTAAAAGGCGCCTATGTGGCTGTTTCGGCAAGGAATATATGGCAGATTTACCAGAAAACCCCCATAGGCATTGATCCGGAATCGGCCCTTGGAACTACGAACGGATCCATGGGCATTGAGTCAGGTGGTTCATTCCCTTATGCTACATTGGGTTTTAGTCTCAAATTATCCTTTTAATTACTCACATCAAACAGTAAAAATGAAAAAGACAACATATTTATTTATAGCGATCGCGGTAATTCTTTCATCCTGTGCAAAAGGATTTAAAGAATTGAATACAGATCCAACACAATTTTTAAAGGTTTCACCGGAATCCCTGATTGAAACGGCAGTAAAGAGAACCGGTGATATGATCGGTGGTAGCGGAACGAATGGCGGACTCAACATTAACATGTGGGAAATTGCCAATTTAATAGAGCCTGGTGTAAGATATACCGCCGCCGACCAGGGGATATGGCAAACCAGTTATGTGAACATCCTGCAGAATTTAGTGCAGCTTGAAAAGGATTATGGCAAGGACTCTTCTTTTAACAACAGGGTGCAAATTGCGAGAATATGGAAATCATATGTCTATTCTATCCTGGTTGGCTTTTATGGTCCGATACCGATGGCTGAAGCAAATAACCCGGATAACCTTTCTGTTATTAATTTTGAATCAGAAGACACCGTGTACACGAAAATTTTAGCAACCCTAAAAGACGCCAGTTCCAAAATAGACGTCACAAAAACAACGGATAAACTCACCTATGACGTGGTATATGCATTAGGCAGTAATCCCCCATCAGCAGCGGTACAGTTGTTAAACTGGAAAAAGTTCGCAAATACGCTGCGTTTAAGGGTAGCATTGCGCTGCAGAAGAAATCTTGGTCCCGTAGCGGATGCTGCCATCCAGGAATTAATGACAACTGAATCTCAATTGATTGGTTCAGAAGCAGAAACTGTGAAAGTACCTTATGAAGATGTAGCGAATAATGAAAATCCTTATTATAAAGTTTTTACAAAAGCTACTTATACACAACCTTCCCCGAAACTGACGGATATGCTGTTTGTGTATTTCAGGTCATATAAAGATCCACGGATTAACTATTATTTTGATTCGGTTAAAACTGTTGCCGCAAGATATCGCGTCACCGATACATTGACCAGTACATTGGATGATTCTTTAAGAATTGTAAATTACCCCATTCCGCACTATGGATTGACCAAATCAAACGCTGTATTACCAGGATGGACATCTCAATTAGCAGGATTTACAAGTCCCCAGGGGCAATCCAATCCAAATGGAATGACTGCTACGAGCGTGTATTCAGTTATAGCAGCTGGAATCTATAACAACAAGGCTCGCCCTGTCATTATCCTTGGCTATTCAGAAGCACAATTTTTGAAAGCACAGGCCGCAATGTTAGGGCTTGGCGGAGCACAAACACCTGAAGCTTATTATACTTCAGGCATTGATGCGAATTTTGCTTTTTGGGCAATTCCCAATGGGTTAAGAGATGCCTACAAGCAGGTAAACGGAGTAAAATTTGGTACCACCGGCACCGGGTTTTGGAATTATCTTCACAATGTTAAAACGGATATTCCTGCAGGTGATATTAATAAAATATACTTTCAAACCTGGTTAAACTTTTTCCCCGATCAGCCTTTTGACGCATGGTGCCTGCAACGCCAAACCCGTGTGCTGAATTTATCTCCACATACCACCCCCGGTTTTGCAGCATTAACATTTCAGGATATTCCGGACCGTGGTTTTTATCCATTACAAGTCAGTTCGCAAAATCCCACCGGCTATAGTGGCGCATTAGCATTGCTGGGCGCTGTTGGTTATGCCGATGAAAGCACCAATCCTTATATACGATTAAAGTTTGAAGCCCCCTACACCGTTCCTGATTACAATGCTATACCGGTAGCGTTCGATAATTCAGCCGCAATGAAATGGTATGGCACCACCATACAATCACTTCAGTCAGCTGCGGTAGCAAACGGATTTACTGTACAAATTACTAAGACCTATAAATAAATAAACGATTATGAAAAGTTTAAAATTCCCCTTTTTTATTATACCGGTGTTTCTCTTTCTCAATTCTTGTACCAAGAAGATTGATGCCCCCTCGATAGATGACAATATCCTTAATTATACGATTAAGGAAATACCAGTTACCACCGATTATACAGTAGGTGCTTTCTATTATAATTTCGGAACCTTTAATGCCAGTATCACCGAAGTGCCGGTGGTAGGAAAATATGGGATGCCCAACGGGGTAGTGCCGCCCGCTGTTATGACAAAGCACATCGAATATGCAGGAAAGGCGGGAATAGATTATTTCCTTTTCCAGTTTAGGTCTGCCAACAGGGATTTCAACAATTACAAGTCGGATTCATCGGTTATAAAATCCTTCCTCGATGTGAACACGGCAAATATGAAATTTGCGTTAGCTTATAATTTCAGCACCGGCAGTTATGCCATTAACACTACCGCTCCCCTTGAAAATGATGCAGTTAAGTTAGAGCAGTTTTTCCAGGATATACAGAGGATAGCACCGCTTTTAGCGAACGCTAACTATCTCAAGGTGAATGGTAAAACATTGTTGTATATCATGAATGCGCATGTCTTGTACTCTAATAACAACCCGGCAATTTATGCAACTTTAAGATCCCGCTTATCGGCACTTGGCTTCGAGTTATATATTGTTGGTATGCAAGACAGGTGGTCTCCACCCGCCAGGTACCCTTTCCGCTTTCAGAAATGCGTTGATGCTATTTACCATCAATCTTTCAGTTCCCAGGTTTCTGATTGGGACAGGTGGTATTTGCTTCCACAATCAATGGATCAAAACTGGTTGTATTCTAAAAAATGGTTTGCAGATAATATTAGCGTTGACTATGTACCCAATATAACTCCCTCTTATAACTGGAAAATTGCGCAACCGTCCAGTGTTAATCCGAACTATCCAAAAAGTGATAGCGGTAAGATGTACAAACAACTTTGTAACGTGGCAAAGATGAATGCCAGTTCAACAACCCGCTTGATATTAATCGATTCATGGAATAAATGGGATGAAGACATGCAACTGGAGCCAGCGAATAGTTATGGAGAATTATATCTGAATATCACTAAAGCCGAATTTAAGAAGCCTTAATTTTTTATACTATGTTAAACCGATTCTTAAAAGGAACGTTTTTGGCCTGCACTTTCAGCTTATGTTTTATAAGCGTTGCGTTTTGCCAGGATAATATTTCCTATATAGACCCATTGATAGGGAATGTTGGGCAGTTGCTGCAGCCTACGCGGCCAACGGTCCAACTTCCCAATCAGATGATCAGGATGTTTCCTGTGAGAACGGATTATATGGATGACCAGATATCAAGTTTTCCGCTTATAATCGTATCACATAGACTAGGCGAAGCTTTTTCAATGATGCCTTTCAGCGGGCCTGTTACGCATGCCAGCTGGAAACAGAAGATGACCTATGACCATGACCTTGAAATAACAAGGCCATGGTATTATTCTACTTACCTGGTAGATGATGAAACTACTGTTGAGTTTACACCGGGGAAAAAAGTTGGGATTTATCAATTTGAATTTGCAAAAACCGCCCAAAGCAAATCCTTGCTGTTTGATGTTTATAATCCAGGAAACAGTGAATGGAACTTCATTTCAGATAATGCCGTAACTGCTGTAGAAACATATCACGACGATATCAAAGTGTATATGTACGGCACTTTTAATTTTAAAGGAGTTGCCGGTGTGATAAAAGAGAATAAACTTACCGATGGTCATACTATTACGGGCGTAAGGTCCAAATCATGGATAACTTTTCCATCTTCAGTAACGGGTAAGATCATTTTTAAATACGCGATTTCCTATGTGAGCCCGGAGCAGGCGAAGAAAAACTATGAGAATGAACTAAGTAAAACGGATTTTGAAACACTCAAACAATCAGCAGAACTCAGCTGGCAAAAGGTAATGGGCCAGATAAAGGTTGAAGGTGGAACAGCAGCGCAAAAACGCAGCTTTTATTCAGCCTTATACCGTTGCTACGAGCGCATGGTGGATATCCGGGAAGACAAAAAATATTACAGCGGTTTCGATAAAAAGATTCATGAAAGTGACAGGCCTTTTTATGTGGATGACTGGACCTGGGATACCTACCTGGCGTTGCATCCTTTAAGGACTATCCTAAATCCCACACAAGAAGAAGATATGCTCAACTCTTATGTGAACATGTATGATCAGAGCGGCTGGATGCCAACTTTTCCAGTATTATTTGGAGATCATGCCTGTATGAACGGCTTTCATTCTTCTGTAATGTTCCTCGATGGATATCGGAAAGGCCTGCGCAATTTTGATGCTGCAAAAGCCTATGAAGGCATGTATAAGAATGGCACAAAGGCCACCATGTTGCCCTGGCGCAATGGGCCGAAATGTAGCCTGGATGATATTTACCTGACAAAGGGCTATTTCCCTGCTTTAAAGATAGGTGAAAAGGAAACAGTAGAGTTGGTGCATCCTTTTGAAAAAAGACAGTCGGTAGCCGTAACGCTTGGCGCAGGTTATGATGACTGGGCGGTGAGCCAGATGGCAAAAGAACTTGGAAAGAACAGTGACATGCAGGAGTTCGAAAAACGGGCCTATAATTATAAGAATCTCTGGAATCCAAAATACCAGTTATTTATACCAAAGGATGAGCAAGGAAAATGGATAGATATTGATCCAAAATTTGATGGCGGCAAAGGTGGCAGGGACTATTATGATGAAAACAATGGCTGGACATACCTGTGGCAGGTGCAACAGGATATTAAAGGACTGGTGCAATTGGTAGGTGGTAAGCCTGCGTTTGAAGACAAACTGGACCAGCTATTCCGGGAACCGCTTGGAAGAAGCAAACAGGATTTGTGGGAAAAGTTTCCGGATGCAACAGGTTTGGTAGGCCAATATTCAATGGGCAATGAACCAAGCTTTCATATTCCTTATCTCTACAACTTTACAAATAGCCCCTGGAAAACCCAAAAGCGTATCCGGTTTCTGCTGGACGTTTGGTTTAAGGATAATATTTTTGGCATTCCCGGCGATGAGGATGGCGGAGGCATGTCGGCCTTTGTAGTATTTTCTTCAATGGGTTTTTACCCGGTTACGCCGGGCATTCCCGTATATACCATCGGCAGTCCTGTCTTTAAAAAAACAACGATCGATCTTCCCAATGGGAAAAAATTTACTGTGATAGCCGATAAATGTTCGGTGATAAACAAGTATATCCAAAGCGCAATGTTTGATGGTAAGCCATTAAACACGCCCTGGTTCACACACGAACAACTAACTGCCGGTGGAACCCTCGAATTGAAGATGGGACCTAAACCCAATAAAAGCTGGGGTGCCGGATCGGAATACATATATGTGCGGAAGTAATTTTACTATGATTTCTAAACCTTTTTTAGTTGAAAAATATAGTCATTTTTATCGGGGTTATTTTACTGCAGCTGGGTGTTTTTGCACAAAGCAAGCATAGTGCGACATCCATCTTTAAGTCTTATAAAGGGTTGGTAATGGCTGGCTACCAGGGTTGGTTCAATGCTCCCGGAGATGGCGCCAAAAGAGGGTGGAACCACTACAAGGGCCGTGGGAAATTTGAACCCGGTTATTGTAAAATAGATATGTGGCCCGATGTAAGTGAATACAAAACGACCTATAAAACTCCCTTTTTGCTGGCTGATGGAAAGCCTGCGGAACTGTTCAGTTCTTATGATGCTTCCTCCGTCAATCTTCATTTTAAATGGATGAAAGACTATGGAATTGATGGAGTGTTTATACAACGATTTGTAACAAATCTTAAATCCAGAACCGGCGCTGATCATAACAACACGGTGCTAAGTAATGCGATCCATGCGGCGGAAAAATACAAACGTGCCATTTCGGTTATGTACGACCTGTCCGGCATGAGTGATAAAGATTGTGAACTCATTATCAGTGATTGGAAATTTCTTGTCGATAGTCTGAAAGTTACCAGCAGGGGACATAAACAGTCTTACCTGTACCATAACAATAAGCCATTGGTAGTTTTATGGGGTGTAGGTTTTCCGGGTCGTGATTATACAACGCGGTCAGTAGAAAGAGTGATTGATTTCTTACGCGATGATGCGGCATATGGCGGATGTTCCATTATGTTGGGCGTGCCGACTTACTGGCGAACGCTTGGTAAGGACACGGATAAAGATCCCTACCTGCACACAGTTTTGCGCAAGGCGGATATTGTGCAGCCCTGGCTGGTAGGCCGGTATAATGAACGCACTTATCCCGCCTTCAAACAAAATATTGCAGATGACCTGGCCTGGTGCAAGCAAAACAAACTCGGTTATGTGCCCGTAATTTTCCCGGGTTTCAGTTGGCATAATATGAATCCGGGAAGCGCTTTTGATCAAACTCCAAGAAACAAGGGACAGTTTTTCTGGAAGCAGTTATACGGTGCTTTAGATATTGGTGTAGATATGTTATACATCGCTATGTTTGATGAGGTGGATGAAGGTACCGCGATTTTTAAAATCGATCAGCATCCACCCGTTGGTGACAGCAGGTTTGTAACTTTCGAAGAAGGCATTCCCTCCGATTACTATTTATACCTCACGGGCATTGCAGGTAAAATGCTCCGGAAGAAAATTCCATTGAAACAGGATATCCCTTTACCAGCGTCTAAAAAGAAATGACGGGCAGAATGTGCCACCCGGATGCACTCGTTTATTGGGTACGGCAGTTTTAATCGTAACAGGTTTTAACCTATCATCAGAACATTTAACCTATGAAAAAAATGCGAATAGTACCATCAACCACAAGCCTTCATTGAATTTAAAATACATCTATGCCTGCTAAACTAAAAGGGAAGTTTTTTCCCATTTTTATCTTCTGTCTTTCGATAACGGTTGTTTCAAGCTTACCAGCTCAAAAGCTCACCTCTTTTGTAGACCCTTTTATTGGTACCGGCGGCCATGGGCATACTTATCCCGGTGCAACGGTGCCGTTTGGAATGGTACAGTTAAGTCCTGATAACGGAACTTCGGGCTGGGACTGGTGCAGTGGCTACAATTACAGCGACACGGTGATCGCGGGCTTCTCTCACATGCACCTTAGTGGCACCGGTATTGGCGACCTTGCCGATATTTCTGTAATGCCCAACATCAAACCTATTCCTGATTCAACCAAAATGTTTACCACAAGTTTTAGTCATTCAAACGAATCAGCAAGGCCCGGGTTCTATTCAGTAAAATTAAACAACGGCATTAAAGCATCTTTTACCGCCACGGAAAGATGCGGCCTGCACCAATATGTTTTTCCGGCAGGAACAGCGCCTGTTATCCGGTTCGATCTTGGGTTCAAAATAAATTCAGACAATGCCGTTGAAACTTATATTAAGCAGGTGAATGATTCTACGATTATAGGTTATCGTTATTCAAGTGGCTGGGCAAAAGTGCAACGTGTTTATTTTGCCGCAAGAACTTCGTCCGCTTTTAAAACAATGCAGTTATCCGCCGACGGAAAAGATGTATCCGGGCAACCTGAGGCGAAGGCAAAGATTGTAAAATGCCAGTTAATTTTTACCGATAAAAAAGGGAAACCCATACTAATGAAAGTTGCGTTGTCATCCGTAGCTACGGAGAACGCTTTAACTGCCTTGCAGGAGATACCCGATTGGAACTTTAAGAAGATTGCCAAAATTGCCGACGATAAATGGGAGGCTGAATTGCAAAAGATAAAGATTGACACCAAAGATCCGCAGTGCAGGCGTATTTTTTATACAGCCTTATATCATACCAATCTTGCCCCGGTACTATATTCTGATGCCGATGGAACCTATAAGAATATTCTTGGAAAGACCATAAAAATGAAACATGGCCAGCGCTACACCGTATTCTCTTTATGGGATACTTTCAGGGCACTGCATCCATTACTCACGATCACCCAGCCGGAGCGCTATACGGATATCCTGAACAGCCTGCTTGCCTTTTATGATGAAAATGGAGCCTTACCTGTTTGGGATCTAAATACCTGGGAAACCAACACCATGACAGGGTATCATTGCATACCGGTTTTAACCGATGCCATCTTTAAGAATTGGCCTGGCATTGATATCGACAAAGCATACGAAGGAATGAAGAAAAGTGCCAGCCAGTCTATAAGAGGAACACCCGATTATATCAAATACGGCTACCTGCCACAGGATAAATTATCCAGGAGCGCTTCCATAACACTTGAATACGGTTTTGATGACTGGTGCATTGCACAGGTAGCAAAAAAATTGGGGAAGATGGATGACTATAAGATGTTCATGAACAGGGGAATGTCTTACCAGCGGCTCTTTGATAAGGAGACCGGTTTTATCAGGGCCAGAAACTCAGACGGAAAATTCGTGACTCCTTTTGATCCTTATTATTCAGATCACGATGGTAAAAAATCAAATTATGTGGAAGGCAACGCTTGGCAGCATTCTTTTTTTGTGCCACATGATGTAAGAGGGCTTGCAAAGGAATACGGCAGTTATCAAAAATTCGCAGGTAAACTGGATTCGTTGTTTAGCGTAAGCTCTGAAGTAACCGGTGAAAATGCATCGGCAGATATCAGCGGACTAATCGGGCAATATGCGCATGGCAATGAGCCCAGTCACCAGATTGCTTATATGTACGATTATGTGGGTCAGCCCTGGAAAACACAGTCAATCGTAAGGAAGATCATGGATTCCCTTTACCATGATTTACCCGATGGCTATTCCGGAAATGAAGATTGCGGCCAAATGAGCGCCTGGGCTGTTTGGAGCATCGTTGGTTTATATCCCGTAAACCCCGCGAATGGTGAATATGTATTTGGAAGTCCTTGCATTGACAATGCGGTGATTGCCTTGCCCAAAAAAAAGACCTTTGAAATAAGCGTAAAAAATAATAGCAAGATCAATAAATACATACAAAGGGTAAGCCTGGATGGTAAGCCATATAATAAAATTTTTATCACACATCAAATGCTGATGAAAGGTGGTAAGCTTGAGTTTTTAATGGGACCAAATCCAGATAAAACATTTGGCACCCAAACTGCATCATGGCCATCATCCGTTAACAATTAAATTTGCGGCTATAGTGATTTCGATTTCGTGATCGCTAAAATGCTGTACCAGCATCAGGAAACAAAACGATAAACCAGTTCACATTTATGAAAATCAGATCATTTATTCTAAGTGCGGCAGTCCTTTTTTTCTATACCGGCAACGGGCAAATAAAACATGCTTCCGCTTCAATGTATCCTTCGTATAAGGGATTGGTTATGGCTGGGTACCAGGGATGGTTCAGGGCTAAGGGCGATGGCAGCAGTACAGGATTCAACCATTATTTTGCCAGTGAGGAACGTTGTGGCATCGACATGTGGCCCGATATGACCGAATACGAAAAAAGCTATGAAACGCCGTTTAAGCAAGCCGATGGCAGCACGGCAAAACTGTTCAGTTCCTATGATAAAAGCACGGTAGATATCCATTTTAAATGGATGAAGCAGTATGGGGTAGATGGTGTTTTTATGCAGCGCTTCTTTTCAGCAGCCAAAGAAAATAAAGCAAAAAGCAGCTCATTGGTGGTGCTTAAAAATGCGCTTGCCGCAGCTTCCCAACAGGAACGGGCAATTGCGGTGATGTATGATCTTTCCGGGTTAAAAGGTTCCGGGGAAGATTGCTCTGCCATCATTGAAGACTGGAAATACCTGGTTGATTCTTTACATGTAACCAACCAGCAGGGAACAAAAACCTACCTGCAACAAAATGGTAAACCTATTGTGGCGATATGGGGCATTGGTTTTCCGGACAGGCCCTATAATATCCGCAATATCGGGCTGGAAAGGTTGATGGACTTTCTTAAAAATGACCCGGTATATGGCCACTGCGCCATAATGCTTGGGGTGCCCACTTTCTGGCGTGATCTGAATGCGGACTGCATCAATGATCCTTACCTGCATCAGATCATTAAACAGGCTGACATTGTGCTGCCCTGGATGATCCAGCGTTTTACGCCCTTGTTGCACAATGATATGGACCGTTACCGGGATGTGATCATCGGTGATATCAAATGGTGCCGCAAAAATAAAATTGATTATGTACCCAGCGTTTGTCCGGGCTTCAGCTGGCATAATCTTAGTCGTTATGAATTCCCGGATGACGTGAAGCCTTCAGCTTCTATTCCCCGCCAGGGAGGAAAATTTTACTGGCAACAGCTATCAACCGCATTAAACGCAGGCGCAGAAATGCTGTATGTCGCCATGTTTGATGAAATAAATGAAGCAACTGCCATCTTCAAGGCGACTGATACGCCACCGGTAAGTAAATATGCATCCTTTATTGGTATGGATGGGGTGCCATCTGACCACTACTTATGGCTTACCGGGGAAGCATCTAAAACATTAAAGCACCAGATTCCTTTATCCTTGAAAATGCCTGTACGAATTGAACCGGCAATATCAAAATGATGGTTTCCAGTCAATATAAAAAAAACTTTTTCTTTCGCTTGCTGTGCCGCTGTTCATAGTATTGCAACTCATTGTTGTAAGAGGCGCCATGCAGATACAGATCCTTTCGTTAAAGATTTAGAAACTGCTCCACCGATTATCCAATGCCCCGCACCAAAAATGCTGGCACCGGCGTAACAGCGATCGTTAACATAATTTACCAATTTTGTCAACGATCGAAAGACAGGAGCGCAGTTTGTTCCTGGTTAAGATTAAATTAATTGTTTGTTATTTTTTGAAATGTTACTTGCAGGCAATAAGTATAGATCGGGAAATTTAAGGATCATGATCCAAAGCTGTTTAGTGAATGTTCAACCTTCATTTGCCACGCTCTTTAGCGCGGGGGTAGAGATAATGTATTATACTATTCGGCTTTAGGCAAATAACTTTTCGGCTAAAGCCGCATTTTAATTACTGATTATCATCGGCATTGAATAATGATCTCCTGATCGATGGAGCACTTATTTAATTGTGTTTCGAAATGTTAGATAGGTTTTAAAAAATATGTCTTGACAGGAGTGGTATTTAATTAATAAAAAAAATATGAAAAGACTAACGATCGTTTTTAAAGCAAGTTTGTTGTTTGTAATGGCATTCACCAAACTGAATGCACAAACAGGCATACAACTCAATGAGAAATTTGATGCACCCGCTGCCCGGTATGAAAAGATTGGAAGAGGGGTGATCTCGATTGGGAATGGCGTTTTAAAAACAACCGATGCTTATGCGGCTTTTGGTGAATCCAACTGGGCCGATTATGAAATGAAGTTTAGCGCAAGAACGCCTGCAACAAAAGAGCAGGTGCAGATATGGGCTGGGTTCAGGGCTTTTAACAGAACAGACCGTTATGTGATTGCCTTAAGAGGTGGGGAGCAGGATAACATTTACCTGAGCCGAATGGGCTATATGGGGACTGATGAATTTCTCGCCCTGCGAAACCTCGATTTCCATCCTGAACCTGGTAAATGGTACGATTTCAAAATACAGGTAGCAGGTAACCGTATAAGAGTGTTTATAAACAATGAAGACCTGCCACGTATTGATATAATAGAGAAAAACAGCCAGCTTGCACCCTCCGGCAAAGTAACAGTTGGTGGTGGCTGGATCGAAACAGAATATGATAAACTATCGGTTACCGCTTTGCCTGCTGATTATTTTTCCGGCGTCCAAATAAAGGAATACAAACTGAAGGATCTGGTGCCTGACAAAGAAAAGAAACGGGCAGCGGAACGTGGAGCTTACAAACCCGTGGTGGTGAACACTGCTTCAAATGCACGAACAGCCGTTTCCTTAGATGGCCAATGGTTATTTATGCCCACTTATCAATTAGGTGATGAAGCAAAAGCAGTGTCGCCTTCCGTTGATGATAAAGATTGGCATACGATGAATGTGCCGGATTTCTGGAATCCCATCCGGATCTGGTTGCATGGCGAAACCTTTGGTAAATTTCCCAAAGGTGTTTCAGATGCTTATTACAGGAAGGAAACTGAACGTTGCGAACGCTATACTTTCGACTATACAAAAACAGCGGCGGCATGGTACAGGCAATGGGTTCAATTGCCAGACAATATTGGCTCAAAAAACCTCGAACTGGTATTTGACGCCGTATCAAAAGTAGCGGCAGTATATATCAACGGAACCAAAGCTGGCAGTAATATCGGCATGTTTGGTGAGTTTCGTGTGAATGGAACCGGCCTTTTTAAACCGGGCAAAAACCTGGTGGCAGTAAAAGTTACCCGTGATTTTGTTAAAGACATAAAAGACGCGGGGAAGGTAGTAGACGTTGCTGTTAGCGTAGAAGTGACCAACAAAATGATCAAAGACCTGGCCCATGGTTTTTATGGTGGCGATCCTGCAGGCATCTGGCAGCCCGTGTCGCTCATCATAACCGAACCCGTTAAGATAACCGATGTATATATCAAGCCTACCCTTACCGGTGCCACATTCGAGGTAACCGTAAAAAATAATTCAGATAAAAAAGCGGTATTTGCGCTTACGACAGACATTACCGATAAGGCTACAAAAGCACCATTCTATAAGGCGGATAATTTATCCGGCAGCGCTATTGCCGCAGGTGAGGAAAAAATATTTACTTACACGGTTTCAGGCCTGCAGCCAAAGTTGTGGACACCGCAATCGCCCAACCTGTACGATTTCAGGTTTCGTTTAAGTGTTGATAATAAAGAAGGTGATCAAACCCTTATTGTATCAGGTTTTCGCACCTTTGAATCCAGGGATGGCTTCTTATGGTTAAATGGAAATCGTTACTGGCTGCGTGGAGGTAATCATACGCCTTTTGCTTTAGCGCCTAACAGCAAGGAACTTGCAGACAGTTTTTACCAGGTAATGAAAAGGGGAAACATTGATGTAACCCGTACACATACTACTCCTTACAACCAGCTATGGATGAATGCCGCAGACAGCAATGGCATAGGTATCAGTTTTGAAGGCGGCTGGCCATGGCTCATGATCAACTCAACCATGCCCGACAAAAAACTGATTGATATGTGGGCCGATGAATTTCTTGTGCTGCTTAAGAAAAACAGGAACCATCCATCCTTACTTTTCTGGACCGTGAACAATGAAATGAAATTTTATGATAATGAGCCTGATTTTGAAAAAGCGAAACTGAAGATGAAGATCATTTCTGACGTGGTAAAAAGAATGCGCAAGGTAGATTCCACACGACCCATCGTTTTTGATTCCAATTATAAAAGAAATAAGAAAAAGTTCGGTAGCGAATTCTTTAATGAGATTGATGATGGCGATATAGACGATATACATGCTTATATTAACTGGTACGATCACACGCTGTTTAAGCAGTTCAACGGCGAGTTTCAAAAAGAAAATAAAAATGAAGGAAGGCCATTAATCAGCCAGGAGATGTCCACGGGCTATCCCAATGCGGAGAACGGGCATGCCACCCGTTTTTACAACCTGGTGCATCAAAACCCCCAATCATTGATCGGGTACCAGTCCTACGAATTTGCCGACCCTGCAAAATTCCTGGAAGTACAGTCTTTCATAACAGGAGAGCTTGCCGAAGCTTTACGCAGGAGTAATGACAAGGCATCCGGTATCCTCCATTTTGCATTGCTTACCTGGTTCAGGGATGTGTATGATCCAAAAAAATTGCGGCCTTATCCTGCATATTATGCGATCAAAAGAGCATTGCAGCCTGTGCTGGTAAGCGCTGAATTGTGGGGAAGACATTTTTATGCCGGGGAAAAAATTCCTGCCCGGATTTGCGTGGTGAATGATAAAGAAGATGGCAGCGACCTCGCCGCAACAACGCTTCAATGGGAATTAGTTTCTGATAAAGGAATATCATTGGCTGCCGGTAAACAGGCAATGCCCGCCGTAAAACATTCCACCCGTGAATGGATCGCACCTGTTATCACAGTTCCTGCAAATCTGATAGCTGATAAATTAACGGCCAAACTCCTGGTAAAACTAATGGGTGGTTCAAAGCTTATTGCTGAAAATGAATACAAAGTTTTGCTTGCCAAAAAGCAATGGATAAATCCGTTAAAGGGTGACCAGAAAAAGATAGTGCTGGTTGATTTTAATAATATGAAACCGGTATTTGATTTCCTTGGACAGGCTTATACAACGGCCCCTACAGTAACTGAAGCAATCACTAAAAAAGCAGCAGTGTATGTATTCTCGGGGCTTGATATAAAAAATACTTCGCCTGCTGAAATCCAGTCTTTAAAGGCATTCATCGCCACGGGCGCAAAAGTATTATTGTTGAATGGCGAAAGCGTGGCGAAGGAAATATACCCGGAATATATCACCGGTTGGATTGTACCGACAGAAGGCGATATTGTAAATATGGAATTGCCTGAGTCGCCGGTGTTTAATAACATTGATCCGCTTGAATTGCGATACTTCAATAACAACAAAAGGGAAGTGCCTGTTGTGTGTACCGCAGCATTAAAAATCAATCGTAATGCGAATGTAGAGCCGCTTGCCATGCAAATAAAAATTCATGGCTACATCAATGGTGAAATGGAGCAACGCTCAGAATATATGAAAACTATCAAGGGCTTTCCCATTATAAAGATAAAAGATAATGGTGCAGCGATCATTTCAACCATGTCGCTTGATAAAGCTTTGACAGATCCTATTGCCGGCAAACTATTAATCAACATGTTAACGGAACTGGCAAAGTAAGGCACATCAATAGTATCCCGGCTGAGTTTGAACAAAATTCTTTTTCAATGAGAAAATGGTGAGTTTTGAAATGAGAAGGGACGGTAGGGTAACTACCAAAATTGACGGAATCCAGGTATTTCAATAGTAAAGTTTTCTCGTCATGTTCATTTATGTATTATGAAAAGATGTATTTCAGCAGGTTATTTTATAGCAGTAGCCATCGGTGCTCTTTCTTTCAGTTTTAGCGGTCCTTTACAAAAGAAAGGTTGGATTGATTTTAATAAAAATGGAAAAAAAGATATTTACGAAGACCCGTCAAAGCCGGTTGAAGCAAGGGTAAATAATTTATTGGGGCTGATGACGGTAGAAGAAAAGACCTGCCAGCTTGCAACCCTGTATGGCTATGGTGCGGTATTAAAAGACCGGCTGCCAACAGCCGGATGGAAAGACAGCGTATGGAAAGATGGCATTGCAAATATTGATGAGCAGCTTACCGGTTATCGTGCGGATACCATGTATGCATTTCCGTATGCGGATCATGCTCAAGCCATCAATACCATACAAAAATGGTTTGTAGAAGAAACGCGTTTAGGCATCCCCGTTGATTTTACCACCGAAGGCATCCGGGGCCTTAACCATATGAAGGCGACCTATTTTCCGGCACAGATAGCACAGGCCTGTACGTTTAATAAAGATTTGGTGAATAGGATAGGGAATATTACGGGCAGGGAAGCCAAAGCGCTTGGCTACACGAATGTGTATTCGCCCATATTAGATGTGGCTTCCGACCCAAGATGGGGGAGAATGGAAGAAACCTATGGCTCAGATCCTTTCCTTGTTGCACAACTGGGTAAACAGAATATTTTGGGCATTCAAAAGAATGGTGTCGTTTCTACGGTTAAACACTTTGCGGTGTATAGTATACCCGTTGGGGGAAGGGATGGAGAAGTGCGTGTTGATCCGCATGTGGCGCCAAGAGAAATGTGGGAGCTTTACCTTGAACCTTTCCGTGTTGCTTTTAAAGAGGCAAAGGCGAAAGGAGTAATGGTTTCGTACAATGATTACGATGGTGTGCCCATTATTTCGAGCAAATATTTTTTAACTGATATCCTTCGCCACCAGTTTGGTTTTGATGGCTACGTAGTAAGTGACAGCCATGCTTTTGAAGATTTGTTTGCAAAGCATCATGTAGCAAAGGATACTGCGGATGCTGCTCGTTTGGCACTAACTGCAGGCATGAATGTAAGGACAGATTTTAAGAATCCGCGGGATTTTCTGTCAGGTGTAAGAAGAGGAATTAAAAATGGAACCATCCCCATGAGTGTAATCGATCAGCGGGTACGGGAGGTGTTAAAAGTGAAATTCTGGCTGCGATTATTTGACAACCCCTACGTAACCAACACTGCACTGGCAAAGGAAACAGTACACAATACAGAAGCGCAACAACTAACGCTCCAGGCTGCACGGGAGAGCATTGTTCTTTTAAAAAATGAGCACCATTTATTGCCGCTTGATCTAAACAATATTGGTACGGTTGCCATCATTGGCCCAAATGCGAAGGAAGAGAAAAGTTTATTTTCGAGATATGGGCCCTGCAAGGGGAAAGTCATCACTGTTTTTGAAGGCATAAAAAACGCCCTGCCGGCATCGGCGAACATATTGTATGCACAGGGCTGTACGCATATTGACAAAAATTTCCCCACAAGCGATATTGAAGATTTCCCTGTTACCAAAGAAGAAAATGATGCCCTGGATGAAGCCGTTAGAACGGCCGCAAAAGCCGACGTTATTTTTTTGGTGGTAGGCGATAATGATTTAACCATCGGGGAAACATTCTCACGCCTCGATTTAAAGTTGCCCGGCCGACAGGAATTGTTGGTAGAAAAAATTGCTGCTTTGAAAAAGCCAACTGTGCTGTTATTGGTCGGCGGCCGTCCTGTTACAATCAATTTTGCCGATAAGAATATTCCGGCCATCGTTGAAACCTGGTATCTCGGTGAAACAATGGGCGATGCCATTGCGGATGTAGTGTTTGGAAAATACAATCCCGGTGGAAAATTATGCGTTCCCTTTCCAAAACATGTGGGCCAGATCCCGCTCTCATTTCCTATGAAGCCCTCTGCGGATGCACGTGGCAATGCCAATGTCAGTGGATTTTTATACCCTTTTGGATTCGGCTTAAGTTATACAACTTTTCAATACAGCGGGTTAAAGGTTAGCACAGATAATTACAAAGTCAAAGGCGAAGTGACGGTTACCTTCCGGGTAAAAAATTCGGGCAAAATAGCCGGAGATGATGTAGTGCAATTGTATATCAACGATGAAGTAAGTTCCGTTACGACCTATGTAAAAAAGCTGAGAGGTTTTGAGCGGGTATCGCTTCAGCCACAGGAAGAAAAGGAAGTGAGCATTGTTTTAAAAGCAGATCATTTTTCCCTGCTAAACCAGGAGATGAAAAGAGTGGTGGAACCCGGTTGGTTTAAGATAATGATTGGCGCATCCTCTCAAGATATACGTTTAACTGAAAGAATAGAATTGTGACGATTGTTTCACCTGGCTTAACGCAATGATCGGAATGCAAAGACATTTACCCTGTTATAAGCATTGCATTATAAAATTTACATGAATAACACTATCGTATTAGGAGCTGATATTGGAGGATCGCATATTACTTCCGCACTTGTTGATCTAAATAATCGTTCCATCCTTTGGAACTCTTATCAGCGGCAACGCGTTAACTCAAAAGGTACTATTGATGAAATAGTGACAGCATGGTTACGGTCGATCAAAGGATCATTTGAGTCTGGTCATATGGGGCTAAAACGGGTAGGTATTGCGATGCCTGGCCCCTTCGACTACGACAAAGGTATTTCCTTTATAAAAAACGGTGACAAATATGAAGCCCTATATGGCATGAATGTAAAAGAAATGATTTTTGAAAGACTCGGCATTGCGGCCGAAGATATCTGCATGTCGAATGATGCGGCTTGTTTTCTGCAGGGTGAAGTATTTGCAGGTGCAGCAAAGGGATATGAAAGCGCAATTGGCATTACACTCGGCACAGGTTTGGGAACGGCAAGGTATTGTCATGGCAAATCTGAGGATGTAAATCTCTGGTGCCATCCATTCAGGAGTAGCATTGCCGAAGAATACCTTTCAACACGGTGGTTTGTACAACGTTACTTCCAGTTATCGGGCATCCGCGTAACAGGTGTAAAAAAGATTGCTGATATCTGTGACATTGATAAACATGCTAAAACGGTTTTTGAAGAATTTGCAGAAACATTCGCTGAATTTCTTATTCAATTTATTTATATAGACAGGCCGGACGTTATTATACTGGGCGGAAATATCTCCCAGGCAAGCGTGTTATTCCTGACTTCTCTTAATTTTCACCTGAAAAAAAGCGGCTTTGACATCCCGGTGAAAATCGCGGCACTCGGTGAACATGCAGCAATACTTGGCGCTGGTTCTCTATTAACAGGATGAACAGGATGGACCAACTGGTAATGTACAATCCCCGTTAATCAACAAGAATTAATAAAAGGCAGCCCCTCACCGATGAAAAATGGTGAGGGTTTTTTCATTTGGTCATTCATCTACCGGGGGCATTTTAAGTAAATGTATAGGGCGATAAAGGCTGCAGGGAAACAGAGACAGCAGGATAAAGTTCCCGGGTGGTAGTTCTTTGTACATATTGGGCTGGATATTGGTTATTATTAAAAGGCTTACAATTTGGGATTTAGCTTATTTTTGCAAAGCTTTTATGAGAATAATTGATCAATATTTTTTCATTTTAAACTGGGTGAGACTTATTAGACCCTTTGGGTTATGTTAATTGCTAAGAATTATGCTATTCATGAAACCAGGAATATACCACCGTTTTTTTTTTATAAACCTCTTTTTCTTCTTCATACTATTTTCAAATCAAGGTTATTCCCAGTCATACGGTTTAGGATTTTATAGTCATGAGGTAGTCCAGGATAAAAGAACTTCACTTGACCTGTTTCCTGGCAAAGGACATTGTTTTCAGGATGACTTTGATATATCGTTCGAGGTGGCTTTCTTACCCGATCATATTGACTATTTCGGTTACATATTCCGGCTAATTAAAGATGATAAATTGAATATAGATCTCATCTACGACAAACGCTTTATGGAAAAAAAGCATTTTAAAGTAGTGATCGGTGGAAAATTATCGAATATAGCTTTTGATATAGATAATGTAAGTCTTTTTAAAAAGTGGAACAAGTTTCGGTTAAGCTTCGATCTTAAGAATAACAGGCTAACTTTTTACACCGAAAAAAACTCATTTATCCAGGATGGCATTGGGTTGGCAGGAGGCAATTGCTTCAAATTTTATTTTGGTGCCAACCAATATGAACAATTTAAAATAACGGATGTTCCACCCATGAAAGTGAGGAACATACAAATTAAAAATAAGGGCGCTTTGCAGTTCAGTTGGCCATTGGATGAAAAAAATGGAAATGTAGGGCACGACTTGATTGGCAAAATGGATGCTGCCGTTAATAATCCAATATGGATTAAAAATGCACATTATGATTGGAAGCTTCTAAAGGAATTTAGTATTAATGGAGCTGCAGCAGTAACTTTTAATTCAAAGAAAGAACTATTGTATATAGTAGGGGTTGATTCTCTTTTAAGTTATTCACCTGCGGATACGGTATGGACCTGGGCAGCGTATAAGACGGGTAAGATAAACATCATTCCAGGGAACCTGGTTGTCTCCAACGACAATACCAATGAGTTATACGAGCTTTGCATTGATAAAAAACTGGTCTCTACTCTTAACATTGCAAAAGGTGAGTGGGATCATCCCGGCTTACCAGGGGTAATGACCGATTACCTGCACTTAAATAAATTTTATTCCCCGGCGGACTCTTCATTGTATTTAGTGGGCGGTTATGGCCAGTTCCAATATAAAAATGCCATTTTCAAATATCATATTCCGTCCCGCTCATGGCAAAATATCACCACTTCAGGCGATTCGTTGATACCCCGGTATCTATCGGCTGCCGGAACAAATGCAAGTGGTGATACAGCGTATATTCTTGGCGGTTATGGCAGCTTAACGGGGCAACAGATTTTAAACCCGCAGTGTATTTATGATATGATGCTTTTTGATGTAAAGAACAGGAAAATTAAAAAGATTTTTGAAATAACACGTGCTAAGGAGGACTTTGTTTTTGCCAATTCACTTGTCATTGATGCCCGGTCGAAGACTTATTTTGGCCTGGTATTTCCAAACTACAAATATAACAGCGAGCTTCAATTAATAAAAGGCTCCCTGCTTGATGGCTCTTTCCAGTTTCTCGGAAACAAAATTCCTTATCTCTTCCATGATACACATTCTTTTGCAGATCTGTATTATTGCCAGGCAAGCAATAAATTCCTGGCAGTTACACTTCTAAGAGAGAACAATAATAGAACGAGGGTTAATGTTTATTCTTTGGAGGCGCCGCCGGTTGGCAGCGATTTTGAAGTAGTGGTTTTGCCAGTGAAAAGACCAGGCACACTGTATTATATTCTTTTTAGCTTTGTAATTGCAGGCGGATTCATTTATTGGCTGTATCGAAAAAAGAAGGGCTATGGATTGCCGGGTTTACCTGCCTTATTACGAAAGGAAGAGGAGCATGTTAATAAAATCACTTCATCAGCGGGTGTTATCGGCTCCTCATCCTTTTCACGTACGGATTCCGAAGAACTGCCGCCAACAGGAAATAAGATCAGTTCCGAAGTCTTTGTGCCTGTAAACGGTTCTTTTTCTGAGATGATTCTGCCTGCTGATGATGAAATCCGGTTACACGACACGAGTGGCCAAAAAGCCGGGCCGCCTATAAAGAAGTCTATATTTTTATTCGGTGAGATGCAGATCTATGATAAGAATGGTAATGATATTACCAGGCAGTTTACACCTTTGTTAAAAGAGCTGTTTTTAATTATTTTATTATTTTCTATCAGAAAAGAAAGAGGAGTAAGTTCAGATAAATTAATTGAGCTACTTTGGTCAGGCAAGTCCGCTGAAAGTGCAAGAAATAACCGTTCTGTTAATATTGCCAAACTAAAGCTAATACTTGACAAAATGGAGCATTGTCAATTGTCGAAAGAAACAGGATTCTGGAAAATTGATATCGATTATAATTACATTTCGGTAGACTACCAGGATTACCTCGGTATCGTCGCGAATAAAAAGAATATCAGCAAGCAAAATATTCTTAAGCTTACAAGAATAACACAGCGCGGGTCTTTTCTTACCAGTATTGAGCATGAGTGGCTGGATAGCTTCAAATCTGAAGTGTCGAACGAAATCATTGATACCTACCTTCATTATGCAGAATCGGTTAAGATAGCAGATGATCCGGACTTTTTAATTCAGCTAACAAATTTTATATTTTATTTTGATCCTGTTAACGAAGATGCAATGTTAATTAAATGTAAAGCATTGTCACACCTTGGCAAGCATTCCCTTGCAAAAAATGCTTTTGAGGCATATTGTAAAGAATACAGGTTAATCTATGGCGAGGATTTTAAGAAAGATTTTCAAAGTATAATAGAATAGCCTTCGGCCTCTCAGGGATTACAGGTATTTATATGCCACCAAAATGAAAAGTATTGTCCAACGGTTTGGATAAATTCTTTTTGGGCAGATTATAGTTTCACATTGCTGAGGGGAAATATGATTTTGGCGGGGGCCTTATTTTGCCGGTAATTGTGGAAGGAAACAGATTTTATTTTCAGCAACCGGGTCAGGAGAAGGAGGAATTCTTTGCAGAAAATGATACTAATTTCTTTTCAAAGGCAACAGATGTCACTATCGAATTTACTTGAATAATAAAATAATTTCGGGAATAAAAGTAAAAGTACAGGGCACTGTATATGAAGGCAAAAAGATGCAATAATGCTCATTCAATTTCGCCGGATAGAAGCACGAATGCCCAACAAAACTATTCGCAAAAGCAGCGTTAGCGGTAATTTACAGCTCATAATTCCAAAATGCTTCGAAGACACTTAATCAAAGACAAAGAAAAACGAAAACGTGTTGCACATATAGCTGCAGCGGTAACAATTCTTATTCATTCATATGATAATTATGAAACCCGGCATCATTCATACAAATTATTTGCAGTTGCAGGAATTATAGTTCTAACCCTTGCATTATTCCATTCCATTATTGAAAAACAATTACCTTGGGTTGACGGTGCATTTTTTGTGATAGAAGCCGTTTTATCGTTAGTCGTGGCTTTTGATTTATTCAATTTTGGCAAAAAAGCATTACCGATTACATATCTCTTGCTAGGGCTATTTCAATTTTATTTGGCGTTTAGAAAAGGCAAAAAAGGAATTAAGACACATAAAATAAATCATCAAAAGGCACCCAAAAAACTAACATGAATAATAATATTATTAAAAACTGGTACTAACAACACATTTCATCCGTTTTGAGTAGTCGAAGAGTGCTAATACTGTAAATCCGAATTTATTTTAGAATCTGCTAAAGCAAAATTGTATTTCATTAACCGCTTCTATTCAATTAAAACCGGTGTCATGATTGTGGGGGTGCGTGCTTAGTTTACCATACTAAATCAACTCAGCAGTTGGAACAAAATGAAACAAATGGGAAACTAATTGCTTATACGTATTAGTTAATTGAGGAGCCTTCTAAACCAGTAAATTATGTAATATTTTTTAGGAATTGTGTAACACAGCAAAATAGGAAAGCACATAAAGTGCTCCTCTAATACTCCGGTATGGCGAAGAAGCTAAATTGCGTAATGTTAATCGACCACGATAAACATTCAAATCTTATTCATAAAAATATTATCGATGAGGGAGATTATTCAAATTACATAATAAAGAAAGATTCTGTTATGTCGGCGCTAACCTACCTTTTGAGTAGTGCCAGTTTGAACGGCAATTTACCATACCCTGACGTAATTTTCATTGATGAAAATCTGCCGGGGTTATCAGGGTGGGATTTTTAGACTATTATAGAGATGTAAAAGATACCCTTCCCCGCCCGCCCCACATTTTCATGTTTTCACCATCCAAGACATCCCACAACATGGATTCGGACTTATCAGGGAGGTATCAAAAGCCTTTGACGCCGGATCTAATGAACGAAATAATTGAAAAAGTCACGGTAGTCAAATTATAAATACCGTGTTACAGATATATTTGGCTATGAATACCCTGCTTGTACATCAAGGAGTTCCTTTGATCGTTTTTTGCTAGTACTTTGTCATCATATCATTACCCCGTCAAACATTTTCTGTCATATGTCGCCTTCCTACTATACTTCATAAATTCAAAAGGTCACATGGTATTTTCCGGCCAGCGATGTTTCCCTGCGTCACTTACGCAAGACTCTTTATATCCCTGTCTCCACCTGTTGCCGGCTTACTTTTTTATTAACATTTAGACCAATTTCGTACATTACACGCTGAAAAAACCCAATACGATGCACGGACCTGAATTAAATATTCTTCTGGCAGATGATGACAAAGACGATTGCGGGTTCTTTGCAGAAGCGTTGGAGGAACTGGCACTTCACAGCCAGCTTACAACTGTTCATGATGGTGAACAGCTTTTGCAGCTGCTCATGAAAAAAACAAACGAACTTCCACATGTTCTTTTTCTCGACCTTAATATGCCGCTCAAAAATGGTTTCGCGTGTTTAGAAGAAATTAGACGAAATCCGGAATTAGATGTACTTCCAGTGATTATTTGGTCCACCTCCTTCGACACGGGTATTGTAGACCTTCTTTACCGAAATGGTGCACAATATTATATCTCCAAACCGGCTGAGTACGGTAAAATTAAAAAGGTCATTCAGCAAGCGCTTACGCTAATATCAACAGGAAATATCTTCCGGACATCCAAAGACAAATTTTTGCTCAGCAATTAAAATCAATTGAGCGGTAATACTTCATACTTAAGCCCATGGAAGAAAGAACCATATCCATTACAAACGAGCCGCTCACCAGGTTTACCAACCAGTTTTCGGTTGTCGGTGTTGGCGCATCTGCGGGTGGGCTTGAAGCATTTAAAAAACTGCTCCGGGCCATTCCGGAAAATTCTGGAATGGCGTATGTGCTTGTGCAGCACCTTGACCCCACTCACGAAAGCATGCTGCCCGGATTGTTACAAAAAATGACGCTCATTCCAGTGGTAGAAATTTCTGCTGATGTAAAGATTTTGCCCAACCATATTTACATTATCCCCAGTAACAAAATGCTGGTTGCCAATAATGGACTGTTGGCGCTAAGCCCGCGCACTAAAAAGAAGAATGAAAGAAACTTACCGATTGATATCTTTTTTACATCGCTCGCAGAGGCGTATCAGTCGCATTCGATAGGCATAATATTATCAGGCACTGGTTCCGATGGCACAGCAGGATTAAAAGCCATCAAAGATCAGGGAGGGATTACTTTTTCGCAGGACGAAGCGTCTGCGGAATATGAGGGAATGCCCCATAGCGCCGTCCTTGCAGGTGTGGTTGATTTTGTGCTGCCACCAGGGGAGATTCCGAAGAAATTACTCGAGGTAACCAATATTGTTATTGGCGCCGGCAATGTGGACCAGCCGCTTCCGCTGAAAGATGAAGAAGTGTTTAAAAAAATACTTTCCGTGTTGCGTATCCAAAAGGGAACCGATTTTACGCATTACAAACAAACAACCATACACCGGAGAATACTTCGCAGAATGGCGCTTAATAAAAATGAAGATCCTGCCTCCTACCTTAAATTCCTGGTAGAAAATAAGCCGGAGCAGGTTGTATTGTACCAGGACTTATTAATTCCTGTGACCTCTTTTTTCCGTGACACAAGCATTTTTGATAATTTATGCAAAGCGGTTCTCCCGGGTATTACAGAAGATAAAACCAGCTATGAACCGATCCGTATATGGGTGGCAGGTTGCAGCACAGGCCAGGAAACGTACTCTATCGCTATTTGCTTGAAAGAGTTTCTTGGAAACACCTCGCAAACCCAACCGGGTGGGGTAGGCTTATCCGGAGAACTTGTACAAATTTTTGCTACGGATCTAAGCGAGCCCGCGATTGCAAAAGCCCGTCAGGGCATTTATACCAAACCCGAATTGGAGAACGTATCGCCGGAGCGGCTTCGTGAGTTCTTTACAAAAAAGGGCGATAACTACCAGCTAAATAAAAATATACGGGATATGTGTGTGTTTGCGCATCATGATTTTTTGAAAGATCCCCCTTTCAGCAAAATGGATCTTATAAGTTGCCGCAATGTGCTTATTTATATGGAGCCCTACCTGCAGAAAAGGGCGCTCACTACTTTCCATTATTCATTAAAACCAAAGAGGTTTTTGTTGCTTGGTAAATCAGAAACAGTCAGCGGTGTACCGGATCTTTTTTCTACAGCCAAAATTGCGAAAGGTAAGAGCTACAAATTATTTGCCCGCAAAGATGCGCCTTCACGGTTTATGCATGCGGCGAGTCAGCGAAGCGAACTTAGTCTCTCTGTTATGGATTCCCATTCAGAAGGCGAAACTATCCCCAACGACTTTCAAAAGATGTCTGATGACATCATACTTAGCAGGTACACACCCGCAGGCGTAGTGGTGAATGAAGTAATGGACATTGTCCATTTTAGAGGAAACACAAGCAGCTTTTTAGAAAATTCACCCGGTAAACCCAGTCACAATTTGTTGCAGATGGCCAAACATGGCCTTGCGTTCGAATTGCGCAACATCCTGCACAAAGCAAAAACCGCCAAAGGGGCAGTTACAAAGGAAAATATCCCAATAGAGATAAACGGTAGTTTGTGCATTATTTCTCTTGAAGGCATGCTATTGCCAGATACGGTTGAGCCATATTTTTTGATTTTGTTTCACGATAACAATTCCATTCACAATAAGTTGGGCAATAATGTGGCGGAGATTAGCAGTAAACATTCTGCAAAAAAGGAGGAGAAGAGTACACGTGTTCTGCAATTAGAGCAGGAACTCGCTCAAGCCCGGGAAGACATGCGGAGCATCACACAAGAGCAGGAGGCGGCCAACGAAGAACTGCAAACCGCCAATGAAGAGCTACTCAGCGGCAGTGAGGAATTGCAAAGTCTAAACGAAGAGTTGGAATCGGGGAAAGAAGAACTGCAAAGCACCAACGAAGAACTTACCGTGGTAAACCAGGAAATGATTAGTTTGAATGAACAAATATCTGCAGCGCGGGATTATGCGGAAGCTATTATTGCCAATATCAATGTTCCACTGTTGGTGCTCGATAAAAGCTTACGCATACAAACCGGCAATAATGCTTTTTATAAAAGTTTTCGCGTAAGTAAAAGCGAAACGGAAGGCTTACTAATTTATGATATCGGCAACAGGCAATGGAACATTCCCAGGCTGAAAACAGCGCTTGAAAAAATATTGCCCGAAAAATCGAAGGTCAGTGATTTTAAAATAACACATCTTTTTCAAAATATTGGTGAGCGTGTCGTGCTGCTGAATGCCAGCGAGTTAATCAACAAGAACAATGAAGAAAAATTGATTCTGCTTTCCATTGAGGACATTACTGAAAAAGCCACAGCAAGAAAAAAAATAGAAGATACTAACAAACGTTATCACAATGTGTTGATGCAATCGCCATTTGCTTTTTCCATTATGAAAGGGAAAGAAATGGAGATAACAATGGCTAATCACCTCATGAAAAAATTTTGGGGCAAAGGGCCGGACGTAGAAGGAAAAACCCTTACCCAAATTTTACCTGAAATTATTGACCAGCCTTTCCAGGGCTTAATCAATAGCGTTTACACAACGGGGGAGCCTGCTTATGCCAATGAAATGCTGGTCATTTTAAATCACAATGACAAGATGGAAGAGCGGTATTTTAATATTATTTACCAGCCACATTTTGAAGCAGACGAAACACTCTCGGGTGTAATTACAATAGCACACGAAGTAACAAGCCTGGTGCTGGCGCGGAAAAAATCGAAGTTGCAGGCAGATATGATTACTGATCTCCTGATGACCGCACCGGGTTTCATAGCTACCTTATCCGGGCCCGAACATGTGCATGAATTAGTAAATGCTCAATACCAGGGCTTGTTTGGAAAACGAAAAATACAAGGCAAACCAATCATGGACGCTTTACCCGAATTGGAAGGGCAGGGTTTTGATAAGTTGCTGGATAAAGTTTACAATAGGGGAGAGCCCTATGTGGGGATTAACATTCCAATAACCTTCGCCCGGGATGAAAATGTAGCCCCGGAAGAAAGATATTTTACCTTCAGTTGCCAACCGATATATAATGAAAATAAAGAAATTTCCTCGATACTTATTTTCGGTTATGAACTAACAGACCAGGTTGTTGCAGTAAATAGTATAAGAGAAAGGGAAGAACGCTTTCGAACCCTTGCTGATGACAGCCCCATGTTTGTTTTCATCATGGAGCCAGATCCGGAAGCAACCATTAGCTACTGGAACAAAACCTGGCTTCAGTATACCGGGCAAAGTTTTGCAGAAGCCCTTGGAAGGGCTTGGGATGGAATTATTCATCCGGATGATGTGTCTTTGGTAATGAAATTTTATGTACCTGCCTTTGAAAACAAACAACCATATTTAATTCCTGCTGTCAGGGTATTGCGCAATGATGGTGAATACCGCTGGCACTCATTCAAAGGCAATCCACGCTATTTGATTAATGGGAGCTTTAACGGGTATGTAGGTGTGGGTATTGATATACATGACCAAAAAATTGCGGTAGATGCGCTAAAAGAAAGAGAAGAACAATTCAGCGCTTTGGCGGATAATATTACACAACTTGCCTGGATGGCGGATGATAAAGGTGGAATTTACTGGTACAATCAGCGTTGGTACGATTACACCGGCACCACCATTGAAGAAATGAAGGGTTGGGGATGGCAAAAAATCCATCACCCCGACATGATAGAGGGTGTGGTAGAGCGTTTTAAAAAAGCCATTGAGTCAGGAAAAGATTGGGAAGATACTTTCTTGCTGCGTGGCAAAGACGGCGGGTACAGGTGGTTTTTATCAAGAGCAATTCCCATCAGGGATAGGGACGGGAATATTTTAAGGTGGTTTGGTACCAATACTGATATTACTGAACGCAAAGAAGCGGAAGATATTTTAAAAGAGAGTGAAAAAAACTTCCGCCAACTAGCCAATTTAATGCCCGGCAAAGTTGCTCATACCGATTCACTAGGCAATGCAATTTTTTTTAATAAAACCTGGCTGGATTATACGGGGCTATCTATGGAAGAGTTAATCGGATGGGAATGGCTAAAATTATTGCATCCGGATGATTTGGAGAAAAACAAAAAACTCTGGCAGCAATCTATTGCTGAGGGAACCGGCCTTGTAACCGAAGAACGGCTATTGAATAAAGACGGCGAATACCGGTGGCACCTCAACCGGGTTTCACCGGTAAAAGATGAGCGGGGAAAAATAACTAAGTGGATCAGTGCTACCACCGAAATTCAAGAGCAGAAAGACCAGCGGGAAGTATTGGAACAGGCTATAAGGGAAAGGACCCAGGAATTATTGGAAGTGAACGAAGAACTGGTACAAAAAAATCAGGATATTGCGCTAAGCTTCTATAACAAAAAATTTCTTACCGAATTTAGTGAGCGGTTTGCCGCCTATAAATTTCATGATGAATTTTTTAATGCTGCCGTTACCTATGTCGCAGAACTCACACATATAGATTATGTGTTTGTAGGCAGGCTCGAACAAATAAGCGAAAACGTTTTCAATATACAAACCATCGCCTTATCTGCGTTCGGCAAACTCGCAGACAACATTAATTACCCATTGCCCGATGGTCCGTGTGAGCAGGTAATAAGCGGCACGCTATATTCCTATCCCCAAGGCTGCATGATCACATTTCCTAAAAATAAAACCATTGCTCAATTTAGTGTGGAGGGGTATATCGGCTACCCTTTATATAATGCACAGGAAAAAGGCATCGGTTTGATTGCAGTAATGCACCGCAAAAAAATAGAAGATCCTGAAACAGTATCTTCTATTTTAAAAATAGTAGCCAAGCGGGCCGAGATGGAAATGGAGCGCATAAAGTCTGAACAGGGGTTGGTGCAGAACAACAAAATATTGGAAGAAAAGAATGTAGAGCTTGTAAAGATAAACAAAGAGCTTGAGTCATTTACCTACGTGAGTAGCCATGATTTACAGGAGCCGCTGCGCAAAATACAAACCTTTGCAGGTTACGTTTTTGAAAATGAAAGTAAAAATCTTACTGATAGAGGCAAAGATTTCATTCTACGAATGCAGGATGCCGCCCGGCGCATGCAAAATCTCATTGAAGATTTACTTGCCTTCTCCCGTATTAATACTACAGAACGGAAATTTGAAAGCATCGATCTCAATGTCATTATAGATGAAGTGAAAAAGGAACTTAGCGAAACCATTGATGAAAAACATGCATTGATAGATGTCTCAGAATTGTGCAAAGCAAACATCATTGTCTTTCAGTTTCATCAGCTCATGACCAACCTAATTGGTAACGCACTCAAATTTTCAAAAGAGGGAGTACCACCTCACATTGTAATCAAATGCTGCATTGAAAAAGGTAGTAAAGCAAATAAAGTCAATCTTTCATTCGAACAAAATTATTGCCACATTTCCGTTCAAGATAATGGCATCGGCTTTCAAAAAGAATACAGTGAAAAAATATTTGAGGTTTTTCAAAAACTACACAGCAAAAAAGAATATGCAGGCACGGGTATCGGGCTTGCCATTGTAAAAAAGATAGTCGAACATCATAACGGCTTTATTACGGTAACAAGCGAATTAGGCAAAGGCACACAGTTTGACATTTATATTCCTGCTTAATACAAAACTGTTCGCCACCCGATCCTAACCAATATTACTACCGGAAAGACGCATGCAATCATTCTACAATTAATACAAACACAGAAACGAGGATGAACTATAAAAAAGAATTGTGAGTGAAAGCAATCGGCAGGTCACTATGGTAAAATATGAAAGCGGGAATTCTATTAAGGCAACAATTAAAAATTACAATCATCATTAACACGTAGTATTTGTTAATGCTATGAAGACAATTTTATCTCCACTTGCAATTGGAATATCTCATTTTTGCAATAGACTATTCAAAACCACCATTTAAAACGGAATAGAAACCTGGATGAACTGAATTGAATCTTTTAGATATTCAATAGATTGGCGCAACGTTCTGTAATAAGCCTTTTTACTTATCCTTACCTGCCGCCAATTCATTCTCACGCATCGATTTCATTCTGCAAATAATTTTTCCTTCGGGTACCCTTGTGTTATCAGTCATGCGTAATATATTTCGCTAGGGTATGGGTCTATGTTGGCACAAATGCTTTTGAGATGCTTACCTTACATAAAATTATCATACCATGGACAATAATAAAAAATTTGGTGAAATTGAAAAAGAGAATTCAACCCAAAATTATAATCAAAAAAAAAAGATTTTAAAAGAAGGAGCAACAACAGGGACAGTTACATTTCAAAAAAATATAGAAACTATATGGGAGTTGGAAAAAGAAGCCATTCAAAGTCGGTCAACAGCGGAGCATATAGCTGACAAAATCACGACATTTGCGGGTAGCACTCCGTTTATAATTCTTCATGTCGTTTGGTTTGGAGGATGGATCTTGATAAATGAAGGGATAATTCCAGGGATTGCGCCGTTTGATCCTTTTCCTTTCAGCTTCCTTACGCTGGTAGTTTCATTAGAAGCGATTTTTCTTACACTTTTAGTATTGATGAGTCAAAACCGCATGACTAAGGAAGCAGACAAACGTGCACACCTTGATTTGCAAATAAACATGCTTGACGAACAGGAAACAACAATGATTTTGAGAATGGTGCAAAAAATAGCCAAGCACTTGGGATTGGAAGAAGAAATAGATGACTCTGTAAAGGATTTGTGTGAGGAAACTGATGTAAATCGGGTAGCGAAAACATTAGATGAAAAATCCAGTATGTAGCACATCTGCCCTCAATGCATTTGGGAAAATAGGTCCAGACGTTGTAACAATAACCGTTTGATCGCCCACTAACATTGTTGGTGTCACATTTTTTTATGATAATTTTCGTTGAAATATGCTATTGGTTCGTTAAGCATTTTGATCGAAGCGCAAAATAGCAAATATAGTTTTAAGCGATTTTTGAAAAAAACAGTAAAGGTTTTATGTCAAATTTGTGGCGATATCAGGTTTCAATTTGAAGGTAAGTACACATCAAATGTAGCCCCGTGCCCTAATGAACTGAGTACATTGATTGTACCGGCGTGATTCTCTACGATTTTTTTGCATAAGGACAATCCAATTCCTGTTCCGGCATAATCTTGCTTTCCATGCAATCTTTGAAAGAGAGAAAATATTTTTTTATCATATTTCTGTTCAAATCCAATTCCGTTATCCTCAAAACTAATTTGAAAGTATTTACCCTCACTTAGCGCACTTGGAGCATTTGGGATTTGATTTTTATTCACAATTGCCCAACTTATTTCAATAATTGGTTTCGTGTTGGAAAATTTTAAAGAATTACTAATAAGATTTGAAAATAGTTGTCCTAATTGAATAGCACTGCCAGTTATCGTTGGAAGGTGTGCGCACTTAATTATAGCATCTTTTTCTTCGATCAGAAGTTCAAAGTCCAGTTTAACTTCTGTTATAATATTATTTAGATCAACTTCTCCCACACCGGAATTGTATTCGTCTATGTTTTTGTCTTTAGAAAGACGGCTATACTCCAATAGAGATTTAACAAGTTCAGATAGCCTCTTTGCGGATTTATCTAATTTCTTAAAATAAGATTTTACAAAAGCTTCATCAGTGTAGTTCTCCTGGATTAATTCAGCAAAGGTTTGAATTTTTCTTAGTGGTTCTTGTAAATCATGCGAGGCAACATAAGCGAACTGTTCCAATTCGCTATTTTGTATTTCAAGTTCAGCGGTGTACGAAAGCAATTTTTCATCCGCTATCTTTTTCTCTGTAAGATCACGTGTTACTTTTGAAAATCCTATTAACTGCCCATCTTTCCCATGCAGAGCTGTAATTACAATTGTACCCCAAAATTTTGAGCCATTTTTTCTCAAACGCCAGCCTTCCTGTGTGGCTTTGCCCTTATATCTCGCTTCATCCAGTAGGCTATCGGGTAACTTATTCTTGCGGTCCTCCTCTGTATAAAATAAATCGAACCTTTTACCGATTACTTCGTTAGCAGAATATCCCTTTATATTTTGGGCCCCTATATTCCAATTCTCAATAATCCCGTTTGGACTTAAAAGAATAATTGCATAATCCTGTACTTCAGCGATCATTCGATGATATCGCTCCTCACTTATTCTCAATTTATCTTCATCAATTTTTTTCGCTGTCAAATCCCTGGTTACTTTACTAAACCCAATGATGCAATTATCATCATCATGCAAAGCAGTAATTGTTATGCTGCCCCAAAATCGGGAGCCGTCTTTTCTCTTTCTCCAGCCTTCCTGCGTTGACCTTCCGTTCAGACTAGCTTCATTGATCAGCTGCTGAGGCATATTGACTGCTAAATCCTCTGGCAAATAAAAGATACTAAAATGCTTACCAATAATTTCATCACTGGTGTACTGCTTTATTTTCTGAGCTCCCTTATTCCAATTGCGAATTATCCCTTCCTTGTCCATTAATATAATCGCATAATCTTGTATCTCTGCAACCATTCGCGAATAGAGGTCGTTTGTGTTTTTAAAATCGCCGAGTATAACTGGTTTTTCATTCATTCCAATCTTTTTAATTAAGATTTATTTACTTGGCCATTTGTTACCCACGTTATGCCAAATATTTTCGCCAATTTTTCCCTCAGAACAATTGTTTCCACCGGTTTTATTATGAAATCCTCTGCCCCCAGTGCTTTAATCTGCTTTACCACCGAACTTTCAGCTGTTGTTGAATACATAAAGATTTTTGTCTCTTTAAGTCGTTCCATTTTCTTTAAGATTTTTAAACATTCAATACCATTCATTTTTGGCATGTTAACATCCAAAAAAATATAATCGGGTACATATTCTTTCTGAGATTCAAGCATTATAATGGCTTCTTCACCATTATTAGCCGTCCGGCAGGAAATATCAGCGCTAATTTTCTTAACGCACATGAGAAAAATTTCCTGGTCGTCCAAATCATCATCAATGATCAGACTATGTTTTGATTCATTCATTTTTGGGATTTACTTTGACGGAGGGTAGATCGATAGGTAAGCTTAACTGTTGGTAAAATTACTTAAAAAAACAATCTCTTTCATTTTTGACGATTGCCTATATGTTTAAGTAAATTAAATTCATGCAAACATTGTTTAATTAAAAAGAGCATTTTTATAGCGAAAGCAAAGTGCAAATATTCTATCTGGGATTTTAGAATATTCGGGAATGGAATGAGTTGACAAACACGACAGCAGACCATGCATTTCAAAAGCCGGGCACGATCAAACTCCAAGTTAAGCAGAGTGGTAGCTCCAGGTCCTAAGGGATTGCTGCCAGTCTCAATTTGAGACTGATCGAGAAATGAAAGTTAAGGTCGTGGAGAACTTAATTTGGCACTATAATGTTTTTCAAAACAAAGAAAACTATTTCATAGCGACCGCTGGCGAACAGCATCGTCTCAAGCCAATTTCGTGGTACAGGTCTCTCATAATAGGTTAGAATGTAACCAATATCTTGTGGCCCTGTGAAAAAAATAAATGATACAACTTTTCAAATCAGTTTGCTGTTGATGATAAAAACTTTGGCAGCAATAAGAGAATGACAGACACATTGGGGGATATAAGGGATTCTTATCTCATTGCACAGCATATTGCAACGGACCAAAAGGTTGTGTATAGGTTTTATTCTGGTTGGCAAGAACGAATAAAGATTTTACCACCGCTGGGTCTTGGAAATTATCTAAAGCAACAGTCCGCATTATCGAATAAGCCGGTTATTATTTCCTTTTAATTCGGATGTTATAAAATTACGACTGTCATCATTACTCAAGTAAGTGGTTGATAATTGATCAAAGACAAGGCAGCTTTTCAACGCCCTTTTTGTTCACAAGTTTTACCAGCGGGTTAACGTATAAAGATCATACGCTCCATAGACCTGTATCTTCTGCGGATTGTTGCCAACGCATAGGATTTTAGGTGCTTTTGAGATTATTAATATCGAGCGTAGAAAACAATTTATCGTCTTCAACCTGCATCAATTCTATAACGTGGGGTAAGGCGCAAAATTCTCCATCCTGGAACCTGCGAAGGAACCAGATAGTGGCTTTCAAAAAACTGATAGTAAATTCCACAACGAACTCCCCTGGTTTTAATCCATACCAAGTTCAGTCCCACCAAAATAGTACGTGCCGATTGCAGCTTCTCTAATGTATAGCAAGCTCACCTGGGCCACGGCAAGCCCCTATTCGTTTCTGTTTGCTTTAGCTTAGTCTTGCAGCTATTCTTAAAAAGTGGGATTTCAGTGGAGATTTTTCTCCTTGTTAGAGACTGCGAGTTTATTTGCTGTCAATACCCGTTGTATTCTGCTGTTCTATGTGCAGAATTTCGCTTAGAAACAGGAGGTAGTCGATATGGAATTCTTACCATATCATAACCATATTAAACTATGTACACAAAACAATTACCTTTGCGGCACTCGCAATTGCTATCTTAACAATGCCCGAACCTCTTCATTCATATTCCGATTCAGAACTGCTTTCATTGATTTCCAAGGGAGACGAAATGGCGTTTACAGAATTGTATAACCGCTATTGGGATAAGTTATTCTTTATTGCGGGAATCAAATTCCGTGATCTGGCTGTTGCCGAGGAAATGGTGCAGGATATCTTTTTAGACATTTGGAACCGCCGCACAGCATTGAATATTATTGGCGAACCTGAAGCTTATCTTGCTGTAAGCATGAAATATAAAGTGATCAACGCACAGGCAAAACTCAAACGGGCGGCTGACTACCAAAAACATGCCCTGGAAAATAAACGCCCCGAGGATAATTCTACAGAGGAGCTCTTAAGCTTCAATGAGTTAAAAGGGAAATTGTCGCAGTTCGTATCCAAATTGCCGGAAAAATGCAGGGTTACCTATCAACTTAGCCGTGAAGACGGTTTGTCGCAAAGAGAAATAGCAATTCACCTCGATATTACCGAAAAAGCTGTAGAAGCTAATTTATCACGTGCCAGAAAATCACTTCGTATGGCATTTAAACACATACTGTCTGGCATCCTGTACATCCTTGCTTAATACTTATTACAAACCTTTATATTTTTATTATGTGTAGGGATTTGTTTAGCCCGATTGCCTATACTTAGTAGCATCTTCAATATGAACGAAATTCACCCCGATCAACGATTCCTGGATCTATCCGAAAAATGGCTCAACGGCACAATTACTCCCGAAGAAGAAAAGGAGTATGCAGCATGGTACAATACAATTGAGCCAGGAGCCGTACTAGAGGTGCCTGCTTCCATTGCTACTGACAGCGAGCAGCACCGCAAAAAAATACTTCAGCAGATCAATTTTTTAAAAACACCTGTTGTGCCAATGTACAAACGGGTATGGCGGCGGGTAGCCGTTGCTGCCGCCATCATCATCATTGCAGGCAGCGCATACCTGCATTTTGATAATAAAAATCATCCTGCTTTGGTGTCTGCTGCTTCTGGCGGCGATACAACAAAGAATGATATTTATCCCGGCACCCTTGGAGCGATACTCACCATTGACAATGGCAAAACAGTTGTGCTTGACACAGTAAAAAACGGCAAGATTGTTCAGGCTTCCGCCGCAAATGTTACAAAGGCAGATGGCAGTTTAACGTTTGCTGAGGGCATTGCTACAACTACTGCTGTAGAAATGTACACCCTTGCCACCCCCAGGGCAAGACAACAACAGCTTACCTTGCCGGATGGCACACTGGTATGGCTAAACGCAGAAAGTTCGGTAAAGTTCCCGTCTTCATTTGCAGGATCCAATCGCGAGATTGAAATTACCGGCGAGGCATATCTTGAAGTTGCTAAAGATGCCTCCAAACCTTTTATTGTGCATGTAAAAGAAGCGGTGATAGAAGTATTGGGCACTCATTTCAATGTGATGGCTTATGATAATGAGAATGCATTGGAAACAACCCTTCTCGAGGGTTCCGTTAAATTCAAAAAAGCTAATAACAACGTGCTGTTAAAACCAGGCCAGCAAAGCCAGTTGTTACCCGGTTCACAGATCAAAATGATCAATGATGTAAATGTTGACCAGGTTGTGGCATGGAAAAATGGCATGCAATCTTTTAGCAGTGCGGATATTAGAACCATTATGCGCCAGGTAGAGCGATGGTATGATGTGGATGTGGAATACAAAGGCGAGATTTCCACTCGAAAATTCTCGGGCGATATCCCGCGAAGTGCAAACCTTTCCGAGCTAATGAAGCTATTTGTGGTAAACAAAATTCATTTCCGGATGGATCCTCAGCACAAAAAAATAACGGTGCTGCCTTAGCATACGGAATATGATAAACAGGATATCTTATGACAATTGCTTTACCATATTCGGTTTGGGCAACGATATCGGCATCTGCCCTGGCCGGTCAAGGGCTGTTTTCCATGGTAACTATAGCTTACCATCAAAAAACTTCCAAAGAAACAAACACAGTACCGACTTTGAATAAATCAGTCATCAGCCATTAAACGCCATTTTACTTCGAACAGCTATTAAGTATAAACAGCGTCTCAATATTAAAAAATAAAGGGTATTCAAATAAAACCGGAAGTGGTCGAAACACCTCCGGAAAGTTTGGTTATTCAACAAAGAAAATAGTCGTGGAGACTTTTTATTGTAAACCAAAATCAAAACAAATCTATGGAATTTATTGCTTGCTGCAATGCCTTACCGGATAAGGTAAGGGAGCGCTGCCGATTAACATTCAAAATGCTACTGGTTATGAAACTCACTGCTCTTTTATTTTTTGCTGCCTGCCTGCAAATCAGTGCCAAAACGGTGGGGCAAAATATCACCCTGTCAGAAAAGAATGCATCATTAAAAAAAGTGCTCAAACAGATCAAAACTCAAACCGGGGTTGCTTTCTTTTACGACGAAGATCTTCTCAAAAAAAGCAACCGGGTAGACATCGTTGTTAAGAATGCTGTCCTGGAAGATGTACTTACAATGGTATTCGAAAAACAAGGGTTATCTTATGAAATTATCGGGAATAAGTTGATCACTATCAAGGAACGTGTCCCAATAACCATACCCAGGGTGGTGGCTGATTTAACTATCCCCCCAGATACCACCATTACCGGCATTGTAACGGATGAAAAAGGAGCACCAATGATTGGAGTGACCGTGATTGTAAAGGGCATGCTAACCCGCTCTGCGATTACAAATGAAGAAGGGAGATATTCGATAAGAGCTTCAGGCAACAATGCCACTTTAGTATTCTCCTATGTAGGTTACACAGATGTTAGCCATATAATAGGATCTGCGAAACCGGTGAACATAAAAATGAAACCCAAAATGACCATTATCGATGATATCGTGGTGGTAGGGTATGGAACCCGTAAAAAATCGGACTTAACGGGATCTATCGCCGTAGTGAACGAAAAAGCTTTGCGCAATATACCTGCTGGTAATATCGGTACGCTTTTACAAGGAACAGCCGCGGGGCTTTCAGTGTTAAAAGCAGGTGGTAATAACCATCCCGCCTCCACGCCAACAATCCGCATCCGCGGTGAACGCAGCTTAGGTGCCGATAGCAATCCGTTAATCGTATTAGATGGCATTCCCTATAGCGGCAGTTTGAATGATATCAACCAGGATGATATCGTATCGGCACAAATATTAAAAGATGCATCCGCCACAGCCATTTACGGCTCAAGAGGCTCAAATGGTGTAATTCTCATAAATACACGCCGTGGTAAAATACAAAAAGCAGTGGTTACTTATAGTGGTTATTCCGGCTTCAATAAAATTTTAGGCGAATACGATGTAATGGATGCCAAACAGTTCATCACATTCCGTAAATGGGCCAAAATTAATGGTTCCGTACCCAATACCTATACTGGTATTGATGATCCAAAGTTAATAGCCAACAACTCCCAGGGTGTTTTTAGCGACCCTGTGGAAATGCAGCTTTACCTGGCCGGCCAGGATTCACACTGGCAGGATGGATTATATAAATCCCCACTGCTGATCAATCACCAGGTGGGCGTTAACGGGGGCACAGAAACCACCCGGTATGATATGTCGTTGGGCTACTATGATGCAGGTGGTGTTTATACAGGCCAGGGAATAACGCGTTATACAGCCAAACTCAGTCTTGATCATATCATCAGCAAAACCTTCAAGATCGGTATAAGCTCTTTAAATAACTATACTATCATCAAAGGGTTAAATGTTAATCCTGTAAACAACTACGTACAGGCGACACCCTTTGGATCGGCTTATAATGCGGATGGCACCCTTGCTAAGTTTCTGGCCGGCAGTAACCAAAATGTGTGGAACCCGCTTACTGACCTGGTTCCCGGAGCCATTATTGATGACGTTACACGGTTGGGGACATTTACCACGGCCTATATGGACATTACCTTACCAGCGGGTTTTAAATACCGCCTGAATACAGGTATACAGATCAGCCCTGAAAAACAAGGCAAATTTTACGGCAGCAATACCACCAAGCAACTGGGACAGCCGAACTACGGTTTCAATTCCAACACAACCGGCTATAACTATACCGTTGATAATATCCTCACTTATGATAAAACCATCGCCAGAGACCATGTCGTGAACTTTACCGGTTTGTATAGTATACAAAAATCGCAAAGTGAGAACAACAATGTTAGCTACAGGAGTCTTTTGGCGGATTATATTCAGTATTATAATCCGCAATATGCATCAAGTATTACCAGCAATGGCTTCTATTCCAAATGGTCCATTTTATCGTATATGGGAAGGCTTAATTATACACTGAAAGACAGGTACCTCGCTACCTTTACCATACGCAGTGATGGCTCCTCCCGTCTGGCAGATGGCAACAAGTGGCACCAGTTTCCATCAGGTGCCTTAGCCTGGAACATTGCCCGGGAAAAATTTATGGCGAACAGTAAACATGTTTCTTCCCTGAAACTATCTGCCAGCTATGGCACCACAGCCAATACCAGTATCGGTACCTATGAAACAATCGGGAGCTTAACTTCCAATTATTACAATTATGGCGGCGAAAATGTATTGGGAACCTACCCTGATCCGCAAGGTGCCGGCAACACGACTTTGGGCTGGGAAAATACGACTTCCTCAAACCTGCGACTTGACTTTGGACTGTTTCGCAACAGGGTTTCAGGATCGGTGGAATGGTATAAGCAAACAACGGATGATATCTTGCTTTTCCAGACCTTACCGGCAACATCCGGCTATAGCCGGATCAGGAATAATATCGGTCAAACAAAAAATATTGGAATGGAATTTAACCTAAGCACCATCAATGCCGCCGGCAGTGGTAAAGAAACTTTCAGCTGGGTAACTGATTTTAATGTGTTTTTCAACCGTAATAAAATCACTTCGCTGGCTTCAGGTGCAAAGCAGGATTTAGCGAATAATTGGTTTGTAGGATCAACCAAGAACATAATATTCGACTATACAAGAGCAGGGATTTGGCAAAACACGCCTGAAGACCTCGCCATGGCGCAGCTATTGGGATTAACTACCACCCAGGCTGCCTATTTAACAGGGCCTGGCTCGTTAGTGGGAACGGTTAAAGTAGCCGATATCAACGGCGATAATAAAATTACTGCAGCCGACAGGGGCGTCGTCGGCAATCGTGAGCCAAGATTGGAAGGAGGAATTACGAATCGTTTCGCTTACAAAAACTTCGACTTTTCATTTATAACCTATTTTAAACTGGGAGGGATATTGGAGTCGCCCCTACACAGCGGGTTCACCAATACGTTTCAAGGTGTTTACAATAACCTTGATGTAGACTATTGGACACCTGATAACCCATCTAATTACTGGCCAAAACCAAACTCAACATTGCAGTTTGCTAATTATTTGGGTATGCTGGACAATTTTGGTGCGTCCTATTTAAAGATCAGGACCATTACCGTGGGATACACTTTGCCTGAGTCAGCATTCAAATTATTCAAAGTAAAATCGGCACGTTTTTATGCTACGGCGTCCAATCCCTTTACTTTCTTTTCCGACTACAAAAAATTGGGCAAAGGATTGGATCCTGAAACGAACTACAACCTGGATGTAAATACCCCGGCTTACTGGTCAATGTTGTTTGGCTTAAATGTATCATTTTAATTAAAAGCAACTCATGAAAAAAATATTATACAGCACAGCATTTGCAACCATATTATTATCGGGCATTTTTGGTTGTAAAAAAGAATTGATCGAGGAGAATCACTCAAAACTTACGGAGGCATTCTTTTCTACGCCACAAGGCATTGATGATGGGTTAAATGCGGCGTATGGAGGCTTGCGTTCTATTTACGGCCCCGAAGAAGGGTTGGAAGCATTTACCAATATTGGCACAGATGAAATGCGGATCGCCAATGGTAACCGCACTACCAACGTAGGCAATTACAACACTTCCTACAATTCGTCGAATGAGTTTTCAAGCAATATCTGGAACAACTCTTATCGTTTTATAAATACCTGTAACGGGCTGGTGGATTTTGGTGCTAATCTTACCGGCATTAGCGATGCATTGAAAAAACAAAAAATAGCCGAAGCCCGGTTCCTGAGATCATTCTATTACTTTAACCTGGTTCAGTTATTTGGCGAGGTTACCCTGAATAAAATATTCTCCAGCAGCCCCACTACAGAAGCTTCAAGAGCAAGCCTGGGAGATTGTTATAGCTTCATTGTTGAGGATTTGAAGATCTGTGTAACAGACCTTTCGCCGAGTCCTAAGTTAAATGCATTGCAGCCGGGAAGAGCTTCCATTGCAGCCGCCAAACACCTGTTGGCCAAAGTTTATTTAACCCGTGGCTATTCAGCAGCAGCGCAAAGCACCGATTTCCAGGATGCATTCAATACGGCGAAGGACTTGATTGATAATTCAGCCACTACTTACAGTGTTGGCTTACTACCTAATTTTGGTGATGTATTTAAAGCCTTGAATGAAACCAATAAGGAGGTTTTATTTTCCGTGCAATATTCCAGGGACCTCACTTACGGCGGAAGCCACGCCTGGAATCACCTGTATGTATGCCCCTATGATTCATGGCTGGGTGAACGCAACCTCAATGATGGTCGTTCTTTTGCCTGGTTCAGGGGCACTAACTGGTTATATAATACTGCATTTGCTGACAAGGTTAATGACAGCCGCTATTACAAAACGTTCCAATCGGTGTGGATTGCAAGCAAGGCCGTTAGTGGAAATTATACCATTAAGGTCGATGGTATCACCTACACCCTTCCTTACAGTGCTGCCAAAGGCGATACTGCACTGGTTTACCCCGGGGTAAACGTGCCCATTGATGATATCAAAAAGAAGAAATATGTGATACTTACCCCTGAAAACTATTCGGACAACAGGCAGTTCCCTACCATGACAAAATACCTGGATCCCAACCGTGATATCCCCAATGAAAATTCGCACCGCCCCATCATCGTAATGCGGTTGGCCGAAACCTACCTGGTAGCAGCAGAGGCTGCATTTAAACTTGGGCAGGCAGCTACCGCGGCAACCTATATCAATGCGATACGGTCGCGGGCAGCCAGTGCAGGCAAACTAAATGAAATGCAAATAACATCTGCCGATATCAATATAGATTTTATCCTGGATGAAAGAACACGTGAAATGTGTTGCGAGCAGGTGCGTTGGTTCGACCTCGTGCGTACCGGCAAGCTGATAGAAAGGGTGCGTAAGTATGATGATTATGAAGCCAAAAGAAATATCCAGAACTTTCATATGCTTCGGCCGATACCCCAGGGACAAATTGACGCGGTGATCAATGGCGAAAAGTACCCGCAAAACGCGGGCTGGTAACAAAAGATAAATGTAATTATTCCCGGCTGTTGCCAGCGGTAACAGCCGCATCGTCGCTCAAAAGCTAAAAGGATTTTTTGTGAACCAGCTTCAGTTTTTCATAGCAACGACATTGGCGACGCTCCGTTCAAATTCAGTTTTCCATGGCGTCTTTTACCACCTCTATCTCGTCGCCGCTATAATTGCAATGCTTATTTAATATCTTCTTTCGTCAGCAATTGTTTTCCCTGCAACAAAGCATCCTTTAATTTATCATAAGAAACATTTTGCACCGTTACATTCTCATCAATTGCAATAGCAGCGGCGGTGCCGGCAGACTGTCCCATGATCATAAATACTGGTTCCATGCGTATTGAACTGTATGCCGAATGCGAGGAAGATAAACAACCCGGCACCAATAAATTGGTACATTCTTTCGCCCTCGGCCGAATGGATAAATAACTTACTGCGTAGGGATTGGCTGGGATTTTTACGGGCACGCCTTCGCTACGCAGTTTACCATTTTCATCTACAAAATAAGTAACGGTATGTGTATCGAGGCGATAGGTGGCCAGACCGATTGGTTCCGGCGCAATCTTCTTTCCAAAATAATCATGCTCTGTCATTACATAATCGCTGATCATACGGCGTGCTTCCCGTACATAAATTGAGTAAGGGAAATGATCATTATCCATAAACTCATCTTTTGCAAAGCCATATTGATTCATCTGCTTCCTGATTCTAACCGGAACCCTTTTGTCATTGGCACAAAACCAGACCAGCCCAAGAGTATAATCCTTGTGTAACCGGGTCAGTTTTTCACGGGTAGCGTAATCGCCATTCGGCCAGTCGAAACTGCCGCCTGGAAGGTCACCATGATTGGTGTCCGTTTTTTTATTTGGGATCGGCGTTAGCGTTAGGATATCAGCCATTTGCATCGCTGAATCCACTTGCAATCTTCTCGCAAGTATCTCGTAGAGATTAGGGTTATAGTTAAGCGGCTTTGTAATCGGCAACTGGTTAGCAGTATCTGTAGAAAGTGTAAAGCGATAACAATAAGCCTGGGTACGATTATCGGCGTTACCGTTTTTGCCCGGCGCTTTCGCTTCAATAAAAGGCAACAGCCCGGATGATTTTTGCCCGGGAACAATATAGGGATCAATCGTTTGATTGTCTTTTCCAACGATACCATTCAATAAAATACCATTGCGGCTTTCACCATATTCGTCGTTGGATTCCCTGCCCACTATATAAGAAACGCCAGCACCGGCCATAAGGTCGCCTTCATAAGTAGCGTCTATAAAAATCTTTCCCCGGAACCGGCGGCCACTTTCCATTTGAATGTATTTTATCTGTCTTTTATTTTTGTTAACACCTGTCTTAAGCTGCAGCCTTTCATTGTATACCACGGATACACCACTCTCCCGGATCATGGAAACAAAGATTTGTTCGGCTACTTTTGGTTCAAACATCCAGTGCATCGCTGCCCCGTCATTTTTACCGCCGTAGATCAAACCGTTGAGTTTAAAATATTGCTCCCGGCTGATGGCTTTCCATGCTTCCGGCTTGCTGTACCAGGCATACACCCGTTGGTAAAACTCTTTCGAAATGCCACCAACCGCTTTGTAATTATTAATATCACTTGCTCCCAAACCGCTGCTACTGAGTCCGCCCAGATGAAAATTTGAACTAATAAGCAATACTTTTTTTCCCATCCTTGCCGCCTGCACTGCAGCAGTAACACCTGCAGAAGTACCGCCATACACCACCAAGTCAAACAAGTCTTTATCATTCACCACTTCCGCCAGGAAATTATTTTCCCGGAGCCATGCAAAGCGTGCCAGTATTTCTAGCATTCCACCTTGTGCAACAAGATTTTCAGGCCTTTTCTTGCCCATCAATCCATTTACATTTTTGTCGCTGTCTAATGCGTTGTCAAGGCAGGCTTTAAAAGCATTGATATACTTTGGATCTTTATTATATCGTAAAAGGTGCTGGTATCCACGCAATAAAACGGCTTCAAACCAATAGTTATCTTTAAACTTTTTAGTGTCAAAAAAATATGGAAGGGAACTGTCTGCAATACTGGTGGCTTGCTTCAGGTATGCCGGATCATTGGTAGCTTCATACAAATAAATAGCCGATTGCAGCATTGTGCCGGTGTTATAAGTATACTGATGTTTCCCTATCCTGCCAGAATTGATTTTGATATTGTCGTAATACAGGCCGGAGGGCGCTTTCAATGTCTTGTTGACCCAGTTGTATAGAAGCACGGCGGTATCAAGGTATGCATTTTTATTAGTGGCTTTATAGAGTTGGAGCGCCAGTATGATTCCGGGACCATTGCTACAAGTGTTTTTTGTTTTTTTATTGCCTTCTTCCCAATACAGGCCTCCTGCTGCTGTAGTGTCATACCCTGTCATCATAAACCTGTAAATTTCTTTACCGGATTCCAGCCATCGGGTTGCTTTTGTTTTTTCGTAAATATCCATCGCTGTAATGCCGATCCATTGGTTATCATCATAAAATCTTGAGCCGCCGCCGTGTTGCATGCTGTATGATGCATAAGCCGGAGCGGGAGCTAATTCGTTATGGTATTTTCTAATAATTTCAAATACTGAACCTGCAAGCGAAGAATCCTGCAACAGTTTTTCCATTTCATTATTTGCCTCAAATACAGCACACAATGGCCAGAGGTAAGATACAGGGCGGCTATCTTTGTCAGTTGTAGCCGTTTCTTTGTAGTAACCGGTACTGCTTATAAAAAAATGTTCCCGGATAGTATGCTGTAAAGCGTTCATTTCGCTTCTGTAATCCCTTTTTTGAGAATAGCTTGTAAAAGGGAGCAGGCATAGCAGCCAGGTAAAAAGCAAAAGTTGCAGTCCTTTGTTCATTCTTTTCTTAATTGTAGGTGATAAAATTTTCAACATTTAGTAACGCCAGAACTCAATTACCTCACTAACGGCGAAATAAAAACCAATATTTTTTTCCGGTCTATTGAGGTTTAGGTCTATTTGGGTGACGGTGATATAATGCGCAAAGAGTGTTTACCGCTTAAGTTTTAGATTGTTTGCCATGATGGTTATCAAAACAAGCGAAAAGCAATTCAGGCAATAAAAAGGATATTCTATTTGATATGATGCTTTTTTGAAAACACTTACACCTAAACCCAATGGCAATGAATAGCAAATGTACCGCCGTAATTTTTTTTATCTGTTGCAGTACTGTATTGTTTTCGCAGTCTTCCAACCGCTTAAGCAAACCATCTTCAGCTTCCTCTTTTTTCCTTCGTTCAGTAAGAGGATTCCACGGGAAATATGACTGGAAAATAAAAAAAAGAACTGATGTAAAACAAGATGGTGCAGCCATTTCCACCGATCAATTCAATGATGCAGGATGGCAGAAAGCCATCGTTCCCGGAACGGTTTTAAATACATTGGTAAGTAATGGCATTTACCCCGAACCCTATTTTGGAGACAATAACCGCAAATCAAGGGCGCTGATTCCTGATCTTGCAGATGCCGGCAATTCATTTTATCATTACTGGTTTAAAACCTCCTTCATTATTCCTTCAAATTTTAAAGGAAAACGCACCTGGCTTAAATTGCATGGCATTAATTACCGTTGCGAAATATGGCTGAACGGGCATAATTTAGGTACCATGGCAGGTATGTTTAACAGCCAGGCTTTTGATATTTCTGCTGTTGCAAACCTGCAAGGAAAAAACACATTGGCCATCAGTGTACAACCGGTGGACATCCCTGGCACTAACAGTAAGCCCAAAACGGACAGGCCTGGCGCAATCGGTGAAAACCGGAACGGCGGAGATGGAGAAATAGGAAAAAACGTGAGCATGCTGATGAGTGTGGGCTGGGATTTTACTGCGCCCGATGGAATCAGGGATCGCAATACCGGTATCTGGAAAGATGTGGAAATTTATGCTACAGGCGATGTAGTATTAGAGCATCCTTTTGTACAGACAAAACTTGCTCCGGCAGATACCAGCCATGCTGCAGAAACTGTTTCTGTAGAGATATCAAATGAATCCAATAGCATACAAACTGGTACTTTGTCCGGCTTTATTAAAGAAGCCAATGCCCTCTTTGCGCAAAAGATCACCCTTCAGCCATGGGAAAAAAGGAGGGTTGTTTTTGGCCCCGAATTGTTCAAGCAATTAAATTTAAAAAATCCGAAACTGTGGTGGCCCGTGAATAAAGGGCGACAGTATTTATATAGTTTGAGTTTAAAGTTTATTTCCGGTAAAGGCGAGGTGTCGCATACCGTTACGGACAAATTTGGGATAAGAGAAATCAGTTCCGATCAAAATACGCCGGACAGCTCAAGGAGATTTTATGTGAATGGCTATCCCATATTCATTCGCGGCACCAACTGGGTACCGGAAGCTATGCTGCGGAATACTGAAACCCGTACCCTGGCTGAATTACGTTATACAAGGCAGGCCGGGATCAAC
>JAOQAK010000073.1 GCA_025963635.1 Ferruginibacter sp.
CCAGCTTTCGAGCCAATGGTGCGACGGAATGCTGTATTTGCACAATTCAGTGGTCTCGTTCATCGTAGCGTTAAAAGAAATGGAAACCGGAACCTTTGCAAGCCCCTCCACAAATTTTTTGCTATCATAATAAGTATAAACGGGGTTGGTGGCATACACTAACAATGCTCCGACAGCACCTGCATTCATCTCTGTTACCAATTGCACCATGTCTGCATCAATCCCCGCACGATAATTAGAAGTTACCGCATGGTTGATCGTTTTTCCGTTTGCTCCAATGGCCTCGTTGATTGCATTTACGATTACCTGTAAATTGACATCGTTGCTTCCGCAAACGACCAGGGCAGCACCTTTATTCGCGTTTAGTGCAGCGGCAGCTTTCTCAATTCCTTTATTCAAATCAGCATCACTGATTGCGGGTGCTGTAACAGCACCACCCAGTTTAGCTAAAAGAGACAGTGCTATTGCGGTTTTTTCTGAAGGTTTGTGAATAAACCTGTCATCGGCATTGCTTCCGGTAAGACTCAGGGTACTTTCAAAATGAATATGTTGACTCATGGCAGGCTTTTCACCTGTAATGCGACGGGTTTCTGCGTATTGACTTGCAAATTCCACGGGACTTAACCAGGTACCTAAAAAGTCGGCACCAATGCTCACGATCACTTTTGCATTTTCAAAATGGTAGGAAGGCAGAGCCCTTTTCCCATAGGAGGATTCATTAGCCAGCAGCATACCACTATAGCTGACCGCATCATATTGAATATGCCGACTTCCGGCATTTTTGGCCAGGAATTCGGAAATAATCTGTAAGGTGGTAGGAGAGTTGATGGTAGAAGTAAGCAGCACCACCGGTTTGCCACCCAAGCCACTCATTGCATCTGCAACAATTTTATCAAAAGCTTCAAATGTGGTGACTTCTTTGAAATCGCCCCCGGCCTTTTGCATGGGATAACGAAGACGGGTTGTATCGTACAGATCCAACACTGATGCCTGCACCGAGGCGCTGGTTCCACCTTTAGTGATAGAAGACTTTTCATTCCCTTCTATTTTTATCGGCCGTCCGTCTCTTTGCTTTACAATGACTGAAGTAACATCTCCTTCATTAATACAAGTGGAGGCATAGTGATTTGCCACTCCGGGGGTTAAATTATCAGGTTTTTGTAAATATGGCACTACATGGCGCACCGGCATTTCGCAACTCGCAGCAAGTGTAGCTGCTGCAGTGCTAAATCCTAAATATTTAAGAAAATCCCTCCTTGGAGTCTTGGCATCCAACAGCCCTTTATCATCAAGATCTTCCAACGGCAATAACTCTTCCTTAAATTCTTTCTCCGCTGTTTGTTGAAAACCTTCTGACTGATTTAACTCACCAAAATTTTGCCAGTACTTTTTTTCCATAATATGATAATGTGCTGATATGCTAATGTGATAATATGCTATTTTTTAAAATTCTGAAAGTCCTTTTCTTAGGTAGGTTAAGTAGGGATCCATTAGCAAATTAGCACATTGGCTAATTAGCTAATTAATTTAATAATGGCATTTTTGACATTCTGTGCCACCAATGTTTTCAACTGTAACACTATCTGCCATTTTGCCGGCCTTGATATCGTTGTGAAACTTTTCGTAAATGCTGTAGAATTTGTTGCCCTCGCCTGTAGATTTATTGTAGAAATCGACCTTACTTTCCCTATGACAATTGATACACCAACCCATGCTCAGCTCTGAAAATTGGTAAACTTCAGGCATTTCCTGGATATTTCCGTGGCAGGTTTGGCAATTTTGCTTGCCCACTTTTACATGCTGGCTATGGTTGAAATATACATGATCCGGAAGATTGTGAATTTTTATCCATTCAATCGGTGTACCTGGTTTGTCATATTTTTTTAAGTCTGGATTCCATCCAGCGTAGCTGTACAGCTTTTGAATTTCGGCGGTACCATTTACCTGCAACCCGTTTTCTCTAAAGATAGGATCACCTTTATATTCTTTAATTGCCATATGACAATTCATACAGGTTGAAACGGATGGAACATTTGCGTGTTTGCTATCCTGTGCACCTCCGTGACAGTATAAACAACTAATCTGGTTGGTGCCTGCGTGTACTTTATGAGAGTAATAAATAGGTTGCTCAGGTTGGTATCCTTTCATCCTTCCCAAACCCATCGCAGCATTGATGGTCATATAACCACCCAGGCAGAACAAAACCAAAATACCCATCATAAGGTAGCTCTTATTACGATAAAAAGGCACGGGTTCCGCACGCAAAATCCCTTCTTTTTCGTCGGATAATTTCCTAAGACTACTATTTACTTGTAATAATATTAAAGCAATCACTGCGAGTATAAGTGTAAGAATTCCAAATAATAAGGAATTATCGTCGGCCGGAGCGGTTTCGCCCGGCGGCTGACCTGCAGGAGCGGCAGGTGGCTTATAAGCATCCACATAATCTAATATAGCCGTGATTTCTTCAGTTTTCAGGTTAAACTGGGTCATCCTGGAGCCAAACTTAGCTAAAAGTGACTTCGCGTAAGGGTCCGTTTCCAGCATAGAGTTTACATTGTTCACCCATTTTATCGCCCAGTCTTTACTTGGCTCCCTTTTTCTTGCACCCTGCAGGGCAGGCCCTGTAAAATCTTCCAATGGCTTGTGACAATTGGCACAATTGGCTTTAAACAATGCTTCGCCATCAGCAGCAAAGCTTGTATTTGAAAATGAGACCAACGAAATAAACAGGAAGCACGCTAAGATGTTGACAATACTCTTTCTATTAGAACTCATACAGTTGAAAACGGGTGTCTGGTGTGGAAAAATATCCTTCTATGCCTGCAAAAATAAGGCAGGATATTGACATAATACTAACATTTTAAAAAAATATTTTCCCTTGCCACGCTTGATTTTCAGGCCTTTGTTTGATATCGCGGAAGGCCATTGTCATGAAATTGTAAACAGATCAGGACCCGCCGGTTTTTTACTTTTGCTTCACCATTTCACGAATTTTTAGCACACTTTTGCTGAATGTTTAAAAAGCTAAAACAGCGCTGGCACGTAAATGCACTTAACCTTGTTTTGATCCTTTTCACCTTTGCTATCGGGGGAAGCCTGTGCGGAATGGCGGGTAGAAAATTGATGGCTTTCACCGGAATCGACCAGGGTTTTTGGTGGGTATTTATTTACATCATCCTGGTATGCCTGCTCTGGCCGTTTTGCGTTTTGATGATTAGTATCCCTTTTGGACAATATTCATTTTTTATTGCATATCTAAAAAAAATCCAGGCAAGAATGAGCGGTAAAAGGAATAAAATCATCCGGGTAGCCATATTTGCGAGCGGAGCAGGTAGTAATGCCCAAAAAATAATAGAGCAAATGTACCTGTCGGCTAAAAAAGGAGAAGAAGTTTTCCGCGTAGACTTAATTGTATCGAACAAGCCCGATGCAGGCGTGCTTTCTATTGCTGCCAAAAACAACATCGATACGCTGCTGATCGATAAAGAACGATTCTTTCGAGGTGATGGCTATGTTGCAGAATTAAAAAAGGCAGGAATTCAATTTATTATCCTGGCTGGCTTTCTATGGAAAGTACCCGTTTCCTTAATAAGGGCTTTCCCTAATAAGATCGTTAACATCCATCCGGCACTTTTGCCTAAATACGGGGGTAAAGGAATGTACGGAGATAAGGTGCACGCTGCCATTATTGCAGCCGGTGAAAAAGAGAGTGGAATCACCATTCATTATGTGGATGAGTTATATGATCATGGTAATATCATTTTCCAGGCAACCTGCAGCGTGAGTGAAAATGATACGCCCGAAACACTCGCTCAAAAAATTCATTTGCTGGAGCACAAACATTTTCCCGAGGTAATAGAAGACCTCCTTAAAATGCAAAATAGCCGTTAAAAGGAACGCCCGTTCATAGAAACTACAATTGTTACCGTAATATTGCCACCTACAAATCATATTGCCTGAATCAGCAACTTAAAATATTTTACTTTACAGTCTTTTCCTTATTGGCAACAGGATCAGTAGTGGCCCAACTTACTGTAAGTGGCACAGTGTACGATTCAACCAAATACATTCCCGTACCCGATGTATTGGTGCAAAGCGGAATCGGTACCCAGTCTATTACAGATTCCAGCGGCCGCTATGAAATTGTAACGAATGATAAGGATTCGCTCACCTTTATCTACAATAATAAACCCACGGCCAAGTTCGCCGTAAAACAAATTCCGAATATCGGCAGTTTCGACATTTCACTGCATGTGAGGGTAACCGAAAGGTTCAAAACGATGAAAGAGGTGAAAGTTTATAGTAAAAACTTCCGGCAGGATTCCATTGAGAACAGGCAGTACTATCGCAAAATTTTCGGATTTGAAAAACCAGGCATCGCTTCCTCTATAAATCCCGGAACAGGTTCTGTAGGACTCGACCTGGACGAATTCATCAATATTTTTCGGTTTAAGCGAAATAAGCAAATGCGGAGAATGCAAGACCGCTTGCTGGAGCAGGAACAGGAAAATTATATAAAATACCGCTTTAATAAAACAGCCGTAAAAAGGATCACGCGGTTGGAGGGAATAGAACTGGATGATTTTATGGCTTTGTACAAGCCTGATTTTGAATTTACCCAAACGGCTTCCACGATCGAATTTTATCAATATATCTTAACTGCGTCTTACCAGTTTAAAAAGGATTTATTAATCAGGAAAAATAAAACTGACAACCCATAGAATCTTTTTATAAATTCGGTCAGATAAAAAGGCGAAAGGTGAAAGGAATAAGGCGTGAAGGATACAGCACAATCTCACGGTTTCAACCTTAAACCTTCAATCATACACCTTTTAAACCTTTTTATGGAACAAACTACTCTCGGGATCGGCACAAGATTACAGCATACGCAATACGGCCCAGGTGTTATTTGCGGTGTGCGATATGCTACTTATCTTATATCCTTTATTCATCATGGTATAAAGGAAATTGACAAAACGGATACTAACCTGGATGAGATTATTCCTGAAAATGTTACTGTGGAAGTGGAAACCGTTTCAGCAACGGAAAAATCGTTATTAAAAATTTTGCGCCTATGGGCGGATGTTTCCGAAATTGTTCCGCTGGGCGACCGATGGAAGGGCGGCACCATGCTTTTGCAGCCTTACGATAAAACCCAAAAGCCAAAGGAGATCCCGATCGATGATTTCTTTCATAAAATAGTTATGTTAAGAGACCGGTTGCGGGTGCTGGAACAAAATATCAACAGCAACAAGAAACTTGCTGATGAGGATAAAGTTAACATCCAGCAATATATTACACGATGTTATGGATCACTTACCACTTTTAATGTGCTGTTTAAAAATAAGGAAAATTGGTTTGTTGGAGATAAAGGTAGTAGGGAGGACTGATTCATTTTCAGGATCAGCTACAATTACACCCTCCACGGGATTGCACCCTTATAACTAGTTTTCGTAGCCACACTAGAGCAATACCGGACGGCTCGGTAAAAGTTTGCAATATCCCCGTATGTTGATACTAAATAATCTCTTATAATTAAATAAATAACTGCTTATGCCTTCCATTCAATTGACTAAACAAAAGGTCGATGGTTTTGCTTTTATTTTGCTAATCGCAATCATTTCGGTTGGATTTGGCTGCAAAAGTAAACAACCGGCCGCTGTTGCCTATGGAGCAAATGCTGCCGCAGGCAAATATGCAGACGTAAACGGGATCAAACTCTATTATGAAATATATGGCGAAGGCGAGCCATTGGCTTTAATACATGGTAACGGCGGATCTATCAATTCCGGGCGTGAGCAGATAGCTTTTTTTTCTAAACATTATAAAGTAATTGCTGTTGACAGCCGCGGACAGGGAAAGTCGAAGGACGAAAGTGATAGTCTTACCTATGATGGAATGGCAGCAGATCTCAATAGCCTCCTGGATCAATTGAAAATCGATTCCGCCTTTGTCATCGGTCAAAGTGATGGAGCAATCATTGGATTGATCACCGCCTTCCGTTATCCAGCAAAAGTAAAAATGCTGGCCGCCATGGCTCCAAACACAAGGCCTGATAGTGCGGTGCTTTATCCAAAAATTGAAGAACAGGGTAAAAAAGACTTTATTAAATATGAGGATTCCTTAAAAGCAGGTTTTAAAAATGTGACCGGTAAGGTAAAATTGCTTCGTTTGATGCAATACCATCCGCATATCACTTCCGAAGAACTGGCTGGTATTAAGGCACCGGTGATGGTGATGTGCGGTGACCGGGATGTGATCAGGTTGTCTCATATTATCGAAATTTTCAGGGCCATTCCTAAATCTAATTTATGTGTGCTGCCCGGTTCCACTCATGCTGCATTAAGAAAGAACCCGCAGGTATTTAATGAAACCATCTACCATTTCTTTACCAACCCATTTGTAATGCCGGATTCTTACTAAATACAAATGAAAAATTTACTCATTCTTCTTTTCTTACCGGTACAGTTGTTCGCACAGCCATTCAGTAAGGATGAAATCGGCCGTTGGCAGCGACAAGCTGTACAGGTAACGATCATTCGTGATAACTGGGGCATTCCGCATGTTTATGGCAAGTCGGATGCCGATGCAGTATTTGGACTTCTTTATGCACAATGTGAGGATGATTTTAGAAGAGTGGAAGCCAATTATATCGAAAAGCTGGGCCGGTTGGCCGAAATAAAAGGAGAGCAGCAATTGTACAATGATCTGTACCTAAAATTGATCATCGATTCTGCTGCGGCCGTAGATGATTATAAAAAAAGTCCGCCCTGGTTACAAAAGTTATTAAATGCTTTTGCGGATGGTGTTAATTATTACCTCTTTAAACATCCTACAGTTCATCCCGAATTACTGCACCGCTTTCGGCCCTGGTATCCTTTACTATGGACTGATGGAAGTATTGGCGCCATCAGCACCGGCGACGTTACCGAAGCCGAGGTGAAAAATTTTTATACCGGAAATCTTCAGCCCGCAGCAGCCAATGAAAAGAAATTTCTTGTAAATACCAGCGGTTCCAATGGATTCGCCATCGCGCCATCCAAAACTGCGGGGGGTAACGCTATACTTTATATCAATCCGCACGTTACGTTTTATTTCCGGCCGGAAGTACATATGGTGAGTGAAGAAGGCCTGAATGTTTACGGCGCCGTTACCTGGGGACAGTTCTTTATTTACCAGGGCTTTAATGCCTATTGTGGGTGGATGCATACATCAAGCAATGTAGATGTGGCCGACCTTTACGAAGAAAAGATCGTTGAAAACGAGAAAGGGCTTTCTTATAAATATGATGGGCTGTTTCGGCCGGTTACCCGGCAAAAAATAAGTATCTCCTTTAAGAAAGGAAATACAATTGAAACAAAGAGTTTCACCGGTTTGTATACCCATCACGGACCAATTATGGCTATACGGAATGGGCGGTACATCAGTGTAAAAGGATACAATCGTTCCCTTACCAGTTTGATACAAAGCTGGCAACGAACCAAGGCAAGAGGATTTGATGAATATAAAAAAACAATGGAATTGTATGCCAACACTTCCAACAATACCGTATTTGCAGACAACAAAGGAAACATTGCCTACTGGCATGGAGATTTTGTGCCAAGAAGAGATAAGGCACTAAACTGGAGCAAACCTGTTGATGGGAGTGTTTCTTCTACTGAATGGCAGGGATTGCACACACTCAATGAGATCGTACATGTGTACAATCCGGCTACCGGGTGGATTCAAAACTGCAACTCCACGCCATTTACCGTGTCGGGAAGCAGCAGCCCAAAAAAAGAAAATTATCCCTCTTATATGGCGCCGGATGGTGAAAATTTCAGGGGTATCAATGCGGTAAAAGTGTTGAAAAACGAAAAAGCATTTACGCTTGATAAAACCATTGCCGCTGGTTATGACCGGCATCTTTCAGCTTTTGAACTTTTATTACCCGCATTAATTTCGGCCTTTGAAAAAAAAGAACACCAGGGTGATTCATTATTTACAGCATTATCTGAAGCCATTAAAATTTTAAAAAGCTGGGATATCCGTTCCGGTGAAAACTCCGTTGCCACCACCCTTGCCATTGAATGGGCACAGCGTTTATCTCCTGGTATCCGTAAGGTTTACATTGATGAAGGAGAAGAGGACCAGGTAACAGCCACTGAAAAATTTGCATCCCATGCTTCTTCCAACGAACTGCTTACCCCTCTGGCGGAAGCTATTGCCAGTTTAAACCAGCGTTATGGTAAATGGCAGGTTCCGTGGGGAGATATCAACCGGTATCAGCGTATAAGCGGAGACCTCAATCAGCCTTTCGACGACAATGAACCGAGTGTGCCCGTTGGCTTTGCTTCGTCGCTATGGGGCATGCTTCCTTCTTATAGCAGCCAATATTATCCCGGAACTAAGAAAAGATATGGAGTTAGTGGCAACAGTTTTGTGTGTGCGGTTGAGTTTGGCAAAAGGGTTACGGCAAAATCTTTGTTGGCCGGGGGAGAAAGCGGTGATCCTCAATCTAAACATTTTAGCGACCAGCTTGATATGTATGCTACGGGAAAATTTAAAGACGTATTATTTTACAAAGAAGATGTTTTAAAATATGCCGAAAGCACTTACCATCCCGGTAATGAACCCGGGAGGTGAGATTCTATAATTTTTGAAAAGCTGGCAACTGCATTGAATAATTTAAAATCATTTATGAGAAGCATCCTGTTCATAATTTTAATAGTTCCTCTTTCGCTCTTAGCACAAGAGTATGATGTGGTAATAAAAAACGGGAAGATTATCGATGGAACTGGCAACAGCTGGTATTATGCCGACGTGGCCGTAAAGGATGGCAGGATCGCTTTGATACAAAAGCAAATACCGGCTAATGGCATTACGAAAGTAATTGATGCAAAGGGCCTGATCGTTGCGCCTGGTTTTATAGATGTGCATACGCATATTGAGGGAGATGAACTAAAAACCCCTACCGCCGATAACTTTATCCTGGATGGTGTAACCACGGTTGTTACGGGTAACTGCGGCGCTTCCAATGTGGATATGGGCAAATACCTCCGATGGATCGATTCATTGAAATTATCGGTGAACGTTGCTTCCCTGGTAGGCCACAATGATGTTCGGAAAGCAGTAATGGGCAGGTCCAATCGTGATCCAACCGAACTGGAATTATTACAGATGGAAAAGCTTGTAGAGCAGGCAATGAAAGATGGTGCGGCTGGCTTGTCTACAGGCCTTATTTATATCCCAGGCACTTATTCGAAAACGACTGAAATAGTGCGGCTGGCAAAAGTTGCATCAAAATATGGAGGCATTTACGCTACTCATATGCGTGACGAGGGAGACAGCGTGACCCAGGCAATCAGCGAAGCATTGGAAATCGGAAGGGAGGCCGGGATGCCGGTAGAAATATCTCATTTCAAACTAAGCGGCCAGCAAAACTGGGGACGAAGCAAAGAAACTGTTGCTATGATCATCGCCGCCCGAAATGATGGACTGGATGTAACCATCGACCAATATCCCTATACCGCCAGCAGCACTTCTTTAAGCACTTTGATACCTGACGAGATACTGGCCGACGGGCAGGATTCGCTCAACGCAAGATTAAACCAGCCGGAAACCCGCAAAAAAATCATCGAAATAATGATGAAAAAATTGAAGAACCGAAAGCTAAAGCACTATAGTTATGCTATGGTGGCTTATTATAAGGCTGACACCACGTTAAACGGAAAAAGCATGGAAGCCATTAACCTGCTAAAGGGAAGAAAACACAATGCAAAAGAAGAAGCGGTTACGATCATGGAAATGATGCAGCAAGGCGGCGCCGGAATGGTTTTTCACGGGATGAGCGAGGAAGATGTGGAGCGCATTATGCAATATCCTTTCAACATGTTTGCGTCCGATGCGGGTATACGTGTATTTGGACAGGGAGCGCCACATCCCCGTGGATATGGCACCAATGCAAGGGTGCTTGCAAAATACGTGCGGGATGAAAAAATTCTTTCGCTCGAAGAAGCGATCCTCCGGATGTCTGCACTGCCGGCACAAAAATTCCATTTGAAAGACCGTGGCTTATTGAAAGAAGGACTTGCTGCGGATATCGTATTGTTTAATGAACAGGAAGTGCAGGATCTTTCAAGTTTTGAACGTCCCCATCAATACTCCAAAGGTTTTATGTATGTATTGGTGAACGGAGAAGTTATTGTAGATGCGGGAAAACATACCGGCGCAAGAACCGGAAAAGCATTGCGGGGGCAAGGGTTTAAAGATTAGTGCTGGCAAGGTTTATACATGCGGCGTGAATAGTTAGTGCATCTATGAAATTATATTTCGCCACGGCTATTTTTTAATACCTCTCTGACCCCTAACTTTAGTATCGTTTGTAATCATCCCTCAAAAATTTGTTTATGAAAAAACAATCTCTTTTTCTTTTATCCATTGTCTTGCAGGTTACCTTCGTTTCCGCTCAAACAATAATGCCTGTTGCCAATGCCGAAGCGGCGGGCTTTTCAACAGAACGCCTGAAGCGCATCGACAACGCAATGGATGAATGGGTGCAAAAAGAATGGATGAACGGCGGGGTAGCCTTGTTGGTTCATAATGGAAAAGTTGTCTATTACAAAGCTGCGGGCTATAATGACCTTGCTGCTAAAAAGCCGTTGGAGAAAGATGCTATCTTCAGGATCGCTTCTCAAACCAAAGCCATTACCAGTGTGGCCATCATGATGTTATTTGAAGAAGGAAAACTTTTATTGGACGATCCCGTTTCAAAATATATACCTGCTTTTCAAAAGCAAACAGTATTAGATAAATTCAATGCGGAAGACAGTACTTATACCACTGTACCAGCTAAGAGGGAAATTACGCTGCGTGACTTGCTCACACATACTTCCGGAATTGGTTATGCGCAAATTGGCAGCAAAGAGGCCAATGCGATTTATGCGAAAAATAATGTCACTGTAGGTATCGGCGTTACCAACAGCACACTTTTGGAGGCGATGAACCGCTTGGGCAAATTGCCCCTGATGCACCAGCCGGGCGAAAAATTTACCTATGGTTTAAATACTGACTTATTGGGATGCCTGGTGGAAGTCATCTCCGGCATGACACTCAATGACTTTTTTAAAACAAGAATTTTTGATCCATTGGGAATGAAGGACACTTACTTTTCTGTTCCACCCGATAAAGCGGCCCGCCTCGTTAATTTGTATTCGGAAGATGCCTCGGGGCACCTTCAAAAATCGGGTGGCAATATGCTGAATGGCCCTACCGTAGCAAACTATCCTTTGCTTAAGAGCAATTATTATTCAGGCGGTGCCGGCCTTTCTTCCAGCATTTATGATTATGCAGTCTTTTTACAAATGTTGCTGAATGATGGAAAATACAATGGAAAACAGCTGCTCAGTCGCAACAGCGTGCGGATGATGACCATGAACCAGATTGGGGATCTTAGCCTGGGTGCCGATAAATTCGGGCTAGGCTTCCAGGTGGTAACGGAGCGAGGAAGTGCACGTACCCCGGCCCGCGAAGGTACTTTTAGCTGGGGAGGCGCCTTCGCCACTTCTTATTGGGTGGATCCCAAGGAAAAGCTCGTAATGTTATTTTATCGCCAGTTACAAGGAGGCAGTCATGGGGATGTGGTGGAAAAATTCAGGGCGCTTACCTACCAGGCCATAGCCGACTAAGTTTATCAATTTAACGAGGAACAACCGGGTCATGAAACTGCTTTTTTCGGAGCGGTAAATGATGATTCTTGCACAAAAGTTGAAGAGTGCGACGCCTGTGAAGCTTCACCAGGGACTTGTTGCCCGGTTCAAAAAAATTTTATCAATTAATATTAAGGCACAAACTCAGTGTTGAAGTTTGTGCCTTAATATTACTGCTAAACAAAATAATTAAGTTGTTATTTCATCAGAACCTTCCTGTTCTTTTTTGTAGCAATCTTTTGCAGATGCCGCAAAATTCTTTTCTCGGGAATATTCTCCCGATCATCACTCAGCAGGATGGACCAGGGCCTGAGCGCATCTACCTGGGAGAATATTACGTTCAAAATAGCGATTGTGGGTAAAGCCAGGAAAATTCCGGGCAATCCAATTAGGGAACCGCCTACAACCACCCCCATAATGGTCATCAGGGCATTCACCTTCACTTTTGATCCCACGATTTTTGTCATTAGAAAATTGGCATCACAGAAGTGGATGATCTCCATGCTCACAATTACCCAAATGATATCATGCATATCAGACGAATTGCCGAGGGTAACCAATACGGTGAAAAGTAGCCCGGTAAATAATCCCACATAGGGAACGATATTGAGTACGGCCGCAAATACGCCCAGGAAAATGGCATACTTGACACCAATTATCAACAAAGCGATTGAATTACAGGTTGCTACGATGGCCATTTCGATGATCAGGCCAGTCATATATTTCTGAATAATCAGTTTGGATTCAAGGATCACATGCTGCAGGCTTTCTTTGTGCTGACTGCTGAAAATCGCAAATAAAAACCTTTTAATCAATTGTTTGTAGCATAGAATTAAAAAGGAATAAATTGAAACCATAATAATCAATACCACTGTTCCTGACAGGGTCAAAAATGTTTGACCGATGTACTGTCCGCCGGAGTGCCGTATGCCTTGCTTCGCATTTTCAATAAAAACCTTTTGTTCGGCAGTACTGATATGCCATTTCTGTTCTACCCATGTTTGCAGTGTAGTGATGTGGTCGACCAGGTGTTCTTTGATAGCGGGTATATCATTAAAGAAGCCAGCCATTTGTGAAGAGAGAAAATAAATTACCCCCGCGATCACAGCAAGCGCAAAAATAACAGAGATCAGATTGGCAAGGGTGGATGGTATATACAGTTTTTGAAGAAGACTGGTAACCGGCAACAATAAAATAGATAAAAGAATGGAAAAATAAACAGGCACCAATACGCCGTGCCCAACATAGATAAAGAAGCCAATCAGGAGGATCATTAAAAGTTGGTAACACAGTTTCTGAGGATAGGACATTGCGTTAGAATTGCTCATTATTATAGGTTATTAAGAAACACAAAAAATAACATGGTTAAATTATGTGCCAGATTTTCTTTCATAACCCATTTGGACCGCCTGAGAGCCAGTGGGGATTTAATTACTCACATTATTCAGTCGCACCTTGAATTCCTTTTTTTTACCAATATTTCCCAACTTTATTTTTCCTGATCAGAATCATTGAAGACCATTGTCCAGTGATTACCCTTTACATACTTCTCTTTAAATATTTTATGAATAGCTGCTGGTTGTTTAATGCCATTAACGATCAGTTCATTATTGGTGAGCCTGTAAGAATGCAACTCCTCTTTATTTTTTATAATGTTTTCCCGGATGAAATCACCTATGATTTTTTCCTGCAATTTTTCAGACTCCAGCATAGCCAGCTGGGATTCCCTCAGCGCCTTTCTTGATTGCTGTATTTGCTGGTTTGCCTGGTCGAAGTTCTTTTTTGCCAGCTCCATGGTTATTTTACCCTGTTGCATATTGAGCGCCATTTGTTTCTTCGCCGCCTGCATGTCCAACATGACTAATTCCGCTTGTCTTTTCGACTCTTTGGTGTTAAATTTTGACTGCTTCTGTTCGTTGCTGAACTGCTTCATCTCCTGCTCTATTTGTAGTTTTGCAGTTTTCATTTCCTCGGCCATTTCCTTTTGAGACGCCTGCATTTCTTTGTTTGCCTGCTCCATTTCATGCGCCAACTCTTCCTGTGCTTTTTCCATGGCTACTTTTTCCTTTATCAAATCCTGATGCGATTTTTCCAAAATCTCTTCCGATTCGTCCATTTCCTTTTCTGAAACTGCATTGGATTCAGCTAATATCTTTTCAGTAAGATCCCTGTAAGCATCCACTTTCTCCGCCGGAATCTTTTTATCATCGATATACAGTTCTTTCACGCCATTCTTACCTGAAATGATCCTGTATTTCTTGCCGTTATCGGTTTGGATAATTGTTTCTTTTGTACCATCCCGGCTTTCTTTCATTTTCTGAGGAATTGTGTCCGGATTCAGCGCCTGGTGATTTTCATCGATCCGGACAGCATGGGAAACAGCAGCGTTTTTTAGAGAATGATGCTCTAAATCCTTTTTCGTAGAAAAAGCAACAATAAATGCACAGGCAACGATCATTCCCGCGACTAAAAATTTCTTTTCCATATTGTTTAACGTTTGGTTTTTGTTATAAATGATTCTTTTTACCCGGTTCAACAGCTGGCCTTTTTCACCGGTAAATGCATTGGCAAGGGAAGAAGGGATGCTAACATGATACTGTTGAAAAGATATCAGTGCATTGATATAATTGCGTTTGTCGCCGGTTTGTTTCAGGGCAATATCATCGCAGCAATTTTCCCGCTCCATTTTTACCAGGGAAGAAACCCATAGTACGGCAGGATTAAAAAAGAAAACAATTTCAAGGATACACTGAAGCATATTCACGAGGAAATCCCTTCGGCGGATATGAGCCAGTTCGTGTACCAGGATGGCTTCTATTTCATTTACCGGCAGCGAGGCAAGCATGGCAGCAGGAAATAAAATTACGGGCTTCCAATAGCCAATTACCCCGGGCATTTTCGCAAGGCCCGATTGCAGTAAACGTACGGGCTGGGTAATCTGAAGTTGACCGGATAAAACTGCCAGCCGGTTGCTCCAATATTGCCCCGGACAAAAAACCTGTTTTCGCCTTAATTGGAAGACCGCGTACAAACCCGTGGAGAGTTTGATAATGCGCAGACCAATTATTAAAAGCCATGCAAGTATGATCCAATGTGCATGCTCATTTAAAAACGCGATTGCTTTTAAAGCAATGGGCTGTTGCTCAACATAAAAGGATGTAGAAGCAGGCTCCTTAATGGCTGCAACTGAGCCGCCAGTTAGCATTTCGCTTACTGGCGCTGCTTGCTTTGCCTTGATTACCTGTAGAAAAAAGGTGGCGGCTACAGCGATTACAAAAAGCATTAAGGCAGCCGTTAGTAAATTATAACGGATGGCTGGTCTGGATGTTTTTGTAAAAAAAATAATAGCTCCGGCGATCATTGCCAACAACATTCCTTGCCATAATGAATGAATGAGCGTCCAGTTTAAAGCCCGGATAATTTCATCGCCAATAATGTTTGAAAATAGCAAGCGCATACAGCCGTTTTATTGGGTTAGCTTTTATCAAGTTTGTCGAGGAGATCCTTGATCTCCTGCAACTCTTTTTTAGAAGTTTTTTTGTTGCCCAGCAACTGCATCATCAAACTGCTGGCCGAACCATTAAAAAGTGAATCCACAAAACGGTCCAGCAATATTCCTTTTGTTTTTTGTTCTTCCATACCAGCCATATAAATATGCTTCATATTGGTTTCATCTCTTTTAAGGAGTTGCTTTTCGGCCATTATCTGCATCAGCTTTAGCGTTGACGTATATTGCACAGCACGTTTCTGCGCATTTAAAGTATCGTTCACAAAACGTACAGTTGATGGGCCATACTGCCATAATACCTGCAGTATTTCCAACTCCGACCTGGTAGGTTCTGTTTTAGCATCATTTGTTTTTTTCCGGTTCATGAAATAAAGATAGGAAACATTTCGTACGTTTACAATCTTACCTCATCTTTTTATTTTTTTTAACAAGTAACCAGCAGGGATGCATTTGTGTAGGAGCGTAAGATGGATATTATGATTAGCAGTTCAGCCATTCATTCGCGGGTGAAAACGCCGCATCTCACCAAACGAATTCTTTCAAGAAATAACCCTAAAACAGTAACTTACATTTGATGCGTTTTGTAGCGATAACAAGTCACGTGGTATCGGTTTAATAGCAGCCCCGGGGCGTAGAGGACATTGTTGGCATTAAAAATGCACACCTGTTGAAACAGCATATTTTAACCTGTTAAACGATAAAAATATCATGAACACAAACAGACTTTCAGACAAAATGGCTTCTGCATTAAACGACCAGATGACCAAGGAAGCACATGCTTCACAGATTTATTTATCCTATGCCGCATGGGCCGATAGCCAGGGTTATGGCGGCATTGCCAATTTTCTTTTCAGGCATGCGCATGAAGAAAGAAACCACATGATGAAAATATTGGAATATATTTTAAAAAGAGGCGCTGTGGTAAGAGTTACTGCTATTCCGGCCCCGCCGGCAGACCCGCTTAATATCAACGACTGTTTTGAAAAAGTGTTCAATCATGAAGTTGACAATACCAAAGCTATTTACCAGGTAGTAAAACTGAGCCTTACAGAGGAAGATTGGGCCACATGGAATTTCATGCAATGGTTTGTAAAGGAGCAAACAGAAGAAGAAACGCTGGCCCTGAGCTTACTGGATAAAATAAAAATTGCAGGTGGTGAAAAAATCAACAGCGATGCCTTGTACACGCTTGACCGGGATCTCGAAAATACGCCCGACGATGCAAGGCTGGCGCAGGATGTAACCACTGAAAATCCCTAGCGATAAAAAACATATTGACTTAATATTTAAAGCTTCCACTGAACGGAGGCTTTTTCTTTGGGCAATCATCACACAAAACAAAAACAGATTCTTATTATCTATTGATAGAACAGCATGTATGGTGCTTTTTACTAAATTATCGCACCAACAAAAAAATAATTCCTTTTGCCATTCATTGTATATATTTAGTGTCCCTAAAAACTACTTTATGAAATTTTTCCAACGCCTCAGCACAGGGTGGACTATCACCCGCAACAGTTTTACCATCTTAAAAAACAACAAACAACTTATCATCTTCCCCATTCTTGCAGGCATTTCTCTTGTATTGGTGATGGCGACTTTTATTACCGGGATGCTGGCCTCCGCCGGCTGGGATGTGAATTACCTGGAAACCGATAACCCCGTGCTTAACTACGCCATTCTGTTCGTTTTCTATTTTGTCAATTATTTCATCATTGTTTTCTTCAACATGGCGCTGATCCACTGCACCAGGCTGTATTTTGATGGAGAAGAAGTTAGTGTTGCGATCGGCATTAAATTCAGTACCAGCCGCATTGGCGTTATTATATCCTGGGCCTTTTTTGCAGCCACCGTGGGTACCATTTTAAAAATCATACAGGAAAATACGGGGATTATAGGCAGGATCGTCACCGGCCTTTTAGGCATTGTGTGGAATGTAGCTACTTTTTTTGTAGTTCCGGTGATTGCTTACGAAAATCTTGGTCCCATTGCCGCATTCAAACGCTCCACCCAAATGATGAAGGAAAAATGGGGAGAAAGCCTGGGATCAACTTTTAGCCTGGGGTTAATAAAATTGGTAGTTTTTTTCCTGGCGGCTATTCCACTCGTGCTGGTTGCCGTGTATATTAACCTATTCCTTGGCGTGGGTCTTGCAATATTAGTTGCTTCTGTGACCTTTGCGGTCTTTAGCGCAGTGGAAACCATTTTCATCAGTTCGGTATATCATAATATTACCGGCAACATCGATGAACATTTCAACCAGCAGCTTATAGATGGTCTTTTTGCTGCAAAAAAATAGCTTTAGTTAGGATGCGGTTTCCCTCCAAAATTTTCTCCTTTGTTCCTCCATCTCAAAGTGCCTGAAAAAAGAAAACTTGTTGAATCAATAAATTACTACCGCCAGGCTTAGAACTTGCCGGTTTTTAATTTACCACTCTTAACTTGCAACGACCCGCCTGAACTAACCCCGACTTTACTTTACATAAAGAACTGCTCAAGCCAACAGTTTATGAACTGCATATTACCACCTAAAAAACGTCGTCATATCCCACTTACCAATCAAAAGAAAACTAATTAAACGAGGGCTAAATAATATTACCTTTAACCTCTTAAAAAATTTAAAAGTCACTTGCCGTGAAAAACTATTAACCCTGGATAACGTAATAATCAGTCAATCTGAATGATTCCAAAGCCTTATGCAAAACATATCTTTTCCTTTCTTGCTGCTTCGTTACCTGGTTTCGGACATAGTTGCCACAATGGGCATGTGCAGAAGGGCTGGCCTTTTTATATTTGTTTACTCTATTAAAATAAATTAATAATGGCGATCAACTTACAAAAGGGGCAAAAAATTGACATCGGCTTATCGAAATTAACAGTCGGGCTTGGCTGGGATCCAAATGAAGGTACTGGCTTCGACTTTGACCTGGATGCGTCTGCCTTTATGATTGATAGCAGGAGGCAAATTCCGGCTGAATCGTATTTTGTATTTTACGGGATGGATAAAACCAATGGAAAGCTAATTTCCCCCGACGGTGCATTGGAACACACGGGTGATGATCCCGATGGCAAGCATAGTGACGGGGAAGATGACGAATCGATCATCGTAGACCTGGCAAAAGTGGATCCTTCTATCCAGGAAATACTTTTTATTGTAACCATCCATGATGCTCAAAACAGGAAACAGAACTACGGACAGGTAAGGAATTCTTATATCCGTATCGTAGATGATTCCACTAAACAGGAAATTGCAAAATATGAACTGGGAGAAGATTTTTCTATCGAAACGGGCGTTGAGTTTGGCAGGTTGTACAAAAGAAACAATAGTTGGAAATTTGAAGCATCCGGCATTGGGTACCGGGAAGACCTGGCTTTTTTTGTAAACAAATATTTTAGCGGAACCGTAATAAAATAACCTTTCACCTTTTAAAAATACACGCAATGGCTATCAACTTAGTAAAAGGACAAACCATCGACCTCCGTAAAAACGATAAAGGAGAGTCCTTTGATTTATCTTCAGTGACCATGGGGCTTGGCTGGGATGTGAAACAAAAGAATAGTGGTGGCCTTTTGGGTAAATTATTTGGAGGTACCAAAGAAGTAGAATACGATTTGGATGCGATCGCATTTTTATTGGACAGCAATGGTAAAGTGGCCAACCTCGGCAGAACGGTGGAGGCGAAAAATGGCAAACAGGTTGGTTTGTATGAAGGTGACATTATCTTTTTTAATTCAATGACACATCCTTCCGGCCATATTTGGCTTACCGGCGATAACAGAACCGGCGCAGGAGATGGAGATGATGAACAAATCATTGTAAAATTGGATTCCCTCGATCCTAAATATCAAAAGATCCTTTTTTTAGTTTCCATTTACCAGGGAAGGCAAAACAATCAGCATTTTAATATGGTGGAAAATGCCTTTATCAGGGCAGTGGATTCGAAAGGAAAAGAAATAACAAGATATAGCCTTTCCGGTGACGCATCTTTGGCTGGCATGTGCACCATGGTTTTTGCCGAAGCTTACCGTAAAGATGGAAGCTGGAAATTCAGGGCCATCGGCGAACCTCATCCAACAGATAATTTTATTGAGATTTTGAAAAAGTACACTTATAGTTAATGCATATTTATTACACGAATTACTAAAACCGAATTACACGAATTGAGAACAGTGATGTTCATTTTATATATCACGCCGGCCTGCCATTTAGTACATTAACGCCCATGAACTTTTATAAGCATTACAGTTTCGACCTTTGGATGACACTGATTAAGTCGAATCCTTCCTTCAAAACAGAGAGGGCACAATTCTTTTTTAAAAATTTCAACTCAAAGAAGAAAACCATTGCAGAAATTATTTCTATTTTCAGGCAGGTTGATTTGATGTGCAATGCCATCAATGAAAAAACGGGCAAAAATATTGATTCGGACGAAATGCATTTGATGGTGATCAGTATGATGAACGATTTTGACATTGCTTCATTTGCCAATATTGATCTTTGCTGGTTGTATAATGAAATGGAAGCCTTGCTCTTCAATTATATGCCGGTGGTATATAGTGATCAAACGCTTCATTCACTTGATAAGCTCAGGCAAGGCAGCAGTTGCTCATTCAATATTTCAAGCAATACAGCGTTTGTGCGGGGAAAAGCGCTTCGCAAAGTTTTGACCAGCCTTTCATTGGAACCTTTTTTCGATTTCCAATTGTATTCAGACGAAATTGGTATTTCAAAACCAAACCGGCGTTTTTTCGAATTGATGCTGGAAGGTGCCAGGGGAATTCCCTCCAATAAAAATATTGCTTTAATGGATATTTTGCATGTGGGCGATAATCCAACTGCGGATATTGCCGGCGCTTTATCTGCGGGCATCCATAGCTTTCAAATTAATTCAAACGAAGCAACCATTAAAAACCTGTTGAACTAATGCAGCATACCTTTTCATTACATAAGATCAATCATTCCGACACTTTTGGGTTTTGCCCGGCAGATTATAGCAGGTTCAAATTTGGGGATGACACGGTTGCGCAAAAATTCGGAACGGCGCTGGCAGACCAGTTTATAAAACAATGGCTGCGGCATCATCCCGTTAATGCCCAGCTGGTAGTGATCTCCAGCCCGTATTCTTTTATACCAACGGCAACTTTTGCCATGAAAAATTATTTTGTATTTACCCTTAACCGCTGGCTGGCCGAGAACAATTTTAATGTAGTACAGGAAACAAAAGTACACCGCACCATCACCTACAAAGAAGATTATGGGGAACTGGATGCAGAACAAAGGATGAATTTAATTGGCAATGATTCATTTCATATCGACAAGGATTTCCTGGTTGGAAAAACGCTCTTATTTTTGGATGATATTAAAATTACGGGCAGCCACGAAAGGATGATTAACAAGATGCTAACAGCCTACAACCTAAACAACGACACCCATTTGCTGTATTTTGCGGAACTGGAAAATAAAAGCATCCATCCGAATATAGAAAACCAGCTGAATTACTCATTTGTGAAGTCAATTTTCGACCTGGACAGCATTATAAAAAATGAACGGTTTTGTATCAACACCCGGCTGGTGAAATATATTTTAAATGCTGATCCCGATGCATTTAAAATCTTTATCCAGAACCACAGTACAGATTTTATTAATTTATTGTACAATTCTGCCCTGGGAAATGGCTATCATACGATTGAAGCCTACCAGCAAAATTTGAATGTATTGAAAGTTTATAGCTCATCAGACATGAAATCAATAGCATTGAATGATAATTGACACCTTACATAGTGTAATTGATAAACTGAATGAGATAGAAATTCCATATATGCTGTCCGGCAGTGTAGCAATGAGTTTTTATACAGTTAGTAGAAGTACTAGGGATATTGATTTTGTGATATATCTGAAAATGGAGCAAGTTGACAGAATGGAAGAGATTTTTGCAGGAGATTATTTCAACAAGGAATCTGTCATTGTTGAAATAAAAAGAAATGGAATGTTTAATGTAATTCTTAATTCAAATGGATTTAAAATTGATTTCATTTTAGTCAAAAACGACAGATTTGGCAAACAGGAATTTGAAAGAAGAAAATTGATCTATGATTACGGAAAACCCATCTATGTTGTTTCTCTTGAAGATCTGATAATTTCAAAATTAATTTGGATACAGGAACTTTTTAGTGAGAGGCAGTATACAGATATAGAAAACATGATAATAGGAAACAAATTAGATGAAGATTATATTAAATATTGGATAACAGAATTAAAATTAAAAACATTTGACCTTTTTAAATCCATCTAACATGAATGTCAAACCATTATTTCCGTCCGATACACCTCTTCACATTAGGAAACTTCAGATTGAACACACTTTATTAAAAAGCAATGAAGACAAATTGCGTGACTGTTTTGACATGGTTGATTTTACATATAATCAAACGATGAATTTATTAAAAAAACAGATGAATACAGATGATTACGAAGTATTAAAATTCGCTTACATTGAAGCAGCGTACAAAAAAGATATTAAACCGGATTATCTGGAATACATAAAATCAAAAAAATAAAATAAAATAACATGGCAATCAACTTACAAAAAGGGCAACGGCAATCCATCAATGCCCCAAAATTCACAATAGGCCTGGGATGGGATACCAATAGTTCCTCCACCGGCACAAGTTTCGACCTGGACGCTTCCGTTTTTATATTGAATGAAAACAAAAAGCTTGTATCAGATGATCACCTCGTTTTTTACAACAACCTTAAGTCGCCCGATGGCGCGGTGGAGCACACCGGCGATAACCTCACCGGTGCAGGCGATGGCGATGATGAGCAGATCAAAGTAGATCTTTCCCTTGCAGATTCGAAAGTGAATGAAATTTGCATTGTGGTTACCATTCATGAAGCAGAAAGCAGGCGCCAAAACTTTGGGCAGGTTAGAAACTCTTATGTGAGGATATTTGATGCTGCCACCAACACCGAAATTCTTAAGTACGAGCTGGAAGAAGATTTTTCCATCGAAACTGCCATCGAATTCGGCCGCATTTACAAGCGCAATGACGAATGGAAATTTGAAGCCGTGGGCATGGGAATGAAAGGCGGACTGGCAGATTACATAAACAAATACAATTAAAAGAAAAATATTATGGCTATCAATCTTCAAAAAGGACAGCGGATCAATCTTCAAAAAACCAATGGCAGCACATTGCAGAATATATGCGTTGGCATCAACTGGGGCGCCATTGAAAAGAAGGGTTTATTTGGCCTTAGCAAAACAAAGGAAGCAGTTGACCTCGATGCAAGCTGTGCCCTGTACGATGATACCAAAAAGGTGCTCGATATTATTTATTTCGGCAACCTGAAATCCAAAGATGGTTCTGTACGACACAGCGGCGATGATCTTACCGGTGATATGGGTGGCGATGATGGCCTGGACAATGAAGTGATCACGCTTGATTTTTCAAGGCTCAATCCTGCCGTTACATATGTTGCTTTTGTATTAAACAGTTTCCGTGGCCACGATTTCGGCAGCATACCTTTCGCTTCCATCCGGATCTATGAAGGCACGCCTTCCAGGGTCACCGAAGTATTCGCTACCTTCGATATTGCCCATGGAGCAGGGTTTGCGGGTCATATATCAATGGTAATGGGCGTGTTTTATAAACGCAACGGCGAATGGAAGTTCAACGCCATCGGTGAACCAACCAAAGACAAAAAGCTACAGGAAACTGTTGACACGGTAACTAAAAATTATTTATAAACCACTCAAAGAGCCTGACCTATACCAACATTTATCATTATGGAACCAGTTAATACCAATCAAAGTCTTCAGCCTGCAAAGCTCGATAAAGACGGTAATATCAATTTATCCCTGCTTACACAGGATGACGCCCGGAAGTATGGCGAGATGAGCAAAAATCTCAACCCTGCCGATGTGAACTCAATTTTAAACTATGGCGTGGAGACACAGGGCGCCATGGAAAAATACAGTAATGAATTTCTTACATCGGTACGCACCTACAATTCCGGCGAAGTGGGTGGCCTGATCAATGAGCTGTTAACTGAATTAAACTATATAGATGTTGATGAACTGAACCAGGGCGCTTTTAAACAATTTTTAGGAAAAATTCCTTTCTTAAACAAGCTGGTTTTTGATGCTAAAAAGCTTTTTCAAAAATATGATACCGTAGTTGGCAATATTGATAAAATCACCAATAAGGTAAAAGCAGGCAGGCTCAATTCCATCAAGGACAACGCTTCCCTGCAAACGATGTTCGACAGCAATGTTACCTACATCAAACAAATGGAAGACCTGATCATCTCCGGTCAGCTCAAACACAAGGAACTGAGTGAAAAACTCGCGGAGATGGAGGCCAATCCTGCCAATTACAATGATTACGAAATTGCCGATCTGAGAGATTTTGTAAACCGGCTCAACAAGCGCCTGGCAGATATGAAAATTGTGCGCTTTATCATGATGCAATCCCTTGCCCAGATCCGGGTGGTACAAAACAACAATACATCCATTGCAGAAAAGGCGCAGTCCATCGTTTCCACCACCATCCCGGTTTGGAAAAACCAGCTTACCATTGCGGTTGCCCTGCAAAGGCAGAAGGCTAACGTAGAAATGCAAACGAAGATTTCGGATGTTACTAATACCATCCTCCAGAAAAATGCCGATTTACTAAAACAAAACAGTATCAATGTGGCTAAAGAGAATGAAAAAACAGTGGTATCGCTCGACACCTTGAAACAAACCACCCAATCATTGATTGAAACCCTTAATGAAGTCAAACGGATTCATGAAGAAGGAACACAAAACCGCAAAACACTCAACACCGAACTGCAAAATTTAGAAACCGAGTTGAAGAAAAATGTAACTCAAATCAAGTAAGTGTAATCGATGGAGGAAAGTGCAAAGAGAATATTCAGTGAATCCATTGCTGTAATTGGCAAGTTGCAGTTGCTGTCGGTTTTTTTCGAGGAGGAAGTGCTGTATAAAATTTTTATACGCACGCAGGTGATCCACAAACTTTTTGAAAGCAATCCCGAGCTGGATATCAACAAACTGGAATTATTTCATCTCCAGTACACAGAAAGCATTCTTGAATTGCTGCGGAAAATAAAGAAGACGAACGAAAAAAATGTAAGTGTTCTTTTTGATGAGATCCAGTTGAATAAAGAGTTGATTGCGAAGCTCACGGACTCAATGCTGCTGGAAAAAAACTTCGACAACGAAGCACAGCTACAGGCTTCAAAGGTGAATGAATCCATTAACAAGTTGTATCAAAATCTCTCCGGCTACTCACCCACCAACCCGATCGTAAAAAACATCAGGCAGTTTGGCACACGGTATGCAAAAGACTTTTTCCATGCGGTTTCTGATAATTTTCTATATGGTTTAATAGAGTACGATCCCGAGCATGTGTATAAGAACGCTTATGCTACTATCGAAAAAAAATTATTGGGATTACAATGTAAACATGAGTTCAACAATGTCTTTTATTGCGGATTGGTTTCTGAAAATTTATCGCTTGAAGTATATAAGCTGGTAAATGAGGATGAATATTTTACTTACTACCCGGCAGGGAATTTATTCCTGGATTGTGAATTTTCGAAATTATCCGGGTTCGTTTTACGTGACCCCCTCTCGAAAAAAACAAGGCTTATCCATGAATTGGAAAATAAGAATGATAGCCTGGTTAACAGTGAGCGGGCAGTAAAAACAAACATCCCGCCGGAAGTGAAAAAGTTGTTGAGTGAGTATTATGAAAAGATAGCGGCAATTGATTTTATTGACTTTATAGATGATTATGATGTTCAGGCGAATATTCTGAAGACTATGCTGAATACGGATAGCATGTAAGTAATTTCTATTACGCGAATTATGAAGAACAAATTTGAATTATGACAAAATAGTTTATTACAGGAAATTATAAAAAACGAATTACACGAATTAAATATAATAAAAATTGAAAAGGACAATTCTAAATTGTGACTTCCCTTTGCGGACTAGCCAACGACAAATTAGAATTCCGCACCAGGAAATCAGTGTAATTCGTGCCTTTAATTCGTGTAATTCGTGCAAGAAATTCGTGCCATCAACCTAAGCAATCACTTAACAAAATAACCAACAATGAGAAGACTACCCGTTTATTTATTACTGGATACTTCCGGCTCCATGAACGGAGAACCGATTGAAGCCGTAAAAAATGGTGTCCAGGTGATGATCAGCTCACTGCGCCAGGATCCGCAGGCCATTGAAACTGCCTTTATCAGCGTGATTACTTTCGGCAGCACTGCTACGCAATTGATCCCGCTCACCGACCTGGCTTCATTTCAAATGGTTGATCTTACAGCGGGTGGCACAACTTCCCTGGGCGCAGCACTCAGTATGGTGGCAAATAAAATTGATAGCGAGGTGGCCAAAACCACCAATGATCAAAAAGGAGATTGGAAGCCGCTTGTTTTTATTATGACGGATGGTATTCCTACAGACAACTGGCAGCAAGGGCTAGACGAATTTAAAAAACGAAAGACTGCCTATACCGTTGCCTGTGCTGCAGGAAACGGCGCCGACACTAAAATACTGAAACAAATAACGGATAACGTGGTAAGTCTGGATACTGCCAACAGCCAGGGCATTTCCAAATTTTTTGCATGGGTCACTGCTTCCATCGGTGTCACTTCTACCAGGATAGAAGACAGCGGTAAAGAAGTGAAAGGTCTGGATGAATTACCGCCTCCGCCATCCGAATTAAATATCGTTGTTTAATGAGAAGACTCCCCGTTTATTTTTTGCTGGATACTTCCGGTTCTATGTTCGGCGAACCCATACAGGCGCTCAACAATGCGCTGAGCGGCATGGTCAATACATTGCGCATGGATCCGCAGGCACTCGACTCATTGTGGCTGAGTATCATCACCTTCGACAGGGAGATTAAGGAAGTGATTCCTTTAACGGAACTGGTTAGTTTTCAGCTGCCCGAAATTACCTGTCCGCAAAGCGGTCCTACCCACACCGGCAAGGCGCTGGAAGTTTTATATGAAAAAGTAAAAACAGAAGTAAGAAAAGGCTCCACTGAACAAAAAGGTGACTGGAAGCCGTTGCTGTTTATTTTTACCGACGGCAAGCCTTCCGACCTTCAACTGTATCGCGAAATGATCCCTAAAATAAAATCCTTGAATTTTGGGGCGGTGGTTGCCTGTGCAGCGGGCCATCTCGCAGATGATAAAATGCTGAAGGAACTTACTGATACCGTGGTTCATTTAGATACCGCCGACAGCAGCACACTGAAAACATTTTTTAAATGGGTTTCCGACACCATCGAACAGGGAAACAAAAGCATGGGTACACAGGAAAGTGTAGCTTTACCACCACCACCTGCTCAAATTAATCTTGTAATATAAAATCCTCCATGACACTCTTACTACATATTTTTCTAAATATTTTATTGATCGGTCTTTTTCTTTTCTCCAAGCTTTTGCCTTATAAAGACAGGCTCAATCCGCAATACAAGGGAGTTTTCAATTTCTTCAGCAGCATTTTTACACCATTGCTGAACGGATTAAAAACCATTTTCAAACCTTTTATGATTGGGTTTAACTTATCGCTTGATCTTACACAACTGGTGCTGTTTATCCTGCTACTTTTATTAATGCAAATTTTTTAAGCCATGAGCAGACGTTTGCCCATCTATTTTTTGATAGATATTTCAGAATCCATGGTCGGCGAACCCGTGCAGCAGGTGGAAGAAGGTTTGGCGGCCATCATCCAGGCGTTAAAAACAGATCCTTATGCCATTGAAACGGCATGGGTATCGATTATCGTGTTTGCAGGACAGGCAAAAACATTGGTTCCCCTCCAGGAAATTATCAACTTTTACCCACCAAGATTCCCGATCGGCAGCGGCACTTCTTTAAGTAAAGGACTGGGCCACCTGATGTATGAAATGCGGCGAAACCAGGTAAAAACAACTTACGACCAAAAAGGCGACTGGAAGCCAATAGTATTTTTATTTACAGACGGAGTACCAACTGATGATAGCAAAGCAGTAATCGCAGAATGGAAACAGAATTGGCAAAGGGCAGCCAACATGATAGCAATTTCATTTGGCAACGAAACTGATGCACACACTTTAAGCGAACTAACTGACAATGTTTTATCGTTTAAAAATGCTGATGGAAATGCCTACAAACAATTCTTTAGATGGGTTACCGATTCCATCAAAACAAGCAGCGTCAGTGTTGAAAATAATTTTACCGGCTTTGAAATGGCAAGACTGGATGGAGATACACTTTCGAAAATTGATCTTACAAAACATCCGCCGGTCACCCAATCGGTCGACAGCAATTTTGTCGTGCTCTCCGCTAAATGCCAAAATACAAAACGTCCTTATTTAATGAAGTTCAGAAGAACGCTCTCTTCTTCCGGGATATCGGATTTTCAAACATTATCATATCGGCTGGTAGGAGCTTTCCAGGTGGACAATACCTATTTTGAATTATCAGATGAAACCGGCTCAAAACAAAAAATTCATACCGGTGAACTGGTAGGTTCACCCACCTGCCCTTGTTGTGGTAACCAGATCGGTTTTGCCTTATGCGTTTGCGGAAATATTCACTGCATTGGGGATGAAGAAGAAAGCACCTGCCCCTGGTGCGGCAATAAGGGAAGGTATGAAGTTGGAGAAGGCGGATTTGATGTAAACCGAACCCAGGGATAATAAAAATGAGTGAAATAAAATCATACATAAAAAACCTTTTAGTGAGGCGGCAAATCATTGTTGCAGAAGACAGGAGGAAGTTATTCGAAGATTTTGTCGCAAATGAAACCAATTGTACCGCGGTACAACAAATACTTGATATTCAAAAAATGCTGATGGATAAGTGGGAATTACAAAACAGGATCGCTGACATTCAGCAACAGCCGGTAAGCATACCCAATGGAACCGTGGGCAAACGGTACGAAGCAATACTTGATTTTAAAAAATTGGGTTGGGATGATATTGCTCAATATGAATTGGCCGGATTAGAATTGCCGGGGTTGGATTTCATTAAAGAAACCAACACCATCACCGGCACACCCGCCCAAAGCGGCGATTTAAAAATCACCTTCAGGTTCCGCTTAAGTGATGAGCCGGAAGACACCCCGTTAAAAGAAAAACAAATCTCCCTGATCATTAACCCAGACCCCAAAACACTTTGGAAAAATATTGACAGCGATAGAACCGATCCTTTCTGGAAAGAAGACAATATCGCCGCATTTGATAAACTTGGCGATAAACACATCGTGGTGGCTTCCAAACGGGGGCGCTCACACGCTACCGTGGGCAGTTTCAGGGATGATGACTTCGCCTATAAATATTATGAAGCTACTGGCTGGAGTATTGTGGTAGTGGCCGATGGAGCTGGTTCGGCCAAACTTTCGAGGCAAGGTTCAAAAATTGCCTGTAAAGCAATCGTGGATTTTTTTACTGAAAATTTTAACCAGGAATCGCTGGTTGAGTTTGACCAAACACTCTTACATTATAAAAAGGGCACAGGAGAAGGAATTCTAAAAAAGCTAAGTCATTTCACTTACAATCATCTTTCCAAAGCTGCTTACTCAGCGCATCTTAAACTAGCCGAAGCGGCAACAGAAACCGGAGCCAATCTTAAAGACTTCCATAGTACGCTTATATTTACCTTATTCAAAAAATACGAATTTGGTTATGCCCTGCTTTCTTTTGGCGTGGGCGACTGCCCCATTGCGGTATTGGATAAAGGTCTTTCCGAAGTTACATTGATGAACTGGCTGGATGTGGGAGATTTTGGCGGCGGGACCCGGTTTATCACCATGCCTGAAATCTTCAAGGATGATAAATTTTCTACCAGGTTTAAATTCAAGCTGATGGATGATTTTGCTTACCTGGTATTAATGACAGACGGGATTTACGATCCAAAATTCGTAGTGGAGGCGAATCTTGAAAAAATAGAGAAATGGAAAGAATTTATGAACGACTTACAGGGCAATAATGAAAACAATGATAAAGTTGAACTGGATGCAGGCAACAAGGATATTGCCAGCCAGCTTTCTACATGGATGGATTTTTGGAGTGCAGGAAATCACGATGACAGAACATTGGCAATTGTATTTTGATCGTGAATGGCAACCCGCAATGGTCAATCGGCAACCGGCAATTAATGTCGTTTACTTAAGCAATACTTAGCGACTAATCAACCGCTGACGGCGGTTATCACGGGTAAACGACATTGATTCATCATCCACCATTCACCATTCGCCATTCACGATTGACTTAACTTGCACCATAGATGAGCAAAACCATTACAGTATCTTCAGCCATCACCGGAAAATCTTATCAATACATTGATACCGGTGAACCCATGCGGGGCGGCATGAAAGATGTGTTTTTTAGTCCCGACAAAACCTATGTGGTTGCCTTTTACCGGGACATACAAGACTATAATTCCAGGGAGCGGCTCAAAAAGATCGTTACCCAGTATTACGATGCCTTTTTCAAAAAGGAAGGCGGTGAATACTATAAAAATTTATACTGCTGGCCAACCGATATGATCGAGGCAGACCGCAAAGTTGGTTTGATAGTACCCACTTACCACAAAAATTTCTTCTTCAAAAAAGGATATGCCACCAGCGACTTAATAAAAGGGAAAGAAAAGGAAGGCAAATGGTTTGCCTCCGCAAAATTCAGGAATAAACAATTTGCGCTAAGGCTCGATGAAAGCGAATTAGGCAATTGGCTGAGCTATTTCCAGGTTTGCGTAAATATAGCAAGAGGAGTAAAACGCCTGCATTCAGCAGGCCTCGCACATTCTGATCTTTCGTATAAAAATGTATTGGTTGATCCTGTAAGTAAATCAGCAGCCATTATTGACATTGATGGGCTGGTGGTACCTGGGTTATTTCCGCCGGATGTAATCGGTACTGCAGATTTTATTGCGCCGGAAGTGCTGTCTACCAAACACCTCGATATAAAAGATGTAAACCGGAAACTGCCCAACCGCCTTACAGATTTACATGCGCTGGCGGTGATGATCTACATGTACCTGTTGTACCGGCACCCGCTGAAGGGTGGCAAAATAAACGATCTGGATACTGAAAGGGATGATTTGCTTTCCATGGGCGAAAAAGCATTGTTTATCGAACATCCCACCGATACATCCAACAGGCCAAAAATCGGCCAGCTCAATCCGAAGGAACTTCCCTGGGCTGATATCATGAAGATTCCCTACCACGTTACAGGCCCTTATTTAAAAGAATTATTCGACCAGGCATTTATCAAAGGTTTGCATCATCCAAACGAACGTCCACCCGCAGAAATGTGGGAACAGGCTTTGCTGAAAACAACCGACCTGATGCAACCCTGCATGAACCCGTCCTGCGAACAAAAATGGTATGTTTTTGATAATACCCTTAGTCCCAGGTGCCCTTTCTGCGGAACCCGGCACCTTGGAACTTTGCCGGTACTGGATTTATACTACCAATTCAAGCCTGCCGTGTGGAAACCTGAAAATCATCGGTTGATGGTGTATAACAACCAGTATCTATTCCAATGGCATGTAAACAGAAATATTACCAGGAATGAAAAATTAACAGCCGAACAAAAAGTGCCGGTAGGTTATTTTACATTCTACCATAATAAATGGGTGCTGGTGAATCAAAAACTTGACAGTTTAAAGGATCTTACAGAAGATAAAATAATACCGATCAACGAAATGGTGGAATTAACTGACGGTAAAAAACTACTTTTATCAAAAGAAGACGGCGGACGGGTGGTAACCATCACGATGGCCAATAAGTAATCAAATAATAGCAAGAATTCGACGCACGAATTAAGGAAAAAAATGTATTATTCGTGTAATTAGCCTTATAATTAGTGCAATTAAATACAATAAAAAACATGAACGAACTAATTCAACAGATACTCGACAACCCCGTTCCTTCCTTGCTGGTGATAGGAAACCTGGTGATCATTGAAAGCTTACTTTCGGTAGATAATGCAGCTGTGCTTGCCACAATGGTAATGGATCTTCCGAAGGAGCAAAGAAACCGTGCCCTCAAATATGGTATCATTGGAGCATATGTTTTCAGGGGCCTGGCGCTTTTATTTGCGGCCTTCCTCGTTCAGTTTTGGTATTTAAAACCTTTAGGAGGCTTATACCTGCTGTACCTTGTGTGGGATTGGTGGAAAGGAAAGCAAACCGAAACACACGAAGATGATTTTATCGATAAAAAAGGAAACTGGCTCTACCGCATTACGGTGGGTTCGCTCGGTAATTTCTGGGCTACGGTTGCATTGGTTGAGTTGATGGATATGGCTTTTTCAATTGACAACGTATTTGCGGCGGTTGCTTTTTCAAAAAATATCATCATCATCTGGATCGGAGTTTTCATTGGCATCCTGGCGATGCGTTTTGTGGCCCAGGCATTTGTGAAGCTGATGGAAAAATTTCCCTTCCTGGAAACCTGCGCATTTATCGTAATAGCCATCTTAGGTTTAAAGCTGATGCTTTCGATCTATACTCATTTTGTACCGTGCAGTTCTTTTTCGCTATTTATGGAAGGAGAGCATGGATGCCTCGAAGCACAGGGACTACCCATTCCAGCCGGGCATTCAATGGTGTGGGGAGATATCATCACGTCGATATTAACGGTTACTATTTTTGTGGTGCCGATATTAAGCACTTTGCTTTTCAATTATCCAAAGAAGCATGTGGTGCAAGAATAATTGAGGCGTGCTTTTGTTTACCGGCATTTGCATTTCATAGCATCATCGTTGTGTCACTCCCGTTTGCGGCATACCCTTGATGATCATTTTCTGTATCCATCAGATTGTATAACCGCATTAATTTCCCACAATAAAAGTAACCGGTTGCCTTCTGTACGCCTTTACTTTGAACCCATATTGAACTGCCGGTATCCAGGGCGGCCCTTTTTTGATAATTCGGATTACTTCCTTTCCATGCCATAACCATGATTTGTTTCAGCTACCACATCACTTATTTGCCGTCTGCTGCCACTATAACTTCACTATCACCTGGTAAGCTCCTCTTGTAGCAGGGTTGTTAACCGGTGTGGCTGCATTTAAGTTTTGTTGAAGATACCTTACCCATCCCGGCTGACCGCCGGGGAAAGAAACTTCCTTCTCTTCCCTCGTAAAAAGCCAATCGATCTTTACCGATCCTGAATTTTCATACAATTTTATTGTTAATGTAAGCAGGAGGAAACTCATCCCTAAAATAATTAAATTTCCCTGCCGATGGATTGATTTAATTGTTGAAAAAATACAACTTCATAGACTGTTTTCCCTAATGACACATTTTGTGAATCAATTTAGCAGGAAATAATGATGTTTGCTATATCGTTCAATATTGAAAAGGAACGTGTTAAAAAGTTTTCCCTAAGTTTATATTCGATTGCAATGCTATCCAAAAAATCGCTATCATTTCGAAACATTCTCCCATCAAACAATCATCAGCTCCAGGCGAAACCAACTCAACAATGAAATGCATACAAATAATAGCTGCTATTTTTTTACTGGCAAGCTGCTCTTCTTCGGATAAGAATAATCATGCTACCTGGACGGAATACCTTGGCGGCTCCGACCGCAACCATTATTCAACCCTTTCACAAGTAGATACCAATAATGTGGGACGTCTGCAAATTGCCTGGACATACGACTCCCCCGATTCAGGGCAGATGCAAATGAGCCCAATCATGGTAAACGGCATCGTTTATGGTGTAACATCTGCTTTAAAAGCATTTGCACTCGATGCTGCAACCGGGAAGGAAATATGGTTGTACAAAGATTCGGCTGCCAGCAGCGGCACTTGCCGCGGAGTTGCTTATTGGGAAGATGGTGCAGACAAACGCGTTTTTTATACGATTGGGGCTAACCTTGTCGCATTGAATGCCGTTGATGGGAAATTGATAACCAATTTCGGCAACAACGGAAAAGTGAATTTACACACCGGCTTACCCGAAGTAGCGAAAGATAAATTTATTACCAGCACCACACCGGGAACAATCTATAAAGATTTGATCATTATGCCGGTAAGGGTGGCCGAAGATGAAACCGCTGCACCAGGAGATATCAGGGCATTTGATGTACGAACGGGCAAATTAACCTGGTCATTTCATACCATTCCACATCCCGGTGAAAAGGGTTACGAAACCTGGCCTGCTGAAACTTATAAAAATTTAAATGTCGGCGGAGTTAATAACTGGACGGGTATGGCCCTCGATAAAAAAACCGGTACCCTCTTTATTCCACTGGGCTCCGCCGCCCCTGATTTTTACGGGGCCAACCGGAAGGGCACCAACCTGTACGCCAATTGCCTGCTCGCACTCGATGCAAATAATGGCAGCTATAAATGGCATTACCAGATGGTGCACCACGATTTGTGGGACAGGGACCCAGCATCCCCACCCAATTTAGTAACGGTTACCATCAATGGCAAATCCGTGGATGCCGTGGCACAGCTAACCAAGCAGGCCTACACTTTTGTACTTGACAGAAAAACGGGTGAGCCTTTGTTTCCGGTACATGAAGTTGCTATGCCGGCTTCCTTGTTGCCCGGTGAGCAGGCCTGGCCAACGCAGCCAATCCCTTCTTTACCAAAACCATTTGCAAGGGAGGCCCGCCAATTAACAGAAAATGACATCAGCCCGTTTGCGGCGAATAAGAATGAGCTCAAAAAGATATTGATGGCAGCAGACAAAAGATTCTTCGCTCCGCCGGATACCGGTAAACTGTTGCTATTACCGGGTTACGATGGTGGCGCAGAATACGGAGGCGCAGCAGCGGATCCGTTCAAGGGAATTATCTATGTAAATTCCAACGAAATGGCCTGGTTCCTGTCGTTGGAACAACAACCAAAAGTTGCGGCTGGTATCTCAAACAACAAAAATACTCAATCTTCCGCCGGGGAACAGGTATATAGTGTTTATTGCAGCGCCTGTCATGGTAAAGACAGGTTGGGCAATGCTTCCAGCGGATATCCTAGCCTTGCCTCCTTCTCCCAAAAACAAACCCCCACTTATGTGCATCAAATCATCAATAACGGTAAAGGGATGATGCCGGGCTTTGCTTATATCTCCAAAGAGGATAAACAACAACTGGTGGAATATTTATTTGGAACTGAAAAAAGCGAAGCCCATTCAACCAATCTTTCCTCCGCACCACGGGATCTGTACAGGCATTCCGGCTACAAAAAATTTTTGGATGACAAAGGACTTCCGGCAATTGCTCCGCCATGGGGAACACTTACTGCCATCGATTTAAATACAGGTCAGCATCTTTGGCAAACTACTTTAGGAATAACGCCGGGCCTGCCCGACCAGGATACCCATCCTACAGGTTGTGAAAGTTATGGCGGACCAATTATAACCGAAAACGGTTTATTGCTGATTGCCGCCACCAAAGACGGCATGTTCAGGGCATTTAATAAGTATACCGGCAAATTATTATGGCAGGTGAAACTGCCCGCTGCTTCATTTGCAACTCCCGCGGTGTATTTTATTGATGGCAGGCAATATATTGTGATAGCTTGTGGCGGAGAAAAACTAGGCACCCCAAAAGGAAACAAGCTGGTGGCTTTTGCTTTACCAAAATAATAAAAGCAGAAATAATAAAAAACTTTGCGTTTTCGTTTATTAATCGGCCTGAGGGTGAATTAATTTAAAGATCAAATAGCTGCGGTGCTACTTTTTGCTGAAATAGAAATGAAAAAATTGAGTTAAATAGTAGGATGGCACTGGATTTTTTGAGAATTCATATTTAGGTTTGTGAAAACAACCACCAATATCTTTTCTCCTTATCCCTATTTAACCGGTCTTCATTTATAATCGTTAAAAGCACATGCATGCGTTTTTTTAAGCAACAGTTCCTGGTATGGATCGCCCTTCTATCAATGATCAGCGTCCAGGCTCAATTTACCGACACTGCTGCCATTCAGCCGCTGAGCAAAGATTCCCTTTCTACAGTAAGTAAATGGAAAGTAATTACCGAACAAAAAAAGTTTACCTATAAATCTTTGGTGGTTCCGGGAGTTTTATTCGTGTATGGATTATCCTCGCTTGAAAGTAATCAGCTCAAAAGTTTCAATGCCGAAATGAAGGAGGAAATATGGCAGGAGCATCCGCATAAAAAAACAACCATTGACAATTACCTGCAGTATTCACCCGCAATAGCAGTATATGGATTGAATGCATTAGGCATAAAGGGCCGAAATAATTTCAGGGACAGGAGCATGATCTACCTGATTTCGAATGTATTTCTGACCAGTTCAGTCTTTGGTCTCAAAAAGCTCACTCACGAGCTCCGTCCCGACGGAGAAGATTATTATTCCTTTCCCTCCGGTCATACCGCCGAAGCATTTGCCTCCGCCGAATTTTTGCGGCAGGAGTATAAAGATGTATCCCCCTGGTATGGCATTGCCGGCTATGTGGCCGCAGGTGCAACGGGCGCTTTGCGCATGTACAACAACCGGCACTGGATGAGTGATGTACTGGCGGGTGCCGGGGTCGGTATTGCTTCTACTAAATTGGCTTACTGGATCTATCCCTCCATCAAACGAAAATTATTCAAAGACAAGCCAATGAACACTATGATCATGCCGTACTACCAAAGTGGCGGAGCCGGTATTGCGATGGTGTATAAATTTCATTAAAAGCCGGATTTAATTAAATAACACTCAAGCCTTCGCAGCCAGTGTTTAAGATTGCTAAACACCGGCGCACAAATTCATTTGTTTACAAACATCTGTTTTTCAATGAAGCATCGTTGTGTCACTCCCGTGTACAATTTCAGCAATGAGGAGCGATGGACAGCTACTCCTAAGTTAATTGCAATGAGTGTTCAAGCTTCTTTTCCCAAATACAAAAACTATCAAAGGCAGGACCCGCCGCTTAAAACGAATAAACACTCCCTGAAATATATGTTATAAGGAGCAAGGAGCATGCAAATCACATGAGTATCTCCCCTCCGATTACGTCGGGTCCTTTACGTCTGGTCTTTTGAATTGTAAGCTTTAACTGTGAAGAATCTCGCCCGGGAAGTCTGCGGAAATGATCGTTATAGAGTGCTCTACCGACAATTCACCATTTGCGTTCCACCGTTCAGCTTTACCTTCTACCACTTCAACCCAATTTTTTTTTGTGATTTTCATTCCTTACTTTGTCAGTTGATTGTCATGAGCTTGCAGGAACATGTGCTGACTAAATGCCGTTCATGTTTTCTAAGACCGCCCGAAAATGTTCCTCATAACAAAACTTAGCTGTATGAAATCATCGAAATTTGGCTGGATCATTTTACTGCTATGGATCACTGCCTGTAATAATACTTCAACCCATAAAATGGATAGTACCACTAGCCCATCGCCTGTTGTAAAAGGAATGTATGCGTATGACGCAGATTTTTTAAAGAAGCACACGAAAAATGTGCTGGAATTGGTGAATGAAGACAGCACTGCCAGGGTGTTAATCTCTGCTGATTACCAGGGACGGGTGATGACGAGCACCGCAACAGGTGATACCGGCACCAGCTTTGGATGGATCAATTATGACCTGGTTTCAGCTGAAAAAAAGAAAGCACAATTTAACCCGGTAGGCGGCGAAGAAAGGTTTTGGATGGGTCCGGAAGGAGGACAGTATTCTCTTTATTTCAAGGGTGGTGACTCTTTTACAATTGCTCATTGGCAGGTCCCCTCTTTTATTGATACAGACCCTTACGAGGTGAAGCAATCCAGCGCTACTTCAGTAACCTTTTCAAAGAAAACCGCTATCACCAATTACAGTGGGACCAATTTTAATATCGCCATACAACGAACGATCAAACTACTTTCCAGGCAGGAATTGGAAACGAGGTTAAACACTACGCTACCGGATATCAACTTTGTTGCTTACGAAAGCGATAACAAAGTCACCAATACCGGCGACAAGGATTGGACAAAAGCAAAAGGATTATTATCCATCTGGCTGTTGGGTATGTTTACGCCTTCTACCTCAACAACCGTAATCATTCCTTTTCATCCGTTGCCCAATGCCCGCTCTTACATTACCGACAACTATTTTGGAGAAATCCCCGCAGACCGTTTGCAGGTAAAGGACAGTGTTTTGTATTTCACCTGCGATGGAAAACTGAGGAGTAAGATCGGCCTATCCCCGGTAGTTGCCAAACCCATTGCCGGAAGCTATGACTTTGAAAAAAACATCCTCACGATCATCATCCCACAGGTAAATAAAACTGCAGACTATGTGAACAGCAAATGGGAAATGCAACAACAGCCTTATAAAGGCGATGTGATCAATGCTTATAATGATGGCCCGCTGGCAGATGGTACGCAGATGGGCCCGTTTTATGAAATAGAATCTTCCTCTCCCGCTTTGGCTTTGAAGAGGGGCGACACCGGGCAATACAAAGAAAGCACCTGCCATTTCCAGGGCAACTATGGCACACTAAAACTACTGGCGAAGCAATTGCTCGGTGTTGATCTTGATACAATAAAAAAATAAACCCGAATGCATTTATACAAAACATCCAAGGGCAATGTCCTTCAAAATGACACAAAATCTGTTTTGCTGGAAGATGATTGGGACACGCTCATCAACCGGCAGGATCTCTACCAGCATCTTTCGCAACTTGCTTCCTCCACCGAAGCCATCAGTGAAGAACATAAGGAGTATTTAATTAGCAACTTTTTGTTGGCGCCGGTAGGCAACCAGGAGGTTTGGGCGGCCGGTGTTACTTATTTGCGTAGCCGCGATGCCAGGATGGAAGAGTCCGAGGATTCCGGCGCAGCGGATTGTTATGAAAGAGTGTATGAAGCCGAGCGGCCCGAGTTGTTTTTTAAATCTTTACCGCATCGCGTAGCCGGTCATAAAGAACCCGTATATATCCGTAAGGATTCTACCTGGAATGTTCCGGAACCGGAGTTAACATTATATATCAATGCACAGGGTAGTATCCAGGCATATACCATCGGTAATGATATGAGTTCGAGGAGTATTGAAGGGGAAAATCCGTTATATCTTCCCCAGGCAAAAACGTATGAAAGAAGTGCTGCCATTGGCCCTTGTCTTTTTGTTACGAGCGAACCCATTTCTTTAAATACCTCCATCCGGATGGACATCTTTCGAAATAGTGAAAAGATGTTCGATGATGCCACCACGCTTACCCAAATGAAACGTTCCCCAGGTGAACTTGCCGGTTGGTTGTATCGTGAAATGGATTTTAAGGCGGGTTGTTTTCTTATGACAGGCACCTGCGTTGTGCCACCTTCAGCCTTTACTTTACAAAAAGAAGATATTGTAAATATCAGCATTGATGGAATTGGTACTTTGTCAAATATCATCGCGGAAAAGGCGCCCTAGCAGATGCTGATTCGGCTTACCGGCAACAAACGCAAAACACTTGAGTGCTGTTGTAAAGTTTTCAACCAGGCAGGATCAAATTTGTCACCATACTTTCAAAACTTATTCTCATGCAAAAAGCGATCTGCAGTTTATTTTTTTGTGTAATTGCCGGGTGTATTATACAGGCACAAAAGTACAACGGCATAGATGCGAATATGGGCAACCTGTTTCGCCTGTCGGATGCCAAATCAAGATCAATAAGCCCTGAAAATTTTACCGGTACAAAAGGTGAAGGCGGCAAAGCAACTACAGGAACCGGCGCAGGACCTTCAAGAGATTTGGGCCAGGGCTGGAAAGTTAGTCCAAGCGTGGTGATAAAATCTAAAACCACCTTTACAGTTGCCGAGATCAACGGGCCGGGTTCCATACAACATATCTGGATGACGCCCACTGGTAACTGGCGCTATTCAATCCTGCGGTTTTATTGGGATGATGAAACTACTCCCTCTGTAGAAGTGCCTGTGGGAGATTTTTTTGGAATGGGCTGGGGTAAATATTCTCCCCTGCAATCCCTTGCCGTATGTGTTAATCCCGGCAGCGCTTTTAATTGTTACTGGCCCATGCCGTTTAGGAAAAAGTGCAAGATTACAATGGAGAACATTGATACTGAAAACATGGTGTTGTACTACCAGGTAGATTATATTTTAACGGAAGTGCCAGCAGATGCCGGATATTTTCATGCACAGTTTAACCGGGTAAACCCACTGCCCTACAAACAAAATTATACGCTGGTAGACGGCATAAAAGGAAAGGGCCAGTATGTTGGAACCTATATGGCATGGGGAGTTCACAACAATGGCTGGTGGGGCGAAGGAGAGATTAAGTTTTTTATGGATGGCGATACAGATTATCCAACCATTTGTGGTACAGGAACAGAAGATTATTTTTGTGGTTCTTACGACTTCGATACCCGGAAGAAAAATGAGGCTGGCATAGAGCAAACCAATTACACAGAATTCTCTACTGCTTATGCCGGCCTGCCGCAGGTAATTAAAGGTGATGGGCATTATGATGTCGGGCAGCGGTTTGGCCTGTACCGATGGCATATCAGCGATCCAATCCGTTTTGAAAAGGATTTAAAAGTAACCATCCAGGCGTTGGGCTGGAGAAGCGGCGGGCGATATCTTCCCTTGCAGGATGACATCGCATCAACCGTATTCTGGTATCAAACAGAACCGCATGGGGCTTTTCCAAAAATGCTCACGAAAGATCAGCTCGAAGTAAATTGATCTGATGAAAAAACATATTTTCGCATACCAAAATATTGATCCGTGCCGGATTTTTTACATCATCCACCTAGCGTCGCTTAAACCATTAGCTACATATGAAGAAGCAATTACAATTCGTTCTCTGTTGCCTGTTCGCCTTACCGATGTTTACCTTTTCGCAAACCGGTAAAGTGATGGATAACCTTTCCATGACTAGCAAAATTTTAAAAATGGAAAGAAAGTATGCGGTCTATCTCCCACCGGGTTACGAAAATTCGGACCGGAGCTATCCCGTTCTTTATTTATTGCATGGCGGCGGTGATGACCAAACGGGTTGGGTGCAATTTGGCGAAGTATTGCGTATTGCAGATAAAGCGATCAATGAAGGAACTGCAACACCCATGGTGATCATCATGCCGGATGCCAATACCGGTCAGCGGGGTTACTCAAACAACGCCACCGGCACCTGGAGATATGAAGATTTTTTCTTTGAAGAATTAATGCCTATGGTAGAAAAGAAATACCGCATCAAAGCAGAAAAAAGATATCGTGCAATAAGTGGTTTGTCTATGGGAGGTGATGGCACGTTCACTTATGCATTGCATCATCCAGAATTGTTTTCTTCGGCTTGTCCGCTAAGTGCCGGCACAGGCCCGCTTACCATTGACGATGCAAAAACAAGGCTGAGGAAAGATAACCCAACCATGGCGGATTCGCTCATTTTAAAATACTACAACCGGCAAAGCGTGCCCGCCCTGGTAAATGCTTTACCGGATACGCTTAAAAAAGCAGTTCGCTGGTATATCGATTGTGGTGATGATGACTTCTTGTATGAAGGAAATGCATTGGTCCATATTGCAATGCGGAAAAGGGAAATACCACACGAATACCGCGTAAGGGATGGAGCACATAACTGGACTTATTGGCGTAAATCTTTGCCGGATGTGCTGGAATTTGTATCACAGGCATTTCACCAATATTGAGGCCAGCCTTTTTTAAAGAAGAAGTGATAACGGAAATGCCATGAGATTAGATGTGCACAGGATGATGTTTATCGAAGCTAACCAATAGCTCGCAACCTCTGCCCGGCGAGGATATTACTTTCATTGTACCATTAAATAAGGATGCACGGGTTTTAATATTGAGCAGGCCAACCCCCTGGGTTTTCTTTGCTTTGTCGAACCCAATCCCATTGTCTTTTATGTTCAACACTATCTTCCCGTTTTCGTGGGCGATGGTAAGGTGAACTATTGAAGCTTTTGAGTATTTGAGGATATTATTAAATTGCTCCTGCACAATCCTGTAAATGCCCAGTTTTAATTTATCCGAAGTAGAATTTTCATTGAACCTTTTCAAATCTGCAAACACCTTTATTGAGCTAGCCTTTGAAACGGTGGAAATGATATTATTAAGTGATTCGGTTAGCTCAGAATCGTCCAGTGACGGCGGAATCAGGGAATGTGAGAGATACCGTATTTCTGCAATTGCCGAACTGATAAGAAACTCTGTTTCGTCGAGGAATGAATTAGGTTGCGAGATATCTCTTTTGGCGAGGCCCAGGTACAGTCTTGAACTCGCTAGTATCTGGTTCACATTATCATGTAATTCGCTGCCAATTGCCTGCCGCTCTTTTTCCTGGGCGGTAATTACTGCCTCGGTGATTTCCTGTTGCTTTTTTAGCTGCTCTTCCTCCAGCTTCTCCTCCAGTAATATTTTTTCAGTAACATTGTTTGCCAGGTAAAGCACCACCGCTTTTCCTTTATATTCAATCCTGTGCGCAGTAGTGTCCATAAACATGTATTCGCCCATTTTATTGAGATGTTTCCAGGTGTCGGTTACCTTAAAAAAAACATCTGCCCGGGCCTTTTGCGCCAGTTCCTTTATTTTACAGTGATCTTCATGCGTGCAGAGATCGAGCACTGTTTTGGATAGAAATTCATCTTTAGAATAACCGTATTGCTCAATAGCAGAATCATTCACTTCCAATATTTTGTGTGTGTTAAGGTCCCATACTAAAATACAGGCAGGATTATTATTAAATAAATACCGGTAGCGTTCTTCAGAGGTTTTTAGAATGCTTTCTGCTTCCTTGCGTTGCGTAATATTCTGCGTGGCGCCAATTACCCGGGTAGCTTTCCCCGATTTATCACGGAGGATATAACCCAGGTCGCAGATATAAGCATAGCTGCCATTGTCTTTTTTTACACGGCATTCTACATCAAAAATAAACTGCTCTGGGTTATCAAGAATTTCTTTTACCTGTATCTCCGTCTCCTCCACATCTTCAGGATGTATGCGATCAATGAAAAACTGCGTGTCAGGGGCTATTTCTTTCAGGTTACTTCCAAATATCTTATTCCAGCTATCAATATTTCTATAAATCTCACCGGTAATTACATTCCAGTCCCAAACCATATCATTGGTTGCCTTGCTTACCAGGTTGTACCGTTCAATGCTTTCCTGCAAAGCCTCCATATTTCTCTTTCGTTCAATGCTGTACCGGATGGTTTTAGCCAGAAGTTTCTCGTCGAAATCCCCTTTAATCAGGTAATCCTGGGCACCAAGGGTGATGGCATCCAGTGCAAGCCGGGTATCTGTAAGTCCGGATAGTATAACTACCGGTGTCTTGCCTGCATTTTGAATAATGCTGTTAAAAGTGTCGATGCCGTTGCTGTCCGGGAGAGAAAGATCCAATAAAATAATATCTACAGGCTCCTTTAGGCGGTCCAGTGCATCTTCCAGCGAAGTTGCTGAAAAGAGATTTTTTATAACAATACCGGAGGCATCCAACAATTCAGAAAGCAGGTATTGATCCCCGATATTGTCCTCTACCATCAAAATATTGATTGCGGTATTGAATACCATAATTTAATCGTTTTTAGGTAGATGTACGATGGAATTCCAGAAATGTTCAATTTTTTGAACTACTTCGAAAAACTTATCCAGATCAACAGGCTTTGATATATAACAGTTTGCATGATTTTTATAAGATGCTAAAACGTCTTTCTCAGAGGTGGACGTGGTAAGCATGATCACCGGGATCGTCTTCAGTTGTTCGTTCTTTTTTATATAACTCAGTACCTCAAAACCGTCTATACGGGGAAGGTTGATATCAAGCAAAATGAGATCAGGTCGCTTTGCCTTATAGTTTATATCCTCTTTATTTAGGAACTTAATTGCCTGTTCACCATCCCGTACAATTGAAACTTCATGGTTTACACCCCCCATATTGAGGGCTTCCCTTGTTAAAATAATATCTCCCTCGTTATCTTCTACCAGTAAAATGTGAATAGGACTCATTACTAATTACAATGGTTTTTAAGGATACGGTGATTTGATGGGTGAATTGATGGAGATTTTTCGCACCGGAACATTCTATTCACTCATTACCCCCCTTCCGTTGACTTATTTTTGATTTTTCGGAATTACAAAGATAAACTTACTTCCTTTACCGAACGCCGATTCTACCCATATTTTGCCGTTGTGGCGTTCAATGATCTTTTTACAAATGGCGAGGCCAATGCCAGTGCCGCCAAATTCATCTTTGTTGTGAAGACGCTGAAAAATAATAAAAATTTTCTCCTGGAATTTTTGATCAATACCAATTCCATTATCCTGTATACTAAAAATCCATTCATTCCCTTCCTCCTTTCCGCTAACAATGATCTCCGGCTTTTCAGAGCTGCGGTATTTAAGTGCATTGCCTATGAGGTTTTGCATTAACTGGAACATGGCCGACTGGCCGGCGCGGATAACCGGCAAATTGTTTACAATGATCTCTGCATCAATGGTATGTTTCTCATTTTTAAACACGGTGAGCACGTTTTCCATCAGTACATTCATATTTACCGATTCCCGTTCAACCGATCCCATGCCGATCCTTGAATAGTCCAGCAAATCGTTTATGAGTTGCTTCATCCTGTTGGCGCCGTCTACAGAAAAGTTAATGTATTTTCGCGCCGTGTCATCCAATTGGTCATTGTATTTCCTTTCCAATAATTGAAGAAAACTACTCACCATCCGAAGCGGTTCCTGCAGATCGTGCGAAGCCACATACGCAAATCGCTCAAGCTCTCCGTTGGAATACGCCAGTTCCTCCGCTCTTTTTTTCAGGGAAATATTTAGCTCTGAAAGCTTTTGGCCTGCTTTTTTTAATTCGGTGATATCCTTTGCGAAACAGGCCACACCCGATATCTTGCCGTCTTTACTGATTATGGGCGTAAATGAAACAATGGTATGCCACGGGCTGCGAACCAGCGGGTTATCAATAGATTCCTCAATATCAAAGGACTCGCCGACAAGCGCTCTATCGAAAAGCTTATACCATCTTTTCTTTATAGTATTACCAATTCCGGGAAGAACAAGATCATCCCCTTCTTTAACAGGCTCACCGGAAATTGCCTGTATCGCATTACTATAGGCCTTGTTCGCCGCTATTATTTTGAAATCTGTATTGATAGACCAGATTAAATCGGTAGTGGTATTAATTAAAGAATCGAGGTTTTGTTGTATTCTTAAGATACCTTTTACCTGTTCTTTTTCTTTGGTGATATCTTTAGATGCACCGATCATCCTTATGGGCTTTCCTTCCTGGTTGCGAATGATGTATCCCTTGTCATGCACATAGGCGTATTCCCCTGTTACCGTTAAAAACCGGTATTCATCTTCCCAAAAATTTTCAGCAGGGTTCTCAAACAAAGCTTTCCGGTACTTGTTTACCTTTTCCCAATCTTCCGGATGGGCATGTGAATTCCAGAATTCATCAACGTCTGCAGATTCACATCCGGTATATCCATATAGAGTTTCCAAACGATTACCTGGCCGAATTACTTTATTGGTCACCAGGTCCCAATCCCAAATTGCGTCATTGGTTGCCTTCGCCACCATATCATAGCGTTCATTGCTGGTTCTGATACTCTCTTCCGCTTTTTTTCGTACGCTGATATCTTTAAAGTACACTGAGAGACTACCATGAGAGGGATAAGCGCTTACTTCCAGCCAAATATTGAGGGGTTCATAAAACTCTTCAAAATGAACAGTTTTATTTTGTTTGACGGCTTCATGGTATTCAAAATAAGACAGGGAAGAAACAGCGTCTGCAAATACCTCCCACAAATTTTTTCCGACAATATTGTCACGAGACACTCTCAGGTATTTCTCAGCCATTTTATTCCAGTAAGTAACGATCCAATTTTTATCAACGGTAAAAAATGCATCGCCGATACTTTCCAGGATAATATCTTTTTCTTCGAAAGCTTCTTTCAGGGCCTTCTCTGCGGCTTTGCGTTTATTGATGGAGCGAAAGAAGATGGATAACCCGTCATCAGAAGGGTAACAACTTTCTTCGAACCAGTTGCCGGATGCTTCATCAAACAATTCAAAAGAAACCCGCTTTCTCGACTTGATGGATGCCTCGATACTTTTAAAAAAAATCCCCGTTTTAAGTAAAGGCAATTTTTCCCAAATATTTTCCCCAATATAGGCACCCTGTTGTATGCCGAACAATTTTTCAGTTGCCGAATTGATATAGGTAAAGTTAAAATCCGTATCAAGCGCAAAGAAAAAATCAGAAATGCTTTCCAGGATACGTTTTCTTTCTTCGTTCAATTTCTTTTTTTCAGTTACATCTTTTGCAACAGCAAAGATGATCCCTTCTTCGGCCAAAGGTGTTGAGGTCCACGAAAGCCACCTGGTTTCTCCTTTTTTTGTAACATACCGGTTCTCAAAATTTAAAAGAGGAACACCTTTTCCCAGTCCTTTTCTTTTAACCTCAGTAATCTCCCGGTCATCAGGATGGGTAAAGTGCGATATCGGTTTTTCAAAGAGTTCCTTCGGACTGTATCCTAAAGTCTTTGAAAAGGATGGATTTATTTTTTTAAAAAAGCCATCCGTGCCGGCGATCGCCATCAGGTCGGGTGAAAGGCTGAAAAATCTTGCCAACTCATCTTCGGCTCTTTTGCTCTGTACATAAGGGCCGAGTTGCTGGCTGATTTGATCAAAGAGATTTTTATAAAGATTGGGATCAATGTCAGTACCGGCTGAATACAAACTGAGCACAGCGATAGCCTGCCCCCTGAATAATACCGGGATGAACACCACGCTATTTAACTTACTTTCGACCGCAAATTGCTGCGACAGAAAATCAACCTGGTTGGTAATATCATTAACATAAGACACTTCATTTTTGATCCAGGCATTGCCCGTTAACCCTTCACCCCTTTTGATCTTGACCGCTTTATCCAGAACAATTGATTTTTGGATGTGCTCACCATTTGTCCATCGTTTGTGTAATAACATGTGCGATGGATCAATATTAACCATCCATGCTTCAGCGTATTGAAAACCCGAGTAAATACCTATGCTTTCGAGAATCCTGGTCCATGCCTCGCTAAAGTCCAGCTTAATTAGGAATTGTATAATATTAATAAAGATCTCTTTCTCGGCCTCCTGGCTCTTGCGCTGGGTAATGTCCCTGGAAATAGAGATAAAATGCTGAAGCCCGTTGTGTTCAACTTCCATCGGAACCATTGAAAAATTTACCCAGAATGCTTCATTATTCTTCTTGTAACTGATTGTTTGAATTTCACAACTCACCTTTTTACCAATCGCTTTTTTAAGAGATACCAATGCTCTTTTGTCGGATTTAGTTCCATGTAACACCCAAGGCGTTTTTCCGATGGCTTCCGCCTTACTATAACCTGTCATCTTTGTAAATGCATCATTCACATATACAATCGTTGGATCCTGCTCTCCGGCGATGGCCACTTCGATGATCATCACGCTGTCGTTGGTATTGGTAATTACCGATTCAAAGAGTTTCAATTGCTGCTCTTCCTTTTTATACCTCGTGATGTCTTCTATCTGGGAGATAAAATACAACAGTTTCCCATCCGTATCTTTTACCATGGAAACTACCAGCAGCACCCAGATGATCTCTCCATCTTTATGAAAATAGCGCTTCTCCATCTCGTAACTCTGCCGTTTCCCATCAATCAGTTCGCTTAAAAAGCCAAGATCCTGCAACAGATCTTCGGGATGAGTTATCTGCTGGAAAGTAATTTTCAATAACTCTTCCCTGCTGTATCCAACAATTTCACAAACGCTATCATTCACTTCCTTCCAACTTCCGTCTGGCCCAATAAGTGCCATACCGATCGCTGCATGGTCAAACGCCCCCTTGTAGTACAATTGCTTTTGCTCAAGTTCAAGCAATTGGCTTTCTTTTATTTTTAATTCCAGGTTTGCTGCCGCTAACTTTGCAAGGGCATTTTCTAATGCTTGATCATGCTCAATTAGGGTGGCATTGATTTTTTCCAATTTTCCTGTGTTAATTAGGTATTGTCCCTTACCTGCGGGATGCTCTTTTTGTTGGGCCATTTTATTGACAGCGTTAGCCCTTTGTAGTTTTAAACAATAATCAGCAACGATGCCAGAGATACATTTTCCATCAAAAGATGCACCGCCAGCCGTAATAGGACACGAATTTAATAGTGATTCAATTTGCACTGAAGAATCTGTTTGTTGAAATATTGCCAGCCCTCCCGAATTTTCAATGGATTTTAAACCCGCGGCTCCGTCCAATGCATTCTTTGAAAAGATAATACCAATTGCTCCCTTTGTCGATTGAACGGCAATTGATCGCAATAATTGGTCCATTCCATGCAATGCCCCGTTAATATTCTGCCCGTCACTGATGCAAATCCTGCCATTTTTAACCCAACCGGCGTTTTGTAGTGGCACGATATGCACGCAGTTTTTTTCCAATATTGCACCATTCACACCAACCTTATGATACAATATGTTGTTTTCTATAAAAAATGGAAGCAGTATTTCTGGAAGGGCATTATAGGAATTTGATGCGATAATGATCGCGGCTCCGGCGGATGTGTTTAAAATTTCCAGCAGAAAATCGGGGATGTGTCGTAAATCTTCATTAAAGATGCCAATGGCTATAACAAAGAAAGGCTGAACTTTTTTTGAACCGGATCTTTGATTTTTCGGGCGCTTTCTAAATTTTTTATAAGGCATTCAACTCGTAGGATTATTAGCTGGAAAGTAATCCCGGTCAGCAAATCAGATCGGAATAAATAGTTTATCTTTGTTTCTCGTATTAAAAAAAATTTAGGTCAGGGAAATTGACGATTAAATGCATTCTTGCACAGTGACGATAGGGCAATACGGGCACAATAGCCGGTGATGAAATTACCTGGTGTAAACGAAAGGATTTTCTTTGTAAGAATTGCCACGTTTTATTCAATATAATTAGATTGCCCGCTGTTACAAAGGTCAGAAATACCTTTTATGATTTGATAGGAAATGTTAACCCGCTCGTGTAGGAACTTGTCTACACTTTGTTTACTGATAACTATTTAATTTAACCGGAAATAACGTTTTATATGAAAAATTTCTTATTAATTGATGATCACGAAATCGTGCGTTCGGGAGTAAAAAATGTGCTGCAGGAATTATTTAAGCCCTGTGAAATATATGAGGCAAATGATGAAAAATCAGCATTAAGTCAGCTTAAAGCCCATGCTTACGATCTTGTAATAATGGATGTTCAAATGCCCGGTACAGACACGGCGGGTTTAATGGAGTATATAAAAACAAGATATGCCGATACGAGAGTACTTATGTTTTCGATGAGTTCGGAAAATGTATACGCCAAAAGGTTTTTAAAGGCCGGCGCAATGGGATTTGTTTCAAAAAATTCAGGTTTACTGGAGTTAAAGAAGGCTGTGGAACTGGTTTTAAACAATCGTAAATACATTAGTGAAAATCTTGCCGAACAACTCGCTACGGAGATTGGCTCCGAGCAGCCCAATAATCCTTTTGATAAGTTAAGCGCACGGGAATTTGAAATCGCAAACCTGTTGATGACCGGTAAATCCGGCAGCCAGATCTCCGAACTGCTCTCCATCAATTCTTCCACGGTAGGTACACACAAAGCACGCCTGTTTGAAAAACTGGGTGTAACGAACCTGCCTGAGTTGATTGAAGTGGCGAGAATTTATAAACTGAACTTTGCTTAGAGCAAGGTGTTGCTTTACTTAAAAAAGAATTCCAACTAACGCAATAGTATATTCAATATTCGCTTCATGTTTATAACGGAAGTAAAACAAGAAAATGGTTTTGATAAGATTGTATTAAAAGATACTTTGTCGAAAACATTTGTTGAAATACTTCCTTCCTGTGGAGCTATGCTTCACTCTTTTACGGTTCTACACAACGGCGAATCATTAAACGTAATTGATCACTATGATGACGCCGCCGATTTCAAAAGCAATGTGACTGACAAAGGTTTTAAAAGTTGTAAACTATCTCCTTTTGCGTGCCGGATTAATAACGCTACGTACCATTTTGCCGGAACAGAATATACCATTCAAAAATTTTTACTCAATGAGAGTGCCCTGCACGGTTTACTATATGATGCAGTGTTTACAATATTGGAGCAATATTCTGATGAAGCGAGTGCAGGTATTACATTAAAATATGCTTATACAGGCACTGATAAAGGTTATCCTTTTCATTACGATTGCCTTGTAGCTTACCATCTTAAAAAAGACAACGAGCTTACCGTTATCACTGAAATAATCAATAGAGATAAAGGCCTGATTCCAATCCAGGATGGATGGCATCCCTATTTTCAGCTTGGCGGAAGAATTGATGAACTTCACCTCGAATTCCAATCCAAAGAGATGGTGGTTTTGAATGAGGCATTGATTCCTACAGGAGAACTGGTTGCCTACAATGAATTCGGCTCATTAAAACAAATAGGAGAGGCTTGTTTTGACAATTGCTACACAATGAACTTTGCAGAATGCCAGCCGCTTTGTGTATTAAGGGATATAAAGAAAAACATACAAATCGAAATCCGCCCGGATAAACATTATCCCTACCTCCAAATTTATACACCCCTTCACCGCCATAGCCTAGCCATCGAAAACTTAAGCGCAGCACCAGATGCCTTTAATAATAAAATGGGGCTAATTACACTACAAGCCGGGGAAAATATTATTTTTGCTACCACTTATAAGATCACCCCACTAATTTAATTGGATGAATACAGCCATTGCAAGATCCGTTTCTGAAAGCTTTACCCAAAATTTTAACCATCCTCCCCACTTATACTTTTCTCCCGGCCGCATCAATCTTATTGGCGAACATGTTGATTACAACGATGGATATGTAATGCCGGCAGCTATTAATAAAGGTGTTTATTATGCGGTCGCTGAAAATCACACGGATGACATCTTCTTCTACGCGATGGATTTCAACGAACATTTCTCCATCAATATCCACCAAATAAAAAGTAATCAAAGCTGGAAAAATTATGTACTAAGTGTTATAAATGAGTTCCAATTGCTCGGGAAAAATATCCGGGGGTTCAATTGTGTTTTTGCGGGCGATATCCCCATTGGCTCAGGAATGAGTTCTTCCGCTGCCGTGGAAGGGGGATTGGCATTTGCACTGAATGAATTTTTTAAAGCCGGGCTCAGCCGGGTAGAACTGGCGCTGCTTTGTCAACGGGCCGAGCACAATTTTCCGAACGTTCAGTGTGGCATTATGGACCAGTTCGCCAATATGATGGGAAAGCAGGACTATGTAATCCTGTTAGATTGCAGGAGTATTGAACACGAGTATTTCCCCTTGTTGCTGGCAGGTTTCAAAATTGTTTTAATCAATACCAAAGTGCATCATTCACTGGCATCGGGCGAATATAATGTACGCAGGCAACGTTGTGAAGAAGGATTAACTATCTTAAAAGGCCTGCTGCCAATACAGTCGTTCAGGGATATCAAAAATGTTGATGAACTGGAAGTTGGAAGAAAAAGCATGACTGCCGAAGTATACAACTGCTGCCGCTATGTAATAGAAGAAATGGGGCGCACCAAAAAAGCTGCTGAGTTGCTGCAAGCTAACGATATTGCCGGCTTTGGTAAGCTGATGTATGCTACGCACGAAGGGCTAAGTGAACTGTACCGGGTAAGTTGCGATGAACTGGACTTTTTGGTGGAGCAGGCAAAAAAATATCCTGCTGTAATTGGGTCAAGGCTGATGGGAGGTGGATTTGGCGGATGCACCATTAATATTGTGAAGGAAGAAGGTATCGACCATTTCATCGAAGCAACCACTACGGAATACCAGCAGCGGTTCAATATTATTCCCGAAGCTTACTTAGTAGAAACTGCGGATGGAACCAGTGAAATAACGCTTACACCCTGATATAAATTTTCTTTTTGTCAAGCACCCAGGCAAAAAACCACATCATCGCTATAAAACAGAGTGCATAAATAAGCGATCCTGCTCTCGGTTCAGCCGGCAAAATTGGTTTGCAGACGTTTTCGTAAAACCAGCCAAATGGAGTTAAGTAATTTGGTTTGCCCTGTGCACTGATAGTGCCCGGAATTCTGATAAGAGCCAGCAACCTCGGCAACACCCCGCTCATTACAAAAATAAAAAGGGCGTTTTTCCCAAATACATCAAAGAAGCGGCTCCACCAGCCTTTCCAGCCTTTAAATTCAATAATATAGATCATTACACCCAAAATAAGCATGGCTAATCCAGTGGTATAAATGGTATAGCTGCTGGTCCATATTTTTTTATTGATGGGGAAAACCATATCCCAGCAATAACCGGCAAATATTAGGACACAGCCGGCCACAAACAGCCCGTTTACCATCTCGGCTGTTTTTCCTTTTTGAATGATATAGCTGCCGGCCAGGTACCCAAATATGACCTGCACAATTGCGCAAGGGATACTCATCAAACCCTCAGGGTCAAAGGAAACGCCCTCGCCTTTGTAGATATGGGCTTCCCCAACCATTTCCAGGTCAATCTTTGTTCCAAACCAGCCTGCCAGGCTAAAAGGATCTGCCGGGTTGGCCGCCACACACGCAAACCAGTAAGCCAATAATATAAATGCACTTACTACAAAGGCTCCCCGCTGTTTAAAATAATGAGCAATCACTGAAGCGAAAAAATAGCAGAGTGCTATTCGCTGCAATACGCCAAATATGCGGACACCTGCTACCTTTCCTTCGCCAGTGATGAAGGACCAGGGCTTACCAACGATTTGCCCATCGTCCCATTTAATAAAGGGAAACCAATTCAGGAATATCCCGATAAGAAAAATCAGTAAGGTGCGCCTGATGACTTTTTTCCAAAAAACGCCTTCACCGGCAGCATCCAATTTTGGCAAAACAAAAGCCATCGCATTACCCACCGCAAATAAAAAGAATGGGAAAACGAGATCAGTGGGGGTAACCCCATGCCAGGGGGCATGTTCCAGCGGACCATAAATATGACCCCAACTTCCGGGATTATTTACCAATATCATGAGCGCCACAGTGGCCCCACGAAAAACATCGAGTGAGTAGAAGCGTTGGTTCATGGAAAGCAGGTTTTTCTAAAAGATTAGAAAGGTAATTAAATTCTTTGGGCATTGTAAAAATCCCCCCAGATTCTGTAAAATTCCTGGTGGCGGCTAAATCTCGAAAAAGGATACCCCTGAAGATGCATATTTTATAGCCGCCGTAGAAAATAAACAAGTAATTTTGCGCCCAAATAGGGTATTAAAAAGCCTATTTGAAAGTTGAAAACATAATTTGCCATTTTGATCTGAAAGTTTTCGGGGCGGTACAGCAAACCGGGCATTTTGGTGGAAATTTGTTGTATAACGTGCGCTTTTTTTATTTCGTCCTGATTATTAACTCTTCTTCACTTGTGACTGAGATTGGCGAAGCCGTGACTTATTTTTGGACCTATCACACAAACTACCGTTGCTATCATATGAAAGTTTTAATACTGGCCGGGGGCCTTGGATCCCGCATTTCTGAAGAAACCACGTTAAAGCCGAAGCCCATGGTTGAAGTTGGTGGCAAACCGATTCTTTGGCATATTATGAAGATATATTCATCGTATGGGTTCAATGACTTTATCATACTGTGTGGTTACAAAGGATATATGATAAAATCTTACTTTGCCAACTATTACAGGCATATGGCCGATATGACGGTTGACATGGCGAATAACACGATCGAATATCATAAAAACCATGCTGAGCCATGGAAAGTAACCCTCGTTGATACCGGTGTTGATACAATGACAGGCGGCAGGATAAAACATGTTAAGGATTATATAGGCAACGAGCCGTTTATGCTTACATACGGAGATGGTGTTGCTGATGTGGATCTTAAGGAACTGGTTGCCTTTCATAAATCGCATGGAAAATACCTTACAATGACCTCTGTATTACCGGAGGGCAGGTTTGGGGCACTGGACATTGTGGATTCTCATAAGGTGAAAAGTTTCCAGGAAAAACCAAAAGGTGATGGATCCTGGATCAACGGGGGGTTTTTTGTATGCCAGCCGGAGGTTCTAGATTATATAGAAGGCGAACACACCATTTTTGAAAAAGACCCGTTGGAGAAGCTGGCTAAAGAAGACCAACTTTACACCTATAAGCATTATGGTTTCTGGAAGCCCATGGATACATTGCGTGATAAAAACCAGCTTGAGCATTTAATTGAAAATAATATAGCCCCCTGGATCAAATGGTAACACAAACCAGCATCACCCATTTTTATAAGGGCCGTAGGGTTTTTATTACCGGTCATACCGGATTTAAAGGCAGCTGGCTTATCTACGTGCTGCACAAGGCGGGCGCGGTCATAAAAGGATATTCGTTATTTCCTGAAACGAATCCTTCGCTTTACAGCCAGATCGAAGAGAGCATTCACATTGAATCTGTTATTGCCGATATTAATGATGCGAGGAGATTGGAAACAGAAATTTTGTCTTTTCAACCGGATCATATCTTTCACATGGCAGCTCAGCCACTTGTGAGAAGATCTTATAATGAGCCGCTGAATACATTTTCAACAAATGTGATCGGCACCGCGAATGTCCTTAGCGCACTAACGAAGTTAGAAAAACCCTGCACAGCTGTTTTTATCACTACAGATAAAGTGTACGAAAACAAAGAATGGCACTATCCTTACCGGGAAACAGATCGCCTTGGCGGTTATGATCCATACAGCGCCAGTAAAGCATGTGCTGAATTGGTAATTAATAGTTATCACCAATCTTTTTTCAACCTTTCAAGATTTGAGGTACATCAAAAAGCGATAGCAAGTGTTCGGGCGGGCAATGTAATTGGCGGAGGCGATTGGTCAGAAGACAGGCTACTACCGGATATAGTAAAAGCGCTGGCGCAAAATCGGGATATTATTATACGCAACCCCGGCGCAATACGACCATGGCAACATGTATTAGAGCCGGTATTTGGGTATTTGCGCATCAGTCAGTTGTTGGCTGCCAACCCGATGAAATATAACGGAGCATGGAACTTCGGGCCGGCGAATGACGACAATTTATCGGTAATAGAAGTTGCACAACAGGCGATCAGCATTTGGGGTAAAGGAAACATAGATTTACGGGAGGATCGGAATGCCCTTCATGAAGCAGGCTTGCTAAAGTTAGATACTAGTAAGGCAGTAAATGAATTGGGTTGGAAACCCCGGATGAGAACGGGTGAAGCGATCGCGAGAACTATTCAATGGTATAAGTGTTTCTATGAAAAAACAGCTTCTCCCGCAGAATTATTGATAGCGGATATTTTATATTATCAATCGATTTTAATACAATAAACGTGGGCTAGAGAATATATTGCCAACCCATTTTTAGGGACAATTAAATAGAAAATGATAAGCTAGTAAAATTTGCAAGAGATCGAGAAATATTGAGAAGATATTGAAAATTATTCAGGATTATGAAATCAAAACACACAAGAATTTACAATTGCCGCATTTGCAATGCTACCGAAATGGAGGTGGTAATTCTTTTAAAACAAATGCCGTTTACTGATGAGTTTATTTCAAAGCAAGACATTGGGAATGAATTTTTAGCTGACATTGAAATTTCAATTTGCAAAGTATGCGGCTGTACCCAAAACGTGAATAATACCGACATGGATGATTATTATAACGAGTACACATATAGTGTGCAGTCATCCGGGTTTGCGATTCAATTTATGGGTACACTTGCGGAGCGAGTTAAAGAGCGGTATTTTCGTGCAAATTCTGCGCCGAAGGTAGTTGAGATTGGTAGTGGCACCGGAGAGCAGCTGTTAGAGTTTAAAAAACTAGGTTGCGAAGTGCTTGGTATTGAACCTTCTGAGAAGCTGGCGGAGTATGCAAATGGTATTGGCGTTCCAACGCTGCATGCTTTCTTCGATGGGGATATCAACAATATTCTTCCAGACAATTTCAAGTCGGTTGATTTAATAATAAGTAGTTATACATACGATCACATTCCTCAGCCAATTACAGTGTTAAAAAAAATTCATGAAATTTTGAAGGAGGATGGGATAATGATTCATGAAGTACATGATTTGGATTTGATAAAACAACGAAATGAATATTGCCTCTTTGAGCATGAGCATTATACCTATCTTAATGAAAGAAGTATCTCGTATGTGATGGGTGCAAACAGCTTCGAAGTCGATACATTCAGTCTACTCTTACAAAACGAAAAACGTGCGAATTCACTTTTAGTTGCTGCCCGTAAAGTTAACTGCGTAAAAAAATATGAGGTTGATGTTCAATTTGAGCTAAAGGAATTAAAACAACTCAATCAGGATGTTTCTGTATCCATTCACAGAATTCAATCATGGCTAAGCGATAATGCAAACGTCAAGGTTGTTGCTTACGGAGCAGGAGGACGCGGTATTATGACCATTGCCGCTCTTAATGATGTCTCAGGAATTAAATTTATTGTAGATAAAAATCCGAAAGCGGAAAATATCTTTGCCCCTAAATCACATTTGCCTGTTTACGGTATTGATATTTTAGGTGTTGAGCATGCTGATAAAATTCTTGTTTTCAGCTTCGGTTACTTTAAAGAAATTGTTAATGAACTCTGCGATAAATTTGGCTACACTCCTAACCAGTTTGTTTCAATACTCGATTTATTAGAACCCAAAAATGCGTAAAATAATCGTGCACGGGGCAAGCAGTTTTTTAGGAAAAAATTTCCTGAGAAAAATGTCTGTTCAGAAAATTCCAGCTGACATTTTCGCAAGACGAAAATCTTCAATGACTGAATTTGAAAGTAATCCATTATTCAATATTTACCGATACGAAAAAAGTATTTCAGAGATTTCACATGTAAATCAAACGCCGGGCTCGACAACTTTTGTAGACTTCAGTTGGTATGGAGTTTTTGGTACCGAAAGAAATATTCCTGAACAGATTACTGTCAATATTCCATTAGTGATTGATTCAGTGAAAACAGCCCATTCTTTCAAATGCAACCATTGGATTGGATTTGGTTCACAGGCAGAGTATGGCAATCTCGATAAAAGAATTTCAGAAAGTGATCCGGGCGTTCCTACTACACTCTATGGGAAGTCGAAATTAATCTGCTCACAAATATCAGCTGACCTTTGTAAGAGTTATGGAATGGACCATTCGTGGCTTCGATTGTTTTCGGTATACGGACCTAATGACACTCATGAATGGCTGATTCAGTATTTGATAAAACAAATGTTACTTAACAAAGAGATCAATGTTACTAAAGGTGAGCAGCTTTGGGATTATTTATATGTAGACGATATTTCTGAGATGCTTCTTAAATTAATTAAGTCAAGAGGGGTGGGGATCGCCAATTTGGGCACTGGAAACGGGATTTCAGTAAGAATGATTATTGAAAAAATTAAAAATATAATCCAGTCCGAATCCAAAATAAACTTTGGTGCATTGCCCTACAGAAGTGATCAGGTAATGTTAATGGAGGCGGATATCACAAAACTATCAACCCACTTAAAATGGAAACCCGAAATCTCACTCGATGAAGGACTAAGAAAAACAATTGAGTTTATACGCACCACCTCAAATTGATCTTACTGTTGCCCCGAGTTGCTTAGGCGGCCGTTCATTGGCCCACGTCAACATCGATTTGTCTAACGTCCAATGAACAAATAAAAATCTAAATTATGATGCATGATCTGATTTCAATTACAAAGAGTATTCGCAAATCAATTTTAATGATGAATCACCAATCAAATGCTTCGCACTCAGGAAGTTGTTTGTCTGTAGTTGAATTACTTACTTGTTTGTATTTTGAATTTTTAAATATTGATCCTAAAAACCCCAAAGATGAAAATCGGGATCGCTTTATATTAAGTAAAGGTCACGCGAGTGCAGCCCTATATGCGACTCTGGCTGAAAGGGGTTTTTTTTCTAAAAACATTCTCGCTAAATTTTACGTTGACAATGGAATATTACCGGGCCATATTGATATGACTGCTGCGCCTGGTCTTGAATGTGCAGCAGGCTCGCTGGGACATGGTTTGGCAATTGGTTGCGGAATGGCTATAGGATTAAAAAATAAAAAGCCAAGTGCCAAAGTCATTGTAATTATCAGCGATGGTGAATTGAATGAAGGTTCAATATGGGAACCCATTCTTCTGGCCCCACATTTACACCTCAACAATTTAACGGTGGTTATCGATTATAATAAAATTCAAAGTTTTGGGATCACAAATGAGGTGGTAAATCTTGAACCACTAACAGAAAAGCTAGTGGCGTTCAATTGGCATGTTATAAATATTGACGGACATAATATTGAGCAGATTATAGATGCATTGAATTTCAAAATTGATAAACCAAAAGCAATAATTGCGAACACCATAAAAGGGAAAGGTATCAGCTTCATGGAAAATAAATTAGAATGGCATTATCGTTCCCCAAACAAAGAACTGCTGGAAAAGGCTTTGGAGGAATTAGAGTAACAAATTAGCGAAAATTAATGAGAAAAACATTTATAGATACTCTAGTTAAAGAGGCAAAAAAAGATGAACGTATTTTTTTGGTTTGCCCGGATATTGGCTATAGCGTGCTTGAAGTATTTCGTGATCAGTTTCCAAACCGCTTTTTAAATGTCGGTGTGGCTGAACAAAATGCAATCTCAATTGCAGCCGGGCTTGCATTAACAGGATATATTCCGTTTGTTTATACAATTATGCCCTTTGTTGTTATGCGCCCTTTTGAACAAATACGAATTGATGTCGCATACATGAATACGAATGTGCGCATTGTAGGAGTCGGTGCCGGTTTCTCATACGGAGCTGCAGGCGCTACTCATCATTCGCTCGAGGATATAGCTATTATGCGGGTGTTGCCAGGAATGACTGTTATTTGCCCGGGCGATCCATGGGAAGTACAACAATCGGTAAAAGCCTCCATAAATTATAAGGGACCCGTATATTTCCGGCTAGGTAAACAAGGCGAGCCCATACTGAATGATAAAACATCAAGTTATCAAATCGGCAAGGCAACCTTAATCAGAAATGGAGATCATGTGCACCTGATAAGTACAAGTAACACGCTTGAAATATCATGCAAAGTGGCCGAAGCGCTTAGCAGTCAAAATATAAATTGTAGCGTCACGAGTATGCATACAATGAAGCCCTTTGATGTCAATTACATTAATTCTTTGCTCGAAACCTGCAAACCAATCTTTACAATTGAAGAGCATTATATTGTTGGCGGTCTCGGCAGCGCTGTTTCAGAAGTAATTGCCGAAAGTAAATTTAACCCCCTGTTTAAGCGCTTTGGTGTTAATGACCAGTTCTCCCATTATGTTGGGGGACAAGATTTTATCCGCGATAAATTCGGCATCAACACAGAAATAATTACACAGGAAATTTTAGAACTATTAAAAAAAGAAAAATGAGCGAAAAGAAAATTGAAATCAGAAGAAATATTTCCGGTGAAGAGAAGGACAATGCGCAGGAGCTTTTTGACCTCTTTAAAAATTCGCCCATTCCAAATGAAGAGATTCAGCTTAATCTAGGTCTTTACATAAGCCGACAGAGTTTGTCAAGAATAATTTTCATGCATGACCTTTATAAGCGGATTATTAATACTACAGGTGTGGTAATGGAATTTGGTTGCAGGTGGGGACAGAATCTTGCGCTATTCCAGGCTTTCAGAGGTATGTATGAACCTTACAATTACAATAGAAAAATAATTGGGTTTGACTCTTTTGAGGGTTTTCAATCACTTCACGAAAAAGATGGAAATGCAAAAATATTATATGAAGGTGCTTACACAGTAACAAATAATTATGTGGATCATCTTGAAAAAGTTTTAAGCAATCATGAAACGGAAAGCCCCATCAGCCATATAAAAAAATGTGAGGTTATAAAAGGCGATGCTACTGAAACTTTAGAAAAATATTTGGAGGAACATCCCGAAACGATCATTGCTTTCGCATATTTTGATTTTGATATTTATGCACCCACAAAACGTTGCTTGGAATTAATTAAAAATCACGTTACAAAAGGAACCGTTCTTGGCTTTGATGAATTGAACTGGCCTTATTATCCGGGAGAAACGCTTGCACTCAAGGAAGTTCTTGGGTTAGATACATATAAGCTTCAACGATCACCACTTTGTCCAACACCCTCGTTTTTAGTTATAGAATAAAATATAATTTGCCTTTCAGTTCATTCCTTTCAGGGATTACTCCTGACGAGTGGTGCGCCTCCATAAGAAAGTACCTGCATATTTCCCCCAAGTCGTAGTTAGCGACTGTTTTATTGGCACATATAAGTTACCTGGGCGTTCCATTCCTTAGTCTTTTATATTGTATCTATACGGTCGGCCACGTTTATTGAAATAAGCAACCGAAGTAATACATTTTGCCCCGTTAGACTAAAAATTAATTCGAAACTTACTTATTCTTTATTCAATGGAAAATACTATCATTTTATCAATTTGTATTCCTACATACAATAGATCTGATAATCTCAGAGAGACGATTTTTTCAATCGTGAATCAAAAAAGATTCCAGGAAACCAATGATGTTGAAATTGTGCTTTTGGACAATGGATCCACCGATGATACCAGAATAGTAATTAACGATTTAGCAACAGCTCACGGTCAAAAAATCATATGTTTTAGGAATGAATTAAATAACAGTTTTTTAGATCTTGAAAAGCTATTTTCACTAGCAAATGGCGATTTCCTGAAATTCAATAATGACACTCTTGCTCACAAACAGGGTTCGCTGGATAACATGATAGAGACCATTTGCTTTTGTAAAAAAGATGGAACTATCCCTTTTTTCTCCACGGGAGAATTACGAAACAAAAAAAATATTTTATGTAGCACGGTAGATTCCTTTGTGGAAAACGCCTCTTATTTTTCAACTTGGATGGGTGCATTTGGAATTTGGAAGAATGATTTTCTTCATTTTAAAGATTTTAGCAGGCATTTACCTTTACGATTGCCGCAGGTGGATATTTTGTTTAGATTGATAATTTCTCAAAAACCTATTTTAATTGATGATAAGAAACTATTTATTTCTTTACCCGTCAAAAAAAAGGGGGGGTACGATCTTTTAACAGTATTTCTGGACAATTATATTTTTTTATTAAGTGAACAATTAAAAGACGGAAGACTTTCGAAGAAAATATTCCGATCGGAAAAAAGGAAATTATTACTAAAATTTATCATTCCCTGGCTCGTTGATATTAGGTTATATCCCGATCGTTATTATTTTGAATGCGAAAATAGTTTCAGACGTATCATGGGGCACTACGAAAATGATAAGCCAACATTATTTAAATGTGTCATAATTTATCCGTTTCTTTTTATAAAGAAAGCAATGTATTCCCTGTTTTTACAAAAAAAGCTTTTAAATAAGTCGTTCAATGTTCTATGAAGTGATTAGTAACTCTAAATAGAAAACGGTTTAATAGTTAAAGGGTTTAATAGAAACCAACCCTGCGTTAATTCCAAAAACATAATCATTAATGATAGGCCACCTAAAACATATCGCTTCCAAAATGGGACTGGATAAAGCTATTATGTTCACCTCTTCAGCAAGTATTTTGGGAGCTTTGGGTAGCGCTGTTTCGATTATTCTGGTTGTGAAATATTTAACGGCCGCTGAACAAGGGTTTTACTATACATTCGGTAGCATCGCCGCCATCCAGATATTTTTTGAATTGGGATTGAATGGGATAATCACCCAGTATGTTGCGCATGAAGCATCTAATCTAAAATGGGAGAGCGCTCATGTTCTCGTTGGTGAATCAAAATATCAATCAAGACTAGCATCGCTTTTACATTTTAGTGTAAAGTGGTACTTGTGTTTTGGCACCATACTACTTATTGCCTTAATGATTGTCGGTTTCATTTTCTTTAACAGGTATGGTACCTCCAATGGCCGCGTTAGTTGGGCAGGCCCCTGGATACTGTTGGCTGCAGGAACTAGTATCAATTTGATATTTTCACCCATAGTGGCTTTTTTGCAGGGTCTCGGGAAAGTGAAGGAAATAGCACGGATTCAATTGATAATACTATTTTTTAGGCTATCAGTTGTTTGCATCGGGCTGATCTTAGGAGCCAAATTATTTGTATTGGGTTTGAGTAGCTTCATAGGAGTTTTGTTTTTGGGACTACTGGTAGCAACTAAATTTAAAAATACATTCACAAATATCTGGAAAACAGAAATTGTTGAAAGGGTAATCTACCGCAAAGAAATACTTCCATATCAATGGAAGATAGCTTTAAGTTGGATAAGTGGATATTTTGTTTTTCAACTTTTTAACCCAGTATTATTTGCTACAGAAGGTGCGGTTGTTGCGGGACAAATGGGAATGACACTTGCGGTACTAAATGCAATATTAACTTTTTCATTAGCGTGGATTACGACAAAGGTGCCTCTATTTTCAGGTTTAATTGCGCAAAAAAAATATGCTCAATTAGATGACACATTTAATAAAACACTCGAACAATCTGCTTTAATAAACTTTGGCGCTTTAACTTTTTTAGGCCTTTTATTATTTCTAATCAGGTTTTATAATATTGAAATCAGCGGGAAGCCTTTCGGCAATCGCTTTTTAAATTATGGACCCATGTTCTTTATGATGATCCCGGTTTTTCTTAACCAATTTATCGCTGCCTGGGCTACTTATTTAAGATGCCATAAACAGGAACCTTATTTATTTAATTCTATAATTGGTGGTATTTTATGTTCATTATCAACAATATTACTGGGCAAATACTTTGGCGTTATTGGTGTAACAGCCGGTTACTGCCTTTTAACGCTTGCATTGTTTCCCTGGGGATACTGGATTTTTAAGACGAAAAAAGTAGAGTGGCATAAAGATACCATTGGTAAATAGTTTGTGTTAATCAACCCTGTAAATCCAATGAATGGCAAATAAAATCATTTTATCTATTTGTATCTCAACATATAATCGAGCGTAATATTTGGAGGATACAATACTATCTATAATAAATCAAAAAGCCTTTCAGGAAACTAACGAAGTTGAGATTGTAATTTCTGATAATTGCTCGGAGGATAATACAAAGGAAATAGGCGAAACGATTCATACACTTTATAAATAAAAAAATTCGTTATTATCAAGACCTTAATTTTGAAAAAGCGTTATCCTACGGTGAAGGACTTTTCTTAAAGTTAAACAATGATACATTGGTGCACGATGATAATACTTTAGCGAGCATTCTTGATAAGATAAAAGAAAATACTCAAAGTAGATATATACTTTCTTTTACAAACGGAAACATTAAAATGTTACAACATTTCGGTGCCTGGGTCTAAACTCTTTCGTTAAAACTGTCTCTTTTTTTCAACCTGGATAGCATGTTTGGGCATTTGGAAAGAAGACTTTAATGCAATGGAAGGGTTCAGCCGAAATGCACCTTTGCAATTAGTACAAACAGATGTGGTATTCCGACTAGTAAGCACAAATAGGTTTGTAGAAGTTGACAACACAAAGATCTTTAACGGTGTATCTCCTGCTACCAGAGGAGGCTATGACATTCACAAAATATTTGTCACCAATTACCTAGGATTGCTTGACGAGTACAGAAGAAAGAATGAAATCTTATGGGTGACAATTTTTTAATGAAAAATCTAAACTGTTGCATAATTTTTGAATTCCCTGGTCTTTGAAAATATGGAGAAGTAATACTCAATACTCTTTTGACAAAAAAGGAGCATGGTCGATCCTAAAAAAGTATTGCTTTCATCCAGGGTTTTATATAGGTGTCGGCTATTTGTCCTTTAGATTAGTAATAAGTGAAATCTGCGATATTTTTAATTTCCAAGACAAACAATTATAAGGCTCAATAGTAAAATTTATAATTGCGATAAGTAACCTGTATATGAAAGATTTTGTAAAGCAATTATGTAAAAACATAACAAAAATATTTGCAGTTTTTTATAGCTATGAAACCAGCCGATTTTTTGAGTTTTTCGGTAACACTTTTTATTCATTTTGGGTAGGAAATTCGTTTAAAAGTTGTGGCGACGGATTTCATGTACAATCACCGGCCCATATTAAGGGTGGCCAATATATAACGATTGGCGAGCGGTTTGTTTCTTATGCGAGATTAAGGTTGGAATGCTACGATTCATACGCAGATTATAAATATACACCCAAACTTGTAATAGGAAATGACGTTACTATGAATTATAACGTACACGTCGGATGTGTTAACAGTATAAAGATTGGCAACAATGTTTTATTTGCAAGTAATGTTTTCATCACCGACCATCAACATGGGTATATTGACAAAAGAGATTTAGGCACCCCGCCTGCGCAACGCTTTATTACATCAGGTGGGCCGGTTGAAATAGAAGACAATGTTTGGATAGGAGAGAATGTAGTCATAATGCCAAATGTATTCATTGGCGAAGGATGTATTATCGGGGCCAATTCAGTAGTTACCAAAAGCTTTCCTAAACATTCGGTATTGGGGGGCGTTCCTGCCAAATTCATCAAGTCTCTAGATAGTGAAAATTGATATTGATCTCTGAAAAAAAAACTTACTCACTTACTTTTAAAAATATCGGAAATCTTTATTACAGATCAAGAAGAGAAGCATAGCTGATATCCAATATGATGAATAACTTACCTTCCATATCTGTAGCTTTAACAACATTCAACGGAGGCAAATACATTGAAGTACAATTAGCATCCATCCTTAATCAATCCTTTGCACCGACTGAGGTAGTAATTTGCGATGATAGTTCCACGGATAACACAATGGAAATATTGGAACAGTGGGCGAAGCTCTACTCTGTTATTAAAATATACTCCAGTGATAAGCAACTAGGAGTTAATATGAACTTCAATAAAGCGATTTCACAATGCAAAGGAGACTACATTGCATTGTCGGACCAAGATGATATATGGGAGCTGAATAAATTAGAAAACCAGCTGCAGGATATACAAACATTGGAACTACTAAAAGGAAAAAGCTTTCCAATACTATCTGTTCATGACCTTACAATGATAACGGCAGATGGAATCGTGATTGCACAATCTGCATGGAAACATAACGCTGGCAGCCCTATTGTGCCAAAAAGCAGCTTACTGTTTACAAACAATTACAATGGATGTACGATGCTGTTTAATAAACCTCTTAAAAACTTAGTTCTCCCGATTCCAGAAAAAGTACCAATGCATGATCATTGGATCGCGTTGACTGCATTTTATTTAGGGAGAATATTAACTTCTGAGACTTCTCTGCTTAATTACCGCAGACATGACAACACTGTTACAAAGCATAAGAATAACCGGCTTAAAAGATATCTTCACAATATTTTTGGCAAAAACTACAAGCAGAATGAAATCAACCAGTGCAAAGAGTTTTTATCAAGACATCAAAAAAGTTTAAATCCAAAAGCTGTAAGACAAATTAAATCGGTCATTGATCTTACCAACAGTATAAACTTAGTACGCAAAATACACTTTTCATTTAAATATCGATTTACCCGATTGATATAGCTAAGTACTATTTTACTGATAAACCCTATGTTGGCCATTTCAACCCATCTTCTCACTCAATTCGAGCCAACGTGTTTCCTTTTTATCAAGCAGCTGTACAATACAGCCAACCCGCTCTGCTGATTTCTGTAATTCGTCAAAACCCTGTTTACCCTCATCCATTTTTGTTTCCAAAGCAGCTTTTTCTTTTTGTAAATCGCCCATTTCCTTTTCCAATAACTCCAACTCCCTTTTCTCTTTAAAAGATAATTTTTGATTACCTGAAGTGGTAGTTGCAGCAGCAGGTTTAACCTGTTTAGACTCCTGTTTTATAATTTGACGATCATCTGTTAGGCTGCCGTTTGCGATAGCTTTGCGGTATTGTGAATAGTTTCCAGGATAATCGCGGATTACTCCGTCACCTTCAAATGCAAACAGATGATCTACCATCCTGTCCATAAAATAGCGATCATGGCTAACGATGATAATGCAACCCGGGTAGTCCATTAAAAACTCTTCCAGGGTTCGCAATGTTTGCAGATCGAGGTCATTGGTGGGTTCATCCAGAACCAGGAAATTTGGATTTAAAAACAATACGCTCATTAAGTGCAACCTGCGTTTTTCTCCTCCACTTAATTTGCTAAGGGGGGTAAATTGTTGTTCGGCTGAAAAACCGAATTTCTCCATAAACTGGCTCGCACTGATCTTACTACCGTCGTTAAGGGGGAAAAACTCCGCCATCGATTTTACGTACTCTATAGCACGTTTGTCTTCTTTGTAAACCAGCCCATCCTGGCTGAAATTTCCAAATACTACGGTGTCCCCATGATTGATCTTGCCACTATCCGGTTTCTCCAGTTGCAGGGCAATCTTTAAAAAAGTTGATTTACCCACGCCATTTTTCCCTACGACGCCAATGCGTTCGCCCCGCTTAAAGGTATAATCAAAGCCGTTCATTATTTGAAGACTGCCATAGCTTTTATGTACTTTAATTAACTCCAAAATCTTACCCCCAAGCCTGGTCATTTTTACCTGTAGACTTACTTCTTCCGCATCTTTTTTAAGTTTTACCCTATCTTCCACTTCTATAAATGCATCTTGTCTGCTTTTGCTTTTAGTGGTACGGGCTTTCGGTTGCTTACGCATCCATTCCAATTCCTTCCTGAAAATGTTTTTATCCTTTTGCAGTTCACTTTGTTGTACTTCAAGCCGCAAGCTTTTTTGTTCCAGAAAATTGTCATAGTCGCCTTTATACACATATACCTTCTCGTCATCTATTTCTATGATCTCATTACACACCGTATCTAAGAAATAACGGTCATGGGTAACCAGCAACAGGGTAACTTTAGCGGCTGCCAGGTAATCTTCCAGCCACTCAATCATCGTTACATCGAGGTGGTTGGTGGGTTCATCTAAAATTAGTAAGCAACGGCCAGCGTGAAGGTCCGCCTCAATCAGTGACTGCGCTAATGCAACTCTTTTCTTTTGCCCCCCGCTCAAATTGCCCACCTTTTCATTCAGGTGATGTAAGTTTAGTTTGCCCAGTATCTGTTTTAGATCACTTTCAAAACTCCAGGCGTTCAGATCATCAAGCTTTGCCATCAACTCACTCAGTTTGTCCATGTCTTCCAGGCCTTCCTCAAGAAATAGCTCGTATTCTTTAACTACTTTGACCACCGGGTTATCCAGCCTAAGTACGTTATCCCAGATGCTTTTATTACCATCAAAGTCATTGTCCTGTTGTAGCATCACCACTTTGATGTCTTTATGTACCCAAACAACGCCTTCGTCCGGCGTATCGAGACCTGTGATGATTTTCAAAAGAGTGCTTTTGCCGGTTCCATTACGGGCTACCAGGGCGATTTTGTCTCCTTCCTCTATATTTAGGGTGATATTCTTAAAAAGTGTTCTTATACCAAATGATTTGCTGATATTTTCTACCGAAGCATAGTGCATACCAGCAAAGGTAACGTAGATTTTATAAGTTTCCTTCGTGCCCCGATCAGCTCAGAGAATCAAGTATTGGACAACCATTTTCTAAACTGGTGCTTCAAATGGAATTCTAGCCCTATCTCCAATCCTCAGGGGCATGTAAACAGTTTTTTTTTAATTGCTTGCATTTAATTGTGATGAGCGAAAGCAATTTCCCCCAATCGGTATTGCAAAGCAGTGGGCATATTATAAAAATCCAAAAAATACTTCTGTACCGAACAATCGCCCCAATATTAGGTATTGTATACCCAATTATCAGCATCATATTGATAAAAAATGAGCACCCAAACAAATTAAAAACATTTACAACGTTTGCTCGTTTTTTCCGAAAAAAAACAAAGGTTACAAAAATTAATTGATAAAGAAATATTTCCAGCGCTGTTAAAAACACACCAAACATTGGAAATTCCCACAAATAAGGCCTGAATAAAACATGATTAATTGCCTGTGGCAGGTTATTAATGAAGCTCCCAACATTCGGAAGCAATTCTTTTGTGGAGATGTTGGTATTGGCCTCCCCCAATGCCGCAAAATCTGCCTTTCGTTGAACCACCGCAGCAGGCAGATTTAATGAAGAATTAACGTTTCCGGATAAAAAAAATAGAACCGCGAAAAACAAATGGCCTGTAATTAAAATGCGGCTTTTTCGGTAAGGCAGTAGTTTGCTGATGAATGCTATCAACATGGCGGGAATCAGTGCTAATACTACATAGTTTCTAAATAGAAAAATAATAGCTATCCCAAGCAAAAAAAATAAAACAAATGATAGCCTGGGAGTTTCTGTTTTGGCTAAAAACCGAAAAAAAATAAAACAGACAATCCCCGTGCAAAGGAAAACCATTCCATCTTTATGTACGCACGAAGTATACAATAAAAGTGACGGTAAAAGAAAGCATGTAAATAAAATTATTACTCGGTGGCATTGATATATTTGACTATAGATTCTGTAAAATGCGATATGGCCAAAAAAAACTATACTCGAAAACATGGCCGAATTGAGATAAAAATTACCCCTGGTAATCAAATCCAAAATTGCAATGAATTTGTATAAAAGATTGAATCGAAGATAAGCCCAGAAACTGTTCGAAGATGCAAATAGCCCTCCTATTCCGTAAGTAGAGATATCATTTTTAAAATCAGTAAAAAAAAGAGCTGGATTTAAGAGCAGCAAATTGTATTGCCTGTTGCCCTCTATATTGTAGTTTAGATAGTCTCCAATCGGTGGTAGTCTCCCGAAATAATAGGCACATGCTATGCCTGAAGTGATTTTAAAAGCGAACAATAGCCTTATTTGCACAACTGATAAATCAGCGTTTTTGATAAATGAAATTTTCCCGATCAGCCAAAAGCTAACTATGAAATAAACAGCGGCAAATACATATTCGAAGCGCATACCAGGTAGTTGATTGTCTGTTATCTGGAAAAAATACCATAGAGTAAACAAAGATAGTGGCTGAGCTGTATTCGCAAGAAGCTGGTTAAAAAAAGGTGGCTGAGCTGAAACCGATATCAGCTAAGAGGAGAATGTTATAAAAATCTCCTAAATTAAATAAAAGTCCAAAATAAATCAATATAATACGTGCTTGTATAAAATCCGATTTCAACCAAAAACCTTCTGTGGTATAAAATTTCTTTCCAGGCCATACAACCGTTTGATTACTTATACTTGATTAGTTTTAACTTCGAAAATGTTTTTTTAATTTAAATTTGCGAAAAATTTGCCTGATACTATTTCAGACTCTTCTTATCATTCGGAGTTTTTCCACCTAAATATCTGAAAAGCATATTCATCAAAATAAATGCTTAGACATTATTTCCGCTTTGGCCAGATACTCTGTAACCGTTGAATAATAATATAATATGAAAAAAAAAATTAAGGTTCTTTTATTTTTTTTAATATTTTCCCACTCATTCACATCTTTTGGGCAGGATCTGTTTACAAGCAGCGATTTAAGCACAATCAAGGTAGATAATTTAGCAGACGCTGATATTAACAGGATAAAGACACAATTACAAGTTAAAAACCTCACTATCGATAAAGCTGAACCAATGCTTTTGGGAAAAGGAATGAGTGAAACTGAATTCGTGAAGTTAAAAAATCGCTTAGGGGTAAATCAATCTGTCATTAAAGAAAGCCAAAAAGACACAGAACAGACCAGAATCCAGGAGACCATTGTCAACAATAAAATAAAAGATTCACTGAATGCATTGGTTTTTGGTTCGGAATTATTTGACAATCCTACTTTGAATTTTGAACCCAATCTCAAACTAGCCACTCCTGTCAATTACATACTAGGCCCTGGTGATGAGCTTCAAATAAGTGTATATGGCATCCAGGAATTCAATGCGAGTATTCCTATTACCCCGGAAGGCAATATTGCCGTTCAGAACGTAGGCCAAATTTCGGTGGCGGGGATGTCGATAGAAGCAGCAACCCAAAAAATAAGAGGAGCAATTGCCAGGATCTACAGTACTGTTAGGTCTGGTCAGTCAAAAGTAGCTGTGAGTTTAAATCATATTAGAACTATTAAAGTTACGATCATAGGAAGCAAACAGCCGGGCAATTATTCGGTATCATCTCTAGCCACAGTATATAATGCACTGTTTTTGGGCGGCGGTCCAGGAAAAAATGGAAGTTATCGGAACATCGAATTGTTAAGAGACAACAAGGTTTTTACATTTGTTGACATCTACAAATTTCTTGTGAACGGAAACCAATCTGAAAACGTGGGCCTAAAAGACAATGATGTAATAAGGATACCGGCTTATAAGCAGCGGGTTAATATAGAAGGTATGGTAAAACGGCCGGGTATTTTTGAGATGAAAGAAGGAGAAACATTCATCGATCTTTTATCATTTGCATCAGGATTTAATGAAACAGCCTACACGGCCTCCGTAAATGTTACCCAGAAAACCAGTAAAGAGTTCAGGGTAATAGACCTGAGATCGACAGAATTTGATAAATACAAACCGCTTTCGGGTGATGTATTTAAAGTTGCTGAAATTTTAAACAGGTTTGAAAATCGCATCAAAATTGAAGGGGCTGTGTTTAGACCCGGCACTTATTCGTTTCACGAAGAAATGCGTATTTCAGATTTGATAGCCCAAGCCGATGGATTAAAAGAGGATGCCTATAGCAATAGAGCAACCATTTTGAGACTGAAACCGGATTTGACGAAAGAGATAGTAAATGTGAATCTATTTAAGGTATTGCAAGGGGATGCTGAGGCAAACATCTTATTGAAGAGAGAAGACCAGGTGACTGTGTACTCGATCTTGGACTTCAAAGAAGAATATAAGGTAACCATCAATGGCGAAATTAAATCGCCTGGAGAATACAGCTTTAATGAGAATCTGACACTCAACGATCTGCTTATTCAGGCTGGTGGTTTATTGGGGTCAGCTTCAAAGAGAGTGGAAATTGCAAGGATGATTAGATCTGAAACAATTGACGACAATAATCGTAACAAAGTAGAATTGTATAACCTGGAAATAAATGCGACCAGTAATGAACAGATAAGAAACTTCAGATTGCAACCTTTTGATGTTATCAACATCCGTAGAATGGGTGTATATGAAAGTGCACAAATGGTAACAACTTCAGGAGCGGTAGCTTACCCAGGAATATACGTGTTGGCAACTAAGAAGGAAAAGGTATATGATGTAATTAAAAGAGCCGGAGGATTAACATCAGTTGCGAATGTTAATGGTGTTAAGATAAAACGGCCCATATTAGCAAAGCAAATAGCTGCTGTTGAGGACGTAAATTTAAATCTGGGTAAAAACGACAGTATTCAGAACAAATTAACAAAGAAACTGAAAGAAGAAGTAAAATTTGCCACTATCCCGATTGAGTGGGACAAAATCGTAAAAGATTCATCAGACAATAGCAATATAACATTGGTTGCAGGAGACGAGATAGAAGTGGAAGTTAATACAGAAAGTGTAAAAGTAGAAGGAAATGTGCTACTTACATCTGAAATTCCTTATGTAAAAGGAAGAGGTATTAATTTTTATTTGGACGCAGTAGGCGGCGTGGACGCCAAGGCATGGAAGAAAAAAGTGTATGTAATTTATCCTAACGGAAAAGCTGCAGTAGCCAAGTCTTTCGTGTTTTTCAGGTCCTATCCTAAAGTAATTCCAGGCTCGCATATTGTAGTTCCTGAAAAACCTGAATCTCAAAAAATTACTATTGGCGAGATTGCAAGCCTTGCTAGCGTTTTGGTAGGAATGGCGGGGGTTGTTATTGCTATTCTGAGATGATTACAGGTAGCTAAACGACATTTTTCGAGGGCGACCTTATTTTGCAGAGTGTTCCACACGATATGCAACATTAGTAGTCTAAGAACTAGAACAATGAGCAGACAAATATTAAATAAGCAAAAAGATGCCCAAAGATGAAATTACTTTAAATCAGTTAATCTATAAACTTAAAGTGTGGTTGGCCTATTTACTCACCCGATGGCAAATTGTTTTATTGTGTGGGCTTGTAGGAGGCGCTTTAGGAATAACCTACTCTATCATTTCTAAGCCAATCTATACTGCATCTTTATCTTTTGCTTTAGAGGATCAACAGGCCACAGGACTTAGTGGAGCCATGGGTTTTGCCAGCCAATTTGGTTTTGACATTGGTGGAACGGGAGGAGGAATGTTCGCCGGTGCAAACCTGATTGAATTGTTTAAGTCGCGCATTATGGTCGAAAAAACGCTGCTACAACCAATCAATATAGGAAGTAAAACAATTTCGTACGCTGAAATGTTCATTGAAAGCACGAATTGGCGGAAGCAATGGGGGGAAAACACCACATTGAAAAACCTGCAATTTCCGCCAAATGCTGACAGGCAAAAATTTACCCGCGTACAGGATAGTTTATTAGGAGCAATTTATGAGACCGTTTCTAAAAACAGCTTGAATGTTGAACAAAAGAATAAAAGAGTTGACATCATCACTGTTGAAATGAAATCAGGCAATGAGTATTTTGCCAAATACTTTACTGAGGCCTTGGCCCAACAAGTTTCTGATTTCTACGTACAGACTAAAAGTAAAAAGGCCCGGCTAAACATGGACATTTTGGAGAGGCAATCAGATTCCGTTCGCCGCGAATTAAACGGGGCTATCACGGGTGTTGCTATAGCAAATGATAATACATTTGCACTTAATCCTGCCTTAAATGTGCGTCGTGCACCCTCTGCCCACAGGCAAGTGGATGTTCAGGCAAATAGCGCAATATTAACAGAATTGGTGAAGCAAACTGAAATGGCGAAAATAACTGTTCGTAAAGAAACACCCTTAATTCAGGTGATTGATACCCCAATTTTTCCATTAAAGAAGGAAAAGCTAGGCAAATTGAAAGGACTGATCCTGGGAGGATTTCTCGGTGGGTTTTTGGCTATTCTATTCCTCCTTTTGAAAAGATTATTAGTATAAATTAATAGTTTGCTAAATAGCAGCAAACAGGTTTCATATCGGAAAAGTAGCTCCTATTATTTATTCAGGTAAAATGGATTATATTGACTAATTGATGAAAATTATAATCCGATTTATTTCAAACAAATTCGGTGTTGATGGCGCAATCGCGTATTCAGTATTGGCCCGTCTCATTCAAGGCGCTGGTGGTGTAATTTCAATTTTATTCATCGCAAAATATTTAAATAAAATAGAGCAAGGTTATTATTTTACTTTCGCGAGCTTATTAGCTATCCAGTTTTTTTTCGAACTAGGTTTGTCCAATATTATAATTCAGTTTGTTGCACATGAAATTGCACATTTACACTGGATAAATAAAACTGAATTAACCGGATCCGAGGAGTCCAAATCAAGATTGTCTTCTCTGCTAAGATTCTATGTAAAATGGTTTTTAGTTGTTTCAATCTTATTGATTTTCGTTTTGTTGTTTATCGGCAATATATTTTTTAGCAAATATGGCAAAGAAAATGCAAGTGTGGACTGGATGGCTCCCTGGTTGATATTATCGGTAACTACAGGTTGTTCATTATTAATTTCGCCTGTCTTAGCCTTCCTTGAAGGACTTGGAAAGGTAGAAGAGGTAGCTAAAATTCGACTAACACAACAAGTTTGTCAACTAATTTTAATAATTGTTTTTTTCTCAAGTGGCCTTAAACTATTCGCAAATCCCTTAGCTGCATTTGTTGCTTTAATAATAGCACCAACTTGGATCTTATTTTCATCCAAAAAAAAATTACTTCTTTCTATCTGGAGTCAGTTAGATAAGTGGAGAGTAAATTACTGGAAGGAGATTTATCCTTATCAATGGCGAATAGCCTTGAGTTGGATTAGCAGTTACTTTATATTTCAACTTTTTAACCCGGTTTTATTTGCAACTAGCGGGCCTGTGGTTGCCGGCCAAATGGGTATGACGCTTGCTGCCCTAAGCGGAGTATTAGCTGTTTCCGTCAGTTGGATCAATACCAAAATACCCGTTTTTTCGAGCTTGATTGCAAAAAAGAACTTCAAGTATTTAGACATTCTTTTTAATAAGACGTTAAAACAATCTTCTTTGATTTGTGGAGGGTGTTTGATTCTTTTAATATTAATTGTTTTTAGCTTACAAACTTTAAAACTTCCAATTGGTAACCGGATTTTACCCATTTTGCCGTTTACTTTACTTTGTATAGCTACCTTTTCCAATCAACTTGTTTTAGCAATGGCAACTTATTTGCGTTGCCACAAACAGGAACCTCTGGTGATGCCGTACCTGGTTTTGGGTCTTTTAACTGCAACTTCCACTATCTTATTGGGCAAATTTTATGGTCTTAATGGAATTGTCTGGGGATATAGCCTCCTAATCGTTTTCATTAGCCTAACCTGGTCAGCGTACATTTTTATCGCAAAAAAAAAATTATGGCATTAAACTCCCGGCAAATATCAAATATTTACATTCACCACTTACAACAATGATGTATTTACTTTGTGCGCTTATCCCTGTAAATACCATTAGTTGTGCTCGTGCAATCACCATAATAAGTGCAACCTGTCATGATCAGAAATAAAATTATACCTGTTTTAAATGTTATAAGTATAACCTGCCTGCTTTTGGATTCAGGCGGGGGCCTCGGACTAAGAAATGTAGCCTTTACTTTAATACTGATCTTTGGATGTTATGGAATTTATCGAAATGCTTCGATTAATAAGTTGTTTTTAACCTTTTACCTGCTTTTCATCATTTTATTAATCCCACCGTTGATTGTTTCACTTATCAATAATGTACCAATGAATAAGGCATTCATCTGGGTAGTGTCGTTCTTTCTGTTACCTTTCTTTTATTTTTATGTGAAAGGCTGTGCCTTGAGCAATAATGCATTTGTTACATCTGGTCTGATATTTTCAATAATTATCATCATGATCTTTAGTGGCCGTCTATTTAATATTGCCCTGATTAACAACATAGCAGATTATATTAAAGATCACTCTGAGGGTTTTTTTGGAGACAAGAGCTATTTAAGCGGAGATGTATTACCAAATGTATATTTTCAAGGCACCTTAGGCTTAATTATTTGCGGTTCACTCAGCCTACAAGGAAAAAAATATCTCACATATTTTTTGATAATTATCGCCCTTATTTTGGCTCCTTCCCGTTTTGGATTTTTAGTTCTCCTCAGCTGGGGTACCTACATATTTATTTGTAAATCTATTATCAACTTGATAGTATTACCTGCCTTAATAGTTACATTCTTATATACTTTATCCCACTTTCCTTTTGGTGTCGAGATGTTTAGTATTTTTACCGGTGGCGGTAATGGTCTTGAAATTCGGAATGGCCATCTTGAATCAGTATATAATTCTTTCATCCAGACACCCGAGTCATTTTTTTGGGGTGCTGGTCCTGGTTCAGTTTTTTATAGCAAAGGCGCTGGCAATGTAATAGACAATATAGAAATGAGCCAATTGGAGTACATTAGAAAATTTGGCATTTTTTCCTTTCTTGCATTCAATGTTTTATATTTTGGCCCATTTTTTTCAAGAGCAAAGGGCGATTTTTATATACTTGGCGCATTGTGCATGTATTATTTTGTCGCATTTTCCAATCCCGTTTTATATTCCATATTCGCTATGCTATTTTTAGCGTATGCATACGTTGAATGCTTTCAACACAAAACACAACAAATCAATAAACCACTTATTACAAATGGAAAGTAACGTCTTTAGTATTACGGTCACTTATAATCCTGATATTGCCCTTTTAAATAGGCAAATTGATTCTTTGTGTAACCAGGTTTCCAATATTGTAATAGTTGATAACGGCTCCCTGAATGCTGCAGGATTGAAACTCTACTTGGAAAGCAAATCAATTGAAATTGAGAAAAGCTTCATCTTAATATTTAACAAAAAAAATGCTGGATTAGGTTACGCACAAAATCAAGGATTGAAGGCAGCTTTAAATAAAGAAGCCACCGATATGCTTATTTTAGATCATGATTCTGTAATTGACGATGGGTTCGTCAAAAATTTGCTGGAAAGCAGACGGGAGTTAATTGATAATAATATTCCCGTAGGTGCTATAGGCCCGATATATTACAATGAAAACACAATGGAGGTTTATCCTATAACCAAATTCCTTGGTCCTTTCATAAAACGGCTTACCCCCTCTAAACAGCCGGTAGAAGCGTCTTTCCTGATTGCTTCCGGGTGTTTAATCAACGCGTCAGTATTAGCAGATGTTGGTTTAATGAACGAAGACTTGTTTATTGATTGTATTGATGTTGATTGGTCATTTAGAGCTGCATCGAAAGGATATAAATTGTTCGCTTCTCCTAATGCGAAGATGATGCATACAATTGGCGATGACAGAAGAAATATTATTGGGAGAAATATATCAGTTCACAGTCCTTTGCGAAGGTATTATCTTTATCGGAATAGCGTCTTTATGGTCAAGAGCAACACAATACCTATGGGTTACAAGATCAGGGAAATTACTTTTAATTTACTTCGACTTTTAGTTTTTTTCACCATTTCTAAAGAAAGAACAAAATATTTAAAGTATTCACTGTACGGATTTTTTGACGGATTGAAGGGTATAGGTGGAGAATGTCAGCACAGATTTTAAATACAATTTTATTCAATCAAATATACCATCATGTTAACTTTATGAAACTTGTACTTATAATAACGGATTATGGAGCTTTCAATAATTTTCTTTCGGAATTGTCTTTAGCTATTGCAAATGATAACAGATTTATTTTGCACATAATTTGTTCTAAAAGCAAAGTTATTGATATAGCGGATAAAGAAGTTTATGAAAACGAAAATATCAACTTTCATTTTATAGATATCCCGCGAACCACTACATTGATTGATCAATTAAAAGCTGCAAAGCAAATTCGGACCGCAATAAAACTAATAAAACCAGATTTAGTACATGTTCATTTTACCACTGCCACATTTCCAACAATACTCTTCAGAACACGAAAACATCGTTATTGGTCGACCATACACGGATTGGGAATGAACTCCAGCAAGGGAATAAGAAAAATTATGTTTGGTATTGTTGAATCTTTTTGCTTCTTCAGATTGGACAGGATTTTTGTTGTGAATAATGAAGACTATAACTTGGTAAAAAAGGTTTTTAGTCAAAAGTTGGTAAAATATCAGTGTTTAGGCTTTGGCTGTGATATAGAGAAATTTGACTCGGCTAAGTTCTCAGATACAGTTAAAAAGCAATTAAAAAAAGAATTGGGTATAAAGGAAGGTGTTGATGTAATCGCATTTACAGGAAGGTTTGTCGATTTCAAAGGGTTTAGCTTAGTCATCCAGTGTTTCGAAATGTTAACGAAAGGGTATCCGGAAAAGTTTAAATTGGTTTTAATGGGGGGGTTCGATCCTATTCACAAAACTGGATTAGATAAAAGCGGAAGTATTTTTCTAAACACAAGCAAGGATATCATAAACGTCGGGTTTACAAGTGATGTCGACAAATATCTTTCAATAACAGATATTTTTCTTTTCCCAAGTAAAAAGGAAGGCTTGCCAACCTGCACTCTGGAAGCTTTATCAATGGGTGTACCAGTAGTTACATTTAATACCAGAGGAAACAATGATATAATTAAAAATAATTATAATGGTATTTTAATTGAACCTAATGGAGATGTAGGTAATGAGCTGAAAAGCATCACAGACTCATTAATACATTTGACGTTTGATATTCAGCAAAAAAACAAATTTCGAGAAAACGCAATAAAAGACAGATACACCTATTCTCGAACGAATTTTATTACTGAGCATTTGACATATTACTCTGAATTAAATAAAAATGGTATTCCCATTATGTAGACAAGTAGATCTCCTTTTGACGGGTGATAAACTTATAAATTGGAAAACCTTTCTGAATTGAGTTCTTGTAATATTATCAATACTTTTGCAACTTAAATTCATCAATGCACACCATCCTAATCACTGGCGGAGCCGGATTCATAGGCTCTCATTTAACCCGCCTCTTCGTAACCAAATATCCCGATTACAAAATCGTAAATCTAGATAAATTAACCTACGCAGGTAATCTCGAAAATTTAAAAGATATCGAACACCGGCCTAATTATCATTTCGTAAAAGGCGATATTACTGACATCGGGCTACTGAAACAGTTGTTTGAGGAGCACCGGTTCACCGCCGTATTACATTGTGCAGCTGAAAGCCATGTAGACAGGTCGATCACGGATCCCCTGGCGTTTGTTACCACCAATGTGCTGGGCACAGGCGCTCTTTTGCAAACTACCAAGGAATATTGGAAAACTGATTTTTCAGATAAAATATTTTACCATATTTCCACCGATGAAGTATATGGCTCACTCGGCGCAACGGGGTATTTCACAGAAGAAACACCGTATGATCCACGCAGTCCCTACTCTGCTTCCAAAGCTTCATCCGACCATCTCGTCCGGGCTTTTTATCACACCTACCGCTTGCCGGTAAAAATTTCCAATTGCAGCAATAACTATGGACCCTTTCATTTCCCGGAAAAACTCATTCCACTCTGCATTCATAATATTATCAATAACAGACCGTTGCCCATTTATGGCAAGGGCGAAAACATTCGTGACTGGCTATACGTAGAAGATCATGTGCGTGCAATTGACGTAATTTTTCACAGGGGTAGAATTGGAGAAACTTATAATATTGGCGGACACAACGAGTGGACGAATATCGACCTCGTAAAAGAACTTTGCAGGCAGATGGATGAAAAACTCGGCCGCGAAAAGGGAGACTCAGCGAAACTGATCACTTATGTAAAAGACCGGCCCGGCCATGATCTGCGGTATGCGATTGATGCAACCAAATTGAAGAATGAACTGGGTTGGCTGCCTTCTCTCCAGTTTGAAGAAGGAATCTCCAAAACAATCGACTGGTACCTTAACAACGGTGAATGGCTCAACCATGTTACCAGTGGAAATTATCAAAATTATTACCAGCAACAATACGAAAAGCGATAACAAATGAAAGGAATTATTTTAGCTGGTGGCAGCGGCACAAGGCTTTACCCAATCACCATGGGCATTAGTAAACAGTTGATGCCCATCTATGATAAACCCATGATCTACTACCCGCTGAGTACGCTCATGCTGGCAGGTATCCGGGAAATATTAATCATCACCACTCCTAATGACCAGGCACAATTTATGCGCTTATTGGGTGATGGCAGCCAATGGGGGTGCGCTATTGAATATGCAAAGCAGGAAGTGCCCAACGGACTTGCCCAGGCATTTGTGATTGGTGAAAAATTTATTGGAACCGACAGTGTAGCACTGGTATTGGGCGATAATATTTTTTACGGAAGCGGATTTAGCAAATTGTTGCAGGATAGTATTGACCCCGATGGTGCCATTATTTTTGCCTACCCTGTCAGCGATCCGGAACGCTACGGTGTAGTAGAATTCGATGGTGCACATAATGCGATTAGCATTGAGGAAAAACCAACCAGGCCAAAAAGTAAGTTTGCCGTGCCGGGTTTATATTTCTACGATAACGAAGTGGTCGATATCGCAAAAAATATCCAACCTGGCGTAAGGGGAGAATATGAAATAACTACCGTAAATGATATTTACCTGCAAAGAAAAAAATTAAAAGTGGGCGTGCTCGATAGGGGGTTTGCCTGGCTGGATACCGGCACTTTCGAGTCTTTAAGCGATGCCAGCGAATACGTAAGAGTGATTGAAAAAAGGCAGGGTTTAAAAATAGGCTGCCCCGAAGAGATTGCTTACCGAATGAATTTTATATCCAAAGAACATTTGATGGAGTTGGCAGAAGGGCTGAAAAAAAGTGGTTATGGAGAATATCTGAGAAAAATCGTAGAGTGACAGGTAAAATAGGCATGCGTTCGTTTTCGTCGCCCATAGTTTGCCGTTGTAATTAACACGCGAAACCTGCTAAAATAGCGAATCATCACACAAACATGAAATATTTTGCTCATCCTACCGCTGTTATTGACGAAAACTGTGCAATCGGTGAAGGAACAAAAATCTGGCATTTCTCGCACATCATGACGGGCGCAACCATTGGAAACAATTGCAACCTTGGACAAAATGTGGTGATATCACCGGGCGTAATATTGGGTAACAATGTGAGGGTACAAAATAATGTAAGCCTATACGAAGGTGTTATCTGTGAAGACGATGTTTTCCTGGGCCCCGGAGCTGTACTTACCAATGTAATCAATCCACGAAGTGCAGTAAGCCGCAAAAATCAATTCAAAACCACTTTAATAAAAAAAGGAGCAACTATCGGTGCAAATGCAACCATTGTTTGCGGAAAAACCATTTACCAATATGCATTTATTGGGGCTGGAGCCGTTGTTACCAAAGATGTTCCCGCCTTTGCCCTTATCACCGGCAATCCCGGCCGGCAAACAGGTTGGATGAGTGAATACGGGCACAAGTTGAAATTCAATACCGATAACATCGCAGTTTGTGAAGAGAGTAAACAACAGTACCTGCTAAAAAATAATATTGTAATAAGAATCGCATGATTTGCAGGGCTTCATCTGACCTGCTCAGTTCAAGATCCACGTTTGCTAATTTCTCTTCTACCAAATAATCAAACCTGATCTAATACTTTTCCGAGAGCTCAGTCGTTCAATTTTCAATTCTGTTAATCTTTCAAACCTTAATTTTAAACAAACTTTCTTGAAGATTGTAATAGTATAAATTTATTCCATGGACTCGTTTACTATAAAAGATCTGGAGAATCTTTCAGGTATTAAGGCGCATACTATCCGGATTTGGGAGCAGCGCTACCGCTTTCTTAAACCCAGCCGTACCGGCACCAATATCCGTTTCTATAGCAATGAAGAATTAAAAAAGATACTCAATATCGCCCTCCTCAATAAGTTTGGATTTAAAATTTCGCATATAGATAAAATGAATGAGGTGGAGGTGAGGGAAAAAATACTCACCCTTACGCAAACGGAAGCCCAGCACGAAAGGATCGTGAATGATTTGATCCAGTGCATGGTAGATCTGGATGTTGACAAACTGGAAGATATACTGGACAACTATATCCGGGCCCGTGGTATTGAAAGAACCATCGTACAACTCATTTTTCCTTTCATGGAAAAAATCGGTATTCTTTGGATCACGAGCCACATCAACCCTGCCCAGGAGCACCTTGTTAGCAATATCATCCGCCAAAAACTCATCGTTGGTATTGAAAGCGTTTCTTCCTCGTTGAAGGTAAATAAAACGATTCTGCTGTTCTTGCCCGAAGGGGAACATCATGAACTGGGAATACTTTTTATGTACTATCTCCTGAAAAGCAGGGGCGTGTCTACCATTTACCTGGGCGCCAATATACCTTTAAGGGACGTTGAATACGTGGTAAACCTAAAAAAGCCTGATTATTTATACTCACATCTCACCAGCTTAGGGCATAATTTTAACTTCGATAAGTTCCTGCAGCTGATCACAAAAAAGTTTGTTGGCATACCCATCGTTATCTCAGGTTTACTAACGCAATCCTATGAAAAAAAAATTCCTCAACACATCAATTTCAAAAAATCCTTCACGGAAGTGATGGAATTTGTATCAACCCTTTAGGCTTTTAAGTGAGATTTTTATTGCCCAATTTTTTATCCCCGTTATCAGATTGATACCGATTCAGCGAACTCAGCCGTTATTTACTGGTTAAACTCTGTATATTTTTATTCTTTAAAGGGAACTTGTGTCATATTAGTAATAATTGGCGCGCTTTTTTATTTAATATAGTTACCAGGCTATCAGATTACCAAGGTAGGCATTATGTTTAACGTTTAACATATATTGTTAAACATTTTTTTATAAGATCCCAATCCTTTTGTTTAGCTTTACCGTATATTAATTAAACACATCACCATGTCAGCTATAGATTTTAATGAACTATTAATAAATAATACTGAATTTTTAAAGCCTTTTGCGGTTACTCTAACCAGGGATAATGAAGTAGCAAAAGATTTATTGCAGGAAACCCTTTACAGGGCATTGGCTAATAAGGAGAAATACAATGTGGGTACCAATATCAAAGCGTGGTTATATACCATTATGCGTAATATCTTTATTAATAATTATCGTCGCAAAGCCAAGCAAAACACCATTTTCGACAGCACCCCTAACGAATTTTTAATAAATTACAACCAGGTTACCACCACCAATGCAGCGGAAGGCGCCCTAAAAATGAAGGACATTCAGCTAGCGATTCATAAACTTCCCGAAATTTTTCGGAATCCCTTTATGCTTTACTTCGAAGGTTATAAATATCATGAAATAGCTGACATGTTGTCGGAACCGTTAGGCACGATCAAAAGCCGGATCCATTTTGCCCGCAAATTATTAAAAGAACAACTTACCCGTTACTAATTTTAGCACTGCCTTAACTGTAGTGGTACCAGATATGAACGGATCATACATGGTGCCGCTGCTGCGGGTAAATGTAATATTATATTTCAAAAACAGTTTTCTAGTATACTACTTCACGAGGTTCACTTTCATCGCTTGAAAAAAATTGTAATAATTGGTGGCGGATTTGCCGGGCTTTCCGCTGCTGCCTTCATGGCGAAAGCCGGCTGGGAGGTTACTGTGCTTGAAAAACAAGCAACCGCGGGCGGCAGGGCAAGGCAATTGATTGAAGATGGGTTCACCTTCGATATGGGGCCAAGCTGGTACTGGATGCCGGGGGTTTTTGAAAGATTTTTCAAATGTTTTGGAAAGAAAGTATCAGATTTTTACGAGTTAGAAAGATTAGACCCATCCTACCGGGTTTATTGGCCCGATGAGGTGATGGACATACCTGCCGATTACCCTACATTGAAAATTTTATTTGAAAACACAGAGCCCGGCAGCGGAGCCAGACTCGATGCATTTATTAGGGAAGCCGCCTATAAATATGAAGTCGGCATCAATAAGCTTGTACATAAGCCAGGTAAGTCACTGCTTGAATTTGCTGACTGGGACCTGGCAACAGGAGTGTTGAAACTCGATGTGTTTGCCTCGATGAAAACCCACGTGCGCAGGCATTTTAAAAACCCTAAACTGCGTGAATTGCTCGAGTTCCCTGTTTTATTCTTAGGCGCATTGCCGCAGGATATCCCCGCTTTATATAGCCTGATGAATTATGCAGATATCAAGTTGGGCACCTGGTATCCACAGGGAGGCATGTACAAAATCGTGGAGGCGATGACTTGTTTAGCCAAACAACTGGGTGTTAAATTTTATTTTAAACAGGAAGTAACCGGAATCAAAATAGAGAATAATATTGCAACAAAAGTGATCACGGGTAACCCGCTATCACCTACGGAGGTTTTTGACGCGGATGTTGTAATCGGCGCTGCGGATTACCACTTTATTGAAACAACGCTTCTGGCGCCTGAACATAGAAGTTATACTGAAAAATACTGGAACAAAAGGGTGATGGCGCCTTCCTGCCTGTTGTATTATGTTGGATTGAATAAAAAGCTCTCCAATCTGCTGCACCATACCTTATTTTTCGATGTGAGCTTTGAGGATCACGGAAAGGAAATCTATAGTAAACCCGCATGGCCCACAGCGCCTTTATTTTATGTAAGTGCCAATTCTGTAACGGATGCTACGGTTGCGCCGGAAGGATGTGAAAACTTATTCTTTCTAATCCCGGTGGCAGCCGGCCTGGAGGGTGACACAGAAGAATTGAGAGACAAATATTTTAACCAGGTACTCACCCGTTTTGAAAAAAGAATTGGTCAAACTGTGAGAAATTCAATCGTTTATAAAAAATCTTATTCAGTCAGCGACTTTAAAAAGGATTATAATTCATTTAAAGGAAATGCATATGGCCTGGCAAATACTGTACTTCAAACCGCTGTTCTAAAGCCTGCAATGCACAGTAAAAAAGTGAAGAATTTATTTTATACCGGGCAATTGACCGTACCAGGCCCCGGCGTACCGCCAAGTTTAATCAGCGGGGAAGTGGTAGCAAAAGAAGTCATAAAATATTTTGGCTAGCCGGTGATAGCGATATTATCCAAGGCGTAAATGCCACAAATATTTGTTCGTAACATCCAAAAATATTTACCGCAATGATGAACCTTTTTCATGAATTGAGCCAGCAGTGTAGCAAGGCTACCACCGAAAAGTATAGCACTTCTTTCAGCAGCGCTATCAAATTACTGCACCATGACATGCAGGTTTCTATCTTCAATATCTATGGCTTTGTAAGGTTTGCAGATGAGATAGTGGACAGTTTTCATCAATACGACAAAGACACATTGCTGGAGGAATTTAAGGTGGAAACCTTTGCAGCCATCGAAAGAGGAATTAGCCTGAACCCGATTTTACATAGTTTCCAGCTTACCGTAAACAGCTACAAAATCTCCCGCCATTTAATAGAATCGTTTTTTAAAAGCATGGAAATGGACCTCAGAAGTACCACCTATAACAGCAGTGCTTACAATGAGTATATTTATGGCAGTGCGGAAGTAGTAGGTCTCATGTGCCTGTATGTATTTTGCGATGGTAATAAAAATATGTACGAAAGATTGCAGCCCGGGGCGCAGTCGCTTGGCGCCGCATTTCAAAAGGTGAATTTTTTACGGGATGTAAAGGCAGACTATGAACAGCTCAACAGAACTTATTTTCCGGAGGTAGATTTTAGCAATTTCACGCCGTCGATGAAGCAACAGATTGAAGAAGATATTACCCGGGATTTTGCCCGGGCCTATGAAGCTATTATCCACCTGCCTGTTAAAGCGCGGTTTGGAGTGTATGTGGCTTATAAATATTATTTATCACTTTTCAGGAAGATAAAAAAGACAAAACCTTGTAATATTTTAGAACGGCGGATTCGCATTCCCAATTACGGAAAAGCCTATATTGTGGCCAAAGCAAGCTTACGCCGCCAGTTAAACTTATTATAAAGGAATTATTTATGGATGTTATTTTAGTGGATGAAATGGATCAGCCGGTTGGAAGGATGGAAAAAATGGAAGTTCATCAAAAGGCCCTGCTGCACAGGGCTTTCAGCATTTTTATTTTTAACGGTAAAGGCGAGTTGCTTCTACAGAAAAGAGCCGCCAACAAATACCATAGTGCCGGGTTGTGGACCAATGCATGCTGCAGCCATCCCGCTCCCGGAACAGACACTTTGCAGGCCGCTGTTAAAAGACTGCAGGAAGAAATGGGTTTTAGTACCCCTCTCGAAAAAGCGTTTGATTTTATATACAAGGCCCCATTCGAAAATGGGCTCACCGAATACGAATTCGACCACGTGCTGATTGGCACTTATAACGGTAAAATCGTTCCTAATCCCAACGAAGTGGCTGACTTCTGTTTCAAACCGTTGGAAGACATCCGGAATTCGTTGCAATCTCATGCCGATAAATATACCGCCTGGTTCAAAATAGCCCTTCCAAAAGTAGAAGCGCATATACGGCTCTCTCCGGGAGCGTAAATTTGGTTTGGTTGCCCCTTCAATCATTCTCTTTTCACTTACCTGAATTTCAATTATGCACCCTTCAAAAGCAATTATTATCGGAAGTGGCGTAGCAGGCATGGCCGCAGCGATTCGTTTGACATTAAAAGGTTTTGCTGTAAGTGTATTTGAGAAAAACGCCTATCCCGGCGGCAAACTGTATGCATTTGAAAAAGGCGGATTTCAATTTGATGCAGGCCCTTCGTTATTTACCCAGCCGGAAAACCTGCAGGAGTTGTTTGAACTGGCCGGCGAGCCCATTGAGAAATATTTCACTTTTAAAACGGTCGATATCGCCTGTAAATATTTTTTTGAGAACGGGAAAACGGTGAATGCCTACAGCAATCCAGCTCTTTTTGCAACGCAAATAAAAGAACAGCTGGGAGAAAATCCTGAAAACCTTACCAACTACCTGGAACGGTCGGGGCAGCTCTACGATAAAATAGGCACTCTTTTCCTGGATCATTCACTTCATCGAAACAAAACATGGAGATCTAAAAACCTGGCCAAAGCTTTTTTTGCCCTCAAATTTCCTTACCTGTTTCAAACGCTTCATAAATACAACAGCAGCTTATTTACTTCGCCCGAATCGGTTCAGCTTTTCGATCGCTTTGCAACTTATAATGGCAGCAGCCCCTATAAAGCCCCCGCAATGTTAAGTGTGATCCCGCATCTTGAACAAAATCACGGTACCTTTTATCCCCATGGTGGCATGATTAGCATCACCAATGCCCTCTACAACCTGGCAAAAGATAAAGGTGTTCAATTTCATTTTGATTCACCGGTGCAACGCATTATTCACCACGAAGGAAAAGTTAAAGGTGTGGTGGTAAATGATGAAAATATTTTAGCAGAGATCGTGGTTAGTAATTCCGATGCATATTTTACGTATAAGAATTTACTGAGCAATGTTGCCGGGGCTAAAAAGATTTCGCAACAGGAACGAAGCAGCAGCGCCATTATTTTTTACTGGGGAATAAAAAAGACTTTCGATGAGTTGCAGCTGCACAATGTGTTTTTCAGCCAGGATTATGAAAAGGAGTTTGATGCCATTTTTAGCACCAAACAATTAAGTGACGACCCCACCGTGTACATCAATATCAGCTCAAAAATGGAGGACGGTCATGCCCCTGCCGGGAAAGAAAACTGGTTTGTGATGGTCAATACACCCTGCGATAACGATCAAAACTGGACCAGTATCCGCCATCAACTGCGTAAGAACGTGATCAGCAAGTTAAGCCGCATATTAAAGGAAGATGTGGAAGCTTCAATCGAAACAGAAACTGTTCTGGATCCACTAATGATGCAGGAGCAAACGGCTGCTTTTAAAGGTTCCATTTACGGAACCAGTTCCAATTCTAAATGGGCAGCTTTCTTCCGGCATTCAAATTTTAGCAGTTCCATCAAAGGATTGTATTTTTGCGGCGGCAGTGTACATCCGGGTGGGGGTATTCCCCTTTGCCTGAAGAGCGCAAAAATCGTTAGCGAACTGGTAACTGCCAATGCTCAGAATCCAATCATTTGAAACATTAATTCGCAATAGCCTGAAAAGCATCTCAAAATACCAGGTCGCCACAACAATGGCCATCTTTTTTCATGCAGTAGGCCTTGTAGGTTTGCTGCTGGTGAATGATGATTTTTTTACAAGGACTACTCCGTTTATTCTCGTTCTCTCTTTTTTATTGTTGATATGGACACAAAAAGAAAAGAATGTCGCTTTCCTGCTTTTTACGACTGCGGTGATAATGATTGGCTTCTTCTCAGAAGTAGCGGGAGTAAATACCCATTGGTTGTTTGGCGATTATGAGTATGGAAAAGTGTTGGGAATGCAATGGCTGAATGTTCCCCTGGTGATCGGGCTAAATTGGTTCATTATAATTTATTGCAGTGGCATCAGTACACAAACCTTGCTTTTAAAAGTGATCAATCGGGTAGCGGCGGATACTAAACAGCCACCACTTATTTTAAAAGCAATGTCGGTGATCGTAGACGGGGCCACTTTAGCAGTTTTGTTCGATTGGCTGATGGAACCCGTTGCGGTTAAACTGGGCTTTTGGACATGGGGCGGAGATGGAAGCATTCCTCTTTACAATTATATCTGCTGGCTTGCTGTGAGCATGTTATTGCTCACCATCTTCCAGTTTTGCCGCTTTAATAAAGAAAACAAATTCGCAATAAACTTGTTACTCATCCAGGTGATGTTTTTTTTGGTGTTGAGGTCTTTTTTTCATTGATACCGCTCAGTTTAGATTTGAGCATGTTATTTCAATCCTCACCATTTTTATTATCATGAGTCCATTACTTTTCATATTTATTGCATTATCCAGCTTCTTTATTATGGAGGGCATCACCTGGCTTACGCATCGCTTTATCATGCATGGCTTTTTATGGCGGCTGCACCAGGATCATCATAAGAAAGGTGCTGGCTTCTTTGAAAAGAATGATGCGTTTTTTCTCATCTTCGCTATTCCCTGCTGGCTTTGCATTATGTTTGGCCTGCAGTTTAAAGCATATTGGGTAGCCGCAATAGGAGCTGGTATTGCCTTATACGGACTTGCTTATTTTATTGTGCATGAGGTAATTATTCATCAGCGGTTCAAATTTTTCGCCCGCAGCAACAACACCTATATTCGTACCATTCGATGGGCGCATAAAATGCACCACAAACACCTTGATAAACACGAAGGCGAGAGTTTTGGGATGTTATTCGTGGCAAAAAAGTATTGGGATAAGGTAAGGGCAGATAATAAAAGAACTATCCCGCGACAAACGCCGGTTCATCGGAACTCAAATTTTCCAGGGCAGAATTCCGGAGCATAGTTTTGTCCTTTATGGTGATGATCCATTTTATCCAGGCAATGCGGATTTTCTTTTAATCTTTCTAACTCAAAACAATCAACTCCTTTGGCATAAGGGGCAATTGGCGACGCTTACATGGATACACATTACACTTATTTTCTCCTCCTCGCAGCTGCACTGGCGGGACCTTTGGCTTTAAGCTTTGATAAAAAAGTAGCTTTTTATAAAAAATGGAGATGGCTTTTTCCTGAAATGATCATCCCGGCACTGTTTTACATCGGATGG
>JAOQAK010000074.1 GCA_025963635.1 Ferruginibacter sp.
TTGCCGGAAGGAAGAACGAATTCGGCAAGCTCGAGATCTTGGGCTTTGGCCGGGCCAACAGCAATGGAGTACAACACGGTATGGTTTTAAACATTGATCAAACCATTAAGGCTATTGAAATGGCACTCAAAAATTGCTATGATTCTAACCCGAACCTGGCAATTGAAGAAGTATATGTTGGCATAGCAGGCCATCACATTAAAAGCCTTCAAACCCGCGGCGATATTGTACGCCAGGCTACAGAAGAAGAGATCCGCCAGGAAGAAGTGGATCGCCTGATAGCGGATCAATACCGGACTTATATCCCTGCTGGCGACCAGATCATTGATGTAATACCGCAGGAATTTACCGTTGATAATTTCCAAAACATTCCTAACCCGATTGGCTACAGTGGTGTTAAAGTCGGCGCTAATTTTCACATTATTACCGGTGACAAAAATGCCATCCGCAATATCAATCGCAGCGTGGAAAAAGCCGGGTTGATCACAAGAGACCTGGTATTGCAGCCACTTGCTTCAGCCGCCGCAGTAATGTGCGACCAGGACCTGGAAGCAGGTGTGGCCATTGTTGATATCGGTGGAGGTACTACAGACCTGGCAGTGTTTTATGAAGGCATTTTAAAGCATACTGCAGTGATCCCCTTCGGGGGTGAAAACATTACCAACGATATTAAAAACGGACTGGGGGTTTTAAAAACGCAGGCCGAACAAATGAAAGTTCAGTTTGGAAGTGCATTGAGTGATGAAGCAAAATCAAATGCATTTATTACCATCCCGGGCCTGCGGGGAATGCAGCCAAAAGAGATTAGTGTAAAAAACCTTGCCTCAATCATACAGGCACGCATGAGTGAGATCATGGATTTTGTTGCCTTTCACCTGAAGAAGGTTGGTCTTGATACGCGTTTGCTCAACGGCGGCGTAATTCTGACTGGTGGCGGCGCACAATTGAAACACCTGATACAACTTACAGAATATGTTACCGGTCTTAACGCAAGAATTGGGTATCCAAATGAACATCTCGCCGGCGGGCACATCGATGAACTGGCCAAGCCGATGTACAGCACCTGCATTGGTTTGATCTTGAAAGGCTACAATGATTACGAAAATAAGAACAGGCAATTTGAAGAATCATTCCGGAAAGTTCCTATGCCTACCTCACTGCAACAACCCGTTGTAGATGAAGTGCTGGCAATGCCCGAAAGTGACAGCTCGTACGAAGAAAAAGTGAGTGTAAAGAAAGTAAAGGAACGTAAGTCACTAAAAAGCTTTATGGATTCTTTCAAGATCGGCCTCATCGACCTGTTCAAGGAAGAAGAAGACGCAAAGTTTTAAATACAATTTTCCGCTTCCGCCCCAAAGAGCGGCAGGTGGAAGAAACTATTATCAAGTTCTTTTATATAAAATAAATATGGCTTGTGCTGCTGTTTTAACAACGGTACGCGGCTATCTAACCTCATTAAACATGCACTGGGTTGCTGCCTTACCAGCTCACAAACCGGGACATACATTTTAAAAGTTTCTGAAAATTCTATCTGCCTGCGGATAGTATTAAGAACCTAAATATTAATAATTATGATACATTTTGATTTGCCAAAAGAACAATCCTCCATCATTAAGGTAATTGGTGTAGGCGGCGGCGGAAGCAATGCGGTGAACCACATGTTTTCGCAGAATATTGAAGGTGTAAACTTCATCATCTGTAATACGGATGCACAGGCCATTGCGCAAAGTAAAGTACCTAACAAAATACAGCTGGGGCCGCACCTTACCCAGGGGCTGGGCGCCGGTGCAAACCCCGATATTGGACGCCAGGCTACAGAAGAAAGCCTTGAAGAAATAAAACGCATCCTGGAAGTGAATACAAAGATGGCTTTCATCACAGCCGGTATGGGCGGTGGAACAGGTACGGGCGGTGCGCCCATTCTTGCAAAAATTTGTAAAGACCTCGGCATCCTTACAGTGGGTATTGTTACCACACCCTTTGCCTACGAAGGGAGAAAAAGGCTTGCGCAGGCGGAAGAAGGTATTAGCCTCCTGAAAGATCATGTGGATACCTTACTGGTAATCAGCAATGATAAATTGCGTCACCAGTTTGGGAATCTAAAAATGAAGGAGGCCTTTGAGAAAGCCGACAATGTATTGGCAACCGCCGCAAAATGTATTACGGATGTAATCAATAGTACCGGCCAAATCAATGTGGATTTCGCAGATGTTTGTACCGTAATGAAAAATGGCGGCGTGGCAATTCTGGGCAGTGCAGTTGCAGAAGGTGAGAACAGGGCACAGCATGCCATCGAAAATGCATTGAACTCACCATTGCTCAATGATAGTGAGATCCGCGGTGCAAGATGGATATTGATCAATATCAATTCAGCCGAAGGAGAACATGAATTTACCATGGATGAAGTAGAAATCATCCAGAATTATTTATTAAGCCAGGCGGGTGATGAAAGCGATGTGATCTTAGGTTTGGGATATGATAGCACCCTGGGAGCAGGTATCAGCATTACACTGATTGCAACAGGTTTTGAACACAAGGATCCTTTTGCAAAAACCATCAACCAGCCCAAAGAAGAGAAAAAGAATGATAAGATCGTGTTAACGCTTGATATGCCGGTTAAGGAAGAAAGAAAATTAGCGCAGCAACCCACCTTACAATTTGACCTCGCAACTGAATCCAAAGCTAGTGAGGGAAAAGAGGTGAAAGAACCAGCAAAAGAGCCGCAAAAAACGAGTAGCGAATTAATGATGCCTACCTTACAACAACAGCAGCCGGAAGAGAGAAAAGTAGATTTACCTCGTACTAATACTGTGGATAAAATTGAAGAGGTACCGGTATTTTTTGAAATATCTTCGGCCGCAGATCAAATTCCCGTAGTTGAATTTGATGTTCCTTCAACGCCGCCGCCTGGAAAAGCGCCTGTCGACAAAAATGCTGACAACGAATTATTTATCCATTATAAAGAAGCTGGTGCACCTGTTTCGTCTGCAGGCGCCTACCTGGCGAAGCCCTCAAAAATATATGTAGAGGAGCAACCGCCTGCCACAAAATCCAACACTTTAGAAGAGCTAACCTCTATGCAAAGTAAAACACAGGAAGACGAACCTGCATTCGAAATGCGTATGGTGGTTAAAGACTCCCATCAACCGGCGGAGGATAGGCCCCATGTACCACAACAAACCCAGCCAATCAAGATGTCTAAGGTTGAGGAGCAGGCGATGCCTGACGAAACCGAGGAATTAAGGCGCCGGGCTATGGATCGAATTGCAAAACTGCGTAATTTGTCATTCAATATTAACGCAGCCGATCCTAATAATGAGTTTGAAACGGTTCCGGCTTACCTTCGCCGCAATATGGAATTACATAATTCCATTGCAGATGTAGAAAGTTTCTACAGTAACTACACCGTAAAGTCTGATGAAAATAACCAGGCTGAAATCAGTACCATCAATACTTTTTTAGACGGCAAAAAGCCTGACTAAAACTGTTTTCTTAGAATCTGCCCCATGGCGTTCTTTTTTTCTTTATAGTTTGTTTGTGGCCCCTTGCTGAAAAGCGAGGGGCTTGTGTTATAAAGATGTGATGGCAAAACCCTAGGGAAATTACTTGCGATGGCAGTCTTATTATTTGAGAGCTGGTTTACGATATGGGCTGCCTTTGCGCCGTCAACTGGTATAAACGGATATCAATAATACTAATCCAGGTTAAAACACAAAGAAAAGTCACTTTTTGTACTACCGGCAAAAGGAATATGGAGTGATGGGTATAGTAAATAAAATTGTTGATCGCCATCAATGCCAGGTTGAAAATACCAAACCGGTAAAGCCTTGTCCACCCCATCTTGTGTAGTCCTAAAAAAGTACCTGCAATAGCAAAGATTGCCAGGATTCCGGAAACCGGGATAATTACATCATGGTAGCGGGAGAATATAAAGACTGCGGCAGCCATTGAAATGATCCCTGAAGATTGGATGATTCTTTCCCAATTTTTTTCAAATTTAATAATGCGGGCAAACTGGTACCAGAATATCGCCAGGGAAATACAAAGAACAATCATGCCGATGATTGCAACCGGCCTTGCAGGATTTATTTCGCCATTCATTGCGTTTTCATTCAACAAATTGCACCAGTAATTGTGCCTCCAGCTAAACCCGTTGGATGAAGGGTTCGCCTGTGAACCGCCCGGGTATAAGGTCGCGGCCGTAAAATAAAGCATCGTGAATAAAATGCCTCCGAAAAAAGGCGCAAGTACCCATGTGGCTCCGGTTTGGTTTGCTTTTTGTTTTGTCAAGTGCCTGGGTTGATGATTTTGGAGTAAGAATGGATGCAAAGTTGCTTTTAAATGGTGATGGTGCGATATCAAATGTGGTTTAGGTCAGATTTTAACATTGCTTGATTTATTGCGGGTAAGTTTCCGGGGGCCAAACTGCGAAACTTTCCTGGTAAACTGCTCCATGTTATCATCCTATGCAACAGCTCCTTGAAGAAATTGTCGCATACAGGCTGCGTAATTTGCAGCTAAATATAAATTGAATGTTTAAAATTTCATGCGATCTCAGCAAAATCCCTTAAACTTCTCTGCACATAGCGAAGCAGGACTTGATTATTAAAGGGATTTCCCAATTTATATATCAATTCAGTTTACATTTGTATTTAAATTTTCGAAAAAAATGTCTTCAATGGCGTTTTTTATGAAAATGTTCTCTTATCAAAAAACTAAATGTGGTGTCAAATAAGGTCAATAAAGTAACAGCTGCAGGTTTACTCGTTGCTTTGGGAATTATATATGGTGACATCGGTACTTCTCCCCTATACGTTTTTAATTCGATCATTAAAGATCGTGTAATTAATGACACCCTTATTCTGGGATCTCTCTCATTAATCATCTGGACCATTACACTTTTAACCACTATTAAATATGTGATATTGGTTTTGCGGGCCGATAACAGGGGAGAGGGCGGCATATTTGCTTTATTTGCCCTCGTACGGCGAAGGCGAAAGTGGCTGGTGATCCCGGCTATGATCGGAGGCGCCGCTTTGCTATCTGATGGAATCATTACCCCGCCTATTTCTATTACCTCGGCCATTGAAGGATTAAAAGAACTCCCAAATTTTCGCGACCTCAGTCAAAATACCATTGTATATATTGTATTAGGTATCATCACTGCATTTTTCTTTATGCAGCAGTTTGGCACCGCTAGTATCGGTAAAATGTTTGGCCCGATCATGTCGATATGGTTTACCATGCTGGCCATACTTGGCCTCATTCACCTCTCTGATGATTTCTCGATTTTTAGAGCGCTTAATCCATATTATGCCATCCGTTTTTTAGTTACTTATCCTGAAGGCTTTTGGCTGCTGGGCGCTGTGTTTTTGTGTACTACCGGCGCTGAAGCTTTGTACAGTGACCTTGGCCATTGCGGACGAGGCAATATCCGGATTTCGTGGATCTACGTAAAGATTTGCCTGCTAATCAATTATTTTGGACAGGGAGCTAGTTTATTAAAACATCACAACCATAAATTACTGAATACCGCAACAATCGATGCAGAGGGAATCAATGCTTTTTACGACCTGATGCCCCATTGGTTTGTTGTTCCAGGCGTAATTATAGCTACTACAGCGGCGATCATCGCCAGCCAGGCAATGGTGACCGGTTCATTTACCCTTATCAATGAAGCCATGCGGTTAAACCTTTGGCCCAAGTTTAAGATTAAATTTCCTACCGAGGCACGGGGACAAATTTTCATTCCCGGTATCAACCTGCTTTTATTTGTGGGGTGTGTAGGGGTTGTATTGTTTTTCAGGGAATCATCCAGGATGGAAGCCGCCTACGGATTGGCGATTATCACCACCATGATAATGACCACCATTTTATTTGCCAATTACCTGGTGCTTCATCGCGTAACTCCGGGCCTCATCTATTTTTTTCTGATCTTTTATTTAATTATCGAATCCAGCTTCATGATCGCCTTGTTAAGCAAATTTATTCATGGCGGTTATATAACTGTGATGATTGGATTCTTTATGTTTTCGGTTATGTACATATGGCACAGGGCGAGAAAAATCAAAAACAGGTATGTCGAATTTGTGCGGATGGAAGAATATATTCCTAAACTGGAGGAACTGAGCAATGATACCACCGTTCCCAAATATGCCACTCACCTCGTTTATTTAACGAGTGCCAATAATCCAAAGGAAATAGAACATAAGATCATTTATTCCATACTGAGCGGAAAGCCTAAGCGTGCTGACATTTATTGGTTCGTGCATGTGGATACAATGGATGATCCTTATACTTCGGAGTATTCTGTTGAGCATATCATTCCAAATGATATCATCAGGGTAGAGTTTCGGCTTGGCTTTAGAATGGCTCCGCGGCTAAACCTGATGTTTAAAAAGGTGGTGGAAGAACTAGTGGCCAACAGGGAAGTAAACGTTACCAGCAGGTATGAAAGCCAGCAACGGAACAATGTAGTGGGCGATTTCCAGTTTGTGGTGATGGAAAAATTCCTGTCGCAGGATAATGAACTGCCATTCTTTGAGCGAATCATTATGAAGTTTTACTTCTACGTAAAAGAAATTTCATTGAGCGAAGAAAAGGGCTTTGGACTTGAACAAAGCACCGTGACAGTAGAGAAATTTCCTTTGGTGGTAGCCCCGGTAAGCAAATTGCGATTAAGCCGCATCTATACGGAAGAAGAGGATTGAAAACGAGATAGAAGGGATTAAACACTGGTAATAGCTAAGCTTCTCATAGGCAGATCAAGAAACTTTCTTACTAAATCAAATCTATCCCCGATACATTATTATCGGGGATAGATTTATACATCCGGTTTGCAATCCGGGCAATCATATCCTGGAATAGACTCCCCGCTAATTCATCTCTATCTTCTCTTTAAACCTTAACGAAACCGGGCTGCCTTTGTAGGAACACAATACGATGCAAGTAAATTGCCCCTTGCCTTTCACTTATTTACTGTAATTTTTACCTTGTTTACAGAACTCAATTCTTCAACCCGGTAGCTGCTCATCCAAAATGTCGCCAACAATTGTTTATATTATTGCCGGTTACGGGGTGTTATTATTGACTGCCTACCTCTTGCAGGAGCGGTTTATTTTCAAGCCGGAAAAACTGCATCAAAATTTCCAATACAAATACGATGTGCCCTTTCGGGAACTTTTTTTTGATGTGGAACCTGGTGTAAGGATCAATGGTCTTCATTTTTTTGTTGAAAAGCCATTTGGGTTGATATTGTATTTCCACGGCAACAGTCGCAGCATCAAAGGCTGGGCTAAGTATGCAAAAGATTTTTCCAGGTACAATTATGATGTGGTGTTGGTTGATTACCGCGGGTTCGGGAAAAGCACCGGTAAGCGTAGCGAAAAAGATATGTTGAACGATATGCAGTTTGTATACAACAAACTCACCGAAACTTACCAGGAAAGCCATTTGATCATTTATGGAAGAAGCCTGGGCAGTGGCTTTGCAGCACACCTGGCAAGTGGAAACCAACCCCGCTACCTGATCCTCGATGCACCCTATTACAGTTTCAAAAAAGTAGTGAAAAGATTCCTGCCCATCCTCCCTATGAACCTGGTGCTGCGGTTTCACATGCGCACTGATAAATGGCTACCCCTGGTAAACTGTCACACCTATATACTGCATGGTACCAAAGACTGGCTGATCCCGATTAGCAACAGTGAAAAGTTACAGGCATTGAACCCAAGAAAGATCACGCTGATCAGCATCGAAGGAGGCGGCCACAATAATCTTCCGTCCTTTCCCGAATACCACAATTTTATAAGGGATATTTTGAAGTATTAGGAGAGGCTTGATACACAGGATACTGGATGCAGATACTGATGCAGATACTGGATACTGGATACTTGATACTTGATACTGGATACTTGATACTGGATACATCAAACTGCTGCTCTGTCTAAATACTCAATACTAAATCCTAAATACTGAATACTCCCCAGCGATACCTGTAACTTTGCCCGAATGAATATAAAAGTACTCCGCTGGATTAAAATAATTGTCTTACTATACTGTGTTATCGGTATCGCACTATACTATTTGCAGGGTTATTTTTTATTTCACCCCAAGCCGCTGGCACGGGATTACCAATACCATTTCAACGCCCCTTTTGCTGAAATGGACATTCCGTTCAACCAAACGGACACTTTGAACCTTGTGAAATTTTTCCCGCAGGACAGCGTAAGAAAAGGCGTGGTGATCTATTTTCATGGAAACAGGGATAATATCAACCGGTACGCAAAGTTTGCAGCCAACTTTACATCCCATGGCTATGAAGTTTGGATGCCCGACTACCCCGGCTTTGGAAAAACAGTTGGTGAAAGAACTGAAAAAATACTGTACCAGCAAGCCGGCCAGGTATATAAATTGGCAAGCACAAAATATCAAAAAGACAGCATCATCTTATATGGCAAATCCTTTGGAACAGGTATTGCAACTTATGTAGCATCTATTTATGATTGCAAGCGATTGATTTTGGAAACTCCTTATTATAGTATACCCGATATTTTCGGATGTTACACTTTTATCTATCCAACCAGCAGGATGATTACTTATAAAATACCCACCTGTGAATATTTGCAGGAAGTAAAGGCACCCGTTACCATCTTTCATGGCACCAGCGATTGGGTGATCCCGTATCGTTGTGCCGCCAAATTAAAAGCCTTTTTAAAACCATCCGATCAGTTTGTCACGATTGAAAAAGGAAGGCACCACAACCTGAATGGTTTTCCATTGTTTCATCAAAAATTGGATTCATTACTTCAATAAATTTCATCTGCATTCATCTTCCAATCACTGAATCATTCTTTATTCCAAGGCTCTTCATCTTATCCCAGGTGTATTGAATGCACCTCTCAATCTTGCCAGCACGATTTTCTGTCAGTATCATTTATCTGCTCCATCCGTTCTTAATTAACGCCAGCTGGCACGGGTAAGATTTTGTTTAATAAATCATTCATTCAAGCACAAAAAGTTCTAAAGAAAAGTTAAATCCGGTTTCAAACGGTTTACGTATCTGTGTAAAGAATCCCATAAAAAAGTTATCCCTGCAGGATTAACCACCAATCATCCTCCGAAAAAACGATCTGCTTCTATTGCCTTATTGCTGAAATCCGGGAAAGATTTGTTCTTCACCCATTCAAGTTTAGATTCAATTGGTTCCGGTTGAAATCGTGCTTCCACAACTATCAATTTTAAAAACATCGTTTATGAAAAGAAAAATTTATGCTGCCTTTATGCTTGCTGTGATGGCCCTGCAAATTACCGCTCCGGCATTTGCATCTTCCCACCGGGAGGCGCCATTGATTGCTAATGATCCACTTGCAGACAATACAGATTTGTATGCTTTCCGTAGCCCCGACAATCCCAACAAAATTACCATCATTGCCAATTTTGTACCTGCACAGTTGCCCCAGGGAGGTCCGAATTATTATTCTTTCGGGGAAAATATCCGCTATGAAATTCATATTGACAACAACACTGCTACTCCGGGCGACGACATGATTTACCGGTTTACATTTAGTAAAACCAATGAAGATCCCAGTACCTTTTTTAATATAAGACTGGGCAAGCAGAATCTTAAAACAACTTATAAAATGGAAAGGGGTAATTATACCGGTAACTTCGAAACCATCATCACCGATGGTGTTGTTCCACCGCCTAATATTGGCCCCCGTTCTATCAGTTCACCCGTTGGTTTGAATGCCCCCGACTACAATACCCTTATTAACAAGTCTATCAAAACAACTAAGGCAGGTGAAAAAGTGTTCTGTGGAACTGCCGATGATCCTTTCTTTGTAGATCTTGGCGGCATATTCGATCTCGGCGATGCACCCCGCACTACGGGTACACCACCCACTGATGGATTAAAATGCCTGAATGTATGCACCATTGCTTTGCAGGTTGATATCTCAATTTTGCAAAAAGACCGTAAGCCCGTTAGCCAGGCAGTTAATATCCTTGATCCAAATTATGTGATTGGTGTGTGGGCAAGCGCCAGTCGGCAAAAGATCAGCATATTAGGCGACAATGGTGCAGCGCCTAGTAATTCAGGGCCATGGGTGCAGGTTTCAAGACTTGGTATGCCTTTAACCAACGAAGCAGTAATCCCTATTGGCGATAAGGATTACTGGAATTCCTTAACTCCTTACCAGGACCTCGCCAATCTCAACAGGTTTAAAAATTATTTTTATAATCCTGAACTGGCCCTTTACATGGACGATGCCAAATTTGGAGGCGCCATACCGGCACTAAAACCCCTGCGCATTCAAAAAAATTCGCTGGGAGCATTTGGATTTGGTAATGGGCAGGATGGGTTATATTCATTAAAGGGCACCTCCGCGGTAACGGGCACCGCACTGGATGATGCAGTTTTTGGCACTTTATTATTACCGGCCAAAGCATCTCCCCGCTCGGTGGATCTTTACCCCATCTTCAACACGGGTGTGCCTAATTTAAGTCCGTACCAGCTTGCTGTAGGAAAAGGCGGTAATCCGCTCGCACCTGGTAAGCCTTTTGTAAACAACTTTTTACCGAATGGCGGGGATATGTTACGGTTAAATATGGCGGTGCCTCCTACCAGCAGAACCGATAGCAAATTCAGTTCTTTGGGATTATTACAGGCAGCGGCACTGGGTTTAACAGATCCGGCCTACAACACCACAACTGCGATTCAACCGATACCCAATATGGATGGATTTCCTAATGGCAGAAGATTGGAAGATGACGTAACGAGAATTGAATTGCAAGCCGTAAGTGGAATCGTGTTGTCAGTGTTAGGTTTGTGGTACGATGATTTTGTGCCAGGCGGCAGTCCGCTCACACCACAACTGCTGAATGTTTTAGGCTACAGCACCGGCATAGATGCAAATGACGTTCCATTCAAACCAGCATTCCCTTATGTACAGGCACCGTTTGCCGGCAATTATATTTGCCCTTGTAATCAAACTGCTAAAAAAACAACCATAGTAATGGGGAATAATACAGAAAAAATGGGTGGTTTGGGCTTAGCTGCTCCAAGGATGGTTGCGACAACTTCTCCAAATCCTTTTGTTGGCAGCAATAACGTACACTACCGTTTGGAAGAAGCTTCGCAGGTAAACATTTCTGTGTACGATACAAAAGGAAACCAGGTAAAAGTGTTGGTAAATAAATTAATGAAGCCTGGCACTTATGATCAAAACTGGAACGGCAACGATTTGACAAAGGGAGTATATTTTATCAAGGTTTCTAAAGACGGAGCTGTGATACAAACGCTGAGGGTAGTAAAAGGTTAATGCAGGTGCGTAAGTGAATGGCGAATGATGAAGAACCCTTAGCTGCCTTGGGATTTTAAGAGTTTTTTACCAGCCTTTGATCTTTGCTCAACATCCTTGTGTCACTCCCTTGTACATTTCCAGCAACAGGGAGCAAAGTGAATGATACTTCTGGATTATCAGGATCAGGCGCCAAAATAATACAACAGGTCCGCACGCAATGATGTGCGGACTTGTTTTCCTTGCAATTGCTTACTTAATTATACCGGCTTTGGATTTTTTCCCGGAATGGCCGTTTTTAATTCCGCACTTTTTTATAAACATTAAATCACTTCAGCATGAAAAAAAATAGACTGTATTTGGCACTACTGGTAGTCTTTCTCGGGGCAGCTGGTTTTGTAATCATCAAATTTCGTGGCGAAGAAAGGAATAAGAAAAACCTGGTATATCAACTACTGGAAAGGAAAGGTATTTTAGCTGCTGCAGATGAATGGATCAATACCAAAAAAAGCGCTTCCAAATTAGTAATGGCCATACAGGCAAACCCCGATGATATTAAATCGAAAATTACCCTGGCGAATTTATTTATACTGGAAGCAAGGGCCACCGGAAATTATGCTTACTACGACAAAGCTGCCATGAAATACGTAAATGATGTGCTTGAAAAAGAACCTGGTAATTTTGAAGCTCTTACTTTGAAAGCGCTGTTATATTTATCCCAGCATCATTTTGCTGATGGCCTGGCATTGGCGGAAAGAGCAGAAAAAATAAATTCACACAATGCTTTTATTTATGGCATTTTGGTAGATGGACATGTTGAAATGGGACATTATGATTCAGCGGTGGCAAGCGCAGAAAAAATGATGTCTATCAGGCCGGATCTTCGCTCCTATGCACGTGCGGCTTACCTGCGGGAGTTACATGGTGATTATGCTGGTGCAATAGCCGCAATGAAACTGGCGATTGACGCCGGGGCGCCGGGCGATGAAGCCACAGAATGGTCGAGGGTCCAATTGGGGCATTTGTATGAAAATGTCGGTGACCTGCCAAATGCGGCAATGCATTATACCATTGCTCTAAATGAAAGGCCAGGCTATGTGCATGCAATGGCAGGGATGGCAAGAATTGCGTTGGCGGCCAAAGATTATAACAAGGCAATTGCTTTGTACCAGCAAGCAGATTCGCTGGGAACGGATTTTTCACTCAAAGAAGAGTTGGTAGATGTTTACCAGTTGGCGGGGCAAAGAGAAAAAGCTATCGCCACTGCAAAAATCGTTATTGATGAAATGAATAAAAATGCGGTAGCCGCTGCCACGGATGAAAACATCGGGCATTATGCAGATAAGGAGCTGGCTTACGCTTATTTAAAAATTTCAGATTATGATAAGGCTTTAGCGCATGCCCTTGCAGAATACAATCGCCGGCCCGAAAACATAGATGTGAATGAAACACTTGCCTGGGTATACTATCAAAGGGGCGACTATGAAAAGGCGCTGCCTTATATTAAAGTAGCTTTGAAAACCAATAGTAAAAACCCGGTGCTCCTCTGCCGGGCTGGTTTGATTTATGACAAGGTGAGCGATAAAGCCACTGCGAAAAATTATTTGCAGCAGGCGCTTAAAAATAATCCCAATATACCCGAACCATTAAAACTAAGTAGTGAGCAGGCACTCAAAAAAATATAGTAAGGTGAGAGAAGCAATGCATGGCCATCGGCGGGGGAATGACTCACTTCGAAAGCTTTTATTAGTTGCAGGACTTGTGTGTATGTCCTCGCTTCTTTTTGGGCATAGTATCAATTATGCCCTGCAGGATGCGCCGGTAAATGAAGTGGTTTGGTTTTATTTGCGCCTCGGGTTTAACCATATTATTCCGTCAGGCATTGATCACATATTGTTTGTAATGGGCCTTTGCTTACTGAGTACAAATATCAAAACGATTCTATGGCAGGCTACTGCCTTTACGCTGGCGCATTCTATTACGCTGGCGTTAAGTATGAAAAACATTATCGTTGCCCCGGGGGCGGTAGTAGAACCGATTATTGCTTTATCCATCGTGTTTGTTGCAGTGGAAAACCTGTTATTGACAGAATTGAAACCCTGGAGAATTTTTGTGGTATTTCTTTTTGGATTGATTCATGGGATGGGTTTTGCGAGTGCCCTCAATGAAATAGGCCTGCCTTCAGGAAAATTTTACACTTCTGTATTTGCATTTAATGTGGGGGTGGAACTGGGGCAGGTTGCGGTGATTACTGCAATGTTTGGCTTTATCATTATTCCTCTTCGGAAGAAGAGTTGGTACCGGACAGCAATCGTTTATACATTGTCAGGCATGATCGCGTTGGTAGCTTCTTACTGGACTGTACAACGAGTTTTTTTTAACGGGTAAATATAATTGCCGACAGATTTAAATATAAAAAACTTTCAAGCGAAAGCTTTTTATATGATATATGGCGGTGTCCGTAGCGTTAGTTGTTTGATAATAATTCCATTAATCGGTAATTGATATAGTAAGTTGTTCTGCCAATTTTTTGAGGTTTAACAATGCCTGCATCGGCTAGTTTTTTTAGCCAGGTTGAAGCCGTTTGCCGGTGAGCGATTGCTCTTTTTTCAAGCAGTTCAATTTTTAAATACGGTAGTGCAAACATCAGCTGTAGCAGTTCGTAACTGAAAGACGAACCGAGTGTTTGTTTCATCTGTTTTTCATAATCTTCTTTTAATAAAAGCATGGCTCTTATTTTTTTTGTTGTGAGCTGCGCTGTTTCAATAAGAGCAGTTATGATATACATCACCCAATCATGCCAGTTGTTTTGTTCTGTCACACCTTGTAATAAATGGTAGTATTCTGTTTTATATTTTACGATGTAGGAACTGAGGTAAAGTACCGGTTGTGTTAATAGTTCTTGTTGCACCAGGTATAGCGCATTTACAATTCTACCTGTGCGCCCGTTACCATCTGCAAATGGGTGGATTGCTTCGAACTGGTAATGGATAAAGGCCATTTTTACCAAAGGGTCTAATGCGGAAATGCCAGGGTCATTTATAAATTGTTCCAACAAGGCGAGCTTTTTCCTTAAAACGGCTTCACAGCAGGGTGGCGTGTAAATAACCTCTCCGTTGATAGCATTTTTCAGGGCTGTTCCGGGAGCCGTTCGAATGCCCGATTTATTCTGTAAGATAGTTTGTACGATTTCAACCATTGTGTTAGTGAGCAGCAGGTTTCTTTGACTGATCATTTTCTCCAACCCGACGTATAAGGCCTTCCGGTAGCTAAGTACCTCTTTAGCGGCATGGCTGGCTGTTGGTTCCTCACTGGCAGCTTTGTAAAGCTCATCCTGGGTAGTTACAATGTTTTCGATGGCAGAGCTGTCCTTACTTTCCTGAAGAACAATGGTGTTAATCAATAGCTGAGGGTCTGGTATAGAGGCACAAAGTCCGTTTAATTCACCTAAATGCCGTGCAGCCCTGGCAAGATGCCTTAAAATTTCAGGCGATTCTACAAAGTCTTGCGGCGGCAGTGCTGGCAAGTCATTAAAGGGACTATTTTTATTGTAAGCCATTGAAGATGAAATTTGATTAAGTTTTCTACATTAACTTGGAATTGCGGCACCTGGTCCACCATGAGCAAAATTTCATGTCGAAAATAGGACTTAATTTCGACATCTAATCCTGTTGATGTTGAACCAATCAACATAATAGGCCAACTAGTACTATGTTAAGTGTAATGTGACGGTTTGAATTGTGAATGATCAATCGTAGATTATTGACCATTGACCATTCACCATTGACCATTCACATACACCAGGTATAATTAACTACTTTTTGGGTGGCGAAGTACACAATTCCCTTATGCAGGGATCTTCGGTATCACCTCTTAAATCATACTCACCGGAATAGCATTTTACCCAGTTCATGTTGTTACTTTGACCGGATCAAATCAATCTTAATATATTTAAATGCTGCAAAATATCCATACATGTAACATTAAAAAAAGAGATAAACAACTAATCTTTTGGAATCAACACTAATAAGTTTACAAACAATCGGACGAACCATCGTTATCATTATAAAGTTTAAAAGTCGGAGAGATGGCAATTTATTGAGATCATAAAGTCGGCAATAAGTACAGGGGGAGGTAATTGGCTCGGAGTATCCCGAAAAACTCGTTTTAGGGGATTTCAATATCGAACCACTAAAGTCAATGGAGTCGCTGAGAAAACATACAACGGGGACCGGGGCTTTAGCAAAATAAAAATGGACAAGCCGTATCCTTATCGGTTTGTCCATATTAGTATTAGTGCGGCAAAGGAGATTCGAACTCCCACACCCTTTCGGGCGCTACCACCTCAAAGTAGTGCGTCTACCAATTTCGCCATCGCCGCATGATAATTACATGAATTCATAATATAAAATTCCAGTTGAGGACTGCAAATGTAAAAACTTTAGGCTAATTAAAACAAAAAAGTAATTGGTGTATCCGCCTTCTAAAGGTGGGACACCATCAATACTGGCTGACTTATTTTTTCAGCACAACCCTGAAAGTGGTTCCTTTACCGGGTTCGGAGTGTTTAACAAAAAGCTCGCCTTTGTGATATTGTTCGATGATTCTTTTTGACAGGCTTAAACCAAGGCCCCAGCCACGTTTCTTGGTAGTAAAGCCAGGTTTGAAAATATTTGAGAGACTTTGTTTGCTGATGCCTTTTCCGGAGTCTGTTATATCGATCGTTACACCCGCGGCTTCCTTTTTTATTTTAACCTGGATGGTGCCCTTTCCTTCCATGGCATCCAGTGCATTCTTCAACAGATTTTCTATCACCCAGTCGAACAGCGGGCCATTGACCAGGGCAGGGATCTCCTTTTCACCATAGCTGTAAACACTGAAAATTACATTTTCGGAAGCCCTTCTTTTGATATAACCTACCATTTTTTCTACCTGGTCGAGCACGTTGAAATCTTCCAGTTGAGGTGTGCTGCCGATTTTGCCAAAGCGGTCGCTTACCAGTTTCAACCGATCCATATCCTTGCTCATTTCGGAGGCAATTTTTTCACTGGCTGCATTTTCTTTTAGCAGTTCTACCCATCCTTGCAGTGAACTGAGCGGTGTGCCCAATTGATGCGCCGTTTCTTTTGCCATGCCTGCCCATACCTGGTTTTGAGTCGACTTGTTTCGCAGGTTGATGGCAATTAATGTAATGACAATAAAAAGCGCTACGATCAAAAGCTGGATGAGCGGGTAGTAGCGCACTTCTTTCAATAATTTGGAGTCGCCGAAATAATACTTGTTAATGATGAGTGGATTTTTATTTACCTCCACGATGATGGCGTCATTCTGCCGCTTGAATTCTTTCACTTTGCGGCGTAAAAAATTTGTATCGTTTTTTATCTCTGTGGTATCGAGGTTTAACACTTGTCCTGATGGATTGTCGTGCTCATCCGTTTCGATAATGGGGATCGTTGTGTTATGCGAAGTAATGGAATTGGTAAGATCCAGCGACACCTGCTCGGTAGCTTCGGCCCTTGTTTTAAGCGATTGAACCCATACATCTACTTTTTCTCTTTCATCCAGGGCTATTTTTTCTGACAGGTAATTGGAATAAAAAATGGTACCGGTTACGATGGCAATGGCCACTATTGCCAAACCTGTACGCCAGTTAAATAATTGTGTGATCATTTCATCAAATGTAATTTAAGAATAAAGAAATGAGAAAAAAGAAATGGAGTATGTTTGCGCAAACAGGTGTCTTACAAACGTCGGTTGTATGAAAGCAGGGTGAATTAACAAGGTGTTAGCAGTTCTGCGGAAAGAAGCGGTGGTTGGTCTGTTGAGGCAATCTGAATGTGCCCGAGATCACCCGTGCAAAACATAATTAAAGCTAAATAGTAGTACAAACGATGAACGGATTGCGACGCAACGATGCTGAAGAACTTCCTGAGGCCGGTACAAAAAAAATGCCCCTGGTTTCTATCGTGATTTTGAATTGGAACGGAAAAGAATTTCTTCGCAAATTTCTTCCGTTGGTGATTGCATCCTCCTATGCTAACAAGCGTGTAATCGTTGCTGACAACGCTTCAACAGATGATTCCGTTGATTTTCTAAAAGAAAGTTTTCCACAAGTTGAATTGCTTTTCAATGCCGTTAATGAGGGCTTTGCAAAGGGCTATAATACAGCCCTGAGGCAAGTGGAAAGCGATTATTATGTATTGCTGAACAATGATGTGGAAGTAACGCCGGGCTGGATAGAACCGGTGATCGAATTGATGGAGAACGATGCATCGATAGCTGCCTGCCAGCCGAAAATGTTAAGTTACCAAAACCGCAATTATTTTGAATATGCGGGTGCTGCCGGTGGCTGGCTCGATTCGCTTGGCTATCCCTTTGCGAGAGGAAGAATATTTGAAACGGTGGAGAAAGACAGTGGTCAATATGATGCCGTGCAGCCTTGTTTTTGGGCCAGTGGTGCGGCAATGTTTGTAAAGGCGGCTATTTACCATGCACTGGGCGGCCTGGATGAATATTTTTTTGCCCACCAGGAAGAAATTGATTTTTGCTGGCGGTTGCAACTGGCAGGGTATAAAGTGTATGTGCAACCTGCCTCGGTGGTTTACCATGTGGGCGGAGGTACTTTAGCAAAAGGCAATAACCTGAAGACTTTTTTGAATTTCAGGAACAACCTCGTAATGCTTGCAAAGAACCTACCGCCGGGTTGGGCCGTCCGCACCATTGCGGCGCGCCTGCCATTGGATGCCCTTGCCGCATGGAAAGCCATATTGAAGGGAGATAGCGGCTTTTTTATTGCAATCTGTAAGGCACATGTACATTTTGCAAACTGGCTATTATTGGGAAAAAAAACTGCGGTGGTAAGGGTTGCCCGTAAAGCACAATGGCATGGCTGGTATGCCGGATCGGTGGTTTGGCAACATTTTATAAAGAAGAAAAACTGGTTTTCAGAAATTGTTAGGAACAAATAATTTTTTTTGACACACTTTACATATTTTTGGCATCGCAAACAGCAACTTATGGCATACGAAGTAATAGATAATAAAGACAAGGATTTTGCTCACAACTGGGTGTCTTCTTCACGTTTTCTCTGGTTTTGCCAGGTGTTTTTAGTAGTTGCTTTTATTTTGGGTGGCTGTATCGGCATGTATAAACACAGGTACAAGGGAAAGCCGGAAGTAAATGTTCCTGAAAATACCCAGTACAACCCCCAGTACAAATAAAAAATTTTGTAGTACAGATACAAACCTTATTTTTGCAATCCGAAAAACAAAACAGTTCTTTTTAATAATGCGAAAGTAGCTCATTTGGTAGAGCACGACCTTGCCAAGGTCGGGGTGGCCGGTTCGAGCCCGGTCTTTCGCTCATAGCTTTACAGCAGATAGCTTTGTTATCTGCTTTTTTTTTCTACCGGCGGCAATGCATTTGCCGTACTTTATACTCGGGTGGTGGAACTGGTAGACACGCAGGACTTAAAATCCTGTTCGCCGTAAGGCGAGTGTGGGTTCAACTCCCATCCCGAGTACGTTTCAGCCGATCTTATGATCGGCTGTTTTCTTTGGTACAACATAGGTACAACAAATTAATCATAGAATTTAGCTTGTTTAAAGGATGCCCAATAGATTTAATTCATACTACTCCCACTTTCGCTAATTGCTATTAAGTAAACCAACAACTGATATTAAGCAAACGTATAGACTAAATATTAAATTAAAAATGGTTATGGTCAAAAACCAAATGAATTGAATCAACCGGAAATTCATTAAATTTTACTTTTATCTCTATCGCTTATATTGATTACATTGCCGCGTTAATTTTGCGTTTTATTTTACTCGTAATTAATTGTTTCAAAAGAAATTCATACCAGCTTTGCCCTCACAATCCCAAATAAAAATGCCATTTAATATACTTACTTAGAAAACGAAATAATAGATCAATATTTACACGATGACAACCCTAGACCCTGGATCCTTGGATTTAGTGGGGGTAAGGATTCCACTTTGCTTTTACAATTAGTTTGGAATGCTTTGTCGAAAATAAAGGACGTTGCATGGACAAGGGATATTTATGTAGTATGTAACGATACACTTGTTGAAAATCCTCGGATAGTTGATTTTATTGAACGAACATTAAAAAGAGTCGAGAGGGCAGCAGTAGAACAAGGTTTGCCAATCCGAGTGGAAAGAACACGCCCCCGCTTAGAAGATACTTTTTGGTTGAATGTTGCAGGTAAAGGTTATCCTTCACCTTCCAATATGTTTTAGGTGTACCGGTGGCTTTTTCAAAGTAATAACTGCTTGGTGAAAGTCCTGCATATTTCAATATTTTTCTGACAGGATATTGCTGTTCTATAAACATGGTTGCAGTCATTTTCCTGTCAATTTGTTTGATGAAGTTTTTTTTAAAAGCTCATTTTTAATCTTCAGTTCAAGCTCCTTGTCAGCAACAAGTTCTTTCAATCTCTGATTTTCAAGTTGGAGACGTTTTAATTCAGGAGACACCTTTACCGCTCCTGCCGCCAGGCCCTCCAGACCAGAAATGGCATAAATGCCTTGCCAGTTCTTTAACGCCTGGTAGCTGATCTCGTATTTACGTGCTGTCTCAACCAAGCCTAAGGTTTTAGATTCTTCAAGAATACGTTGTTTCTCTTGCGGACTTTTTCTTGTTCGTTTGCCCATGATATTTCAAATTTACACCCTCGTTTATAATTTGAATATCGTTCCAGCTATTTAGGGGGCTGGAGGGTTATTACCTGCTATACTTTTTAATACGCATTACCATGAGAGTTTTTAATATTCTGTTTGCCATTCTGTTCGCCCTTTTTGCTGCTTTGCAATATAACGATCCAGACCCTTATTTGTGGATGCCCATCTATTTGTTTGGAGCCCTATTGTGTTACCTAAGTATAAGGGGAAAGTTCTACCCATTAATGTATGCAGCAGGCCTATTGGTTTATGGGATATATGCAGCTATTCTAATGTTTGACGCTGATGGATTGATAAGCTGGTGGCGCAATCATAATGCTGAGAATATTACAGCTTCAATGCGGGCAGGTACATCATGGATAGAAGAAACACGAGAGTTCTTTGGGCTGGTAATATTAATGATAGTATTAGCTATAAATTGGTGGTGGCTGAACAGACGCCAAAAAATAACGCAGCAGTGAACAATACAAGTCCCTCGTGGCATAAGAATTCTGTCCCTGACGAAATAAAAAGAATTTCCGATTGTTTCCGCCAGCACTATGCAATTATGCGACAGGCGGGCATTTGTCATTATTATATCATCCAGGCATAGTGAATAAACTTTACAACATTTGCCTTTTACTTCGAAAGTGGTATCATCCAGAGGAGCTTCTAAAAATATTTCAGGTGCCCTTAACAAACGGTGTGATGGGCGATAATATACGGCACGAATGGTGCAGTATGTCGATTCGTAAAATTGGATACACCGTTATTTAAAGGAATTCAGCTATTTTTTAACAACTGAATTCGAAATCTTAAAATTTTCTGCGCACTATATGGCGTAATCTATTTGCACAGAGTAACACTTAAGTTAAAAAAGCAGTAGTGTGGTATTTCTACATTAAAAAAGCATTTTATTTTTAAATTTCTTCTATTTTTATTGTCCGAACCAGAATTTTTTATATAATTCCTGACATACCAAAATTGCTCTCATGGCCAATCATAAAAAACCCAAGGACCAGGATGTTTTCAACAACAACCAGCACGATACCATAAGTGAATCAGCCCCGTTAAACGGGGGTGCGACTTCCCTGAAAAAGAAAGTCCCCGTTTACAAACCCGGCACCACCCACCAATTATATAATGAAGAATTGGATGCCAGGTACTTTTTAAACGTATTGACCGAGGTCAAAAATGGAAATTTTAATGTACGCATGCCAATTGACCAGGTTGGGCTCAGTGGAAAAATATGCGATACGCTTAATGAAATTATCCTGCTCAATGAAAAAATGATGACGGAATTTACCCGGGCAGGTAATACGATTGGAAAGCAGGGCAAACTCACGCAACGGATTGAAGTGCCCAATGCCAAAGGATCCTGGAGCACCGGCGTCGATTCGCTCAATGCACTTATTTCAGACCTGGTACATCCCACCATTGAAATCGCCCATGTTATCAGTTCCGTGGCCAAAGGAAATCTTTCGCAGGAAATGCCATTGGAGATCGGTGGCCATACTTTGCAGGGAGAATTTTCAAGAATCGCAAAAGAAGTGAACGACATGGTAAAGCAACTTAACCTGTTTTCCATGGAAGTAACCCGTGTTGCACGGGAAGTTGGTTCTGAAGGAAAGTTGGGCGGCCAGGCAAAAGTTAAAGGCGTAGGCGGTGTGTGGAAGGATTTAACGGATTCCGTAAACCAGATGGGTAGTAACCTTACAGCACAGGTGCGAAATATTGCAGAAGTAACCACCGCCGTTGCTAAAGGCGATCTTTCGAAAAAGATAACAGTGGATGTAAAAGGGGAGATCCTTGAATTGAAAAACACCATCAACACAATGGTAGACCAGTTGAATTCCTTCTCATCGGAAGTAACCCGTGTTGCGTTGGAAGTAGGAACCGAGGGAAAGCTGGGTGGACAGGCACAAGTAAAAGGCGTTGCCGGAACCTGGAAAGATTTGACCGACTCAGTAAATCAAATGGCGAGTAACCTTACCGGCCAGGTGCGAAATATTGCTGAGGTAACTACTGCCTTTGCCAAAGGAGATTTATCCCGCCAGATTACAGTGGATGTAAAAGGCGAAATCCTGGAATTGAAAAATACCATCAACACCATGGTGGATCAGTTGAATTCATTTTCCGGTGAAGTAACCCGTGTGGCGAGAGAAGTTGGCTCGGAAGGAAAACTGGGTGGACAGGCAAAAGTGAAAGGCGTTGGCGGGGTGTGGAAAGACTTAACAGACTCCGTAAACCAAATGGCCAGTAACCTTACCGGCCAGGTGCGAAATATCGCGGAAGTAACCACGGCCGTGGCAAAAGGTGATCTGTCAAGAAAAATAACAGTGGATGTTAAGGGTGAGATTCTTGAGCTGAAAAATACCATCAATACCATGGTGGACCAGCTGAATTCATTTTCATCTGAAGTTACCCGTGTTGCGCTGGAAGTAGGTACCGAAGGGAAACTCGGTGGACAAGCGCAGGTAAAAGGGGTGGCCGGCACATGGAAAGATCTTACCGATAGTGTGAACGGTATGGCGAGTAGCTTAACCGGCCAGGTGCGTAATATCGCTGAAGTAACTACAGCCGTGGCAAAGGGTGATCTTTCCAGAAAAATTACCGTTGATGTGAAAGGTGAAATTCTTGAACTAAAAAATACCATCAACACGATGGTAGATCAATTGAATTCCTTTGGATCGGAAGTAACCCGCGTGGCGAGAGAAGTAGGATCAGAAGGAAGACTGGGCGGCCAGGCCGACGTACCCGGAGTAGGGGGAACCTGGAAGGATCTCACGGATTCTGTTAACATCATGGCGGGTAACCTTACCAGCCAGGTGCGTAATATCGCGGAGGTAACAACAGCAGTTGCCACCGGTGACTTATCAAGGAAAATTGATGTGGATGTTAAAGGAGAAATTCTTGAATTGAAAAATACCATCAACACCATGGTGGACCAGTTAAGAGGTTTTGCATCCGAAGTAACCCGTGTGGCAAGAGAAGTAGGATCGGAAGGTAAACTCGGCGGGCAAGCCACTGTTGAAGGCGTAGGCGGTGTTTGGAAAGACCTTACCGATTCCGTTAATGGAATGGCATCTAACCTTACGGGCCAGGTGCGTAATATCGCAGAAGTAACGACGGCTGTGGCAAAAGGCGACTTATCGAGGAAAATTACAGTGGATGTAAAAGGCGAAATCCTCGAATTGAAAAATACTATCAACACAATGGTAGACCAGCTGAATTCATTTGGCTCGGAAGTTACCCGTGTTGCCCGTGAAGTAGGTTCTGAAGGTAAGCTGGGCGGCCAGGCCGATGTACCCGGTGTAGCCGGAACCTGGAAGGATCTGACAGATAGTGTAAACAAAATGGCCAGTAACCTTACTTCCCAGGTGCGCAATATTGCGGAGGTTACCACCGCGGTGGCCAATGGCGACTTATCAAGAAAGATTGGTGTGGATGTAAAGGGTGAGATCCTGGAATTAAAAAATACCATCAACACGATGGTTGACCAGTTAAGGGGCTTTGCATCCGAAGTAACCCGTGTAGCAAGGGAAGTAGGAACTGAGGGTAAGCTGGGTGGACAGGCAAATGTACCCGGCGTTGCGGGTACCTGGAAAGATCTTACCGACTCTGTAAACCAGATGGCAGGTAACCTTACCGCACAGGTGCGCAATATTGCGGAAGTGGCGATTGCTGTAGCGAACGGTGATATGTCTAAGAAAATTACGGTGGATGTACGAGGCGAGATCCTGCAGTTGAAAGAAACGCTCAATACAATGGTGGATCAATTGAGAGCCTTTGCATCAGAGGTTACCCGTGTGGCACGTGAGGTAGGTACCGATGGAAAATTGGGCGGCCAGGCATTTGTGCCCGGTGTAGCAGGAACCTGGAAAGATCTTACCGATTCTGTGAACCAGATGACGGGTAATCTTACCGCCCAGGTGCGCAATATTGCCGAAGTAACCAAAGCAGTTGCAAGTGGTGATTTATCGAAAACAGTAGCCATCGATGTGAAAGGCGAAATTCTCGATTTGAAGAATACCATCAATACTATGGTGGAACAATTAAACTCATTTGCATTTGAAGTAACCCGTGTTGCACGTGAGGTTGGAACAGAAGGGAAACTCGGCGGCCAGGCCGAAGTAAGGGGCGTGGGTGGCACCTGGAAGGATCTGACCGATAGTGTAAATATGATGGCATCCAACCTAACCAACCAGGTGCGTGGTATCGCAAAGGTGGTAACGGCCGTAGCGACCGGTAATTTAAAGCAAAAACTTGCCATCGTTTCACGGGGTGAAGTGGCGCAACTGATCGATACCATTAATGAAATGATCGATACCCTGGCCCTGTTTGCCGACCAGGTAACCACCGTGGCACGTGAGGTTGGGGTGGATGGCCGTTTGGGTGGCCAGGCATCTGTGCCCGGCGCTTCGGGTATCTGGAAAAATCTTACAGAGAATGTGAACCAGCTTGCGCAAAATCTTACTACGCAGGTGCGGTCCATTTCCGAAGTTGCTTCTGCTGTTACCAAGGGCGACCTTACCCGTACGATCCGGGTGGAAGCTAAGGGTGAAGTGGAAGCCTTGAAAGATACCATCAACCAGATGATCGCTAACCTGAAGGAAACCACGCTGCGCAACCAGGAGCAAGACTGGCTGAAATCGAACCTTGCCAAGTTTACACAAATGCTGCAGGGCCAGAAAGATCTTAAAACAGTAACCCAACGTATCCTTTCCGAATTGGCGCAGGTAGTGAAGGCGCATTATGGCGCTTTCTATATTTTGACACAGAATGAGGAAACACAAGTGGTAAAACTGAGCCTGTTTTCAGCATATGGATACAAGTCTGAAAAAAACATCCCCACTGAATTTGCCATCGGCGAAGGACTGGTTGGCCAGGTGGCGTTTGAAAAGGAAAGAATTATACTCTCCAATGTTCCCGGAAATTATATTAAGATCAGTTCGAGTTTGGGAAGGGCAAAACCTACTAACCTGATCATTTTGCCGGTGTTGTTTGAGAATAAAGTAAAGGCGGTAATTGAGCTTGCCTCATTGGATACATTTAGTGAAACACATATCGACTTCCTGGAACAACTTACCGAAAGTATCGGTATCGTGATCAATACCATCGAGGCTAATTCCCGTACGGAAGAGTTGCTAACCCAATCCCAATCATTGGCGGGCGAGTTGAAAATTCAGCAGGAAGAATTAAGCAGAACCAATGATGAGTTGCAGGATAAAGCCCTGTTGCTGGTGAAACAAAAAAATGAAGTGGAAGATAAAAACAGGGAAGTGGAAGAAGCAAGAAAATCGCTGGAAGAAAAAGCGGAGCAGCTTACACTTACTTCCAAATACAAGTCGGAGTTTCTTGCAAACATGTCGCACGAATTAAGAACGCCGTTGAACAGCTTATTAATTCTTGCCCAACAATTGTACGAGAATGCAGAAGGCAACCTGAATGATAAACAGATCCGCTATGCAAAAACAATCCACTCCTGCGGTGATGATCTTATCCAGCTAATCAATGATATCCTGGATCTTTCTAAAATTGAGTCAGGATTTATTACTGCCAATATTTCTCCTGTTCGTTTTGCGGAAATTACCGCATTCGTGGAAACCACTTTCAAACCAATTTCGGAAGCAAGACATTTGCGCTTTACCATCGAAACAGATGCTAAACTTCCTTCTTCAATGGAAACGGATGTGCAGCGTTTGAACCAGATACTTAAAAACCTTTTATCCAACTCCTTCAAATTTACTGAAAAGGGGGAAGTGAAATTGAGAATATACGAAGCACAAAAAAACTGGAAAGCGGGCAATGTCAATTTGGACAATGCTAAAAAAATAGTGGCATTTGCCATCAGCGATACAGGGATCGGTATTCCGCAGGAAAAACAAAACATCATCTTTGAAGCTTTTCAACAGGCAGAGGGATCCACCAGTCGTAAATATGGGGGCACCGGGCTGGGGCTTTCGATAAGTCGTGGTCTGGCTGAATTGCTGGGGGGAACCATTGAACTGGAAAGCAACCCTTCACAGGGAAGTACTTTCACCTTATTTCTTCCTGTAGTAGACAGTTTATCGGAGGTTGTTTCCAAAGCTGCTTCTGATAATGCCAGCACTTACCAGCAATTTCAGCTGGGCCCTGATGCAACTGAAATAGATACCCTGCTAAATTCAATCCGGGTTACCAATGAAGGAGCAGAATCCAAGAGCCTGGGGATCGTAAACGAAATGATTAATGATACGGGCGATGACAGAACAAATATACTGCCCACAGATAAAGTGTTGCTGATAGTGGAAGACGATCTCCGGTTTGGGAAAATCATTATCGAAAAGGCGCATGAGAATAACCTGAAGGCAATCGTTGCCGTTAGTTATATTGATGTCTTTGATTTCGTTAACCGCTTTACACCGATTGCCATCACACTTGATGTAAAATTGCCTGATACCAGTGGATGGAAAGTGCTTGATCTTTTAAGAAATGATCTTAATTACCGGCATATCCCGATTCACCTGATTTCCGGTGAAGAGAACCGCAGTCTTGCATTAAAACGTGGGGCCCGCAGTTTCCTTTTAAAGCCACTCGATAGTGAATCGCTGAATGAACTTTTTGAAGACATTGTGTCGTTTAATGATAAGGAAATTAAAAATATCCTGGTAGTGGAGGACAATGAACTGGAATCGTCCCAGATCGCCAAAATGCTGGAAAGTGATACGATGCGGGTTAGGATTGCAGAAACCGGAACAGAAGCCATTGAACAACTTAGTTCCAGCGATTTTGATTGCATTATTTTGGATTATACATTACCTGATATTACGGGCACAGATCTTGTTAATAAGGTCTCCGGCATCAAGAAAAAACTAACGCCTTTGATTGTTTATTCGGCAAAGGATTTTAACAAGAATGAATTAAGCCTTCTTAACCGTACTTCCAATACGGTTTTGCTGAAGGGCGTAAATTCGCTGGAGCACTTGCTTGAAGAAACGATATTGCAGCTGCATATAAATCATCATGAATTAACAGCCGACAAGCGCAGGGTGATTGAGAACATTCGTAATAAGGAAGATATTTTAACCGGTAAGAATATACTGGTAGTAGATGATGATGTTCGTAATTTATTTGCGCTCACAACCGTTTTTGAACGCTATAATATTAATGTCATTACCGCGGAGAGTGGTAAAGAAGCGATCCAGATAATTAATGATGATACAATAAAAACAGATATGGTGTTGATGGATATAATGATGCCGGAAATGGATGGCTATGAAACTACCCAGAAGATAAGGCGTGAACATAAAAACAGCACATTACCGATTATCGCTGTAACCGCGAAGGCGATGAAGGGCGACCGGCAAAAATGTATAGAAGCGGGTGCGTCAGATTATATTACCAAGCCGTTAAAAATAGACCAGCTGCTTTCGTTGATGCGTGTGTGGTTTTATAAATAAATTTAGCGTCAATGGTGAATGGGCAATGGTGAGTCGTCAATGGTGAATGGTGAATTGGTCGATGTGCAATGGGCATTATTAATCAATATCGTTTACTAAGCACCGTTATTCGCTTTGTTGCCCATTGCTTCAAATGTACAAGGGAGTGACACAACGATGTTGAATTGAAAAACAAATGCCGGTAAACAATAAATTTTTAAATAAAACGATAGCGAACAGGGAATCGCCGGATTTCGGCATTGACAATTCACCATTCACGAATTGGGAGATTATTTTAGTATTGACATAACACAAAATCAATGCATCAGAAAATTCTTTTGGTAGATGACAGAGAAGATAACCTGCTTTCAATGGAAGCGATACTGGAAACGGAAGGCTATCAATTTGTGAAAGCCAACTCTGGCCGGCAGGCCTTAAAAATATTGCTGGCAGAATTTGATTTTGCGCTTATCCTGATGGATGTGGAAATGCCCAACCTCAATGGGTTTGAAACAGCCGCCCTGATCTATGAAAGAGAAAAATTAAAACACATACCCATTATTTTTATTACCGCCCATACCTATGGTGAAGAAAACATTTTTAAAGGATTTCGTACTGGTGCGGTAGACTATATTTATAAACCGATCAACCCGGAACTACTGAGAGTTAAAGTGGCGGTGTTTATTGATCTGTACAAAAAAAATTACCAGTTGGTTTTGCAGGAAAAAAAGTTGATTGCCATTAACAAGAGCCTTCAAAACGAAATTAATGACCGTAAGGCATCTGAAGAAAAGATTATTGAACTGAATAAACAATTGCTGAATAATATTGATGGCTTAGAAAAAGCAAACAAGGAACTGGACAGGTTTGCCTTTATGGCTTCGCACGATTTGCAGGAACCATTGCGGAAAATCCGCACCTTTAGTGATCGCTTGTTTATCAAGTATAAAGACCAGCTTGACAGTGATGGGATCATGAATATCAACCGGATTCAAAGCGCCGCTACCAGGATGCAGGAACTGATAAAAGATATTCTTACTTTTTCGAAATTATCTGTTCAGAATGAATCTTTTGTAAAAGCCGATCTGAAGTTATTGGTGCAGGAAGTACTGGAAGATCTTCAACTTACGGTGCTGGAAAAAAAGGCTTGTATCGAGCTGGGGGCACTCCCAACATTATTTGTTAACCCCGGGTTGATCAAACCGCTTTTCTTTAACCTGATATCCAATGCACTTAAATATTCGCGGAAAGATCAGCCGCTTGTTATAAAAATTTACCCGGAATATGTTCACAATGATCAATCATTTCAGCATTCCGCCGCTATGAATTTTTGCCGCATCTATGTTAAAGACAATGGTATCGGCTTTGATCAACAATATGCGGAACAGATCTTTGAAATGTTTCAAAGGCTTCACACGCAAACAGAATATGAAGGCACCGGTATTGGACTGGCGCTTTGCAAACAAATCGTTGAAAAACACAAAGGGTTTATTAGTGCATTAAGCAAGGTGAACGAGGGTACCACATTTATAGTGTCCCTGCCACTACAGCAACCCGTGAAAGAAAAATCATTGAATGGAGTGTAAATCCCGCTGACGTTATCTGACGTTTTTTAATTTTTTTTTATATTCCGGGAATGCGCTGACTTCCCGGGAAGATTTTAGTATTCGTTTTGGAACGTTTTGCCTTATTTTCGTGGTGAAGTTTTATTCAGATATCTTATACTTCTAAAGCATTTAGTAAGCTATAGCGTTAATATATCTTAAATTAATGCCACGTTTGCCCATTTTCATTAACTTACCTTAACTATGTCACAAAGAAATCGATCCATTTTGCTGGCTGATGATGACCCGGAAGACCTGGAATTACTGGAAGAAGCTATATTGTCTATTGAGCCTGGTGCAATCGTGAAGCATTTTTACAATGGAAGGGAAGTAATAGATTTCCTTCGGGAATGCAGTGATTCCGAGCTTCCCTGTTTGATCATCCTGGATTACAATATGCCACAAATGACCGGTGCTGAACTGTTGACCAGCCTCGGTGATGACAACCGGTATAAAACGATTCCTAAAATGGTTTTAAGTACCTCCAACGCTGAAGCACATATTAAACTGTGCCTGAAAAACGGTGCTACAGACTATTTCGTAAAGCCATTTGACATGAAAGAATTACAGAAACTGGCGGGAAAGATGCTTTCTGTTTGTAATTTATAAATTAATCACTAATTGGTAAGTAAATATCAAATCTTGCCCCTTCATTTTCTTTTGCGGTTGCACTAATAAATCCACTGTGATTTTGCACTATTTTCTTGCAAATAGCCAATCCTATTCCTGAGCCTTCATAGCTCAATTGATTGTTTAAGCGCTGAAAAATTTCAAATATTTTTTCTGCATGCATGGCATCAAAGCCAATACCGTTATCAGCTACTGATATTTTATAATAATTCGCCTTATTATCAAGTTCATTGATTTTTACATCCTTGCCGCTCACTTGCTCGCTGCTGATCGTAATGATACTAGTGCGTTCGGGATGTTTGTATTTTATCGCGTTCACAATAAGGTTATCCATTAATTGCCTTAATTGAAAAGGTATGCCCTGTATCATGGGGAGAAGTGCTACTTCGATTTGAATGCCTTTATCTTCTATGATGTCTTTATGCAACACGATCACTTCTTCCACTATTTCATTGAGATCTGTTTCTTCAAAATTCTCTATCGCAGAATTGGTTCTTGAATAGGCAATCAACGCTTCAATCAGGTGCGACATGCGCTTGACGGCGGAAATAGAACGACGCAGATATTCTTTTGATTTTTCGTCGAGCTGGATGGCAGGATTTTCAGCAATGAAATTATTATAAAAGCTGATCTTTCGTAAAGGCTCCTTCATGTCGTGAGACGAAGCATAAGTAAATTGCTCAAGCTCTTTGTTTTGAAACTCCAGTTGTTTGGAGTATTCCATCAGTTTGTCTTCTGCTGCCTTTCGTTCTGTGAGGTCCCGGGTTACTTTGGAAAAACCAACAATATTATTCTCCGCATCGTGCAGTGCAGTGATAACAATACTGCCCCAAAACCTGCTGCCATCTTTTCTTCTTCGCCAGCCTTCGTGTATCGCTTTTCCTTTTTCTTTTGCTAAGGCAAGCAACTTTTCAGGAAAGCCCCGCTTCCTGTCGTCTTCCAGGTAAAATACTTTAAAGCTTTTACCAACAATTTCTTCCTCCTTATAGCCTTTAATGTTTTCAGCGCCTTTATTCCAGTTTTGAATAATCCCTTCCTCGTTTAAAAGCACAATTGCATAATCCTCCACCTCTTCAATCATTTTGTGGTACTTTTCTTCACTCTTTTTCAAGTCTTCATTCCTGCGCTCCAGGTCATGCGTTCTTCTTGCCACCATCCTTTCAAGGGATTCGGTTAGCACATGCAATTCCTTTTTCCCGTCACGGAACGTTTGCTTAGATTGGTTCGTTGCAGCGATATCAATGAGCATATTAACAGCGCTGGCAATATGATCATTTTCGTCCAATATCAATTCGGCATCCGTGGCATCTTTTAGCACCGATAAAGGCGGTTTTTGTTCTGTACTGTTTACTGTAAAACTTCGTATGTGCACAAACTTCTCGTTTTGGTAATAAACATCCGAGCTAATTTGTGCCACCCTTGCAGAGCCGTCCTTGCAGCGAAGCACAGCCTCATAACCGATGAGTGTTTCGTTGTGATTTAATCGCTTTAATATGTTGTTGATTTTATCCCGGTCTGTGTGAAATGAAGAAATGTGATGGCCGATATATTCTGATGCTTCATATCCAAGCATGCCCAGTTCAGTCTTGTTAGCCCAAATAATAATGCCATCGGCATTCAGCCAATGAACACCAATCGGCGCATTCTCCACATACTCCTGCAGCCTGAGTATTTCTTCTTCCTCCACGGATAAAGAAGATAAATTTTTCAAAGCGTCATATTGCTCCATGTTTTTTATTAAAGTATGCTAAAATTAAACAAAATATATTCCAAACGCACTTGTTGGTACGGTTGTATTGAGTAACTCTTTTTGTAGAATTTTTATTGTTAAAATGAACATTTAATCAGACGGGATCCCGTTGCAAGTACATAATACGGATGGTTCTGGTGGAATAAAAAGCCATGTTTTCCCTAACCTTCCGGCAATTCGATTGTTTTTATTCAATCCGCAATAAAAGTTAATCCTTTAACAGTCCATTTGCATAAAATCTCAGAAAGTCCTCAGAATGTGCGGGTAATCTTGTACATCGAATTTAATCACGCTTTAAATCTTATAAAAATATGACAACAAAACAATGGGTAGGTGTAATACTCGTAAGTGCCACCACTTCAGTAGCAAGTTTTTGGGGTGCCGGCAAATACAAAGACGCCAATGACAGAGCGGGCAACCCGGTTACCACCAGTTTCAACCATGCCGATGGCAGGTATGCCGGTTTTAACGGAAACGACAATACTGTTCCGTTGGTTGATTTTGAAATGCCGGCAACAAAGGCTGCTCCGGCCGTTGTGCATATCCGTACGCTTACCAAGGCAAAACAGGTATCCCGGAATTCGCTGCCCGAGGATAATCCTTTGAAGGATTTTTTTGGTGACGGATTTGGTGATATGTTTGGCGGAAGAGGAAATGCGTTTCAGTCTCCTGAACAAAGGGCTTCCGGTTCAGGGGTAATTATTAGCGCAGACGGTTACATCGTAACCAATAACCACGTCGTTGACGGGGCCGATGAATTAACCGTTACCTTAAATAATAAAAGAGATTTCAAAGCCAAAGTTGTGGGCAGAGATGCAAGCAGCGATCTGGCGGTATTGAAAATTGACGGAAATAATCTCCCGTTTTTATCCTTTGCCAACTCCGATAAAGTTCACCTGGGGCAGTGGGTGTTAGCAATCGGCTACCCATTGGATCTTGAAACAACCGTAACATCCGGTATCGTTAGCGCCAAGTCGAGAAGCATCGGTATTAATAGTCGCCAGAGCAAGAACCCGCTTGAATCCTTTATCCAGACAGATGCGGCAATTAACCCGGGTAACAGCGGAGGAGCATTGGTAAATACATCCGGCGAAGTGGTAGGCATAAACAGTGCGATAGCCTCCCCTACAGGTTCTTATGCCGGGTATGGCTACGCAATTCCTTCCAACCTTGTTCAAAAAGTGGTAACCGACATCATGAAGTTTGGCAGCAGCAAAAGAGCATACCTGGGCATCATGTTCGGCAGTGACCAGATGAATGAAGCTGACCGTAAAAAGAACAATATAGGTGAAGGGGATGGCGTGTTTGTAATGGATGTTGCGAAGGAAAGTGCGGCAGCCGCTGCCGGCATCCAGAAAGGCGATTTTGTAAGAAAGATAAATGATGAGGAGGTAAGCACCGGTACAGAAATGGTAGAAAAGATTTCAGTAATGCGCCCCGGGGATAAAGTGAAAGTAGCCTTTGTTCATAATGGTACTGAAAAAACAGCAACAGTTACCCTAAAAGACAATGCAGGAAATTATGAAAGTTTGAAACAACAGGTAATTCAGCAGCTGGGCGCCTCTTTTGAAAATCTTGATAAAAATACTGCTGCGAAATTGCATTTGCAGGGTGGTGTTATTGTGAAAAATTTGGCGCAGGGAATTCTCACAGATCAAACAAGGATAAAGGAAGGTTTCATCATTACTAAAGTGAATGGCAATGCGGTTAACTCCGTTGAAGGATTGAATGATGCGATAAAGAATGCAGGAAACAGCGCGGTGATCACAGGTGTTTATCCTGAACAGCCTCAAACCGCTTACCAATATGCTTTAAACGATTTGAATAGTGCAGAGTAGCGGTTTTGTTTTAAGTTTGGTTTGATTACAGTTTGGAAGGCCCACCTTTTCGGTGGGCTTTTTATTAGAGGGAGCGAGCATGTTTGGAAACCTACATATTCTGCAATGATGGATGCCGAACGGCTTGCAAATAAGCATTATTTTTATGAGTATGAAAATTCTTATCATTGAAGATGAGCCCGCACTGCAGGCCTCCATACAGAAGTACCTGGAGCATCAGGGGTTTGTTTGTGAAGCGGTGGGCGATTTTAAAAAAGGGAAGGAGAAGATCAATGCCTTTAATTATGATTGCGTGGTCGTGGACATTGGTTTGCCTTTTGGCAGCGGCTTGGATATCGTTAAGGAATTGAAGGAGATTGAATCAACAACAGGCATTATTATAATTTCGGCCCGCAATTCACTGGAGGATAAGCTACAGGGCCTTGAGACCGGTTCAGATGATTATCTTACCAAGCCCTTTCATTTGTCTGAATTGAATGCCCGCATCAATGCAATTATCCGCCGAAAAAGTTTTGGCGGAAGTAAAACGATCTCTTTCAACGAGATAAAGTTGTATGTTGATGCAATGCGGGTTACAGTGAATGAAAAAACAATTGATCTTACGGATAAGGAATACCAACTGCTGGAATATTTTATTGTTAATCAACGCAGGGTGCTTACCAAGGCTGCTATAGCCGAACATATCTGGGGCGATGAATATGACCAGGTGAGCAACTATGATTTTATTTATACGCATATCAAAAATCTTCGAAAAAAATTGATGGATGCCGGCGCAGCCGATTATATCAAAACAGTTTACGGAACAGGCTATCGTTTTACTGATATTTAAGATGACTATAATTTTTACAATATCATGAGGCTGCTCACTAAAACAACTTTGTATTTTTTACTGGCAATGGTTCCTTTGCTTACGGCCGGTGGATTTTACCTGTTCCACCAGTTTAGCAGGGAGCTGAATCAGGAGATGGATGCAGAGCTTTTAAATGATGAAGTACAATGGGTGCGCTATATCGCTGAACAAACTGAAAATGGCGGCCCTTTTATTTTAAAAACACCGGAACTACTGATCTACCCCGTTGATGAAGATGTTTCGAATTTGCCCACCGTTACGGATACCTACCAGTTCCAGGCAATTGTAAATGCCAATGTGCCTTACCGGCAATTATCGCAGGTGTTATTTGTGCGTGGAATTCCTTACCAGGTGATCATCCGAAAATCGAAAGTGCAGCAATCGGTGCTGGTGACCAATGTTACCCGGATTATGTTCTTTGTTTTTACAGGATTATTTGCAGTCACCCTGTTGTTTAACTGGTTTATCAGTAAACGACTGTGGAAGCCGTTCCAGCGCTCGCTCGAAAAAATAAACAGTGCAGAGTTACAGAAAATGGAGGCAGTCTATTTCGATAAGGATACCAGTGTACAGGAATTTAATGAATTGAATGCGGCCCTTAATACCATGGCAAACAAAATTCACAACGATTACATTACCATGAAGGAATTTACTGAGGATGCCGCCCATGAAATGCAAACCCCGCTTGCGGTAGCACAAAGCAAACTGGAATTGCTGCTGCAGGACACAGGACTGAATGACGAACAGGCATCATCGATTGTGGAAGCAAGTACAGCCATAAAGCGGCTTGCCAGGTTAAACCAATCTCTTTTGCTATTGGCCAAAATAGACAACAACCAATACGAAACAAATGAAACCATCAGTCTGAATGCAGTTACCTCTAAATATCTCAGCTTTTTTGATGCGATCATCAAAGACAAAGCGATAAAGGTAGCCGCGACTTTTAATGGAGATTTCAACATTAAAATGCACCCGATGCTGGCCGAATCATTAGTAAGCAACCTGGTGGGCAATGCGATCAAATACAATTATACAGGTGGAAATATTTTGATTGACATTAGCAGTAACCATTACAGCATCAGCAATACAAGTGAGTTTTCTGCCATCGCACCGGGCTTGCTCTTTAAGCGATTTAAAAATACCAGGTCAACAGATGACAATTCCAATGGTATGGGGTTGGCCATCGTAAAAAAAATTGCAGATACGCATCAGTTAGCGATAAGCTATTCGGCAGAAAAGGGCGTTCATCAATTTATTATAACAAAGAAAGGAATTCATGGTGGGAGTAGTGCCGGCAACTATTGATTAACATTAAGTGGCACGCCATTAGCATCCTGGTATAACAGATCTAATAATTTTCTCACCAGCATTAAACAAAAACAATGAAAAGATTTATTTTTATTTCACTGGGCCTTGCCCTTACAACAGGCGCTATGGCGCAAACGGCTCAAAAGAAAGCGGAAATTCATAAAGAAAAAACTGAAAAACAACTGAAGACTGCGATCATTGCGAAGAAAGATGAAAAGCACGAAGTTGGAAACGATCTTAAACACGCAAATTTGGGTGAAGCGATAAAAGACCGGAAGGAAGTACGGGCAGATCGCAGGATTGTTCATCGTAAGGCGAAGCATCTGAGAAAAGCCCATGGCGTAAAACATCCGATCCACACAGCCCAAAAGGAAATCAGGCACGATAACGATAAACCGTAAAGTAATTAGTAACTTTTACAAGTCGTAAAAAAAATGGACCAGCCTTCGAGAGGTTTGGTCCATTTTTTTTGCACTTCAAACGGGGATATTGTAAATACAATATTTGTGTTTTCGCCCCAGTATGGGGAAATGGGATGTTTATTTTTGAACTTGGATTTTGCAGCAACGGTTTTATGCGCTCACTACGATCGGCTTACCAGGCCAGTCTTTTTTAATATTTTCCTGTTTTCACGGTGATGAATCAGCTTGAAGGTTAACGCATAGATTGCCGGTAATATTAATAGCGTGAGTATGGTAGAAGTGATTAGTCCGCCGATCACTACAATGGCTAAGGGCTTTTGTGTTTCGCTGCCGATACCTGTTGAGATGGCTGCGGGCAACAAACCAATCATGGCCATCAATGCCGTCATTACCACGGGCCGCACCCTGGAAATTACGCCTTCGCGGATCGCTTCATCCAGGTGCATGCCTGCATCCAGATTTTTTCTGAATACAGAGATGATAATCACTCCGTTTTGTATGCACACACCAAATAATGCAATGAAACCAATGCCTGCGGAAATGCTGAAATTGATACGGGTAAGGTGCAGAGCCAGTATACCGCCGATCAATGCAAAGGGCACATTCATTATGGTAAGCAGGGCATCTTTTACATTTCCATACGTGATAAATAAAATCAGGAAGATGAACAGCAAGCACAATGGTACTACCCTGGCCAGTGTGCCGGAAGCTCTTTGCTGATTTTCAAATTCGCCGTTCCAGGTGGTTTTGTAACCAGCGGGGAATGTAATAGCAGATTCAACTTTCTTACGTGCATCTTCAATGGTGCTGCCAAGGTCTCTACCACGAACGGAAAACTTAACGGCGATATAGCGCATATTATTATCCCGGTAAATAAATGCAGGCCCCGTAAGGGTTTTCATATCAGCAATTTCTTTCAATGGCACTTTCGCACCATCATTGGTGGGCACCATCAGGTTTTCAATGGCATCCTGTGTAGCCCTGAAATCTTTCTGATAACGGATCCTGATATCAAACTTCCTTTCTCCCTCATACAACTGTGTAGCAGCTTTACCACCAATGGCCATTTCGATAACAGCATTTGCATCTGCGGTATTTACACCATAGAAAGCCATTCTTTGCTGGTCGAGCTCAATACGGAATTCAGGTTGTCCCAGGTTTCTTAACACACCCAAGTCTTCGATACCTCTTACTGTTTTTAGTACATCCATTACCTTGTTGGCCGTACTGTCGAGTGTTCCGAATTCAGGGCCAAATATCTTTACAGCCATGGCGGCATTTACACCAGCCACTGCTTCTTCTACATTATCCCGGATGGGTTGTGAATAATTATAAACGATGCCCGGGAATTTTTTTAACTGCACATCCATTTCATCAATTAGTTCATCTTCCGTGATCTTTCTTTTCCATTCTTTCGCCGGCTTCAGATCTACCTGGATCTGTACATTAAAAAAACCTTTGGGATCAGTGCCATCATTGGTACGGCCCACCTGCGATAGGGTTTGTTTCACTTCAGGAAATTCTTTCAACACATCAATCATTTTATTCGAAATGATATTTGCTTCAGAAAGCGAAACACTCATGGGTAATTCAGCTTCTACCCACAATGCGCCTTCATTTAATTCGGGTAAAAATTCGGTGCCCAGTAATTTTGACGATGCAAAAGACAACACCATTACCACCAGCGCAACGATCACACTTTTCTTTTGGTGGCGATAAACAAGGCCGAATAAACTGCCCACGCCTTTCTCAAAGAAGAGAACAATGGGGTTATGTTTTTCTCTTACATTTTTCCTTAGCAGGATACTTGATAAGGCGGGCACCAATGTAAGCGTAAATAACAATGCACCCAATAAAGCAAAGCCCAATGTGTAAGCCAATGGGGAAAACATTTTACCTTCCACTTTTTGAAATGCAAAGATGGGCACCAGGCAGGTGAGGATAATCAGTTTGGAGAAGAAGATGGCTTTGCCCATTTCTGTGCCGGTGGTTTTAAATAATCCCAGTTTTGCAAGCTTGTTAAATTTTTCCATGCCCACTTCCTTTGCCCTTTTATCGAGCGCCACAAACAAACCTTCCACCATCACTACAGCGCCGTCTACAATAATGCCGAAGTCGATGGCGCCCATGCTTAGCAGGTTGGCACTCATACCTTTTATGCGCATACAAATAAATGCGAACAACAATGAGAGCGGGATAATGATACTCACAGTAACGGTGGTGCGCCAGTCGGCCATAAAAATAAGCACCAGCATGGTTACTAAAATGATGCCTTCAATTAAATTGTGTATCACGGTTTCCTGCGCAAAATCCATGAGATTGGTGCGGTCATAAAAGGTACTGATCTTTACATCTTTTGGAAGCAACACATTATTCAATTCATCTACTTTCGCCCTTACTGCATTGAGCACTTCGGAAGGATTTTCTCCTTTCCGCATTACAATAATTCCTTCCAGCACATCTTCATCCTGGTCTCTTGCCACCTGCCCCAGTCTTGGTTTGCCTCCTTCTACCACATCTGCCACGTTTTTTACCAATAGCGGCACCCCGTTGGTTTTTGTAATGATGATATTTTGTATGTCATCAATATCGTTGAGAAGCCCGATACCTCTCACCAGGTAAGATTGGCCATTTCTTTCAATGACATCTCCGCCAACATTGATATTGCTTTTTGAAATGGCATTGTACACATCCAGCGAAGTGAGATTGTACTTGATCAGTAGTTCGGGATTAACACTCACTTCAAATGTTTTTTCTTCGCCACCAAAACTATTTACATCGGCTACGCCCGGAACACTTTTAAATTGCCGGTCGAGCACCCAGTTTTGTATCGTGGTTAAATCGCGTATACTTCTTGTGGCGCTTTTTAAGGTATACCTGAATATCTCGCCTGTGGGGCCATAGGGAGGCTGTACATCGGGCTTTACGCCTTCGGGCAGATCAGCGCCTCCGAGCCTGCTCAATACCTGCTGCCGTGCGAATGCATCATCTACATCGTCATCGAATATGATACGTACATAGGATAATCCGAATGCCGATGTAGTGCGCAGGTTCGATTTTTTTTGAACCGAGTTTAATACCGTCTCAATAGGGATGGTGATAAATTTCTCCACTTCCTCTGCGCTGCGGCCCGGCCATTGGGCTATGATGATAATCTGTGTATTGGTAACATCAGGGAAGGTTTCAATAGGGGTCTTGCTATAGCTCCACACGCCAATAACCGCCAGGATGGCCGTCATGAAGAACACGAAATAACGGTGCTTCAGCGAAAAGTAGATTATATTTTTAATGAATTTATTCATCTTTTGGGTTGAATTTAGTGTGATCAG
>JAOQAK010000094.1 GCA_025963635.1 Ferruginibacter sp.
GCTAATTTTCGTTGATCAAAGCAGCAGCATAGATGGGCTGGATCGATGAAAATAAGGCAATTTTAGAGACGCTGACAGCTTTTAAAAGAGCCGGCGCAGATCTGATCGCAACTTATTTTGCGAAGGATGCATGTAGATTGCTGTCGTGAATGGTGAGGTCGTGAATGGTGGAGTCGTGAATGGTGAATGGTGAATGGTGAATTGTGAATCGTGAATTGTGAATGGTGAAGTCATCTTGATGTATACATTGTTTACTCCTGTAAATAACTCGTGAGAATATTGTAGAATAGTTTTTAAAAAAGTAGATTTACTTCCACCATACCCATTGACTATGTTTCTCATTCTAAATCATCAGCGCCTCGATTTATATGGCGTTTCCAGAAAATTTGTAATTGAATGTTACAGGCTAATGATGAAACTTCCGCCAGGGGAAAAATTTGGTATGATTACTCAAATAAGAAGAGCTGCTTTATCTGTCCATTTGAATATCTCAGAGGGTGCTTCAAGGAAGTCCGAAACCGAAAGAAAAAGATATTACGAAATTGCAAGAGGATCAATAATTGAAATAGATGCCGCCTTAGATATCGCAAATGATTTAGAATATTTAAGCAATCAAAACCTGACAACCATTGGTGAATTGACAGTAAAATGTTTTAAGATGCTTACAGGAATGATACAATCGAAGACCTGATATAACTCGCATAACATATTGACCATTCACCCTTCACCATTCACCATTCACCATTCACGATAATGATAACAAAAAGTAAACAACTATTCGAAAGGGCTCAAAACAGCATCCCCGGTGGTGTAAACTCACCCGTTCGTGCTTTTAAAAGTGTAGGCGGCACTCCCCTTTTTATTAAGTGGGCCAAGGGAGCCTACCTGTATGACGAAGACGACAATCAATACATCGATTATATTGCTTCCTGGGGACCGATGATCCTTGGACATGCTTATGAACCTGTTGTTGAGGCGGTTCGTAGGGCAGTAGTTTATTCAACGTCATACGGCGCACCCACGGAACTGGAAGTTGATATGGCCGAACTGATCATTAGCATGGTGCCCAATGTCGACCTGGTCAGGATGGTGAGCAGTGGTACGGAAGCATGCATGAGCGCACTTCGTTTGGCAAGAGGTTATACCGGCAGAAATAAATTTATAAAATTTGAAGGTTGCTATCATGGCCATGCCGATGCTTTTTTGGTAAAAGCAGGCAGTGGAATGGCCACTTTTAATATCCAGACCGTACCGGGCGTAACCGGCGGCGTAAGCAATGATACCCTCACCTGCGCTTACAATGATTTGGAGGCGGTTAAACAATTGACACAGCAATACAAGCGTGAAATTGCCGCGATCATTATAGAACCGGTGGTGGGCAATATGGGATGCATTTTACCTGCACCTGGTTTCCTGGAAGGGCTTCGAAAAATCTGTGATGAGGAAGGCATTGTTTTCATTTTTGATGAAGTGATGACTGGCTTCAGATTGGGTACAGGTGGTGCACAGGAAAAGTTAAACATCAATGCCGACCTGGTAACTTATGGCAAGGTGATTGGTGGCGGTTTGCCTGTGGGCGCCTTTGGTGGAAAAAGGGAGATTATGCAACACATCGCTCCGTTGGGGAATGTTTACCAGGCGGGAACCCTAAGTGGCAACCCTATCGCCATGACGGCTGGGTATACCTTACTAAAAGAGTTAAAAAATAATCCATCCTTGTATAAATCCCTGGATGAGAAAACGGCCTACCTCGCAGATGGAATAAAAAATGTTCTTTCAAAACGTGGAGTAGATTTCCGTATCAACCGGATGGGCAGCATGATCAGTTTGCATTTTTGTGATCATGATGTAACTGATTTTGAATCAGCGTCGAGAGCAGATATTACCCTTTTTAATAAATTATTTCATCATCTCCTTGATAACGGAGTTTACTTGCCTCCCTCAGCATATGAAAGCTGGTTTTTGAATGATGCCCTTTCTTATAAAGATCTTGATAAAACCATTGCTGCGATTGATTCTTTTGATCAATATTAATGTAACGCGATAGCGGTCGGCACCGAAGGTCAGACCGCTACAACGGATTGAAAGGCATTCATAATTGCAGTTAAGCTTGAAGGATTATTCAAGTATAGTTCTGGAATATTAAATGTCCTTCTTGTACATGTTTTATTTACTTTTTGCAAGTCAATCGGTCTGACCTTCGGTACCGACCATTGTATCCTCCACTGAAAAAAAATCCCGTGAAAAGAATTAACTTAGACTATCATTTTCAGCTATTTTTTATACCTACAGGTAATCCGTAAACAACATGACCAGAGAAGAAATATTTATGCGGGAAGCCATCCAATTGTCTCACCAGGGTATGGCAAATAACGAAGGTGGCCCCTTTGGTTGCATTGTAGTAAAAGGCGATGTGATCGTTGGCAGGGGCAACAATAAAGTAAGTTCCACCAATGATCCCACGGCACATGCCGAAGTGACTGCCATAAGGGACGCCTGCAAAAATCTTGGCACGTTCCAATTGAATGATTGTGAAATATATTCTTCCTGCGAACCCTGCCCGATGTGCCTTGGTGCTATTTATTGGGCCCGCCCGAAAATAGTGTATTATGCAAACAACCGCCAGGATGCAGCAGATATAGGCTTTGATGATTCCATGATTTACGATGAGATGACTGTGGCGATTGAAAATAGAAAAATTCCCATTATTCCCATTGGCCGGGAAGGTGCTTTAAAAGTCTTTGAAGCCTGGAAAAACAAGGATGATAAAACGGTATATTGATGCCTGATTTTGCGATGTCTGATAGCTGATTTCCTTCAATTCGAATCGTAGTTCATTCTATGTCGGAGTTCTAAGTCAAGTCAAACTTTTTGAGTAGAACAGGCGCTGCTTTTAAATCAGGCATCAAAAAATCCAACATCAGACATAAATTTTTAGATGTCGGAGCTGCTTTTAAACCAGACATCAAAAAATTCTATATCAGACATAATTGGTTACTCCTCCAGCAAAAAGGCAATCTCCGTTTTCCATTTCAATGGGTCTGGCTCCAGCGCGGGATCAGTAAGATAGAATTCTGTTCGCCCGCCCCATTCTACCACATCGCCCGATTTCTTCTCTTTTTCATTCAATCCATTTTGTTTAACATAAGCTTCCAACGTCATGTGCCCTTCTATGAGGTTATTGTAATCGCCGGTATAGATTAAGGTGGCATATTTCCCTTGCGGAAAACTTCCTGGCTTTATATGCTCATTACCAGTTGCAGGGGCATTTACCAGTATTCCCGCAGTTGCTTCCAACTCATTATTTCCATTCATTGACTTGTATAAAAAGAAAGGGGTACAATCTGTTGCAATATTATGCTGCTCTATCCATTGCTTTACTTCGCCGATTAAGGGCGGGAGAACAAAGGGAATGTCTTTCATATTTACTTTCCGGTGTATCGCAAGATAAGGCTGTTCCTTGCGGCTTTCTACTACAGGTGATGATACCATAACAATAATTTTTGAGTGAATTATTTTTAAATGCAATTGCTAAATTAAATAAGGATGAGATGTATCGCAAGGGCAAATGCGACAAATTAGGAGGCTGGTGACGACATATATTACAGATGATATTGAAGCCCCAATCGAATAAATTTGAATTACCAGCTTACTTCCGGGATGGATAAATTTTATTTAAGATTCTATAATAACCTGTTCTTTACCTGAATTATCTCAGCGGCAATACTCACGGCGATTTCTTCGGGCGACTGGCTTTTGATAGCCATTCCGACGGGAGCATGTATCCTGCTCAAAACATCATTAGCAAACCCTTCAGCCTGCAGGTCTTTGAGTAGTTTGTTGGTTTTAGTTTTACTGCCGAGTAATCCAATGTATTTAAAATCCTTTGCCAGCAAAGCTCTTAAGGCAATTTCATCGGTACGGTAACCAACTGTCATGATCACCACATACCTATTTGTACCGGATGGTATCATTGAAGATACCTGTGAATAGTCATCCAGTATTTTTACTTCGTGAGCAAATTGATTTTGCTCAATAGTATTGAGTGGGCGCCGGTCGTCGTACAATGTAATGAAAAAATCCATCGTGCTCATTAGTCTCGAGAAGGCTAAAGCACAATGCCCGCCACCGATAATGTGCAGATAATTTTTATAACCTGTTTTCTCCCTGTAAACGAAAGTGCTTTCTGTTTCTAACTCAAGCGTAAAATCACTCGCAGGAATATCTTCGCTAAAATCTATCCCTTCGGGAGATAATTGTAAAGTGCCGTTTTTATTTTGCTCCAATGACCGGATCAATGTATCGATTATATTTATCTCACCAGGCAGCACTTTATAAAAGAAGATAGTCTGCTCCCCGGAACAGATCATGCCGCTTTGATTTTTGGCAGCTTCTTTATCATGAAATTGATAATGAAGGGATGTCTCATGGAGGATGTTTTGGCGCAATTTCGCCTTAGCCATTTCAACAAATTTATGCTCCATAATGCCACCACCTAAAGAACCACTTGTTTCACCTGCTGTATTTACGGCCATTAAAAAACCTTGTCTGCCCGGGCTACTCCCCTTGCTTTCCAACACATACAGCAACATTACCGCTGTCTTTTGTTGAAGGCTTTTTTGAATTAACTGCCAGGTGGGAAGTTGTTTATGCATGTTGATTACACGAATTTTAAGGAACGAATTCGAAATTAAAACAGGAGAATTAAAACTTGCAGAATTCCTTCACGGGTTCTCCTAGAGCATGATTTTAGCAGGTTCATTTATTATTTCAGTGGCCGGGCTCCCTGTTAGTGCAGCTATTTTTTCGGGATATAGGTTCATTAATACTTTTTCCGGGGTCATCGGTGCGTCAAACGCCGGCTTCAACTTGGGGTCAAAATTCCTGATCGCATTTCGCAAAGCGAAAAAAGCGCCGATACCATACATCAAGGGCGGTTCCCCCACTGCTTTGGAACGAAAGATCGCCAGGTTGTCTTGCTGAGTTTCTAAATATTCAACTACAATTTCTTTCGGCACCGAATAAATATCGGGCACTTTGTAAGTAGACAAGGCATTGGAACGAAGTCTCCCCTCTTTATCGTACACCAATTCTTCCAAAGTCATCCACCCAATCCCTTGCACCAATCCTCCTTCAATTTGACCAAGATCAATCACGGGATTCATACTGCTGCCAAAATCGTGGACCAATTTTACTGCATCTATTTCATAAATGCCGCGTAAACAATCGACTGTTACAGTAATGACGGCTGTCCCATAAACATGGTATGCAAACGGGTGGCCTTTCTCCACTGTTTTGTCAAAATAAATTCCCGGTGTTGAATAATGGCCATGCTCTGATAGGCTAATCCGTTGTGCGTAAGTGGCCAACACAAGGCTTTTCCAATCCAACGCGGTTTTTATTCCGTTTGCATAAACAGCTTCCTCCCGGATTTCTATCGCGGATTCTTCAACATTTAATTGATTAGCGGCTATCTTTTTCAAACGACCTAAAATGGCGGTACAGGCGATTAAAGTGGCTTTCCCATTCAAATCCGCTGTGGCGCTGGCTGCCGATGGAGAAGTGTTGGCGATCCGGTAAGTATTAGTGCTGTTTACCTTAACTTTTGCCGGGTCGATAGAAAAGGTTTGTGCCACCACCTGCAAAATTTTTGTACTTACCCCCTGCCCCATTTCTATGGCACCGGTACTCACTGCAACGGTGCCATCTGTATACACATGAACCAACGCCCTTCCCTGGTTCATCATGGTGTTGGTAAAAGAAATTCCAAAACAAACAGGCATCAAAGCCATGCCTTTTTTATACAGGTCATTCTGTGCATTAAAATCAGTGATCGAGGCTTTGATGGAATCGATTTTGAATAGTGAGCTTGCTTTGTTCCAGCATTCATTGGCTTCGCTCACAACTTTTTGCCCGTACAGCACTTCATCGCCGGTTTTTAATAAATTCTTTTGTTGAATTTCCATGGCATCCACGCCCAATTCGTCCGCAGCTTTAGCAATCGCCGCCTCAATTACGAACATTCCCTGCGGGCCACCAAATCCTCTGAATGCGGTATTGGAAGGCAGGTTGGTTCGACAGCTATAGGCAGTAGCAGTGGCATTGGGAATAAAATAACTATTGGTGGCATGAAACAAAGTGCGCTCCATCACTGCCGGCGATAAGTCTGCAGAAGCACCGGCATTCTGGTAAAAACAAACTTCATACGCAATGATCTGTAAGTCTTTATTAAGCCCGATTTTGAAATCTGATGAATATGGATGCCTTTTGCCGGTCATGCGGATATCTTCCATCCTGCTCAATGAATATTTCACAGGCCGTTTTAAAATATGCGTTGCTAAAGCACACAAAGCGGCCCATGTGTTTGCCTGGTCTTCCTTGCCGCCAAATCCCCCACCTAATCTTGTAACATCCACCTCCAGCATGTGCATAGGCAGACCGGTAGCCTTGCTTACCGCACGCTGAACAGCCGTTGGCGCCTGCGTGGAGGAATATATTTTTATAACTCCATTTTCGCCCGGAACTGTGTATGCACCCTGCGTTTCGATGTACAGGTGTTCTTGTCCGTTTGTATCGGCCCTGCCTTCAAAAACATAATCACACTTGCTCCATGCGGTATCACAATCACCTATCTTAAAAGTTCGCGGTGGCACAATTAATTCACCCTTATCTGCAGCTTCTCTGGGATCGGTGATAATATGCAACGGCTCAATTTCTACTTTTATTTTTTTTACAGCCGCTCTCGCCTGGTGATCTGTTTCTGCAATTACCAATGCTATCGGCATTCCACAAAAATGAACAAGCCCTTCAGCAAATAACTCTTCATCCGGTATGATGCCACCGATTTGGTTGATACCCGTAATATCTTTATGAGTAAGTATCTTAACAACACCATGACTGTTTTCTGCAGCCCGCAGATCAAGACTGGTTATTCTCCCATGCGCTACGGGCGAATCAAAGCAGGCTGCATAAAGCGTACCGCCGATCACCGGGATATCATCCAGGTAAACAGATTCGCCCCTTGTATGTGTATAGGAATCTATGTTTTTCATGCGTTCATTAAATCTTTAAAATGCTCCTTTGGAACCAAAGAAATAAAATGTGCCTTTATCAACTGCCCCAATAATAAGCGTTTGTACATGGCGGTACCGCGTGCATCGCTGATGGGGGAAATTTCTGATTGTGCGATATCAATTAAGCTGGTAATCATTTCAGGGCTTACCTGTTTCCTTTTTAAAAATGCAGCGCTATTTTCCAGGAAAATGGGAACAGGACCAACACCACCTGCTGATATAAAGCCTGACAGAATTATATCATCCTCTATTATCAAATGAATTGCGGAATTAACCGTGGCGATATCGAGATGGGTTCGTTTGCAAACTTTTTCAAAATTAAAATGACTGTTTGGACCCGGCAACTCAAAATAAATCTTATCAATATATTCATCCGCGGTTTTGTTCAGTGCTTTATATCCTTTGAATAATTTCCGGAGCGGAAGTTCTCTTGCTGTTATTCCATCACTCAATAAAATATGAGCATCAAGCGCCAAAAAGAAAATGGTTAGATCCCCGATAGGCGATCCATTGATGATATTACCGGCAACAGTCGCCATATTCCTGATCTGTGTGGAAGAAACCAATTTGATATGCTTGTTGAGTGCCGGAAAATATTGCTGAAATATTGGTGATTCTAAAATGTCCGTAACGGTAACAGAAGCGCCCAGAATACATCGGTTGCCTGATTGTTCAATTCCCTTTAAGTTATTTTTATCAAGGAGAAAATCGATCTCCTCTTCCGGCAAGGTATCGTGCTGTTGAACATAGAGATCGGTGCCGCCGCCAAGAAATTTTGCCGGGTTCCCTTGTTGGTTGCCAGTTCCATTTACCGGCAGATGATATACCGCCAGCCTTTCTTTTATTGTTGAGAAATAAGCAGGAAGTATATTGTTTTCGATCGCAAAATTGATGGCATTTCCCTTTGTTCTTTCATTTAGCTTTTCTTCAATGTTTGCCACTGCTCTTTCAATGGATTTGTAACCGGTACAACGACAGATATTTCCATTAACGGCATCAACACCGCTTTGGTCGTACACAGATGTTTCCCTTAGACAATAACCCGCCATCGATACAATAAACCCGGGTGTACAAAAGCCACATTGGGTGGCGCCCTGGTCTGAAAAACATTGCTGGATAAAATTAAGTCCCCCCATATTTACTCCTTCTACGGTTACAATATGTTTACCCTGTGCATTGGCCAATGGCATGAGGCAGGAGGTAACAGAACGATATACCAGTTCGCCATTTTTTAGCTCCCCGGTTAAAACTGTACAGGCGCCACAATCCCCTTCCCGGCAACCAATTTTTGTTCCGGTCAGGCGCTGGTGATATCGTATGAAATCCAGCAACAGCATACCTTTTGGTAATCCTGTACTAATCTCCTTTTGATTTAGAATGAATTGTATCAAGCTTTTAAAGTTATTTATACTTACTTAAAGTTACACTAAAACTCCCAATGAGTAAATGGACGGAAACGCTATACTAATCTGCTCGTTCTACCGAATGAAATCTTTATGGATTGAAAAAAAACACTCAGCAGTTGCTATTTATTAACCGTCATTAATTAAACGGTGCGCATTGGAAAGTTATCTTTGCACTACTTCATCATTTTACAGTATCAGTTTTGTTTGAAAATTAGTTGAACCCCAGGTAACATGGAAAATAGATCAACAAGGCTTCTTGCCATATCTGGCAGTCTTCGCAGTACTTCATCCAATAGTGCTATTGTTAGGGCAATAAAGAGAATGTTGCCAGGAGAAATAGATTATGTAATCTATGAAGGGCTTGGAAATATCCCTCATTTCAATGACGCAGTAGAAATACCGGAGACGGTGAATGAATGGAGACGCGAGATAACGGCAGCCGATGCTGTTTTATTTTGTTCGCCTGAGTATGCATTTGGCGTACCGGGTACTTTAAAAAATGCGCTCGATTGGGCGGTTGGTTCCGTTGCATTTTCTGCAAAGCCGGTAGCGCTGATCACCGCATCCTCCGGGGGCGAAAAAGCACATGCTGCTTTGTTAAATATCCTTACCGCCCTCGGCACGAGTATCATTGATGATTTGCTCATTTCATTTGTGAGGACAAAACTGAACGGGCAAGGTGAGATTACTGACAGCAATACTTTGATGTCAATTCAATCCCTGGTAAACAAATTAGTTTCATCTGTTAAAAATAATCCGGCTCCTCTATAAATCGAAATCCAACACAGTGCAAACAGACCGCATTCATTTAGAAAATTTTATACAGGCTAACCTGTCTATTTCCTCCATCAGGGCGGAGGAAATTGCCGATAGGTTTACCCATAAAGCTCTTCTGAAAAATGAAATGATCCTGGAGGAAGGTAAAATATGCAACGAATATTATTTTTTAGTGAGTGGGTCGGTAAGATCTTATACCTATAATATTAACGGGGATGATATCACCACCAATTTTTACGGAGACAATGAAGTGGCCTGCGAATTGTTTTCTTTTTTCAAACAGGTTCCTTCCAAAGAAACTTTCCAGGCGCTTACCGATTGCAATACCTGGTATATTACATTCAACGATCTCCAGGTGGCTTTCCATTCCATGCCCGGTTTCAGGGAATTTGGAAGAGCCATCCTTGTAGGAGCTTATGCCGATTTGAAAGAAAGAATGCTTTCCATGATACATTATACAGCTGAAGAACGTTACCTGCAAATGGTTCAATCAAGTCCGGAGATTTTTCAGCATGCGCCACTAAAAGATATCGCCACTTTTCTTGGGATAACCAGCACATCCCTAAGCAGGATTAGAAAGGAATTGGCCAGAAAATAACAACTGCCGATTAATTGTCATTTGGCAAGTGTTTAAAATTTATTGTGCCCGACCTTTGCGGCCAAATTTATTCCTTCAATGGTCAAACATAACAGGTCGACAAAGATTATCCCGATTTCTACTTCTCTTGCAACTACACTGGAAGCTGAAAACATCCATCAAAAGGCAAGTGGCAACAAGATAAGGACCATTACAATTTCAGCTTTGGCGATCGTGGTAGCAAGTGCTATTAGCTTCATAGCCCGGCTGTTGGTTCTGCTCATCAATCTCGTCACCAATATCTCGTTTTACGGTAAACTTTCCATTGCGCATACCACTCCGTGGGATCACCAGTTGGGAATTTTTGTGATTGCTATACCTGCAATAGGCGGCATCATGGTAGGTTTGATGGCCCTATTTGGAAAAAAAGCAATTCGTGGCCATGGCATTCCCGAAGCAATGGAACAAATACTTACCAACCAGAGCAGGATCCATCCGGCTATCAGCTATTTAAAACCTTTGTCATCCGCCATTGCTATCGGTACAGGTGGACCGTTTGGTGCTGAAGGTCCTATTATTGCAACTGGCGGAGCACTTGGTTCTACCCTCGGACAGCTGTTACATATCACCGCTAACGAACGAAAAATTTTACTGGCAGCGGGTGCCACTGCAGGTATGTCTGCAATATTTGGAAGTCCGATTGCTGCGATTTTTTTAGCGATCGAGCTACTGCTGTTCGAATTTTCACCCCGTTCAATTATCCCCGTGGCACTGGCCTGTATTACGGGTGCGGCAGGGCATCATTTTCTTTTTGAACCAGGTTTTGTTTTTCCTATGACGGGCGGTGTTGAACTCTCCTCCAACACTGCAATATTTTTTTATAGCATAATTGGTTTGATTATCGGCTTATTGGCCATACTGGTTACCAAAGCTGTTTATTTTATTGAAGATATTTTTGAAAAACTGCCGTTTCATTGGATGTGGTGGCCTGCCATCGGTGGAATTGCCGTGGGCATCATTGGCTATTTCAATCCGAGAACACTCGGTGTAGGCTATGAAAACATTACGAGCTTTCTATCGGGCAGTTTGCCAATTCAACTGGTTTTATCATTATGCCTGTTGAAATTTATTTCGTGGGCCGTTGCGTTGGGAAGTGGCACCTCCGGGGGAACACTGGCTCCATTACTTACCATTGGAGGTGCTACGGGCGCTTTGTTGTCATTTGTTATTACTCATTTCTTCCCGAACAGTGGTATTACGTTGCCGCTTGGCGCTTTAGTTGGTATGTCTGCTATGTTTGCAGGCGCTTCCCGGGCTTTGCTCACAGCAATTATTTTTGCGGTAGAAACAACAGGGCAATCCAACGCATTATTGCCGCTACTGGCATCCTGCACGGCATCTTATTTTGTTTCGTTTTTCCTGATGGAAAATACCATTATGACAGAAAAGATTGTAAGACGTGGTGTACATACACCTGATTCCTACGAGCCGGATATATTAGAAAAGAAGACGGTGGCGGATGTAACAAAAGAAGATGCTATCCTATTGAGTGAGCAAAGTGAAATTGGTGAAGTGAGGGAATGGATTGAACAGGAACAACTGCACGATACGCATTATTTTATCGTGGTGAGCAACGATAGTTTGTTCAAAGGTATTGTGAGCGCCTCTAATATCTTAAGCAATCACCATGATAGCGGAATGGCTGTGGGTAAGCTTATTAAGCGAAAAAATATTTCTGTATCGGCCCACAACAATCTTCGTTCGGCGGTTGAAAAGATGGCTAAAGAGAATATTGATGTATTGCCGGTAGTTTCCAAAGAGAATACCATTATTGGCGTATTGACCTACCGCGATATCCTTTCAACTTACCAGCATAGGGTTGATGAGCACGAAAAACGGCAATCACATATTTCACTAAAGCGGCAAGGACTTAAAATATTATTGCGGGGACAAAAAATTGTAAATGCCATTACCTCCAGAAAATAAACGCTTCCATGTAGAAGATATTATTTTAAAATTGCATCAACGGCACTGAATTTTAGTCAACATTCACCTGTTTCTTTGTAACGGCGCCCTCCCTTGCTTCGGGTAAAAATTTTCTTTCCAACACCAGGTATCCATTGCCTTTTTCACAAACATGCACCTTTAAATTTTCAATGCTATAAGGATTACCATCAGGGATATCCGCGATATTAGAGTAACGGATATCGTGCCCGTCTACAATGATCACACATCCGCTTCCAATTGCCTCCATCATATTACCGTTGGTGATCAACATTCCGGTATCCTCTCCCAATCCAATTCCGATACAGGAAGGATTGGTGGCGATGGCCTGCGTTAATCTTCCAAAACGGCCACGCTTTTCAAAATGGCTGTCGAAAATAACATCGTCCATAAAACCAAGACCAGTGGTGATCTTCACTTCTCCTTTTAAATGCGCCCGGGTAGCATTCCCCTCGTATATCATTGTATTGCTCATTGCCATTGCGCCTGCGCTTGTGCCGGCTACCACAAAACCGGGTTCGGAATGATATCGTTGCAGGATGATTTGCAGAAATTGTGTGCCCCCAAAAGTAGTAGATAAGCGGAGCTGGTTTCCGCCGGTAAACATTACTGAATTGCAGGACCGAAGCCTGTCGAGGTATTCATCACTGGTGGCATCGGCCCTGTTGCGTATGTGCATTACATTTACATCGGTACAGCCAATCTTGCCAAAAGCATCCAGGTAGTTCTCTCCCACTTCATAAGGAATTGTGGAAGCCGTAGTTACCACTTCGATTTTCGCATCAGGACCGCCGCTTTCAGACACTATCCGTTGCAGGATGCCTAATTCTATAAAATTAAGATTGCTCAGTTTTTGTAATTCGCCTTTCTCAGGATCAGTTCCTTTGTCTTCGGCTCCACCAATAGCAATTAGTTTTCCCTTGGGATGTTGCATGCATGTTTATTTAAATAACCAATAAAACGGAAGCGCCGACATATTTATTTTCCCTCGTTTCATTGCAAAATAGAATGGGTGCTGCAAAAATAAAGAATTTGAAAGCAGGAGCCTTGTTTTTCGGCCCCCCGCCCCCGAAGGGGGGTTCTTACGTATGAATTTTCGTAGAGATTTTTTGTTTTTGGTGCAGTGGACATAGACTAAAGCAGTAAACAATGCAAGCCGCATTTTATGCTTGCATTTTACAAGTACCGTTTTTTTAATTAACTTCAAACGCCTCTTGATGTAACTATCAACTATCTACTATCAATTAGCAACCGTCAAGAATCAATTTATCCAACATCATTATCAAACATCCAGTATCCGGTATCAAGCATCCGGTATCAAGTACCAACCATTAAACATCAATTATCAATTATCAACAAAAACCAACATATCAACTGCTCATGAAGATCTTAGAAATAAAAGTTATGAGAGGCCCGAACTACTGGAGTGTTCGCCGGCCTAAACTAATACAAATGAAACTCGACCTGGAGGAAATGGAGCAAATGCCTACCAATAAGATTCCGGGTTTTAAAGAAGGTCTTGAAAAATTATTTCCCAGTTTGTATGAGCACCGCTGCAGTGTAGGAGCACCAGGCGGATTTTTTGAAAGGGTGATAGAAGGTACCTGGATGGGGCATGTTATCGAGCACATTGCATTGGAATTGCAAACCCTGGCAGGGATGGAAACGGGCTTTGGACGAACACGTGGAACAGGTAACGAGGGCGAATATTACGTAGTATTCAGTTATATGGAAGAAGATGCCGGTGTGTATGCCGCCAAAGCAGCTACCAGGATAGCGCAATCCATAGTGGATGGAAAAGAATATAACCTGGAAGAAGACATTATGCGCTTGCGTGAGATCAGGGAAGAAACCCGCCTGGGACCAAGCACGGGCTGTATTGTAGAAGAGGCTGCTAAACGAAACATCCCTTTTATCCGTCTTAATAAGCATAGCCTGGTGCAACTTGGCTATGGAATTTATCAAAAAAAGATTCGGGCTACCATTGCCTCCACTACGTCCAATATTGCGGTAGATATTGCGGGAGATAAGGAAGAAACCAAAAACCTCCTGGGTGCGGCCCAGATACCGGTGCCAAAAGGTGTGATCGTAAAAGATGAAGATGGGTTGAGAGATGCTATCGGCAGTGTAGGTTATCCAATGGTAATAAAGCCAATCGATGGAAATCACGGGAAGGGCGCAACTACCGATATTAATAGTTGGGAACAGGCTGTTAAAGCATTAGCGGCAGCACAGCTATACAGTCGCAACGTGATTTGTGAACGTTTTATTACCGGCTTTGATTTCAGGGTATTGGTGATCGATAACAAATTCATTTGTGCTGCATTGCGCACGCCGGCATCGGTGATTGGTGATGGGGAACATACCATTCAATGGCTGGTGGATGAAACCAATAAAGATCCACGACGAGGTTTCGGGCATGAAAAGGTATTGACTTCGATAAAACTGGATGACTTTAGTGATCAAATGCTGAAAGAGAAGGGATACACACTTGACACCGTTCCGCCACCCGGCGAACTCGTGTTACTAAAACCAACCGCCAATCTTTCCACCGGCGGAACTTCTACAGATGTTACCGAGGAAGTGCACCCTGCCAATATTTTCATGTGCGAACGCATTGCGCAAATCATCGGCTTGGATATTTGCGGTATTGACATCATGGCGCCGGACCTTCGCCTGCCCATCAGTGAAAATGGAGGAGCGGTGCTGGAAGTAAATGCTGCACCCGGTTTTAGGATGCATATAGACCCTGCCATTGGCTTACCAAGGAATGTAGCCGAACCGGTTATCGATATGCTTTTTCCGAAAGGCAGTGCAGGTCGGATACCCATTATTGCTGTTACCGGCACCAATGGTAAAACCTCTACTACCCGGCTCACGGCGCATATCGCCAAAAGCGCTGGCTATAAAGTGGGATATACCACCAGTGATGGCGTGTACATTCAAAATCAGATGATGATGAAGGGGGATTGCACCGGCCCGGTGAGTTCTACTTTTGTGTTGAGAGATCCAACCGTCGACTTTGCAGTACTGGAATGTGCACGTGGGGGCATATTAAAAAACGGGTTAGCCTTTCAAAACTGCGACATTGCGATCATTACTAATGTTAGTGTGGACCATTTGGGCTTGGGTGGAATTGATAGCCTCGAGCAAATGGCTAAAGTAAAAGCAGTGGTGGCAGAAACCGTCTTTACCCATGGTTATACAATATTGAATGCAGATGACGACCTGGTGTATCGTATAAAAGATGATCTCAAATGCAATATCGGGCTGTTCAGTATGGATGAGAACAATCCGCGAATAAAAAGGCATTGCAAAAACGGGGGCCTGGCTACGGTGTATGAAAACGGGTATGTGAGTATCATGAAAGGCACCTGGAAAATGCGGGTAATAAAGGTTGCAGAAATTCCCATAACCTATGGCGGAAGGGCTACCCATAATATCATGAATACATTGCCTGCTGTTCTGGCCACTTATTTATACCGGAACATAAGAGTGGCTGATATTAAGCTTGCTCTACAAACATTCGCCCCTTCTCCAACGCTTATGCCGGGAAGGCTCAACCTCTTTAAGTTCAAAAACTTTGAGTTTTTGGTAGATTTTGCACACAACCAGGCAGGATTGCAATTATTAGGTGATTTCGTAAGTAAAATGGAAGGATCTCCCAAGGTGGGCATCATTAGTGGTACCGGTGACCGCCGGGATGACGACATCCGTGACCTTGGAAAACTTTCTGCTCAATTTTTTGATGAGATCATCATTCGCCAGGATAAAAATTTAAGAGGACGAACCGCGGAAGATATTGTAAGGCTGCTGATCGAAGGCATTGATGCAACAAAAACAAAAGATATCCCTATTACCATCATTTATAATGAAAAGGAAGCGATCATGCATGCCTATAATAACGCAAAGCCGGGATCATTGGTCACAATTATGTGCGATGTGGTTGCGGAGGCATTGGATATGATCAAAGCATTAAAAGAGGAAGAGGACAAAAAATAATAGCCGAAAATAGCTAAATCAACCATTTCAAAATGGTTTTGGCTATTTTGGATGCAACCCCTAAATTTGCACTCTCAAAAGAAATTTTGAATACGATTGGGTTATGGTGTAACGGTAGCACTACAGATTTTGATTCTGTCAGTCTAGGTTCGAAACCTGGTAACCCAACAAAAATTGAAAAAGGCAATCGTAAAGGTTGCCTTTTTTGTTTTTATGGAATGGAGGTGTGTTATACACTGTATTTACCAGGTAATCAAAGGAAGCAGATACTTGCGGAATCGGAGAATATAAAAGCGGAATAAATTTTGTCCATTTTTATCGTGACAAATTTTATGTGACAATTTATTTTGTCACAAAAATTGTGTCACAATCTTGTGTCAAAAAAAATAAAAATTGTTCTCTTTGACACAAAGCAAAAAGGAATTCAGAAAACCAAGGTTAGGGGCATTGTATGTATACCAGGAATCATACGAATCAGAGAATAAACGCTATTGTTTTTGAATATAATAATTAAACACAGTGCATTGTTAATCCTTCGCCGTGATTCGCGTCCGCACAAAACTCTTTACTGGCTAATCGCCATAAGTATTCCAACACCGGTCCCAGTTGCGCAAGAGCTGTTCATTGATGTCAAAAAAACTTAAAAAAAGAACAACCGTTAGTAATATCCGTAAGATTTTTTTAGACACATAATTGGCCGTTTGCCGCTTAATATTTGTTGCATTAACACCCAACGATTGCATAGCATTTGCTTTTATCTGGTAGGTATGCTGTTTATTGTCACTTTCAGTTCTTTGGAAAATGATGTTCATGTTGCCCTGCAAATTGGTACCGCTCTTATTAAATTTAACATTAAAACCAAAGTTAGTTTTCGCTCCAATATCCGATTTTATCCCGCCAACAGAAAGATTAGGTACAATATAACCAGCTCCGGTAATGAAGTCACCTGTAGGTTTGTAAACTGTTACCACTACAATGTCTGACATGTTGTTTCTAATATACGATTGGGTTATGGTGTAACGGTAGCATTACAGATTTTGATTCTGTCAGTCTAGGTCCGAAACCTGCTAACAAAACAAAGAAGCAAAAGGCAATCGTAATATTTGCCTTTTTTGTTTTTTGCTTAGATAACTTTTAAAATCTGGGAATTGATTAAAAAAATTAAGAGCCCCTTTTTGGGACTCTTAATTTTTTTAATTGATACATCTGTCTTCTAATTTGCCTTAATCACCTTTATTACTTTCCTTTCGCCTCCTTGTAACACTTCCACAAAGTACGTACCGCCCGGCCATTTATCTCCTATCTGCAAAGTTGAAAATGCTCCAATTTTTTCATGCAACTGGATAAGCCTTCCGTAAACATCCATAACTCTCACAGTAACAGGACTTGCATCCCTGCCCTTGATAATTACATTAAAGAATGTCGTTGTTGGATTGGGCATTACATTCACTAAAAGCTCCCTGGCTGTGTTTGTCGTTGTCAAGGGAATTGCAGCCCTTGAAGCAGGTGGCCGAGGTGGCGCTACACAATTGGCAGTGCAGGCACCCAGGAAGTCACCATGCGCTAAATGAGCCGCCACCGCTGATTGATCTACACATAATTCGTGGCAAGGATCATTCGGATTACCAGTTTTGTGGCAAAGCTTTATCTTCACAATTGAACTATTCCCTGCAAAACAACGGTCATCTTCAGAATATACTGTCGTCGTCTTATTTACAGAGCATCCGTAAAAATCCGTTATTGTAATTGAAAATACAGCGTTTTTGATCAGGGTGGCCGTAACTGAATAGGAGCTTCCACTATTTACAGAAGCTGCTGTTGACACAGGAATTGAGCCAGAGCCCGATGCCGGGCAGGTTGTTCCTGCTGAAGTTGTTGTTCCCGCACCTCCTGTCCATACTTCATCACCTGCGTTTGTTATAACATTACAGCTGAGCGGGCGGTCCATTGTAATTACTATTTTGTAAGGACCTGTTCCGCCTGTTGGTGTACCGGTGATAATCGTAGATTGGTCCAGCGAATAGCCATAGTAAAGTTGCGGATTGCTATTCGTAACCGTCACGCCCAGCGTGGTACCTACATTAACCACGATGCTGCATGTACTCGTATTCCCTGCCGCGTCCGCAGCTGTCCAAACAATAGTAGTTGAGCCGTTCGGCAAAATAGCGCCGGATAAGGTACTGCCGTTATTGAAATTATTCTTAATTGTTCCTCCACTACAATTGTCGGTAAAAGTAGCATCAAACTCATACCCGGATACTTTATAACTGCATGGTGCAATCGTTGCAGTACGTGTGAAAGGACTGCCCGTCTTGCATGCGATAACTGGTGCCGTATTATCGATAACAGTGACTGTAAATGAACAGGATGATGAATTGCCAGTAACATCCTTAAATGTATAAGTTACTGTTGTAGTACCCTTAGGGAATACATTACCTGTATTGTAATTTGAAGTTACCGTAACAGGACTACAGTTGTCTGTAGCCGTTGGTACACTCCATGTGGCCACCTGGTCGCATGTTAAACGACCTGCCCCGGTATACAGAGTGATATTCGATGGGCAATTGCTAATTACCGGTTTGGTCACATCGTGAACGGTTACCACCTGTGTGCCGCTGATATTGTTACCGGCAACATCTGTTGCGGTCCAGGTTCTTGTAATGGTATAGTTGTAATGACCTGCTGCTGTAACAGAGCCAACCTGTGTGCTCACTTCATTCAGCGATACTGCCGGTGCAGGATCACAGTTGTCTGTAGCGCTTACCACTGCTGCCGCAGGAACTGCATCGCAGTTCACTGTTACATCTGTTGGTATCGTGCCCAGGACCGGTTTGGTCACATC
>JAOQAK010000097.1 GCA_025963635.1 Ferruginibacter sp.
ACTTTGTGGAAAAAACCAATCCAAGAACCATCAGGGCAATGATCAATCTTGAAATGCTGGGAAGGCCCGAAAAGGAAAACTGTTTTATTGTCTCTTTCAGGAATAATGCCATCAGGAAAATGCTAAACCATTCCCTGGACAATTATGGCGATAGTGCAGCAAAGAACTTTTTCATTAATGATCCTTATCCTGATGAAGATTTATCTCGCCGCAGTGATCACTATCCTTTTGCTGTCAAAATAAAAAATGCTTTCACCATAATGGGAAGTTCACCGGCAGATATCTACTACCATTCAGTAAATGATGAGTACCAGACCATCGATTTTGATTTTTTATTGAAATCTACCAGGCTTATTGCAGTAGCCTGCGAACAGTTCACGAAGTAGTCTTGCCTATTGCTTTTCTAAAAGCGTATTAATCCGAGATAGGGTTTTCAGGATTTCTGCTTATCGGCTTTTGATTCTTTCCCGGCTTCGTTCTTTTGATCAATCAAGGCTAATATTTTATCGCGGCCCAGTTTCTTAGTGGCGCTGCTTACGAAATGTTGTGGTAAAAATTGCCAGGTCTTTTTTAACCGGTCTAAGAACAACCTTACATTTTTTGCTACCACCGCCTGCGTTTCTTTATCGGCTTTTGTGAAAACCATGGCGAAAGGTATACCCCATTTATCCAGCTGGTTTAAAAAATCAAGATCCAATTTTTGAGGTGTGTGACGGGCATCGATCAATACAAAAACCATCTCGAGGTTTTCTCTTTTACGCAGGTAACCTTCAATCATTTGCTCCCATCGCCTGCGGCTGCGGATACTAACTTTGGCAAATCCATATCCAGGCAGGTCGACAAGGTACCATTTTACATTTTGGCCCTCTTTGCCGTTATTGATAGCCGAAGCCGAGGTAATTTCAAAATGATTGATGAGCTGTGTTTTTCCCGGTGTTCCCGAGGTTTTAGCAAGCTTGTCATTATTACTAAGCATATTGATCAACGACGATTTACCCACATTGCTTCGGCCGATAAATGCGTATTCCTTTTTATCAGGAGGAGGGCATTTTTCAAACTCAGGGCTACTTACAATATATTTTGCCGATTTTATTAGCATGGCGCAAAGATACGGAAAGCAGCCCCCTCTATCTCCCCCAAGGGGGAGGAAATGGAGGAGATGGTAGCGAAGATGATTAGCATTGTTAGTTGCTGCAAGCTAAGTAAGTGGGCAATTCCTTAAAATAGGTATCAATTGAAAAAACTGAACAGCTCTTCAAGATCGAAAGCGCTAAGAACCCCCTTGGGGGGCGGGGGGGCTTTGGCCTCTACTTGCAAAGCTTTATCTTTGCCAACCATGACAAATTTTGCTCACGACGAGGTAGTTCCGTTAAAAAATTCTGAACTTTCGAAGAAAGAACAGGTAGCCGACATGTTCGATAATATCGCCTACCGTTATGATTTCCTGAACCGATTTTTAAGTGTTGGCATCGATGTTTGGTGGCGTAAGAAAGCAATCCTGCAGTTAAAAAAACTCGGTCCCAAAAAGATATTGGATGTAGCTACCGGTACCGCTGATGTAGCCATTATGACGGCACGCCTTTTGCACCCGGAGCAAATTATTGGGATCGATATCAGCGATGGGATGCTGAGCTTTGGCAGAAAAAAGATCGAAAAGCTGGGACTTCAAAGCCTTATCGAACTGTTAAATGGAGACAGTGAAACAATAAAGTTTGAAGACAACTCGTTTGACGCTGTGACCGTGGCCTTTGGTGTTCGTAATTTTCAGCATCTCGAAAAAGGATTGAGTGAAATAAAAAGGGTATTAAAACCCGGGGGAAAGCTGGTAGTACTTGAATTCAGTAAACCAAAATCGCCCGTTATAAAGCAGTTGTACCATGTGTATATGAATATTGTGGCCCCGAATATGGGCAAATTATTTTCAAAAAACCGCAACGCATATAAATATCTCGACGAATCCATTAAAAAATTTCCCGAAGGAAAAAATTTTACTTCTATTTTAGATAACCTGGGATACAAAAACTCTTATTGTACACCACTGAGCTTTGGAATATGCAGCATCTATTGCGGAGAAAAATAATATATTATATCATCTTCCTTTTAACTGGCCCCATGGCCGGTTTTTCGCAATTGCGGTATGGAGGCTTAAACCAGCCCGACCACGATAGTAAGCCTTATCATTTTGGCATCAACCTCGGTGTTAATAAATCGCATTTTAATTTCATCCACTATCCAACTTTTTTAATGCAGGACAGTGTAATGGTGATAGAAAGTATCAACAGCACTGGTATTAACCTGGCATGGCTTGTAAACCTGAATATCAGCCGTCACTTTGATCTCAGAACTTACCCACTCAATCTTACTTTTAGCGAAAAAGCCTTTGAATATGCGCTGCCCTACCCGGATGCCCCGGCAGGGGAAAGTAAACTGACCATTAAAAAGGTTCAATCTATTTCGTTGAGCCTTCCTTTACAGGTAAAATTCAGTAGTGACCGCATAGATAATCTGAAAGTATATACGATCGCCGGCGTAAAGTTTGACTATGATATGGCTGCGAGTGCCGGTAAAAAAAATGCAGATGATTTGATTCAGTTAAAAAAGCTGGATTATAGTATTGAAGCCGGACTGGGCTTCCACTTCTATTTCCCCTATTTTGTATTATCCCCTGAACTGAAAGTAGACTGGGGACTCTCCAATTTACATAGTCGTAACCCCACGCTCAAATTCTCCAGCAATCTCAACCAGATCTATTCACGGATGATTTCGTTTTCTTTAACAGTGGAATAGATAGATGAGCAATGAGTGATGAGCAGTGAGTCGATCAGCGATTTCAACTATTAACTTTCAACCACCAACCACCAACCATCAACCTTGGATTTCCCAGTCTCTGCCGGGAATCTCTTCAAAGGTTTAAAATCTTGTGGCAGGACTCGCCGTACTCCGGAAAAGAATACCAAACTGAAAAATCACATTTTTAAAAAGATAGCGGCAAATACTGTCAATGAAAAGGTATTTTCGCTCCGATTGCGGCGGGTCCTTCACAAATAGTTTTTAAGTTGCAGGCTTGAGTTGTGAAGAGACCCGCCTAGGAAGCCGGCAAATGCGAACTACTAACCATCCACCTTCAACCATCAACTTTCAATCTTCAACCTTCAACCTTCAACCTTCAACCTTTAACGTTCAACCGTCAACTTTCAATAATCATACTCCCTTTTCATAATATTGAGCCGGATACCTGCTGTAACGAGAGTAGTATTATTGCTGGCGTTGTCAACTTTAAAATTGCGTTGCTGAGCGGTAAGATCGAAATAGAGATTCTCCCGTACTTCATAGGATAGTTGTAGCATGCCGTTAAAGCAGGTGGCTTTTCTTCCACCACCTATATCGTATCCATAATCACCTGTACGGGTAGTGTTATTTAAAAAAGGATTGCTGCCGAAATTTCTGCCACTTAAACTGTCCAGGCCCTGAGTATAGTAAATGATCCTGCCATTCACATACCACCGTGGTGCCGGCTGATAGCGTAATATGCCGATAAATTCCTGGAAATTGGCGCCCAACGGATGTGCGAGTGGTTGGTTGTAATGTGTATAGTTGGATACCGGGGAGAAATGCGAATAAGTAAAAGGCCTTACCCGATTCGATTCAAACTGCAGATCGAGATTGGCTATTCCAAATGCATCTATGTATTTTGCCCCCAGTTGTAATCCCCATTTGTTTGCCCACCAACCTGTATTAGCCTTTACCTGGCTTAACTTAAATTCATCGAGCAATAATTGTCCGTAAAGTTGTAAGTGATGGGCCACATTTGCTTTGAAGTCAAATCCTGCCAGTGCATTGTCCGGGCTGCCGATCGTTCCTTCCACATGCCTGTAAAATATGATCGGGTTTAGATATTGAAATTCAAAATGGTTCTTCCTGCCAAAAATGACGCCTTCGAACAACCCTACATTCAACCATTTGGTAAGATTAATACTTAAGTGATGCATGGCTGCATACTTTTTATCGAGCAGCGTATCTCCCGTTTTTGAATATTGAGGGGTTAACTCCATGAATAAATTCTGGTAATTAAATTTCCAGATCCTGGTATTAAGTTTTAAAAACAGGTAACTATTGCTCCAGTCGCTCAAAAATAAACTCCGGTACCCGTTGCCGATAAAATTTTTATCAAAGCCAAACTGAATATCGATGTACTTGGCTGCATTAAAAGTGATGTAACCTCTCGCATCAAAATAATCGACCCCGGTGGTTTTGAAAGGTTTATAAAATCCCACACCGGGTACTGCCCTGAGATCTTTTATTTTTTGTTGAACGAATGTTGGCCCCCGTTCCTGGTTATCAGTAATGCTGGTAAAGAATCCGATCTTTTTTGAGATCATTCCCCTTGCATTTATTCCACGGGTGTTCAAATAGATCATCTCATCATTACCCCTTTCTTTGCCTGCATGTAATTGCAAGATGGGATTGATGGCTAAAAAGAAATCTTTTTTATTTACTTCAATGAGATTGGCTTTGGTGAGATACAAAGATTTCAGAATGGGTTGCTTACTGCTAAAACCCTCCCTGGAACCGGTTACCCATTCGGTATTGTTCATTAAAAAACTATTCATATTGTATTCATCCACTTTTGTAAGCGTAAGATGATTGCCCATCGAATCCGGGGCGCCGTTTAAACCTGCTTTGTATACGCTGTCGAGGAACTCTGCCTGTTGTACAATATACCTGCGGTTAAATGGTTTTAAGGTAGAAAAATTAAGATCGGTATTGGTTTGTTCCTTTATCTCCAGCCGCTCCATAAATTGATAGCCCTTATCGCCCTGTGGCAAAAAGGTAGACTGGGCGGTTGCAAAAAAGGGACAAATAAAAACGAGTAGTTTGGTTAAGCTTTTAATAATTTGCATTGTATTTGTTTGAGTGACTAAACTCTTTTATTTTCAAGATATGCAAAGATACCTGTTTAAGAACATCAGCATGGTGAATGAAGGCAAAACCGAACATACGGATGTACTTGTAAATGGGGAAAGAATAGAAAAAATCGGGCCATCAATAAGCATTAAAGGAAAGGCTGTTGAAATTGACGGAGAAGGCAAACATTTATTGCCTGGAGCCATTGATGACCAGGTTCATTTCCGTGAGCCGGGCCTTACTCATAAGGCAACGATTTATACCGAAGCAAAGGCCGCTATAGCAGGTGGAGTTACCAGTTTTATGGAAATGCCCAACACTATCCCCAATGCACTCACACCCGCTTTGCTTGAAGAAAAATATCTGGCAGCCGCACAGAACTCGCTTGCAAATTATTCTTTTTACATGGGTGTAAGCAACACCAATGCAGAAGAAGTTTTAAAAGTGAACCGGCTGAAATCTTCCATTTGCGGCGTAAAAATTTTCATGGGCGCGAGTACCGGTAATATGCTGGTAGACAATTACGGAACCCTCGAAAGAATTTTCAGAGAAACTGAATTGCTGATCGCTACGCATTGTGAAGATGAAAAAATAATCAAGGAAAACTATGAGCGGCTAAAAAGCGAAAAGAGGATGCTAACTGCTGCAGACCATCCATTAATAAGGGATGATAATGCTTGCTACGAATCATCCCTTGCTGCCATACAAATCGCAAAAAAATACAATACCCGTTTACATATTCTGCATATCAGCACCGAAAAGGAATTGCAGTTATTTGGCAATATGCTGCCGCTGAAAGAAAAGCGGATTACCGCTGAAGTATGTGTGCATCATTTGCATTTTACCGCTGATGATTATGACAAATATGGTTATCAAATAAAGTGCAATCCCGCAATAAAAGCCCCCAACAATAAAGAAGCTTTGTGGAAAGCGTTGTTGGATGACCGTTTGGATGTTATTGCCACCGACCATGCCCCACATTTGTTATCAGAAAAATCAGGTGATTATGAACATGCACATGCGGGGCTACCACTTGTTCAGCACCCTTTGCTGCTGATGCTGCATTATTACCAGCTGGGTAAAATTTCGCTTGAAAAAATTGTATCAAAGATGAGCCATTCGGTAGCTGATTGTTTCCTGCTGGAGGAAAGGGGTTATATCCGGGAAGGATATTATGCCGACCTGGTAGTTGCCGATCTGCACACATCCACAACCGTTACAAAAGAAAATATTTTGTACAAATGTGGCTGGAGCCCGCTCGAAGGATTCATTTTTCCGGCAAGTATTGAAAAAACATTTGTAAATGGCCGCATGGTGTATGGAAACGGGGCATGGGATGAATCTATGAAGGGGCAAAGATTAAAGTTCGGCCCCCTCTAACTCCCCCAAGGGGGAGAACCAAATACAGCAGTTTAATAGTTCATATAGCACCATTAAAATGAATAGTACAAAATTAAGAACACAACAACTCCTCAAATAATGAATTTCTTTTCAAATCATCAAAAGCTTCTTAAATGCCCTCTTGGGGGCTGGGGGGGCTTCCCCTTGGGGGGTGGGGGGGCTTTATGGAAATAGACAAAACCACCTTATCCGACCTTGCCATTTTAGATGTTGCAGAAGATACTTCTGTCTTTAGCAAACTCAACCATTGTCGTACCATTGGAGGGAGAGATAAATTGTATGAGAATTTTGCCAGGCCACTGAATACTATCGAAGCAATAAAGGGAATTCAGCAAACCCTGCAAACCATCTTACAAAACCTTCCATACTGGCCGGGACAGATCAGCAACGGATCGGTAATGATGATTGAAAAATTTTACCTGACAAGCATCGATGATATCCCTTCCAATCCATCTGCGTTTACTGCTTTAAGTTATAAAATATTCCACAGGCCCGATTTTTCGCTGGTTGAGTATTCAGTTGGCCATTGCTTTGATTTCATCAAGGGCATGCAAATAATGGTGGCGCATTTTCTCAATTCGGATGTGCCACATCCGCTGCAAAAGGTTTTACAAAACGCCCGTGAAATAATCAATAAGCAACAGTTTGCAATCATCGAAAAAAATAATAAGGCGGGTGATCTCACCATGGCCCAGCAATTGCATTTAGCCAATTTTTTCCGCTACCATTATAAAAGAAGTATGATGGAATTGCTCGACATCTATTTTCAATTAGATGCCTGGTATGGCATGGCAATGGCCGTAAAGGAATATGGATTGCATTTTCCTTCTTTTGTGCAGAGCGATCAGCCTTTATTACAGGTGGAAGGTTTGTACCATATACTATTGCCTAAGCCAGTGGATTATGATTTGGTGCTACATCCGCAGTGTAATTTTCTGTTTTTAACCGGTGCGAATATGGCCGGTAAAAGTACTTTTATCAAAGCGGTGGGCACGGCAGTTTTCCTGGCGCATATCGGGATGGGTGTTCCTGCTCAGAAAATGCAGTTGAGCCTCTTTGACGGATTGCTGAGCAATATCAATGTAGTCGACAACCTGATGAAAGGTGAAAGCTATTTTTACAACGAAGTGCAACGCATTAAGGCAACCGTTCATAAAGTCTCCAACGGTAAAAAATGGCTCATACTGATTGATGAACTGTTTAAGGGTACTAACGTAGAAGATGCGATGAAGTGCTCCTCCACCGTTATCGAGGGCCTTATAAAAATCAAAAATTCGCTTTTTATTTTATCTACCCACCTGTATGAAATTGGAGAAGCACTTAAGAAATATCCCAATATCAGTTTCAATTATTTCGAAACAGTCGTTCAAGACGACCAGTTGCTGTTTAATTATCGGTTAAAAGAAGGAATTAGCAACGACCGGCTTGGTTATCTTATTCTGAAAAATGAAGGCGTTGTAGAGATGTTAAGGAAGCTTTGATCGTCAATAATCGGGGGTAAATACTGGTTAAGTCTCATTAATCCCTGTAAATTTGCAGCCAGCTTTAATTAAAAAAGGCCGCCGCTATAAAAATGAGGAATTTTTTCAGAATTTTCAAGTACATCCATATCCCAAAAGATAAACTTGCCCTCTACACATTATATACGCTGCTGGCAACATTTTTTTCTTTACTCTCTATCGGCATGTTATCGCCGTTTATGAACCTTATTTTTAATGCAGGCAATGCTACCGGTACCATTCAATCCAACTCTATAGGTCAACTTAAAAATTATCTCCAGCCAATCGTTGACAGGGATAAATTAGCAGGCCTGGCAATTATCTGTGTAATCATTGTGTTGGCCACTTTGCTAAAAAACCTGTTCTTATATCTTTCTTACTACATTTCAACCCCCGTTAGAAACGAAATCGTTTCAAGTTTCCGGCTGCGTCTCTATGATAAAATATTGAAGCTGCCGGTTAGCTTTTTCACAACGCAAAAAAAAGGTGATGTAATGAGCCGAATGACCAGCGATATCGGGGAAATCCAATCTTCTATTGTACAAACATTAGAAGGCTTTATAAAAGACCCGGTTACTATTATAGGCTTTCTTGCTTACATGGTCTATCTCAGTCCGAAGCTTTCCCTGTTCCTGCTGATTTTACTGCCGCTCACTGCTCTCATCATCGGCCGGATCAGTAAAAAATTGAAAAAGCAATCCACCCAATTTTCAGTAATATCAGGCGAAAATCTATCGCATGTTGAAGAAACCCTGGGAGGCATTAAGGTCATCAAGGCCTTTACCGCTGAAAACAGGATGATGAATAAATTTAAGCAAACCAACGACCAACTCTTCGTGATCTTAAACAAAATGACCAAGCGGAGAGACCTGGCAAGCCCGTTAACGGAAGTATTGGGGGTATTTGTATTGTGCATCATACTGTATGTCGGTGGTACGCTCGTATTCAGTCCTGGCAGGGACTTAGCCAGCGGCGATCTCATGCCTTTTATCATAAGCTTTGCAATGATGATCAATCCCGCAAAAAACTTTTCCACCACTATGTCCAATATCCAGAGAGGATTAGGTGCCATTGAACGACTGGAAGAAGTTTTAAATGCCCCGGTTTTAGTGGAGGAAAAGCCGGATGCCGTCGTGTTTAATGGGTTTCACAAGAATGTTGAATTTAGAAATGTTTGCTTCCGTTATCACGATAAAGAAATATTAAAAAATATTAACTTAACTATCCAAAAAGGAAAAATGGTGGCATTGGTTGGCTCATCAGGCGCCGGAAAATCTACCCTGGCAGATCTGATCCCACGCTTTCATGATGTATCATCCGGTGGCATATTCATCGATGGGGTGAACATAAAGGACTACACAATAGAATCTTTGCGCAAACAAATGAGCATTGTTACACAGGAACCCATCTTATTCAATGAAAGCATTGCAAATAATATCGCACTGGGTAATATCAAAGCCAGCATTGAAGAAGTAACCTCGGCTGCAAAAATCGCCAATGCCCATAACTTTATTGTAAATAAAGACGAAGGTTACAATACCAATATTGGTGACCGGGGGATGAAACTCAGCGGGGGCGAACGCCAGCGGGTAACCATTGCAAGAGCGGTATTGCAAAATCCACCCATCCTTATATTGGATGAAGCAACCTCCTCGCTGGATACCGAAAGTGAAAGACTGGTGCAGGACGCGATCGTTAACCTTATGCTGGACAGAACTTCCCTTGTAATTGCACATCGGCTTAGTACCATCCGCAATGCCGATGAAATCATCGTATTACAAAAAGGGGAAATCATCGAACGCGGCACCCATGAAGCCCTGATTGAACAAAATGGTTTTTATAGAAAACTGGTGGAGATGCAGGAGATAAAATAACTTCCCGTAATAGACTCTTAATGTTCAATATCGCTTCATACCTGGCGCTGCCGGTTCTGAAGTAAGAAGTATCCTGCATCCGGTACAAAATCTTTGCCGCCACTTTCCTGCTAATTCTTACCTTAACATTCATGAAATGGAAGAATCTCTTATACAGTATCAGCCATTGGGAAACCTGGCCATATATGGTAAAGTATATCCCGCTTGCGCCTGTATGGTTTTGGTATTGCCTCCGTGCCCGTTCATTGTGGTTCTTCACGCCATCTAATCCTACCATCACGTTCGGGGGATTTGAGGGTGAACCTAAGGAAGAAATTTACAAACAGTTGCCGCCGGGTAGTTTTCCGTACAGCATTTACATCAATCCTTCAATGCCTTTTGCTGAGGTAGAAAAACTGATTAGGCTGCATGAACTCGGGTATCCGTTCGCCGTTAAACCCGATGTGGGAATGATGGGTTTTATGTTCCGGAAGATCTATTCGATTGATAAATTAAGGGAATATCATCAAAAAATGCCTGCCAGGTACATCATTCAGCAACTGGTAACCTACCCGCTTGAAGTAAGTGTTTTTTATTACCGTTTCCCCAATCAAAAAAAGGGAACAATCACTGGATTCTTAAAGAAGGAATTTTTGGAAGTGACCGGTGATGGACGAAGCAGCTTGCTCCAATTAATGCTTTATTACGACCGTGTCCGCTTTCGGTTGGAAGAAATGAAAATGAAACACCGTGAAAATCTTGATAAAATTATTCCTGAAGGAGAACCATACTGCCTTTCGTATGCATTAAACCTAAGTCGCGGCGGCAGGTTGATAAGCCTTGCACACGAAATTGATGAACGGCTGGTAAATATGTTCGATGAGCTTTGCAATTACACCCGGTTTTTTTATTATGGTCGGTACGATATAAAATGCGCATCCATTGCAGACCTGAAAGCAGGCAGAAACTTTACGATCCTGGAATACAACGGAAGTGGCGCAGAGCCTCATCATGCCTATGGCAATGGCAACACTCTTTTACAGGCCTACAAGATATTTCTTCACCATTGGAAGGTATTGTATCAGATCTCGAAATATAATAAGGATAGCGGCATTGATTATTGGAAGTTCCGCGAAGGCAGGCAATTTTTAAAAAACGCCAAAAAGCATTTTAAAATACTAAAGCAATTGGATATTGATACAGAATTATAGGAATACACTATTTCCCAGGTACAAAGAAAATAACCTATAAACTCCTTACAATCTGCCGTAGGATTAGATGATGGTTGTAAAATCATAATGAGCAAATAAGTCTACGGATCGTTTTATTAACGGCAGTTCCCCTTCCCTTTGAATTTATTTTTCCAGGCACACCCGTTCAGCCAACTAAAACCCGTCCGAATACGTATAGAATACAGGCATCTTATTTGTCTATTCTACTTTAATCGTATTTATAGCATAATGACAGAAATTAACGACGGGGTGATCATTGAAGAATATAAAAGTTTCTTGAAGGATAAAAATTTCCCCTGTATTGCTGCCAAAGCCGCCCTTGCAAAAAAGCAGGTACAATGCCGGGTGGCACACAATATGGCCTGTCCGATGGATGACGGGGCAATTTTGCAATGGCTATATGATTTTGTGGATCTTTACCGGTCAAGCCGGCAATCATTTCACAGCCTGGCAATTATATTCAAAGGGCCGTTAACCCGTAATGAAGCTGATTTTGATGGGTTGATGTGGCGGAGACTGCAGGCCTTACGTGACCTCGACAACAAGTTATACCCCTACGATGAACGGGTAGATGCCGATCCCAAATCAGCGAGGTTCAGCTTTAGTCTTAAGGAAGAAGGCTTCTTCATCATTGCGCTTCATCCCGGCAGTAACAGGGCCGCAAGACAATTTAAATACCCGGCACTTGTCTTTAATCCGCATGCGGAATTTGAAAAATTAAGAGAAGCCAACCGCTATGAAAATATGAAGACAGTAGTCCGTAAAAGAGATTTGCTGTTTTCCGGCTCAACCAACCCAATGCTAAAAAATTTTGGTGAAGAAAGTGAAGTGTATCAATACAGCGGAAGAATTTATGATTCAAGGTGGAAATGTCCTTTAAAAAATAACGATGCAACAGATGAACATCATCCCACCGCGTAGCGGCGTTTCTTTTATTTTAAAACAGGGGCAACAGCTTAGGGTCACCGATATACAGGGAGAACAGGTATCCGACTTTATTTGCTATAACCTGCACGACAAAGCAGAATACCTTTCAAGCGGAAGAACGATCGATTATGCTGAGACCATTTACCTGACGACGGGCCATCCGTTTTACTCCAACCGCAGTAATATCATGTTTGAAATGGTGGAGGACACCGTTGGAAGACATGATTTTTTACTCACGCCCTGCAGTGCGGAAATGTTCAGGATTATCTATGGGCATACTGAACCACATCGCGGATGTTTTGGAAATCTGCAGGCCGCATTAAAAGAACATGGTATTGCACCAGATAATATCCCCATTTGCTTTAATATCTTCATGAATGTAAGTGTAGATGGTGAAACGGGAAAAATTGCTGTGCTTCCACCAAAAAGCAAGGCTGGTGATCATGTAGTATTGTCTGCCAAAATGGATTTATTGGTGGGTATGACGGCCTGCCCGGCAGGATTATCGAATAATTTTTTATTCAAGCCCATCGGTTACGAAATTATCGAGGACTCATCTTCACCGACATAAAAACGGCCACCTGAATCCATCCTGGAAAACACAAACATACGATTGGCCACAAACACTGCTGGGATCAAATCTCCCCTATTCCTACTTCGCAAAATCATTTCGAAAAAATAAATTGATTTGTGGATGGAAATAATATCTTTAAGCATTGATCTCCCGGTCCGTTGCCCCTCTTCCAAACTGCCTGAAGCTGTTTACTAATTTTTAATCTTACCCCTATGCTGGTAAAAACATTTGGCAGCGCTGTGTACGGCGTGGAAGCAATCACCATTGCTGTAGAAGTAAATATTAATAACCAGGGCAAATCTGATGCAATCATTGTAGGTCTCCCCGATGGCGCCGTCAAAGAAAGCCTGCTAAGGGTTGAAAGCGCTATTAAAGACAATAATTTTTACATGCCGCGAACCAGGCTTATCGTAAACCTCGCCCCTGCAGATATCCGGAAAAGTGGTACTGCATTCGATCTTCCTATTGCAATGGCAACCCTGGGCGCCAGTGAACAGCTGGTTAACCCCGAAAAACTCACCGACTACGTAATTATGGGCGAATTAAGTCTCGACGGCACTGTTAGGCCGATCAAAGGAGCCTTACCCATTGCTATACAGGCAAGAAAAGAGGGATTCAAAGGGTTGATCGTTCCAAAGCAAAATGGCCGTGAAGCCGCCATGGTCAACAACCTGAAAGTGTATGGCGTAGGTCACCTCAATGACGTGATTAATTTTTTTAAAGATGAAAATTCCCTGGATCCAATTATTGTGAACACAAGGGAAGAATTTGCTTTTTCGCAAAGCGATTTCGAAATTGATTTTTGCGATGTAAAGGGGCAGGAAAATATAAAACGAGCTTTGGAGATCGCCGCAGCGGGCGGGCATAACGCCATATTGATCGGCCCGCCGGGCGCAGGCAAAACAATGCTGGCCAAGCGTTTGCCAACTATTCTTCCCCCGCTCTCTTTACAGGAAGCATTGGAAACCACAAAAATACACAGCGTGGCAGGCAAACTGCCTGAAAATGCAACGCTGATTTCAAGGCGGCCATACCGCAGTCCGCATCATACGATTTCTGATGTGGCCCTGGTTGGCGGCGGAGGCAATCCACAGCCCGGCGAAATCTCACTCGCACATAATGGCGTATTATTTCTCGATGAACTGCCGGAATTCAAACGGACTGTTTTAGAAGTAATGCGTCAGCCGATGGAAGAAAGAAAGGTTACGATTTCGCGGGCGAAAATAGCGCTTGAATTTCCCGCCAGCTTTATGTTGATCGCTTCGATGAATCCGTGAGGTTGCGTTGCTTATTTCCGCCATTTAGGGATGGGGTAGGTGTGGGAAGATACGCGAGGGCGATATTAATTGTTCCAGTATCAATAACGATTTGTTCTGTAATGGTTTCTACTATGGAGCGCTTTTCATCAAACGGCAGATTGTGCCAATTATTATACAAATCTTTTGCTTCTTGGATTACGGTGTCAGATGATAGATACTGAATTTTGAGAAAATCAATCTCGGCTTGTAATTCCGGTATTTGGCTCTCAATTTGCCGTAATCGTTGTTCAGTGGGTTTGTAAAACTTGGCAAACTCTTCTTTGGATAATTCCCCGTCTATTCTGAGATTTGTTTGCTGTTCGGTTCGTTTGAGGAGTTTGTCGTATTCACTGGATATTGCTTTTAGAAGTGTTTCTTTTTCGGATATAGAGCCATTTGTCTGAGCACTCAGTGTTGTAACATCTGAATCGGTTAAAAGAAAGGATTTGAGTTGCTCGTGGTATATTTCATCAATATCCTGCACATCTATCTTTCTTTTACATTTTTTGCATTTGTAGACGGGGCTGTCGTAGTACACGTACATTTTGTTACCACAGGAGCAGGACACGTAACCTGAGAGCAAATAGACCGCTCTGGGGCCATGTTTAACTCGTTTCTTCTCCTGTTGGGCCAGAAGCATATTACAATCGTTCCAGAGCACTTCATCCACTATAGCGGGGCATGGGATTTCGATCCATTCGGACTCTGGCTTTATGACCCAATGTTTGCCTTCTCCGAGGCTTTTAGTGTAGTTCGCCCTCCGAATACCTTTGGCTGTGGGATCCTTGATAAGGCGTTCAACAGTGGTGTCGGAGAAGAATGAACCATTTCGAGTTCGGTATCCTAGATTGTTTAATTCGGAAGCAGTTGCTCTTTTGCGCTTTGTTTTGAGAAAGATTTCATACAACAGTTTCCGTATTGGCGCTTCCTGCTCCCTAACCTTCAATTCCCTTCCTTCCCATGTATATCCAAAAGATGCTTGGCCGCCTAATGGCTTTCCCATCTTGGCCCTAATCGGTACCGATGCAGCTACTCTTTCAGATATCTCCTCTCTCTCCCATTGAGCCATACCAGCCATAAAAGTAAAAAACATTCTTCCCGAAGGAGTTGAAGTATCAATTAAGTCCGCGAGCGAAATAAGATCAGCGCCTTTTGCCCGAAAAATTTCTGAGATTTCTAATAGCTCTTTGACGTTACGAGCAAGCCGAGCAAGTTTGGAAAAAACAATACCGGATATAATACCGTTTTCGATATCCTTAAGCATTCGTTTTGTTTCTGGATATTCCATTATTGATTTGCCGGACATTGCATCCAAGCGATATACTGTTATAACATTCCATCCTTTTGATTCAGCATAATTCCTAGCCCTTTTCTCGTGATGCTCGGGGCTTTCGTCTTTTACCTGAATATCTGTCGAAACACGTATCCAAATACCAACATTTTTGGTTGTTTGCATAAAAATTGCTTTCCCTAAATTTACCAAAAATCATAACGGAATCAAAGAAAACACTAAATTATTTAGTAGCGAATTTTAGATAACAATTTTTTCTATGGCCCAGGTTAGTTTGGAAAACAAAAGGCTTAGAATTCCAAAGGCTTCAGAACCAAATTTCCGCAATCGTAACTATGACTTATTCACTAAATAAATCTATGCTTTCCGCAAAAGGTAAAGTTGAATCAATGATGATATTACATTTGGATTTTAAAGATTGAGTTTCCAATTCAACCGGATGTCTATCTTGAAGCATGAATTGTTCAAATGTTTTAAAATTGTCAGAATCTTTTGACCGATTACAATATCTGTTATATCTAGTTTGTAAATCAGCCTCAACATATATCGCAATTTTCTTGTCAGCTAAGACATTTATTAGTTCAAAAATAGAAATATGCCTTACCCCCTCAATAATTACCGAATCACTATTTCCTGCATAATAATTTATGACATCTTTTAAAAACTGTTGCGGTGAAGTCTGAACAAATTTTTCACCCATATCTTGCAAACTTTTTCTATCAATTGGGAGATTGTTATTAGTGCTATAATGTTTTAAATACCCTCCAAATGAAGCCACGGGAAAATCTGTTTTTTTCGAGATTAAATTTGCTGTATAAGTTTTACCGGAACAAATTCCACCAGAAATCGTGATTAGTTTTTTCAAACGTATTCCATCCATCTTAAAGTAATAAATTATTCTGGCTTTGACGTAATATCGACCAAGCGGTCCGATCCTTTTTTTCGATTCTAAAGGGCGTTAAAGCCTTGATCTTGTCAACTTCAATCAAAGTTACGAATTTTGTTAACGCCCGATTTATCCAAAAATTAGAATCATAATGAGCGCAAATTTTCTTACCGTAAAGCCTCTCTATTTCCTTAAATTTTGATTTCGTGAGATTTGAAAAAAAATTCACGTTCCCAGCCAAGAAAATTCCTGTCACTGGTCCTCCCGAAGATTTTAAGATTATAACGTCTCCTTTTGAGACTTTATTAAATGGCGCGACTTGGTTAATGGAAAATCTTGACTCAATTTTTTTTTCACCTTTGTAAATTAAAGCTAAAAAAGGTTCATTAAAGATGGCTAAATGAACACCTATTGTGGGATCTATCAAAATTCTTTCCGAGGTCTTCTGCCATTCAGAATCTTTTTTTATTTCTTCAAAAATATGATCAATCAATTTGCCTTTCCATTTCATGATATAGCCAATCTAAATAGTTATTATACTCTCTTTTTTCAAATTCAGTTATAGCTTTTAAAAAAGCCGCAACATACTTCAATTCCGTTGTTTTTGGTGTTTTTCCTGACAAGTTATCTAAAACTTGTAGGAATCTTTGGGTATTATTTACCTTAAAAATCCTGTTGCCTGAAGTCCAAACATTTGCTGATTCTCTTCTTTTATCTCTTGAACTGATAGTCGGCAGAATATCCCCATTTATCAAATGGGAAATCTTCAGTTCATTTATTTGTTCTTCATCTTTTTCAACTTTAACTCTTATCCTTACTGTATCAATTTCCCTCTCTACCCATTCAAGTCGTTTTTCATCAATTTTAGGTCTTTCATTATTGTCCAAATGGACTTTGCGGAACAATGCTAAATCGCCTTTTCGCCAAAAAGGTAGGATATCTTTTATGCCGGCAGCACGAAAAGCATTAAATTCAAAGAATGGCATGGCATAATGTAATTTTTGAGCATACAGATTTTCCAAACACAAGCCTTGTTTTTGACAGAACGAGAACCATTCAATTCGTTCCTGGGCAATATCTGGCCTAGTATTAATTGGCGGAAGACTAATTCCAACTACACCTCCGATTTCAACACATTGTGCAGCTAACCAAATGAACTGATAAAAGTGCGGAGAGTACCAGGGCGGATCCATAACAACGGTATGGTATTTCCCTATTATTTTAGGATTGACCGTGAAAATATCTGATTCAAGAATTTGGAAACGTTCCTTACTAACATTCAATTTCATTAAACCCTTCACAACTGGTTTATTTTTTTCAATCAAAGTTACATTGTGAGGAATATCGTTTAAACAAGCAGTAGCAAAAAGCGTCGGGAAAC
>JAOQAK010000031.1 GCA_025963635.1 Ferruginibacter sp.
TTAGTTATTCACACAAAATTGTGGATTCTAAAAAGAAAAAAAGTAACAAAAAAAGAAAAGGTAATAATAGTAGCTTATCTTTTAATAAATAGACAATACAAATCTAAAGGACACAAGGATGTTGCCATGAAAAGCAAAAGTTGGTAAACAGAGCCTTATCTTTTCAAACCATTATTTGATAATATTAAAGGTGATCAGCATGGTAGTGGCAAAGAGACAAAATAGGCCAATCAAAAAAAGTATTTCCGCAATGCCTTCATAGCGTCTGCTTCGACTGCTATTATTTTTAACTGATAAAAAAGAAAGGATACAACTTACCATAAAAAGGATCATTGCACCGGTTGTAAATTCATCCACAAGCGTATTACTCTGCATTTTTAACAACTTAAGAGAAGTAAGCACGATAAAACAAATTCCCAATAAATTAGAAGAGGTATTGAGAATGTGTGCGGAGGTGTTTTTTCTATCTTCCATTGATATGATGTGAGTTTAAGCCATTGATAAATGGGGTCCACGAAATTCGGGATTATTCCCGCCACCGAGCCCGCTGTTGCTTACCCAAATGGTTAACGTTTGCTTAATTCACAAATAGTATGCTGAATCAAACCTCACAGGTTTCTAAAACCTGTGAGGTTTTTTTAAGCCACAAATGAAACGAATAAGCACGAATGAGGAAGTTATAATGGGGGGTGCATTTAGTACATATTTGAAGCTAGACTTAGCTGTGTTAATTCACTAAATGATTCGTGAACATTCGTGCATTAGTGGCTAATTTTTGCCGTTTAAATTCGTATGATCCGATGTTCAAACCTCACAGGTTTCTAAAACCTGTGAGGTTTTTTTTAAGCCGCAAATGAAACGAATAAGCACGAATGAAGTCAGTATCTTAGTATTATTCCTGGCGCTAATAAATCAGGCAACTGTATCTGCCGGAGTATAGTTTTTATATAGTAACCGTATCAAAGTCGGCAACACGATTAGTAATAGTGGCAGCCCGATAATAAAACCACCAATGACCGCGATGGCCAATGGCTGGTGTAGTTGCGCACCCGTTCCGATGCCCAAAGCAAGCGGCGCCAAGGCTATGATGGCTCCGAGCGCTGTCATTAATTTTGGTCGCAGCCTTGTTGAGATAGCATAAATGATCGACTCATCTACCGACTTTTCATGCAGCGATTCCTTGAATTGCAGAAAGGTAAAGATGGCATTCTCCCCAATGATACCTACGATCATAATCAGCCCGGTATAACTACCTACATTCAACGCAGTATGGGTAAGATACAACGCCATATAACTCCCGGAAATACCTAACACGGCTATCAGCAAAATGGCAAATGCAATTTTAAAATCTTTGAAAAGAAAAAGGATCACGCCAAAAACCAGCAGGCTGGATGTGATCAATATCATCAGCAATTCCTTAAAAGATTGCTGTTGTTGTGCATATTCTCCCCCATATTCGATATGGTATCCACGGGGCAATACAATAGTTGATTTTATAGCGCTTTGGATATCTTTAATTACGCCGCCGAGGTCCCTGTTGTTTAGCCGTGCGGTAATAACACCCATTGACTGAAGGTTTTCCCTGTCTACTTCCGCATCGCCGGAATTGATTTTAACCGTTGCCAATTCGGTAATGGGTTTTAGTTTCCCATCCGGCAAAAAGATCTGCAGCCTGCCAATATCCGCCACACTCAATTTTCTGCTTCCGGGAAATACAATGCGGATATTATTGATCTGTTCCTTTTCAAATATTTCGCCGGTAATATTTCCTTCCAACGAGCTTTGCAACTGGTATTGCAAATTGGCCGCTGTAATGCCAAACTGCGCCAGCTTTGTATAGTCCGGTTCGATGCTTATCGAAGGACCGGCAATTACAATACCATCAAAAACGTCGGCAGTACCTTCTACATTGCTGACGACTTCGCTTATTTGCTTCGATAATTCATGAAGTTTATCCTTATCATCACCAAATATTTTTACTTCAATAGGTTCTACAGAACTCATCAGGTCGCCAAGCATATCACCGATCACCTGTCCGAATTCAATACGAAGCGCAGGCTGGGTCGCTTCAATTTTATGCCTGATTTCATCGATCACTTCGTCGGTGCTGCGTTTCCTGTCTGTTTTTAACTGGATCAGGTAATCGCCCATATTTGGTTCAGTAATAAAGAACCCCATTTCAGTGCCGGTTCGCCTGCTATAGGCTTGCACATCGGGCACTGCAGTAATTAATTTTTCAGCCTCAATTAACATCCGGTCTGTTTCTTCCAGTGATGTACCGGGTGGCGAAGCATAATCCAGTACAATGCTTCCTTCATCCATTTCCGGTAGAAAACCGGTCGCCAGTTGGGGAATGATCAACCAGGTGAGAATGGCTAATGCCGCGATGGCAACAAAGCTTAACCAGGGCCGCAAAATAAAAAAGGAAACCCATCGCTGGCTTTTTACTTTGCTATCCCTTTTCTTCAACCTGCTTCCTGCAGGAACATCCTTTTTCTTTTTGCTTAACAAAAGATATACGATCGGCAACCCGATCCAGGTCACAAAAAAAGAGCATACAAGTGTGATGATCATCGTGTCGGTCATTACCTTAAAATATGCTCCCGCCACACCGCTCATTAAAATAAAAGGAACAAAGATCACAATGGTACTGATAGACGATCCAAGCATGGCCGGAAATAAATAGTGTATCGCCTTTTGCACCAGGGTTGAATTGTATTCCCTTGGATGCTCTTCATGTGTGCGGTGAATTTGTTCTACTACCACAATGGCATCATCTATAATTAAACCGATGGATGCTGCAATGGCGCCCAGCGTCATAATATTAAAGGTATAGCCCATTGCATACAGTATCATCATGGTAAGGCCTAACGTAACCGGTATAATGATGAGGATAGTAGCGCTCGCTTTCAATGATCTCAGGAAAATTATAGCTACGATAATTGCCAGCAACAAACCTATCCAAAGGCTATCACTTACGCTTTTGATAGATGTCTTTACAAAATCAGCCTGTACATAATAAGGCTGAATGGTGACACCGGCCGGCAATATTTTTTTTAACTCAATAATTTTTTGTTCCATATCAGCAGACACGGCCAGCAGGTTTGCGTTGGGTTGTTTTATAACAGCTACCAATATCCCTTCATGGCCGTTAGCATTGATTTTTGTATACTCTACCGCCTCTCTTATTGAAACGTTTGCTATATCTTTCAAATGAATAATGCGTTTGCCGGCATTACTGATCACGAGGTTTTGAAGGTCTTCCCTGGTATGTACGGTGGCATCCGTTACCGTGAGGTATAAGTAACGATAATCTGCTAAAAAGCCGTTGCTTTTTATAAAATTGGTGGCATTGATCGCATTGGTTATGATATCCGGTGTAAGCGAGAGTGAACTCATTTTCTGTATATCCATCTCCAGCCAATACTCTTTTGTTTTACCACCGATAATGCGTATTTCACTAACACCATCTACCTGTGAAAGAAATGGCTTGATGGTATATACCGCCAACTGTTTTAATTGTATCGGCGATTCATTATGGCTTTCCAGGGTATAACCCATCACCGGCAAAATGGAGGGATTCATTTTTTCCACGGTAACGGAAACATCTGCAGGAAGTGTATTGCGGATTTCCGCGATCCTGGCTTCAATTCTTTGTTGACTAAGATCGATGTCAGCTTTCCAATCCATAAAAGCCGATATCTCGCAACTGCCGCGGCTGGTGGTGCTCCTTACCAGTTTCAAATCGGGTATTTGTTTGATGGCATTTTCCAGTGGACGCGTGATGTTCACCATCATTTTATTTACAGGCTGCAGGCTGCCATCTGCAATCACTTTTATTTTAGGGAAGGTAATTTCGGGGAATAAAGAAGATTGCATTTTGCTATAAGCAAACCCGCCACCCAGGATAATGAGCAGCAATACAACCGTAAGCGGGTTCTTGTGTGAAAGGAAAAACTTTTGCAATGAATATGGTTTAATTTTCTTTCCGGGATAATGCGTGATGTATGCCTGTTAGCAGTTGAATCATTTTCCAAAGGTTACAGAAATTGCCTATTCGTTCTTCGGCGAAGCGGCGTTTATAATTTTTACCCTGGCGGTATCACCTAACCCGTAATTGCCGGTTAATAATATTTTGTCATTGGGCGAAAAGACAGGGGAAATGATCTCCACCAGGCTGTCTGTTTCAATACCTTTTCTAACTGGCACCTTTGCGGCAGTTACAGAATCGATCATTTTCATTACCCAAAATTCGTCCTGCGTTTCATTGCTTAACAATGCTGCTTTTGGAACTGAATTAGCACTTCCTTTCGAAGATTTTATGAGCCTTACTTTGGCAATCAAATTTTCAGGAATGAGATGGGAACTATTTACTTTCAGGATAATGCTTTCCGTTTGTGCCCCGGCATCCATTGAAGGCATATTGCCACCGATGGTGGCGATTAATTGTTCGCCATCAGGCAAAATCATCCCGAGGGTTTTTTTATGCAAGATATAAGGCCTTAATTCATAGGGCAGGTTCAAGAGGAAAACAAAACTCCTTGTGTCTGTAATTACCGCAAGCTGGTCGCTGTCCTGCACGTAATCGCCATTCTGATGATCGATTTGCGAAATAAAACCAGCCCCGTTCGCTTTGATGCTATTTACACCGGTAAACCGGAAAGTTGAATCGAGTATGTTGATTGAATTACCAATACTCTCCGCCTCCTTGGTTTTAACCGTGTATAATGTTTGGCCCCGGCTCACAGTTTGATTCAACTGAACATTAGCCGATTGCAGGTAACCGGTTGCATTGGATCTCACAATCCATTTTTGCAAAAATGCGGAAGTGGCATTCAGTTCAATGTATTCCTCCATCGGTTCGTAACGGATACTGGTAATGGTTACCGGCGTAGCACCTGCCACCGCTTCTTCTTCTGAAGCAGCTTTCTTGTTATTGCAGGAAGCAATTGCAAGGAGAAAGAATGTATAAATCAATTTATTTTTCATGGTGATTACCTGTTCCAGTAATTCAACTGGTTGATGATCTGGAGACGATTGATGGTGTTTTGTGAAAGTTGATTTTGTACAGTTAAATAGTTGTTGATGGCAACGATATAATCTGCCACCCGCAGTTCGCCGGCCTGTAACAACTTGCCGTTTGCTTCCATCAGTGCTTTCGAATACCTTACCTGGTCGGTTATTGCTGTAATCAGTTCATCTGTCGAAGCGAGTTGCTGCGTCAATTGTGCCACCTGCTGCCGGTATTGGCGCAAAAAGAAATCCCTGTACCTCGACCTGGTTTTTTCGGCAACGGACAACTTGCTGTATTGCATTTGTTTTTGACGGCCATCATAGATTGGGATGGATGCACTGACGCCAAAACTGGTTCCAAAGTTTTTGTGATACTGGTAAGCAAGGCTGGAGTTATAACCACCGTCTGCAAATACATTGATCTTAGGCAGGTAGGTGGCTTCCACCACCGCTTTATCATTCTTTAGTTTAAGGCTGTCGAGCTCATATTTTTTAAAGAAAACAGATTGCTCGATGGAAGGCAACTGGTGTAAGCTCAGTTGTGGATCCTGTAGTAAAATAAAGGTTGTATCAGTAACGCCGCTTAAATAATTGAGCGTAGCGTAATCTTCCTGATACTGCATGGTCAATTGTTTTATCACCAGGCTTTGTTGTTGCAGGGTAACTAAAAATGCAAGGTAGTCCACTTCCCGGTACACATTTTTTTGAGTTAGCTTTTTTAAGAGCGATTCTTCTTTTGAAAGTAGATTATTTACCTGGCGGTTAAAGTCTAGTTGCTGTAAATCGCCGTAGGCCGTGATATATTGTGCAATAATCGTTTTCTTAAGATCCTGTTGCGAAATGGCTGAACTGTTGCCAGCAAGCTCATTTTGCAGTTGTATATTTCTGAACTGGGCATTTAGCACTTTTCTATTTGGCAATTGCTTGTTAACGCCCACCAGGGCAGCAACATTGGCGCCGTTGGTAATTGCTTCATCATAACCGATACCTTTTATCACCGGCGCATACGAATTGAAACTGGTGCCCGTAACCTGCGTTTTATAAGCTGCCCTGATCAGCAAACTATCATAGCGGGATGACTGGAGCTGGCTTTCATATTCGCTTAACAAGGGACTGTTCCGCAATGCGTTTTCTACGTAAAAGCTAAGTTGATTATTGTTTTGAGCACAGCCATATACGCTGGTGAAAATGAAGACAATTATTTGTAAAAGGGTTTTCTTCATATTGTATCAATGCATTGAATGCGTTGGATGTTTTTGTAATAAACAGGCATCCTATTTTTATATTTCTTTTTGTTTGCCGACTTTAGTTTTTCATAGCAACATCGTTGTGTCACTCACTTGTACATTTACAGCAATGCCAAACAAAACAGCCGTAAACAATATTGGATCTGCCATCCTGAAATTGAACGATAGATGTTTAGTAAGGTAATTTGCCGGCTATACATCATCGATTCACGATTGCCCATTCACGATTGAATTCTTCACTGACTACTTTCCTACCACCAACACCTGGAAGCTTCCAGCTTTCATTTTGGGCCTTCCCTTTTCACCTGCGGCCATTGGTTCAAGATCCGCAGTGGGAAGATAAATCAGATGAGATAGATTATCCAACGCAATTGTTCGGGCTCCTCTTTTTGTAACCACATTTTCTACAACAGAAAATTTATCGGCATTGTCTTCATGAATTACCGTTAAGGTTCCTTCACCATTGGAGGTGTAAACAGTTTTTGTTGCCGGGTCAAATGCGGTGCCATCACAGCCATCGCCGATGGGCACCTTCGCCACTACTTTGCCGTTGTTTGCATCGACCACCATCAGCAATTTTTCGCAGCCTGCAAATAATCGCCTGGTTTGTTTGTCAAGCGATAAGCCGGTTGGTCCATCGCCGGGTGCAATACTCCAGTGGTTTAACACTTTAAAGGTTTTGGTGTCAATCTCAACAATTTCATTTTTATCCTCAATATTTACAAACAATTTGCCTGCATCATCACTCACAGCTGTTTCTGGTTTTCCGCCAACGGCTATACTATCTACCAGTTTGTTTAGCACCGGATCGATGATCGACAAGTTATTACTGCGCCCGTTGCAGGTAATGATCTTTTTTGAAAATGGTTCGTATAAAATCGCATCCGGATTTTGACCGGTGGGCACCTGCGTAATTACTTTGTTGGTATTGATATCAAATACTGTAACGGTGTTCAGCCTTCCATTGCTGGTGAAACCCTTGCCTTCCGCAACATCAAATGCGATCCCATGTACACCGGTGGTATTTTCTATTATACCCACGGAATCACCAGTATTTTTGTTGATAATGTTCACCTGCGTACCATGACTCACATAAAGCCAGTCATTCACGGGGCCGGGTGCCAAATAATCCCAACCGCCGCCGCTGGCTATGTGAAAAGTTTTGATCACATGCAAACCTTTTGGCTGCTGTGCAAAAGCAATGGTACCGGAAGCCATTGTATAGGTTGCCAGCAAAGCGGTAATTAGTTTGTTCATGATGTGAAGCTTTTTTATGATGGATCCCGCAGTTGGTGAAACGGACCGTGAAACTAAAAAAAGATTCTGAAGCAATATTGAAGTTAGATATTATTGAGATGCCATTGGATTAAAAGAAACTACAACTCGCAATACGGTTGTTGTGTGTAACTGGATAGCGCATCAAAACTGCACCTGGATGGTATGCATTTCTCCATTGCAATTATATGTTGCTAAAAAACGATTTTGTTCACAAATCTTCTTAACGATCGATAGCCCTAAGCCAAGTGAAATAGTATCCTGGTCGTCTTTTTTAAAACGCTCAAATAATTCAGCGGGATTAACCTTTAATGGATGTCCCGTATTACTGATCACCAGGTTGTTTGGCGTTAACACGATATCTATTTTACCGTTGGCCAAATTATGTTTGATAGCGTTAGTGACGAGGTTGGAAAATAATATCTCTGCCATGGTTTCGTTCATGGCAATTGTACACTCATTATCAATGCTTGTTGTAACCGTTATTTTTTTTGCAGCTACCAGTTCTTCATAGTTTTTTAATTGGTGGCGGAGGATGTTTCCTGCATTGATGATGTCCTTTTCCTGGAATTGCTGGTTGTCAATTTTGGTTAGTAAAATGAGTGATTGGTTCAGTTTGGAAAGCCTGCTGCAGGCATCCTGCATAGATTGTATATGCCTAACCTGTTCCTCCTGCAACTGGTCGGATTGCATCAGTAACTCTATTTTTGTTTGTATAATGGCCAGCGGTGTTTGTATCTCATGCGACGCGTTTTCGGTGAAGCTTTTTAGCGCCTCATAATCAAGGCTTACCCTGCTGCTCATTGCCGTGACTGCATTATTCAGTTCAGCAAACTCGTGTATGCCCGTTTCCTGCAATTGCAGCTGTTTTTTTCCCGCCAGGTTAAATTGTTTCAGTTGATATAAGGTAGCATTGAACGGCTGCCAAAGTTTATTAAACAAAAACCGGTTAATGATAAACAATACCAGCAATAAAGCAATGGCAATGCTCGACGTAATGAGTAAGATCAATTGTATCAATTCGTTGGTTTCCCGCTGCGATTTGCTGATCATTATTTTGTAGTATTGGCCATTTACCTGCATGGGAAAAACAATTTCACGAATAGGTTGCCATTCATTGTCGGTGTTGCTGAAAACTTCCCTGCTGCTAAATTTTCGCTTCACCGGCTCACCCGTTGCCGGTGCAAATGAAATTAGCTGATCCTTGTAACTGGTGGCATTTGGCAGGCGATCATGCAGTTTTACATAATCCCTTATTTCGAGTTCTTCTATTTCCAGGTCTCTATCCAGTTGCAGTATCAATTCGTAGCGGATAAAAAAGTAATAGCAAATACTGCTTATCAGCAATGCGATGATGGCAGAAAAAATAGTTAGCCGGTTATATTTTGCCAGCAGTTTCATTGGTCGGTGAATTTATAGCCCATTCCATATACCGACTTGATATAATCGGGTACACCGGCTTCTATTAATTTTTTTCGTAGATTTTTAATATGGGTGTAGATAAAGTCATTGTTTCCTTCCAGGTCATCACCCCATAAATGTTCTGCGATAGCGTTTTTCGAGATCACCCTTCCCTTGTTGCTGACAAGATATAGCAACAGATCATATTCTTTCCTGGTAAGTTCTACAGCCTCGTTGTTTAATGTTATCACTTTTGCCCGGGTATCTATAATGATCTCTCTGAAATAAATGCAATTGTTGCCTTCAAAATTTCTTCTTCTTATAATAGCGGCTACCCTGGCGCTAAGTTCCGAAAGGTGAAAGGGTTTGGATAAATAATCGTCTGCTCCCAGCTTTAGGCCAGCGACTTTATCATCCAGTGAATTTTTAGCCGAGATGATCAATACGCCATCAAGTTTATTATTGGCCTTCAATTCTTTCAGGATCTCGAGTCCGCTGCCTCCCGGAAGCATGAGGTCGAGCAGGATACAATCATAGTCAAAACTTTCGGTTTTATCAAGTGCACTGGCAAAGTCCGCGGCGGTTTCGCAAACATACATTTCGCCCCTGAGGTAAGTGACAATGCTTTCGCTCAGTGCTTTTTCATCTTCTATGATCAGAATTTTCACTATTAATTTTGCATAAAGTACGGAATCAATTCTGAACTGAAGTTGAAGAAAAAGCTTTTATCAAAAACACACGGCTTTTTGCCAAATAAATTCCTGCTGAATCGTGCTTTTTGTAACTAAATTTATTTATTTCGTAATGGATACCAGCGATCATCGCTTACTTGAATCATCTAAATAAAATAAAATGAAAATATCATTGGCAACAAATGAAGTCGAAATTTTGAAGTGCTGGAATGTGATGAAAGTGCTGAGGCCGCACCTGAAAGAGGGTGAATTTGTTTCCATGGTAATCGAAATGATTTCGGAAGGGTATCATCTTGCTTATATCGAAGAAGACGGCATAGCGGTATCGGCGGTCGGCTATCGTTTTCAACAGTTTTTATTTAATGGAAGGCACTGTTATATTGATGACCTTGCAACCATCCCCGGCAGAATGGGTAAGGGATATGCAGGCAAACTGATCGACTATGTGGTGGAAGTTTGTAAGCACAAAGGGTTGAAATCCATTACGCTTGATTCTGGTTTCAACAGGATCGATGCCCACAGGTTTTATCTTCAAAAGCGGTTTGAAATCGCGTCCTTACACTTTTTAAAGAAAATATAGTATCGGCATTTGTTAGAGGTTCGTAGTACTCTTTTGTTGTCGCTGTTGTTAAATAGGGATAGACAATGGCTGGTCACGTACACAATGACACAAAGACATGTTATCAAAAAGGTTGGTAATAGAACTTATTCTACATCAAATAGGCCGGATCGTCTAAACTCAATAACGAATAAATTTAGACATTTGTGCTGCTAATTACCTCCGTAACACCAACCTATGAACGACAAAGCTTTCCACCGTAAGGCTGGCATTGTATTTATCAATTCCGGCCAACACCCGGCAGTTGACTTAAATCCACTGTTTCCCGGAGATTTCGTTTTCAATCCTATTTTTCACACCATCAAAATGCCGCCAACGGCAACAGGGGAATATTCTTTTTATTCCACATCAATTTTAAACGGGCAAAACGATCGATTTTCGCAAAGTAATCGCCTGTCTTGATATGACTTTCAACTAGTTCTGAATACCAGCTGCCAATATGAAGTAAATAATGACCGGGAACAATGATCCCTTGGGAAACAAAAAATAAGGTTATGAAAATAGAAAATATCATAGAGGATATCAAGCAGGATATAATTGAATTAAAAGACAGGCTGGAAGAAAGAGTCAAGCAGTATAACCCTGATCTTAATTTTTCGGTAACCCTGCCCGGGATTGAAGAACTGGCTACGATAAAATCGATCGCATTAATGATCGAAGAGGCTAATACAATATATTATTTGAGTGTTCATGTTCACACCCATAATGGCAACCGGGTATTTGAAAATGATCCCAAAAAAATTATCGATAACCAGTTGGTACCCTATCACCACCGGCATCCTTTCCAGGACAGTTTTGTAGATTTATTGCGGGATATTATCAAAAAAAATAAGCATAAGAGAAAATCAGAAAATAAGCTGCACCTACCCTATAACGACATTCATGAATATGTCAATTCTGCATAGTTTGTATCAAAAGGGCTAAGTTTCAATGAATTTCATTTTTGAGGAATCCGGATGGTTACGGGATAGCTAATTCCGATGCTTTGAAAAAGCATCAAAGCCAATATACAGGCTTGTATAATGAAAATTTTTATCGTGCCACATGCCTGCAGAACTGTTTTCAATTCCATGTGCTGTTTGGATACGCATTCCCGCACTGATTCGATTGATACGATACCCAACGGCAACAGCGCCAAATACCGCCGCAACGGAAGGGCGTGAATAATCTCCGGCAGATGCTATCTTACCACCCATCTCGCCCAATCCTACCTGGGGCTCAATAAAAAAGTGACCAATATTTTGTTTATAACCCAACAGAAAAGGAACCAACCGGGTAGTCTCTTGCGTTTTCGCAGCAAAATCTTTCAATTTAAACATTGAAACACCGCCTGAGATGGTGAGCTGCCCGTTTCCGCCAATTCCATACAATCCTCTTATAAATCCACCAAATCCCTGGTCGTTTTGGTAAATTGGGACAGTGCCCTCTAACTGAACATTTATGGTATTAGTTCCCTTTTGTGCCTTCAAGGTCACGCATAAAAGGATAAAACAACTAAAAAATAATAAAATAGGTCGCCGCATACAATCCATTATAAAGCTGAAAAAACAGGAAAGAATTTCTGAAATAAGAGAAGATAAACATAACAACTGCTGCTTAAGGCCCGTCGAAAAAAGCGTCATCCCAACAAACCAAGGAATCAGTTATCATAAAATACCCATGGCTTAATGAGTAACAGCAATTATGCATTATTGACATATTGAAATTGTTAATGATCCTTTATCCGCCAAATTGTAGCCAACGACCGGAAAGGCACAGAAATTGTACTTTTCTATGCATCAACACGTACAGGAAGGATTAAATTAAAAATGAAATCTCAGATCATGGCTGCTACTAACAAATCGTTTAAAGACGTTATTAATAGTGATAAACCGGTATTGGTAGATTTTTCTGCCGAATGGTGTGGCCCGTGCAAAATGATGGCACCAATATTAAAGGAATTGAAGGATTCGATGAAGGATGCGGTAACAATTATTAAAATTGATGTAGATAAAAACCCCAAGGTTGCTGCTGCTTACCAGATACAGGGCGTGCCCACCTTGATGATCTTTCAGAAAGGAATGATCAAATGGCGCCAGTCGGGGGTTATCCCGGCAAAACAGTTAGAAAAAATCATTCATGCCAATACAGTCGCTGTAAACCAGGGAGTCTGAAAATCAAACCAATAAATTCTTCGGGTCAGGCTCCCTGGCATTAGAAGAGCACTTTTTTCAATTCCGTTCACTGCCTTTGTGCAAAAGAAGTTTTTCTTAATGAAAAATAATACGCCCGTCCTGCTAGAAAATTGATTGGGGATGGTATTGATTGTATGCTATAAGCGCCACACGAAAGAGGGAAAAGTATTGTTAATAAAGGCTGAATAACAAATGGGCGGCAAGATACACGCTGTACCTTTACCATATGCTCAAATCGCATACTCAATTCAAAAAATAAGCACATATGAAAACAACGATTCAATCAATCGGTTTTACCGCAAGTGAAGAACTCACTGAATTTATCAAGGAAAAAACCGCCAAATTAGGACTGCATTTCGAAAATATCCTCAGTAGCGAAGTTTGTTTAAGTACAGATAAATCTTCCACCAATGAAAATAAAGTTTGCGACATCCGGCTCCTCATTCCCGGAAACGACCTGATGGCAAAAGCACAATGCAAAACATTTGAAGAGGCTACAGTACACGCTTGTGACGCACTAACCAGGCAAATAGAAAAGCACAAAACAAAAATTCAAAATAAAAGAGGATTGGCAGATATTACAGAATAGTCCGGATTGCAGATTTTTGAACCAGTTTCATTAAATTTACAATATTGAATGAAATTATGAGTTCGGAAAATTATAACATCAACAGTAATAAAAAAGCGGACAAAATTTTTGTCCGCTTTTTTATTACTGTTGTCTAAAAATCTTTATGGAAACAGAAATTTTAGCAAGGATACAGTTTGCATTTACCATTGGCTTTCACTACATCTATCCACCGATGAGTATTGGTTTAGGGTTGATATTGGTAATCATGGAAGGCATGTATGTGAAAACCGGCAATATGATTTATGAGCAGATGACACGTTTCTGGATCAGGATTTTTGCCCTTATTTATGGGATTGGAGTAGCCACGGGGATCATTATGGAATTTGAGTTTGGCACCAATTGGGCCACTTATTCAAAATACGTAGGCGATATTTTTGGAAGCGCCCTCGCTGCAGAGGGGATTTTCGCATTTGCGCTGGAATCGATTTTTTTAGGAGTGCTCTTGTTTGGCTGGAACAGGGTAAGTGCCAGGGTGCATCTTTTTTCTACGCTGATGGTCTTTTTAGGGTCGGCATTTTCAGCTGTATGGATCGTGGTGGCCAATAGCTGGCAACAAACGCCGGCAGGTTTTCATATTGTTGGGGAAGGATTAAATGCCAGGGCTGAAGTAACGAATTTCTGGACAATGGTATTTAATCCGTCGAGCATGGAACGCCTGACGCATGTGTGGATCGGTGCTATTTTGGCTGGCGCATTTTTAGTGCTCAGTGTCAATGCCTATTATATCAGAAAAAGAAAGTTCCTCGAAATAGCCATACCTGCTTTTAAAATCTCGTTGGTGGTAGCTACGATATTTTCAATTGCGCAGTTATTTGCAGGTAGCGTCAGCGCGGAAGGCGTTGCGGTAAACCAACCCGCAAAACTGGCAACTTTGGAAGGGCATTATGATAGCAGCGCGGTTGCCGATATGTACCTGTTTGGTTGGGTAGATCAAAAAAAAGAAAAGGTGGCGGGGATTAAAATTCCTGCAGGTCTTAGTTTCCTTGTACATAAAAATTTTAATGCCCCGGTAACAGGCTTACATGCGTTCGCAAAAGATGACCGGCCACAACAGGTAAACGCCGTTTTCCAGTTTTACCACATCATGATCGCGATCGGGATCAGCCTGATTGCATTAACGCTCTTTGCCTGTTATCGATGGCGCAAGGGAACCCTGTTTGAAACAAAATGGCTGATGACGATTTTTGTATGGTCTGTTGTATTGCCTCAAATCGCCAACGAAACAGGTTGGTTTGCGGCCGAAATGGGTAGGCAGCCCTGGGTAGTATATGGACTGTTAAGAACATCCAATGCCTTATCCAAGACTGTATCAGCTAACCAGATCATTTTTTCACTGGTACTTTTTACATTGGTGTACATCATATTATTCATCCTGTTCATTTACCTGCTGGATAAGAAGATTAAACACGGGCCGCAATCTTATGGCGAAAAAGATGTGATAGCAGAAGGTAGCCGTGGCGAAAACCCTTTATTAAATCATTCATGAATTATTGACAATGGAGACTTTGTTAGGATTAAGTTACAATGTTTGGTGGTTTCTTGTGTTTGGTGCGGTAATCAGCGGGTATGCTATTTTAGATGGCTTCGACCTCGGCGCCGGCGCATTGCATTTGTTTTTAAAAAAGGAGAATAGCAGGCGCATTGCATTGAATGCCATAGGCCCGGTTTGGGATGGAAACGAGGTATGGCTCGTAATCGCAGGTGGGGTTTTGTTTGCGGGGTTCCCGGTTGCTTATGCAGCCATATTTTCGGCTTTTTATGTTCCCTTTATGATTTTCCTCGTGGGGTTGATCTGGCGGGCCGTAGCCATTGAATTTAGAAGCAAGGAGCCTGGGATTAGCTGGCGATTTACATGGGATGTGGTGTACTGCTTTTCCAGTATAGTAATCGCTTTGTCGCTGGGTTTAATGTTGGGGAATGTTGCATTGGGGATTCCATTGAATGCGCAGCACGAATTTGCCGGTGACTGGCTTTCCTTCTTTAACCCCTTCAGTATCATGATCGCCGTTACCACGCTGGCTTTGTTTATGATGCATGGCGCCATTTATCTCACTATGAAAACTGAACACCGGCTGTTTATAAAACTAAACATCCTTTCAAAAAATTTCACGATCTTCTTTTTGGTCACTTTAGGACTATCTACTTTGTATACCCTGTTGTATATACCACATCTCAGCGATCGTATCAGAAGCAATCCCACTTATTTTGCACTGCCGCTCATTATGTTTTTGGCGATAGCCAATATTCCGAGACAATTAAAAAAATCCAAATTCCGGTACGCATTCCTGAGTTCAGCAATCACCATTGCTGCACTGCTGGCTACGGTTGCACTTGAGGTATTCCCAAACCTGTTATTTGCTACCAACGACGCAAAAAACAGCATTACGGTTGATAACGCGGCTTCTTCCCTAAAAACGATGAAGATCCTGCTGATGATCGCCGCAATCGGCACACCATTGGTAGCCACTTACACCACATTTGTTTTCTGGACTTTCAAAGGAAAAACCAAGCTGGATGAGATGAGTTATTGAACTTTTTACTGGCAGCAATGTGCATTTGAAAATGCCCCGCAACAAGATTAAAGAAGGAGGGAGTTTTAGAAGAATATCGTTGTTGAAGCATTAGCGTTTTCAGCCAGTCTTTCGCGGATACTGGCTCCACTCTTTTAATTGCTGCTCATACTTTGCTGCTCTTTTTTCAGCAAAATAGTCCGCAGTTAAACTTATAGCAGCCTCCAGGGCAAGGGCCGCTCCCAATCCTACCCAAAAACTTCTGCCTGTTTTTTTTATAAAGAAAAGTACCAGTGCAAGGCCAGTTAGTATGCATGCCATTTCAGTGTATCGGTAAACCAGGAAGTTTTTATTAACCTGTTCCATTCGTGGAATTTCTTTTGTTTGTAATACCGAAGGATCCATATCGTATGCGTAAACGATCCGCATCCTGTCCTTATCTGATCTGTTGAAAACAACAGTTCCTGCCACCAGGTGCACCAAACCAATCACCAGTAAAGGAATAGCGGCGCCTTTACACCAATGTTTTTTAAGGTAAAAGAAAAAAACCAGCGCAAGTACAATGGCAGCAATGCCCACACAAATGAATAGCAGGCTTTCATTTTTTTCAGCATTAAAATAGTGTTCAATATCAGTCTTGGTGAGCATACTTCAACAAAGTTAACGGCTATACTAGTTCTGCATTATTTTTAATCCTGCCGCGGGGGAATTATGATGGTACTAGTTGTTTTCCAGCCAGGGAAAGAGCGTTTTGGATGAAGGTAATTTCGCTGTTCAAATAAATATCACTTGCATTTGCCCCCGCAATCTTTAGAATGTTCCTTAATTTAGTAACCGAACATGCAGGAACGGTACGCCGTTTAATAAACTTTTAAAAGATATGACCTATTGCCTTGGTATAAAAGTTAAAGAGGGATTGGTGGGGATTTCCGATACACGTATTTCCGCCGGAACCAGCACAACGGTAAAGAAAAAAGTTTTCGTTGTGCAGAATGATCACGGAAGTTTTTTTATCATGACCAGCGGCTTACGTTCTGTGAGGGACAAAGCAGTCCATTATTTTAAAGAGATAATAGAGAGCGGCATCCGGTACGATAAACTCTATAAAGCGGTGAACGAATTTGGCGAACAGATAAAAAGAGTTGCGACGGAAGATGGTGAAGCCTTGACAAAGTCGGGGTACAAATTCAACCTGAATGCCATCGTAGGTGGCCAACTAAAAGGGGATGAGGAGCACCGGTTGTTTTTGTTGTATTCCGAAGGCAACTGGGTAGAACTTGACCAGGGAAGTCCATATGCGATCATCGGAAATTCCGGGCAGGGCAAAGCCATTTTAAACCGCGTAGTAAATGAAAATATAACCATGCGGCAGGCCTTAAAAGCAGGCTACCTGTCTTTTGATTCTACCAGGGTAAGCTCCAACGATGTTGAATTTCCTATTGATGTGGTTTTATATAAAAAAAACAGCTTCAACATGACTGAAGACAGGTACGAATACAGCGAGCTCGAAAATATTTCTGCCCTATGGAACCAGAAGCTAAAAAAATCCCTCGATGAGGTTCCGGAAGAGTGGATGGGAAAAGCGTTTGATAAATTATAGGATTGAGAACAAAAGATATAAAACCAACTGCACATGAAATTTAAGGTATTTAGCGAGTTACAATACGAGGTGAGAATGCCTACCACCTTCATTTTTAACATACAGGTGTCACCAACCTCCAGTCAAACCATTTTAGAAGAATCGCTTATCACCGACCCGGTTATTCCTCGGGAAGAATTTACTGCTGCTGCAGGTGAAGCAAGATTCATAAAGGTGCAGGTGAATGATCCAGCCAATTTTAAGATCACCTACCAGGCCACTGTAGATCTGCATTATAACATTTTTGAACAACGGCAATTGTTAGATACGGTGCCCGTAATAAAGTTGGATGCAGAAACCATTCCTTATCTTTTTCCCAGCCGCTATTGCCAATCGGATAAACTGCAAAAACTGGCGACAAAAGAATTTGGGAATATCGAAAATGCCTATGCAAAAGTTGCTGCCATCAATGAATGGATCTTTAATAATGTAGAATACCTGGGAGGGGTTACCGATTCGAGCACATCTGCTCATGATACCTTAACAGAAAGGGTAGGCGTGTGCAGAGATTTTGCTCACCTGGGCATTACTTTGTGCAGGGCTTTGTCTATACCAGCCCGGTATTTTACCGGCTATGCCTATAATTTAAACCCGCCCGATTTTCATGCTTGCTTTGAAGCTTATATCGGTGGTGAATGGATATTTTTTGATCCCACTAAACTTGTTCCTGCCAATGGGCTTGTAAAAATTGCCGTTGGAAGAGATGCGGCGGATGCAGCTGTAGCAAGCATTTTTGGCAATGCAAGATGTATGTCTATGAATATTAAATGCGAGTCAATTGACCCGGAATTTAAACCCTACTACATCAAAAATTCAGAATATCAAAAGGGATTGTCTTACCAGTAATTTTTTATTTAAACCGATAAATAATTAAGCGCCTGGATTCGGAGCTTCGCACTGCTGCCAATATTCAACTATCTTCCGAATGGTACTTTCCAGGCCGGAATAGGTGCTTGGCTTAACAAAAAATCCCTGTACCGACCGGGAATACGCATCAATTACTATTTTCTGGGAGGCTGCAGTAGTCAGGAATAAGTAGGGGATGCATTTCAACTTTAATTCTTCATTGTTATGCACTTTTTCCCTCAGTTCCAAACCGTTTAATTTAGGCATATTGATATCAGAGAGAATAAGAAAAGGCTTTTCTTTTGAAGCGAGTAAATATTCAAGGGCGTCATTTCCATCAAAGAAGAAAATGATTTCATTCTTATAATCGAGGCTTTTAAAAATTTCAGTCAAAATTTCCTGGTCGTCAGGATCGTCTTCGATTATCACGATGGGGCCGCTTTTATTCATATGGTTTATTTGAGATGTTATAGCAGGGATATCGTTTGGGACACGTTTTGCGAAGCTGGTTTTTGCAATCGCTCATATTAAATTTCTTCATCTGCTTATGGTAAACTTAGTTCTTTTATTTGATTGCCGTTTGATATTAGGATCATGTGTAATGCCTGCCCCAATATAAAAGAGCAGCCGTTCTTCGCTATTGGTGTCCGACTAAAGAGCATGAATGTAATCAGTAAGCCCATGTTTCAGGTCCCCAATTATATGCTTTTTTAATGCAGGTGCCAGATTAACGCCGTCAAGGAAAGAAAGCAAGTAATGCGGCTATTTCACAGATAGGTTCTTTAACTACCATGGTAAATCCGCTGGTATTACGCTATCTTTAAAAATCTAATAACAACTGCTATATGAATCGTCTTATTCTGTCAATTGCATTTTCATTCAATATTATTTTTCCTGTGATGGCGCAGGATATGGTTGGCAAAGCCAACGCATTTATCCGGCAACTCGATGATGCACAGCGGGTAAAAGCACTATACCCGTTTGATACTACCGAAAGGTACCGGTTCAACTATGTGCCATTGGATGATCGTAAGGGTATTTCAGTAAACGAACTGAATGCCACTCAACGGGCAGCATTGATGGATCTGCTAAAGACCTGTCTCAGTGAGCAAACTCTGAAGAAAGTAAATGATATCATGCAGTTGGATAATATCCTAAAAGAACTTGAACACCGCAAAGCGGAAGATCATTACCGCGATCCCGGCAAGTACTTCATTACGATTTTTGGTATTCCCTCATCCAGTACTATTTGGGGCTGGCGTTTTGAAGGTCATCATGTTGCCTTTCATTTCTCCGCCGATAAAAACCAACTGGTAGCAGGTACACCCGGCTTCCTCGGGGCTAATCCGGCAATTGTTTTAAGCGGTCCGCAAAAAAACAAGGAAGTATTAAAAGAAGAAACGGACAGAGGTTTTACATTATTGCATGCACTTTCCCCCGAAGAATTAAAGAAGGCTATCACCGATACAATCGCCCCTGGTGAAATTGTTACCGGGGCCAGCCGAAGCGCCATGATTGGCCACCCTGTAGGAATTCGTTACAACGAATTATCGGCCGCCCACCAGCAATTGCTGTTGCAACTTCTCAACGGGTACATCCACCGGTACACTACTTTATTTGCACAAGCGATGCTAAAAGAGATACAGGCTGCGGGACTGGAGAATCTTTGGTTTACCTGGGCGGGTAGTACGGAGCATGTATTGGGCAAGCCATACTATTACCGCATCCAGGGCCCCACTATTATTATCGAATACGATAATTCTCAAAACAATGCAAACCATATACACACCGTTATAAGAGATTTGAAAAATGATTTCGGCGGCGACTTGTTGCTGGAGCATTACCGGAAGAGTCATTAAAAACCGCGGTTAGCATAATTACAAGGTTTGTATATTTTTCTCCACAGCTTAGGGAAACGCTCTGCGAAGGTGTGGTAATTGTTTCAGCATTTTTTATTTCAGCATGAAAATAGATAAACGGACTTTGTAATTACAGAGCCGATATAGTAGCTGTATAACTGGCAGGAGAATTGAAATATCATTGGTTCATTATTCACTTTAAAATTAAAATTTATGACAATGAATCCAGAGAAAAGAGAAGGCAAATTAGCCAAAGCTATTGAACAGCAAACTGCGAAGATTCCGTCAGATATATTCTTGTGGGCCGCGATTGGTTCAATGGCTGTTTCTTTAACACTTCAATTAACCAGTTCAAGGCACCGCAGTCTTTTTATAGGACAATGGGCTGCGCCATTTTTATTACTGGGTATCTACAACAAGATTGTAAAAGTTGAAGGGCATGATAAAGAAGATAGAGAATAACGATCAGCCGCCACGTGATAACTGATTACACGTTGTGTAAGTATGGCAGGTGTTCAGACACTTGCCATACTTATAATTCACCGATGATGGATGCTGCGTAAACAAATTTATTCAGAATCATTTCAGCTCAAAAGCCGCTTCAAGACCTTCACTGGCATTTTTCCCGATCCAAACTTTAAACTTTCCCGGCTCCGTAACTTCTTTCATGGCCTGGTTATGGAAAGACAGGTCCGCGGCTGTGAGCGAAAATTTCACCTCCTGCTTTTGACCCGGCTCTAGTGTAATTCTTTTGAACCCTTTCAGTTCTCTTACGGGCCTCACAACATCCCCCACCAAATCTTGCACATAGAACTGAACAATTTCAGTTCCGGCCCGCTTACCGGAATTGCTGATCGTTGCACTTACTTCCACGCTGCCGTTCATAGACACTACCGCATTCGATACCATGATATTGCTGTAATCAAAGCTGGTGTATTGAAGTCCGTAGCCAAAGGGATATTGCGGCTCAAAACCAAGGTCAAGATAATGGCTTGCATTGCCCAATGAGCTTTGCCAGGCACCCACCGGGATGCTATCCAACTGAACAAAAGTCTTTGCTGTTGCTGGCCTTCCAGTGTTGAAATGATTATAATAAATCGGGATTTGGCCTACCGCTTTAGGCCAGGTTACAGGCAATCTCCCGGAGGGAGAAGCGTTCCCGAGCAACAGGTCGGTTATGGCCGGTCCCGCCATCGTTCCGGGGTGCCATCCCATTACGATTGCATCCACATCATCAAGGATATTTCCAAGGGTAATGGGCCGTCCTGCCAGGATTATTAATACAATGGGCCTCCCGGTTTTCTTTAACGCTTTAATCAGCTGCTCCTGGGCGCCGGGAAGGCTAATGTCTGCACGGCTATGTGCTTCGCCGGATAAGATAGATTCCTCTCCTCCAAAGAACAGGATCACATCCGCTTTCATTGCTGCGGCAATGGCTTCTTTAAAGCCGGTATCCCTGCGATCCCGACTGTTTGCCAATCCGGGTGTAAAAACCAGTTTTTTTCCAAGTGCCGCTTGCAGTGAGGTAAGCGGCGTGATGGCATCTGCATCTTTGCCATCAAAAATCCAGGTTCCCATTTGTTCATGGGGTGCATTCGCCAGCGGACCTATAAGGTCAATTTTGTTATTTTTTGAAAGGGGGAGAATGTCATTTTTATTTTTAAGCAATACCATACTTTCCACAGCCGCTTCTTTTGCATCGGCAAGGTGCTGTTTGCTCAATAATTTTTCATCACGGCTACGATCAACATAAGGGGATTTAAAAAGTCCCAATTTAAATTTTATGCGCAGAATGTTGCGGACCATATCATTCAGCTGTGCTTCCGTAAATCTTCCTTCTTTAATAAGTTCACGCAAGTTGTTTTCATATGAGGTACTGGTCATCTCCATATCAAGCCCTGCATTGGCTGCCCGGAATGCTGCTTCTTTGGCATCGGCACAATATCCGTGTGCGATCATTTCAGTGATTGAATTCCAATCGCTCACAACGAAGCCTTTGAAATTCCACTCACCCCGCAGGATCGTTTTTAAAATGAATTTATTCCCTGAGGCGGGAACACCGTTGATATCATTAAAGGAGGTCATTACAGTTGCAATGCCCGCATCAATGGCGGCCTTAAACGGCTTAAGGTAAGTATCGCGTAAGGTATTTTCGGAAAGCATTACGCTGTTATAATCCCTTCCACCTTCCGCTGCACCATAGCCAACAAAATGTTTGGCGCATGCGGCAATTTTATTGGGTGCCGACATGTCATCACCCTGGAACCCCTTTACATATGCTCTGCCAAGAACGGAAGCAAGGTATGGATCTTCACCCGCCGATTCAGCAATCCTTCCCCACCGGGGATCACGACTGATATCCAGCATTGGAGCAAATGTCCAACGAATGCCATTGGTGCTTGCTTCTTCGGCTGCAATGGCGGCGCCTCTTTCCACAATACCGGGGTTCCAGGTTGCGGCCTGACCAAGCGGTATCGGGAAGATGGTTTTATATCCGTGGATCACATCTCTCCCAAATAAAATCGGTATTCCGTGTGGACTTTCTTTGATGGCTATGCGCTGTAGTTCATCTACATTATTGCGATCCAATACATTGAGAACAGAACCCACTCTTCCTTCCCTGACAGCCTGCTTTAATTCTTCAGGAAGTATTTTCACCCTGCTTGAAGTACCCCTTTGTGAAGCCTGTCCTATCTTTTCAGTCAAACTCATTTTACCGAGTATACTATCAATGCTTTTCTCAATAGAAGGATTTGGATCAGCAGACTGATTATAAGCCAAAGAGGGAATAAGTAAGATGGGTACCAGCAGTTTTAATAAAGCAATGCGCATGTAATTAATTATTTGATGCTAAAGTAGATGATTATTAGTTGAAGATGTTTTTGGGCAATCTCAGCAGTTGTTTAAATGAAAACCAGGGCACCCTGTACTGGCGCTTCAGTCTTAAATAAATTAATAAGGATATTTAAAACAATCGCACCACTCCTCATCGCAAAGCAACTTTTGGTAAATGGGATTGCGCAACACCTCTTTGTAATCCATTTTAATTCCGTCTACTGTTATCGTTTTATAGATCAGCCGTATGCCATGACTGTAATCAACCCACCAGTTAATATGACCCGTGTACAAAGGTTGTATCGGTTTGCCATTTAACTGGTGCCAGCCATAAATCGCTTCACGATCGGGCTTTGCATCTCTTAAAATTTTACCGGAAATAACAATGTCTTTTTTGATGCCCGCAATTAAGCCTTTTCGACCCTTTCGAAGCCCTTCAATTATCAGATGATGCTGCCACATGGTGACACTGCTATCCCTGAAGGCATACATGGGAACCGGTTCCAGTTTAACAGATGCTTGTTCATAAATGAGATTAACCATTTTCCTGGTGGGGAGGAAACAGTTAAAACTATCTGCAATTTTTTGCGCTGCCAATGGGGTTAACGGGATTCTTGCCCAATCGATATCTGTGCCTATGGAGAGGTAATCAGGGGACACATAAAAAACAGCACGGTGAAACTGGCCGGTACTGTCTATTAACTCAGCAGTAACTGCAACAAATTTCCGCAGGAAGGATGGAATATTCCCGTTTAATATTTCCTGCACAGCCAATGAGTCTCTTTCTTTCCATTTCCATGCTGCAACTTTTTTAAAGAACTCAGTTCCGGTTGTTCTTTCCTTTAAGGTAGCGGGTGTTTGCAGGTAAAAATTTCTTCTGCTACCGCAGGATGCAAGCGCCACAAAAGAAAGTACCAGTACTAAATATCTCATTATAAAAAGATCAACTATAGTAATAAAGTGTGAAATAGATAGCGAAGTTAATACGGTGACATTTTTTATTGATCACTGATATATTTTTGATAGATCCGTTCTCCAAAATAAGTAAAGTACTTGCTGCGTTCAAACCTGGTTGCAGACAATAGGGATAGAATAAATCCGTTTTTCGCCACCTGCTCAGTATGCAAGATGAGTCCGTTTGGATTTTGTTTGAGGATAATTTTTATTCTCCCACCCAGCGCCTCGTGGGCAATAAAGGCGGTATCCGAAATAGTTGTGAAATGAAAATGCTTTGCAAGATTTCGTTGCATCAGGCGGCTTCTATACCAGGTGCCGCCGGTTGGGCTTACCAGCGGTTTGCCATTAAAAATCACCAGGCTATCATTGTATGCAAGTACTATCAATTTGTGGCTTTTGCTGTTTTGTAACCAGGTCGTTAATTTATTTGTATGCAGGCTGTCTTCGTATCCGTAGGCACTGTCGAGGAAAGCTATCCGCTCAACATTGGAGGGGATTTCTGGGGACGCATCCAGCAATCCAAAAATAAAACTTCCTCCACCGCTATGACCGTTTAATATAATTGATGGATTATAATTTTGAAAGCGGTTGGTGATGCTGTCCATAATATCTTTGATTAGGTAGATAGATCGGGGAGTAGTTCGCTTCCATGCAGACCAGCTTTTTTGTTCTGCCGCCAGGTAGGCTATGATATAATTGTTTTTCTTGTCGAGATTTCTAACGAATCTTGTCTGTGCAGCTATATGTTGTATATCAAAATGCCAGTCATCACCGGGCAGCAGCTTTTTTCCTTTTGTCCATTCAATGCTATTGCCATTCGGTAAGGCATAAAAGACCAAATAAGTTTTCCCTTCCCGGTTGAATTGCAGTGGAGCATTGATGTTTATTATCACATTTTTCCATTGATCTTTTATTGTCAATTCCTGTTCTCTGAACAGGATCGTTTCCTTAAACCCGGGAAGGGATTGTGCTTTGGAAAACAACCCCAGTCCCAAAAATAGATGTATGGTCAACAGGGACTTTAAAAATAAAAGAAAAGAAGGTGTCTTTTCTTGGCAAAGCTTTATTTGATATCGGATGGTTAAGTTTTTCATTTCAAAACTTATATTGATGGTATGCTATTAAATTGATGCGGCCCAAGTAAATATAATCAACAAAAGGGAATCGGAAGGGGATATGCAGGTAAACAGTATCAGGCAACCTTAAGGTTCAAAATAACTTAGCTACAATAAAATCTCCTTTAGATAATAGCAATTACGGGCATTGTGTAGAGCAGCAAACATTTTTAATATGCATCCTATAAATTCATTTTTTCTTAAAATTTCGCGTTTGGAATCTGGATAATTTATTTGTATTTTCAAACCAGGATTAATCCCTTCATCCTTTATAAAGCCACTCCTTTCGATTACTTTCCTGTTATTGAATCATCCTATTTATACGCTATTATGAATGCTGACATTTTCAGAAGAAGGCAGAATGCCTTCATTCTATGGAGAGTGCAAAATACAAGTGTGCCTCCTGCAATTATTATAGGACAGCTAAAGGAAGGTGCGCCGATCCATTTTATCAATGATAAAAAATTGTCGCTTAGCCAGGATGTTGAACATCCCGATTTGTGGATTTTGCCTGCTGCTGATTGTAATCTCATTGACAACGAAGTTTATCATTATTGGTTTGAGGTGACGGATGCGCTTCCATCCCGTAGTCAAAGCAGGATTAGTATCACCGATCCTTTTGCCTACACGGTGGATTGGCGCTTAGTGGCTCCGAAGCCAGTCGGAACAGGATACAGTGATGATGATGGGTATCCTGCAGCGATCATCAAATTCAGCAATGGTCAGCTGATCCCCTGTGATGCAGGTGGCGAAGAGGGAAACCTTGAGAATGATATTTTCCTTGATAATCTGCCACAAAACAATCAGTCGGTTATTTATGAATTGCCTACAGCATGGACACATACCGGTACAGCCGGAGAACGGCAGATTGGTGTGGGGAGTTTTTGTGATGTGAATGCGCTTATTGAAAGGCGCTCAGAAGGCAATAATTTCACCGAGCTCTCAGTTACCCAAATGGGTCGTGCTTACCTTTTGGAAATGGGCTTTAATGCACTGGAAATTCTGCCCCCGGCAGATAGTTTTTATAAGCGGGAATGGGGTTACGGCACTACTAATTTCTTTGCTCCTGACTTTGATCTTGGCTTTGCACAGGATTACACCTGGGCCGTACCCAACCGGGATTTAAGAGCGCTTATCGCTTCCTGCCACAAAAATGGAATACGCTTTTTCCAGGATGTGGTAATGGCCTTTACCCGTACCAATGCTTATCTTGCCGCAGCGCCGGACGAATTTTTCATACTTGACCCCAGGGCTAATAAATCAGATCCTGATGCGCATAATTCGAGAGCCAATAATGATGACAATCTTCGGAATGGGTTTGGCAGTACGCTTTTCCGGTATGCATTTTTTACAGAGAGTTATGATCCTGTTTCGGGCAACAGGCTGCAACTTTCTCCTGCAAGGCAGTTGATGAAAGCAAGCCTGATCCGATGGATGCAGGATTTTCACGTGGATGGTATTAGAATGGATAGCGTAGAAAATGTTGCTAACTGGGATTTTATCCAGGAATACAGGCAATTGGGATGGGAACTCTGGCAGGATCGTTTCGGGAATGATAAGCGCTTTATTGTAGTTGGGGAAGAATTGACAGAGCCCCTGGCCTTATTGACCCAAGGCAGGTTGGACGGATTGTGGCACGAACGGTTCAAAAAATATATCCGTCGGGCGCTGATTGGAAAAAATGCAGAGGATGAACCTTCTTTTGAATGGACTGTTCGCAAAGCCATCGATTGCCGGGTTCAGAATTTTGGCGATGGAGCCCAATGCATAATATATCTCACATCTCACGATGTAGAAGGACCTGGAAATGAACGGTTATTCAATTTTTTGCAGAACAATGGGATATTTGATACAGAAAAAAGAATCAAACTCGGCTTTGCCTGCCTGTTGACGGCGGTAGGTATTCCAATGGTTTTAGCAGGTGAAGAATTTGCAGATCAGCATGATCTTTTTAACAATGATGGCAATGTCGACCAGGCGGGCGGCAAACAGGTTGACCCTGTTAATTTTTCACGTATTGAGGATGATTGGAGAAAACGGATTAAAGAATTTGTGTCTGTTTTGGTTAAGTTCAGGAGCACCAATAAAGCGTTATCAGTAAATGATACCTCTTTTATTCATACCGACTTTGCTGAAGGCAAAAGGGTGATAGTATGGCGCCGCGGTATTACAGATTCAGGCGAGGTTGTGGTGGTAGTCGCTAACTTTTCAGATTATGGAACTCCCGACCCCGGGAACGCTAACGCGGAATATGTAGTGAACAATTGGCCTGCAACCTCACCCGGGAAAAGCTGGATTGAAATTACTCAAGGTAGACGTGTAAGTGAACAATGGGTGGGTCGTGAACCAATCTTTCCATGGGAAGCAAAGATTTATGCCTTATCCGGGGAATAAAAACAACCAGCTTCCAGGACCAGCTAAAAAGAACTAATAACGAATGTGGGCTGTGCCGGGCTCGAACCAGCGACCCTCACGTTGTCGACGTGATGCTCTAAACCAACTGAGCTAACAACCCGAAAATGGGAATGCAAAATATTGAAAAATTTTCCAACAGCCTTCTTTTAATTTTCCCTTTTCGATGTAACTGCATGATTTTGATTATGCAGTCGAAACGTTTGGCATTACGACCCAAACGCCGCAATAAAGATGTGCATAACTTTCCAAAAAAATCACAAAAATAAATGAAGAAAAATTTGGAAACCAGCTTTTTGAGATTGTATATTTACTACATGAATTGAGAAGAGAAAATCAGTAAAAAGATCAATCAACTCAAAGCAGGAGCATCAGGTTCGTAAGTATTACCAGAAAAGCAATTGGAAGGTAAGAAAACAAATTTGGTGCTTTTTTTATGTCCCAATGTTCCTGCTAAACGGATGATGTTTTGCAGGAACAACAGTCTCTTTTCCTTATTTACAACTCTCTAAAAAGTCTTTCATTCCCGACACAATTTTATCAGCCATCTCTTGTTGAAACGCCGGGTCAAGTATCTTCATTTCCTCTTCCAGGTTGCTAAGGAACAGAGTTTCCACCAAAGCATTAGGGTATTCGATAGGACTGTTTAGCATGAAATTGAAAGAACCGGTATTGCCATACTCCTTTAGCCCAAGTTCCAGCATCCGTTTATAGATATCAAGGCTCAGATTCCTAAAACCCACATAGCGATAATAGGCCGAAGTACCGCCGGTCCGGAATGGATCTTCCGATGAATTCAAATGTATGCTGATTAACATATCCGGCATACTATCCCTGTAAAACAAGATCCTTTCCTTGTTATCAAAGAATGTTTCTTTTATTCTTGTCATGATCACTTTCGCTCCCTGCTTTTCCAGGCTTTTTTGCAGTTTTAATGCAACTGCTAGCGTCAGCTCTTTTTCGTATACGCCGGTTGCACCCACCGCACCGTTATTGGTTCCTCCATGCCCTGCATCTACGGCAATGGTCAAATTTTTAAGCGATAAATCTACAGGCTGCTGTTTAACTTTTATCACCAGCGTATTGCCGGAGTAATACAACTGGTGCCCCCAATGTTGTGCGTGTTTCAGTTCGATAATTACCCTGAATACATCATCTTCCTTTTGCTCATAATAAACATTTTTTATCTCCTTTACCGTTTGCAGTTGGGTTATCCAGTTAGTGTTATTGGTAGCGCCAAAAATATCCACCACAATCCGGGACGGATCCGTTAATTGAAAAGATTGGTAAGGCAGTCTTGCAAATAATCCAACCTTTACATAATCATATTTATCATCACCATATACATTCCAATTGGTGGTCAGCGATTCGGGCGTAAAAGTTCCCGCGGGCAATTTTTCAACAAGCTCATCCGGTATATAGGCAGTACGCGTTTTTGATAATTGTACCCTGTAATGTGAGCCAACCTTCCCTGTTATTTTCAATACAATATTGCTATCAAGATAACCGATTTTTGCGCCACCCAATCTGTCCTCGCCCAATCCATATTCAAGATGTGCCAGCCTTCCCTTTGTAATTACCATCTCCGGAAGTAATGCCGGGCGTACAGAAAAGCGATTGTTGGTTTCCCTGTTAATGGTATTGCCGGCAGAATCTGTGATGCTCAGCGGTATTTTCATTAAACGGAAGCTATCAGAAGCTTTCACAATATATTCTCCCTGGTAAATACCGGGCATTCCATTGGTTTGTGTTAAAGGCAATTCATATAAAGTAATATTTTGTATTGCCCTTACCGTACATCCCGTTAAAGCTTTAACCCTGAATTTTATATTATCGCCCGGCACCAATTCAAGATCACCTTCCGGGTAGGTTTTGATACTCTCGATCCCCAGCATTCTTACAGGCTCCGCCGGAATGGGTACAGTGTAGGTATAGTTGATTTTTTTTGTCAGTGATTTGCCCTTTGTTTCCGATAAAATGGTGATGACTGAATCGCCTGGAACAAGGTTTAATTCATAGGCAAATGCGCCCGTGGGATAAACGTCTACACGCTTATTGTTAATGGTTACCGCACAGCTTTTGCAAGTGGATCCAATAATAAATTGCCTGGATGATCTTACCGGGTTAGCTATTTTATATGGATTAATCAATCGGATAAAGGGAGTGTTATCAGCCTGAGAAAAAACAGCGGTGCTCACACATACACTCACAAGGGTAAATAGAAGTTTCATGGGTGTAAGATAATTTGTTTTGCCGACAGAAATATTTGGACAGGTTTTAAATAAGCGTTATTTCCCGTTGCAGAGCAGGTTCGTTAATGCACAAAAAAGACGATTCCCGGTTCGGGGAAATGGCCTGTTTGTGGGCTTCAGAAAAGCAATCATTCGGGTGATTTATGACGGATTAACTTTTAAAGATTGACTGCTATAATTTATAATTACCAGGGGTATTTATTCGCCGCAATTAGGCTATCAGCAATCCTTCTGCGGGCGTCTTTACTGTTAAATGGTGCTGACTTGGTAAACCGTTTCAATCCCAGCAGCATCATCCTTTGTTCATCGCCTTCTGCAAAACCATTGATGGCTTCTTTACCGGCCTTATTTACTTTATCGATGGCGTCATTAATATAACAACGCATCATATCAATATGTATACTGGTGGTAGCTTCATCCTGTTTATCTGCCATTTTAATAATACGAAGCAAGGTGCTTTCTGCCACAAAGGTTTCGATAGCCATATCAGCGATGTTCATCAATATTTCCTGTTCATCCGATAGTTTCATCATCAGTTTTTGAACAGCGGCACCCGCTACCATTAAAATGCTTTTCTTCATATTCACTACTGACTTTCTTTCTGCAGCAAATGGTGTTTCATCATCATTCCCAAATTCCGGTATACTCATTAATTCTTTGGAAACAGCCATTGCAGGTCCCATCAGGTCCAGCTTCCCCTTCATGGCTCTTTTCAGGATCATATCTACGGTTAATAACCTGTTGATTTCGTTGGTGCCTTCATAGATGCGATTGATGCGGCTATCCCTGTAGGCCCTGCTGATCACATATTCGTCACTAAATCCGTTGCCGCCAAAAACCTGTACGCCTTCATCCACTACGTAATCCAACACTTCGCTGCCATGCACTTTTAAAATCGCACACTCAACAGCAAATTCTTCTGCAGCTCCCAGCAATGCCTCATTAAATGGTTTTCCTGCATTCGCCAGTTCAATTTCTTTTTCATCTACCCATTTGGCGGTTCGGTATAGTGCACTTTCACAGGCAAATATTCTGATAGCAGCTTCAGCAAGTTTGTATTTGATAGCACCAAAATTTGCAATGGCTGTTTTAAACTGCTCCCTCGTTTTGGCATAATCAATCGTAATATTCAGGGCCATTTTAGCACCGCCCACCGCTGCAGCACATAGCTTCAGCCTGCCTATGTTCAAAATATTAAATGCGATAATGTGCCCCTTTCCAACTTCACCCAGTAGGTTTTCAACCGGTACTTTGCAATCCTGGAAATAAAGTTGCACGGTAGATGAACCCTTAATACCCATTTTGTGTTCTTCGGGTCCCTGTGTAAAACCTTCAAAGCCCCGTTCCACGATGAAAGTAGAAAACTTATCTCCGTCCACTTTTGCAAACACGGTATATACATCGGCAAAGCCACCATTGGTGATCCAGCATTTCTGGCCGTTTAAAATATAATGTTTGCCATCTGCCGAAAGAACAGCGGTTGTTTTTGCACCCAGCGCATCGCTGCCGCTATTGGGTTCTGTCAGGCCATAAGCTCCTTTCCATTCGCCACTGGCTAGTTTAGGAATATATTTTTCCTTTTGAGCGGCGGTGCCAAAATAAAGAATGGGTAAAGTGCCGATCCCCGTATGTGCCGCAATGGCTACGCTGAAAGAATAACCACCGCCAAGACCTTCATTAACAAGGGTAGAAGTGATAAAATCTTTGCCTAATCCGCCGTATTCCTCGGGAACCGAAGCGCCGAGCAATCCCTGTTCGCCTGCCTTTATCATTAGTGAGGGCATCAACCCGGGTTCTAATTTATCTATGCGGTCCGCCACCGGGTGCACTTCCGCCGTGAGGAACTGCAGACACATTTCCTTGACCATCTGTTGCTCCTCGTTAAAATCTTCAGGGGCAAAGCTTTCAAAAGCATTGCTTTCTTTGATTAACCATTCACCGCCTTTAAGTGATATGGTAGTTGGTGTGGATGTTGTCATAAAGGAAAGCCTCCCCAAGCCCCTCCAAAGGAGGGGTTTCCGAAGAGAATTTATTTTAAATAGTTAAAAATAATGGTGCCTTTTATTTAAAAATTAATATATGATGTATACGAAAGAATTTACTGTTCAAAGGTTCTTCCCTGGTTCTCCTCCTTGGGGGAGTTAGAGGGGGCTGGAGCTACTATTATTATTCCCCTGTGCCAAATTATCGTACACTTGCTGCAGCACTTCCTTGGCAATTTCAATCTGCCCGTTCGTTACACCTTCCAGCGCCTCGTTCAGGGTTTGATTTGCCAGTTCCATGGTTTGCTCCTGTAATTCCTGTGCTTCTTTTGTGAGATAGATCATGTTGATCCTGCGGTCGTTTTTACTTGCCACTCTTTTTACCAGTTGCAGTTTTTCCAGGTTATCAACTAACCGGGTAATACTGGGTTTATCCCTGAAAGTTGCTTCGCACAATTGCTGCTGGCTTAATCCATCCTGTTTCCATAAATGATACAATACACTCCATTGTTCAATAGTGATGTCTACATTTGCCTGCTTAAAATTTTTCTGTAAACGCCTCGCAATAGCGGTACTCGCCTTGCCGGTGATGAAACTGTATAACTCTCCTTTTTTAAATTGGTTGTTTGGCATATAGTTGTTTAAGCAACTATATAAAGATAATGATTCATTTGAATTTTAAAAAATTATTTTTGCCGGAGCTGACCTTAAAAACCCGGCCATTTGTTTAACCTATTTACCAACATCAGTACTTTGGTCGACATCGTTGTGTCACTCCCTTGTACGGCAAATCATTATGCATCTCCTTATAATCGCGGTTTCTATTGTTTTTTTTGTTAGCTATGCTGTGCTCATCATTTATTACCGGCAAAGCTGGACCAGTATTCCAACATTTACCCCCGCAGAAAATGTAAATCCCCTAACAAAAATTTCTGTTATCATTCCTGCAAGGAATGAGGAAGAGAATATAGCGGCTTGTCTTAATTCAATACTCAACCAAACTTATCCGGCCCATTTATTTGAAGTGCTGGTGATCGATGATCATTCAACTGATAATACTGGGGCTATAATTTTACAATACCGCGACCAAAACGTAAAACTGGTTTCGTTAAAAGATTTCATACCTATTGGTGAAATAAATTCGTATAAAAAGAAAGCCATTGAAATTGCCATTCAACAATCAACTGGGCAATTGATTGTAACCACGGATGCAGATTGCCACGTACCCCCGGGCTGGCTGCAAAACATCGCAGCATGCTATCAACAAAACGATGCAGCTTTTATCGCAATGCCGGTGGGTTATGATAGCACCAACAATTTTCTTGCGATATTCCAGGCATTGGATTTTATGACCTTACAGGGAATCACCGGTGCGGCGGTGGAGAAAAAAGTACATAGTATGTGCAATGGTGCCAACCTGGCTTACGAAAAAAAGGCATTTATGGAAGTGGGAGGATTTAAAGGCATCGATAACATTGCAAGTGGCGACGATATGCTGTTGATGCATAAGATATTTAAAGTATTCCCCAAAAGGGTTTTCTTCCTAAAATCAGAAGAGGTGATTGTGTACACTACCCCGGTGAATACTTTGAAAGGATTTTTCAACCAGCGGATACGATGGGCCAGCAAGGCGGATAAGTATGAGGATAAAAGAATTTTCGGCGTTCTTTTATTGGTATATTTCTTTAATGTTTGGATCCTTGTATTAGGCATATTGTCAATCTTTTACCCGCTGGTTGGCTACTTTATCGCAGTATTGACGGCTAAAACAATTATTGAGCTTCTTTTTTTATACCCGGTTGCCCGTTTTTTTAACCAACGAAAGCTGTTATGGTGGTTTCCCCTGGCACAACCATTTCATGTTGTATATACGGTTATTGCCGGCTGGCTGGGCAAATTTGGCAAATACACCTGGAAAGAAAGAACCGTAAAATAATTGAGTGAATCGTAATTTACACCATGCCTCCACCATCTTTTTCCTTCTCACAACAAACCTGGAAACGCCTCAAAAAAAACAAAGGTGCAATTGCAGGTCTGGTGATCATTGCCGCAGCGGTTTTCTTAACTGTATTCGGGTACCTGGTGGCGCCGGACGGTTCTCCCAATGCCGATCTGCAAACTGTGGAAATACAAGCCAAAAAGCCAGGCTATTCACAACTGTTTTTAAAGATTCCCGATAAAAAAAACTCTGGTGTTGGATGGTTTAGTCGATTATTAAACGGTAAGCCGGATGACTATCGTTATCTACCGATAAACAGTTATACCATCAAAAATGACACGTTGACGGTAAACAAATATGTAGATGAAGATACGGCTGTAATACAGTACTACTCCATAGATCTGCTCACACATCATCGGTCCGGCCAACTCCTCTCACAAAACATCGTAACCAAAAAGTTCTGGTTTGGAACCGATAAATTTGGCCGCGATATTCTAAGCAGGTTGATAATTGGCACGAGAGTTAGTCTTGCTGTTGGATTAATCGCTGTGCTTATTTCCCTTACACTGGGCATCATACTCGGGGCATTGGCAGGCTATTACCGTGGCAGGATGGATGAAATGATTATGTGGCTGGTGAATGTTACCTGGAGCATCCCGACATTACTATTGGTTTTTGCAATTACCATGGCGCTCGGTAAAGGCTTTTGGCAAATTTTTATTGCCGTCGGGTTAACGATGTGGGTTAGTGTTGCGAGATTGATCAGGGGGCAGGTAATGACTTTAAAAGAATTGGAATATGTGCAGGCTGCAAGGGCGCTCGGACTTAGTGATGGTAGAATCATTGTAAGGCATATCCTGCCCAATATACTGGGACCAGTAATGGTGATTGCCGCCAGCAATTTTGCAACTGCAATAATCATTGAGGCCGGCTTAAGCTTTCTTGGAATTGGTGTACAGCCTCCACAGCCAAGCTGGGGGCTAATGATCAAGGAAAATTATAATTTCATCATCACCCATAATCCGATGTTGGCGCTTGTTCCCGGCTTTGCTATTATGCTGCTGGTACTTGCTTTCAATATGCTTGGAAATGGATTAAGGGATGCCGTAGATGTAAGAGATGCAGGATGATCGCCGTCAAATATAAATACCATCATCAACAGTAATCATCTTCACGTTATTCTAACTTTGCCTGTACTCACCTTCACCTATTCTACCGGTGCCACTTGTACATTCCGTGCAAAGCCTTCTTCGAGAGAAATGAAAGTTTCGGTACGTTCAATGCCTTTGATTTTCTGTAATTCATCATGCAATACGAACCGCAACTGGGAAATATCTTTACAAACAATTTCTATGAACATGCTGTAATTACCGGTTATATAATTCAGGCGGACAATCTCAGGAATCGCCATTAATTCTTTGGCAACGGAATCGTATAGTGAACTTTTTTCGAGGTAAATTCCTACAAAGGCGGTAATGTCATATCCTAATTGCCTTAAATCTACGTTCAATCTTGTACCTTTAACAATATTAAACTCCTGAAGCTTTTTGATACGCACATGTATGGTTCCACCGCTAACAAATAATTTCTTGCCAAGTTCGGCATAAGAAATTTCCGCAGTTTCCATCATTTCATGAATAATCTGTAAGTCTAATTTGTCAAGATTTAATTTGGTTGCCATATAATGAATCTATTTTAGTCGTTTTTCAAATATATGTACATTTGTTTGACAAAAATTTATATTTATAAAATATTTTATAAAATATTTTCAATGTAATGGCATTTTATATAGATTTGCATTATAAATCTTTACAAAGATCTTTTATACTGTGGGGTGATGAAATTTTTGGCAGACATGCCCTCTTGTCTCGGGGGTGGAGGTAACAGGATAAATATAGCATAGAGCCGGGTTGGTAGCAATATCAATCTGACCAGGGTCGACCACTGAACTTTGTGCTACAACTAACTGCTCCGTGGAGGTTCGATCCCTCCCCCTACAGCATTTAACTTCCCTTAACCGATTGATAACAATTGGTTAAGGGTTTTTTGTTTTCAGAAAATGTCCTTTACTGGTGCTACTAACTGTTTATAACCTATTGGGTTCACCTGAATAATAAAGATCTCCCCTTATAATTTATTACAAAGAAAATCATGGCAGCGATCCAACTGTAATATCGTGATGCCCAAAACCGGCAAATCCCGATTACAGCATATACCGATAACCAGGTATTAAGGAATATAACGATACCAACCATACTTCCATTACGCCCGGTAATCTACAATTCCGGGCAACAGTTTTATTGATTGATATTTTAAATAATCCGCAACCTGCCTGGTGTGGCTTGCAATCAGCGGCCAGGTTCTTCTTCCAAAATCATTGCAGGATATTATCTTAAAAAACATTTCCCCGCATTCCCGCTTACCGTACCAGCAAGGTTCTAAAAATATGTTTACTGTCATAACTGATACCAACACCTGTCATATTTATTTGAACCTTTTGATTGAAATTTTGCAGAGGTAATTATAGCAGTTTTGCCTGTTAGAGTTATCAGTATTGCAATCTAACAACATAACGATAATATGCTATAATGAAATTTATATTCCTATCCTGTGCTGCCATTTTACTCTTATTTAGTTGTAACCGGGGGATAAAAAGTACCATCAAAATTTCCGGAGCCGCCCAGGGAACCTCTTATAATATCACCTACCTGGCCGGCCAGCATTCAAATTATAGGGAAGCATTTGATTCTATTTTTAAAAAAATTGACTTATCCCTCTCCACATATATTCCTGCTTCCATCATTTCGATGATCAATAAGAATGATACTGCCGTTGCGGTGGATGAATATTTTTCCGAAGTGTTTAATAAATCCATGGAAGTTTCAGAAAAAACAAAAGGACTGTTTGATGTCACCGTTGCCCCGATTATCAATGCCTATGGTTTCGGGTTCACAAAAAAAGATAAAGTAAATAAAGTTTTGATTGATAGCCTGCTCAAATATGTTGGTTATAAAAAGGTAAGGTTAGAAGGAAGAAAACTGCTAAAAGAATCTCCACAGGTTATGCTCGATTTTAATGCAATAGCCCAGGGATACACTGTGGATGTATTAGCATCCTTTCTCGAAAGCAAAGGCATTAGCAACTATTTGGTAGAAGTTGGAGGAGAGTTAACAGCGAAAGGGAAAAACATTAATGACAGTTGTTGGACCGTTGGTATTGAACAGCCCAATGAAATCGTAATGGATGGAGTATCATTAAAGGCAATCCTTACAATAAAAGACAAGTCGTTGGCCACTTCAGGCAATTATAAAAAATTTTACATCGAAGGCGGAAAAAAATACACGCATATTATTAATCCATTTACCGGTTACCCCGCAAAAAGCAATTTGCTGAGTGCCAGTGTAATCGCTGGAAATTGTATGACCGCGGATGCATACGCAACCGCATTCATGGTGATGGGATTGGAAAACTCAAAACAGTTTTTATCAGAACATACCAACTTACACCTGGAAGTTTTTTTTATCTATGATGAAAACGGCGCATGGAAAACATACACTTCAAAAGAGTTTGAAGAAAATGTAGCAATCGTTCTGTAGGATTTATTTTTCGGGGTAAGCAATAGAGTGCGAGGCTCATGAATGTGCATCATCCAAATTCGAAAATAACAATTTGAATACTATGAACACACAAAAATTAACGACAGTTCAAAATTATGCTTTGGTGCTGCTTCGCGTATTAATCGGTTGGCATTTCCTGTACGAAGGGATCATAAAGGCGTATAATCCATCCTGGACATCCAAAGGTTACTTGCTGAGCGCTTCCATCCTCAAGCCCTTTTTTACATGGATTGCCAGCGATTCCCTGGTATCAGTCGTTGACACCTTAAACATTGTCGGACTGATAGCTGTGGGAGCAAGCCTTCTCATTGGTATGAAGGTACGATGGGGTTGTATTGCCGGAATTTTGCTGTTACTCCTGTACTACCTGGCACATCCCCCTTTTCCTGGTTTGCCGCAAGGCCCGGCAGAAGGAAGTTATTGGGTAGTAAACAAAAACCTGATTGAGATGGTAGCCCTTTGGGTAATCTACCAGTTCCCTTTGATATCAGTTTTTGGTATAGAGAATTTATTTTTAAAGAAAAAGACAACAACAATTTAACCTAAACACCATGGCAAACGATAATAACTTTTTTCAAAAATGGAACAGGCGTGATATGTTGAAAACCCTGGGAGGAATTCCATTATTTGGTGCTGTATGGTATTCCGGTGCCAGCCTAACTGGATCAGCAAAACGCGAAAAGCAATTTCTCCTGGAAACTTTAAATATAAAAGCCTCGCCACCCCCCGTTTCAGGCCCTATGAGTGGTAAACCGGTGCGGCTGGGCATTATTGGTTATGGCATCCGTGGCGAACAGCTTTGCCGTGCACTGGGTTTTGCTTCCACTGCATGGCTCAAAGAGATGCACGAGTCTTCGGTAAAAAATCCAAAAGATACAAGGCTGGCAGAGTTTAAGGCACAGGAAAACCTGAATATAAAACTGGCAGCAATTTGTGACGTATTTGACACGCGTGCCGAAAAAGCCCTTGAGTCCTTCAATAAAGGCGATAATAAGATCAAACGTTTTCGCACCCATACTGAACTAATAAACAGCGGGGAGGTAGATGCTATAGTTATTGCAGCGCCGGACCATTGGCACGCACCCATGGCAATTGAAGCGCTGAATGCGGGGGTGCATGTATATGTTGAAAAGCCAATGACCCACAATGTTTCTGAAACGTATATTTTACGGGAGACGGTGCTGAAAAATCCTACAACAATTTTCGCAGTAGGTCACCAGCATCGGCAGACACAGAGCTTTTTAACTGCGCAGGACATAATTAACAAGAAAATTTTGGGCCATGTTTCACTGGTTGAAACCAATACTAACCGTAATGATGATAACGGTGCCTGGCAATACGAAATAGCTGATACAGCCAACCCAAAAACGATTGACTGGGATTTGTTCCTTGGCAATGCACCGAAGGAAGATTTTAACCTGGAACATTTTTTCCGCTGGCGCAAATGGTGGGCTTACGGATCAGGCTTGTCGGGCGATTTAATGACACACGACTATGACCGGATCAATTGCATCCTCAGGATGGGAATTCCTAGTTCTGTTACTGCATCAGGTGGAATCTATACCCACCGTGACGGGCGCAACGTTCCAGACGTAATGCAGGTTAATATGGAGTACCCGGATTTTAGTACAGGCGGAAGCCAGGATGCCGGAAAAGAGAAAGGCATGACTTTCATATACAGTGCCACATTAGGAAATCAGTTTGACAGGGGAACCGTTTTGATGGGGCATGATGGCAGCATGGAATTGGGTAACCGGATTACGGTATATGCCGATCCGCGGTCAACTAAATACGCCGACTTGTTAAAAGAACAACGTATCGAAGCTGGTGTTCCAATTTATCAATATGACCCTTCCGTTAATGGAACAGATGCGGTCACTTCTGCCACTGCAAAATATTTTGCAAACAAGGGATTATTGTGGACCTACCGGGATGGCAAACGGGTAGACTCAACATTTCTTCATTTGAGAGAATGGTTAAGTTGTATCCGGAATGGAGGTACGCCAAGTTGTTCAATCAAGGAAGGATTTGAAGAAGCTATCTCAGCACATATGGGAGGACTATCTTATAAACTTGGAAGAAGAATAGATTGGGATCCTATTGCACAACGAATTATAACGAAGCCAGGCGAAGATCTTGATGCTATTTTACTGGCGAATAAGTAAGGTGATCATTGATGAAGGTTGTTGTACCGCTGGTTGTACCAAAAAATGGAGCGGCGGTAAACGTTCTCATTAATTATAGCGTATCTCAATATCACAAATACGCGGTCATTGAGGTTTAACGATCTGGCACCTCCACATACAGTTTAATACTACCGTTAATACATCGAATGCAATGTATTAACGGTTTTAATTTAAAACAAACAGCAAGGGGAAGCCTCGTGTTAAAACCCGGCAGACCTGGGCTAGGCACCTGGCTGCATTGTTTTCTACCTGCAAAATATGATCGGAGAATTACATCGTTACGTTTGGAGAATGGCATTTTTGCCAGTATTCAATGATTGATTTCAAAAGCGTTCGTGTTTCCTGGTAGCTCGCAGGCTTGGTGAAAAATCCCTGGATTGATTTTGAATAGGCCTCGATAACGTGCTTTTCGTCTGCTGCTGTCGTAAAAAATAAATAAGGGATGCACTTGAGTCTTAGTTCTTCATTGTTATGAATTTTGTCTCTTAATTCAAATCCCGAGAGTTTAGGCATGTTAATATCCGAAAGAATAATAAAAGGTTTTTCTTTCGTGGCAGTTAAAAATTCAAATGCACCATGGCCATCACTGAAAAACAAAATTTCATTTGGGTAATTTAATTCCTTAAATATCTCTCCCCAAATCTCCTGGTCTTCTAAATCATCTTCTATCAAAATAATAGGTCCGTTTTTATTCATTGCTCTAAATTATTCGATCTAAATTACTGTATTTTATTTAAGAGCATTTTGACTTTAGGATTCCCGTTGCTCATTTATTGGCTGTCGAAGTTATTCATAAATAAGCAACGAGAATTTTCTTTGCATCACGACCTGTTTTATACGGTCATTGCCGCTAATATGCGGTTACTTTGCTGAAAATTTCCTATGAAAAAATTTGTCAGCATTTTAGTGACCACGTCACTCTTCGGCTGCGGTCAAAGTCGAAACGAGTTAATGAGCAATCTTACTCACGAAAAGAAATTACTGAAAGACAGCCTGGCTTACGCTAAAGGGATGGAGCACTATTTTACCGGCAAGGCGAAGCAATCACAACAGGCAGTACATGACACCCTGCAATGGCGCCAATGGTCGGATAGTTCAGCCACTTATTTTATAAAAGGGAGTGTTCTGGAAGATAAAATAAAAAGTGCAAACTTTACTATTGACAGTCTTTCTAAATTGAAGTAGAGATTACGGGCAGAAGGTAACTGGAGATCAATATACCCGATGTCCTTCCGGCAAAATAACCTCTATTTTCTTTTGGGAGCTCCTATCACTGTTGCTTCCCGTAAATTAAAATGTACTACCTAATTCAAATGCCGGTTGGAGAAGTCATCCAGTTCCAGCAATATTTTTACACTTACAAGAGAAGGATTAACCGGCGATGTATTCTTCAGCGTTTCCTCTACCAGCTTTGCAAATCCCTGGATCTTCATTAAATTCTCCCGGGCAGCATCCTGGTCTTTGTAGACAATTTTAAGGGTTTCTGCTGCTAACCGTTTGCCTTCTTCAATCAGTTTTAGGAGTGCCTCCTGCTCTGTGAGACTTTGTTTATTGTTCATAGTATCGGTTTATTTTTATGCCTGGAAAGAAATTCCTTTAACTCCACACCATCCATCCGGAACCGCCCGTTGCTGTCTTATTTTAAAAACATACAAAGTGATTCATGTACACAAAAAGACAATGTAATGGCTTGTGTCTCGCTTTCACTTATTTATAACGTTCAAATGCGCATTGTTATTTGAAGATTAGCTGCCAGCAACCGGTTGTTTATGCCCACAATTGTTGTTAACGAGGCGAAATTGCCCCTAAAACCAGTATGTGCTTAAAAGAGAATAAGAACAGAATGTATAATCAGCCATCCAATGAATTGATGAGAGGAAAATAAATAAAGTTCGAAATATGATTGATTTACAGGTAGGTAGCAGCAGGGAAATTGAAGACCGAATGTTTAACTTTTATCACCGGAATTAAAAAAGAGAGGAATAACTTCTTTGAGTATTTGATTTGACATGGGCTTATTATAAAAACCCGATAATTCCGGTAAATTGGAAGCTTTGGCAACATAAGCTGGCTCATTAAATGAAGAAAGCATTATGATTACCGGAGAAAAGGGAAGGTTACCCTTTAATTTCTTGTAATTGTCAACAAATTTCCATCCATCCTGTACAGGCATATCCATATCCAGGAAAATCAGATCGGGAAACTGTAAAACACCATGTGAAAGAGCGCTGTTTGACAAATACTCTAACCCGGATTGCACTGACTCTTTCCTTACTACGTGATGGGCGCAACCAGCTTCATCAATCACCATTTTGTTTACAAAATTAGTAAGCTTATCATCATCGATAAGCAATATGCAGTTTAGTTTTAATTTCAAAATGTAACGATATTATCGTTGGGGTTTGCTGGTTTTGATTAAAGGTAAACGAATTCCAATATTAAATTAGAAAACTTGGTTATACAGAAGACATAACTGTGGCGAATCACCACAGACAACATAATTTTTTAACGAAGGCAATACTTTACTATATTGTATAAATTTTATTGATATGCCTAAAGCACGAGAGATCGCCTTTGTTTTGGATGATGGTACAGATGTATTTGTAGATCCTACAAAAGATGGAACCTACCATATAAGGTATATCATGCCGAACGGTCTTCCCAATGTGGTGATATGGTCAAAGGATGGTAAAAACGATGCCTTTTTTGATGCCAATGCAATTGAATCCATCAACAAATTGAAAGCGCTTTTGTAATTGCTCCCTTTGGCAATATTTTCCGTCGTTCCCGATTCACTTCAACAAGAGTCCAAAGTCCTTCAAACGTCAGTCGTTCTGATCTGCGTCTATTTCCCTTTCTGTGCCATTCCCAAATTCTCTAAGGCAACCCAAATAATCTAATTACCGATTATAGTGCTGAAACTATTGTATGCGAAAAAACCTTTCCAGCGGGAATGCACAGCAGCTGTATTCACCTTTATACAGCGTCGGGGTAGTAAAAGACCGATCAGGAAAACAACTGAATAATATCGCCAAAAGTTTGCAGCCCGGTTATAGCAGCTTATTACGTACAGGCAAACTCACCACTGGTTTTTTTCAGCAGCCCTTGGATAAGTCGGTAAACCGCTTTATTAAACGTGCTTTTGATATTAGTATTTCATCAGCAGTGATCGTTTTAATACTATCATGGTTGATCCCGCTATTTGCGATCGCAATAATGATAGATTCTGCAGGACCGGTATTCTTTTTCCAGAAAAGAAATAAGAAAAACGGAGATGTTTTTACCTGCATTAAATTCAGGTCAATGATCGTGAATGATGAAGCGGATATTTCGCCTGCTGTTAAAAACGATGAAAGAATAACAAAGGTCGGCCGGTTTTTAAGAGATCATTACATGGATGAATTGCCACAATTCTTCAATGTATTATTGGGTGAGATGTCGGTAATCGGCCCAAGACCGCATATGATCAGCGAAAATATAAAATACGATGCTATGGTTGAGCATTATGCATACCGGCACAGCATTAAACCCGGCATCACGGGATTGGCGCAGGTACTGGGTTTTGCAGGAATCGCCACAGAAAAGCACCAGGTACAGGCGCGGCTGAACATGGATATCTTTTACATTAGGCGTTGGTCATTTAAAATGGACCTTATAATTCTTTATCGCAGTTTTTTAAAAATATTTACCCGCTGATTAGAACAGTGCGTGCAAATATCCTTTTAGAAATACCAGTGAGTGAATAAGAAGAGAACAAATGTTGTTGAGCACTACCATCCATCTTGATTAAATAAAAACCGGGCATACCGCTTTTGAATACAATACTTACTAAAACACTGGCCATTCTTATCAGCCGGGAGCGAAGGCATCTATGCTGGTATGTACTGGCTGACCTCGTAATTGTTATCGCCGATATTGCATCACTTGTAATGCTTTTATTCATCATTGATTTTTACACACAACCTTTTCATGCAGCGAGTATTTCTTCGCTGCTGCCTGCTTTTATGCTCGACCGCAGTTCTGTATTGCTGATCGCTTTGTTCTTGGTGATTTTTAGTGTCAAAAATATTGCCGCCTATTATGTTCATCATCAGAAATATCAATTTCTTTACAGGATTGCTTCAAGGATTGCAGAAAAAAATCTTTCTCAATACCTCCATGGAAGTTATGATCATTATGTAACCGTTGATTCGGCGGTACAAGGCAGGCGCATCAGCCAGCAACCCATCGAGTTCAGCCACTATGTGCTTGCCGGCATTTTGCAGATCATTACACAAACCATCCTGATCACCTGTGCTGTAACTGCCATATTGCTATTCAATGCATCACTGTTCCTGCTCCTGTTTACGATTTTAGTGCCACCTATATTGATCGCCGGCTATGTTGTAAAAAAACGAACCAAGTCTGCAAGAAACCATGCCAAAAGAAGCAGCGAAAATGCCTTGCAGTTCTTAAAAGAATCCCTGGCTGGATATGTTGAAGCAAATATTTATGGCAAGCATAATTTTTTTGTACATCGGTATGCATCCTGGCAACAAAAGCTGAACACCCATCTCTCCAGCCTGCAGTCGGTACAGGGACTGCCAAACCGGTTGATTGAAATTTTTGCGGTAGGTGGCTTATTTATCTTAATAGTGCTGGATAAATCGACGGGCAATACCGGTTCAACAAACATCATAAGTATTGGTGCATTTATGGCAGCGGCTTACAAGATAATGCCCGCTGCCGTTCAGATCTTAAATAGTGCCGGGCAGGTGAGGGCATATTCATTTGCGGTGAACGATTTATTTGAAATAAAGCCAAAAATACCAGTAGCCACTACACCTGAACCAGTTTCCGTGATTCAATCAATTTCATTTCGGGAGGTAGATTTTTATTATGGGTCCAAAAAGATAATTTGTCGTTTTAGTGCAGCAATGGCTAAAGGAGATTTTATCGGTATTGAAGGAAGATCCGGCAGCGGTAAAACCACGCTTATTAATTTGCTGCTGGGCTTCCTGGAAACACAGGCGGGCGAAATATTGATCAATGGCGTAGCGACTACCGCGATTTCAAGACAGCAATGCTGGGATAGAGTTGCTTATGTGAAACAACAATCTTTCCTGCTGCATGATTCCATTCTTAAAAATATTTCCATGGAGGAAGATGTTTTTGATATGCCAAGAATGGAAGCCGCGATAAATATTACAGGGGTTGCAGAAATTGCAGGAGGTCTTAGTGGATTAAATACAATCATCACCGAAAATGGTAAGAATATTAGTGGCGGCCAGCGACAGCGGGTTGCCATTGCAAGAGCGCTTTATAAGGATGCAGATCTCATCATCCTGGATGAGCCATTCAATGAACTGGACCGCAATGCAGAAAATGATTTACTCCGTCATTTTCTTCAGTTGGCAAAGTTGGGTAAAATAATAATATTGATCACACATAACCGGCAGAGTTTGGCTTTTTGTAATAAAATTATTTCTCCTGATGAAAAATGAATCGCCGGTTTTAATCATTCTCAGTCCGGGCTTTGCCGCAAACGAAGCCGATACCACCTGTCTTACGGCACAGCAAAATTTCGTGAAGGCAATTAATGAAACTCATCCTACCCTTCGAATTATTGTGCTGAGTTTTCAGTACCCTTTTGTGCGTTCTGTGTATATATGGAATGGCAATACAGTCGTAGCATTCAACGGCAGAAATAAAGGGAAATTATCAAGATTATTATTGTGGCAAAAAGTATGGCAATATTTGAAAGGGCTTCACCGGCAGAATAATGTGGTTGGCCTGCTGAGTTTCTGGTGTGGAGAATGTGCTTTACTGGGAAAATACTTTGGCACTAAATACAATCTTCCACATTTTTGCTGGCTGCTTGGGCAGGATGCAAAACCAAGCAACCATTATGTACGTTATATACGGCCTTCAGCAAACCAACTTGTAGCACTATCTGATTTTTTGCAGGATCAATTTTATAAGAATTTTGGTATCCGGCCAAATCATGTAATCCCGAACGGCATCGATCCCAAACAGTTTCAGCACAGCTCTTTTGACAGGCGGATAGATGTGTTAGGTGTTGGCTCACTGATCCCCCTGAAACAATATGATGTGTTCATTGAAGTGATCTCACGGCTAAAAATGAACTTCCCTGGTATCAGGGCCGTCATCTGTGGTAAAGGGCCGCAGGAGGAACATTTGCGTTTGATGATCGGGCAGTTTTCACTACAGGATAATATTTCATTGTATGGTGAAATGGCGCATGCTGAAATACTGGCGTTGATGCAGCAATCTAAACTATTGCTTCACCCGTCATCGTATGAAGGCTTTAGCACTGTTTGCCTGGAAGCCCTGTATGCAGGCTGCCAGGTAATCAGTTTTTGCAAGCCGATGAAAGCGCCTATTGATAACTGGTATATTGTAAGCACACCGGCGGAGATGAAAGAAAAGGCAATCGCGATACTGGGTAACAATCATCTTACTTACAACGCTACAAATCCTTTTACAATGAAAGCAACTGCGAAGGCAATGTTGCAGTTATTCGGTCACAATGTCGATGATTGATTGCACCTGTTTCGCGTAAGCTTCAAAAGAAAGATTGGATTCAAATTGTTTTAATGCTTTACTGATCTCCCACGACAAATCAAGGTCTTGTGACCGTACAAAAGCATCTAACAGTGCACCTGTATTGCCGGCTTCGTATAGTAATCCACAGTTTCCTTCATCGGTAATTTTTTTAAAAGAAGGAATGGAGGTAACAATTGGTACACAACCGCAGGCCATGGCTTCTATCAGTGCATAACCACTGCCCTCCCGGTGACTTCCCGATACATAAAAATCCGCTGCATTAAACCAGTCGGATAATTCCTCATGTTGTATTTTCCCCTTCAGTTTTACATTGCTTATGAGCAGACTGCTTTCATTAACGAATGAGCGGACTTCTTTTTCCAGATCGTTTTGCTGATAGATCATATATAGCATGGCATGCGGGTTTACCAGCAAGTACTTTTCGAACGCTTTTAATACCGTGAACGGATCTTTGTTATCATTTAAACGACCTACCCACAAAAAAGCCGGGCTGCCCGATATACCGGTTTTTCTTTTTGCCACCTCCTTTTCTTCTTTTTTAAAGGAAGTAGAAACACCCATTATTTCATAGCATTTATTGATGGAGGATATTACACCGGCATCGATCCATGGAGCCGCCATTTCAATAGCAGCAAATGAATAGGCATTTACGAACCTGTCTGCAAACCGCTGGATCATTCCTTTTATTCCTTTGAAGGGCTGTTCACCGTGATGTTGTAAACAGATTGCACACGGGTTGCCCAGTTGAAATCGCAGGAAGATCAGTTGCAATGGGAAAACAAAACCCTGCACAATAATTACCCGTGGTTGTTGAGATTTAATATACCGGTGCGTGCGGAAAGGAATATACCAAAAACGATTGTTGCTTTTAAAAAAGCTGAATTCGATATTATTGGTTACAACTTTGCCTTTATAATTAATATGTTTTATTATTTCGATGTCCAGGCTTTTTTTGGCTGTAGTAATATACCCTAAGGATGGCCAATGATCCTTGATTACTTTTTCGGGATCGGAATATTCATTACTTGCATGATAGTTTAGATCGATTAGTTTCATGTGTGGGATTACTGAAAAGGAAATTGAATTCCCGTGTGATGTTTTTGAATGTTAGCTGCCAATGCCGGCAAATCACCTGTGATAAATTTTTTTCTTCCCTCCATGATGACCTGGCTGAAAGGTTCTGGAATTAAATTCTTTTCAAAAAGCTGCAGGTACAGGCTTGCATCAAATAGCAATATTTTACCTGCCTTTATCACCAATAGAATATCTCCGGGATTCAACGAGTAAAAGGCATTCATATTGTCTAAACCAGCATCCTTCCTTGCTACAACGATATCCGCGATTGAATTGGCCTTTAACCGCCCGCTATCAAAACCCCACACATCAGCGGCCGTTTTAGTAACCGCATTAAACAGCTCTTCGTCATTAAGCATTTGACAGTTCCTTGCCAAACGCAGATGTTCCCAGATATTCCAGCCGGCGGTGAGTGTGGAATCCATGCCAAAAAGAATATTGGTTGATTTCTTCAGCAGATCGATGGAGGCGGTTGTTCCCAGCAAAAAAATATTGGAAACCGGGCACCAGACAATTGCCTTAAAATGTGCTGCCTCTCTTTCCGTCATCGCCACTGCATGAATACCAATGAGCTTTCTTTTAAATAGATTCCATTTAATCAGGGTTGCCGTTTCCTGCTGAGCAGCTGTATCCGTTCCCTCTGCAATATGGATCACAGAAGACTTTAATGCATTTTGCGAACGGTTCAATTTGTATCGCCAGTTTTTTTCAAATGCTACGGAATGTAAAGCATGGCAATCCTGGTGTAGATCAATCATAGGATCCTTTACCACCAGTTTTTTACCATGATTAATCACCGTAGTAATGCCATTCAATAGATTTTTATAGAGCCCCCATTGTACCCTTAGGCCAATGGGGATTTTTAATACAGCATTGATTGTTTCCTTATTGCTATTCTGAATGTCTTTCCCCCATTGGGTATAATTTTTATAGAGGCGATTGCCACATTGTGGGAATAAATTAAAATCAAGATGATCATGCGAATTGATCAGCCCGGGGAAAGCCAATGCATTGGATAAATCAATGTTTATTTCCGTTGATTGTTTTGAATGGGAGTTTCCTGTTTCTTCCACAGACAGTATCTTTTCATTCTTCAACCGGATAGTTTTCAGCCCGTTTTCGCCAACGATGTGAACATTATCAAGTGTCATAGTTTCTTAAAATGTATTCCGTAAATGATTGGAACGCCTTTCCATACTTCATAAAGTCTGGAAGCCTTTTGCTGGTCATAGTATGGCTTCATTGTTTCATCGATGCTTTTTTCTGTCAATCGTTTTTCAACCAGTTGGAGTTGCTTTGCAATGGCAGTTATTTTTTCGATTGGGTGCACATGATTGATGATAGATACCGTTTTGCCCTTGTCATTAAAAGTTCGCTTAGCTCCCCTGGCAAGCGCTATGGGATGGTAATCTGTAATGATCATGTCACCTCCGGGCTGTAAAACCCTGCACCATTCTTTCATGGCTTCCTGCACATCATCGATATGTGCGATGGTTAGGGTAGAGATAACCATATCGCAGGAGTGATCTTTTAATTCTCTCAGTTTATTACTGCTCAGGACATGTGTTTCTGCCTGTGGGAATTTTTTTTGCAGGATTTCCAGCATCCCCTGGGAAACATCATAACCGATCAGTTTCAAGGGGGCCTTGTCCAATATTTTTTTCCAATGCCTCCCGGTGCCGCAACCGATATCTGCAATTATCTTATTGCTTATTTCCGTATCATCGAGCAAAGAAGAAAACAGTTCTTCATCAAGGGCCAGCATTAAATTATCCGGCTGGCTGTCATAGCTGGCGGCCCATTGATCATACGCAGTTGCAGGATCTTTTTCCTTAACAGCAAAAGACTTCGCTAAATAGTTTTTGATAGTCCTGATGATTGACATGGTGAATGATTACTGTTGCTGTTTTTTATAAATGTATGCAATAATCTCACAGGATAAACAGGCAACCTATTACACTATTAATGCGATTATATTTCGTATGAATAAAATTTTATTGTACAATCCGCAGAGTGCTGTTGCCAAGCACAGAATACCAAACTCGATAATGAATATTGCCGCTTCAATAGATGAGCATTATGAATGGGTGATTGTGGACGGTAACAGGGAAGAAGATCCTTATAAAAAGATCAGCGATTATCTCCGCAGCAGCAATTTCAAGTATATCGGGTTCACGATCATGCCGGGGCCGCAAACAAAACAAGCCATCCCTTTTGCAAAAAAGATCAAAGCGGAATTCCCCGGAACGGTGATGATCTGGGGCGGATATTTTCCTACCAATCATTTTAAAGTTGTGTTGGAAGCAGGATATGTAGATTTTGTGATCAATGGTCCCGGTGATCATGCATTTCCGCAATTAATTGATGCATTGGAAAATGATCAGCCTTATGAACTGATAAAAAATCTTATCTATAAATCCGGCAGCAATATTATTAAAAATGCAAAGCAGGATCTGATCGAACAGGATAGCCTGCCGTCGCTTCCCTATAATAAGCTGGACTGGTTTTATCCTATTGAACAGTACCTGGGCAAAACCTATCTCGGAAATAAAACACTCGCTTACCACTCGAGTATTGGATGCCCTTTTACCTGTTCATTTTGTGCTGTGGTGCCAACTTACGAAGCGAGATGGAAAGCAAAGTCGGCCGCCCATGTTTACCGCGATGTCAAATACATTAAGGACAAGTGGGGTGCAGATGCGATCGAATTTCATGATAATAATTTCTTTGTATCTGAAAAAAGAGCCGTGGAATTTGCTAAGCTGATTAAACCGGAAAAGATGAACTGGTGGGGCATGGCACGGGTTGACACAATGGATAAATTCAGCGATGAATCCCTGGCGATCATTCGTGCGGCAGGTTGCAAGATCATTTTTTTTGGTGCTGAAAGTGGGAATGATAAAATACTGAAACAACTCGATAAAGGTGGAACACAAAGCGGCGCTCAGATATTGCGTTTCGCGGAGCGATTAAAAAAATTCGATATCATCCCGGAATACTCTTTTGTATTGGGTACTCCCGCCCCCACACCCGAACAGGTGATGCAGCAAATTGAATTTGATATCAATTTCATCAAAAAAGTAAAAGCAATCAATCCCGCAACCGAGATCGTTTTATACACCTACAGCCCGGTGCCAACCGAAGGTTCTGAGTTGTACAATGAAGTATTGTCGTCCGGATTCGCTTATCCCAAAACACTGGAAGACTGGATTAGTCCGCAATGGGAACGGTTTGACCTCCGGAAGAATCCATTAACACCGTGGCTCGCTACCGAAATGATCGACCGGATCCGGAATTTTGAAGTGGTGTTGAATGGTTATTATCCAACAGTCTCCGATATCCGGCTGAACACAATAAAGCGCCGGCTGATGCGGATTGCGGCCGGGATCCGGTATAAGATCAGTTTTTATCAATATCCGTATGAACTAAAAATGCTGCAAAGAATATGGAAATACAGGCAACCGGAAATACAGGGATTCTGAAAGATAAATATACCCAATTGAACCATTTAACCGTAGCAAAGAAAGGTATTGAAGGAGGGCCGTTGTTGGCAGATGATTCCTTTGCTGATCAATATATTCAGCTGCGTAAAAAGGAAGGCAGGTTGTATAGTGATGAAGTAGTACAAAGCCTCCCTGTTGTCAGTAGTGCGCATCCGCAATATAGTGAATGGCGGATTCGAAAAAGATCTAGCGACCGGCTATTGAAATACCTTCGAAAGAAAAATACATCCCCCAACATCCTGGAGATCGGCTGCGGTAACGGATGGCTGACAGCAAGGATGGCAACGGTTACAAAGGGAAAGGTGTGGGGAATTGATATTAACTCTATAGAGATAGAACAGGCCCGAAGAGTGTTTGGCAGTATATCCAATTGCCGTTTCATCGAAGGCAATATTTTTTCGGGGGTGCTGGAGGATAATAAATTTGACTTCATCATTTTTGCCGCTTCCATTCAGTATTTTCCTTGCCTGGAAGAAATTTTGAACACGGCTTTATCCTTCCTGACATTGCAGGGCGAAATTCATATTATGGATTCAAAACTTTACCAGTACAAAGAAATTAGCGCAGCTCAGCAAAGATCGAAGGCATATTTTGATTTAACCGGTTGCCCCGGACTGTTAGTTTATTATCATCATCATTGTATCGATAACCTGCAAGGGTTTCAGCAAAAAGTTTTGTATGATCCAAACGCTTTGTTGCATAAATTTGTTTACCCGTATCACCCTTTCCACTGGATCCTCATAAAAAACGGGTATCTATAATCTATGCTTACCCAACCCTTATATGAAACCTATCAGCGTTTTCGTACACTGCAAACGCATAAGATAAGCAGCCTGCCGATTGTAATATTAATGCCGCACAGTGCCTGTAATTGCCGTTGCACAATGTGTGATATCTGGAAAGGCAATCAAAATCTTCGCCAGTTATCAGAAGCAGATATTGAGAGACTGCTTTGCACGTTAAAAAAGATGGGCACAAAGCGGGTGTTGATGTCCGGTGGCGAAGCTTTATTGAATAGCAATTTTTTCAGGTTTTGTGAAATGTTGCGGAAGGAGGATATTAATATTACCCTTTTATCTACAGGGCTGACCCTTAAAAAAAATGCGGCATCCTTAGTGAAATATGTCAATGACATTATTGTTTCACTGGATGGAGATGAAGTTACCCACGATTCTATAAGAAACATCCACGGTGCTTTCAAAATAATGGCGGATGGTATCCAGGAAATCAGGTCATTGTCACCAGGATACCGGATCGGTTCAAGAACTGTTATTCACCGGCTCAACTTTAATAAATGGATACCATTGCTTATTTCGGCTAAGATTATCGGGATCAGCCAGGTAAGTTTTTTACCCGCGGATGTAAGCAGTCATGCCTTTAACCGTCAACAGGCATGGGACGTTGGCAGGCAGGAGGAAATATTATTGAGCGAAGATCAGTTACCAGCACTTCAGATGATTATTAAAACGATTGTTGAAGATTGGAAGTTCGAATTTGAGTCCGGGTTCATCGCGGAGAGCCCCTTGAAGTTGCAGCAGATTCATGATTATTACAGCGCATTCTATGGCAAAAATCCATTCCCTTATAAAAAATGCAATGCTCCCTGGGTATCAACGGTAGTGGAAGCGGACGGAACAGTAAGGCCCTGTTTCTTTCACGAACCATTGGGCAATATTCACGACCAGACATTGGAGGAAATAATAAATAGTGAAAAAGCAATCCGGTTCAGGAAAAATTTACGTATGGAAACAAATAGCACCTGCTTAAAATGTGTTTGCACATTAAATCTTTCACCCCGGGCGGGCCATTTTTAAAAATGCTGTTTTATCGCATCTTTTTTCCTCCAACTGATGCAGGATTACGGCTCATTTATTAACCGGCGAAGTTCAGCGTGAATAATAAATGAGTGTTATGTTAAGCGTGAATTGTCAATGGTGAATGGTCAATAATTCACGATTGACCATTCACCATTCACGAAACAAACCGTCACATTCCATTTAACCTAGCATTAGTTTAAAAATCATGAGCACAATCCTTTTCTCCCATTCCTATTTCATGCGGTATGATCCAAAGCAGTGGTCAACCGGTCAGCCCTATGCGCCACTCGGCACATTGTATGCTGCCGCGTTAATGCGGCAGGAGGGGTACAAGGTTTCGGTGTTTGATACCATGTTCTCACAACATCCGGGAGAGGTAATTGCAGCTTTTGAAAAAGAAGAACCCAACTATTTTGTGATCTATGACGATGGATTTAACTATCTCACAAAAATGTGCCTTACCAATATGCGGGAAGCCGCATTCAGGATGATGCTATTTGCCAAAAATCGGGGATACACTGTGATCGTTTCAAGTTCTGACGCAACTGACCAGTATGAAATGTACCTCAGTAAAGGTGCAGACTTCATTATTTTGGGCGAAGGGGAACTAACCTTGCTGGAACTGGTACAAACGATTGAGCAAAAGCAAACTGTTTTTTCTGCAATTAAAGGAATTGCATTCAAGCAGGATAAAGCTGTAGTGAAAACGGAGCGGCGGCCGGTAATGAAAGCGCTGGATGATTTGCCCTTTCCCGCATGGGACCTAATTGATATAGAACCCTACCGCGAATGGTGGTTGAAGCATGCCGGTTATTTTTCGATGAACATGGGCACCACGAGAGGCTGCCCGTTTAAATGTAACTGGTGCGCCAAACCTATTTATGGCAACCGCTACAATACACGATCTCCACAAAACGTGATCGATGAATTGATCATGTTAAAAACATATTATGGTTTTGATCACATCTGGTTTTGCGACGATATTTTCGGGCTAAAGCCTGGTTGGATAAAAGAATTTGCCGACCTGGCAGAGAAAGAAAATTTAGTCTTTAAATTTAAAATGCAGGGAAGAGTAGACCTTTTACTGCAGGAAGATAATATAAGAGATCTTGCCCGCGCCGGTTGTGAAAATATTTGGATGGGAGCCGAAAGTGGCTCTCAAAAAATATTGGATGCAATGGAAAAGGGCACCACCGTTCAGCAGATTTTTCAAGCCACACGGCTATTGAAAAAGAATGGCATCCATCCGTCATTTTTTATACAGTTTGGTTATCCCGGCGAAACAAAGGTCGATATTGAAAAAACCATTGCAATGATTAATGAATTGCTGCCTTACGAAATCGGCATCTCTGTTTCATATCCTTTGCCCGGCACCGACTTTTATGAAAAAGTGAAGACTGAACTGCAGCAAAAAACCAATTGGACCGATTCCGGTGAATTGGCATTGATGTTCCGCAATACCTACCAGCCTGCATTCTACAAGCAACTGCACAGCTATGTTCACAAAAGTTACCGGAAGCACCTGGCCTTCGAAAACCTCCGGCAGGTATTCCGCAATCCACTTCAAATTAATAGAAGCGCTTTGAAAAAGGTTCTTTCAGGGTTATATTATGTGCCCGCTGCATTTGTGGAAAAAAGAAAACTACTGCAACTCGAAAAAGCATAAAATGAAAAAATTGTTTTCAAATTTAAATGAACAAAGGGTTGCCAACGCATTTTCATTGCAAGCGAAGGTTTTTGATGAACAGTATTCCAACGATGGCATCATTCAATATAAAAGGCAAAGGGTTCGGAAGCATATCAGCAAATGGCTTTCCCGAAAAAGTAATGTGCTGGAATTGAACAGCGGTACGGGGGAAGATGCAATTTGGCTGGCGAAACAAGGGCACCTGGTGCATGCAACTGATATATCGGAGAATATGCTGGAGATTTTGCACAAGAAGATAAATTCATCGGTGCTGAAAAGTAGCATCAGTTATGAGCTTTGTTCTTTTACCCAACTAAACAACCTGTATTACCGTGGCCCATACGATATGATCTTTTCCAATTTTGCCGGGTTGAATTGCACCGCCGAACTGGACAAAGCGCTTCGTCAATTTTCTCCTTTATTAAAAAAGGGCGGCATGGTAACATTGGTAATCCTTCCTCCTTTCTGTCTGTGGGAATTTTTATTGATATTTAAAGGAATGTTTGCGACAGCCACAAGGCGGATATGGGCCCGAAAAGGCGCTCCTGCAAAGGTGGAAGGGAATCAATTTACCTGCTTTTATTACCATCCGGCCTATATTGTTGATAAATTAAGAGATGAATTCAAGTTGTTGAAAGTAGAAGGATTGTGTACTGTTGTTCCGCCCTCATATATCAGCCATTTCGTTGAGAAGCATCCTGGTATTTTCAATTTTCTAAAAGGCCGGGAAACTAAATTAAAAGATAAATGGCCCTGGAAAAATATCGGGGATTATTATATCATTAGCTTACAAAAAACGGGGGCTAATTCACCAGGTTAACAGACCTTAACTGCTTCTGTTTTAGCTCGGCAACACGGGCCTGGTATTGATGGATGATCTGATCCTGGAAGTTTGCGGGATTAGGTTTTGAGAAATGGCGGTCCACCATCATTCCGATATAAATTCCCTTCTCATTTATCTTATGCTGTATCGCTTTTTTTTGCCAGCGCATATGTGTGATCTTCATCAGCCAAAGGTCTATTTTGTCTCCGGCTTTTGTATTAAATATTCGCTCAATTATGGTTTTTAAAAACGTTTTTCGCATGGGTTTTATTCCACTGGCAACAGTTTTGCGCAAGGGGAAATACTCATCTGTCCAACTGTTGGCTGTTAAGAATTTTCCTATTGTTTGAGCGCCATGCATGGGCACCAGCGTAACGATCTCCATGGCTGTAAATATATTTTTTTCGCTGATCTCCAGTCCCTTTTCATCAATGTAATAATTGAGACAAAACCATCGGCGCTTGCCGGCAATATAAGCGAGTTTATAAAACAGTTGAAGCAGCGTTCGGGCTATCCATAACCTGTTGGCTTCAGTGATAATAAAAAAATCTATGTCAGTTGTATCATCAGCAAAATTCTTTGATAAAGAGCCTGAAATGGCAAGTCCTTTTACATAAGGAAATCGAGAAAGTATTGCCGCGGCGGTTCGTGCATGCTTCATTTCCATTAGTGCCATCCTGTTTCCGTTCGATCTCCTGGTGGCCAGTGCGGGATCATTTCGAAGGGAATAGAAATTACCCAGCTTGAAAATGATTGTTTCAGTCAATAAGGATTGCAGGCATGTATTTAGCTTTGCGGGTTGTATTTCGCAGGCAAGAAATGATTGGATCTCTTCACTTGTAACAGGATAGTGAAAGATATCAAAGTAGGTGATGGTGTTCAATATGTTTTGCCGCAGAATATTCAACAACTTTTATTTACAGGATTTGTTAAAAACCATTCTACACCGATTTCAAACTGCAGCCTTAATTGGCTGTGTAAGGGATAGTGTGCTACTGATTGTTGGCGAACGTTTTTGTAATTGCTGTAATTTTTGATACTGTTTAAAGGATTGGTTTGCGGTGTAAATGGCGATGAGTAAACCATTATAGCCATCAAGAAATCCTAACCTAAAAAAATAACCATTTACAAAGCTCCAAACCGGGCTGAAGATCATTTTTGCGATGCCAAATTTTCGGTTGGTTTCAAAAAGTGATTGTGCTGCACTGCTCGCAATTATTTCGTTGTGTTCGAGGAAATCTGTAAAGCTGTTAAAAGAATACTGCAGTATCTCTCCCTCTAGGTACGCAACCGGCATACTGATTACTAATTCAATTTTATCATGAGGGTATCTGCCACTATAACGAGCGAACCTTTTGTCAAAGAGGCGAAGTTTTTTATCGGGGTACCATATCCCATGGCGTATAAACTGCCCGCGAAAACAGGTGCAATGGTTCATTGTAAAAGCCTTGAAATTGGAATGCCTTTTTGCTTCGAGGATCGCATTGGCGAGATCAATGCTTAGGGCTTCATCTGCATGCAGACTAAGTACATAGTTAAATTTTGTAAGAAGCATCGCCTTATTTTTTTGCTGGATATTACTGGCGAATGCCTGCTGTTTAACAATAGCTCCTTTCTGTTGGGCAAGGGCTACTGTGTTGTCTGTAGAATATGCGTCCAGCACAATAATTTCATCGGCGATCCAGCGAACGGAATCGATACAACGCCCGATATTTTTTTCTTCATTATAGGACATGATCACTACTGATAGTGGGAATGTTTGCATGCCTTTCTTTTTTTACCGCGATTAGTTATTTAGGAAATTGGGATCAGTTTTTAGCATGCTCATTTAAAGCCGATGGATTGAGTTATATACCAATGAATCTCATGCCGTTTAATTAATCGTTACTCAAATTCGTTTGGTTGCCTGTTGTCTTCATCGGACCTCTGTCTGTGTGCCTCTTTTTATTTGCCATTAAAAACAGTGTAAAAAAGAAGCTATAAAAGAAGATGCCTTTATTTAGATCAAGGATATTCTCCGATGCCGATGTGATGGCAATAAGTACCATAAAAGAAGCAAATGCAATATCCTTTTTCTTCCAGGCAATAAAACATCCATAGGCAAGTACGAACCCGTAAATTAAAAAACCTATCATACCTGTCTTAATCAGCAGACTTAAGTATTCATTGTGTGCATTAAACTGGTTGAGGTAAGAAGAGTATAATTTTCTTTCAAAATATTTTTTCTTTAATAAAGTAATTTCTGTTCCACCTCCATAACCAATCACCGGTGATGCTGCTACCAGGCTCATTGCCGCCTTCCAGCGAACCATACGGGGTTCAGTCACTTCAATGTTTGTGGTATGGGATGACAGGTCTTTCCCCAGTTCACTAAAATATCTTTCCCTGAATGTGCCAATATGCTGTACTGTAAATGAAAGCATAAGAAGCCATATTATTGCAGTGGCCGCGTATAAGATTTTTCTCTTTGCATTTACCAAAAAGAACGGGAAGACAAGCACCACCATAACTATCAAAGCAATGCCAACGGCCCTCGATGATAGCTGTAGCATACCCATGGTCAGCAACAGGATACAACAAATATATCCTGCTCTTCCACTGCCTGGCTTTTCTTTCAAACAAAGCAGCAGGAAAATACAGATTGAAAATGCAACATACATGGAAAGATAGGTAGCGTGTAGTTCAATGGGAGCTGAGAAGTTTTGATTCAGAAAGGGTGTTTCAATCAGTGCGGAAACAGGTAAGTGAAAATATTGGATTGTTTGCAGTGCATCAACATACAGGTAAGCAATGCTGGCAACACAGGTAAATCCAAATATTTTCAGTAATGGTTCTTTGTATCTTTTTATGTCAAGACCGTTGCAGGCAATGGTTATAGGAAACAAAATAAGTGCAAGTTGTATGGATGCATCGGTAAGCGCCTGATTTTTGTTTGTACTGTAAACAGTACTTAACAGCCCGGCAAGAAAAATGACTGCAACCACCAAAACTTCTTTACTCTGCATTCTTTTCACATATTCAATCCTAAGATGAATTAGCGTATGAATTACAAAGCTGATAAAAATCAATTCGCTGTAAAATCGATCAAAGGGCAGCGCAACAAGAAAACATACCAGGTGGTAGTAGCTGATCTTGTTGGTTAAATTATCTTGAATAAAAAAAAGTTGTTTCATCACTTGGCTTGCAGGTAACAATTGGTGATAAAGGTTTCATATTGTTCAATAATATCCTCCCAGCAATAATGGCCGGTTATCTTTTCCATATTGTTACAGATCATCCGCGATTCATTTTCTTCGCGGGGCAGGTTTTCAATATAATATTGTATGTCATCGGCATTAGTGAAATAGTAGGCATCGTTCTGCAGTACAGCCCTGTTGAAGATATTGTCGTGTGCCACAACCAGGCCTTGTTGGCCATTGCCTCCAGCAAAGATGGGTTGGTACCGCCAACACTGTGCCCGTGAAAATAAATCCATGAATTGGAGATCAACTCATGCGTTTGCATCGGATCAAATAATGCACCTAAAAATTTTATTCGGGGATCATCGCTGAATTTATTTGCGATGTATTTACCAAAGTGGTTGTTGACATTTCCCACCACTACAAAATGCTTATGGGTATTGCTTTGATGGAAGCCATCCAAAATTGTTTCAATATTATTCTCCGGTTCCATCCTTGCCATAAGCATGCAGTAATCCTGTTTTGACAAACCATTTTTGGTGAGCAATGTTGCTGAGTCATTGTTGATCACGGCTGCTCCGTAAGCGATGTATTCCGAATCGATATTGTATCGCCCTTTTAAATAGGATTGTATCACCTGTGAATCAGAGATATAAAAGTCACTGTGTTTCACTGCAAGCTTTTCTGCATACTTCAAAAACTTCCTAACGGATAAAGAATATTTTCGGCGTTTCCATTCCAGCCCATCCATATTGGAAATAATCACGGGTTTTTTAGGATACAATCTTCCCCAGATTGAACTGCTGGTGTATCCCAGGAACAGCAATACGTCAAAAGTTTTGGTACGGGCATTCCGTACACAATTCAAATCGTAAATGAATTGACCTGCTGTACCCATCAGGTGTTCGGTATCCATGCAATGAATAATTTCCACACCATTGTATTCATTTGCCTGGTAGGGGTGCTTATGCGAATTGTAAACGGTTACCGCATGTCCTTTGTTTACGAGGCCAACAGACAGATGTTCCGCCAATTGTTCAAACCCTCCGTACTGGTTGGGGATACCCCGGCTGCCAATGATCGCGATTTTTAGTTCCATTGCTGATAATTTTGATACAATAACATGTAAAAGCCAGCAGCGCTGTTTTCCCAGGAATACTTTTCCAGCACGGTTGCTGCAGTTTTCTCTAACTCGCAAGATGTTTGTTCAGTTTCGATCATTGCCTTTAATTTGTTTCTAAAATCGTCGGTATGTGCGGGGTCGAAAGTAAAAGGTTTAAAAAAAGTATATGCTTCCATGGCCGTGGTATTGGAGCACAATACCGGCACTTTGCAAACAGCCGCTTCCAAAGGAGGAATGCCAAAACCTTCTGCTTTTGAAGGGTAAACGAAAAGCCGGCAGGCGCCGTAAAATGCATGTAAATCATCCTGGCTGACCTGTTCAATCCAATGGAAAAATTGTCGTTGCTCTGTTGTAAGCGAAGTGATATTTTCTTGAAATGCGGGAACCTGCAATGATTTTTTGCCAATGAATACCAAAGAGATACCCTGTTTGTAAAGTTCAAGTTCAAGAAACATGTTCAATAATAAAAGGTGATTTTTTCTTGGTTCGATCCGGCTTACATATAAAATGAAATTGCGAATGCCATATTTTTCCCTGATCAGTCCGCGGGCATTGCCAGTAGACAGGTTTTTACTAAAGCCGCTGTTAACGCCATTTTGTACAATATGGATTTGTTCAAAAGGCGTACGAAAGCACCTGCTGATCCTTTCACGTGAGTAGGCCGATACGGTTGTTTTGATGGCGGCGTTCCGGAAACTCCTACCAAACAGAAAGTCCCTTGTCAGCCTGTATCGCCACCCAAACGAACACCTAAAATCATTGAACAGTACATCATGCATGGTTACGATATAGCGACAATGTTTTACTCCCGTCGGGGCTAAATATTGAAAATGCGCATAATCGAAATCGTTGCTTTTAAGGATCGCTGGTATATCAAAAATGAAACGGAGTATGGCGGGCCTTCTTTTTTTGTAAACCAGGATATTGCCCGGCGCTATGCCAGGTATAGCCATCCTTAAATTTTCCGGGTTTGCTGTTCCAAAATAAATATCCGTTTCATCCTGTTGAAGCAATGCTGTATAAAGCCCACGCACAAACGTTTGTGCACCCTGGAATTCACCGTCAAAGCAATGTGCATCCACAAATAGCTTTATTTTTTTTCCTGTGATCATGAAACAGCTTTTGATATTGCTGACAAATCATTTCTATACCGGATTAATTTTGCAGGCACGCCACCATATATTCCATTGGCCTGGTAAATACCTGCATTAACAACTGCGCCCGCGGCAATCACGCATCCATCCTGTATTACCGCTCCATCCAGTATGGTAACTTTAGCACCAATCCAGCAATTTTTACCTACTATGATTCCTTTGTGATTTACACCCTGCAATCTTATCAGAATATCCGGCCGGTCGATGCCGTGATTTTCCGAATGGAAGCTTACATAATTTCCGATGATCGTGTCATCTTTAATAAGTATGCCGCCTGCACATCCATAGAAGCAATCTTTACCAAGGCCCACATTGTTCCCTGTAGTCAATCCCTTACCTAAATATTGCAGGTTGCCCGTGGCTTCTATTTTGGTGTTCCTGCCAACTGAAACATTATTCCCCAGCCTGATGCCGTCTTTGGATAAAGCATCTATATAAACATCTCTTTCAATTGTAACCGAATGGCCTAGCCGCAGTTTGGATTTGGCCCGGATAACCGCCTTGGCTGAAAGAAAAAAAGCTCCTTCATTTTTTATTCCGCTGAGCCAACCCCTCAACAGCATCATTCCCTTGTTCAATGCCAGCCAAAAAAGATAGCCTGATGGGATATTATTGTCCATGCAGTAATGATGACCCTTTCTTTTAGAGATCCACTGGTTTAATTTTCGTCTCAGCATTTTTTTAATTTCTATCTATCGTCGCCATGAGTACAGTTTCTGAATAAAATTTACGGGCATGTACGATAGCATTAGCAATCCCCAGCTCGTAATGTTCCAGGGGTGAATCAATAGCGTTTTTTTTAAGCTATTTCTTGCCTTGCCCGGTTGATAATTGTTCCACAGATATTTTTTACCGAGCAATGAATAATATGCGCCTTCCTTTATTTTGCGATTGGCCTGTTCGTTCAAAATAGTTTTAAGTTCCCGGCCCTCTTCTTCACTGATATCACCCTTTTCGATTGACTTGTTTTTAATTTCGATGAATCTTTTATGGTGCCATTTTTCATCAATGGAGATCGATGCCGGGTTCAGTCTCACTTTTAATAATACTTTGGCAATATTGCATGCCATACCTTTTTCCAGGATCTTTCTCCAAAGCAAATGGTCTTCAAAGGCATGAGCATGCACGTTGTATCCACCGGCATTAACAATTGCGTCTTTTCTATACATTACACCCGAATGAATAAAGGGGCATTTGGAGCGAACCATCAGTTGGATATCTTTATTGCTATGCCACGGAGGATTGTAAGTAAAAACATAATTGTCTTCCATGTCTATAAAGTCGGCATCCGAACCGATGATGATATATTCCGGGTGTGCAATCATAAAATCATACTGAATTTTTAGTCGCCCTGGTAAACAAATATCGTCCGCATCAAACCTTGCGATCAACGGTGCGGATGCGACGGACAATCCTCTATTGAGTGCAGCTGCAACGCCCCGGTTAGATTGCTCAAAGAACCTTATCCTTGGATCAGAAAATGAGCGGACTACTTTTTCAGTATCATCTGTAGAGCCATCATTGATTACCAGCAATTCAAAGCTGGTGAAGCTTTGTTCAAGTACAGACAATATGGCTTCCTTTATATAACTCGCTGCGTTATAAGCAGGCATTAATACTGATATGCAGGGATTGTCAATTACCATCCGCTGCTGTTTTTTCAATAGACGATTCTCTTATATCAAGAAATAATAAAAGCTCGAATAATATTACTACTGACAATTGCTCGAACCAGTAGTCGACAAAGAAAATCCCTGCACACAATAGCAATACCGGTATTCCATAAGTAAGTATTTGGGCGTACTTCGCAAAAAAGCCAAAATAGAAAATGACCAATGCCATGATGCCTGCCAGGCCATATTCGCTTAAAAGCTGATCATACACAGAGTTGGGGCTATTGGTTAAAGAATGAAGTTTGTCTTGCCGGGTGAAATAAGATAGGTATAGATCGAAATGGTTCGATTCAAAAGCGGGGTTGATATAAGCAAACTTTGATGGATACCCACCGGCTATCTTCATAGCTGTTGTACGAAACGCGAGTTTGGAAGAAAAGTTGCCCATGCCTGCTCCACTAATTATTTTTCCCGGCTGCTGTTGAAAGAGGTGGAATGTTTGTTGCAGCGCCAAAAGTTTACCGGGCAAATTAGCCGGTACTTTTGAACTGTTCGTAAGGGGTAATACAGTTGCCTGCCAAGCGCTGAAGTTTATCAATTGTTTTTCTAAAACCGTGGTTTCATTTTTATATTGATAAGATGGGGAATGAATTGGTGGAGGAGGAACTATTATTTTGTCTGTTTGGGCCAGCAGTGTATCCACTTTTGTGATCACCGGCATACTTTTCAAACGCCTGGTATTCATTAAATTATCGATACTGTCAACATAGTTCCTGGCAATGATTTGCCTTCTTTCTTCTTCAGTCACCAGGGCGCCTTCTTTTTCATTGGATCCGGCTTTTACCACAGTTATAGCAGGAGTTTTAGACGGAAGCCTGGCAACAAATTTTTTATAAGCCTCTTCCAGGTACCGGTTATTTTGTGGTGAAACTTTTGCCAAAAAAATTATTCCCAGCATTAGGCAGGTAATGATGATGCTCTTTTGATCTTTATTGCTGGCGAATACAAAAAGTCCAATGAAAATGCAGCAGAGTAAAATATTGGTGATATTACTTGCAGCTAATAATAAAACAGACATGCAAAGAATTGTCATCGCTGCATTTTTTTTGGATAGGAAATACAGTACACCAAATGCATTGATCACTGCATTGGTGGTGGAAGTATCCATTGTGATTCCTTTGATATAATCGCCTGTGCCCATAAAATATTTCTGAAAATTTCCCTGGTAACGGAAAGGGTTAATCGTACCCGTTTCAATTACGATCCCCGCGTAAATAGCATAAGAAGCCAAAATGTTGAGTATAAAAAATGCGACAATTGTATGATGAATTATAACAGCATCGTTTATTTCCACTGCAAGTTTTAACTGGTGTATAGCCAATATACACGCCGTCCAAAAAGCAATTCCTGTTATTAAGGCTATCCCATAATTTAGGTTGTAAAAATTGCTGCTTATGATCCAATTGAAAATGGCGATCAATAGTACGATGATGTAAAAAAGGGGAAGTCTTGAGTTTTTTATCCGGAAGCCAAATTTAAAATCGGGCCTCATGAGGTAAATAAAAATTAGCGCCAATGCTTTTACAACCAGCTTCACGTCCAGGAATAGAAGAAGAAATACAAGCAATTTCCAATCAATTGTTTGGATAAAATTTTGTATGTAGGAATAGGCCTTTGACCGGGTCACTTCTTGTAATTTTTGGGTTAATTGCAGATGGAATATTCCGCTGAACTGGCACAAAATTGTAATCGCAAAAGCTTTCAGGCTGGTTGCCTGTTAAATATCAGCCGCCCTTTTAAATGCCGGCAGGTAATGTTGGCCCGGACGTTGGATGAGGAATAGCAAAATGCAAAACATTGAAAGTGAGGCAGTCAAAACTAACCACCATTGCTGAACCAGCACACTGGCCATTAACACGCTGGGCAGGGCGCAGCCGGGAATAATGAGACAGGCTTGCCAATTTACAGGGATGCTTTGAAGGGAGGTTTTCCGTATGTATAAAACGGACTGAATAATCATTGCAAGTAAATACCCGGTTGCGGCGCCTTCGCCTTTAAAATGGGGGATGAGTATAATATCCGCCAAAATATTGGCCAAAACAGTCAACAGGATTACACGGAAGATCATAGATAAGGCACCTTTGGCGAAATTGACCGTCCACAAAAAATTATTTAAATAGAGCAATGGCATCGTTGCAGCTAAAATGGAAATCGTATAACGGTTTACGTAACCGTACCTGCCGACTGTTATCCAGTCAATCAGCGGTACCCAGCAAATACATAAAATCATTGCAGTAAGTGACGCAATGATCATTTCAATTCTTAGCAATACCCACAGATCATTTAGCTTGCCGATTTGTTGTTCGGGTAATTGGTTGTGAAATATTTTGGTAAAACGTGTAATGAGAATAGGTGCGATCACCAGCAAGGGGATTGACGCCATTTCAAAAGCTTTATATGCAAAACTATATTCAGCAAGGATAATATTGCCAGCGAGCAAACCCAGTAGTATCCAATCGAAGCGGGCAAGGGTGGATGTAAAAATAGCCACACCCGACTGGGGCAAAGATTCTTTTATGAGCTGTACATAACCTGTTTTATTCCAGCGGATTTGTAGTGGAGACTTTAAAGTGCGATGTGCAATATAATAACAAAGAACGAGTTCAGCCAGGTCACCCGCCACAAACACAATGATGATGATCGTTATATTGAGCTGGTGCAGCAAGGCAAAGATCAGCAGGGCCATACTCCTGGTAATATTAGAGCCCGTAGACATAAGAACCAGGGCACGATACTTTTCAAGGCCTGTGGCAAGTTGCTTAAAAGGAGAAGAAAAGAAGATCATTAATTTACCGATCCCTAAAAGCAACAGTAACTGATATTGAATAAAAAAGCCATCAAAAATAAAGCCGGCCAACAGAAGGATTCCATAAAAAATGATACCAGCAATAATGGTGTGGGTTGCATAAAGTGAAAATGCCTGGACACCATTATTTTCAGAAGCAATTCTTTTTACAACCACCTGGTCCATGCCCAATGACAATATGTTAAAAGAAGTAAGCAATACAGCCAGTGTCCAGTTAATTTCCCCGAAGGTACTTTTGCTGAGAAAGGCTGATAAAATATAAAAGATAAGCAGGCCGCAGCATTGGTTAATAATTACCTGGAATGAACTGGCAGAAATATCGTGGATAAACTTTTTTTTCATGCCAGCCAGATAACTCCTGCCTGCGGCGGGATAGGTGTGTTGATAAGCGTGAAACAAGGTAAATAACTCTTGTTATTATTTTCTTTTTGCGAATGGTTGTATGCTTGCTGTTAATAGAATGCCCCCGCTGTTCAGTTTTATTTTTCCGAATCCTATGCCATGCAGTGGCAGTTTTATATAGGGTTCTGCTATGATTGAAAAATTGCGGTTCACCCGGTATTGGTATCCGCCGGAAATGTTCAAAACAGAAAAATAATGCTTGTTCTGATTATTTAATGTCCATCCCTTATACATGGTTCGCCCCATTGCATCTTTGTATAAATAGTCATAAGTTTCACTCTTCATTATAAAGGATGAAAATCCTATACCTGCAAACCAACTATGATTTCCCTTCTGCTTAAATTGATAGTTAACAGAAAGCGGGATCTCGTATACCTTGCAATCCGCATCTACTCTTTGGAGATCGGTAAAATAGGTCCAGTATCCTTTTGGCGGATGATAATCGGCTGGTTTTGCGGAGTATACTTTTTTTGAAACATACAATCCACTACTTACCGTAAACCTTTTTTTGAACGTATATCTCAGCCCGGCTCCATAAGTTAACCGGGTTTTACCGGGATCATCCAACTTTATAAAACTCAGATCCGGGCCACCAGATAATGTGACGGCGAAATTATTCGCAAAGCCTTTTTTAGTATTTTCTTTAGTTTTTACTTTATTGGGAGAAGGGTTTTCTTTTGGTAAAGGCGGTGTAGTTACCTGTGTGAGATCCCTTTTACCGATGCTGTCAGCTAATGCCGGCAAAACTGCAACTGGTGCTTTGTCCTTTATCCTGTCACCTGGTGAAACGGCAACGGGCTGTGGTGCCGGTGTGGCAACCTGCCCATCGCTATCCGTTGTGATCACAGGGCTATTCGTTGCTGACTCTTTTTGGCCGGAATTATTCTTTGCATCGCCCGAAACCCGACTTGTAATTCTATCATTTATTGCCGGATGCAATTTGGTGGTGTTAGCAATTTTAGAACGATTAAACGCTTCATCTTTCGTATTTAGAATGCCTTCTTGCCAGAGCCTGCCAGCCGGTTCGCCCGGGGCAGCATATTCCTTACGGGCCAAGGTAAGCGCAGTTGCATTTTGTGACGAAGGCTTCTTTAATTTACTTTCGTTATTGGCAATACGAGTAATTTCTTTTTTATTCCATGGATACAGAACGGCAAAAATTGCCCCGCCAGTGAGCAGAGAAACCAATAACCAATAAAATACCACCGGCCGCTTCCGGCCATGCTTTTGGGGAAGGTGTTTATCCAGGAGTGCTTCCATCATTTGCCAGGCCTTATCATCATAAACAGGATGGTGACTATTGGAAGCCTCCCTTATTAATTCATCCATATTATTCATTTCTTCATCCTGCATTTTTCATTATTAAGTCGTTCACCTGAATTTTATTTTGATTGAATAAAATTTTTTGTAATTGCTTTCTTGCTTTGGCAAGATTTGATTTGGAAGTGCCAACAGATATGCCAAGTTGCCCGGCAATATCTTCATGACTGAAGCCTTCCACTATAAAAAGGTTTAATACCGTCCGGTATGCAGGAGTAAGCTGTTGTATAAAACTGATGATCTCGTCATAAGATATTTTATCAAAAGCATCCACCGAATCGGATGGAAGATGGATGATCGCCGAATCCAGTTCACCCACTACTTCATGCTTGCGCTGTTTCCTGAAATGATCGATTGCAGTGTATACCATTATCTTTCTGAGCCATCCCTTAAACGAAGCGATCACATCTGAATAGCTGGGCTGATAACGATGGATTTCTTTGAAAATTTTAAGGAAGCCATCATTTAAGATTTCCAGTGCGTCATCCTGGTTATTGGTATAACGGTCGCAGACAGACATAGCATAACCATAGAAAGAGTTATAGATCTTCTTTTGGCTCTCCCGTTGATTCAGCGTACAGCCCCGGATGTATAGCGTAAGTTCGTCGGCAGATAACAAGTGTCCTGGTTTTTTTAATAGAACGGTAAAAATGGTTCAAGGGTTGCCTGCGGGATGGGATATATTCAGAGCAGTAGAATGATGGTATCTGGCACTGCACCCTGGCTTTCGTATTAAGAATTACGATAGGGTGTCAGTGAAGCCAACCAAACATTCCTGCATCTGTTTTCTAATAATTATATTTGCGGCCCATGGCTCAAAAAAAATTACAACGTTTTGCTGATATCAAGACCTTCCCCAATGTGTTGGAATACCCCGGTGATATGAAGGGGAAATGGCATTCTTTTTTTAACAACCAACAGCCGCTCGTGCTGGAACTTGCTTGTGGCCGGGGAGAATATACGGTCGGACTATCAAAATTACTCCCCCAAAATAATTTCATCGGCGTGGATGTAAAAGGCAACCGTATGTATATCGGGGCAAAAAAATGCCTCGAAGAAAAGATTACCAACGCGGCATTTTTAAGAACACAAATAACGCTTTTGCCTGATTATTTTGGTAAAGACGAGGTGGATGAAATATGGATCACATTTCCGGATCCTCATTTACGAACTTCCAAGGCAAAGAAAAGATTGACTCATCCACGTTTTTTAAGACTATACCAACAGGTACTGAAGCCTTCCGGATTTCTGCATGTAAAAACGGATTCGCCTAAGTTATACGCATTTACAAAGAAGGTAATTGAACTTTATAAACTGGTACTTGTTGAAGATTGTGATGATGTGCGTGTCAAAAATAACAGTGAAATCCTCCAGATAAAAACACATTATGAAGCATTGGATATTGCCGGTTCCAACACAATTTATTATCTTAAATTCCAGTTGCCGGAACAGATCCCATCAATTGATGAAGAATTGTATTCCATTTTAAAGGACACGGAAAACATATAAACAGGCCATCACGGCGAACCATACAATGAATACGCTAACAGAGGGTGAAGATTTTTATTTCAATGAAGATGGATTTATGGTACTTACCGAAAAATATCTTCTGCAGAAAGGAAATTGTTGCGGCAATGGTTGCAAGCATTGCCCGTATGATTTTGTAAATGTGCCCCAACCAAAACGAGATGAATTGTTGAATGCTCAACTCATAAAAGAATTGTAGTATATGCGTACAAAAGTCACTGCTGATCCAAATAAGCCAGCTCCGCCAAAAGAATATACTTTTTTTCAGGATGTATTTGAAGTAGTACGGCAGGTGCCGCGGGGAAGGGTGACTTCTTATGGTGCCATTGCAAGTTATTTAGGCACCAGGCTTTCCGCCCGTATGGTGGGCTGGGCGATGAATGCAGCACATGGCAGCGGCCCGAAAGTTCCCGCACACCGGGTGGTAAACCGGAATGGTATGTTAACAGGGAAATCTCATTTTGCCACACCTACTTTGATGGAAGAATTACTGAAGAAAGAAAAAGTGCTTGTTAAGGATGACAAGATTGTTGATTTTAAAAATCTTTTTTGGGATCCATGTAGGGAGTTGGCTTTGTAAGGTTTTCACGCAAAGGCGCAAAGGAGCAAAGCAAAAAAACAAGGGATCAAGAGGCAAATAAGCCAAAATTTAACGATTCCAGTGACGTTCTTTGCCATTTGACCATTCACGATTCACCATTCACGATTCACCCCTTACGGCTCCAGAATATTAAAGCTAAACGGGGGCATCACCAGGTACTCATGGTCGAGACCTACATCAAAATATTTATCGTTCCAGTGATCATATAAGCGTGCCGGTACCAGGCCGTGTTCCTTAAAGGCTGCCCAGGTTAAAAAGGCTGTTTTATCGCTGTAGTTAAATACGCAATACAACCCTGCTTCTCCGTGTGAGCGAAGAAAACCTGCCACATGAATATTATGGGGCCGAAGCCAGTATAGGTTTTTATGATCACTAACAACTTCCAGGCTTTTCCTTATTTCAATTAATCGCCGGGTACCGGAGAAGATTCTTTGCTCAACCGTGCCTTCTACTGCCGTTTGTTTGTTTCTTTCCCAATCTATTACCGGCCGATGCATCCAGCGGTTATCATAGCTTTTAGCAGGATCTTCCAGGTAGGAATAATCGTTGGTATAACCTGCTTCATCTCCGTAAAACAGCATCGGAATTCCACCAATAAAAAAGCTATGCGCCTGCATCAGCAGTATTTTATCAATGGAAATTTGTATGCCCGCACTATAATTTTCATGAATGGCTTTTTCCAGGCCACACAAAGATGCAAGCGATCCGCTGATACGGGCATCCTGCGTTTTTGGATTTACAGAAAATAAAGCTCCCATTGCAGGTGAGCCTACATAAATGCCCGCGTAATAGTCTTTCAAAAATTTGCGGTGGTCGTAGGGCGTAAAACCTGCTTCGGCAATAAGATGATCATCATATCCTAAGCCGATATCATCATGGCAACGGGTGTAGGTGATCCATGAAGCGCCAAAAGGTTTTTGTAGTAATTCATCCTGGGCCGCTAACATGATCCTTGAATCCCCGGTGGCAAGTGCATCCCATTGAAGTGCCATCTGTGTGGCATTGTAGGCAAAATCGCATTCCTTTGTTGTGTATGCTCCGGTGCCAAAATATTTCATGATCTCCCGCGGCGATACGATCGCCTCTCCAAGCAGTGCCATACCTGGCGTGGCAGTATGCACACATTGTTTAATCAATTGTAGTATGGTATGTGCCAGGGGTAAATTCTGGCAAGTGGTACCCATTTGTTTCCAAATAAATGCCGGTGCATCAATCCGCAAAATATCTACGCCAAGATTTGCATAAAAGAAAACCGTATCCAGCATCTCGATAAATACCAGTGGATTGCTATAGTTTAGATCCCATTGGTAATTGTGAAAAACCGTCATCGCCCATTTGTTGCATTCCGGTACCCAGCTGAAATTACCCGGGGAACTTTCAGGGAAAATGTCGGGCATGGTTTTATCAAATTCATCCGGAATAGTTCGGTCGTCGTACATATAGAAATACTCCTGGTATTGCTGGTGCCCCTCCTTCGCTTTTTGCGCCCATTGATGATGATGGGATGTATGATTGAGCACAATGTCCATCACCAGGTACATGTTGCTGTCGCTCATCTCCGCCTGTAATTGCTGAAGATCTTCCAATGTGCCAAAACGCTTATCTACTTTCCTGAAATCTGCTACAGCATAGCCGCCGTCACTTTCTCCAGCCGGACTTTCCATTAACGGCATCAGGTGTAATAAATTAACGCCCAGGTCTTTAAAGTAGTATAATTTTTTTTCAAGATTGCCCAGGCTTCCGCAAAAGCGGTCAACGTATAAACTCATGCCGGTGATTTCGTTGCTCAAAAACCAGTGGCCGGCATCTTCTTTTTTGCGATCTGTTTGTTTTAAGGCAGGCGACCTGTTTGCATAAGCTGTTGCAACGGTATCGATCAATGTTCCAAAAATTTCTTCTTGCTTAGGATGATGGCCGTATAATTCATTGTACAGGAAGTGCATGCTTTCCGCGTTGGCTATAAATCTTGTATATAACAAATTGTCTTTGCCGGCCCAATCAATTTTCTTTTCCCGCAACGATGTATTGATGAGTTGATGTATCCTGGAATTGTACACTGGTTTGGGTTTAATTAAATATGTCGTTGTTTAAATGTTTAAAGGCATCCATAGCGCCCATGTATTCGCAGGTGCGGGCTCCGGCCTTGTTACCATTGATCATGATATGTGCCCATTGTGTGCCGGACATAGTTTTTATCTCAGCAAATGGTTTGCCTGCCAACTGGTACAAAACAGCACCTACAAACGCATCTCCGGCACCGGTGGTATCTACCGGTTTTACAGGGATACTCGGGATGATGCGGGTTTCTTTATCAAAGCCAAGCAGGGTGCCTTCTTTGCCGAGGGTAATGGCGAATGTAGCCGAAGTTTTTTCCAGTAAAATTTTCGCCGCATCCTGCAAAGTAGTTGCACCGGTGATCAGCATGGCTTCTTCATCACTCAGTTTAAAAAAATGGCAACAAACCAAAAAATTCCACGACTGGTCGATAAAACTCTGCACATCATTTTTGAACAACAATTGCCGGTAATTGGGATCAAAGCTTATCAGGATATTCCTAAGCAGTGCCCTTTGTAATAAATGCTGGTATGCAGCCTGTAAAGGGCCTGGCAGAAAAGCGGTTGCTGAACCAAAGTGGATAATATTGATATCGTTAAGGTCGATGTTTTCAATTTCATCCCTGGTTAATTGCCCGTCAGCCCCACGGTTAAAATAAAAGTCACGTTCCCCATCTTCCATTAACGATACAAAAGCGAAAGTGGTAAAGAATTTACTATCCTGCAGCATCCATTTGGTGGATACGCCGAAATGTTGCATCTCTTCAATCAATTGCCTGCCAAAAGGGTCAGTGCCCACCTTTGCAGCCAGTTCTACGTGGCCGCCGAGCGCAGCAATAGCCGCCGCTACGTTGGTGGGGGCGCCGCCCGTTTTTTTCAGAAAATTATTTCCTTCAGAAAGAGTTTTCCCTTTATCGGTGCAGATCATATCGATCAGGGCTTCACCAATGCAAAGTATTTTCATGATTATATTTTTTTAGATCAATTGGTTTTGAACCCGGTGAGTCACTCACGAAGAATGATTCACCAGGTTCAAAACTAGTGCCCGCTTCCGGGCGGAATGAATACATCTTCTTTCGGCTTTGTGGCTTTGATAAGCATTGTAGCCGCCGCAGCAATCAATAGAAATACGCCAGCAAAACTGATGGCATTCCGCGGATCATTGTTTAAAAAATGTTTTAAAATATAGCCAAAGCTGATATTTTGAAGAATCATCGGTATCACGATCATCATATTGATAATGCCCATATAAACACCGTATTTTTCTTTTGGGATATCTGCTACTACCATCAGGTAAGGCACACCCATCATACTGGCCCACGCCACGCCAAAGCCTGTCATCGGGGCAAATAACAAATATTTGTTTGCGATGTGTGGAAAGATCAACAGACCAATTCCGGCTACGACAAGGCAGGAGAAGTGGACCATTTTGGCGCTGTATTTCTTTGCCAGTCCAACCAATGCAAAAGCCGAAAGAAAAGTGACCACATTGTACCACCCGTTTACCAACCCCGTCCATCCAACTGCCTCTCCATACAATTCCATGTTGGAATGGGGCGTAGTATCCCATACGGAAAGGGCGATGCTTTTAGATGCATTTTGCCAATAACAGAACAAAGCATACCATTGAAATAAATATACGAGTCCTAAATTCCACATCACCCCAGGCATATGTTTAATGGCGTGGCCAATTTCTATGATAGGTTTTAGCAGTCCTCCTTTTTCTGCTCTCAATGCGGCGAGCTCTTCAGCGGTTGGTGGAATTTCCGGGGTTTTACTGATAGACCACAGCACCGATGCGATAGAGCAGAAAGAGCCAAGGAAAAAGGATCCAAATACCCAGTAGGGAAGGCTGCCCGGTTTTTCGGGCATATATTTTTGAAAGATAAACAGAGACACATTCGCGAGCGTAATGCCTAACCCTGTGAAAAAACTTTGGGTAAGAAACCCGGCGGGCATTTGATCCGCAGGAAGTTTGTCTGCAATGAATGCCCTGTAGGGTTCCATGGCGGTATTGTTGGCAGCATCCAATACCCATAATAGGCCAACAGCCATCCATAATGAGCTGCTGAATGGATAAATAAAAAGGCAGATGCTGCAAAATAATGCGCCAATAAAAAAGTAGGGTTTCCTTCTTCCAAATCGGGGATGCCAGGTTTTATCACTCATGGCGCCAATCAATGGCTGTATCAGTAAACCCGTAACAGGCCCGGCAAGATTTAATAAGGGGATTTGGTCCGGACTTGCGCCGAGGAAATCATAAATTGGATTAACCGCACTTTGTTGTAAGCCAAAGCTATACTGGATACCAAAGAAACCAACATTCATGTTGATGATCTGCCAAAAACTCATAGTTGGTTTGGGAGTACTCATATCAATCGTTCTGGTAAAGAGAAATCAAATGTAGTGAAAAGGGAGTTCTTGAGTGTTTCCGTTTATTGGTTGTTAAAGCAAGTCTTAAGAAAATAAGTTTGTGATGAGGTAGTTAAGGGGTTTTCACGCAAAGACGCAAAGGAGCAAAGATGCCGGGAAATGAGCTGCATTTTTTTCTTACAGATATCAATTGGTATCCAATGATTCAATCATTCCAGTTACACCTATTTAGAAGGAAAGAGTTTTTTTAAAGCAAGGTAAACACCGTTGGTCCAGCCATAGCCATCCTGGGACGGGTATTGGCCACCACCTGCTTCCTGGTTGATGTCTTCCACATTATATTTCTCCATCAATTTACCCGTGGCAGCATATACTTTCTCATTCAATGACAACCATCTTTTTGCAATCTCCTTTGCAGTTTCATTTTTGCCGTAATTATTGAAACCAATTATACTGATCCATTGTAAGGGTGCCCAGCCGTTGGGCGCATCCCATTGCTGACCGGTATGCTCATTGGTGGTGCCCATTCCGCCCGGCTTTAACAGGTGCTTTTTTGCAGTGGCTTCTGTTCCGGCTGCCTGTGATGGTGTAGCTATTTTTGCAAAAAGGGGAAACAATCCTGCAGCCGTAATCTCCTGGCTTTGACTTGCTGCAGCTGCGTTATAGTCATAAAAAAATTGCTCCTTACTGTTCCAGCAATATTTTAAAATTGCAGCTTTTCTATTATTCGCTTTTTGAAGATAAACAGTTGATGAATTATTAAGGCCGGTTATTTTTTTTGCTTTTGAAATATTCATCTCCAGTAAATACAGCAGGCAGTTGAGGTCTACCGGGATGATGTCGGCCGTTTGAATGGTGCTAAGGTTTTGTTGATCGGCAAACCAACGGCTGCTAAAGTCCCAGCCACTTTCCACGGCAGAGCGGAGGTGGAGGTTTACTTTATTCCTTTTATCATTTAATATTTTTTTTAAGGCCTCCGGTGAACTTACTTTGATCCGCATGGCAAGTTCGTTTACCACCGATTCAGTAAGTTCATAATCTTCTTTGTAACTCTCCGGCCGCAGGCTTGTATCCGCATCCCAATAACGGTTTAACAGCGTTCCATCAGCCAGTTTTACAACATGTTTTAGTGAGGTGCCCCTTTTAATAACATTACTTCCTTCCATCCAATAAGCATATTCCTTTTCCATTGCCGGCAGGTAGGCTTTGTATACAGCATTGCCTTTTATACCTGCCAGTAATTCAACCATCAAACTAAAAAATGGAGGGTTGCTCCTGCTCAAGTAATAAGTTCGGTTTCCATTGGGAATATGGCCATAGGTATTTACCTGGTAAGTGAAATTCTTTACCATGTTTTCAATCAGTTCAGTTTCGCCACTTTCTTTTAAACCAAGCATGGTAAAATAGCTATCCCAATAATATACTTCCCTGAATCTTCCACCGGGAACGATATAGTAATTGGGTAAGGGCAATAAAGAAGAACCATTGTTACTTTGATTGGATGAGGAATAATCCGTTTTTCTTTTTAATACGCTCCACAGGTTTTTGATATGCATGGAGACATTTTTTTCGGGTTGTATATAATTTAGCTGCGGCGGAGGTGGCGGTAGCTCGAAATTATCGGATACAAATTTTTTAAGATTAAAACCGGGCCCTTTCATCATACCATAATCATACATGATATCCCTTACCTTTCGCTTGGGTGTGCAATCCACAAAAGTTTTGCTATCCGTGAAGATGCCCTGTAATTGCACATCTTTAAATAATTGCCCGTATATCTTAGCAGGTGTAGCAGGCAGTTGGGGTTGCTGTGCAATCAGTAAAAGCGGAGCAAGGTATAAGAAGATAAGAAGTATTCTTTTCATCTCATAAAACTACGAAAGTATGATAGGCTTTGCCAGAATTGATTTCCAGATCGAGCGGAGTTTAGTTTCAAAATGCAAGTTGCGGAATGATGGAGTTTTATTCAGTTGCTCCCAGTTTATTTTTTAATGCCACATACACTCCGTTTGTCCACCCAAATCCATCCTGGCCGGGATATTCGCCGCCACCTGCAGGCTTGTCCAAATCTTCCACGTTGTATTTTTCCATCAACTTACCGGTTGCTTCAAACACCTTTTCATTTAAGGCCAGCCAGCGTTGAGCGATCTCCTTTGCCAGTGCATGGTGTCCATAGTTATTCAATCCAACAAAGGCAATCCATTGCAAGGGAGCCCATCCGTTGGGAGCATCCCATTGCTGACCAGTGTGATTGTTGGTGGTAACAAGCCCGCCATCTTTCAATAAATATTTTCGGGTATTTTGTTCAACTGCTTCTGCCTGTTCATTTGTAGCCATTTTTACAAACAAAGGAAATAATCCTGCGGCTGTGATGTTTTGCTGCTGTTGTTGTTTTACCAGGTTGTAATCGCAGAAAAAATTAAGTTGAGTATTCCAGCAATATTTTTGAATGGCTTCCATTCTTTGGGTGGATTTTATTTCGAATTCTTTAGCCACTTCAGTATCGCCGGCAAGCCGATTTGCCTTTGTGATGGTGGTTTCAAGCGTATATAAAAGGCAGTTCAAATCTACCGGTATAATATCGATGGTTTGAATGGTGTTGATATTTTGTTCATCAGCAAACCAACGGCTGCTAAAATCCCAGCCACTTTCAGCGCCTGCCCGAAGATTCGTGAAAACTATTTCCTTCGGCTGGTTGCTGGTTTTACTCACGTGTACGTCTTCGGCATAGCTTTCCTGTCTTGGATTCGGATTATTATCATAGTAACGGTTGAGCAATTCTCCGCCAGGCATTTTTGCCACCCGATCATTTCCTTTTCCCGGGTGGGTATTCTCAACTCCTTTCTGCCAGAAATTATATTCCAGTTCCAGTTCCTTTTTATAGTAAATAAACACCCCCTCATCCTTTTTAATATCGGCTAGCAGGGTAACCATCAAAGCAAAGAAAGGTGGCTGGCTTCGACTTAAGTAATAACGGCGGTTTCCATTGGGAATATGCCCATAAGTACGCAGGAGGAATGCGAAATTATTGATCATACTTTCTATTAAATCTACCCGGTTGTGCTGCTGAAGTCCGAGCATGGTAAAATAGGAATCCCAATAATAAATTTCGCGAAAGCGGCCACCGGGTACAACATAAATGAATGGTAAGTTAATCAATGAACTTTGTTCGGTATTCGGTTCACGGGTAAGCACATTCCAAAGTTGGCGGATATTTTCTTCAACCGATATTTGTTTATTACTCTCATAAGCCTCACCGAACACCGGCGGCATTTCAAAGTTTTCATCGACAAAAGCTTTGAGATCAAATCTTTGCTGCTGCTTTTGTTGTTCGTATTTGTCTTCTATTTCGGGCAGGCTAAGTTTAGGAATACAATCCACAAAAGTTTTACCATCTTCTAATACTGAATTCAACTGCACCGCCTCGAATAGGGAGAGGTCATATATTTCTTTGCCGGCCATAAACATCATTTTAAGAATAAAAGTTAAGCGGTTATTTCATTTACAGATAAGGTACCTGTAGCAATTTTATCCGGGGTCCTTTTTTGCAGTCTGTTAAAGAAGAATAAGCAGATCATCAAAACCGCCATCGGTATGAGGGAGAAATAAAAAGCGCTTCCGCCGCCAATATGTTTAAAAAGATAGCCTACCAGCCTGCTACCGAGCGTACCGCCAATGGCTGAGAAAAAAGTAAGCAGGGATGCCATGGGGCTATGAAACATCTTTTCTGTGGCGCTTAAGACAAAGGAATTGATGAGTGGGTAGATGGGTGCAAGAAAAAAGCCGATCAGTGGAAACACGAAAGCAATTACGGGAACATCTTTAAGCGAATTGATGGTGCCTGCCTGCAGGTGTTGTGTTTGCGGTAAAATAAAAATCACCATGGCTGCGGCACCCAACAAACAAACCGCCAGAATCGTGATCCACAATACCTTTTTTACCAGCATCGAAGAAATATATCGGCCCAGCGCAATCGACAACATCAATATTACGGCCATCGAGACACTCATTTTCTCGGGCAGGTGAAGTACCTTTTCATTGAAGGTGGGCAGCCAGCTCATGATGCCCTGTTCCGTCATCACATACATGAATGCCGCAACGGCAAAAAGAAATACTAGGGGCCGTTTCATGAGTTTGATCATCTCCACAAAATCTTTTTTAATGCTTACCCCCGGCACTTCATACTTTATATTAAAATCGGCGAAAAGCAGGATGGTAAATGAGATGGCGACTAGTATCGCTAACAGCAGGTAAATCCGTAACCAGGCATTAGGATCAACCGTGCTGTAAAATAAAGGGAAGATTACAAAACCCGTTGCTATCCCCACCATAAAAAAACTTTCGATCGAACTCAGCACACTTTTATGTTCCCTATCGTTACTGGTGATCAGCCCAATCATCGAATACACCGATACTTTGATTACAGCAAAAGAGATACCGACACAGGCAAATAAAATCCTTACAGATGTAAATGAGTTCCCAAGGTACATCCCAAGGCATCCAAAAAATACCAGTGCGAGTGCAATCAGCATACCTCTTTTAAATCCAAGCCGCGGCAAAAATGACCCCACAACAAAAGAAACAACAGCGATTGAAAGATCTTTAAAAGCCTCCAGGGAACTTGCCCTGATTTCATCTACATGATAGGTGTTGATAGATTTTTGAATAAGTATCCCAACACTGTTCAGCAGGATGGCAAAAACAAAATAGTTGAGGTAAAGCGATACTTTGATACTTCTGTTCTTCATATAAGCAGTTTAATCGTAACGAGAGTTTAAATATACAGAACTTTAGATATCTATGAAGGCCGCAGTTACCATTAGTGATTTTTGCGCTGGTAAAACCTATTGGCGGTAAATAGGAAAATAAAAATAGCACTGTAAAAAATTACAATGCCTTATTGCCAAAACTAACCGATCATTATCTAGCCTTTATAAGTGGCTGGTATTCACTTTCAAAAAAGTTGCTTCTCTCTTTTTAAAACGATAATGATTTCAAATGCATTGTAAAGAATTACAACACCTGATTATTAACCAAACTTAAACGATTTATAATTTTATTCTGCCCCGTCTGTAATTGCCCTTTGAACAGCGTAGTTACCTACATTTTTCCCTACAACTAATCCTACCGTACAATCACTTTTGTAATGGATACCACCATACATCCTCGACATAGAGGCCTCGTTTGCCATTGCATTGTACTGTTCTGCACGCTCAGGGATGATATGGCCTAAAATAGCAGCAGCAGCCCCGCTAAAAGTAGAGTGGCCCGAAATATAAGAGGGAAAATTCGGGATACCGGTAATGGTTTTGATATTTGGATTCAATTGTGTTGGCCTTGGATTGAAATAAAAATATTTGGTGTCCCAGCAAACGATGGCAGCATCGCCCATTGCCATATTGAGTAAAGCCATGTTTCTTGCCCATCTTACTTCGCTGAAATTTTTGGTGACAAAATCTTCAGCAGCAATGGCGTCCCAATGACCGGGAGGAGTGTAGGTACCTGCTCCATCCGCCCAAAAATGAACGATCCTGGTTCTTTCGCGGGTGGGGTTTTTAACCATTTGGAAAATTTCCTCAGTCTCATCTTTCATGTCTTTACTATTTACCAGCGGTGGCGGACCGGGACGCAGTGAAATGGCAGTAAGACTATCAAACAGGAAGGATTTTACTTTTCCAAAAACCGGTAGCATTGGCGGTCGTTTTGGCAATTCCAGGCTATACCAGGGAGTTTCTCCACGGGCAATACAATCTGTTTCCAGTTTGGTCCAACCGGCCTGGTTGCCAATTGCAGCGCCTGCCCTGTCGCCGCGGGCACGGGTTACAAATTTTTGTGCTACCAATTTGCCCAGCGTTTCCCCAGCCTCAATATCGCTGCGCACATTGGCACCCGAAAGGATGCGTGCCCTTTTATGTTCTTCAACTTTTTGCTGGATGTATTCCTGATCGCCCGGGAAGAGCAACTTTAGCAATTCAGCAGCAGTACCTGCCACCACGGCGTCTTCAGAAGGATAAGAAGGTAAATCAGATTTTGGGATCAACACATTGATTGTTGCATCTACATTATACGGAGCGGCCCTGTTGTATAGTTTCTTATAATACCATGCCGCTACCAATGCATCATACTGTGCTGCGCTTACACAGGCATAGGCCCTTGCAGCGTAAGGGGGATTGGAAAATGGAAACTGTGGATATGCCAGCGGGTTATTAGCGTTGGGAAACGGGTAAGTTCCATCCTCATTCTGGTACGGTGGTAGATTATGTTTTGCCACAAGTTCCCTTAAAATTTCATTCCAACGCAGCACTGCCCCGGCGCTCCAGTATTTGATAATTCGTTTTTCGTCTGTGGTGAGATCTGCCTGCCATGACTTTATTTCATTAATTTGGGCGATGTATTCCGGTGTATTGGTTGCAATAGGAGCCGGCACTGCAAATTCTGATGGTCCGGTAAGTAAAACCGGCTTCCAAATGCCCGCATTTAAATCAGTATTGGCAGGAGCGAGTGCAGATAAATTATCTGTTCTCCCCACGATGTCTTTGTTGCATCCGGCAAAGAAAACAGCAGCAGCGACTATTAAGAAACCGGAAAAGATAAAAAACTTTTTCATATCAATTCGTTTTAGCGGGTTGAGTAGATGTTTTGGCCTTGTGGTTAAAATCGAGTACATAAAATACAGAGCCGTAAAATGTTGTTGACTGGCCCATATTTCTTCCCGCCACGGTAGTATTACCGCCGGCTACCAGAGACACCTCATTTTTAACAGGCAGGATAACATATTTAATGTTAGCGCCTACTGTAGTCGCATTCATTTTATTACTTGGGAAAGGCATGTTATTGCGGGTAATATCGAAACCACCCAAGGTATTCCATTTGTTTACCACTGCTTCTGCGATCAGCTTTTCGCTGCGATAGCCGGTTCTGAAATTATAATTGGCTCCATCCGGCATTTTGATTTCGTTGGTGTAATACATTTCGGTAGTGTAATAGGAAGTGCGGTCTATTTTTACATTATCGCGAAGCACATAAGTAGCAGAAGCGGTAACAAAAAAGCTGCCAGCCTGGTAATCGGCCATCAGCCTGCCGGAAGCCGTTTTACTGTGTAAGCCAATTGACAAAGGTTGAAAATCGGCTACATAATTCGTTAGCGGAAATGATCCGCCGGCAATGCCATAAAGTGAAAACACGCCGCCCAACATTTCTTTTTCGATGGGCATCCATTTAACAAAAAGGCTGAGGTCCTGTATGCCTTTCATGCCGTGCAGGGTTCCGGCGGTAGCTTTGGTTTTTACATAGGGAACACTAAAAAGAACATTCAGTTTCGAAGTGATCCCATAGTTACCCATTAAGCCAATCATTTGAGTTGACACAGTGCCGAGATTCTGGTTGTCCCTTTTCAATGTTCCCTCCCAATAATTTTTCCAGCTGGTGTAACTGTACATCGGTCCTACACAAAATCTCTTCTTGCCCATCATGATAGCGTCCATATCAGTTTGGGCTGCCGCTATATGAGCGGTTGTAATAAAAAAAATAAAAATTACGATTGCTTTAAGTTTTCTGTTCATATCTCATCAATTATAGTAATGGTAAAATGATGGCGGGCAAAAATCTGCAGTTTACCACCGCTCACTGCCTTTTTTAAAGGGCAATGAACAGTGGCAATAAACTCGGGAAACCCTGCAGTTTTATTACGTCATAGGGAAATCTTCTGAAAAAATTGTCGGCACCAGGGCGTGATTCTTCTACAGCTTCGGATCAAAATGCGCTACCGCTTTTGATTTTTTTACAATCCGGTAAGCATATCCAAGACTGATGGAGTAATCAGCGAAGGCGGCATCACCCTGTACGTGAACCAATTTATTGATATCAGATATTTTTGAATTCTGCAGATTCTGATCTGCTTTATCTGCTGCACTCTGGATGCGGTTTTTAACGATGTTGTAAGGAACAAATAAACTGATGCTGTGTTGCCCCTTTTGATAGGAAACACCTGACTCTATTGCCACCACATAACCGGGGCGGCGATAAGCTACCTGGCCACCAATGATATCATATGCAGGGATCCCTTCCATTCTTCCCGCCAAAGAGAAAGTAAGGCTTTTTGCCTTTAAAACGGAAGTCATTAAACCGGCACGTATGAAATATTGATCAGGAGAAGCATAGATATTGTAGCCTGCCAAGCCTGTTTTAGCGGCAGATTTAAAAGTGCCGTTCGATTCATTCGGACTAAACAAATAATAGCCGTTTGCAAAGCCGGATATGCTTTTGTACAAGTTGGTGAAACCCTGGAATTCGAGTGAAAACCCTACACCACCATCGCCGGGCTGAATGGCCTGGTCATTGACTGCTCTTGCATAAGTTCCATCTTTTTGCAATGCATCATCGTAGGTGTCATGACTGCCAGTGGCCAATTTTAAACCAAAGCCAATCATCAGGTTGCCATTGTGGGCTTTGGCAGGATCGGTTACCCAATAGTTAAGTCCTAACCGCACATCACCCAATCCCTTGGCATATACACCATAACGGGTCAGCTTTTTTGTGGCGGTATCCTTATTGAGGGTTAATGTTTGTGACCGTTCGTTGTGTACATAAGGGATGCTTACATTCAGTTGAAGACGGTTGGTTAACCCATAAGATAAGTTAAGATCTACCGAATGGGAGAAAATATTAACGGCATTTCCTAATGTTTCCCGTTGTTTTTGTTCTTCGGTACCAACGAAATGCCTCCAAGAATGGAAATACCGGTAATTAACCCCTACCTGTAAATCACCTTTGGAAAGATTGTAAGAATTGGCTGCGCACATGGCAGTAACGCCTCCCATCTGGCGAACAGCCACACAACCCTGGGCGTTCACATTGTATTGTATTGATAATGCAACGATGATAATTATAAAAAGCTTTTTCATTTTGTAAGTTTAAATAGTTAGTGTTTTTGGTGTATGTTTTCTCAATGAAGCTTACAAAGTCCACTGTGTGGGTAATCCGGGGGAGTATTGGAGTAATCGCCTGCAGCCGCGATCTTAAAAATTGATTGGTACCAGGCAAGGGCTATTTCGCTACTACCGGACTGCCTGAAGCGGGCGATTTTGTACTGGAGCCTTTCTCGAGCTTCAATTTATCTACAATATAGTCGCCTACTTTTTTGCCATATTCTGTGCTCACGAGGCAAGTTGGGTGAAAGTGAATGCCTCCATAAAACCTCGCAAGATTGTTTTCGTCTGATGCCTGCCGGAAACTTGTGAACGATCTGTTCGGGATACCAAATTCGAGTTCGCTGGTATCAGTATAACTGAAATGGTCGCCGTACGTTTTGGTCAATGCCTCGGCCGCTGCAGCCGAAACCGTACTGTGGCCGCAGGTGTATTCAGGAAAGGGGGGTGTTTGCAGGTAAGGCCTCCATTCAGGATCAATGTATTTGTTGATCACTGTTTCGGGCCTCACCATGTTGCTCCTGAATTTTTCGTCCCAGCAATGAATAAAAGCATCAAACATGCAAATGGATGTAAGCGTATAGGCAGCTACTGTTTTTGCAAAATCTGCTTTTGATTTTACCGAAGCAATGCCCACGATATTCATCCAATGGCCGGGAGGTGAAAACTTTTTGGTGATAAATTGTACATGGCCGCTAACATGCAATTCGTTGGGCAGGTCGTTCCAAAACATCGCAATATGCTTTTGTTCATCCGTCAAACTATCGATCACATTTTTTGAAAGCATCACCTGTTTATAATACGGGCCGTTCTTATCGGTCATATTATAGGGAATAGGCCTGGTGGGTTTATATTGCGAAGCGCTGTCCAGTACGATGGTCCTGATTTCGTTCCAATGTGGCTCTATTGCACTTGAGTACATTGGGGGTGTAGGAACCCAGCGGCCGGGCGTATCAATCACTGTGTATTTCGGCGCACTCCTTGTTTGCAGGTAATTGTCCTTTTTGCTCCAGCTTAAAATGGCTTTTGCGATGGTGTCCGAAAAAGCTACAGAATTGTCAAACATATCATCCGGCATGCCTGCTTTTTGTGCCAGGTTTTTCAAACTATCTACGTAATCTTTCATGCTGCCCTCGGGAAAGGTTACCGCTTCTCCCACTTTACAAAAGGCAAGCAAGGCTGAGAACTCAACATCCACCGGTTTGGTGGTATCCAACGCGGGCACGGAAGTAAGTCCTTTTATCTGGCCGGCCAATGATTGGTATCTGGAAGGGTACGCGGCTGCAATGCACTCGTATGCTGCAATATTGGCATAGGTATAATTGCGGGAAGCCACGATGGGTGAAAAGTTATTAAATTTCACCACTTCATTCAGTTCTTTTACCGTTTTACAATAAGAGAAGGGATCTGCAAAATAGGTTTTTTGAACAGGTTTTTGCGTACAGGAATAAGCCAGCGCCAACACAACTATTACGGGCAATAGTTTTTTCATAATAAAATAAGAATAGATAAAAGAAGGAACTGTCCCGGGGCAGGGGCCTTTTCCTCTGCACAATTGCACATGGGGAAAAATACGCCAGCCAGCACCGTAGTGCAGCATGTTTAATTTGACAGTTGTAAAAATTAAATCTGGGAGTAGTTGGAAAGAAAATCCGGTGGTTGCTCGGCTGTTTTTGTAAATAAGGTGTTTACAAAAAGGGTATTTTGAATAAAATAATTCAGTGTAAGTGGTTTTAATTTGAAAGCAATGCCAGATTGCTGTTCTTCATATTCACTGATGGTTTTTTGAAAAGATTTTGATCCGGGTTCGGATTTCTTTTTATTATTGGACTGCTGAAAATCTGAAGCGAGTTTGGAAAAATCAGCTTTTACAGCCTGGATCCTCATTTTGCCGGCATTCGGGATACAAAGTAATTCGAGCGAATCATTAAAGATCCGGCATTTTACATATTTATAGGAAATGCCTGCAATTTCTATTTCGCCATCAATGCGCTGGAAAGTTTTTGAATTTTGATAGTAAGGTAAGTTGGTGGGTTGCTTTATGGAAATCAGCTGGTTATCCGAGTAATCATTCTCATCTAAAGCGGTTTCCATTTTTTGATTTTCCTGGTTTTCCAGGAAAGATGCAACGAGGCGATACCCAAATAGATTAAAGGAAAATATCCCCAAAAGTAGTATAGCAGCTAGTCGGTTCATCAATTACAGTTTGCAAAATAGGTTTTTTTTTATTGAATACAAATTATATATTTTTTTATTTGCTATCGATGATACAAGTGCCAAATCGCAGTATGGGCACACATCTCAACTTTTTATTGGCAGGATATCGCTGGGAGCATCACATCGTGGTTGGGTTCTCAATGCCCCTGAAGAGATATTATTCTAACGGCAAACTTCGAATGATTTATTTCACCGTGAAGGTTTTCTTTTCCGGTCCAATACCTGTTAGGGTAAGGCTTTTCCACTCTTTCGGTAGGCTGGTTTTAATTTGGGTGATTCCGGTGGCGGTGATCTCCAGTCCGCCAAAACCATTGATAATTGCCTGTAATATGCCCCCGGCACCGGTGGCAAAATAGGGATTGGTGCCTCCCTTGGTCTCGGCAATTACATTGAACGGCGGATTTAGATTAGGTACATAGGCATCTTTGAAAAAATGCAGGGCTTTTTGGCTTTCACCCAACCTCGCGTACAACAAGGAGAAGATCGCCTGTGTCATAGCAGGTGTGCCGGCATCGGGCACCCGTACTGAATAATAGTCCAAATCTTTTTTCACCTGCTTCGGATCGGTGATTTCTTTTAAAGGGTAGGCCAGTAAGTTTACATCCGCCTGTTTAATGCCTTCACCCTTGTATGCCAGGTGCTCGCTCGTAATGCCATCGGCCATTTTCAAAATGGGGATATTGCCGGCAACATTCATCCAATCCGGATCGGCAGTAATCCCCAGTAATTTTGCAGCTTGCGTGGCATATTGCAGGTTAGCCTTGGCTGCCGCATTGGTGAATGCGTTGTTATCCACGTTCTCGGCCCACTCATCAGCGGCCACTACATTTTTGATATCATATTTTCCGGGACCGTTCCTTTCAACACGGCTTGCCCAAAAATCCGCTGTGTTCTTTAAGATTGGCCAACCTTTTTCCCTTAACCAGTTTTTATCCTGTGTAACAGAATAATAGTTCCATGCGGCGATGCCTACACAAGCCGTAATATGATGTTCAAAGGGCCCGCTCAAAGCCCAGACCGGCGTTTCTTCCACTCCTGTTTCTGCGCTTTCCCAGGGAAACATCGCTCCCTTGTATCCTTTGCCAAATGCATTTCTTTCCGCGGCTTCAAGTCGCAGGTAGCGGTATTCAATCATGCCTTTCGCAAGTTCAGGATGCATTTGCAAAATTGCCGGGAACATCCACAATTCAGCATCCCAGAAAACATGGCCGTTGTAGCCCAGGCCACTTAATCCCATCGGGGAAGGACTATTAGAAGAGCCTTCTCTCACGAATGAGTAAAGATGGTACAACATGCTATGTACATCCTGTTGGGTTTGTGCAACCTCCGCTGCATCGGAAGGACTTGCAGCTTCAATCGTGATATCACTTTTCCACAATTCGTCCCATGCCTTGGTATGCATTGCTATCAGCCTTTCACGGCCCTGCAATTTTGCAAAAATCGTAAGGCGCTCAGCTTCGTTTAAAGGGTCATTGTGATGTGCTGAGGTAATGGATGATCCTACAATAGAATACCGGTAAGACTCTCCGGCCTTTAACCTTTTTGAAAATTTCATCAGGTGCTGGTTGTTATCCCACATTTCGTGAATAACCCTCGGTTCACTGCCATGCGCTTCACTAAAGATGAATGCATTGGAGGCGCACATCAACAATTTGCCGGTAGGACTTTTTGCCGTAGAAGTAAGTAAACTGATGGTAGTATGCGGACGGTCAATTTCATTGTAATAATTTTGCACCTCCTTCAAAGCATCGGGCGCTTCCATGATGCTTGCGCTGCCCAGGTTACAATCTTTTTTTACAGTAACGATGATATCCATCAAAACAGAATAAGGAAGCTGGCGCAGTGAATAATAGGTGTAGCTCACTGAAGCTGCGTCTTTATAATCGAAAGTAGTGGTGAAACTGGCTTGCCGCATGTCCAGTGCTTGCCGCATATTGGTTACATCATTATTTGCCAGCCGCCTGCCATCAATTTCCATATACATATTCAATAAATTGAAGCTGCGGATAAAGTTACTTACCCGGCCGCGGCCATATAGATCGTATGCACCGGCCAGCACTACATCTTTTACTTTGAACGCTTCAGGACTACTAACAATGCCCAACATTCCGTTGGCTACCGTAATGCCGTAGTAGTTGGCAGGGTTGATATTCGTGGCAGTAATTTTCCATGGATCCTGGCTAAAATTGAAAAGGTATAAAAAAAGCAGGGAGCAAGTAATGGCAAATCGTTTCATAAAACAAGTTGATTGAAGAGATTCGACAAATGTGAACTTTTTTTATTAATAAAGTAACGGGTGTTGCAGCTTTCTCTTTTTGATCAACCAATTATTGTGTGGGATGATAAGCATGAACGATTTTTTTGCCTAACGAAGTAAACTGCGCAGAAGGTAAAATAGTGAGTGAGCTTGCGCAAACCTTAGTAGAAACTATTATGCGCATGATCAAACCTTATTACTTTATTTGGAAAGTATTGCACGGGGCAAAGTAAAGTAATAAGGTTAACGTATTAAATCAGCAATATCTACTAAGGTTAAAATACTGTTGTCAACCTGTTCATAATTAAATCAGAGCTCCTGGCGAAAAAATACTTATTTATTTGAAATCAAGAAAATTAAAAGGTCAAGAACTATCACCAGACGGGTATAATCAGCAACCATATACTGCCTGCTGCAAACGTATTTGAAATTGCCTGTGCTATTTTTTCCCGAGTGCTGTATTTTTTGCGCCGGCATAAATGGTTTTCCAAACAAGGTTAAAGAAGGAGCGGGTAGTATCTCTATCATTGTTTATTTGTTTGCTGTTGGCTTTATTGGTGTTGTCATTTTTTATAATGGCATTGGCGAGCAAACTAACGAGGCCTCTTTTCTTTAAATCGGCTTCTTCATCTTTTTTTAGAACATCGAGTTTCAGATCGTGATAGAGAAATAAAATATTTGCAATGGCTTTATAATTGGTACCGTCCATTGAAAAAGCTACTTCATCAATTTTGCCTTCCTTTATAGACGCCATTGCCAGTGGGTTTAGAATGGAGTTCAAAGTAGGAGCATCCAACTCCTGCATCCGGCCACTGATTTTGAAAGTTCCGTTGCTGGCTGTCTTCAGGGGAAATTGCCATTCGGTTGTTAAATTACCGGCACCTAAAAATTTCGCGGTAGCATTTAATTTTAATAGATCATTCGTCTTGATGCGTTCAGGGATATTGGTAACATTGGTGATCGTTCCATTAATGGTTGTAAAAAAAACATTCCCAATAAGTTTTGATTTTACTGCCCGTTCCCGGTAAGAAACTGATGCATTATTTATTTTGACCGTATGGATGTAAACGGGCAGCGGCAGTTTCATTATTTGCTGCTGGGGATAGTTGCCTACCTTACTTTTTCCTGAAGGCGGCAGGGTTCGGTCGTTGAATATTTTTATGATCGGCTGAAGTGAAGCATTTTCTACGTCAAGTTCTTTATTGCTGATCAACTTGCTGATGTTAACCCCCGAAAGAACGATATCATTTACCACCAGGTTATACTGATCCTTTTGAAAATGGTTGTGCTGGCCAAACTGCTGTTCTGTAAGTAATGGTGTTAAAAGAAAGTTTTTAATCTTTACCAATGATGCGGCATTATTAATAACAAAATCGCCCACACGCATTTTGTAAAGTTTGCTTTTTGTATTCAGTGAAAAACCATCGGCGGATAATTCCCATTCAGCATTGTTAATGATATTGCTGAGTGTGTTGCCTTCTGTTACTTTCAGCATTTTGGTCACTTTGAAATTTACGTTGTTCAGTACAAACGGATCTTTGGCGGGGTTTGCTTTATCGGCAATAATAACTTTTGTACTTTTCAAATCGATGCCTGCTATTTGTGCCTGGTCAATCATATCGGTAGACAATTCCAGTGTTTGTTCTTCTGCCTTTGCCTTTCCCTTCTTCTTAGATGTATAGATGGTAATTACCCCACCATCGCAGGTAATTTGACCTGCTTTCAGTTGTTGTTGTAAAATAAATGCATCGGTATTCAATTCATTTATGCGGATGTTTTTAAGCTCCGTAATGGAGTTCATATTGTTTATCTTGTATTGTTTGATGGCAGAAATTTGCAGGTATTTTTTTGCCGCATTATAATCTACTTTCTCGAGGTTGATCCTTGTGTCCGTTTTTGATGCGGGCAATTGAATATTTTCCACCGTTGCCCTTACATCTTTTATAAAATAACTGGCGATGTTTTCATAATTTTTTGTGTCATCCACTAAAAAATTATTTAGTGTGATGTTGATGTTTTCAAAACTGGTTTGTGCCTTGCCGGTTTTATTAGTAATCAGCAATGTGCCGTTGGTTACCTGTATCGTGTTGGCGCGGATGCTTTTGAATTTGCCCAATATTTTTTTGTACAACTCAACTGTATCCTGCATCGTAAAGGGCCTGGGATTATCAGCCCCGGTATTGATGATCTGGATAACAGGTTTAATCAGTTCTATTTTTGTTGCCGCTAGGTTTTGTTTCTGTAGTAGTCCGGGAATATCAACTCCGGTTACGCTTACCTGTAATACCCGAACATTGTACAAGGCATTTGGCAAACTATCCGTGCTATTTAATAATTCTTTTTGGGCAGAATCCGATTGCAGCACCAGGTTGTAAAAAGTTGCATTTCCATTGATTTCATCAATCTTTGAGCTGTCATAGTGAACATAGTAAAGACTGTCGGTCTTTTTTGTGATTGCATTTTCTATAGAATCCTTTACAATTTTCTTTTTGTTGAATTGCAGGTACATATAACCCCCGATTGCGCCGGCTATAATTATAACAATTACTATTTTGATGATCTTTTTCATAAATGTATTTACCGGTATTTTCTACGCCAATGGAATTGCAAAGGGGTTTAGAAAGGATAGCCTAATGCGATATTAACTATTAGGTTTTGTTTTCTCCACTCTTTATCAGTTGGGTCAATTTTATCAAATATCCATCGCTTACCATCGGGCAGGTAAGGCGTTCGTAGCGGAATTCCGAGATCTACTCTTAATAAAATCAATCCAGCATCAAATCTGAGCCCGACCCCGGCAGCCACCGCGATCTCCTTTATAAAATCTTTCTTTAACTGGCCTGCCTTTCCAAAAAGGAGGGTGTCTTTCGTCCAGATATTCCCAAAGTCTGCAAAGGCTGCTCCACTAAGTTTAGCAACAATCGGTATTCTTAATTCAGAATTGAACTGGAGTTTATAATCTCCTCCAATCACCTGGTACAGCCGCTGATCATCAAGTGTGGGCAAATAAGATCCGGGGCCGATCCGCCGCATCTGGAATCCACGCAAAGACGATGAGCCACCAATAACATATTGTTTTGAAAAAGGTAGAATATTTGAGTTGTTATACGGTATTCCAACACCCACCTGGAAACGGTTCACCCACTGGAAATTATTGTTCAGCTTCCTGGTGTATCGAATGTCGATATCTGCTTTTGCGTATTGCGCAAAGGGAGTTCCGAACAGGGTTTTTTCCCTGGCATGCTTTGAACCACTTATCAGCCCGGCAATATTGCCAGCCATATCAATACTGCCTCTGAAAAACCATTGTTGTTTTGCGAACGGGTTGGCCGTATTATATGTAAAGGAATATATTGACCCAACAATCAGTTCCGACCAGGTATTGACCAGGAGAGAAGGCTTGCGGATCGTTTCTTTTGAAAAAGTATCGGTTAAGTTGCCGGGATTGATATAGGTAATTGCCAGGGGCGAAAACAGGTGTTCCTTATTGCTGCTTTCTTTCAGGGCAAAATCATACTCGAGGCGGTAAATGTTTTTCGTGTAAAAAAGTTGTTTTCTAAACAATTCATACCCTACTAATAAGCGTGTACGCGGCGGGTACAAATTGGCTTCCTTTATTTTTATAAATGGAAGATACATTCTCGGCAGGTTAAGGGATGCTTCCAGGCCCACCCTGTAATTATTAGCAGTTTTCAGGGAATCCGAAAAGGATAATTCAAATCCTCCATACAATTTTGCCATCAATAACTGCGCACCTTTAAAAGTATTTCGGTTGCGCCGGTTTACGCTTAACTGGCTGCCGATAAACTTATTTTCCTTCGAAAATCCATCGAGCTCCATTTGTACCGATTTCTTTTTGGCAGGAGTGAGGTAGTAAAAAACATTCAGCTTGTATGCATTGTCTGCATCTTTTACAGGTTCAAAGCGGTTCTTTACAAACTTGAAGGTGCCTACATTCATCAGCCTGTTTAATGTTGTATTCTGATCGGTACTGCTGTACACTTTACCGGGGCGATAGGTTACCAGGTTTTTGAACAATCTATGTTTAAATCTATTAATTGTATCCCTGATCAACAGTCCATCCATATTGACCGTACCTGTTCTGCTGGTGTCGGGGGGCGGTAATAAAAGCGTATAATTTGGGAAAAGCATCACCTGGTTTATAGTGAATTCATGCAGCGAAATTTCGGGAATATTTTTTTTGATACTTAAATAGAGATCCACTTCATGATTGCCAATGGTACTATCGGCGTAAGCCATGATGTAGTTGGGATTAAAATAATAATAGCCCTTCGTTTTTACATACAGGTCGAGCCGGTCCCGTTCGGCCTGGATATCGCTTAACCGGTACCCATTGCCAATTTGAAGAATTCCTTTTTGTTGGTGCTGCTGTAACAACTTCACCAGTGGCAAGCTGTCGTTTACCCAGCTGATATTTTTGATGGTGTATTGTGGCAATACATGTGCTTTGTAAATTGCGCGGGTCATGTAACCGTTGTTAATGGTATCGCCGCTCACCACCGAATGAAAGTATCCCAGGTTTTCCAAAAATGCCTGCATATGCTGCGCAGTAACGGAAGGATTCACCATGCTGCTGAGGATAGGAGGCGCCCCCAGCTTGTTTCTGAAAAAGGCCCTGACTCCATTTGGTCTTTTTGGTTCACCTATTACGAACCACCACCATACTTTATAGGGTTGGCCAACGGCGAATTTATTTCCCCCCGGCTTATCAGCCAGTTCCAGTTGCTTTCTCAGCTGTCGTGAAGATACTTTTACTGCACTGTCTTTTTCTACTGTTATGGTTGCGCCCCTGTACAATCTTTCACCCGGTGGAAGAAATCTTTGTACACCGCAACTGCTTGCAACAAGTACTATGAGGAGGCAATATAGAGCTGTTCTGTATCTCATCATTTATTGCCTGCCTTTTTATTTTTATTGATAAATAGTTCCCTGTATTTTTCATAATCCATCGTAACAATAAATGCAATACCCGTTTCCACGATGTATCCATCCAATATCACTTCAAAAGGATTTTTATTGTACGAGCGCAACATATATCTACCATCGGTAGAGAGTTTATAATTAACCGTTACATCCGGTAAAAATCGACTGCCTTTTTGTTGGGCCGCTTTTGCGGATCCATCCTGGCTTTCGATACCAAAGTTTCTTCCCACAGTTACATTCAACCGGTCGTTCAGGAAGTTTTTTGATACTTCTACATTGAGATCCGTTTTTTGAGTGGTTAAATTGTTCGTGAAATCTTTAAATGAATTTAAATTAAGATCTACATTGATCCCTTTAAAAAGATCAGAGGCTACCTGGTCGAGGGCGGCGGATAAAAACTTACTGACGCTTTCTTTATTGATATCGGAAAAGTCGGCGCCATTGCCCTTAAAGAAATCGGTGCTTTGCTCACCAACAAAACGCTCCAGCGCCAGCAGCGCAAATACCTGTTTGTTGATAGCGGCAATATCTCCCCTTAACTGAACCAGTTTATTTTCGATGGTTGTTCTTAAGCGGCCACTGATGGCAGGGTTTTGAGGCAGTTGGATATCAAAACTTATCTCAGGCTTGTTTAAAGAACCTTTCAGGTAAAGGATCACCCTGAAAGGAATATTTTGTTTAAATGAGCGAGCGATGGAAGCTTCTACAGCGCCTACTTCGTTACCCAATAGATCTTTAGAGGCGGTATTGGCAATATATTCTGCCCGGATATTTATTTGAGCATCCAGCGGGTTGCCGCCGAAAGTAATTGTGCTGCCCGGAACCAGGTTGAAGCGTTTTTTTAAGAACTGGTAATTCAATTCATAGTAGCCGCTGTTTAACACGTAGGTGCCGGCCATCACCAGGTGCCCGGCCGAATCAACACCGCCATTCAGCTTTGCATCACCCTGTACCTTTAATTCGTCGCCGGTGGCCGGATCTATGATAATCGTTAATGCAGCTTGTTTATCGAGATGAAAATTGAGGTTGCGGTTGATGTATTTGGATAGATTGATCATTGGGGCGGCTGCAGGTTTAAAGTCAGTTAATTGCGGCAGTCTAAATGTATCCTTGTCAATAAATCGCACCACCGAACCAGCCACATCTTTATCGCTGTTTTTGCCCGGCAATACCAGCGTCACGTCCGTTTTTTCATTCAGTTGAATGTCGCCTTTCAACAGGGGATTTTCGGTAGTACCCTTAATCGACATCATTGTCCCGATACCGGCATAACCGTACACCTGGTTGTTGATCGCTTTGGGAGCATTGATCAAAGTGAAATCAGTAGCATTCAAATCCAAATCGATCGCATAACCTTTATCCATGCCTGAAAGATTGCCATTGAATACCAGCGCACGATCCAGGCTGTCCTTAATTGTAAACCGGTCAAAATGAATTGTAGGATAATCGAACGATATCTTTTGCTGATTGAGCGAATAAACGGTTCCGGATTGATTGACAGAAAATTGGGCGGAGTCAATATTGACTGCACCTTTCCATTGCGGCTGTTTAAAATTTCCCGTGACTTCCAGCAACCCGTTGAGATTGCCACTCAAAACGGTGATGATATTTTTGAAAAAGCCTTGGAGCGAGGCGATCTGTAGTTTTTGGATGTCCAGATCAATGTCAAACTGCTGCTGCGGATTATTTAAAAACAAATTGCCGTTTCCACTAACAAGATTATCATTTTCCGTAAGGCCAAAGGTTGTGTGAATGGTATTTTTATTCACCCATTGCATCTCTGCCTGCAGGTTGCCAAGCGGTTGTTGCATCAGTTGCATGTTTCTAACGAAGGCCGTGGCGGTAACAGCAGGAAAGCCTTTGCTCAATCCGGCAGCCTGTATTGATGCATCGACTAAACCTGATGCCCCTAAACTATCGATGTTATAAAGTCCTGTTATATCCCCGATATTAATATTGCGCAGGGCGATAGCAACGGAATCGCCCGGAAAATTTTGTGTGTTTGTTACAGAAATTGAAGAAGAATCACTGCTTATTACAAAACCGGTTACCAATATGCCACCTGGCGTAAAGCTGAGGCGATTGTTGGATGGTATGTTCCATGTTCTGTAATTCAGCACCAGGCTGTCATTCAGCGAAATGGAAACATTTCCCCGGGTAAAATAAAGCATACCTTTTACCTGGTAGCGATTCACATTAGCCGAGTCTTTTTTTACAAAATTGATGGGAATGGAATCGTTTGGCCGATGGAATGCAGGCGAAAGTTTTTGCATGAAATTTAGAGCTGCCTTAAATTGATTGAAGCCTTCCGCATCCGGAAAGGATTGAATTTGTCCGTAAGCGGGATGGACATAAATACAGGACCCTATTACCTGGAACAGTAATAAAATAGTGATGTTCAATACAAATTTTGCCGGTAGTATTACAAGAATTTTTTTTGACATATTGCTTGGCCAGCCACCACAGTTCCTCCAATAAGTATCAACTGCCGGCACTGGTATCTCATTTTAGATATTCTCAGTTCTACCCTAATGAAATTTTTATGCCCTAAATTAAATGAGGATATAAGGCACTGAGAACGGCCTTCACATCATATGCCTTAGAGTAGTGGGGAGACAATTCCCCATCGCTGGAGCTTCCTTTCATTGTACTTTTTCTCACCTCGGGCCAGCGCTGGGATCAAATTTTCATTACAACTCTAGTGATAGTTGCACTATAACGCTACATTCTAACTATATTTAGGTGTTACCCCGTGGTGTCATTTTTAATGGGAGCTGTCATTCGCTCGGTTGTTACCGGTAAACACGCGGGGTTACAACTATCACGTATGCCTTGTACCAGTGTTTTTTCGCAACGTGTTTATCTACCCATTTATCCAACATTACCGGACTTACCTGGGAAGTTGTGTGCTGGTAGAATTTTCCATCCCTAATACATTTGAATGAGTAAGCAATTGAAAATACTATTACTGGAAGATTCTGCACCGGATGCTGAACTCATCCAGTTTTCTTTGAAAAAGGGAGGAATTCAGTTTACCCCGATGATTGTAGACACTAAAAAAGATTTCACAAGTGCGATAATACATTTCAAACCTGATGTAATTCTCTCCGACCATTCGATGCCACAGTTTAACGCGGCTGAAGCTTTAGATATATTCAAAGATCACCTGCAGCAGCAGCAGCGTTTTGCCCCATTTATATTAGTTACCGGTGCGGTTTCGGAGGAGTTTGCCGTACAATGCATTAAGAATGGCGCCCTCGATTATATTTTGAAAGATAATCTTAGCCGCCTTCCTGCGGCGATCAGCAATGCGCTTGAAAAATGCCGGCTTGATAACGAAAAGATGAAAGGCACCGCCATGCAATTTCGTTTACTGGAAGAGCAGATGGCACAGGTGATGAGCTCAAAAGAAAAGGAGGTGTTCGTAGCCAGCGAAAAGGCAAAATACCTGGAAAGATTGGTAGTCGGGAAAGAATTGCATGATAGTGTAAATCACTTAATGGGGGCAGCCAAACTCTGTATCGATATGGCGAAACGCGGAGGCGTGTATAGCGAAATATATTTAACCCGCTCCTCCAGGTACCTGTCAATGGCAATGCATGAAATCAGCAATTTATCCAAAGGCCTCACTTCAGGAGCTAAATTGCGTCTTGGTCTGAGAGAAGCAGTTGAAAATATCATTCTGGAAAGGATGGAATCCAGCCCGGTGAAAATATCCTGTGAATTTGAAAATCTAGATGAGAAAAGCGTAGACAATAAGTTTAAAATTAATATTCTCAGGATGGTGCGGGATCACATCGATTATGTTCTCAGTGATACCGACACATCTCAAATCACAATTAAGATTTCACAAGTCAAAAAATTGATACAGGTGCTAATTTCCGATAATGGCGTAAGCCTGCCTGCCAGCAAAAAGCAAATGGCAGCACGTTTAAAAAGCGCCAGGAGCCGTGCAACATTTTACGCCGGAAGTGCCGACCTAATTGTTCAACCGGGGCAAGGTTGCCTGCTATCTATCAATTTGCCGGTTATCAGTGCTTCATTGAAAGAAGTGGATGACCTTGATTTAAGGTATGATAACAAAAGCATGTTGATAGAAAAAGTGAAGAATGTAATTTCGGCATTCATCCAATTACCGGAAAATGAAATGCAAACGAGTTTCGCAGATTACCTGGTTGAAAAACTAAAGTACCGCTATTCGTATCTTTCTGCTATTTTTTCAAAAGTGGAAGGTAGCACCATCGAAAAATTTGTGATTTCGCAAAAAATTGAACTGGTTAAAGAATTACTGATCAATGATGGCTTGCATCTGACTGAAATTGCCTATAAACTGGGCTACAGCAGCGTTTCTCATTTATCTAACCAGTTTAAAAAAGTTACGGGCTCAACCCCGTCTGCCTTTAAAAAACTATATCATTAAAATGATTGAAACAAGATCCCGGTAAAACGCACGATAACAATATCAACTCAAACACCAGTAATAGGGTTCATTTTGGCCGTAGCAACTGATAGAAAAACATGTAAATGATGTAATATGTCACAATAATTGTGTAACAATAATTTGAAAAAACCTCCCAACTTTGTTTATTGTTTGCCGAAGCTTCTACCCTGATTACATCCTGTTACACAACAGTCTGTTGAGTATTGTAAAAAGCGTGGAAATACTTCGGGTTATTGCATAGTTTCTGTGTATCGAATATTGATAAAAGAACAGCTTACACTATCTTCAATAGCCTTGATACCCTACATTACTTGGCCGTGGCAAACTGCTGCTCCAAAACCCTAACATATAACATTGTGATAGTAGATTAACATCTTACCGTATTTAGAGTTCGTCGTTTCGCAACCACACCCCTTATGAATAGATGATCGTAATACAACATGATAAAAAAATTAAAATACTGCATCTTGAAGATGTGAGTGATGATGCAGAGCTCGTAAAACGCGTGTTAAAAAAGGCGCAAATGGATGCGGAAATAATGGTTGTAGATAAGAAAAATGATTATGTGCTTGCCCTTATGGAATTTTCGCCAGATGTAATTCTTTCGGATCATTCGCTTCCTTCTTTCAATTCCGTGGAAGCATTAAGCATATTTCATCAGAGCGGAATGAAAATCCCCTTCATCCTGGTAACTGCTGCCATTTCCGAGGAGTATGCTGTTTCAGTTATAAAAGCAGGAGCAAATGATTATATCCTGAAAGATCATCTCGAAAATCTTCCGGGGGCCATTACGGGTGCACTGGAGAAAATTGAGCAGGAAATCCTACTGGAGAATAAGAAAGCACAGCTTGTAAAAAATAAAACGAATGCTTTGCTGGTGGTACATGAAACAGAACGGCGCCAGATGGCAAACGAATTGCTCGAAAACATCAACCAGATACTTGCCACCTCCAATTTATACATCGACTGCGCCATTTCTGCGGAGGATAAGCACATGGGGTTTATGCTAAACAGCAAAAAATGTATCCTGCTGGCGATTGACGAAATAAAGCAGTTATCGCAGATGATTATGCCCCCCAGTTTCGAGGATACTGGTTTTATTGAATCGTTAAACAGCTGGATTCACATTAAAAGCCAGGCTTGTTCAATAAAGTTTGTTGCTGAATGGAAAAATGTTGACGAACGGCTGATCAGTGGCCAGCTGCAACTTGCCATCTATCGTATTGTTCAGGAACAAATCAATAACATCATCAGGTATTGTTATGCAAAAGAGATACAGGTACTACTGGAACAAACAAAAAACAGGCTTTCGCTTACCATCAGGGATGATGGTGTTGCACCCCATACCGCTAAGCCGGTAGATGGAGTGGAGTTGGAAAATATTAATACCCGGGCCGAAATTCACGGGGGAGAGATGCTTGTCAATTCTGAACCGCAGAAAGGTTGCCTTTTAACGATCTCTTTCCCGATATAAAAAGATGACGGGTTAATCCGGTGTAGATGTACTTGGTAAATTGCCGAAATGCTACAGGGCAAAAACACAAATCAAATCGAACCCGGTCGTTTACAACTTGCGCTTGAAAAAACGATCCACGCCATGTGGAAATAGTCAGTTACAAAAAAAATGGGAGGAGTTTGGGGGTCATTTTTCGAGATCGCCCATTACTGACAGCAGGGGTTTGGTTACCCATTGGGTTTTTATAGAAAGAGATATTACAGACAGTGTAAATCATATTAAGGCTATCGAAGATCAGAATTTGGAGCTTAAGGAAATTGCCTGGATGCAGTTGCATTTACAATTTGTTACAACTGGCCTTTATAAACCTTCAAATTGATATTCATCCCCTTTCTTTAATTCAATCGTTTTTGCCATGGCCGTGGACTGGTAAAGCCTTAATGGTGTTTCCTGCCCTCTTGCCAATCGATCAAAAATGCCGAGACTGCCAAAATAAATGGCGAATTTTTATTAAATTGTTGTTAAGAATTTGTTAGCCGTACAACTTCCTGCAATTTTTTTTCACAGTTTAAAACCGGATCATGAATATCATTTCACGCAGAAAGGTTATTAAAAGTATTGCGCTCGGAGGCGCAGCCATTCTTTATTCGCCTAAAATATTGTTCCCTGCTACTCCACGGGTAAAAGACAGGCTGGGCGTAGCGTTGGTGGGATTAGGTTATTACAGTACGGACTTGCTGGCACCCGCACTTCAACAAACGAAGGAATGCTATCTTGCCGGCATTGTCACGGGCACACCATCCAAGGCGGAAGCATGGAAACAAAAATATAATATCCCCGACAAGAATATTTACAATTATCAGACCTTTGACCAGATTGCCAACAACCCAGACATTGATGTTGTATACGTGGTACTTCCGCCCTCCATGCACCGCGAATATGTTATAAGAGCAGCTAATGCCGGCAAACATGTATGGTGCGAAAAGCCAATGGCCATGTCAGTACAGGAATGCCGGGACATGATTGATGCATGCAATAAAAACAAGCGTTCACTTGCAATCGGTTACCGTCTCCAACACGAACCCAATACAATGCAGTATCGTGATATTGTAAAGCAGCATCAACTGGGTAAAGTGAAAAAAGTAAATGCCGCTGCAGGCTACCGCGATAACCGAACCAATCACTGGAAACAGATAAAAGCGATGGGCGGAGGTGTAATGTATGATATGGGCGTTTATGCCATACAGGGAGCAAGATTGGGCACCGGTATGGAGCCATTGAGTATCATTTCTGCAAAAACATCTACCACCCGTCCGGAAATTTACAAAGATGGTTTGGATGAAACCGCCGTAGCGGTGTTGGAGTTCCCGGGTGGCGTATTGGCGGATATCAAAACAAGCTTTGGAGAAAATATCAATTTCCTTGACATCACCTGTGAAAAGGGATCAATCAATATGGCGCCTTATTCAGCCTATAATGGATTAAAAGGCAAGAGCCCGCTGGGTGAAATTTATCATCCTTATGAAGTGCCCTGGCAACAGGCGAGGCAAATGGATGATGATGCAAAATCTATTAAAGCAGGAAAACCAATGATGGTGCCCGGCGAAGAAGGACTCAGAGATATCCGGATAGTGGAGGCGGTTCATAAATCGGCCAATACGGGTAGTGCGGTAAAGTTGTGATGGGTAGTCGAAATATTAGTAATCTCAAATAAAAGCCATGCAAAAGTTGTATTTGCATGGCTTTTATTTGCCTGACCATTCCGCCAAACTCTTTATGGGTGATTGAAAATCGCTTGCCCGGCTATAATATTTTTGCGAACTTACCTGTCTTTGCTACTTAGCGGCCAGGGGTGCCATCGATCACAAACGCTTACCTGTTTGTACGGCCGTATGGCATTTGCACCGTAGTATTGACTGGATAAACTAAGAGAGGAGGAATGTTACTGTTTTCCACGCTAACACTTCCGGAAATAGAAAATGTTTTGTTGTTATTAATATACATAAGGCCCATGGATGCAGCAGAATACAACCCTAAGTGATTTGGCCCGCGAAACACACTGCCAGTATTCATTTTATTATTACAGGTTGAGATAAATGCATGGTTAAAATTGATGTAAGCAGGTACAACAGCTATATTGGCAAAAGCATACAAGTTATTGTTTAACATCCGATTTAATTGCAATCCCATCGGAGCACTAATAATGGAAGCGTTGCCGCCTTTAAAAAAAGTAAAGGAGGTGGAAATGCTATTATACCGGCTTAAAGACCATTTGCTTTTTGGGAGACTGTCGGCCAGGTATATATTGTGTGCGATCCTATTGCCCTGCGTAAAATCGGCAGAGTTTATAGGTATTAACGTTTGGGCCTTTATTGCAACAGCAAAAAACAAAACGGTCAATAAAACAAGTGTACGCATGCAACTCAATTAGTTTTTAAAAATACGAAATATCAATTGATCTGGCACTCACACCTTAATTATTAACTTTTTATACTGGGGAAATCTGTAACGAATAGTGCAGAATACTACGTAGACGCTCGAATAAGGGTTTCAGAAAAATAAAAAACCGGAAAAACAACGAATTTTCGTGCCTTTCCGGTGAGGTGGTCCCGGCGAGAATCGAACTCACATCTAAAGTTTAGGAAACTTCTATTCTATCCATTGAACTACGGGACCCTGTAATTGAACTTCAGCGTTTTGACACTGAAATTTTAAAATAACTGGCGCAAGTTAATAAAAAAATGAATAGCCCTGCCGCTAAGAAACACGATCATTGAAATCCAATCATATTTTATTTATCGCAATACAGGTTAGTTGGGAGTCATTATTTATCTATTTACGAATACAGTCGCGGTTTGTAGTGTACGTTACAAGGTGATAAAGCTTAACAAAAAGTCACTTTTTCTAATAAGGTGCACAATGCTGTCATTGAGCCATTTTCAAATTTTCTCATTTTCAAATTCCAGGCATTTTCTTACAAATAAAACCACTCATCTTCCCCTATAACCACCCATTTTACAGCGATGCATGCGGATTTTAAATCACAAACCGGAATTTCACTGCCGGGCCTTATCTTTGCCTTCCAAATTTATTTCGAATATGAAGTGGTTGAATGTAGTTATTAAATATCGGCTTTGGATTGGCATCGTTTTATTGGCCATCGCCATTTTCACCAATATACAGGCCGGATTTTGGCCTTCATTCGTTCTATACCTTGCGGCAGTGGTCTTGATCGCCGGACATTTTGTATTTGGCCCCATGCGGTTGATACAGGAGTGTATGGAAACCGGCGATATGGAAGGCGCTAAAAAAGTGCTCGCATCCATCTGGTTCCCATCTTTACTGATAAAGCCTATCCGGTCTGTTTACTACACCGTAAAGGGCAATCTCGATATGGTGGATCAGAATTTTGACGGCGCTGAGAAGAATTTGAAAAAAAGCCAGGAGTTAATGGGTGATGGCAGTGGCTTAATGGGCGGCCAAATGAAGCAAGCTGAAGGCGCTAACAAATTACAACTTGGCATGCTGGCAATGCAAAAAGGTGATATGCGCCAGGCAGAAACCTATATCCGTGGCGCCATACGCTCGGGGTTACCCGATAAAGAAAATGAAGCCGCTGCTTACCTGCAACTGTCTTCCATTATGATCAATAAAAGAGAGTTCAGGGCGGGCAAGGAATATTTCCGAAAAGCCAAAGGTCTTAAACCTACAACGCCGCAAATTGCCGACCAGATAAAGCAGATGGAAAAGTATATTACCAGGATGCCTGGGTAACACTGTAAATCTTGCTAAACGTTAACGACGGCTTTTTTAAAAAGTTGCTCCACCGTTCTATAACGATAATCAAATATCTTTTTAAGCTGGTTCTTTACTATCAAACGATGGATGATACTTCCTATTATCCCAAAAGATAGCTTATAGTGTACGATGTCTGTCATCTCCACACCGTTTTCGATGGCTCTAAAATGATGCTGGTGATGCCACATTCCGTAAGGCCCGAAACGCTGTTCATCAACAAAATATTTTTTATCTTCCACATGCGTGATTTCGGTCATCCAGTACAACGGGATGTTTAAAACCGGCCTGACGGTATATTCAATAATCTGCCCGGCATACATTCTTTCTCCATGATGTTTTGAAATGATGTTGAAGCCAAGGTTATCCGGCGTAATGTCCTTTAAGTTAGCAGAACTGCTGAAGAAATTCCAGGCTTCCTCAAGGGGGATGGGTATTTGCTGCACGGTTTTAATGCTGTAGACCTTACTCATAGTATGGGTTTGCGGCTATAACAATAAATGAGCAGTATTGTTCCCGCTTCGTGCAATCGCCGCTTGCCGGGCGTTCATTTGGATAAACGGCTAAGCTGCCCATTCGCCCAATCCCTGCCTTGTTATTGCCCAGTCATCGGTGGTACAGTCAATGATGGTGGAGGGCACCATACCCCCGATTCCTCCATCGATCACAAAATCTACCAGGGATGCAAATCTTTCATAAATAATTTCAGGATCTGTATAATCTTCCACCATTTCGCCGGGCAAAGAAGTACTCAGTATAGGATTCCCCATTTCCGTTAAAATTTGGTGGCAAATGATATTATCCGGAATACGAAGGCCAATTGTTTTCTTCTTGTTCTGCAAAATTTTCGGAACCTGTTTGCTTGCCGGCAATAAAAAAGTATAGGGGCCCGGTAAATAATTGTTCAGCATCCTGTACAGAGGAGTATCAATGCTTTTGGTGTAGTCGCTTAAATGGCTGAGATCAAGGCAGATAAAGGATAACTGGGCTTTTTGCGGATCGATGTTCTTTATTTTGCAAATTCTTTCGACCGCTTTTTGTTGTTTGATGTCGCAACCCAGTCCATAGATTGTATCGGTTGGATATACTATTATCCCGCCATCTTTCAGGCACTCTGCCACTTGTTTAATCAGTCGCGGCTGCGGATTTTCAGGATGTATTCTTAACAACATAATTTAATTTTTTGATGTACAAATATCTTTGATATGCTCCTGAGGCAACCGTCACACCTTTCCCGGGGATAATTCAACATAGCTTGTAAAGCAATATTCATAAAAATAATGCCACGTGCCTGAAACACTTCATAAACCACTACTTTTGCAACGATTTTAAATATTGAAACCCAGCTTCCTGCGGGTAAAATTAAACAAAATAAAATGTCTTTAATCTCAGTTGGAACAATGGCGTTTGATGCCATAGAAACTCCTTTCGGAAAAGTTGACCAGATTGTTGGCGGTTCCGGAACTTATGTGGCATATGCCGCCGCTAATTTTATCACTCCTATTCAGCAGATATCTATCATCGGGTACGATTTTCCGCAGGAAGAGCTTGATGAACTTAAAAAACGTGGGGTTGAACTGGATGGCGTTGAAACGGTGGCTGATAAAAAATCATTTTTTTGGAGTGGAAAATACCACCTGGATATGAACAACCGGGATACGCTGGTGACAGATCTGAATGTATTGGCCGATTTTAATCCAATAGTGCCTGATAGCTACCAGGGAGCAGAATTTCTAATGCTCGGCAATTTATCTCCTCATATTCAGCTGAGCGTGATCAACCAGCTAAAAGTACGGCCTAAGCTGATTGCTATGGATTCTATGAATTTTTGGATGGATATTGCCCTCGATGATTTGAAAGAAGTGCTGACCAAGATCGATGTATTAATGATCAACGATGCGGAAGCCAGGCAATTGAGCGGTGAATTTTCCCTGGCAAAAGCTGCAAGAAAGATCCTTTCAATGGGACCGAAATTTTTAGTGATCAAGAAAGGAGAGCATGGGGCATTGTTGTTTCATGAGGACCATGTTTTTTTCGCCCCGGCATTGCCTTTGGAAGAAGTATTTGATCCAACGGGTGCAGGAGATACTTTCGCTGGTGGCTTTATTGGTTACCTGGCTAAAACAAAAGATATCAGCTTCACGAACATGAAGACAGCGATTATTATGGGAAGTGCGCTGGCAAGTTTTTGTGTTGAAAAATTTGGCCCAAACCGGCTGAAAGAGATTACCAAAAAAGAATTGGATGCAAGGCTGAGTGAATTTGTGCAGCTGGTAAGTTTTGATATTGACCTGGCATAATCGATTTTTAAAAATATTGTAAAAAACCGAAGTGGATGGCTTCGGTTTTTTGCTTGTAGAATGATTTTTGTTATTTTAACCGGGAGGGCAGGGGATTAGTCGTTTACTGTTGACAGGTTATCTCGTTGGCCACTCATTATTGATTACCTAAAGAATAAATATGCTTGATTTTATCGCCTTATATTTTCTGTGTAGAATGAATGGAAGGTTAGCTACGCAAAAAGGACTGAAAGCCGGCACATGGCGCTGGTACACCATACTTGCATGGATAACTGCCGAAATGGTCGGCGCGCTGTTCGCAATAGGATTGTTTGGACCAGAGAACCTGGTTGCCGTGGTATCTATGGGTATTGCAAGTGCTTTTGGAGGGTATTTATTCATCAAGTCGACGCTGGATAAAAAACCAGATGCTATCGAGGATGAAATTGACCGTATTGGAGTGGACGATCTTCAGCCACCCAGGAAATAGGTCGGGATGGTGGAGAGCCTGGCGAAGATGAGGCAGCCCTTCCTGTGATTTTGATAAATGCCCTTATCTGCTCTCTCTCAAAAGATTTAACGGCTTGATACTCAATACATGTAAATTTTTCGCGTACTTCATGCAATTGCAACAGGTTTTATAACCGTTTTAGCATTTTGCAGGTGTTTTATCTGCGATCAATCACTTACTTTGTTTCTTGATAAAAATCGGACGAATTGGTATGACAAAAACTAAACTTTACCGGAACTGTATTTGCCTTCTCTTATTTATAATCTCCGCCAGCCGTATCCAGGCGCAATACATTGATTCCCTGTTGAACATATTAGACACGAAGTATCCCCAGGAAAAAATTCATGTGCATTTCGACAAGGCGTATTATAATGCCGGTGAAACCATCTGGTTTAAAGCATACCTTGGCGCAGACAATCTTGCAGGCCCGATCAGTAAAACGATGTATGCCGAATTAATGGATGATAAGGGTAATGTATTACAAAGAAAAATGATGCCCGTACTGCAGGCGGGAGCGGCTTCAAGCTTTGATTTACCCGATACGATAAAAGCCACCCGCTTATTTTTGCGGGCCTACACTTCCTGGATGCTGAATTTTGATTCAACACTGTTGTATGTAAAAGCTTTGCAAATCCTCCCTGCTAAATCAACTGCAAAAAAAACGGCACCAGTTATAACCTACAATGTCCAGTTCTTTCCCGAAGGTGGCGACCTGGTAGATGATATTTCTTCACGGGTGGCATTTAAAGCCAATGATAACCAGGGAACCCCGTTTGCCATCAAAGGTGATATTGTAGACGGAAAAGGGAAAAAACTCACTTCTTTTGCTTCCATACATGATGGGATGGGGTATTGCACTTTGCGACCAATTGCCGGGGAAAAATATAAAGCGATTTGGAAAGATAAAAAAGGCGTACAGCATGAAACGGCATTGCCTGAAGCCAAAAAACAAGGCATGGTTTTGAGCACTTATCTTACAGACAACCAGCTAAATTATACCCTAACAAGGCCCGATAGTGTGGATGCGATTTTTACAGCCTATAACGTGGTGGCACAGATGCAGCAACGCCTCGTATATAGTGCCAGGATCAACATGACCAAAAAACCGAGCGTGACGGCGCCGATCGAAATAGACAGTCTGCCCAACGGCGTGTTGCAACTTACGGTATTTAATGCTGCCCGGGAGCCGGTTGCAGAACGCGTTGTGTACATCAATCATGATAACTATTCTTTTATAACCGACCTGCATTCCGGCGAAAAGAACCTTGGCAAGCGTGGCCGAAATACCATCCAGATAGATGTGGGCGATATGCTGCTGTCTAATTTGTCCGTATCCGTTACTGATGCTGCCCTCAACCCAATAACAAAAAATGAAGAAAGTATTTATTCGCAGCTTCTGTTGAGCAGCGATCTGAAGGGATATATTTACAACGCCGCCTATTATTTTTCCGGCGCTGATTCTGTCAAACAGCATCTCGACCTGGTGATGATGACCAATGGTTGGCGAAGATTTAAGTGGGAAGAAGTGCTCGCCGGGAAATGGCCCGAGATAAGAAACCTGCCGGAAAATTATCTTTCGATAAGCGGTAAAATATTGGGCCTTTCAAAAAATTTATTATACCAGAAAGAGCTAACAGGGATATTGAAAACAAAAAATGGCAGCAGTAATATTTTCAGCATGCCGGTAAATGTCCAGGGCGAATTTTTGCAAAGTGGACTGTATTTTTTTGATACTGCCAGGATGTATTACCAGCTGAATAACGACAAGGACCGCACACTTACTACTTCAGCGAGCTTTTCGTTTCGCAGTAATTTTATTAAGATACCCGCCCAGCCGCTGTCGGTACTTTCATCCTTGTATGCACCTGAGAAAATTGACAGCGTTGTTTTACAGAAAAGTAGTACTATGGCAAGTTTGCAGCGTGACCAGGTTGAGTTTAACAGAATGCGGACATTGGAAACTGTACAGGTGAGAGCTAAGCAAAAATCATTGAAAGAAAAATTAGATGAAGAATATACTTCCGGGTTTTTTAGTGGTGGAGATGGCTATACTTTTACCACGGAGGATGACCCCTTTGCAAAATCGTCTCCCAGTATTTTAGCGTATTTACAGGGCAAGGTTGCCGGACTGCAAATTTCCACCGCTGGTGAAGGCGGGGCTACCTGGCGTGGAAGTGCTACCAGTTTTTTCTTAAATGAAGTGAATGCAGATGTATCCCAGTTGCAATCGATCAATATGAACGATGTGGCCATGATCAAAGTTTTTCGTCCGCCATTTTTTGGAGCTGGTGGCGGCGGGGCAGGTGGTGCGATCGCCATTTATACGAAGAAAGGTGGCAGCGATAACTCTCAGATAAAGGGTTTGCCTGTTACCCTCATTAATGGTTATTCCGCAATTAAAGAATTTTATTCTCCTGATTATGAAAAAAATCCTGAGCCGAACGTAAAGGATTACCGGGCCACTTTATATTGGAATCCCGCCCTGTATTTTGATAAAAATACCAGGAGAGTGATCATCCCGTTTTATAACAGCGACAGTTGTAAAAAATTCCGTGTCACTATTGAAGGCGTAAATGAAGCCGGGCAGTTGACCAGGGAAGAAAAAATCATCGAATAAAACATTGTCATACGGGCCACATTAGTCCATTTCGCCCTCCAGCGCAAGTAAAAAAGCATATTCCCGCGCCTTATCTTTCAAGGGTTTAAACCTCCCGGAGGCGCCGCCATGGCCTGCTTCCATGTTAGTGTATAAAAAGAGAAGGTTGTTATTTGTTTTTGTTGTCCTCAGTTTAGCTACCCACTTCGCCGGCTCAAAATATTGCACCTGGCTATCGTGCAGCCCGGTGGTGACGAGCATGTTAGGATAATTTTTCGCTTCCACATTATCATAGGGCGAATAGGATTTCATGTATTCATAACTTTCCTTATCGGCAGGGTTGCCCCATTCATCATATTCATTTGTAGTAAGCGGAATGGAGGGATCACTCATCGTAGTAACAACATCCACAAAAGGAACTGCGGCGATAACACCATTCCACAAATCCGGCCGCATATTTATAATTGCTCCCATAAGTAAACCACCCGCACTGCCGCCATTAGCATACAAATGCTGCGGCGAAGTATATCTTTCGGCAATTAAAAATTCAGCACAGGCGATGAAATCCGTGAAAGTATTTTTCTTCTTCAGCATCTTACCGTCTTCATACCAATATCTTCCGAGTTCCTGCCCGCCGCGGACATGCGCAACAGCAAAAGCAAAACCCCGGTTAAGCAAACTCAGCCGGATATTGCTGAAATAAGGATCCGAACTGATACCATAAGAGCCATAAGCATACAATAGCAATGGGCCGTTGCCATCTTTTTTGAAATCCTTTTTATACACAATTGAAATGGGCACTTTCGTCCCATCGGTGGCGGTAGCAAACAGTCGCTCTGTTTCAAATGCCAGCGGATCATATCCTCCTACGACTTCCTGCTGTTTCATTAGCTTTCTTTCCCTTGTATCCATATTGTAATCAAATACAGAATTGGGTGTCGTTAGAGAAGTATAAGTAAAGCGCATCGTATCGGTGTTGCAATCGGGAAGGGCTGAAATGGCGGCTACATAAGCTGGTTCGTGAAATTGCAGGTAATGGCTCCCATGGCTCTGTGTATTCAGTATATGTATTTGGGTAAGACCGCCCTTTCTTTCATTGACGGCCAAATGTTGTTGAAAAAGATCAAAGCCTGATACCAGCACATCATCCTGGTGAGGCACCAGATCGCTCCAGTTGGCGGTATCTTTGTTACCTTCCGGGCAGGTTACGATCTTAAAATTTTTTGCCTCCAGGTTGGTACGAATATAAAAGCAGTCATTTGCATGATCTACATGGTACAACACTTCTTTCATCCTGGGTTGAAAGATTTCAAATGCATCATCCGGGTAATCGGCATGAATCCATAGAACTTCGGAAGATAAGGTTGCCTTTGAAATGATCAGTATATACTTTTCGGATTTTGTTTTGCCTACCCCGATATAGTTGGATGGGTCTTTTTCTTCATACACTACTTCATCTGTTGAGGAATCAGTGCCCAGAATATGCTTCTTTATTTTTTCTGATAAAAGAGTTACCGGGTTTTTAGCTGTGTAGAAAATAGTTTTGTTATCATTGGCCCAAACGGGCCCCCCTTCGGTACCCTCAATTACTTCCTGGCAGATTTCGCCTGTAATAAGATTTTTGATATAGATCGTATACTCGCGCCGGGAGAGTGTATCCACACCATAAGCCAACAGTTCGTTATTTGGGCTTACCGAAAAGCCGGTGGCAGAATAGTAATCATGCCCTTCAGCCATTGCATTTACATCAAGTAAAATTTCTTCGGTGGCATCCAGGTTTGCTTTTTTGCGGCAGTACACAAAATAATCTTTGCCTTCTACCAGGCGACTGTAATAGTAATAACCATTTTTAAATACCGGCACGGATTCATCCTTTTCTTTGATTCGGGCCTTCATTTCGGTATACAATTTTTGCTGCAGTAATTCACTGCCTGCCATCATCTCCTGGTAATATTTGTTTTCCGCTTCGAGATAAGCAACCACTTTATAACTATCCGGACCTTTCTTAAAAAAATCATTCATCCAATAATAATGGTCGATCCTTTTATCGCCATGTGCAAGCAATTCATGCGGTTTTATTTCGGCGATGGGTGCTGGTATATTTTGAGGCCAGTGACAGTGAGTTTTAGTCATTTTGGTTTTGATTATTAGATGGTCAGGACACTTAAATCCCTTTGGAAGAGATCCATAGTGATGCGAATGTAATATTTACTTATGAATTGTAGGGAAGGGGCAAATGTGCATATTTGCAGATCCTAAGGAATGATCAACTTTTTGCCAGTCCGCTAAGTAAGATAGTTATGCCAGCGGTATACCCTGTTTGTAGCAATAAAAAAAGTAGTATTTGCCCCAGCGGGGCAACCTTGCATTGCTAATCATAAAACTGAAACAGGTATTCATTTTTAAACGCAATTCCAAATAAGCTTAACAAGCTGATATATTCTGTTTTAAATGATCGTTTTAAATGATGTTGCTTTTGATTTGCAATGTATTTGCACACCATGTCAATCTGCGACCTGCCATATGAAAATGCTCCATAGCCAGCCTGCCATGACCAAAATACTTTCTGCGACCTATCGTTCTGCACAACAGCAGTTATATATTTGTACAGTTTTTCCCATGCAACCTGTATGAAATTATTCCTTCGCTTTACAGCAAAAACAAGTTGAATATACAATTGTGTGTAGGTATCACTCATGGTATAGTAAATTTATAGGTTGCCCCTCTGGGCATAATTAAATATCGACTTGGTTTCTACAGATAGGTTACCCTACCAGGACAATACTGAACATCTCCTGATCATAGGGGGCATACATATAAGAGATGCTCGAGTTAAATATTAATTCCTCCTCGCTAACACAATTGCATTTTTGAATTGCTTTCTATTACCGGCTAAATTAAAAACTTCCGTGAACACGATGTAAATGCCTATCGAAAGTTGCCGGGCTTTCTCGCCCAGTCCATCCCATCGGAAACTTCCGCTGGTTCCACACAATGCATTTCTTTTAAGAAAGCGTACCGGCCGGCCGGATGCATCGAAGATGGTGATATTGGCCACATAGCCAGTTGACGGAAAATTATAATCAAGCGTGGCAAAATCATCCTGCCCATCGTTATCAGGCGATACTATTTCAGGGGAGAGTTTTATTTCATCCGGGATGTGTTCATTGATGGTATGCTGTGAGTTCCTGAAACCAGGAGTTCCATAACCAGCAGCAGTAGCCGCAGAATGCCAGTTATCTGCCGATTGAGTTGGGGCATTGTAATCAATTCTTTCCAGCGACACTCCTTCAGGATTATTTATTAATTTGAAATGCCAATTTGAATTGTAAGATAATTCATCAGCGATCTCTCCCTGGGCATTCAAAAGGAGCGCCGTTCCCTTGTCATCGTTGAACACAGGCATAGCGGCTATTTCGATAAAAGCCTCTGCATTTTGAGTAATGTATGCGGCTTTAACCTCGGACACATTTTCAGTTACTACCATAAAATCTTTCGGAAATAACAGGTAACTTTCTCCACTTAATTGCGCCATGCTGCTGATGGTATTAGAACCATTGCGGTTGGCAATATAGGTTTGCTTGAGGTCGATGATCTTATCGCTATTATTATAAATTTCCACGTAATCCGTTGCTGCCGGTATCGGATTAAATAAAATTTCATTGATGATAATATTTTTTGACGCGGCGATTTCCGGGATGCCAACCCTTGCAAAATTTTTACTCCTAACTATATTACCGGCACAATCCGTTATGTTCGCTACAGTAATATTGTACACTTTTCTGCGCAATAATGCGGTGTTCAATTCTAATATAATCCGGTCAAATAACGGAGAAACCGCTACAATATTTGCAGGATTGCCGATGCCGTCGCTAATGGTAAAATTGACCGGTTTTACAACTGCGGAGCTATCCAGGGGTTCATCAAAAACAAGGGTCAAATGCATGCTATCAGTGGGGTAAGCCCTTAATAATCGCGGAGCGTTTTTATCCGCATTGATACCATCAACCGAGTTTTTACTGCCGGGCGAGCCTCCTCTTGCGTCAGTCGATGCAATCCAGTTACTATTGCCGCTACATGGATTGTGAGTATCGATCATCTCCAGGGTCCAGCCGCCCTTCTTTTTTAATTCATTCCGGTACCCGCCATTATTGTAATTCACGGAATGAATCAGTCTATTTTGGGGAGATTTCAAATACAGCACCCCGGCCACATTATCGATGGAAGGAAAGGCGGGGATGCCAATTGCAGTTCCAAACGGCGCCATAACGGTTGTAGCAGATGTGGCGCATAGGATCACAAAACCACCGGGAAGCAATGCAAAGCCAGGCATCGGCCCACTCTGGCCCGAAGCACTACCGATCTTCCATCCTGATAAATTAATAACTCCGCCGGAAGTGTTTTTCAATTCGATCCATTCATTGGCCGGTAAGGCTACCTGCGGTGAGGGATCCGCCATGATTTCGTCGATCACCACATCATATTGTTGGGGGGTGTATGGCTGTGAAATGGCTGAAAGTGGCATCAATAAAATAATGAAGCCAAACAAAAATAAATCTGCTTTCATAAAAAGGTACGGGGTTGGAATGCTATTTTCGGACGGGCGATCTATTACTTAAAAGTATAATTTAAACTGAAAGCATCCTAATTATTTTCTGCTTAGATTCTAGGCTGCTAATTTGTGAGGGTTGCTAACTTCTGGAAGCCTTTTGAATGCAATTTTGATTGGCAAAAGGAGATGCAAATATTTTTAGTTTGGTCAATTAATGCTTTGTTATTATTTTTGCGCCTCAATGATGAACATAAAACATACAAAGTTTACGAAGCAGCATTCCGCGTGGAAGGTTAATTAGTATTTTGTTTGTTGTACAATATGCAAAGCCTTCCGCAAAACGGAGGGCTTTTTTTTGTACCGGTCATCAGGTGGCGTAAATAATTTTATGGATTACTATTTCAAAGCAAAAAATTTAACCACTCATATTTATTCACTTAAAACAAAACAAAAACAAAATGAAAGTAGCTGTAGTTGGAGCAACAGGATTGGTGGGCAGCAAAATGTTGCAGGTATTGGCCGAGAGAAATTTTCCCGTAACAGAATTGATCCCTGTGGCATCTGAAAGGTCAATCGGTAAGGAAGTGGAATTTAAGGGAGTCAAGTATAAGGTGGTAGGCTATGCCGATGCAATTGCTGCCAAACCAAATGTTGCGATCTTCTCAGCAGGAGGTGGAACCTCGTTAGAACTGGCGCCAAAATTCGCGGAAGCTGGTATCACCGTAATTGACAATTCAAGCGCATGGCGTATGGATCCGTCTAAAAAACTGGTAGTACCGGAAGTAAATGCGGATGTACTGTCCACATCGGATAAAATTATTGCGAACCCAAATTGTTCTACAATCCAGATGGTAGTGGTATTAAAGCCTTTACATGATAAATATAAGATAAAGAGAGTAGTGGTTTCTACTTACCAGAGCGTTACCGGTACCGGCGTAAAAGCCGTTGAGCAATTGATGAACGAGCGGAAAGGAGTAAGCGGCGAAATGGCGTACAAGTACCCCATCGATCTCAATGCGATTCCACAGATCGATGTTTTCATGGAAAATGGGTACACGAAGGAAGAGATGAAAATGACCAATGAAACTGTTAAGATCATTGGGGACGCAAATATTAAACTAACTGCCACTACCGTTCGGATACCTGTAATGGGCGGCCATAGCGAGAGTGTGAACATCGAGTTTGAAAATGATTTCGACCTTGATGAAGTACGGGAACTGTTAAGCAATGCACCAGGCATCATTGTGCAGGACGATATTGCTAATTTTATTTACCCTATGCCACTGACTGCTCATGAAAAAGATGAAACTTTCGTGGGAAGGATCAGGAGGGATGAAACCCAGCCAAATACCCTTAATTGCTGGATTGTAAGCGATAACCTGCGCAAGGGAGCTGCAACCAATGCAATACAGATTGCGGAATACCTGTTGGGGAAAGGCATGCTATAGAAGCAATTTTGTGTTTAATTGTTATAATATAAGAAATGGCCAACTTTTGATTGGCCATTTTCTTATTATTAGTAATTTCCTGCTTTAACTGATCGTCCATATTTCATTTCCCCTCAGTAATTTGTCAAGGTCACCCTTGCCTCTTTTAGCAATCACTTCTTCTATCTGCATGGTCATGCTTTCTTCATAACAAGCCCTTTCAGTTTGATAAAACACCCCAAATGGCCTTGGTAAATGTCCGGCCAGTTTAGGATCATCGAACATGCGCACCAATACCTGTGCTTTATAAAAGTCCGTTTCGTCGTGAACCCACAGGTCATCTATGGATGCATCTTTTCCTATTTCTACGATGATTGGTTTGAAGCCATCCAGTTTAATGCCTTTGTTTTGCGCAGCTCCAAATACCAACGGTTTGCCCTGCTCAACAAATAAAACTTCTTCTGGTTTGGTGCTCTTTTCAGTAAATATTTCAAAGGCGCCGTCATTGAAAATGTTACAGTTTTGATAGATCTCTAAAAAGGAAGCTCCTTTATGTGCCTGCGAACGCAATAACATTGCCTGTAGATGTTTCGGATCCCTGTCCATGGATCGGGCAATAAAGCTTGCGTCCGCACCCATGGCAAGTGCCAGCGGGTTAAATGGATGGTCAATACTGCCAAAAGGAGTGGATTTGGTTACTTTGTTTTCCTCAGAAGTGGGTGAATATTGTCCCTTGGTTAATCCGTATATCTGGTTATTAAACAATAAAACGTTCACATTGAAATTTCGGCGCAGCAGATGAATGGTATGATTTCCACCAATACTAAGGCCATCTCCGTCACCGGTTACTATCCAGATACTCAGTTCCGGACGGGCGGCTTTTAACCCGCTTGCTACTGCCGTAGCCCTCCCATGGATACTATGCATCCCATAAGTATTCATATAGTACGGAAAACGGCTGCTGCAACCAATTCCGGACACAATTACGATATTTTCCCTTGGAATTCCCAGGGTAGGCATAATTTTTTGAACCTGTGCCAGAATGGAATAATCCCCACAACCGGGGCACCAGCGTACTTCCTGGTCAGTGGCAAAGTCTTTAGCAGTAAGGGTCTGTGGTATAGGGCTAACGGTCGCTGTTTCGATCATATGACAAATATTAAAAAGAGCTCAAAGTTAAGAAAAATAAATATCCGGTAAATCAGTGTTTAAAGTTTGAATTGTTAATAGTAAGTTAGGCGAGGTGAAGCGGTATGCAGTTTACGTAGCAAGGTATATAAATTAACCAATACAAGGCAAAGAAAGAAATATGGAAGGGAATTCAGCATTTACCAGGTACATTTTTGAGACGATCCGGCTTTGTTTCACAACCATTCGTAAGTTGAAAGATTCGCTTAGGCATCCTATTTACCTATATACCCGATTTCACCCCTAACTTCCGTAACCAACTCTTCTCCGGTAGCACGCCTACTCAGTTCCCACGAGTTCCTCCCAGTATTCCGCAGCCCGCCTCGTATGTGGTACAACGATGGTTCCACCGACAATATTGGCTACAGCAAAAACTTCATAGAGTTCTTCTGTGGTAACACCTGTTTCGTAAGCTTTCCCCAAATGATATTTGATGCAATCATCACACCGCAATACCATGCTTGCCACAAGGCCTAATAGCTCCTTTGTCTTGATATTTAATGCGCCTTCTGCATAGGTATTCGTATCTAAATTCCACAGGCGTTTAATTACCAGGTTATCTTTTTCCAGGATGACCTCGTTCATTTTGGCACGGTAATCATAAAATTCCTTTACTAGTCCAGTCATTTTTAAAAATATTAAAATTGGGAGGGTAAAGTTACTGCTGTAATTGTTAGAAAATACGATGTGGAAACACTATTTAATCGGTGTACAGGTAACCTTAATAAACGTATAATAGCTCTCAATTTTTTAGGAGGCGGTTAATATTGGAGAAGTTTAAAGTAGGCGGCCACGTGGTTACCCAATCTCTGCTGTTATTTGGTTAGCAATTAAATTGGCACGTTTTTTCTTGATTATTCTTAAAACTTACATATGCCAACAGAATATAACCAGCGCCCAGCCATTAATGATCTCAACAAAAGTGATATACAAGAAAATACGGGTTTAGACGAACCTACCGCCCTCGTACAGAGCGATACGGATATCACCCCCGGGGAATTGGAATTGCTCGATGCAGCGGGTACGAAGGACATCGGGGATGATGAAGAACAGTTGACAAAGGCACAACTGGATAATACCGATGAGGATGGCGATGTACTCAACGAATCAATTGGCTTTTCGGGCGAAGACCTGGATGTGCCCGGCGCCGAAGCGGACGATGATAACGAAGCCATTGGTGAAGAAGATGAAGAAAATAATAGTTATAGTGGCGCCAGCCAGGATGATAACGGGGAAGCCAACGCGTAGATGTTTTTAATCCGGGTGTAAACCGGCTTGCCCACCTTTTTAGGCGATAAAACGTCCGTTTATTTTTATGTAAACTGGGTCAATCGGTTATGCCTAGCCCAATACTATTGCGTTATCCCCTTCTGCTCTTATCTTCTCGTTCAGTTTTTGTATGCCCTTATCATTTTGGTCGTGTTATCATTTAAAGCTATGCTAAACATTGTGGTTAATGCAATTTAGCCGTTGAAAATCGTCATAATAAAAGCCAGGACATTGCGTTAGTTTATATATATTTAGTTAATTTCATAATTACACCTCAAAAGATAATATGAAAACATTGTCTGAAACCTGGTTTGCAGAAGGCTACATAGATTTTGAATTAAAGAAATATACGCTCCTGGCTTATTTAAAGGATATCAACAATGGATTTCGTGAGAACAAACTCTATCCTCAGCTGGCGGATATTATATTTCATTACAACAACATGATCTCTTTCAGGGACAATAAAAAATTATTGCAGAACCATTTCCCCAAACGGCTTACCGGCATTCAGCTTAAAAAGCTTACGATACTTTATGAGCAGGTGATTGAGGACGATGAATTAATGAAAGAGTTGGAAGATATCATACATTTTGCCACGGCTAACATGCAAAAGGCAATCAGCTATGGAGCTGAATTATACGATTTTGTGGAAGCAAAAATTCTCATCATGCCGGTAGGCATAGTTCCGCTTGATAATACCGAGGGGTATTTCTTTCTCAACAACGGCAATGAAAAAGATACCCGGGTATACCAATACCGGTTGACGATTTTTGAAAAACACGATGAAAAATACCGCGGAATCAAAACTGATTTTATCGATAGCTGGTACAGGAGCATTACTTCCACCTACGAACACATAAAAATGGATCTGATCAAAAAAAAATCAGATATGCCTAATCCTGCAGTATTTGCAATTGAAACATCCCACAGGTTTCCTGTGGAAGAAACCTTATTACCCGTGGCCAAAAGATACCTGGTAAAATTTATTTCAGCAGCTGCGTAGTTGTACTTGTAACCCCTCGCAATAGCATAAAAAAAACACATAGTCCTTACGGGGATTATGTGTTTTTAATTTTTGCATTTAACCATGAGTCTTTTAAAACTTATTAACTTAAATGCTTTTCCTGTACCAAAACTAATAATTTTTTTGAAAAAACAAGAGTGTTGTAAATTTTTTTTTCATTTTTTTTTCTTCTTAAGCCCTCATTATTCACCCATGTTTTTGGGGAGGATTATTATACAATCAGTTATGAGCTTTATGCCTGGTTTGTCACTATATTCAACAGGCTTTTTATTATTTAGAAGGGCAGCCAATAATGTTCATCGATCATAAATATCATGCTTTCACATGCAACCGGGCAAATAATCAAATAAGGAAAGAGTTTAAGGCAAGTATTCGCTAAATTACCGCGTCATTTTTAATTTAAATACGCTTGTTATGATGAATCGATTACTCCTGTTGGTGGGATGTTTTATATTTACCACCGCTTCTGCCCAGTTAAGTGTTCAAAATCTCTTGATAGAAAATCAAATAAATCCCATCGGAATCGATGTTGCGAATCCCCGTTTTAGCTGGCAGATTTCTTCTGATAAAAGAAATATCCTTCAAACCGCCTATGAAATAAAGGTGAGCCAATCAAAGGGGACAAAGCCTGTCTGGAACAGTGGTAAAATAGCTTCCGCTCAATCAGTACAGGTTTCCTATGGGGGCTCCGCATTGCAATCAGCACGCAAGTATTCCTGGCAGGTAAAAGTGTACACCAACGATGGCAAAGTTTCGTCCTGGAGTGCAGCCGCCTTTTGGCAAATGGGTTTACTTACTCCGGCAGATTGGAAAGCCAAATGGATACAGCCGGGTTATACAGAAGATGCCGTTAAAAGGCCAAGTCCACTTTTTCGCAGTCAATTCAATCTTTCCAAAAATATACTATCCGCTACCGCTTTTATCACTTCACATGGCTTGTACGAGGCTTTTATTAATGGGCAGCGGGTAGGTGATGCGTGGCTTACACCAGGATGGACGAGTTATAATAAACGCCTGCAATACCAGGCATATGATGTTACCAAACTTTTGAAAAATGACAAAAATGCCATTGGTGTGGCACTCGGCAGCGGATGGTACAGGGGTAACCTGGCCTGGAATGATAATAAGAATATCTATGGTAAAGAACTGGCGCTGTTGTTTCAACTGCAGGTAACCTATACCGATGGAACAATGGCAACGATCATCTCCGATGAAAACTGGAAATCATCCGTTGGCGCTATACGCAGTTCCGAGATTTATAACGGCGAAGAAAATGATGCAAGAGAAGAAAAGACAGGTTGGACTTTCGCCGGTTATGATGATGCCAAATGGGATGGTGTGGTTACAAAAAATTTCGACAACAACATACTAACGGCAACCTATAACGAACCCGTAAAAAAACACGAAATATTTCATCCTATTAAGATTTTCAAAACTCCCTCAGGTGAACAGGTAATTGACTTTGGGCAAAATCTCGTTGGCTTTGTACAGGTAAAACTAACCGGGAATGCCGGTGATAAAATTGTGATGCACCATGCCGAAGTATTAGACAAAGCCGGTAACTTTTATACAGATAACCTGCGGGCTGCAAAACAGGAAAATACCTATATTTTAAAGGGCGGCGGGGAGGAAAGCTTTGAACCGCATTTCACTTTCCAGGGATTCCGCTTTATTAAAATAACCGGACTTGCCGGTGAAATAAAGCCAGGTAATTTCACCGCCGTAGCCTTGTATTCAGACATGCAACCAACCGGCAGCTTTTCCTGTTCTCATCCATTACTCAACCAGTTGCAGCATAATATCCAATGGGGACAGAAAGGCAACTTCCTCGACGTACCCACCGACTGCCCCCAAAGGGATGAACGCCTTGGATGGACGGGTGATGCACAGGTTTTTTCACGCACCGCCGCATACAACATGCAGGTAAATAATTTCTTTGCCAAATGGCTCAAAGATGTTGCCGCAGATCAGCTTCCCAACGGAAGTGTGCCCTTTGTTATACCCAATGTATTAGGAGCCAATTCCGCGGGTTCAGCCGGCTGGGCAGATGTGGCAACGATTATTCCCTGGAATATGTATCTCGCCTATGGCGACAAAAGAATCCTGGAGCAACAGTATCCCAGCATGAAAGCATGGGTAGGCTTTATGGAACAGAAAAGTACCCGGGGTCTCTGGAATACCGGGTTCCATTTTGGCGACTGGTTATTTTACCGGCCGGCTGACGACAATGACGGAAGATCTGCCATTACAGACAAATACCTGATTGCACAATGCTTTTTTGCTCACTCGACCCAGTTGCTGATAAATGCGGCAGAAGTGCTTGGCAATACCAGCGATGCAACCAAATATTCATCCCTGCTCGAAAGAATTAAAGCTGCTTTTTTGAAAGAATATGTTACACCCACCGGCAGGCTCGTATCCGGTTCACAAACGGCCTATGTGCTTGCCCTTCATTTTGATATGCTGCCCGAAGCATTGCGTTCACAGGCGGCAGAAAGATTGGCCACCAATGTAAAAGATTATGACAACCACCTTACCACTGGTTTCCTCGGCACACCTTATTTATGCCATGTGCTTACCAGGTTTGGCTATACGGATGTTGCGTATAAACTATTGCTGCAGGAAACATATCCTTCGTGGCTTTACCCGGTGAAAATGGGCGCTACCACCATTTGGGAAAGATGGGATGGGCAAAAGCCAGACAGTACTTTTCAAACGCCGGGAATGAATTCATTCAATCACTATGCCTATGGAGCTATCGGCGATTGGATGTACCGTGTGGTTGCCGGCATTGACACCTACGAAGATGCACCCGGTTACAAGCACATCAGGATCAGGCCGCATATCGGTGGCAATCTAACCTTCGCCAACGCGGATTTGAAAACCTATTACGGCCTGGTAAGCGCTCATTGGAAAACCGAAAATGGCGGTATCGCTTTGGAGGTGAAGGTACCTGCCAACACCACCGCTACCATATATATTCCAGCTGCTGATGCAACGGCTGTAAAGGAAGGAGGTGCTTCACTATCGGACGTAAAAAACATGGTTGTAAAAGGAAAAGAAGACGGTTATGTTATTGTAGAAACAGGTTCGGGCAGTTACCATTTTACGGTCGATAAAAAATAAATCGCATAATTGGCAAATGCCTGAAATAATAGCTTTGATGTTTATCAAACAGCAAGGTCAATGATTGTCCGGGCAGAAGAATTGCTATTTAGCTTCAGTGGCGTCGCACTTTTTTACATCGGTACAAGATCAGCTTTTAACAGCCGCTAAATTCAAGAACAATCAACTTTTTAAATGGTCCCAACATATAACTTTGCTTAACGAAACACTTCTATATGCATTGTAAACAAATCATAAAAAATGCCTCCGCAGCTGGGTTGATATTCCTCCTGTTTCAACCAGCTTTAACAGCGCAGCAAACGGCAAAGAAATTCGTACAGGAAACCCAATATCTTTTATCCTTACCTGAAGGTTATACTGCAGATACCACAAAAAAATGGCCGCTGATGATCTTCCTGCACGGCAGCGGAGAGCGGGGTGATAATCTTGAAAAAGTTAAAGCACACGGACCGCCCAAGTTAATAGAAGCCGGAAAGAAATTTCCTTTTATTGTAGTGTCGCCGCAGGCTAAACTATCTGGCGGGTGGGAAGCAGAAAATTTATACCATTTAATTTCCTCAATAAAAGAAACGTACCAGGTAGATAAGGATCGGGTATACTTAACCGGCCTGAGCATGGGCGGGTATGGCACTTGGGCTCTTGCAATGAAATATCCGCAGGAATTCGCGGCTATCATTCCTATTTGTGGTGGAGGAGATACTACCGATGCATGGAAACTTCGTCACATACCTATTTGGTGTTTTCACGGTGCTCTTGATGATGTTGTGCCTCCATCACGCGATCAAATGATGGTAGATGCTGCTGAAAGATACAATCCGTCAGTAAAATTTACCATCTACCCCGATGCAAATCACAATAGCTGGGAGCGAACTTATAATAACGATAGTGTTTACGATTGGCTTCTACAACATAAGAAATTCTCTTATAAACAGGTAGCCGTTTCCCCATCAGTAATAAAACAATATGCAGGAAAATATGTGGGTGCAGATAAAGATACCGTATTGATTATGGTGGAACATGACAGCCTGAAAGCAAAAACACACAACCAGTTTTTCCAGTTGAAACCAGCGGGAGATAACTTGTTTTTTATCATGGAAAATCTGCCGATAGATATTCGTTTCAACCTTAACCCGAAAGGAAAGGTTGAATCCTTTCTATTGATGGAAGATCGAAAGGTTTTGTTCCGGAAAATTTAGTCGGAGTTCTTCGCCTCACAAACGGATTAATTGGCGGAGGGCCTTAAAAACCGATTATTTATTTGGCACAGTTTTAAAGCATTAATAAATAAAAAGATAATTATGCAGGAAAAAAACGATCAAACAACGGAACCCATTAAACCCGATCTTAAGCACGATAACATGGAATATTCCGCTTCCACGGAAGGAGATGATATCCTGGATTCAGATAAGGAGACTGTTCAGGACATTGAGGATGAAGAAATTACTCCTGACGAGCTGGAGTTTTTGCAGGATGACGACGTCGATAACCAGGCTGCAGCATTGAACAGCGCAGAAACGGACAGCCAGGCAGATGAAGA
>JAOQAK010000035.1 GCA_025963635.1 Ferruginibacter sp.
ACAAGAGTTTTATTGTAAGATCCCGCTCCATTATAAGAGTTACCGTTCCATGAAAAAGGTAATTGTGAAGGACATATACTTATATTGGTCGTGCTGGAAGTAGTAGCCTTAACTACTAAATTTAATGTTGCCATAGAATCACAACCGGCAGCATTAACAAGAGTTTTATTATAAGATCCCGCTCCATTATAAGAATTCCCGTTCCACGAATAAGGCAATTGTGAAGGACATGCACTCACATTCGTAGTACTGGTAGTGGCGGCCTTGACTATTAAATTTAATGTCGCAACCGAATCACAACCGGCAGCATTTACAAGAGTTCTATTGTAAGACCCCGCTCCGTTATAAGAGTTGCCATTCCAGGAATAAGGCAGCTGTGAGGGACATACACTCACGTTCGTAGTGCTGGTACTGGAAGCTTTAACGGTTAGCAATAATGTAGTGATTGTATTGCATCCACCGGCATCCACCAGGGTATCATTATATGAACCCGCAACATTATAGAATTTGCTTTTCCATAGATAAGGCAACTGACTTGCACAAGCAGTTGCAGTAGTTGTATCTATCACGGGCGGAACATATATCGTTTGATTGAGCGCTTCTGCAGTTATATACGCCCAGTTATCGATTAATCGCTTATTTCCCCAGGAGCCATAATTCGAAGTAGACGAGTTAGAGCCACTCACCGATCCACACTGGTTCCATCCATGAACCCCGCCCGTACTGCTCATCCCCGCAGTTCCATTAACCACACTTGTTACAGAGCAATTGTTGATCGAAGGAAGTTTTGTATCATCCCAAAATAAGGTTTTATCCGGGGCTCCTGAACCATTCAGCCTGGTAACTTCGATACCTCCGCTAAAAACTTCAATATCCCACATCACAAAATGATTTTCGCCTATCCTGTTAATTGCTACTTTCACATTCATTGCCTGCCAGGCAGGAATGGAATTGCCAAGTGCATCCAAACCATTAAATGAAAATGAATTCAACCCATTATTAAAATGCACCGTATCGATTCTATCAATCACATCGGTAAAAGCTCCATTGTTATTTACATCGATATAAATAAAACCCGTTCCGGAAATGTTAGCAACATTGAAACTAATTGTACCCGCCTGTGAACAAGCAATTGTTTTTGTGAAGATGGGAGTAGAAATGACGGGTTCTAATGGCTCGAATTTTAATGGCTCCTGTATTTGGCCGCTACCAGCAGCTACATTAAAACGAGGAGCCGAAGTCGGTAGTAACGCATCAAAAAGACTGAAAAATATCTTGTTATTGTTGCCACAGGTTGATGCATCAGGGCCCAAAGGACTTATCCCTGTAGTTGCATGAGAAATACTCTGATAGGCTGATACACACGAAGTGGCAGTGGTGCGTACCCCGTAATTGTCTGACAGAATTGTGTAATTGATCCCGTTGAGACCTTTATATCTTGCGGAATATTGAAATCCATCATGGTTGAGATACCATAGTGTAAAATCAGGTTCTACAGCTGATGATCCATCAACTCCGTGAAGACTGTACGTATAAACGCGGCCAGGGATAGCCGCATTTCCCGCAGTATAAACACTTAGGTCATAACTAACCGCATCACCAGAGTTATTTCCTGAAGGTGTTGCTACAAGTGTCCAAATACCCGCAGTGGCAGCTGTTACAGTAATTTTAGAATTTGCACAGCTTGCTCCAATGGTACCACTATTTATAACACATGAACTAACAAGTCCGGTTGGTGAATACACTTTAATCGTCCAGTTACCGTTACCGGTTCCGGCCGATAAGGTCCTTGCGATGTTCCAGTCAATTTTCTCCCCAACCTGAACATAACCAAATAATGAAAAAACGCCCTGCTCGGCTGCAGCGCCATATGGATACCCGGCAGTACTGCCCCGGCCCTCAGCGCTGGAATGCTTACAGAAAATAAGCATGGACAAACATACCATCAAAAAAAGAAGGAGTTTGCTCTTCATAGGAGATACGGGTATTTGAGAACCTAAATCAAAAACTAAAGGATAAAAAAGCACCTTCTTCTATTTCCAAAAAGAGGGTATAAAATATTGATATCCCCTCGCGCTGCAAAAACTACTCTTATGTTTCGGAAATTACTATTCAGGATGAAAAGGTCAGTTTTTAAACCTCCAATTTTAGATTAGCTGGCTTTTTTTTACAGTTTGAAAGGGTAAAATCCCAAACTGCAACGGAACAATATAATAACTCAAATAGCTCAAAAAAATTGTCCGATTGTTAATAAAAACAGAAAAGATTATTTCGTCAAAAAAATTGAAACATACATTAAAATGATTTTTAACTCCAGGTCATTTTATTCCTAAGGATTTCGTTTGGATATATTCCACGCGAATACTTGCAATTTGGATAATTACGTGCTATTTTACCGAAGATTGATTGAATTTGTTGGGTCTGCAATGCTTCTATGATTCGGCAATCTTCTTATTTTTTGTTTAAAAGTTCAATTACCAGTTTCCAAATTCTAAAAAAAAAACTTCAGCAACTGTATCACGGTAAATCTTTTGGCATTTGGCGAACCAATGGGCAATCGCTAAAGCAAGGCATTGTTGATTTACTCAGTAAAAAGCCCTTCGGCCAAAAAGTATTTTTACCAAAACGCATGATGCATCATCATTCTTAAAACTGTTGTATGAAAAAATTGGTACGCTTTGCAATAATCAGCACCTTCCTGTTACGCACCACGGATTCAAATTCCCAGTCAGTAATTTATGGTTCAGTTCAGCAATCCAACGATAAAATTTTACAGTTTGCTAATGTGCTCTTAATGAAGTCAACGGATTCTTCCCTGGTTAAAGGCATGATCAGCGATGCTTCAGGAAAATATTCTTTTGATAATATCGGTATTGGCAAATACCTGGTCACAGCAACTTTTACAGGGATGGACCAGGTATTTACACCGGTGTTCGAAATTACTTCCAATAAAAAAGAAATCAATGTTGGCATCCTTCACCTGAAGAATACTGATGTACAATTAAACAATGTAACCCTGGCCGCTAAAAAACCGATGTTTGAACAGAAGATTGACAGGATGGTAATAAATGTAAAAAACAGTATTACAGATGCCGGCGGAACTGCGCTGGATGTATTAGAGAAATCACCGGGCGTAACTGTGAACAGGCAGAACAACAGCATTGCCATCAATGGAAAAAGCGGTGTGGTAGTAATGATGAATGGCAAGATAAGTTATATGCCGGTAGATGCAATTGTTCAAATGCTCGCCGGTATCAATGCGGGAAATATTGAGAAAATTGAACTGATCACTACACCTCCTTCAAAATATGATGCAGCGGGAAATGCTGGCTATATCAATATTGTACTCATCAACAATCCATACGCAGGGCTCAATGGATCTTATTTTCTTACTGCGGGTTACGGCAACAGAGAATTAGGTGCGGGAGGAATCAACTTTAACTATAGAAACGGAAAAATAAACTTGTATGGCAATTATGCATTTAACTATGACCACTACATTCAAAAAGGCGCAGGTTTTATGCAATTAACAAAGGGTGCAAATATTATCGCGAACACATCCTTTACTGACCGGAATGCTAAGAGACAGGTGCACAATGCAAGAATCGGTGTGGATTATCAGTTAGATACCGCAACTGTGATCGGGGCTTTAATAAGTGGTTATAATAACCGATGGACTATGGCTGCTGATAATGGGGCAACAGTACGAATAAACAATGTTGTTGACACCACCATTAGTACTGTCAACAATGAACTCAACCACTGGCAAAATTTGATGACCAATTTTAATTTTCAGCACACTTTCAAAACCGGTAAAATTTTTTATTTTGATGTCAACTACATCTACTATAAAGACAATAACCCTAATACCTATACAAATGCATACTATAATAAAGTGCAGGATTTTTTATACAGGGACGATTTAAAAAGCGAAAAGATAACGCCCATTAATGTGTGGGTATTCTCCACTGACTATACCACGGCGCTGGGCAAAAAGGTTACGATGGAGACAGGTTCAAAACTTTCTCTCTCCAGATTTACAAATGATGTGAGTGTAGATAATTTCAGGCAGAACACATGGATTAGCGATTCAACGCTTTCTGCATTTTATTTACTTAAAGAAAATATTGGCGCCGCATACACGTCGTTCACGATGAATATCAATAGTAAAACAACAATGAAGGCAGGCTTGAGATACGAGTACACAAGTTCAAACTTAGGCACTACTCAAAAAGCTAATATCGTAAATAGAAAATATGGAGAATTATTTCCAACATTTTATGTTTCTCAAAAAATGAGTGAGAATAAAAGTATGAACTTTTCGTACAGCAGGCGTATAACACGTCCGACTTTTAATGACCTGGCACCTTTTACTATTTTCTTTGATCCAAAAACCTTTTTTACCGGCAACGCCGCATTGCAGCCTGCAATAGCCAATGCCTTCCAGGCAAGCTACTTATTGAAAGATTATATTTTCTCACTGAGCTACACACATGAAAAGAATACGATTGAAAGCTTTCAAACCGAAAGAATAGATACTATCTCAAACATATTATACCTGTCAGCGAAAAACTTCACTTACGAGCAATACCTCACTGCAAGTTTTTCCCTCCCCTTCACTATCACAAAATGGTGGACTATGCAAAACAATGTCAATATTGATTGGCGACAGGTAAACACAATCTACAACAAGGAGGCGGTTCAATTGCAGATTTTTGATTACAACATGAACACAACACAACGTTTTACATTACCAAAAGATATCTCGATAGAACTTACCGGGCTTTATTCTTCAGCCAGTTATTTTGGTACCGCAAAACTTGAATCCATATACCAGTTAGACCTGGGAATTCAAAAAAAATTCAGTAATAAAAAAGATATCATCCGCATCGCAGCAAATGATATGTTCAATTCAGGTACCAATTATCGGTTTACAGAAAATCTACCAATCAAGGGAACTATTATAAGAGGGAGTTTAAATTTTGGACTCGTTGCCTATAAACTTACTTATACCCACAATTTTGGAAATAAAGCTTTAAAAGACAAAAGAGCCCGCTCAACGGGTGCGGAGGCTGAATTAAACAGGGTAAGGAATTAAGTAAAGCCCACATATATTTTGTTGTGCAATGGCGAATAAAGTATGTAAACTGTGAAATACATAAAAAAAGCCCCAAAAGGGGGCTATGTATCGGGGAGCAGACTTGAACTGCCGTCCGCTTGCCAGCGGATATGAATCCGACACACTAACCATCCTAATCAATTTGAAATAAAACCATCAATCGTAAATTGCCGGTTTATTTTATCCCAGATCCATTCTCTTCCACTTCCGGATTTCAATTGTTTTTCCCTTACAAGCCCTTCTCGTTTTGTGGTAAAAACTTCTGTATAGATCACAACCCATGGTCGAAAATTTTTGGTGTAACCTTTTGTGCCTAGCTGATTATGTGAATAAAACCTTTGTACTAAATTGGTAGTAAAGCCAACATATATTTTGTTGTGCAATGGCGAATAAAGAATGTAAACTGTGAAATACATAAAAAAAGCCCCAAAAGGGGGCTATGTATCGGGGAGCAGACTTGAACTGCCGACCTTCGGGTTATGAATCCGATGCTCTAACCAGCTGAGCTACCCCGACATTTTGGGGTGCAAATATAGGAGTTTTTTCAACAATAATTCGTTGTAAGGGGAATGAAGATTGTACAGGCCGTTTTTGCCTCTTTTGGCCACCGTAGATATTACAAAAAAACCTTCATACAAGTACGAAGGCAGCATGGAAATAAATTACATCTTATTACTTCACTTCCATTTTCAGCAACATTTCTTTTTCAATAAACCCTTCCAGTTCGTCGCCAACCACACATTCGCCCACGCCGGCCGGTGTACCTGTAAATATAAGGTCGCCGATATTCAAGGAAAAATAATGAGAAATATGGGAAATAATAAAATCAAAATTAAAGATCATCTCGCTGGAATTGGCTTGTTGTACCAATTCTTTGTTTTTATAGAAGGTAAAGTTGATATTCTTTTTATTGAAGCCCGGAACGATATCGATAAATTTTCCAACGGCTGCCGAATTATCAAATGCTTTGGCTTTTTCCCAAGGCAACCCTTTTGCGCTTAAATCATTTTGAATGTCCCTTGCGGTGAAATCCACCCCAAGGGTGATGCCATTGTAATAATTTGAGGAATGGCGTTCCTGGATGTATTTCCCATTTTTTGAAATACGAAGCACCAACTCACATTCATAGTGCAGTTCATTGGTAAAATCAGGATAATAAAAGGGTGTATGGCTTTGCAACAATGCACTCTTCGGCTTCATAAAAATGACCGGTTCATCTGGTAAGTCGTTGCCAAGCTCTTTGGCGTGCGCCACATAATTGCGGCCAACACATATTATCTTCATGGTTTATCGGTATTAGTTGTATAGTAAATACAACAACGAATATAGACAAATCAAATAAAAAAAACAATTAAGGATAAACAAGCAAAATTTTCATGCCTGTATCGATAATTTATTTACTTCATTCATCGTATGTTCTATACCTGCGGTAACAAAACTTTCGATCACCTCTACACATTTCTGGATTTTTAACTGTACGGTCGGCACTTCGTTCTTTAGCCATTTCGATAATACAAAATCCACCTGCATTCCTTTTGAATAATTATTGCCAATGCCAAATCGAAGTTTAGGATATTTATCTGTACCCAGCATAGTTTGTATATCTTTTAAACCATTATGCCCGGCATGCGTACCGCTTGCCCGGAGCCGGAGCTTATCAAGTGGCAACGCAATATCGTCTACTATGGTAAGTGTATTTTCAAGTGGAACCTTTTCTTTATCCATCCAATACCTGAATGCCTTACCACTAAGGTTCATAAAAGTAGTAGGACAAATACAAGTCAATTGTCTTCCTTTCCATTTCACTTCAGCTACATAAGCCAACCTGTCTACCCGTAAACTTGCTCCATGCTTCTGGACAAAAGCATTGATTACATCAAAACCTATATTATGACGTGTGTTTGCATACTCATTACCACTATTACCCAAGCCTACTATAAGATATTTTGACATGATGATACGAAGATAATAGAAACGCCTCTTTTAAAAAGAGGCGTTCCTGCGAAATCTTATGGAGTGTTCCTAACTACAATACTTTAATAGTGGGTTTAGGACGAAATAACGTTTTGAGCAGCTTTGAGCCGGTAGACTTTATGGTATCTGATTTTTTCGCTACCAAACCAGCCAGGCCCATTTCAATTGCTGAACCAACCACTTTCCGCACTAATCCGGGAGCCTTTCCGAAAATGAGCTTTTTTGAAAGAAGTCCAACACCCAACCCCAGCGCAGCTTTTAAAATACTACCTTTTATACCGGGCGTTTCTTTCACCTTTGTAAAAGTGCTTTTAAGCAAGTTCCGCGGTGTCATACTTTCTTTAAAGCCATGAAAGTTTTGCACCAGTTGTTGCTTCTCTCTTTCTTTTCGCTGCTCTAACTCGAGAATGGCAGCGCTTAAATCCGCTGAATTTTTTATGTCCATTTTCATTTTCATCTAACTAAGCATTTTTTTGATGAGAATACTGCTTATTGGCTCCTTGATCCAGGCGTCTTTGAAAAAGTGCAACAACAACGCGATCAGCATATATAGACCAGCTACTATCAAAAACCCAAGGTAAGACTTACCCACAAGCTCGCCGATCCACAATGCCAACCCAATATTTACGAGGATTACAGCAAATAAAATCAATAAAAACATTGTAATACCTGAAACCAGGGAAGAAGCTACATCAGAGGCTTTGTCGATGGCTTTCAATTTTATTAAATCCACCCGTGTTTCCAGGTAGTCCCCGGCGTTTTCAAATAAGGCTCCTAAAGTAGTCGGCTTTTGTTCCATTATTTTTATTTAAAACAACTGAAATGCTGTTTATGAAAATGAATTTTTAGCCTCTGTTTTTGCTTTGCCGAATTTCTCCTTGCCTTCTTCGTAGGCATCTTCCGCACCGGATTTCATGCCTTCGTATTGTTTTGAAATACCATCTACAAGGTCGTTTATTTTATCCTTAACGGTATTTTTAAGGTCTGATCCTTTCCTGGAGATTTTTCCTCTTGTTTCTGTTCCTTTTTCAGGAGCAAACAACACTCCCAATACAGCACCTGCAGCGGCGCCGATTAATATTCCTGAAAGCAATTTACCTGAGTTCATAGTTGAAAGTTTAATTGTTAATAGATGTTTTAATTCTTTACCTTATATCTCTAAAATGTTGCCAATAGTGTTATTGAATGAATATTTACCGCTGTAATGTAATAGGGCAGTGTATTTGCCCTACCCGACCAATGAAAACACCATAACAATCATGTTTTCATTGGGAAATTAAATCCACACATGTAGAACAAAAACTGCATACGTTTATACCCCTCATTCATTCAAGTCCTAACCTCACGTCTCCACCTGCTATTCACCTTTTGTTGTAAGTTTTACGCTGTCAATTACTGGCGGGGTATTTTTTCTTTTCGATTCAGCCTGCTTCTTTATTTCAGCTTGCTTTTTTGCCTCCGCCTTTTTCTTTTTCTTAAAATACCCTTTCAGCAGAAAGTTGTGTTGGGCAGCTTCCATATTCTCACTCAGCCCCTTCGTACCTGACTGTAAATTGGCCATAGTAGAATCAAGCGTTTTTCCGAATTTTTCATCACTCACCAACTTAGACAAAGCTCCTTTTCCATCATTCATTTTAGTGGTGAACTTGGCAAATTCATTGGAACTGGTTTGGAGGTTGGTAAGTGTACTTTTAAGACTACTTGAAAACTGTTCATCTGTAACCAGCTTAGACAGCGCACCATTTCCGTTATTCATTTTATAGCTGAATTCGGCCAGCTGTGCAGAAATTATCCCTGCATTATCAACGGTTGTCTTCACACTGCTCATCACATCTTCCATTTCTACTGCCTTCCGCGAAGCGATCTGGTCGTTATCTTTCACCGGTGGCTTTGAAAAAGTACCTGGAATAAGGGTCAGCACCTTATCTCCCATCAGCCCATCGGATCCTATACTGGCCGCTGCATCTGATTTAATAAATCGCTGAACATCTTTTTTAATAACAAGCGTTACCAACACAGCGGTATCATTTACCAACTCTATGTCTTTTACCGTTCCTACGTTGATGCCCGAAAAACGAACATTATTGCCCACTTCGAGGCCGCTCACCGTTTTGAACTTTGTTTGTAACTGGAAGGTTGACCCAAACAAATTTTGCTGTTTGCCAACAAAATAGATCGTCACCACAAATAGTGCTAACCCAATCACCACAAACATACCCAGTTTCCATGTAAATCCCGATTCATTCTTCATATCATTACTTATTTAATTGTTAGTTGAAAAAGGAACGAACCCATTCGTCCCCGCTTTTCTCTAATTCTTCATAGGTGCCTTCAGCAACAATCAACCCTTCTTTTAAAATCACCAGCCGGTCGCCTGTAAGTTTTGCGCAAGCCATATCGTGGGTAATAATGATTGACGTTGTTTTATTTTTCTTTTGAATGGCCAATATCAGTTCACTGATTTCCCTGCTGGTGATCGTATCCAACCCGGTGGTAGGCTCATCGTAAAGGATAATCTCGGGCTTCAAAATAAGGGTACGTGCCAGCCCGATTCGCTTACGCATTCCACCGGATAATTCAGAAGGCATTTTATCAATAGCGTCCGCTAACCCTACACTATCCAATGCTTCGATGATCGCCTCTTCAACCTCGGTAGGATTTAGTTCTTTGGAATGCCGTTTCAATGGAAACTCCAGGTTTTGTCTTACCGTCATGGAGTCATATAAAGCTGCATTTTGGAAAAGAAAGCCAATTCTGAGCCTCACTGCATTGAGCGCATTATTGTCAAGGGTAGTGATATCCGTATCAAAAACTTTAATCTCTCCCTGGTCCGCTTCAACCAGCCGAACCAGGCATTTAATCAATACGCTCTTGCCCGAGCCCGATTTACCAAGCACCACAAGGTTTTCGCCTTTTTTAACAGTAAGTTCAACGCCTTTTAATACATCGTTGTTCTTGCCGAAAGATTTATGAAGATTTCCTATGCTTATAACGGTATTCTCCTTTTTATCCGTAAGCTGTTCCACTGTATTTATTTCTTCAGGTATCATTTATACTTTTTACATAAAAAGATCTGTTATCTGTACAGCCAGCATATCTATAATGAATATGATCAGCGATGCGGCTACCACTGCGGAATTAGCGGCTTTTCCTACACTTTCTGTTCCATTGGCGGCAGTGAAGCCCTTATAGCATCCAATCATTCCAATAAAAAAACCAAAGAAAAATGTTTTGATGGTTGCCGGTAAAATATCGATGAAGTCGAGCGAGGCGAGCACCTGCGAAAAATACCGCACGAGATTAACATCACTGTGGATATTGATACCGATGTAGCCTCCTAAAATACCAATTCCATCCGCAAAAATAACCAGCAGCGGAACCATCAGTGTAGTAGCAAGTATCCTTGTAACCACCAGGTATTTATAGGGATTGATAGCGGATACTTCCATGGCGTCTATTTGCTCAGTAACCTTCATCGAGCCGAGCTCAGCACCAATGCCAGAGGAAATTTTACCCGCACATATCAGGGCGGTAATTACCGGCGCAATTTCCCTGATCAATGAAAGCGCCACCATCCCAGGCAACCAGGATTCGGCTCCAAACTCAGCAAGGGTGGGCCTCGATTGAAGTGTAAGCACCAGACCCATAATGAAACCGGTAATACCTACCAACGGGAGCGACTTATAGCCGATTGTATAGCACTGCCTGATAAACTCCTTTATTTCAAACGGAGGCTTTAAAACTTCTTTGAAAAATCTTGCAGTAAACAGTGTAACATTCCCCGCATCGTTAAAAATACTTTTTAGATAAATAACCAAAATCGTGTGCTTTTTTTATGTCTAATGAATTATTATAATAGTCTGTAAAATTCAGTAATGATTTTCGCCGGTATCCTGCTCCGCACAGGCATCTTTTTTTATCTCACCGGCTTTCTTTATTTCCAGATCATCACCCAATAGTTTGTCATCTACCCCAATCGTTTCCCGGTCGCTCCCAGTCTTTTTCATCTTTTTACCTTTATTCGGCGTACCGGTTACTTTTCCATTCCCTTTAAGAGAATTACTTTTGTTGGCTTTGTCCTTCATAACAAATTCATCAGTTTAAACCTCTATTGTACTGTTGATAATATTTACTCTTTGGAGTGATTTATATACTTTACCAGGCTGGTAAGGAAAGCTGTGGTACCGTATCGTATTTTTAGCGAATCATTCCCTCGCTTCGGGATGTAATGATATTGGTTGTTGTATATTTCAGTTAAGAAAGCGCAAAGAATTTAAAAACCGTATCCGCATAAATGCAGATTTAATGCCCAGCATTTGGTATTGCATCATGTTTTTCAACAATGCGTTGGGAAAAAAATCATTTAAAACATCTTCATATAATTCAGAAAAAAACGCCTCACTTTTTTCACAGATGGTTAATAATTCTTTCCCTTTTTCTTTTGGTGCTTCATGTACGCTTTTGTCTATGAGTTCCTCTTCCAGGTTAAATATCCCCGGAGCAGGAGGAATAATGGCGAGGCTTCTTAGCTGGGCATTTAATTCGCTGGCGTACTGGTTGCTTTCTATTGCCACGGCACACAAAGCATTTCTTAAATTTTCATTGTCTATCTCATCAGCAATCATTTCCAGTTCTCCTGGCAATTGAGTTAAGAAAGAAAGCAGTGTACAGAGCTTATCCTCCGCCTGCTTGCATAATCTTTCCATGGCTTGGACAGTTTTACAATCGTTAAAAAACACTTCATTGAAACAGCTAATCATTTATACCGGGATCCGCAATTGCACTGCACATACCGTTAGTTGCAGTGCAGAACCATAAGGTCAATATATGTACCACGAATTAAAAGCTTTCACCAGTATGCAAATAAGACGTCTTTAAAACAAGATCCGATTGCATGAGTAAATAATTCTACAGCTCTTGTTAGGTTCTATTATAGACTGGCGCAAAATGATCCATAGTTACAGACGGCATTTGCAAGTGCTTGCAGGGTGTCTTTAATTCAATGTGGGAGGTTTCATGGGGGCTGCAGGTTTCAACTTATTGCTGATTTTACCCAGCTTCATGTAAAATTTACTTTTGTTAGCCCCTGTAATCTCATCTCCCAGCAGCATTCCCCAATGCTTCAGGTCATCGACCCTATCAAAAATTACTTTTAAAATGGCAATTGCCGGTATTGATAAAAACATGCCTGATATCCCCGCCAGCGCTCCGCCAACCAATACTCCCAATATAGTTATCAGTGCATTGATTTTTACTTTTGAACTTACTACCCTCGGCATTATGATATTATTGTCTATAAACTGAACTACCGTGAGAATGGCTAATACTCCGAGTATATCCGTGATCTCGGTGGAATTGGTAAGCGTGATCAGCATACAAAACACTGAAGCAATCAACATCCCGATATATGGGATCATATTTAAAATAGCAGCCAATACCCCCAGGAAAATCGCATACTGAATTCCCAGCAACATAAATCCGGCTGAATTAATTGCAGCGACAATACCCATTTCTATGATCAGGCCCACCATATAGCCCTGCACAATAGAACGTGATTCCCGCAATACCTCCATTACCCTACCTTCGTGCTCCTCTTTAAAACTGCCTACAAAAAACTTTTTAATCATATCCCTGTAGTACAATAATAAAAAAGTGTACACTGGTAATAATATCAACATCATCAATGCCTGGGTTACTGAAATAAAGGTATCTCCCAACATACCGGAGCCTGAACTCTTTATCTTATCAGTGGCATTTTCAATGATATCACTCTGCTGTGTACGGGTTAAATGGAACTGCTCGGAGGCCCACCCCTGTACAGTTTTCCAGTGATTGGCCAGGTGTTGCTTTATAGATGGGAGATCTTTTAGAAAGCCAGATACCTGCCAGGATAAAAAATAGATAATACCACCCAGGAAGAGTAAAGCAAACAAAATTCCGATGATATTCGCGAGTGCTCTTGGCACTTTTTTTCTCTCGAGAAAATTTGTAACTGGAAGTAACAATATGGCCAGCAAAATTGAAAAGGCCAACGGTACGATAATATCCTGCCCGATGAACACGGCAAAACAAATTAGGGTAAGACTAATTAATGTAAGACTTAGCCGCTGATAAAAGGGGGCAGACCTGGTTTTAAGCATCTATTTATAAGTAAAATGCCACCATCAGCACCGTATTGCTACAGGAGATGGTGACAATGAATCAGTGTAAGTGTAAGCTGTTTAATATTTTTATTCTGAATGGGGAAAGGGTGAAAGGTCAATAACAACGTTGCCATTGACCATTCACCATTTCCTAGATAATCGCGATTTACGGATCATGTGAGTTAAAGCCTTTCTATCCAGTCCTTAACTTCCTGTTTTGTTTTTCCAATCTTCTTTTGCAGGCGGCCAAGCAACTCGTCGTCTTTACCCTCTTCGTACACCAGATCATCATCTGTTAGATCGGCATACTCCTGTTTGGCTTTGCCCTTTACTTCATTCCAATTTCCTTTAAGATTCAATTTCCAACTTTCCATGACTGTAAATTTTGTCGTTTAAAATATCCATACCGGTAATCAGGCTGTTCTTCTTATTACTTTCAACAAAAAGGCGATGATAGCAATTACCAGCAGGAGGTGAATCAGCCCTCCGGCATGATAACCTAAAAAGCCAATTGCCCAGATGATTACCAAAATAACGGCGACTACATACAATAGATTTCCCATTTTTTTTATTTTTAGTTTTATGAATGAAATGACTTAGATTTTATTAACAAAACCTTGCCAATTATTATCTTGCCCTTTTTATAGTTTATTTTTACTTACTGTATTATATATATCAATTAAATGTGGTAAGTTCAAAAGCGATTGAGTAATTAATTCTACAAAGTGGGCGGAATCTTAATATATTTTTTCACATAAACCGTAACAAGTCAACCTCGGCATACCAGGTTGATGGGTAAGGTGCAATAATTTCACTCTTAATAAAAGCACACATGGATTTTATAGATTATTACCAGATATTGGGTGTTAGTAAAACGGCCAGCGACGAAGAAATAAAAAAAGCCTACAGGAAACTGGCCAGGAAACTTCATCCTGATCTAAACCCAAATGATAAGGAAGCAAATAAAAAGTTCCAGCAGTTGAATGAAGCGAATGAGGTGTTAAGCGATCCGGAAAAAAGAAAAAAATATGATCAGTATGGAAAAGACTGGCAACATTCTGAACAGTTTGAACATGCGAGGCAATCCGGACGGCGATCTGCACATACAGGAGGCCAGGAGTTTTCAGGCGATTTCGATGATGGAGATTTTTCAGATTTTTTCTCCTCCCTGTTTGGGGGAGGTGGCGCAGGCAGCAGCAGGCGAAGTCAAACTAAATTCAGGGGGCAGGATTACAACAGCGAGCTAAGACTTTCTTTACAGGATGCATACACTACTCACCAGCAAATGCTGAATGTGAATAATAAGAATGTTCGTATTACCATTCCTGCCGGAGTGGAAAACGGCCAGGTAATAAAACTCAAAGGATTTGGAGCTCCGGGGATCAATGGTGGGCCTAATGGCGATCTGTACATTACATTTTCCATCGATAACGATCCAAGATATAAGCGTTCGGGAAACGACTTGTACATCACTGAATCAATTGACCTTTACACCGCGGTGTTGGGTGGAGAAATAACCGTTGAAACAATGAGCGGAAAAATAAAGCTGAAAGTGCATCCTGAAACACAAAACGGAACCCGCACACGGTTAAAAGGTAAAGGCTTCCCGATTTATAAAAAGGAAGGGGAATTCGGCGATTTGTATGTTACTTATAATGTTAAAATACCCACTCACTTAACGGAAAAACAAAAAGCATTGTTCAGGGAATTAGCTTCTTCCAAGGATTAAAACATTTTTGTATGCAAACAGAACAACTGATACAGGTAGATACATTTTGTATTTGGCATGGTGTGGAGTTTTCATTCATCAATACCCTGCATGAGTACGGTTTAATTCATATTACCACAAAAGATAACACTGCATTTATACCCGAAAGCCATTTGCAGCACGTAGAAAGGCTGGTTAGATTGCACAACGATTTGCAAATTAATATGGAGGGGGTGGAAGTAGTTACCTATTTACTAGAACAGCTTAAGAAACAGCAGGAAGAAATTACCACCTTGCAAAACAAACTACGGTTTTATGAAACCTGATGAGGGCATTTTCTTTGCAGATTATCCTGCACTGGCCGGCAGGTAACCCACCATGCAAATGAACGGACTTTTACTAGTTTATGATATCCTGTTGTTGAGCCGGCGCTGATTTTTTGTTATCATTTTCCTCCAATATCTCCTCTTCAAACTGGCTTCTTATTCTTATAATTTTTACATTCTGCCTGATCAGTGCAAACAGGCTCATATAAATATTCGCTATCCACACAAGCGCAAAACCAGAGATAATATATCCTCTCCAATCATCGGCCATTAGCTTGAACTGTGTAAGAAAAAGCAGCACAACGGTTACATAATGACTAAAACAATATTCGCATGTAAAAAGATAGAAGAACTTCCTTTGCAATAAGGTTCTGCATTGCTGGCTCTGCTTCAGACAATATTCCCTCGGTTCTCTAAACACTTCTTCATGGGTTACGGTCCACGAAATACATGCAATGCCCAGGGGAATGATAAAAAGCCATTTTATATCTGTATCCATAAAAGAATTGATTCATTAATGTTCAGCCTGCTGTATTAAAAAGACTGCTCAGCCTATCTACGAATTTATAAAAATAAGAATAAATAACTATTTTATAAATATGTTTACCGACTCAGAAAGATATGGATAAGATACGATGAAAATTCTTCTACAGCTTTGGTACAGAGCTATTTTAAACCGGTATAAACTTCATTGAAATAGAATTCACGCAGTGTCTTGTATTTTTTGACGTAAGCCGCTCTCCTGTAAAAACATGTCCGAGATGTCCCCCGCAATTAGCACAAATAATCTCCGTTCTCTGTCCATCGGCATCCGCCAAATGCTTGACTGCTCCCGGTATCTCATCATCAAAACTGGGCCAGCCACAGTGAGCATCAAATTTGTCTTTGGAAAGATACAGCGGTGCATTGCATCTTCTGCAAACATAGGTACCCTCGGCTTTATTATGTGTGTATTCACCTGTAAAGGGCCTTTCGGTTCCTTTATGAATAATCACCTGTTCTTCTTCCCTGGTTAATTTATTATATTCCATCATTTACTAAGTTAAATATGATAATGAGATAACAATGAAAATACGGTTTTGTTCCGGTTTCAGATTTAAGCAAGCTCAGCATACTACTCCCGGAAATGCCGGTTTGAACTATCTACATTAAAAACGATACAGTAAAATGATGTATACAGAAGCAGTATTCTTGAAAGTAAGTACCGGGCTTGTATTGGTAAAAATGTAAAGTATATAGGGATCAGCAAAAAAAATACTGCCCGGGATTGCCAAACAGTATTACTTGAGGAATATAGATTTTAAAGCGAGAAGTTCATCGTTAATAATGTTAAATGGCTATGATGGATCACGCCGGACTTTTAAAAGACATTTCTTATACAACCCCGTAAGAGGAGTTAATGAAAGTCTAAATAAAAAGGATTATCAACATTGTTATGTAAAGTTCAAAATTTTTATTTCGTATTTGTTACACAATTACAGTTTAGTCTTATATAATTTACAGTTTGTAATTTGGTGAAAGCAACTGTGCTAAAATTTACCCGGGTCGTTAACCATCCAGCAGGGTGAGGGTTACGAAAGGTTACCAAAAAATGGCCCCTGTTTAAACAGGAGCCATAAACCAAAACTAACTGCTCTTCAAAAACTTGTTTCAGCAAACAAGTCATCAACAAAATTGAGACTTTTTTTTGAAATGTATTTACATAATTATAATATTTTATTATACAATTCCTATCGCAACAGCGAAATATTTGCCGGGATCAGCTTAATTAATCGCTTTTCATGTTCCCCTTTCGGGTAAGAAACGGGAGCATTTACGATTATCTGGCTGTAACGATCTCGGTTGAGGAATTGATTGCAGTGTAAAGAAAACAACTCATCCCGGAAGATTGCCTGCATTAAAAAAAGAGAGGAACCGGATAGAAATCCAGCTCCGTTTTTTATCCAATATCCTATGAAAAACCAGTGCAAAGAAAATTCTTTTACCCTCGTTAATGTTACATAACTATTATTATTAATTACATAATTCACTGTTATTTTTCCTGATAACAGGCTGTACCATATACTGTTGAGAAGAAAAGGAGATTCAAATGTCTAAAAGATGAGGAGAGGTAACCCATAAACAGGAGCAGTCTTCGGCAACTGGTCACCTGTTGCTATGTTTAAGTTTAAATGGATTGTATAATAAGTGATGTTATTATAGATTCTCCATGTACCAACTCAGCGTTTTTTCCATTTTTTTATAGTGCAAAATGGTAATGATGGCGTTATGCAATCTTGCGAATGCTGTTTCGCTTTTTACGATGTATTCAAATGCCTGTAACTTCATGCAATTTACAGCCACCTCAATTTTATCTTGAGATGAAAGCATGATTACCGGAATTTCAGGATTCGTGAGTTTGATCCTGCTAAGGGTTTCGAGCCCGTTTAAAGCATTTTTTTCAATGCCGTTTAAATAATAATCCAGCACAATAATGTCGGGCTTTTTGTCAAGATTTTCCAGGCAGCGTTCACCGGTAGCGAAAGGAGTGAAATGGTATTCCGGTTTCTCTCCTAATTCTATCGCTAACAATTTAAGATACATCTCGTCGTCATCCACGAGAAAAATCGATATTTTCTTATTTGTGTTCATGACCTAAACATTGTTTGTATTTTTCAAAAGATCTGTTGAATTGTTCATTAGTGTTAACTCTTCGTTTAATTCCGCATAAACGCCTTTACATGCTGATTCTATTTTGGCAATCAACTCACTAATAGTATCTAGCTCACCCTCATTGCCGGTATATTCCTGTATTATTTTAGTGAAATTTTGAAAGTCCCTTGGTATTCCCATTATGGCAAACGACGGAAATAACTTGTGGGCGGCAGCACGTAACATCTCCCAGTCCTTGTGTGCCATACTTTTTTTCATAGCTTCAATAAGGGGAGGCGTTTGGTCGAGGTAGATCCGGATCATGTCTTTAATTAACAGGGAATCATATTTGGTCCGTAATTTAAGGTAGTTAAGATCGGTAAGATTTGTAGCAAAAGTGCCTGGTTCGGATTTCCCAGGCAAAACCGTTTCTTCAGGTGCCGGGGGTATCTTCAGCAGATCAATAATCTTAGTAAATAATAGCTTCTCATCTACAGGTTTGGAGATATAGTCATTCATCCCCGCACTAATGCATTTTTGGATCGCTTCTGTTGTCACATCTGCTGTAAGCGCTATAATCGGTATATCAAGATGAAGCGTGTACCTGATATAAGACGCTGCCTCGTAGCCGTTCATCTCAGGCATTTGGAGGTCCATCAAAATAACGTCGTAGTTTACCGTTGCATCTTTTAAATCCTCCGCTAATTTTTCAATAGCCGCTTTGCCATTGTCGAAAATCTCATATTGAAAACCAAAGTCGGCCAACAGCGTTTTCATTAGCAGTTGGTTTAATGAAATATCTTCTACCACTAAAACCTTAATGGTATTACCCACGGCTTCCACTTCAAATTTTTCATCCTCTACAGGCGTCTGTTTTTTATTTGTTTTTTTGAAGGCCAATGTGAAAGTAAATACCGATCCTACATTTAATTTACTTTTTGCCTCTATGGAACCACCCTGCGCCTCTAACAACTTTTTTACAATGGAGAGTCCAAGCCCTGTTCCGCCAAACAAGTTACTATCATCGTCGTGAGCCTGCTCAAAATTGTCGAAGATCAGGTGCAGTTTTTCTTCTGAGATTCCGACACCGGTATCGGCGATGGAGAATTCCACCGACACAGTTGCTTCGTCTTCATTCAGCATCCGCACGGTAATGGTTATTTTTCCTTTACTGGTAAACTTGATTGCATTACTCATCAGGTTTAAGATAACCTGCTGTAATCTCAGGGGATCGCCACTTAATACTTCAGGGATCAGCGAATCGTAATTTCGTATCAGTTCAATGTCTTTTTCCTGCAGCCTTAATTCAAACAGGTCCAGCATAGATGAGATGGTTTCCGCCAATTTAAAGGGCTTGTTTTCAAAAGTCATCTTTCCGGCATCCACTTTAGCGAGGTCAAGGATATCGTTGATTAAAACGATCATCATATCACCCGATATTTTTATCGCGTTTACGTATTCCTTTTGCCTGGTCGTGAGTTGTGTTCTTAACAGCACTTTTGTAAACCCGATAATGGAATTCATCGGTGTGCGAATCTCGTGGCTCATATTGCTCAAAAACTGTTGTTTTGACTGAACAGCGTGCTCCGCCGTTTTTGCCGATAATTCCGCCAGTTCTTTTGCTTTTAGCAATTCATCGGCAACAGTTTTTTGCTCATGAATATCTGTAAAAGATCCAAACCATTTCGTGATATTACCCTGCGGGTCTTTTATGGGAGCTGCCTTGGCTAAAAACCATCGAAAGTTGCCGCTTTGATTGTCTTTAAAACGATATTCAATCTGGTAAGGCTCTCCCGTTTTCACTGAATGATACCAGGCTTTGAGACACCTCTCCCTATCATCTTCATGCAGGAGCGATATCCAGTTTTGATCTGCCTGTTGTTCATCAAACCAGGTAAAACTATACCACTGCCGGTTGTAGTAATCCAGGGTACCATCCGGCTGAGCAGTCCAGATGATCTGTGGAATAAAATCGGCCAGGTTCCTGAATTTCTTCTCACTTTCTATCAGCCTGTTTTCTGCCACCCGCTTCTCCGTAATATCCTCAATTGCTAATAGTATCAACTTTTCACTGCCTGCCTCCTCCTTCATCTCACGGGCATTTAATAACATAATGCGTTCACCGATTTTAGTAAAATTTTGCTTTACTTCAAAATCGGAAAACCGTTCCTTTTCAGGAATGATATGCTTCAGCAAAGTTCTCAGTTCGGGTATGTCCCAATGCCGTTCACCCAATTCGAATAAAAGCTTCCCTTCTATTTCATTTTCATTTACCATGAAAACTTTGTAAAAGGATTGGTTGGCGCTTTTTACCCGTAAATTTTTATCAAGTATAATGAGCGGCTCTTTAATGGTAGTAACGATCGCCTGCGAATAGTTGCGGGCTTCGGTAACCTGCTCGTTGAGGCCTACCAATTCCTGGTTAATAACGATGAGTTCCTCGTTGGTGCTTTGCAACTCCTCCTTGCTGGTTTCCATCTCTTCATTCAGGCTTTGCAATTCTTCGCTTCCACTCAGCAATTCCTCATTTGCACTCTGCAATTCTTCATTGGCTGCCTCCTGGTCTTCAGTAATAGACCGCATATCGTCCCTCGTTTGGGACAGTTCCCGTTCCAACTGCTGTATGCGCAGGTCTTTTTCATCGCTGCTGGTTTTGGAAGATTTTACCCCAATTTTCAGTTTGGTATTGACAGATGGATTGCTGTCGTGAAAAAGCACCAGGTAGTGAGGCTCGATCGTATTTGGCAATGGAATGGCTTCAATGGTGATGTTCCGTTGCACCCCATTGATCTCCACCAGTATATTTTCTTTCAATACCGAAACTCTTTCTGTTTTGGCCTTGTGAAGAATATTGCGCAATTCAAACGCGAGCCCCTCTTTTATCATTTTCAATAAATTGAAACTCGCTTTGCCTGGAGAGGGTTCAAGGTAGGAGCCGGTAGCACCACGAAAATGTACGATTTCCATTGCCTCATTTACCACAACACCAGCTGGTGTAAACTTACTCAGCAGAATATCATCAGCAGTTTTTTGAAAATCAGCAAGTTTGCCTTCCATTTTCGGTGTGGCTTCAACATCGCGAAAATTTTGTTCAGTGCGCTGGCTGGTTACATGCATATACCGCACGGGTACATCCTTGCGCAGGAACAGCTTATCATTCTTGCCATAACTTGAAAAAAGATCGGGCACACTGCTGCTCGTTTCTGATTTGCCTAACAATAAAAACCCTTTCGGATTTAATGCATAATGAAAAGTGATGAGTGCTCTTTTTTGAAGGTAAGGCTCCATATAAATAAGCACATTTCTACAACTTACAAGATCCATTTTCGCAAAAGGAGGATCTTTCAAAAAATTATGAACCGCAAAAACGCACATGTCCCGGATACTTTTATTTACCTGGTAGCTGCCATTCACTTTTACAAAAAACTCCTGTAAACGTTGTGGATTCACGGCGTCCACATCAGCTTTCGAATAAATACCCCTTCTCGCCTTTACAATAGCCGGCTCGCTAATGTCGGAAGCAAATATTTGTACCTTCATATCGTGATTTACCTTTGCTTCCTTGTCCTGTGCATTAGAGCGGCTGTTCAAGAATTCCTTTATGCATATGGCCATTGAAAAAGCCTCTTCACCGGTACTACAACCTGCCACCCACATCCTTATTGGTTCATTAGCAGTTTTGCTTTCGAGGATTGCAGGAAAAACCAACTGAGATAAATTGTCAAAGCTGTTACGATCTCGGAAAAAACTGGTTACGGGGATTAAAAGATCCTGGTACAATACGTCCTGTTCCGGTTTATTTTCCCGCAAAAATTTTAGATAGCTGGCAGGTGTGTCATTCTTATTAAGCGCCATTCTACGCAAAATCCGGCGGCGAATGGTGGTTTGTTTGTAGTAGGTAAAATCGGTTCCCTTTCGAATCCGAAGCAATGCTAAAATCTGCTTAAATATTTCATCTTCCGTTACCGGGATGTTCCGAAGTTCCTCATCGCTACGAATAATATGGCCCCTGATATCCATTAATTTCCGGGGGATTTCTTCCGGGGGTAAAATAAAATCAACCACCCCTGCCTCCACGGCACTATGGGGCATGCCGTCATATTGAGCAGAAGCTTCATCCTGCGCAAACGTAAGTCCACCATTTTCTTTGATAGCCTTTAAACCCTTTGTGCCATCTGAAGCGGTGCCCGATAAAACTACTCCGATGGCGTGTGCCTGGTGCACTTCAGCGAGTGATGTAAAAAAAAGATCGATGGGCAGGTTAGGCTCGTTTTTAGCTTTCGCAGGCCGCGGACTCAATTGCAGTACGCCATCCGTAGCCAGCAATATTTTATTACTGGGAATAATATAGATATGATCCGGCGCCACTTTCACATCATCCGTAATCTCTAAAACAGGTATATTGGTAACCTTTTGTAATAGTTCAGGTAGCATGCTATCACGGCCCGGATCCAGGTGTTGCACCAGCACATAAGCCATACCCGAATTTTCAGGCACTGCCTTTAATAATTTTTTAAAAGCATCTAATCCACCGGCGGACGCCCCAATTCCCACTACGGGAAACAGGTTATCCGACCTGACTGGATCTTTATTATCGTCTTTCCTGGGTATTCCCATAAATTTCTTGTTGAATGGTCCTGCTGTTATCGATCCTTTGAGTCACAGGCAAGAGCAAATTGTTACTTAAATATTTTCCAACGCATTGCGTCTTTTATTTTTCATCTTTTTAAAATGAGAAGGGGTAAGTCCGGTTACCTTTTTAAACTGGTTCGACAGGTGGCCCACACTGCTATAATTCATTTTATAGGCAATTTCGGTAAGGGTAAGTTCATTGTACACCAGGAACTCTTTAACTTTTTCTATTTTATGGGCGATTAAGAAATGCTCAATGGTTGTGCCCTGCACTTCTGAAAACAAATTGGATAAATAGGTATAGTCATGATTAAGCTTTTTACCCAGGTAATCAGAAAAATTGACTCTTAGTGGCTCATCAAGATAATGTACCACCTCAATCACAATATTTTTAATTTTTTCGATTAGCATGCTTCTTTTGTCGTCCATCAATTCCAGCCCGGACTGGAGCAGCCCGGATTTTAAAGTAGCACGCATATCTTCAGACAAGGTTTCCATAATTTCTACTTCTCCCAGGTCTACCATCACATAATGCAATCCGAGTTTTTTTAACTCCTCCTTTGCAACGATTTTACAACGGGCGGATACCATGTTTTTTATGTAGAGTTTCACTAATTAAAATTTTTTTACAATTGGGAAAGAAAGGATCCTAACACAAGTTAAAAATTAAACTAACATTTATTAAATACGGACTCACCAAAAATTTCAGTATCAGCAGGTAAAGTTGGATAAGATCGTCAATGAAAATGTTACAAAATTATTTTAATTTCTTACACAATTCACAGGTATAGCACATGCTTAGGGTGATTTGAACAGTTCCTGTGTCACGTATGATTTAAGTTGATTCAACGTGTTATAAGCGCAACACGGCTACGTCACATGAAACAAAACCGCAATAAATACCAGGAGCGTATTAGCAAATAGCGCCGGGGATTGTCCCGGCGCTGGTTGCAATAAATTCTGTAAATGACCTGATAAAAACAAATAAATAGTAAAAATGTTGACTAGGCTGGTTGCTTATGGTCTTGCTTTGCAGGAATAATTAAGAGAGGTACAACAGAATGGTGTAAAACTTTTTCAGCGATGCTTCCCACCAAAATTTTATCAAGGCCGCGCCGGCTATGGGTTCCCATCACGATAATGTCCACGTTCAAATCGGCGGCGGCCTTTAGGATCGCTTCTGCGCAATCTCCCTCCCCCAGCAAGGTGGTAATACGCTCATCTCCTAAATGTTTTTTTGACTGTTCCAGGAACTCCTGGGAAGATTTCCTGATTTCTGAATCATCCGTTAACATCAGCATATCCGGCGAACTAAAACCGGTATAGCCCATAATGGGGGAATAATCAAGGTTAGAGTAATAAACAGGTTCTGCTACTACGTGCATCAGTACCACTTCTGCACCGGTTGCCTTTGCTAATGCGTAGCCTGTTTCAGCAATTTTCTCTGCAGTTGGATTATAATCCAATGCAATTAATATTTTATTCATAGTTTTTAGTGTAAGGTTTTTTATGGTAATATGATAAAGATGTGTATTTGGATGTAATCGGGGAATTGTCCCAATCCCTTCTAACGTATTTGGAATTAATAAAACTTATCGATCGAAAATATTTAGTTTCCGCAGCAGCAAAATTTCAATAAAATTAAAAAAATGTTTCCGGACTATTATAACAAAAAAAATTAGGTTTCTCAACCCGGTAAAAGGAATGAAGGCAATCCTATTTACCGGTCTTTCGTAACATTATAAAATGATTTGGCCAGTGTTAACGTATGGTGAAGTATCGCTCCTCATCATGCAATCAGCCGGTCAACTGATTGGTTAATAGCTTCCGTAGTAAAAGGCTTGCCAATAAACAGGTCTACTCCCTTGTTCATTGCGTTGATCCTTTCAGTAACCGTAGTTTCATACGCGCCGATCAAAACGATTTTAATATCCTTACTGGTTTTCCTGATATGTTCGACAAAATCAATCCCGCGTCCATCGGGAAGGTGATTGTTCAAAAACACAATTCCTGGCTGCTCCTTCGCCAATTTGTTAGCTGCATCGCCCAATGTATTCACACAATCAGAAGCAAAATTTTTTTGTTTTAAAATACCACTTAAAACAAAACAGGTATCGATTTCGTCGTCGATAATTAATGCTTTCAAAGCAAAAAATTTAAGTTCCTAATAAGAACGGGGCGCCTGTTGAAGACAAGGGTTATATCGAATGTAAATGGCCGGGTAAATAGGCCTCGATTGGTTCACGCATCAAGCGATGCTTTATACTGACATAACACCACTTCGAAAAATAACAGGCGCTTAACTATTCAATATAAATATCGTGCCTAATAAAGGACGCACGGATATCGTGCCATCATGCTATAATGAACATGGGGAAGAGCAACTTTGTTTCATCTGCTGAATGGTAATGTGTTAAGGATAAATGAACGCCAAAAGATTATCATAAATTTGCATAGCTTCTTTTAGTATTATTGAATTAATTGTTCCAAGAATGAAACAGATTACCGGTATTTTTTTATTTATTAAGAAAGTAATTCTCGAGTTTTTCGACGACAATGTATTAAAGTACAGTGCATCCCTTTCGTATTATACTGTTTTCTCACTGGCGCCGATGCTTATTATTATTATCAGCATTTGCGGTTATCTTTTTGGAAGGGAGGCTGTACAAGGACAGTTATATGGTGAAATAAAAGACATGGTGGGGAGCAATGCCGCAATCCAGATCCAGGACACCATCAAAAATATTCACCTCACCAAAGACACGCCCATTGCAACTATGGTAGGAATTGTGGTGCTGCTGATCGGTGGCACAGCCATTTTTGGAGAGATCCAGGATTCTCTAAATAAAATCTGGGGACTGAAAGTAAAAGTTAAAAAGGCCTGGTGGACACTGGTTATCAGTAGATTATTATCCTTTTCGCTAGTTATCAGCCTTGGATTTGTGTTAATGGTATCGCTTGTATTAAACGCTTTGGTAGCAATAATTGGTGAACGGCTAAACCGGTTAATCACGGGTGTAGGTAAAATTTTTATTCCGGTGATCGATAACCTGGTTACTTTTTTAATTACTACCATTGTTTTTGCAGTGATATTTAAAGTACTGCCAGATGCGAAAATAAAGTGGAAGGATGTAAGCGTGGGAGCATTCATTACCGCTATTTTATTTACTATTGGAAAAATTGGTATTGGATGGTATCTCGGCCGTAGTAATATGGCAACCATTTACGGGGCAGCAGGCTCAGTGGTCATCATTATGGTGTGGGCATATTATAGCTCTTTGATTTTGTACCTTGGGGCAGAATGCACAAAAGTGTATGCAACCCAATATGGCACCAAAATTCAACCCAATGAATATTCCGAATGGATTATTATTGAACAAATCCCGGTGGCAAATGCTACATTAAAAGAGGAAGTATTAAAGTAGTTGTATCTTCATAAAAATTTTGGTTCTATGAAGAAAAGTGTTTTAATTATAGATGATGATGTGGATATGTGTGCTTTATTAAGCAGGTTTCTTGGCAAACACGGATATTTGGTAGATACTGCGCATAGCAGTAACAAAGGCATTGAAAAATTTAAAGCAGGTAACTTCGACGTCGTGATCAGCGACTTCCGGCTCGGCGAAAAAAAAGACGGTAAGGACGTGCTGCTGGAAATTAAACAACATCGGCCAGGTACGATTGTACTGATCATAACTGGCTATTCAGATATTAAAATTGCAGTAGATGTTATTAAATCAGGCGCATACGATTATATCACCAAGCCCCTTGTACCCGACGAAGTATTAAGCGTACTAACAGCTGCCTTAAATCATAGCGATAATTGTCCAACAACAGAGCAGGAATACCTTTCTACTCCAAAAACGATCAAAAAACACAAATCTTTTAATAGTGAATTCCTGGTGGGCCAGTCTCTATCTACCAAAGAACTATATGGGCAGATTGCCATGGTAGCGCCTACAAATTACAGCATCATATTATATGGCGAAAGTGGCACTGGTAAAGAAGTAATTGCAAAAACCATCCATGAATTAAGTAATCGAAAAGGAAAACCATTTATTGCAATGGATTGTGGCACACTGTCCAATGAGTTGTCTGGCAGTGAATTGTTTGGCCATGTAAAAGGGGCGTTTACGGGGGCAATCAATGATAAAGAAGGACATTTTGAGCTGGCTAATGGCGGCACCTTATTTTTAGATGAGGTTGCGAATCTTTCCTCAGAGATACAAGCATCATTGTTACGGGTGATTCAAGAAAGGAAGTTTAAAAGAATCGGTGGTACCAAAGAGATGGAAGTAGATGTGCGTATCATTGTAGCAACCAACGAAAATCTGCAAGATGCCTATCGGAATGGAAAATTTAGAGAAGACCTCTATCATAGGTTCAACGAATTTGCAATCAACCTGCCGGCATTAAGAGAAAGGAAAGATGACATCATGCAATTCGCTGATTTCTTCCTTGAAAAAACGAATGTTGAATTAAACAAAGCGGTAGAGGGGTTTGATGATGATGTACTAAAAATGTTCATCTCTTATCCATGGCCTGGAAATTTGAGGGAGTTTAGGAATGTGATCCGCCGTTGCGTGTTATTGACGAGCACCGAAAAAATTGCTTCCGCCACTTTACCCGCTGAAATTACGAGAGGGCATACGATGTCGGCCCCTGTTCCTCAGTCGTTTGCTTCAGACAGTAAACCTATGTCACTGGATTTGAAGGATACCGCATCGAGGGCTGAATACGAAACCATTATGCACGTGCTGAAAGAGGTGAATTTCAATAAAACGAAGGCTGCAGAATTATTGAAAATTGACCGGAAAACGTTGTACAATAAAATCAAAAGCTACGAGGATATCCAGGATACGATTGATAAATAAAGAATACTAAGGTGAACAGGTAAGGGAACTCTGACTAGGCTATACGGCTGCTTGCACATGCACCTGAATTCCTTTCCCAGTCAACCAGCCTGCAATCAACCATCAACCTTCAACCACTAACCTTCAACCACTAACCTTCAACCACCAACTACTTCACTACTGGTTCGATCGGGCTTCTTCTTCATTCGCGGGCTTTGAGAACGCCGACCCAATTTTATGCATCAGGCTAGAGATAGGGCCTTCCATTTTATGTGTATTATCATCAAGGGTGTCATCTCTTAAAAATTCTCCCATATGCAATGCAGCAGGTAAATACAGCAGGATTGTATTCCGCTGGCCGGACATAAAATTTTTCACATCCATCATTGATCCTCCCGGTTTTATATTCTCCCTTATTACCCGTATTGCTTCATTCGCAATGTCATTCATCCGTGACGTGGTATCGTCATTCAACTCAGATGAATAGGTATTTATTTTTTGTACCACCTCCTCCCTGGTATCACCGAACATGGTGCTTACCCAGTCTGTAGAAATATCTCCCCGCAAAACCGTCTCAGCGCCCTCGTCCGTCGTAGTATACTTATATAAGCCGGTAAGTACCGCCGGGATAGCTGCCTGGCTAAAACGATGGCCAAATGGTGCGGCTGCTGTTGCCTTTTCTTCCTGTGTATTTGGATCAATTTTTTGAAGCGGCGGGTAATTGAGATTGGCCTGAATCGTATCTACAAGGTTGACTGACATATATTAGTTTTGAAGTGAGTGTTCTGTTGAATAGTTTTCAAAATCATGCCAAATTACTTCGCGTCATGTCCTCAGATCACAAAAAAAAGCTACCCCGGTCAAGGAGCAGCTATAAATAACAAAGCACTTTTATTATCTTTTAGTTTTCAATAAATTCACTTCTTCTACTAATTGATCGATTATTTTTTGTTGGTCATTTAATCTTTTATTCAATGCTTCGTTTTGGTGATTTAACTCCTGTGTGGCTTTTACCAGCGGAACAACAAATTCGGCATAACTAAGACTGTAGGCATCTTTTTCATTTTGTGGCTTTAAAACCCCGCTGAAATTATATTTACATGCCTGGGCTGCTTTTTCTACCTCCTGGGCTATAAAGCCGGTGTAAGTGATGCTTTCTTTTTTAACAATAGCTGCTTCTTCCTCACTATTTTGAGTTGCATATTTTGCAGGGATTAATTTAAATTCATCGCCATTTTTATGTGCGTTAAACTTATGAATATCCCAGTTATAAGTAACGGGCCTCAATTGAAGAATAAAATCCAGCCCGGGCACATCCGCCTGGATATTTTTCTTAAACCGCCCATCGCTGTATGTGGTAAAATTTACATTTCCACGAATTGCGGTTACAGAACCATTTCCGATAGCGATGTAATTGGCATTGCTTTCTGAAGCGCTATTACCAATAGCGGTTGAATTTTGACCTGTGGCACTGGTGCTATTTCCAATGGCCGTGGCCAGGTAACCACTTGCAATCGCCCCTACTCCAACAGCCATTGCATTGTTATTGCTGGAGGTAGAGGCTCCGGAACCAATGGCAATTCCCTTGGTAGAATTCGCATTTGCATTATAGCCCAAAGCAATCGTTTCGTTGTAACCGGGTGTTGCATCGGCAGCTGAACCAATTGCTATACTTCGATACCCTTCCGCATTAGCGCTATACCCTATGGCAATTGCTTCGTTACTAACAGCAACAGCTCCTGATCCCAAAGCGACAGTTTGCTGGCCGGTTGCATTTGCAGTATACCCGAGTGCAACCGCTTCATTGTTTGTGTTAGCTGTTGCCCCCCAGCCTATGGCGGTAGATCTATAAGTGGCGGTTGCACTAACCCCAAAAGTTGTTGCATAAGACGAGCCGGTTAAACCAAGATAGCCGGCCTGTACACCATTTACCTTAAATACAAACGGCTGTGCATCGCTCGTGCCAATATAATTTGTGGGTGGTGTGGTTCCGCTATTACCCGTTAACGACCATCCGCTGCCTGAACTTCCGGTACTGGCAGCAGTAACTAATCCTTTTGCATTAACGGTAATAGTTGCATTGGTAAATGTGCCTGTATTTGAGTTAACAGTTGGCAATGCCAGTGTGTAGGCTCCACTCGTTGTGATGGGCGAGCTGCCACCAACTGTGATATCCGACGAGGTTAATCCAACGCTGGTAACCGTGCCATTAGTGACTGCATAGTTTGGAACATTTAAAACACCTGTTGAATTATTATAGGTTGCCGCACCACTTGTGCCTAAAGTTGTAAGGCTGATTGCCGTTCTTGCCCGCGCAACAGTGTAATAAAGATTAGTAGCACCCTCAGCAATTGAATCGGTTGAAAGTGTAACAAACTGCTTGTATCCATTGAGGTATTTCTTAATTGTATTGGGAGCAGCAATTACCGGTTCTACATTAATATTTCCACTTCCTACAACTGAAACAGTGTTGATTGTCTTTATAGTTGTCCCGGACACCAGCAAATCCTGCTTACCATTAAAGGTTATCCAGTCGGCTGCAGATAAAGCGCCTCTTTTAGTTGCGGAAGCGGTGGGTAAATTAAATGTATGGATAGTACCTGAACTAGTAATCCCAAAATCACTGTTTGCGGTACCCACGGCGAAGGTTTGCGTGCCCCCTGTTAAAGCATTGAGTGAAGTAATTCCGGAAGTTCCGCTTAGCGCCAGTGCCGTCCAAACCGGCACAAGGGGGGTTCCGGTATTGACTTTAAAAACATTATCAGTTGTATTAAACACCAATAAACCCAGTGCGGGAAGTGGTATAGCGTTTTGTTGAACGGTGGTCATGCGGGGAGCAAGAAAGCCCTTATTCGTGCTGCTCACATCCAGCATTGCGCTGGTGTCCGGCAAACTTCCCAGTGAATTGATAGCAATATTCTGAGAGTATGCTGTTGATATAATAACCATTTGACTCAATAGCACTAGCAGTAGAAAATGTTTTTTCATACAGGGGATTTGATTTTATTCGGTTTTTAAAAGATTGGACACGCTAACTTATATCACGACTTACTTACTCAACAATCACTTTCTGCGTATTGTGCAGATGATCCCGGCTGATAATTTCTAACCGGTAAATACCGGCAGGTAACTTAGAACCCGTGTTCAGGGATTCGGTACTGTTGCCGCCATTGCTTTCTACGCTTTTTACAAAAATTGATTGTCCTGCAATGTTGGTCAATTTTACCTGGTATTCACCGGCAGGTTGATTCATCATAACAAGGTTGATCATACTACCTGTTACCGGGTTGGGATAGATACTGAAGCCTCCCGCACCTTTGCCTATGGTCACCTTTACAATTGAGCTGTATTTCACCTTGCCGTTGTTGTCGTACGATTTAATCCTGTAAAAATTATTTTCCTGCACAGCAGTAAGGTCTAACCAACTATAACTATTATAAGCGTTGTTAACACCATTCACTTTTATTGTAGATACCGGTGTAAAGACAGTGCCATTTGTTGATTTTTCGACCTCGTATTGCAACATGTTCAATTCATTTTCCACTTTCCATTCTACCGCTATTTGATTAGCTTTCTGATAGGCTTTTACATTGCTGATAGTGACCGGCAGCGGGGCTGAAATCGGTTTAAAAACAATTTTGAACCGGTTGATTGCCGCAGATGCTGCTTGTGCGTTGATTGAAAAATTTGCTATGGTTGTACCGGCCAGGTTAATAAATGTGCTGGTGCCTGTATAACTGTCTTCCAAAAAACCCATCATTCCCGGCTGTTCAAGACCGCTCACTTCAAATACGAACTGGTAATCTCTTTGAGTAGTAGTAGCAAGCCTGAAATACAAAGTATCATTAGCGGTGGCGGCCGGCCTTCTTTCGGCTGTAAGAGAAACATTGTTCCTAATGATACTAAGGTTTTCATTTGTATTGCCAAATTTCATCGCATCATCCAGGTCAACTGCGGCGCTGTACAGGTGATTGAATTCTGCGAGCGCTCCATCTGCAAGGGTGATGGTATTATCTGAATTCAGCAGATTAAGGGTGGTAATTACCTGCCCGTTTCCAACCCCCGTGGGTGTAGCGGTTACCGGCCTGAAAACCTGGTTGTTGTTGTTGCCGGATTTGCTGGATTCGTTAAACGCAATTGATGCAATGGCGGCAGTAGCATTGGTTTGTACAAAGAATGCCTGGCTCGACTGGATGTCTTTGGTTTGTGCACTTCCTGCTATTGATTTTTGAAATACATTATCGCCGTCCAGGTCATCCAGCATTACATAACCACCTACGCTATTCAGCGAAGGATCCCAAACATAAAAGCGTTTAACCAGGTTGGTTCTTGTTACACTATTGAAATCTACCGGTGAGGCATATGGATTACCAACTAATGTAAACTTATTTAAAACCGGTGATGCGGCAAATGTTTGTGTACCGGTCTGCAGTGCACCTGTACTGGTTAAAGTGGTGACGTTTTTATAATTTGGATTGGTATTGACAGGATCGCGATCACCTCTTACAAAAACAAAAAACCCCAAATTATCGGCACTACCGGTGTTGCCCGAAAAGACCGCAGTTTTAGTGTTTACCACGTTTACAAACTGTTGCGTGCTGTGGTTCCATCCTTTAATTGATACTGTGTTTTGAACACTCACATCCAAACCGTTCGTTTCTGAAGGATTTGGTCCCGTTACCAGCATTCCCACCCCTGGAGCATACACACCCCCGTTTTGCCAGCTATCATAAATTGAATTGGAATTCGTAACCGGTGCAGTCATCAATCGCCACGATCTTCTTGCAGGAACATATCTTTCTACATTTGCTTTCCCGATAATTTTACTTGATGCAGGAACCACATCCACTCTCGCAGTGAGGTTTACATCAGATCTGAGTGTGAGATTGCTGTCTGTATATAAGTTGCCCGCAGTTACGGCCAAAACATTCTCTACGATCACCGCCGATTTCAAGGCAAGGCCATAAGCGGTTTTTGCAATGGATAAATTATTAAAGCTGGTCGACTCGCTTCCGGATACATTAGCTGTAGTTGTATCCAAATGCCCCGTGAAGCTAACTGTGCTGGCTCCTGCTGCAAAGTTGCCGTTATTTTGAAAAGATGCATTGTTGATAACAAGAGATACATTGCCATTTAAAACCAGGTTACTGCGTTGCCCGATGGAGATTTGCTGGGCTTTTAATGGAGGTTGAATTCCCGCAAGTAATAAAACAAATACAAGGAAGATTAACCCCTTGCCGGTGAGCGTAAAATCGGTAGCGGAAGAATTTACCTGTAGAGCAGGTAAGTAGAAAAGTTTCATAAAGTGGTTTCAGACTTCAGGTAAAAGGTTGCAATTCTATTCTAATTTGTTTTAGCTGTTTTTACGACACGGCTGTAGTTACATTTCTACAAAAAACACGATTTCGGAATAGCAAACGTATTTATACAGTCTGAAATTGCTCTGCCCAAAGAAAAAAAATTTATTGCATTCTGATGGATTGAAGTTTTCAGCTGCTTTTTACGTTTCTGCAAAGGAAGGCACGATGGTACCAAAATTTTGAAGATTGATAATCAGGTGTGTATGAAAAATTCAATTGCTTAACCTTCCTAACCATGGAAGTGATTCCACGAAATGGAATTATTAATTAACTCCCTTTTGAACGTGTAAGATATATTCTATAAAAACTCGAAAAGGAGAGCAGACCAGTATATTTATTCAACTTCCGAAAGGTTCCGGAAATAATAGCACTGCCGGGATTCGGCATCAATGCCAAACCGGGATTTTGTTCTGCAAAATTTTGTGAGGGATAAAAGCGCTGAAGGAGATGCTGAAAAGAAAAACGGGCAGATGTGCCCGTTAAATTGGTTAATGCTTAATCTTCGAACTTGGGGGTTTGCGGTCTTTAAGATGAATAAATTTTCTAACATAGCCTGTACTGCTTTAAATAAAATAGCAGTTTAGGTAGCTTACTACCAGGCTAAAGGGAGTAATTACCAGGTTCATTATTCTAATCACATTTGCCGGTAAAAGATTAACATGATGCTTTATTTGCACCTCTGCAAAGAAACAACTAACGAATGAGGGCTATAGGACGATCGAAAATCATCAGGCCTGTGCGGTAGGTCCGCCGAAAGTAAACGGAACTTCAATTTGTTCCATATCCTGTATGGTTCCATTGGCCGCTTCAAATTTCTTTACGTTTTCAAGCATAGCCTTCATGAAACGTTTGGCGTGAAAGGGCGTAAGTATAATCCTGCTTTTAACCTTGCTTTTGGGAGTTCCAGGCATTACGTTTACAAAATCTATTACAAACTCAGCATGACTATGGGTAATAATCGCCAGGTTGGCGTATTCACCTTCAGAAACTTCTTCTGAAATTTCAATATTCAGTGCGTTGGGCTGTTCAGGTATACTGTTCATTGTATTTATTTGTGCAAATATAAATACGACCATCCAATTAACAGGTGGCTCCTTAATTTAATGCCTGTATTTTTTGGCGTTGAAACAAAATAGCCCAATGAATTTAGCATGAAGAAGGTAAATTCATTGTGATGGAAGACGATAGATTACCACCCGTATCGCACTTGTATTTTCACTTCAGTTCGTTTATTACCTGCGATGGCATCCAAACCGGTTCCGATGATTGTTTTGCCATTGTAGATGGTTTGCGCCCATCTGAACCAAAGCTCGAGTTTACTGCTTACAGCATAATTGAAGTTTAAGTAATAACGGTAACCCTTATCATAAAAAACAGGTATGGAAAAGCCGTATAAAACATCATTTTCATAAGCATACAGCCTGCTATCATAACCGTCCGTTTCGAAATATTGAAGCCTGCAACTGCCGGAGTATTTCTTCATCAAAGGTTTAATAATGAAATCGGCAAAAGTTAAGAAGCCTTTCTGTGCACCCTCTCCTTTTTTATCAAACCAAATCATTTCCACTCTGCTCCGAAGCGTAAGTGCATTGTTTAGTTTATAGCTGAAGTGTGAACGAAAATTCTGCCTGGCTTTCGGCACCACAGCTGAAAGCGTTAGCTCATCTGAATGATCATTTTTAGATTTTGATTCCCACCGGTAACGGATGTATCCTTCCAGTTGCTTATTAGGTTTATATGTCGCCTGCATCATATAATCGCTGCCCGCAGAGGCCGCATCCACAAGGTACCTGAGCCAAGGAAATTTATACAAGTCGACGTAAGCATCAATTCGCCAGGCAGTATTCGGCTTTGTGGTTATTCCAATGTATAATCCTTTTTCGTTATTGGGAGAAGTGTTTTCAGTAAAGGCATTGCTATATAAGGATTGGTAACTTTTGGAAATATTTCTATAAAGCAAACTAACATCGGTTTTTGCATCAGCACTAATGATTAACCCGTTTACGAAGGCCTTATAAAAATGATTGGTAATTGCCGCCTCACCAAAAAAATGAAGGTTTTTGTACCCATAGCTATAATCCGCACTGTAATTACCAAAATTTTTGCCCGACAAAGCAAAAAGGTTGTAGGGATCAGCACGTTTGTGAATGGGCAGCGCAAAACGGTACTGAACTGCATTCACCCCAAAATGAAAACTGCCGGCATTATAAGCGATATTACTGCCCACAGCAAACTGGCGCTGTACACCCTTGTCGCTGGTTTCGCTTTTGGTGCGGTGCAAACCGGATGTTTGCAGGGAGGAGATGTAATCATCATTATTCAAAGTATCCAACACAATATTTGCGTCCATTCCTTTGTAAGATGCAAACAGAGTGACTTCCATATTATTTTTTGCAAGGGTAATCCCTATTCCACGATGAAAATTAATTTCACCAGCTGAATTATACGGCCGCAAAACAGCCAGCTGCCGTTTGATGTTGGTAACCTCAGTGCTTTTCTTAAATGCAAGGCTTTGCCATTGAATAAGCCCTTGCCCAAGGTTAACTGTAAAATCACCTATGGCCAACGATTTAATGATACCAATATTTCTTACAAATAAATGGGCCGAGTAAAAGTCGAATCCGTTTTTCTGTGCCCCTTTAAAAAATTGTTCACCGGCATCCTTTTCACCAACCACCCCATACTGCAATAAATTCTTCAAACGATATTGATATCTCATATACAATCTTTGCCTTGAGCCGGGATAAAAATTACTGGTAGTCGATCGATCCGTTGTAAATCCTTTTTGTTTTTCGAGCACCATGCTTACCCTTGCCAGCATTGTGCTCGTTCCTCCCGTGAGTCGGTCATGAATTGAACTTACCAGGCTTTGAGCGATGCTTACTGTAATGAATGGACGAATCCTTGCGATGAATTGGAGATCGAATCCCGGAACGGCCTGCAACTCGTATATACTGAGAAAATTTCCGAACAGGTTTCTATAGTTAACCAGGCTCCTGATCTGCAAAGGCGAAAAAAAGGCCAATTCTTCTAAAGTGGAAATATCCACGGTGTTTAGATTTAGCGGATGTTTGAGAAACTGGTGCATCGATTGTAAAAAAGAATCATCCTCTGTTTCTGCGTCCTCGTTATTTTCAGTGCTAGCTTCGAGTTGCTGTTCAATTGGTGCCACAGGTGTTTCAGGCGTTTGTGCAAACCCGTTAATCGAAAGAGCTGCCGAAAAGAAAAGTACCCGGCCAATGAAGGCAAAAATACAATTAGTGAATATAAATGTCCCTGCCCGTTCGGTAAACGATTGTTTATCTGGTTTAATCTTTTCACGGGCATCCATCTTATAAATTATCGGGTGCTGGTTTAATTTGTTCGGGTGACTGCTTTCCTTCCCCAAAATGCATAATCAATAAAAAACCGGGCGACCAGCCCAGTTGCGGATGATAACTGCCACCGATATCCAGCCGCAGGTTGTTCCAGCTTATACCCATACCTCCGTAGGCCGAAGATGTAGCAGACGATATACCTGCCCTCGCAAAAAATTGTTTTACAAAATTGTATTGCATCCCCGCTTGAACATTTACAGGGTAATCTTCTTCCTTTACTGCTTCGATGCCTATAAAAAATTTATCGGACGCATCATACCCTAAGCCTATATTATAGGCCGGACTCAATTGCTCGCCGGTTTTAGAAAATTTACCGCCGACGGGATTGTACACATGGATGCCCGCATTCAACTGGTCCGTTAGATGTATCATCGCTCCAATTTCAAAATTTATGGTGTGAACATTTATGTAGGAAGGCACCCGGTAACTATAATAATTGAACTGGATGCCAATATCTACTTTTGAGCCCAGGCTTCGGGCATAGGCAAATCCTACCTCGCTTTCATTAAAGTTTTTGAAGCCGGCATACTTTACCTGAAATCCGAAAGTGCCCGTTTGGGAGGGAATAGCGATTGCCGCCGCGTATGAACTTGTAGCTGCAAGCAGAAATCTTTTTTCGCCGTACACACCTGCAGCGGCAGACTTTGTTTGTGCCAGCGATGCCTGGTTATTCAGGAAAGAAAAGACATCGTTGTCATTTATGCTATAAGCATTTAGATTAAGGTAGATGGCCGTAACCGGCTGTCGCAGCAATTGGGAAACTGCCGGTTTCATCCATAAAAATAGAATTGCCACAATGGTGACTAATTTTTTTCTCAAGGGGAACGGTTTAATGGTAAACAATATATGAGAAATTTATATGGATAGCTAACAGTTCTTTCCCTGAAAAATTCAGTTGATTTAAACTGTATCTCAAATACTCTGTACCGGATCGGGCTTATCCGGCACGGGTCTATTGCAAGCGCAGTTCGCTTACCGGAAATCATGCATCATCATTTTAGACATTTGTTGCTATTTTTGCCAAATGCAAATTTTAGATGGCAAAATTGTTTCAACGGCGGTAAAGGAGCGTGTAAAGGAGCAGACTACCTTATTAAGATCTTCCGGAAAAAAAACACCTCATCTCGCGGCGATTTTAGTGGGAACGGATGGTGGCAGTGAAACTTATGTAGCGAGCAAAGTAAAAAGTTGTGAAGAAATTGGCTTTGCCAGTACTCTATTGCGATTGGATGCCACTATACCTGAATCTACCTTAATTGAGGCAATCGAAAAATTGAACGCAGATGATGATGTGGATGGAATACTGGTACAATTACCGCTGCCAAAACACATTAGTGAAGAAAAAATCATCAACCTGATCCATCCGGGGAAAGATGTGGATGGGTTTCATCCCAATAGTGTTGGTAAAATGGTGCAGGGATTGCCAACATTTATCCCCGCAACTCCCTACGGAATATTAATGATGCTGGAACATTACCAGGTAGAAACAAAGGGCAAACACGCGGTGGTGATCGGCCGGAGCAATATCGTAGGACGGCCCATCAGTATTTTATTAAACAGGAACACTTATCCCGGTAACTGCACCGTTACGGTTTGTCATAGTCATACGCATAATTTAAAAGAACTTTGCCTGCAGGCGGATATCATCGTGGCCGCTTTAGGAAAGCCTGGATTTCTAACCGCCGATATGGTGAAGGAAAATGCGGTTGTAATCGACGTAGGCATTACAAGGGTACCTGACGTTACTAAAAAGAGTGGATTTGCTATCAAAGGTGATGTTGATTTTGAGCATGTAGCGCCCAAATGCAGTTTTATAACTCCTGTACCAGGCGGTGTTGGCCTTATGACCATTGCTGCACTACTGACAAATACTTACAATGCCTGCGTGTCTAAATTCGAGCATCAGACTGCTCTTAATAGTTAATCCGCAGTATTGAGCAATATAACAGAAGATTTATTCCATCGCCTAAAAGAGTGCTTTTTAATCATTACGGTCGATCGCAAAGTGTCAAGAAAATAAAAATGAACGAAGCAATAGCAACAATATCATCCTTACCGGTAATGGAGCATTTTTACACATTGCAGGGAGAAGGATATCACCAGGGGCGTGCGGCTTATTTTATACGCCTGGGTGGCTGCGATGTAGGCTGTGTATGGTGCGATGTAAAGGAAAGCTGGGATGCAGATGCACATCCTAAAAAAACAATTGATGAAATTGTTCAGCTGGTAATGCAAAATTCTGCCCCGGTCCGGCCCGGTAAAAAAGGTGGCCTGGTAGTAATTACGGGTGGCGAGCCTTTGATGCATGATCTTACCGAACTTACTGCCGCTTTAAAAGCAAAAGGGTTCGAAACCAATATAGAAACCTCTGGCGCACATCCTTTAAGCGGTGTTTGGGACTGGATCTGTTTATCTCCTAAAAAGTTTAAAGCCCCGCTGCCGCAGGTGGTTCCTTTTGCAAATGAACTTAAAGTGGTAATCTTTAACCAAAGCGATTTTAAATGGGCAGAACAGTATGCCGCAATGGTGTCTCCGCAATGTAAATTATTTTTACAACCTGAATGGGACAAGGCGCCCGTCGTAACTCCCCTGATCATAGAATACATTAAAATGCATCCTCAATGGGAACTTTCGCTCCAAATACACAAGTACATCAATGTTCCATAAAAAGGAAGATTTGTCAATTGCCTTCAAATCACCGGGAAAATTTTCTTATTTCTTTAACCATTAAGCGTTCTGCTTTGCCTCACAAGCAAAATTGTTATTTTATCTTGCTACAAATCATGTAAGCTTTGAGGCTACTATGGTTCTGGAACCTGTGTGAGCAATAACGGCCAGTTATTTGTAAGAACTATCTATAGGTGGTCGTACTTATATCCGGCTCAGAAACGTTCTTAATTCATAATTCTCAGTTTTTAATACCTAACCTGAAGACCTGAAATGCAGCAAAATAAACATATCGCCCGTTCTTTCATCGTGTTGCTTATCATTGTGTTGAGTGCCTATTGCTGCACGGCTCAATGGTACGACCCCAATAAAGTGAATATAAAAGCAGGCGATATCTATGCCCGTGCCTATGAAGATGCGCAGGACCAGCGGTATGATATGGCAATTGCCAAAATAAATAAAGCGCTTGAAATTGAACCGCGGTTTGTGGATGCTTTTTTGTCGAGGGCTGGCATCTATGCCAACCTGAAAAGATACGACAGCTCCGTTAATGACTTTGAAAAGGCTTCGCAACTTGACCCGGTATATTCTGTTACTTACCTGCTCCCCTACTCTATTTCACTTGCCGGTTTAGGGCAGTTTCAGAAGGCGCTGGACGCTGTAAATCATTTTTTGCAATACGATAAGCTGAATACACAAAGCATCCGTGCCGGAAACTATCGAAAAGGTGTTTACCAGTTTGCGTTGGATTACGAAAAAAAACACCCACTAAACAATTACGTTTTTGCACCAAAAAACCTGGGAGACAGTGTTAACTCCACAGCCCTGGAATATTATCCATCATTGACGATTGATGGCAAACAGCTCATCTTCACAAGACGTGTTTCGGGAGATGAGGATTTTTATGAAACCGATTTAATTAACGGTAAGTGGAGCCAGGCACAGCCGCTTGGAGGAAAAGTGAACACGAATTTAAATGAAGGCGCACAGAATATATCACAGGATGGCGAATGGATCATTTTTACAGGTTGCAATTACCCGGAAGGAAATGGCAGCTGCGATCTCTATATTTCTTATAAAACAAAACAAGGATGGACGGAAGCTGAAAACCTCGGCCCGCTCGTGAATACGGAGTTTTGGGAATCCTCGCCTTCGTTTTCACCAGACAAGCGGGATATTTATTTTAGCAGTAACCAACCGGGAGGGCTGGGCGGAAGAGATATCTGGGTGACCCATCGCAATGCCAACGGAAAATGGGGACGGCCTGAAAACCTCGGTCCCAGCGTAAATACCAGCGGTGATGAAAGTTGTTCCTTTATGTATGCAGACAATCAAACCCTTTTTTTTAACAGCAACGGCCATCCCGGCTACGGCCTTACGGATCTTTTCTTTTCAAAAAAACTCAACGACAGTACCTGGAGTAAGGCGGAAAACCTGGGCTATCCCATCAATACCATCGATGAGGAAGGATCATTGATAGTGGCTGCTGATGGAAAAACCGGTTACTATGCCAGTGATAAAAGTGATAGCAAAGGCGGACTGGATCTGTACAGCTTCCAACTACCCCCGGATGTTCAACCGCCCAAAACCCTCTGGGTAAAAGGACAGGTATTTGATGTTAAAACAAAAGCAGGTCTGCCATCCTCTGTGGAATTAACGGATGTCAATAGCCGACAATTGATCAGCAGGGTACAAACCGATGAAAATGGGAATTATCTAACCACCCTCCCCGTAGGAAAAGTATATGCCTTTAATGTTAACAGGAAAGGCTACCTGTTCTTTTCTGAAAATTATAATTTGAGTGATCATAGCATCGATTCGGTTTTTACCGCGGACATTCCTTTACAGCCCATTGAAGTGGGGGCCGCCATCGTTTTAAAAAATATTTTCTTTGACACTAAAAAAACAGAATTAAAGCCGGAGTCGATGGTGGAACTGAATAAAGTAATCCAACTGATGAGTGACAATCCCAAACTGAAAATAATGATAACAGGGCATACAGACGATGTGGGGAAGCCAGCCGACAACTTAGTATTATCGAACGGCAGGGCGGCGGCCGTGGTGACTTATTTATTAGCCAGCAGGCAAATTGCGAAAGAGCGGTTGCAATCCCGCGGACTCGGCGCTACCAAACCAATCGCCGACAATACAACGGATAAAGGAAAAGCGCTTAACCGGCGGACAGAATTGAGTGTGATCAGCAATTAGTGTTATATTAGTCCCCTATAATTAATCTTATTGAACGAATTATAAAGGCAAATTCGAAATCGATTTTATTTTAAATCCGTGTAATTCCCGGATCAAATTCGTGGTATTAAGAGCGTCATTTGTTGCTCGCAAAGAAGCAAAGACGTTAAAAAATAACCTTCGCGTATTGCTCCTTTGCGTCTTTGCGTGCAAGGTGAAATCGCCGGTAAACTTGCGAAAATAGGCGGTTACTTTTTATTATATTTGATAAAACGTACCCACCCGCCGAATGACAAACGACCTGTTGTACCAGATAGCCCTTCCCCTTGTACCTAATATAGGCGATGTACATGCCAAAGCTTTGATAAACAGGTATGGCGATGCACAATCCATTTTTAAAGCAAAAAGAAAAGATCTTGAAAACATTGATGGCATTGGCTCCGTAAGGGCAGGCTGTATTAAGGCATTCTCCAATTTCAAGGCCTGTGAAGAGGAATTAAAATTCATTGAACAATATAAGATCAGGACAATTTTCATAACTGATAAAAGTTATCCGCAGCGATTACTGAATTGCTATGATTCTCCCACATTATTGTATTATCGGGGTAATGCAGATCTCAATACTACCAGGATCATCTCAATAGTAGGTACAAGGAATCATTCGGAGTATGGTAAAATCACCTGCGAAAAAATCGTGGAAGACTTAGCTTCCTTCAATATTTTAATCGTGAGTGGCTTGGCTTTTGGCATTGATACCATTGCGCATAAAGCTGCGCTAAGAAATAACCTGCAAACCATCGGTGTAATGGCCCATGGGCTTGATATGATTTACCCGGCGCAGAATAAAACGCTTGCAAGGCAAATGGTAGAATGTGGCGGGCTACTGACTGAATTTATGAGTAAGACCAACCCCGACAAACAAAATTTTCCAAAACGTAATCGCATTGTGGCTGGCATGTGCGACGCGGTGCTGGTGATAGAATCAGGCAAAAAAGGTGGATCGCTGATCACCGCAGAACTGGCTAATAGTTATAATAAAGATATTTTTTCTATTCCTGGTCGTGCCAATGATGTTAAAAGTGAAGGTTGTAATTATCTTATAAAAACAAACAAAGCTGCATTGATTACTGGTGCAGCCGACCTGCTCGAAATGATGAGCTGGAATGCAACTAAAAAGAAGCAGCCCGCCAAACAAAGAGAATTATTCATTGAATTAACGGAAGATGAAAAAACCCTCATCAACATTTTACAGCAGCAGGAGCGTATTCAAATAGACCAGCTTTATTTTAAATCAGGGCTCAATAGCAGTTCTGTAGCGGCAGCCTTACTTTCGCTCGAAATGCAGGGTATTCTGTTAAGCCTGCCGGGAAAGGTTTTCACATTAGCATAATAGTCTTAGGGATTTTGCTCCATTGTGTGCAAGAGACGCCATGCATGGCGTCTTTACCGTTCGCAATTATTGAAACCATTGCTGCAGCGTTTTCCTGCTATACCGCAATTACTAAAATATCAATACCAATGTACCCGCAATGATCAAAGCAGCGCCGATAGCGGTTTTGATGGTGAGTGCTTCTCCGAGGAAAATAACGGATAGTACAATAGTTAACGCTACGCTGAGTTTATCTACAGGTGCAACCTGCGACACTTTACCGATCTGCAAGGCTTTAAAGTAAAAGATCCAGGAAAGTCCGGTTGCCAAACCGGAGATCACTAAAAAAATGAGATTGTGCCTGGATAAGGCCGCAATCCCCTTGGTTTCACCTCTTGCCAAAACAATTCCCCATGCAACAATTAGGATAATAACAGTTCGTATGGCCGTTGCCAGGTTCGAATTAACACCGGTTATACCCACCTTGGCAAAGATGGCAGTAAGGGAGGCGAATAGCGCCGAAAGTAATGCATACAACCACCACATATAAATCCTTTTAATGGTTAAATTTCTATAAAGATAATGAGCATACACGCTCTCACAAGTATCGGGGTACTCCTAAATCTTTTTGTCGGTTAGAAAGAGCAGTTTTTTTCTTTTACCTTTGCCTATGGCAACAATAAACAACTCCCCTGCTAAAGGCAAATCAAACAAATTTTACGGTGAAGGCTTAACATTTGACGATGTATTACTAATGCCTGCCTACTCGCAGGTTTTACCACGCGAAGTAGATATCAGCACCAAACTTACTAAAACGATCACTTTGCATGTGCCCCTGCTGAGTGCCGCAATGGACACTGTTACTGAGGCATCTTTGGCCATTGCCCTCGCAAGAGAAGGCGGATTGGGCATTTTACATAAGAACATGAGCATTGAACGCCAATCTGACCAGGTTAAAAAAGTGAAACGTAGCGAAAACGGGCTCATCCTTGATCCCTTAACACTTCACCCCGATGCCACTATTGGCGAAGCCATTCGCCTGATGCGGGAGAACAAGATCGGCGGAATTCCGATAGTAGATAGCTCCAATAAACTGGTAGGCATTTTAACCAACAGGGATATCCGGCTGGAAACCAACTTTAAAGAAAAAGTAAGCACGGTGATGACAAAAGACAACCTCATCACCGCACCGGAAGGTACCGACCTAAAAAAGGCCGAACTCATCTTCAAAAAAAATAAAATAGAAAAATTGCCGGTGGTAAATAAGGCTGGTAAATTAATCGGGTTGGTTACTTTCAGTGATATCTTAAAACTAAAATCTCATCCGCACGCTATTAAAGATTCATTCGGCCGTTTGCTGGTGGGCGCTGGCGTAGGTATTACAATCGATACTTTGGATCGGGTGGCAGCATTGTTCCAGGCGGGCGTAGATGTAATATGCCTCGATAGCGCTCATGGTCATACCAAGGGAGTAATGGATATGTTAAAAAGCATTAAAAAAACTTTCAAAGGACTGCAGGTAATCGCAGGAAATGTCGGTACTGCAGCGGGAGCGCTCGCCCTTGCCAATGCCGGTGCCGATGCCGTAAAAGTTGGTATTGGTCCCGGATCAATATGCACCACAAGGATCGTTGCAGGAACAGGTGTTCCACAGATCACCGCGGTAATGGAAGCAGCCGCAGCGCTTAAAAATAAAAATGTAGGGATCATAAGCGATGGCGGTATCCGCTATACCGGCGATCTTGTTAAAGCGCTCGCAGCAGGCGCAAGTTGTGTAATGATGGGCAATGTGTTTGCAGGCACGGAAGAAAGTCCGGGTGAAACCATCATTTACGAAGGCAGGCGCTTTAAACAATACCGCGGCATGGGTTCGTTAGGCGCCATGGCCCAAGGTAGCAGCGATCGCTACTTTCAGGATGTGGAAGATGATATAAAGAAATTTGTGCCCGAAGGCATTGAAGGAAGGGTTGCTTTTAAAGGGCCCTTAAAAGAAGTAGTGTATCAATATACCGGTGGGTTAAGAGCGGGTATGGGTTACTGTGGTGCCGCCGATATCAAAGCGTTGCAACAGGCAACTTTTGTAAAGATTTCCAATGCGGGTATCAAAGAAAGTCATGCGCATGATATCGCTATTACCAAGGAGGCGCCAAATTATAGCAGGTAAATTTTACAATGCAAAGAGGTTACACCTTTTGAAAAAGGTGTAACCTCTTTGCATTGTTGACTATAGCTTTTAATCGATTTCGTGTACATTCGTGCATTCGTGGCAAAAAACACATCATGAAAAAAAAGCTTCATCCGGCATTTTCAATTTTCACATTTTCCCGTTTTCACATTTTCACATTTAAAATTTTATCGCGACTTCTTTTTATTAGCATACTTGCACATCAGCACATCAACACATTTGCCCAGGACTCATCCCATATCAGGATCTCCCTGCTCACCTGTACTCCCGGCGAAGAACTGTATTCCACTTTTGGCCATACGGCAATCAGGGTAACGGATAGCAACAGCGTTACCGACAATGTTTTTAACTACGGTACTTTTAATTTTGATGCTCCCGGCTTTTACACAAAGTTTATCCGGGGTAAATTACTATATTATCTATCCGTTGAAAATTTCCGGGAGTTTGCATACGATTACCAGGCAGAGCGCCGCGGTATCACGGAGCAGGTGCTCAATATGAGTGCTGATGAAAAGATCACCATGATGGAAGCGCTCTATGAAAATTCTAAAGAGGAAAACAGGTATTATCAATATGATTTTTTTCTGGACAATTGTACCACCCGGCCCCGGGATATGATTGTAAAATATAAAAAAGACCACCCTGCTTTTAAATGGGTAATGCCGAAAGGTACAAGGTTCAGGCAAGCCATTCACCTTTATCTTGATAAAAATGAAAAAGACTGGAGTAAGTTGGGCATCGATCTTTTACTGGGCGCACCCACAGATGCTGTAATGACCATTGGCCAATCACAGTTTCTGCCAGATAACCTGATGAAATCATTGGACAGCAGCAATAATAACCACCGGCTGGTTGTGTCTACTGGCAGTTTGTATCCATTTCAACCAGCAATAAATAAAGGATCCATACTGACGCCGATGTTTGTTTTTTCCCTGCTGTTTGTTATAATTGTATCCTTAAGTTTTTTAACCAATAAAGGGGCGAAGATATTTTTACAGGGCTTTGATGGCCTCTTCTTTTTTTTGGTCGGCGCCCTCGGCATTATGTTGATATTTATGTGGATAGCAACAGATCATTCCATGACCAAAGACAATTATAATTTATTGTGGGCCTGGCCTTTTAATATCATCATTGCCTTTTTTGTAAACAGTAAAGCAAAATGGGTAAAGTTATATTTTGGCATTAGCATGGTTGCTTTACTGATCGTTTTACTAAGCTGGTTTTTTCTGCCGCAACAAATGAACAATGCCTTGATTCCTTTGGTGTTGTTACTAGCTTTTAGAAGTTCCCTGAAATATTTTACACCGTCTTTTTCATTGGCTGCTTACAAATAATTCAGCATTGTGCCACGTTTTCCTTTTTACACCATCTCCTCGCAATTATAGCAATTGAAGTTTATCTGATCAGGTAACATGGTGTATAGGCTGGGAGAGCGCTTCTACAAAGGTTTTGCAATTCTTGTTACTGATTGTATAAATCGGCACCTATTTTCTTCTTTCAAAAACGATCGAGCTGTAAGCATGCTCAATCTCAACGCTATTAATATAATTGCTGTAAATTCGTGAACAGGCATTCTTTGTTTGTTTCAATTTTGAATACTTACCAATGGAAAAAACAATCACATATAAAAACTCATCTATCTTTTATCGTATTATTGGGGAAGGAAAGACCGTTGTGTTGATACATGGATTTCCGCTCACCGGTGATATATGGAAAGAGCAGGCAGATATTTTGAAAGCTCATTTCAAGTTGATCATCCCCGACTTGCCGGGTTGCGGCAACTCTGAACCGGTACCAAATATCACCATAGAAATCCTTGCAGAAATAATAAAAGATATCGTAGACAGTGAACATCCGCCAGCTACTTCGCAACAAAAAGTAACCGTCATCGGCCATAGCCTCGGTGGTTATATTGCATTGGCCTTTGCGGAAAAATACCCGCAATATCTGGATGCCTTTGGTCTTTTTCACTCTACCGCATTTGCGGATAGTGAAGAAAAAAAACAAGGACGTGAAAAGGCAATCGCGTTGATCAAAGAAAAAGGCAGCGACGCTTTTGCCAGCGCGAATATTCCCGGGCTGTTTACCAAAACTTTTGCTGAACAGCATCCCGCATTAGTAAACGAACTTATAGAAACGGGAAAAATGTTCAATGCCGACACGCTTATCCAGTACCAGGAAGCGATGAAGGTGCGCCCCGACAGGACAGCTGTGCTAAAAAACTTTTTAAATCCCATTCTCTTTCTCATTGGTGAACATGATAATGGAATTCCGTTACAAAGCAGCCTTCAGCAATCTTATCTTCCGGCGCAATCGCATGTGCATATCCTAAAAAATTCGGCACATATGGGCATGTTTGAAGAGACTGAACTGGCAAACCAATACCTGTTACGGTTTCTAAACCGTTGATTTCCTCGCTGCATTTTTTTGAATCAGCGCGGCAGAAATTCCCGGCAATATACATTTCAAATAAGTGATCCCTGGTTAAGACAGGCGTATCATTTCAACAAACTATTTTGCCATACCCTAAAAATCAATTTCCCTGATTGCTTTTTTGCAATCCTGTCAACTACCTAAGCGGTAATTGATTCATATAGATACTGTTAAACTAACTCTCAGCGCAAGTGGTAGACAGCGTTTTTACTTATATTTAGGTCTACTCTTTTTTACGTGATGAAAAAACTCCTGTTTACAATATTTTTTTCCGCCTCTTTCTTTTGTGCTTTCTCGGCGCATATTTCAGGGGGTGAAATGTATTACAGGTATATAGGCCCCGGCAGCCTTCCAAATACTTTAAAATACGAAATTACTTTACGCTTGTTCAGAGATTGCAGTGCCGGTGGTGCCAACGTAGCCGCGATGCCAACCGAAGTTTATATCTCTGTTTTTGACAATCTTGGGGATAAGAGATTAACCGATAATCTTGTAAACAGGGATCTAACAATGGACCAGCACTTGCAAAAGATGGATTTCTCCTGTATCCAGTTTGCGCCTGAGGTTTGCTATGATGTGGGCTATTTTCATTTCCAGGTTGATCTTGCTAAAAACGCAGCAGGCTATACCGCCGCCTTTCAAACCTGTTGCCGGGTGGGTGGCATCAATAATATTCAATACAATTTTGGATCTACTAATGGTGCGCCGGGTGTTACCATGTCGTGCAAAATTTCCGGAACCGACTTATTGGGCCAGTCGGGCGTTAACTCGAGCCCGGTTTTCCGCCTGAAAGACACAGCATTGGTTTGCTCGGATAATTTTTTTAGTCTTGACTTTGGCGCCGTTGACCCCGACAATGATTCGTTAAGTTTCAGTTTGTGCTCAGCATATGGGTGTATCGGATCAATTCTGAGTGCTACTACCACTCCTTCGGGCCCGCCCTCCGGTACTACCTTTCCGTTGCTGACGTATACTGCCGGTTTCACTGGTAGTTCCCCTCTTGGAAATGGGATTACCATCAATCCTGTTAATGGCATTATATCCGGCAACGCCCCCGCAACTTCAGGCAGGTATGTAATCAATGTTTGTATCGATGAATGGAGAAACGGGGCAATCATTGGCTCACACCGAAAAGATTTTATCCTTAAAACAGCTGACTGTAACCGAACCACAGCACAACTTAATCCACAGTATCTATCCTGTGATGGATTTACCTTGTCATTCTCCAATAATGCCACACTTATTTCAGGAACACAATATGAGTGGAGCTTTGGCGATCCCGCAAGTACAATAGATAACAATTCTTCTGTTGCTACACCAACGCATACTTATACTGATACAGGCGTGTATACTTTGAAGCTGAAAGTTTCTTTAAATGGTCAGTGTGCGGACAGTTCCTCTTCCAAAGTAAAAGTGTACCCGGGCTTTTTTCCGGGCTTCCGGTTTGCGGCACCTCTTTGTAAAGGAGTGCCCGTACAATTTACAGACACCACCGCCACTAAATATGGTGTACCAACAGGCTGGAGATGGATGTTCGGTGACGGAGCAACCCTGGCCGATTCCAGTTTGGCAAAAAATCCCACCTATATTTATCCTGATACCGGAAGCTATCAGGTGCAGCTGATCGTTGGAAGCACATTAGGTTGTGTTGACACTGTTACAAATTTTGTTAAGATCAATGACCGGCCCCTGATCAATCTACGTCCCCATGATACGTTGATCTGCTTTATAGATACCCTCCAACTCATCACCAACAACACGGGCAATTTTTTATGGAGCCCGAATTACAACATTAGTAGCCTTACAGCGCCAAGTCCATTGGTTAGTCCGGACAGATCTACTACCTACTTTGTAACGTTGACGGATGCCTTTGGGTGCGCCAGCAAAGACTCAGTTTTTGTAGATGTAAAAACCGCGGTAGTGATCAATGCAGGAAATGATACCACTATCTGCCGAACCGATGGGATGACACTTAATACCACAAGCAATGCATTGCACTATACCTGGACTCCTTCTACTTATCTTAACAGCGATACTGCCAAAAGGCCTTTCGCCAATCCCCTGGTAGCGTCGACAACGTATAAGGTAGTTGCCAATATCGGTAAATGCAGGGACTCATCCAAGGTAACTATTAAAACTTTGCCTTATCCGGTAGCGAATGCAGGAAGGGACACTTCAGTTTGCTCAGGCCTGTCGGCAGTGTTACTGGCAACAGGCGGAACTTCGTACCAATGGTCGCCGGCTACTTTTTTATCCGCTCCCAATATTGCCAACCCAATGGTTATTAAACCAACCGTTACAACGCAGTATATTGTTGCGGTCACAAGTTTAGCGGGTTGCCCTAAACCCGCTTTCGACACCGTCATCGTAAAAGTAGACCCGCCGGTACTGGCTAATGCCGGACCTTCGGATACAACGGTAGTTTTAGGTGAACCCTTATTTTTAAATGGAACCGGGGGAGCTGGATATCTGTGGAAACCTTCCACCTGGCTGAATAATCCAACAATTTCAAATCCTGTTGCTAACCCTGCGGAAAATATCACCTACCAGTTAACTGTAACCAGTGCCCTGGGTTGCCAGGCTATGGATAGTATCCGTATAAAACTTTATAAAGTAGCTCCCAGTTTTTATGTACCTACCGGTTTTTCGCCTAATGGTGATGGTAAAAACGATTTTCTGAAACCCATTTTATTAGGAATGCGGTCACTTGAGTATTTCAGAATTTTTGATCGCTGGGGAAGGGTGGTATTTTATACAAATCAAAAAGGACAGGGCTGGGATGGTAGTTACAAGGGCAGCCCGCAGGATCCGGGAACATATGTATGGATGGCTTCCGGGGCCACCTTTACCGGGGAGATGATTGTCCGTAAAGGCTATGCAGTGCTGATCAGGTAATTGTTGGATGATCCTTTGTTGCCTTATCAACCCGCTGTTACACCGATGCAAAACAAGCTGCACGGCCGGATCACCGGAACCAGATAGTAACCACGGTTATGCCCGGATTGCATCTAATTGAAAACAGAAGCGCAAATTTTGATTTCGCAATTTCCCCCTTCAAATGTCATGATCACCCCTCTTTAGGTATTGTCTTAATAAATATTTTTGTATAAAATACAACATGGCTCCAAGATCTATAACGATTATGCTTGCAATAATCATAACAACAGGTTGTAATAATTTAAAAAATAATAATATGGCTGCTGAAACAAAAGACGAAGCAATTGACCCAGGTAGCACCAGTGGTTACGCCCCTGTGAACGGTATCAAAATGTATTATGAAATCCATGGCGACGGAGCGCCGCTTGTTCTTATTCATGGTGGTGGTTCTACTATCAACACCAGCTTTGGTCGCATCCTCCCAATGTTTGCCCAACGATATAAAGTGATTGCTGTTGAGTTGCAGGCACATGGCCATACGAGTGATAGGGAAAAACCGGTAAGCTTTGAACAGGATGCCGAGGACGTAGCAGGTTTGCTGGATTACCTAAAAATAAGTAAATCACATTTTTTAGGATTTAGCAATGGCGGCAGTACAGCAATGCAAATTGCCATCAGGCATCCGGAGATCGTAAATAAATTGATAATTATTTCAGCCGTTTCTAAAAGGGATGGTTTGATACCAGGCTTTTTTGAAGGTATGAAAAATGCCACTCTTGATAATATGCCTGCACCTTTAAAAACAGCCTATTTACAAATCACAAACGATAAAGATGGTTTACAGAAAATGCATGATAAAGACAGGATGAGAATGTTACAATTTGAAGACTGGAATGATGGAGACTTATTTTCTATTAAAGCTCCTGCCCTGCTTATTGCCGCTGATAAAGATGTTGTAACACCACAGCATACCATGGAAATGGCACAAAAAATACCCAATGCATCATTGATGATCTTACCGGGCATTCATGGTGCTTGTATTGGGGAGATATGCACGGCAACACCCGGCAGCAAAATGCCTGAGCTAACCGTTGGAATAATAGAAGAATTTCTTGCTAAATAAGAGATAAAGCTTTCGCTCGGAATATTGCATCAAAGCTTCGCTGCATCATTTATAGCAAACCGAGGGCAGTTAACCTGCATCGATTCTATTTTCAGCTAAGATTCGTAAAGCCTCTTTTCCTTTCCTCTTAAACAATGCGTAAAATAGTTTAGCCGATCTGCGTTATTTTTGATGCATGAATAAAATTGTATTGATTACAGGTGCCACTTCCGGAATCGGTGAAGCCTGTGCTAAAAAATTTGCAGCTGCCGGATATCACCTAATCATTACCGGAAGAAGAGCCGACAGGCTCGAAAAGTTAAAAATGAATCTGGAAAATGAATTTGCCATTGAAGTACGCTCGTTGGTTTTTGATGTGCAGGACAGGAATGCCGTGGGAAATACTTTTAGCAAGTTGCCTGTTGAATGGCAATCCATTGATATTTTGATCAATAATGCAGGATTAGCTTCGGGCAAAGATTCTTTTGAAGATGCGAACATGGATGATTGGGAAACCATGCTTAATACCAATGTGCACGGATTATTGTATGTTTCCAAAGCCATTGTTCCATTTATGATCGCAAGAAAAAAAGGTCACATTATTAATATGGGTTCCGTAGCCGGGAAAGATGTTTATGAAAATGGCAATGTGTATTGTGCCAGCAAATTTGCGGTAGATGCCATCAACCGTGCAATGCGGATCGACCTGCTGAAACATGGTATAAAGGTAACCGGCATACATCCCGGCGCAGTTGAAACAGAATTTGCGCTGGTTCGTTTTAAAGGAGACGAAAAAAAGGCAGCAGCCACTTACAACGGATTTACTCCCCTTTCCGGCAATGATATCGCAGATACAATTTTTTATTGCACACAACTGCCTGATCATGTTTGCATCAACGATCTTGTGATCACCTGTACGCAACAGGCTGATGCGTTTTACTTTAATAAGCAATAAGATTTCTTTTCCCTTCGTTGAATAAACTACTGCGTTATTGTGCCAGCGAAATTCTAATCTGCACACCCGCTCTTGTATTCGTTGTCGGAGCACTGGAAGATATGTATGGATTCACCCTGCGCTGGTCGAAGAATAGCTTCACATTTACACGGCTGTTTAAATAATAATCTATGGTAGGCGAAATAGTTACTTCCTTGCTACCACCTGTGGGCAATGTTGAATTCTGATCGAGCCGGTTATTGACTGTTACATTGTCCCTGATCCTGAAGTCGAGCCGGAAGTTGATCTCATTATCGAGCTTGCCTGTTTGGTCCTTACTTAAAAACTTAGGTAGCTTCAATCCACCTAACAATCTCATCCCGCGTTTGCGGTAACCGGCACCAATAGAAAACTCGGTACTGCGGGTTTCACTTAGCTGGAAATCAACAAGACTAAGACTGAGCGTGCGTTGCTTAGTATAGTCCACCTTAAACTGCATCTGGTTGGTAAACATCATATCCACTCCTACCAGCGGCGCAAACTGTTCCTGTATGGTAATATTCGGCAGCAGGAAATAAGGAATATAGTTTCCTGAAATCGTATCATAAAATGACGGATAACCATATCGGGAATCATCGCGGTACAACAGGGCGGAGGTAAAACCGTTCATACTAAGACTTCCATTGTATCCATGCGAAATAACCAGGTTGGTAAAGATCTTGTCGAGCCCTTTCACTTTGCTTAGGCCATTGTAATCCAGTTTCCAGTTTGGTCTAGGTATGATGCTGCGGAAAGGATTGGATTTTATATTCGGATTGCTTTGCTTGATCAGTCCAACATTATTCGGATCCTGCCCGGAGTAGGCCGCAATAAATGCCGGGATCAGCACATCGTTGGCATATTTATTATAGCCATAGGCATATCCCTCGGCATCCAGCGGCCGGCCTGCATTGTATTTATTAAGCGTATTTAATCTTTGGGAAATGATCTTCCTGTTGTCCTGGAATTTGATAAAAGTAGCCGAGATCTGGTTGGGATCAAACTTGCCAAAAAGCGTTTTGTAGGAGATATAACTTACATCAAAGCCACCACCGGCGTAAGGACTGAGATGGCCAAAGTTATTGCCCGTGCCCGTGGTATCCTTAAACAATTCTGAATAATTTTTATTGAAAGTTTTATTTACATTGATACTGATCGTGAGGTCTCTCACCGGTTCAACCTGGGCTGTAATGGTTAAACGCTGATCGAAGGATTGCTGCAGAATGGTATTGAACAAAGTGTCGCGGCTGATCAAGCCTTTACGGGCTGCACCATTGAGCCAGTTGGTATCCGGCTGCTTTCCCAAAATAAAACCAAAATCAGGCTGCATACTGCGGAAATTCCTTCCGACAAATTGCGTGCTGTCCATGTAGCCGGGCAAACGCGTATTAGCATTTTCCGACAGTGAAAAGTTTACTTGTTTCAGGCTGGTTACCAGTTTGCCAAATACCCGTCCCGGTACACCTATATAAGGCAGACTGTTGGGATCGCTGATCCTGGTTGTTTTAATGCGTTTGAACTTTTTGGTAATGATCCCTTTTTTATTGATGGTTTTGAAAACAGAATCCTTTCTTACTTCTTTTTTTATACGGGCCTGGCCCTGGTCACGCGGTTGTTCAAGGGCACGGAAGAATTTTATTTTACTATATAACCTGGTAAAATCAAGTTGTGCAATCGCTTCCTGGCTTTGGCCGTTTTCCAGGATATTACCTAATTCAACCGCCAGGCGGGAGGCGCCAATCCAGCGGTAAGTAGCCTGGTATTTCAAATTCATCGTCGTCCAGTCCAGCAATGGAAATTTAGCCGTTGGCAATGTATAGGAAAGATTAACGGCCTGGTTATACAACGTATTCCTTCCACCCTTCAGGAGGTTTGACCAAACAGTATCTTTCTTAGCCTTGGTATCAATCCTGCCGGCAGGCTCATCTACTCTTGAATTATTGGTTGCGGTAAAATCAAAGTTGAGTGAACGGGTGAATGCCCACCTGAAAATATAATCCCGTTGAAAGGTTAAATATTTATCATACGTTTCGGGAATCTTGTATTTATCGCCACCCACACTGCGTGGCCTGATGGCACCAAACTGCCGGTTAATATCTGCCCTGAAACTTATCTGAGAGGGTACGGGGTTAAAGTTGAAATCCTTAACAAGATCAAACCAATGCTGTTTTCTTTTGGTAAAGAATTTGATCTTTTTAAAAGGCTCAATATATTTTGGTTGCGGGGCAAAATTATAACCCAGTCCGCCGCGATGCCTTGTGATCTCATTGTTTTCGATCAGCGGGTTATGAGCTGTAATGTTTATGTAGCTATAACTTAGGTCAACATTAGAGATATCGTAAATCTTTGGATTCTTTTTACTCGTCCTGTTCTTTCTTACATTCGTAAAATTCAATGTTTTTGTGCTGGTAAAATCAACGGCAGCATTGTTAATGGAATCTCTTTTGCTTGCTGGTGATGCGCCCAGTTTATCTTTCAGGCGGATATCCAGGTCGAAAGGATCGTATTCAGGTTTGCTGACTGTTTGCGAATAACTTGCAAACATGGGGATGGAGATGGCTGCGGCTTTTGGCAACAACTTACCCAGTTCCAGGTTGGCGGCAACATCAAATTGCGTAAAATCGTCACGGTATCTTTCATTTACCCTTTGTTCAAGTGTACCAAAACCAGTAGTATGTTTGGTGATGGAGCCGGTAACCGTACCAAGGTCGGCGAGATTCATATCGATCCTTGCCATAGCTGCCCATCCACCATGCTCATTGATGGAACTAAGCCTTAATTCATTCACCCACATTTCGCCGCAGGCACTGCCTGTATTTACATTTTCCACGCCGATTAAAATGCCCCGTATTTCGCCCAAATTAGGATCACCTAATATAGAATAGGTTTGCCCGTTGCTTTGTGGCTTCCGGTAAATGGTTGTAGGGACACCATTGATATTTCTTTCCTGTTTCAGCTTTGGTAATACAGTAAGATCTACATTTAAACTATTGAGCACCCTCCACAATGTATCATTATACGCATCAGTATTCGGATTTAAAGAGCCTGCTCCAAGGGGTGTTAAGTAGAGCGGGATTTTAATTTCGTAGTAATTGCTCACAAAATCAGTTCCGATCCTGATTACTGCATTCAGATCACGATCCTTGATATTGTTTGGTGTTTTTACATTGTTTTCAGCATGGATAAACATCGATAAATTGCCATATTGCCGGATATCCCGGTTGGCAAATGTTTGCTGCACACCCCGGGCATCTCCTTTACCCAAACCGCAAAACTGGAGCGACATACTTTGCTCATTTTGCAAAAGATTGATACCGTTGTTGCTCTGCACCTGCTGCCGTTGGATCTCCCTTGGTGTGCGGTAAGGCAGTGGTGTACGCTTATCATTTTCTTCAATATTTACACCATTTACATTGAATTCTGCATTGGTAGCAATGGGAGAGTAAAAGCCTGAGGAATCAATCTTATTGGGAAAAGTGCGCCAGATATTTCTTGTTAATTCCAGCGTACCAAAACGCATTACCACGTCTTCTTCAAAATCGGTGAGGTACATCCTCATGAAGCGGATAGATTTAAAATCAGGAATATTTCCCACCTTTTTATTATAGCTTCCGATAGGGATCCGGAATTGATACCAGGTTTCCAGGCGGGTGCTGCCATCCGGCAAACCGGTGATATTTACATTCTTTTTATCTACGATATAATTGACACCGATCTGCATGGTCGGGTCTGTTGCGGGCTTAACATCTACTATATATTGAAAATATTCTTCCGACTCGTTCATTGTGTTGTCCCTGTTCAAATCTTCTGCATCAGGATATAAGGTTGCTGCAGATGAAAAGATGGAGCCGTCATTTACCTGGGAATTTCCTTCAGGATTATTAAAGTTTTTGTATCTCTTTAAGATGCCGTCCGTACCGGTAAAAGAAGCATCGCGGTAATGTGTATAATCATCTTCAGATGGATCTTTCAATGCAAGCTGATAAGCAGCAGCACTAAGATTCCCTTGCAACTGAGCAAGGTAGGGTGACCTTTTAACTCTTTCGGAATCATCGTTGTTTCCATCAAAGCCAAGATCCTGGTAAGCCCGGTCTCCGGCATCATTGCTGAATGCGTTGGTTACCTGTATTGGATTAAGCGGCACCCTGCCCCATATGGAAGTATTGTCGACCTGCGACGGAGCCGTGGGCGTAGGTAACCCATTTTCATAAAAACGTCGTCCGTCTTTTAATACATCTTCCGAAATATTTCCCAGGTTAAAATACAATTTACCGCCAGTGGATTTGTCTGCGTTGGGCCTTGCTGCAGTCTTAATATAAGGATCCTGCATCCAAAACTCTATAAACTCAATATTGGCGGTCTCAAAATCCGATTGGTCAATATTCCTCATCAAACCACCCCATTTTTGTTTGGGAGCTTTTAGATGATTGTTATTATCGATGCCAAGGGGTGAAGATTCATAATTGTACGGCCCTTTTTCTACCGGGTAATAAGCGAGATCGAAAGTGATCAATTGGTTTTGGCCAAAATCAGTAGTCCGTTGCGGGAATATCTCACTTTGTTTTACAAGCCTCACTCTTGGGTCGCTCAACTCTGCCCGGTTTTCTGCCAGCGGATTGTTTACGCCCTTAAAAGCCTGCAAAGCTGGTTCAATCTGGTACCAGGCCAGTTTCGCTCTTTTCTTGCCGTAGTCAAGATTGTTATTCAATGTAGCTTCCGGAAAAAGAATATTTCCACTTACATCCGTTGCATTCTGTGGGGTGGAGGCCAATGCCCAACTGATTGCGGGAAAGCGGAGATCAATACCGGATTTACTTCCCTCAAAATCATCAATGTATACCGTGCCGGCAGATCCCTTTCCTATTTGCGGCGCATGGCCAGGCTGAAGAAAAGCTCCTTCTGCATATGCATTGATAGTTGTGGGAGCCGTGGTGGAATAAAAAGGAAGTTTATCCAGCAATTTGGTAACTCTTGGCATTTCCTTCCGGTAGTTCACATCCATTCCGTACATCGTATTGCGTATGGGATCTTCACCAATATTATTTTTAGTGAAGAAGGGGCGTTCACCAAGTCGCACGATGGTGCCACCGATCGCAAGTTGTTCTTTTAATGTATTCTTTGCAAGATAATCCAGGCGGAGGCCCATATAATTTCTTTGCTGGATACCAAAGGCAGCATTGTTTTCAAAATTGACCTGCACCGGCAGACCGGCGTTTAAGATTGCCTGGTTGGTTACTTTGATGGTACCCAAATCGTAATTGATATCATAGTCCGCCCCTTCAATAAGTGTTTGTCCACCTGCGGTAACCGTCACACTTCCCCTCGGAATATTGTACCCGATACTGATATCTGAGGAGCCTGAAGTACGTGCCGATCCTCTTAATACAAACCGGTTGAGATTTGGATATTTCTGCGCCACAGCTTTTATGGAATCGTATAAAGCATAATATAGTGTGTCTTTGGCATTGGGCGGCGGGTTGTTATATACCTGAACCGCAAGGTCGCGGCCGAAAGGTTCCAATACCGGGAACACGATTCGACTATACGGCGAAATCACCGTAAAGCCTTCCACATAATCAAAAACACCATCCGGCTGCGGATCGAGTTGATTATTGAGACGGTCTAAATTTACCAATGAAATAATCGGCACGCCTTCGTTCTTGTCGCCAAAGGGTACATATCTTTTCCAGCCAAGACTTGGTTCCTGGTAAAGCACATTCAGTTTAAAATCAGTGGGAGTTAATGTGCCATATCCAACGGAATACACATTTTTCATCATTAGCTTCCAGATCGGTAAAGCAGTACGTTGTGACGTAGCCTTTAACAGTTTCAGGAACAAAACTTTTTGGGTTGCTGAAACGCTATCTGGTGGAAGATCCTGGGAAAATTCACCGACCGTGTAAATTTTGCCGTTGTATGAATATTGGTAAGCCACCCCTAATACTTCATCCGGCTGCAATGGCTGGCTTAAAGAAATATAGCCGGCCTGCCTGTTGAAAATGTATTGGGTGGAATCCAGTTTCCTCGCAAAAACCTTTTCAAAATCCTGCACCGGTGAAAGCCCCATCGCCTGCAAATTACTTACTACCAGCGCAGGGTTCCGATTGCCGGGGTTAGTAATGATGCCAGAGTAAAGATTATTGGTATTGTTGTCTGGTAAACTGCCGGAAGCCACGATAAAAGGCTGGAAGGGATTTCTTTCGCCGAGATCCATAAGTCCCACAACATCCCTGGTATTCACTGTGGTTCCCATTCGATTGGTAACCCATACATCCAATCTCAATATCTGCACCGGTGTAGTAACCGCGGGTAATTTGGACAAAACCTTATTGTAGTTTTCCCTGAAATACTGGCCCAGCAAAAAGTGGCGGTTCTCTTCATAGTCATCTGCCCTCAAATCGATTATTTGTGCCGCAGCGCCCCCCTGTAAATTTACCGATTGCCTTTGCGATTTCTGGTTCGCCAACACCGCAGTAACATTGAGCTTGCCAAATTGCAGCTGTGTTTTCAATCCAAACAATTGTTGTGCGCCTGGTATAAAAGTGCTCCTCGAAGGAAACTGTACAGCACCCGCTTCTATTCTTTTGATGATTTCATCATCTACGCCGCTGTAATCAAGCTTCAACTGGTTATCCTGTCCGAAATTGGCCAGCGTATTATAATTGATAGGAAACTTTAGTTTGTCGCCGATATTGGCATTCACATTCACCTGTGCATTCATATCAAAATCAAAACCACCATTCTTCCTGGCTCTTTCCGGTAAGGTAGGATTTTTTATATTTTGCCCCTGGTAACCTGCGGTGATATCAACACTTCCCTGCGGCGTAATGTCTATTTTACCATTTCCAAAAAGACGGTTGAAGAGGTTGTCATACAATGATAATTTTGGCTTCGTCAATTTGCGGTTGAGCAAATTCATCGTATTGGCTCGCTTTTTGAAATAATCAATCTCGGCCTGGCGCCCACGCAATTTCCAGTATTCATCAAAAGTGTAGGTAGTAGGGGTGCGATAATATTTATCTCCGATCTTTTCGTACACGGTGTACAGACGGGTTCTGAAATCATACACCACCGAATCTGTAATGTTGGCCGGAGTTTTAAAATCGTAGGTACTCTTTTTATTATCGCTGATGATGTCCCCCTTTTTTTCGTGTATAGGATAGGGTAAGGTATCGGCAAAATTGACAGCGGGGGAAGATGGTAAGGGTATACCTTTATTGTTAGCAACAAGCAATAATGAAATAGTTGAGAAAAGTACTATCAACACTACCCTTAAGCCAATTAGTTTTGGTTTAAAATTTCTTTCAAGAAACATCCGGTAATCAGTTAATGTAGAGTTCTATCAAATGGCTTTAAGTGCTTTTTTTATCAATTCTTCGAGGGTGATGATATCAGTGTCGGATAATAGTATTTTTTTAACAGCAGTTTCGGCTTGCACCCGTGTAATACCCAGCGCTACCAAGGCATTTAACGCGTCATTTTGTATCCTATTGCCTGCTAACGGGGCAACCTGTAAAATACTTTCTATTTTATTGACTTTGTCTCTTAATTCGAGCACCAGGCGTTCGGCGGTTTTCTTCCCAATGCCCTTAATGCTCTCCAGCAGTTTTATATTTCCCGATTGTATCGCAGTACTTACCTCATCAGGTTTTAAATGAGACAGCATCATCCTGGCGGTAGCTGCACCAATGCCTGAAACACTGATCAGCAGGATAAACATCTCTTTTTCGCCCCGGTCAAAAAAGCCATACAGGGTATGTGCGTCTTCTTTCACCTGGAGATAAGTATACAACTTACCTGATTCGCTGTTTTGAATATGGGTGTAAGTATTTAAACTAATATTTACCTCGTACCCCACTCCATTAACATCTATATAAACCTGGGCCGGATTTTTAAGCGAAAATTTTCCCTGTAAGTATGCGTACATAATTCATCTCAATCAAGGCGAAAATAAGGTTTTTTTTTGGGGAATACACAGTTGTACGTACTTTTGAAAAAAAGGCATAAGCAGGCAGCAACAACTTTTTTGAAGCCGGATCACATGGTAGCCAAATAAGTTTATTTCCAACCAGAATGTATACGCCCGTTTAGCGCATTTTAAACTTTTATTTAATGGCGTGAAATTGAAAATTGAACGCCCGCTTTTTGAAATCCATATAAGGCCTGGCTCAAACGAATTTCAGTAATCCTTTCAAAGAATAACTGAAGCAGCAATTCCAAATATCACCCGGCTTGAGCGGCAGGTCTATTCCAAACAGGTATGTTTTTCTCCTTAATTTTTTTGAAACACGAGATCATTTGCAAAGGCATGCGTTTGCAGTTAACCCGTCGCAAAAAATTAAGCAGCAACGCCATCACCCGGATAACAATTAGCTATTTAATAAAAACGCTCTTTTAATTTTTAGAAATTCGAAAACCAATTATCAGAATGCAAAAAATTACTGCAGCCATTACCGCCGTGGGCGGGTATGTGCCAGAATACAAGCTTACGAATGCCATATTGGAAACCATGATCGATACAAACGATGAATGGATACGCACCAGGACCGGCGTTGAAGAAAGAAGAATTTTAAAAGGTGAAGGCCTGGCAACCTCCGACATGTGTGTACCAGCGGTACTGGAACTTTGCAAAAAAAGAGGCATTGCATCGGAAGAAATTGATTGCATGATTGTGGCAACCGTAACCCCCGATATGTTTTTTCCCGCGACAGCTAATATCGTGTGTGACAAAATCGGGGCTGTAAATGCATGGGGATTCGATTTAAGCGCTGCCTGCTCGGGGTTCCTGTTTGCGCTGACCACCGGCGCTACTATGATCGAAAGCGGCCGCTACAAAAAAGTAGTGGTGGTAGGCGCAGATAAAATGAGTGCCATAGTAGACTATACTGACAGAACCACCTGTATTTTATTTGGTGATGCTGCGGGCGCTGTTTTACTCGAACCTTCCGCAGATGAAAACGGGATACAGGATAGCTTATTAAAAACAGATGGCAGCGGTCGTCAATTCTTATACATGAAGGCCGGTGGATCTTTAAATCCGGCCAGTCACGAAACGGTAGATGCGAAGGAACATTATATTTACCAGGCTGGTCCGCAGGTTTTTAAAGCTGCGGTAAAGGGCATGGCGGATATCTCTTACGACCTGTTGCAAAGAAACAATTTAACGGGCGATGACATTGCATGGCTGGTACCACACCAGGCCAATAAACGCATCATCGATGCTACCGCCAACAGGATGGGATTATCACACGACAAGGTTATGCTGAACATACAACGATATGGCAATACTACTGCAGCCACGATTCCTTTGTGTCTTTGGGAGTGGGAAAATCAATTGCATAAGGGCGACAAGATCGTGCTGGCCGCTTTTGGTGGCGGTTTCACATGGGGTGCCACACTGGTAAGCTGGGCCTATGATACGCCAACAGCTCCTGCTGAAAAGGGAACGGAATAATCAAGAAATTTAATCGTTGATCACCTTATCATTGCCTGCTAATTTATCCGGAACATCTGGATAAATTAGCAGTTTTTTTGTCCGGGCATTTCAGCATTGATCAGCATCGTTGCGTCGCCCTCGTGTACATTTGTGCATGTGGGAACAATTCATCCTCTCCGATTTCCCAGGCGGGTCTCTTCACAGCTAAAGCTTACAATTCAAAAAGCTATTTTTTGAAGGACCCGCCGTATTCGGAGCGGAGATATTTATGGGGACTGAGGAGCTATCCTCTTTGTTCCTGCATACAATTCGTATTCAAGCAATCGGCAGTCAATTTTACTCGTATAAAATTCTATTCTCCTTTTTGGCTTTAGTCCAATTTTTTTTGCCAGTTCCAGGTTGCCGGTGAAGATATAGCCCGTGTAGCCTTTGCATTTCTTCTTCATGAAATCCCCGATACGGCCGTAAGTAATTTCCAGTTCGGCTTCTACTCCGAGGCGATCTCCATATTCAGGATTAAAATATACCACCCCTGCCTGCTCTTCGGGTATTTCGGTCAGCTCAAAATCACATACTTCAAAACGGATTAAATCTGCTACACCTGCTGCACCCGCGTTGATTTTTGAAATATTGATCGCATCGGCACTAATATCGGTGGCAATGATTACCAGGCTTTCGGGTTTAGTAACCATTTCATCCAACTTTTTTCGTTGTTGCACGTACATGGCTTCTTCAAACCCTACAAGATGCATAAAGGCATAATTGGCCCGGTACAAACCAGGGCGGCGGTTGGTAGCGAGCAATGCGGCTTCAATAGCCACGGTAGAAGATCCGCACATGGGATTGATGAAGGGTGAACTTCTGTCCCACTTGGTAGCCAACAAAGTTGCTGCAGCCAGCGCTTCCAGCATGGGCGCCTTTCCTGGGATTTTTCGGTACCCATGCTTTGACAAAGTTTCGCCGGAAGTGTCAATAAAAATTTCTGCGAGATCTTCCTTCCAGTACAAATGAATAACGGCCTTGTCGAGTTCTGGTCCCGAATTGGGCCGCAGACCGGTTCGATTTCTAAAACGGTCAACTATGGCATCCTTTACTTTAACATTGGCAAATAGCGAATTGTTGATGGTATCATTATCTACATTGCTGGTGATTGAAAAATATCCATCCGCTGCGATAATATCTTCCCATTCAAAATGAATTAATGAATTGTACAAATCATCCGCATTGCGCGCAGTAAATTCATTGATAGAAAATAGTACCTGGCTGGCACATCGGAGTTGCAGGTTGAGCTTGATACAATCCTCCATGGTTCCTTTCAATTCTACGCCTGTTTTAAAAACACGGACAGGAGTAAATCCCAATTCCGATATTTCCTGTTGAAGAAAGGGTGATAAACGGTTACTGCAGGTGATGATGATCCTGCTGCTTTGTTGAAAGAGTTGCATAGCTGCAAAAATAAGCAATCAAAATGGGTTGGTGCGGCAGGTTGCGGAGTTGTGTTGCTTATAATTATGCTGATTAGGGCGCAACAAAAGCAATATACATACCGTTGGCTGTAATTGGTATCGTCAATTGCCTCCTGCTTTAGCTGGAGGAGTAAAAGACTATTTCATTGTTGGCTTTAGCCAAATCAATCACGGAAATCCTCCAATTCAATTCGGCTAAAGCCGTAGCTATATCCTATTTTTTATTAACCACAGGCTTAAGCCAATGGCAACTCAATTCTAACCAAATCACCCCAACTCATGTGTACATAACATTTGCCAGACTCCTCTTTTGCGGGAGTATTTTTGGATACATCCGCGATGTCAAACTCCGCTTAGATAAAAGTTTAATAGCAGCACTGCCGATGAACGTACTGTGACACAACGATGCCGCTATGAAAACCAGTGCTGGTAACATAAAAAGTTTCTGCATTGTATTGCCACCTTTGGCTTAAAATGATAATACTAAAAAAGAATTATCTTGTGTTATGGATTTTCAAAAAGATATAAGGCTCGCAGTTTTGATAGATGCCGACAATGTGCCCTACAGTAATGTGAAGGGTGTGATGGAAGAAATTGCCAAATATGGCACCCCCACTTTTAAAAGAATTTACGGCGACTGGACCAGGCCCACAGTTTCGGGATGGAAAAATGTGCTGCTGGAAAATGCGATCACACCTATTCAGCAATACAGTTATACTTCGGGCAAAAACTCCAGCGATAGTGCGCTCATTATTGATGCCATGGACATTTTATATTCCGGCAAAGTAGATGGATTTTGTATTATTTCGAGCGACAGTGACTTTACCAGGTTGGCGACCAGGCTGCGGGAAGCCGGTATGAAAGTGTTTGGTATTGGGCAAAAGAAAACGCCGAATCCATTTATCGTGGCTTGCGATAAGTTCATTTATATGGAAATTATTGCAGTGCCCGAGGTGGAGGAAACTGTGTCTGCGAAAACAAAAACCAAAGCAAAAGCAACACATCCTGCACCCAGTAATTCGTTTGATAAACTTAGCAAAGAAACCATTCATTTATTGGCGACTACGATCGATGACCTTGGGGATGAGAATGGCTGGGCTTTTTTGGGAGAGGTAGGAAGTTTATTACTTAAAAAACAACCCAATTTTGACCCACGGAACTATGGGTTTTCCAAGTTGACACCATTGGTGGTTTCCCTGCATAAATTTTTTGAAATAGATAAGCGTGATAAGGGAGGAACCAAGTTAGTTTACATCCGAAACAGGGAGTTTTCTAATTTGGTAGAAAGTGTAAAAGACGAATTGCCCTTTTAAGATTGGCCTCTATGCCTGAAGCATTTTTACCAGGCAAATTTCAAGGCTCTCTTTCCATCCGGAAATTTTCAAGTCGAATGTTTGCTGAATTTTAGCGGTATCCATCACTGAATACCCGGGACGTTTTGCCGGCGTGGGGTATTGCGCTGCAGTTATGGGGTTTACGATACATTTACTACCCGAAAGCTCTTTTATAGTCGTTGCAAAACCGTGCCAGGTAGTGACCCCTTTATTGGAATAATTGAAAATTGCAGGAGCGGATAAGCTGTTATTCAAAAGCTGTGGTGATTGCTCAAGCCGGGTAATTATTTGCATGATGGCGGCTGCAAGATCGGCGGCATATGTAGGCGATCCTTGCTGATCGCTAACAACATTGATGCTGTCTCTCTCCTTCATCAGCCGCAGCATGGTTTTCACAAAGTTATTTCCAAAAGAAGAATACACCCATGAAGTGCGAATGATGATTGACCGTGGGTTATTCTGAAATGCTGATATTTCACCTGCCAGTTTGGATGCGCCGTATAAATTGACCGGACTCACCGGATCATTTTCACTGTAAGGTACCACCGAGGTTCCATCAAATACATAATCGGTAGAGATATGAATGAGTTGGGTATTGTGCGCCTTACAAACTTTTGCGAGGTTTTCTACGGCGGTTGAATTGACCAGGTAAGCCTTTTCGGGTTCGGTTTCTGCTTTATCTACGGCTGTGTATGCTGCGCAATTAACGCAATAATCAATGGTGTGGCGATTAAAATAAGCTGCTATTATTTCATCGTCTTCAATGGGTAGTTGCTCCCTTGTTACGAACAAAAAATCGTACAACGGGTATGCGGATGAAACTACCTGCATTTCATTGCCCAACTGACCGTTGGCACCCGTAACTAAAATCGTTTTTCTTTCTGCCACTACAATTAATTAATACGTGAAATTACTTATGCAATTCGCTAATGTAGGGTGAACCATATCTTTATCCGCAACGATTGCTTTATCGCCCGGAATTTGCCAATCGATGGCGAGCTCCGGGTCGTTGTATAGCAACCCGCCTTCACTTTGTTTATTGTAAAACCCGTCACATTTATACATTACTTCTGCTGTTTCGCTTAAAACAGAATACCCGTGGGCAAAGCCTTTCGGAACCAGTAACTGCTTTTTATTTTCTGCCGTAAGTTCTAGTGCATAAGACAGTCCATAAGTGGGGGAGCCTTTTCTTAAATCAACAGCTACATCGAGTATGCTGCCACTCAATACCCTTACCAGTTTTGTTTGCGCATATGGAGGCATTTGGAAATGTAATCCACGTATTACACCATAGGTTGATCTTGCCTGGTTATCCTGCACAAATATGATATCGATGCCTTCAGCGGCAAAAACCTTAGCATTGTAACTTTCACAAAAATAACCACGACTGTCTTCAAACACAACGGGCTCGAAAATTAATAAATCGCGGAATTCCGTTTTTATAATGGGCATGTTGGTGGTTGAGAATGGTTAATATTAATGTTTAAAGAAAACTGGGTATTGACAAAAGACAGTATAAATGATTACTCATCCTTTGAAAACTGGTCTCTGAAAAACTCAATGGTTTCCTTTAATCCTTCTTCAAACTTTTTTTCCGGCTGGTAATCTAATAAATCTTTGGCCAGCGAAATGTCTGCCAGTGAATTGCGGATATCACCCGGTCTCGGTTCCCGGTAAGTAGCTTCGAAATCACTTCCTAAATATTCCTTACAGGCCTGGTACAAATAGTTAACGGAGTAACTTTCTCCTACAGCCACATTGTAAACCTTGTTGATGGCTGCCGGGTTTTCGGTCAGCATTCCTTTAATATTTATTTGTATGGCGTTCTCTACAAAGGTGAAATCCCTGGTTTGTTCCCCATCACCGTTTATATACACGGGTGTCTGTTTCATGATGCCTTTTACAAACAAGGGAATCACTGCCGCATAGGCTCCGTCCGGATCCTGGCGGGGACCAAATATATTAAAATAACGAAAACCCATTAGTTTTATGCCGTAAACATCTGCAAATACCTGTGCATACAATTCATTCGTCTTTTTTGTTGCAGCATAAGGTGAGAGGCAATTGCCTACCCTATTTTCTGATTTGGGCAGGGTGGGTTCATCTCCATACACCGACGATGAAGACGCATAAACGAATTGGAGGATGTTGTTGTCTATGGAAGCTTTGAGCATATTAACAAAGCCGCCTGCATTTACTTCATTGAAATACACTGGTTCCTTGATAGAACGTGGAACGGAACCCAGTGCCGCCTGGTGACTTACATAATGAATATCCTTGCAGGCCGCCTGGCAGGTGGCTTCACTCCTGATATCGCCCTCCAGAAATTCAAAGGCAGGATATTGCTGCAGGATGGCGAGGTTTTTTTTAAAGCCGTTCACCATATTATCCAGCACCCTTACTTTGGCAGCGCCATTCTTTAGCAGGTACTCGGCAATATGGCCACCGATAAATCCACCGCCGCCGGTCACTAAAAAATTATTTTGAGAGATGTCTTTTGTATGAAAAATCATGATGAATGCTGAAATGATTGTTGGCTAAAAAACCGGTATGCTAAAAAATTTGCGCCGTTCATTTATTTTTAAATCGATCTCCATTGGCTTGTTGTATCGATTTATGATAGATATTAACGCATATAAAATTTTCCATTAATTATAAACTCCAATAATGCCTGCTGCTAATCTTGTTCCTGAAAATTCCTTTTAAGTCTGCAATCATTGCTGCCGGCTTAGTAATACCAGCAAAATATGCATCGTCTAAATATTTGTAATCATTGTGAGGAACCGTTATCAATACGGCATCATAATCATCAGCCAGGTGGGTGGAAATTGAAAAGCCATACTCCTTTTTTAACTCATCACTATCCGCGTGAGGATCAGTGATATCTACGTTTAGAGAATAGGATTTCAACTCGCTTACCACATCAGCAACTTTACTGTTACGGATATCACTTACATTTTCCTTGAAAGTGGCTCCCATCACCAATACTTTTGCAAATTTCACATTGCCGTCATTTTGTATAATGTGCTGCAATACTTTTTTGGCGATATAGCCAGCCATCCCATCGTTAATCACCCTTCCCGCTAGAATTACCTGGCTATCATATCCTAATTCACGGGATTTGTAAGTGAGATAATAAGGATCTACCCCAATGCAATGCCCCCCCACCAGGCCCGGCTGAAACTTTAAAAAATTCCATTTTGTCCCAGCTGCCTCCAGTACTTCAAATGTGTTGATTCCCATTCTATCGAAGATGATGGACAGTTCATTCATAAGGGCAATGTTCAGATCACGCTGTGTATTTTCAATGATCTTCGCAGCCTCAGCTACTTTTATGCTGGAAGCTTTGTGTATGCCTGCAGTCACCACCATTTCGTACACCCTGGCGATCACATCCAAACTTTCCGCGTCGCAACCACTTACTACTTTGATGATTTTAGCTAATGTATGCTCTTTGTCGCCCGGGTTAATTCTTTCCGGTGAATAACCTGTTTTGAAATTTACTACGTTTTTTAAGCCCGATAAATTCTCTATAATCGGCAAACAATCTTCTTCAGTGCAGCCCGGGTATACAGTGCTTTCGAACACCACATAATCGCCCTCCTTTATTACTTTGCCGATTGTTTCGCTTGCCATTTGAACAGGCACCAGGTTAGGGGTATTGTGCTCGTCGACAGGTGTAGGGACCGCTACAATAAAAAAATTGGCTTGCTTTAAAACCTCCAGGTCATTGGTAAATTCTATATCGCACCCATCAAATGCGGAGCTCTCCAGTTCCTGGCTCGGATCAATGCTGTTGCGCATCATTTCAACCCTTTTTGCATTGATGTCAAAACCAATTACTTTTATTTTTCTTGCAAATTCTAATGCGATCGGCAATCCTACATAGCCTAGTCCGATTACTGCCAGTTTCTTGTTTTTGTCTATTAATCCCTGATACATTACTTTTTATACCCTAACCCGTAACGACAATCGATGCTTAGCACCTATCATAAAAAAGGTTATTCGTTTTTATTGTTATGAATTATACTTTGTGAACAATTGACCAGGCTCTCCAAAAATTGCCTGATAGGTTTCCTACTTAGCGTCTTTACTTACCCTTGCAAATTCCTTAGGTAATTTATACAGTTCTTCCTGGGGAAGTGATTTAAAATATTCGTACGTTATTTTTAACCCGTCGGCCCTGTTCACCGTTGGTTGCCAGCCCAAAATTTCTTTCGCCTTTGTGATATCCGGCTGGCGTTGTTTCGGATCGTCGGTAGGAAGCGGCCTGTACACAATCTTCTGATCAGTGCCGGTTAGTTTTATAATTTCTTCGGCAAAATCCTTGAGTGAAATTTCATCAGGGTTACCAATGTTTACCGGGTGTGCATAATCGCTCAACAGCAAACGATAAATTCCTTCCACCAGGTCAGCTACATAACAAAAGCTCCTTGTTTGGCTGCCATCACCAAACACAGTAAGATCTTCACCACGTAATGCCTGGCCGATGAAAGCAGGCAATGCACGTCCGTCATTTAAGCGCATCCTTGGGCCATAAGTATTAAATATCCTGATGATCCTTGTTTCTACACTATGAAAAGTATGATAAGCCATGGTGATCGCTTCCTGAAAGCGTTTGGCTTCATCATAAACTCCCCGAGGGCCTACAGGATTTACATTGCCCCAATATTCTTCATTTTGTGGATGCACCACGGGATCACCATACACTTCGCTGGTACTGGCTACGAGAATCCTTGCCTTTTTTGAAAGCGCAAGTCCAAGGCAATTATGCGTTCCCAACGAACCGACCTTTAATGTTTGAATGGGGATTTTCAAATAATCAATCGGGCTGGCGGGTGAAGCAAAATGCAATATATAATCGAGTTCGCCGGGCACATGGATGAATTTTGATACATCATGATGGTAAAACTCAAACTCTTTCAATTTGAAAAGATGTTCGATGTTTTTAAGATCACCTGTAATTAAATTGTCCATCCCAATTACATTAAATCCTTCTTTGATAAACCGGTCGCACAGGTGCGAACCTAAAAATCCGGCTGCGCCTGTTATCAATACCCTTTTATTTGCCATGATTCTTGATTTAATTTTTTGTTACCGGATGTAAATTTCTGATGCCTGATCTGTGGATGTCTGATTTTTTAAGGTTCCATCTCTCTTGTAACATCGAATACTTTGTTCAACGGTTAACAAATTTTCTTAAAATATCACAAATCTGTTTTTTGATAATAACCAGCCTGAAAAGCTTGGCCGTAACTGAGGCTATCAAATCAGACATCAAAAAATCAGCCATCAGCCATTGTTTTCTATCCTACTACTATCTTTCTTCCAATGCTTACATAATGATACCCCATATCTTCCATCTGTTTCAGATCAAACAAATTGCGGCCGTCGAAAATGGCTTTGTTTTTAAGCAGGGAGGTAATCCTCGAAAAATCGGGCGTTCTGAACTCGCTCCACTCCGTTGCAATCACCAATGCATCTGCGTCTTGCAAAGCATCATACTGACTTTCAACATAAGTAATTTTATCACCCACTACCTGCTTTACATTTTTCATAGCTTCCGGATCAAATGTAGCTACCGTGGCACCTGCAGCTAATAATTCTTTGATGATATATAAAGCCGGTGCTTCCCTGATATCATCCGTATTAGGTTTAAATGCAAGTCCCCACAATGCAATTTTTTTACCCTGCAGCCCATCTTTAAAGTAGGCTTTAATCCTTGGTAACAAATGAAGTTTTTGCTTTTCATTCACTTCCATCACGGCGTCTAATATTTTAAAGGAATAATCTACTTCGTTAGATGATTTGGCAAGTGCCTGCACATCCTTTGGAAAGCAGCTTCCTCCATAACCAATGCCTGGAAATAGAAACCGGCGCCCGATACGATCATCACTGCCCATTCCTTTGCGCACCATATCCACATCTGCTCCCAGCAATTCGCACAGCTGGGCAATTTCATTCATGAAAGTAATTTTAGTTGCCAGGAAAGAATTGGCCGCGTATTTTGTTAACTCGGCACTTCTTTCATCCATGAAGATAACAGGATTTCCCTGCCGTACAAAGGGAGCATATAAATCGCTTAATATTTTTTTGGCCCGTTCAGAATCAGTACCGATAACCACCCTGTCCGGTTTCATAAAATCATCTACTGCAACACCTTCTCTTAAGAACTCAGGGTTACTTACAATGTCAAATGTACCTTCAATGCCGCCATTGTTTAACAATGCCTGCTTCACCTTTTCTGCAGTACCAACCGGAACAGTACTTTTGTCGATAATTACTTTGTAATCGCCTTCCTTTATCAGGGCACCAAGGTCTTTGGCCACACCCAAAATATATTTCAAATCAGCGCTGCCATCTTCACCCGGTGGTGTAGGAAGGGCAAGAAAAATAACCTGCGCATCGGCTATACCTTCCACGAGTGAGGTGGTAAAATGGAGACGATTTTCTTTTTGATTCCTTAGAAAGATCTTTTCTAGGCCTGGCTCATAAATAGTAATATGTCCTGAAGACAATTTATCTACTTTGCTTTTATCGATGTCTACACAAATGACATCATTTCCCGTTTCTGCAAAGCAAGTGCCGGTTACTAAACCTACATATCCTGTTCCAACGACTGCGATTTTCATTTTTTAATTAATTTGAATTTATATAATTGAATACATTAGAAATAATAAAGTCCTGCTGCTCATGGTCGAGCTCTGTATGAATCGGCAGAGAAATAACCCGCTCAGAAAGCCAGTCCGTTACAGGCAAATCAAAATTTTTACCCCCCAGCGAATCAAACATCTTTTGGCGGTGACAAGGCACCGGGTAATAGATCATGCTCGGAATTCCTTTTTCGGCAAGATAATTATTCAAACCATCCCTGCTATGTGCTGCTGTATTATTAAAAATAATCGTATACTGATGAAATACATGACTACAATAAGCCGCCCTGAAGGGCACGGTGATACTTGTACTTTTTGCGAATGCCGCATCGTAATAGTCAGCTGCCTTTCTCCTGGCAGTGTTGTATTCATCCAGAAATTTCAATTTAATATCCAATATCGCTGCCTGTACTGTATCCAGCCTCGAGTTGCAACCTACCACATCATGATAATATCGCTTGCTCTGTCCGTGAACAGCAATCTTTTTTAATTTCTCTGCTAATACATCATCACTAGTAAATATGGCCCCTCCATCGCCATAGGCGCCCAGGTTTTTTGAGGGATAAAAAGAGGTGCAGCCGATATGGCCAATTCCGCCTGTCTTTTTTTTGCTGCCATCAGTAAAAGTATAATCGCAACCAATTGCCTGTGCATTGTCTTCGATGACATATAAATTGTGCTGTTGGGCAATATCCATTATTTTTTCCATCTCGGCAGCATGTCCGTAGAGATGAACCGGTATGATGGCTTTCGTCTTTGGAGTAATTGCCTTTTCTAACAAGGCCGCGTCCATGCAAAAAGTTTGGTCATCTACATCTACAAAAACCGGCTTCAGTTTAAGTAAGGCCGCCGCTTCTACCGTGGCAATATAGGTGAAGGAAGGCGTGATTACTTCATCGCCGGGCTGCAGATCGAGCGCCATCATGGAAACCTGTAATGCATCGGTACCATTGGCACAGGGAACAAGGTGTTTTACTCCGTTATAAACCGCGAGATGTTGTGCAAAATCATTTAAAACTTTACCCCCGATGAATTGCGAACTTTCAAGCACCGCAATAACTGCTGCATCTACTTCCTTCTTTATCTTCTGGTATTGGGTACTGGTATCTACCATTTGCAATGGCCTCATATCTTCTTTTTTTGGGTGCTGCAAAGATAGGGGTTAGCGTTTATGAACCAAGTTTGAGTGCTTATTCGTGCCCCGCAAATCAGATTTTGAAAAATAGCGGTTAGATTTGTTTAAAAAATTGCAGTTGGGTAAGATCATTTACAACATATTTTTAGCACTGTACAGTATCGGATTTCAACTTGTTGCCTTGTTCAACAATAAAGCAAGACTTGGCGTAAAGGGCCGCCGGCACGATATTCCAAGGGTTGCAAACCCTAACCGGCAATTGGTATGGATGCATTGCGCAAGCCTTGGAGAATTTGAACAGGGAAGGCCGGTTTTGGAATCTTTAAAACAACAATATCCCGGCATTTCCATAGCCCTCACTTTTTTTTCTGCTTCCGGCTACGAGGTGATGAAAAATTACAAAGGCGCTGATCATATCTTTTATTTGCCCATAGATAGTTCGTCTGGTGCGAAAAGATTGGTAGATGCTTTAAATCCTACCCTGGTATTATGGGTAAAATATGAATTCTGGTATTATTACCTGGAGGAGTTGAAAAGAAGGAATATTCCTGTCTTGCTCCTTTCAGGAATTTTCAGAAAGAGCCATCCCTTCTTTCAATGGTATGGAGGATTGTGGAGAGAGATGCTTCATTGTTTTAGCTTTTTCTTTGTGCAGAATGAAAGTTCCGCCAATTTGCTGGCCACCCTAGGTTTACACGAAAATATTCTTGTAACGGGTGATACCCGGTTTGACCGTGTAATTGAAATCGCTGAAAGATTCGAGGCGCTGCCACTCATTGAAAAATTTTGTGGCGACAGTAAAATATTGGTTGCGGGAAGTACCTGGGAAGATGATGAAGCCGAACTCATCCATTATGTAAAGGCAAATCCACAAATAAAACTGATTATAGCCCCACATGAAATTGATACAGAAAATTTAAAGGATGTGAAGAAAGAATTCGTCAATACCATCTTTTATTCGGAGTTGCAGCGTAATGAGCAGTCACCTGGAAGCGATGAAAAAGTGCTGCCCAATGTGCTGATCATTGATAACGTTGGAATGCTGTCACGATTGTATGCTTATGGTGATATTACCTATGTTGGCGGCGGCTTTGGAGCCGATGGTGTGCACAACGTATTGGAAGCCGCTGTATATGGAAAGCCTGTGATTTTTGGTCCTGAATTTGAAAAATATGCTGAGGCGGTTGGCCTTGTCGAAAGCGGCGGGGGAATCACTATTGCAAATGCACTGGAACTGGAAAGCGTTTTAAATGGGTTATGGGAAAATGAAAGTTTATTGAACGATAAAGGGGCTTCAGCCAAAAATTACGTGTATTCAAATGCCGGGGCAAGCAATAAAATCATCCGGGTAATTCAGGAAAAGCGCCTTTTAACCAACTGATCAAATTGTTTCACGGTTTCATCGTCTTCTGTCCAGCCTAGTTTGGTTTTCAGTTCCCGCCTGATCCAATATTCTGCTTCGGGCCAGATAGAAAAGCCGTTGATGGTTTTAATGCTTCTCTCATACATTGCTTCATCCCCCCTGAACAGGTCATTGATGTATAAAAAACGATCGTTGATACCGATAGCCTTTCTTAAATCTTTTACGGGCAAGGAGGTTAACTTTTCACTCACTTCAATTTTCTTTTCTTTTAAGCGCTCGTTGATAGAATGCGCTTCTTCGGCAACTGTTTCATTGATTTCTTTTCCACGACCCGTCACCTGGTGATTAAGGGTAGGAATATCATTTTCTTCCGGCTCAAATAATAACTGTGGTTTGCTATGCCCGTGTATTTGCTGCATCATCGAGGCATGGCGTTTAATTTCCTCCAGTTCCGCTGCCACTTCTGCTTCATCCACCTGCAATACTTCAACAATTTTTTCTTCCTGAGCTGGCTTGGTTTCGATTGCTGCAGGATTGGGCTTAGGTGATTCTTGGATCTTAATGGATTGTAAAGGCATTGAAACTACTACTGCACCTTTAGCCGATATCGGCTGACCTGCCTGCAAAAAGCTCAACTCATGTTGTAACATTTGTACGGTTAGCAAGAGCTGTTCTACCGATGCCTTATCATTAAATTGTTGCTGCAACTTTTGCAAAAGTGTTTCCACTCTTTCCATAAAAACACGATTAAATGTATGATTTAGAAATAAGAAAGAAATTTAGTTTTGACCGGTGGTTCAAAACCGTAATCTTTGCAATAATGGCGTTAAAGTTACTAACTGAATTCTAAAAAAAATATATAAATGTTTATTGAACCAAGTATATCGGGGGGAAGGCGTGGCTGGATTGAAGTGATTTGCGGAAGCATGTTCAGCGGCAAAACAGAAGAACTGATCCGCAGGCTAAAAAGAGTTAAAATTGCCAATTTGAAGGCAGAGATATTTAAACCCGCCATTGATACGCGGTACGATGAGGTGAAGATAATTAGTCATGACACTAATTTTATCCATAGCACCCCGGTAGACAGTTCACAAAATATATTATTGCTTGCACAGGATGCCGATGTGGTGGGCATTGACGAGGCCCAGTTCTTCGATGCGGAGATCGCCAATGTGTGCGAACAGCTTGCATTGAAGGGAATAAGGGTGATTGTTGCCGGGCTGGATATGGATTATACGGGGAAACCCTTCGGACAAATGCCCAACCTTTTGGCAGTTGCAGACTACATCACCAAATTGCATGCTATCTGTGTACGGTGCGGCAATATAGCCAATATCAGCTACCGGAAAACCTCCGAAGTGGGGCAGGTATTATTAGGCGAAAAAGATGTATATGAACCGCGGTGCAGGCATTGTAATAATATAAAAGACAAATAAATGATGTCTGATGTTTTGATGATGGCTGATGTAAGAAGCTGCATTCGATGCTAACATCCCAAATTAAAAAGAGAGCTGTCAAAATCCCATGCAATCGCAAAAATCAGACATCAAAAAATCAGCCATCAGACATAACCAAATATGACTAAAACAGTATTTGCCCTGCTAAAAAAGGATCTCCTGCTTGAACTGCGGCAGCAGCACAGTATCTATGGCATTTTGCTGTATATGGCTTCCACCATTTTTGTTCTAAAGCTTTCCATCAGTGAACCGGAAGGTGAAATATGGAACGGGCTATTCTGGATCATTCAATTATTTGTGTGTGTAAATGCCGTAGCAAAAAGCTTTTTGCAGGAAAGCCGTGGGCGCATGTTGTATTTCTATTCCATTTCGGGCGCAAGGGAATTCATTATTGCAAAGCTGGTATACAATATTATACTGATGTTGCTGATGAGCCTTTTGAGTTTGGGATTGTTTTTTATTTTACTAAGAAATCCGCTGACCAACACCCTTCAATTTATTGGGATTGTTTGCCTCGGTGGCGTTAGTCTCAGCCTTGTATTTACGTTACTGGCGGCAATAGCGGCTAAAGCCCAGCAAAATGCCGCACTGATGGCCATTCTAGGGTTTCCCCTCATTATTCCGCAATTGTTATTGCTGATCCGCCTATCAAAGGCAGCGTTTGGAGAGCAGTTCCGGGAAGGTGCTTTGCTAAATCTAACCTTTTTAATTGTTGGACTCGATATTATGGTAGTAGCACTTTCAATTATCCTATTTCCCTTTCTCTGGAAAGACTGATGGAGGCCAGCAGTTTGCCCACGTTATCAAACGTGCTTCAGCACTTCTTGTACCATTTCTGTTAGTTAATACCGAAAAAATAGCGACGGTGCAAATTTTTTGTCCGGGCATCAAATCTATGTGGAACATTGGTGGCGTCGCACACTTGTACGATAGATCAATTTTGATCAAACTACCGCAACGGTTATGTTTATAGATAAGCATATCGCTCCTGCACTTCTTATTGGCAGGTTTGATTCCATGCTACAATTTTCCATCACATTCAATAATTTTAATTTTTACGCAACTCCGGGACGCAAAAAATTACAATTTGCACGACAGGTTCTTTCCCCTAATTTTGCATCCACATTATTATTTAGATGCGAAAAAGCTGGTGGAAAATATTGGCTGTGGTATTACTGATCTACACGTTTACCGCAGGGTTTTTAATTAAAGTTCCGGATATCGGCAACCTGAAGGAAACCATTCGCAACCTGTTCTTCCATGTACCGATGTGGTTTGGACAAATCGTACTACTTTCCATCTCGCTGGGCTATTCCATTTTATATCTCCGTAAGCCCGATCTCAGGTATGATATTTATGCATCCTGCTTTGCCAAAACGGGCATCGTAATGGGTGTGCTTGGCCTGGTAACGGGCGCAATCTGGGCAACCTATACCTGGGGCGAACCCTGGAGCAATGATCCAAAACAAATTGGCGTTGCCATCGCATTGCTGATCTATTTTGCCTACCTCGTGTTACGCAATGCCATCCCCGATATTGACAAGCGTGCCAAGGTGAGCGCTGTATACAATATTTTCGCCTATTTCATTTACTTACCCCTCATAATGATTTTACCGAGGATGGTGGAATCTTTGCACCCCGGTGGAAAAGGTGTAGAAGGTAATCCCGGCCTAAACGGCGCAGACCTGGATGCTACGATGCGGCTGGTATTTTGGCCGGCGGTTATTGGCTGGACTTTGTTGGGCGCCTGGATCAGTACACTCAATGTAAGGCTATATTTAATCAGGGATAAAAATTTACTTAATGCGAAATAACGTTTATCGTTTATTGTTAATGCTTGTAGCTGTATTTACTGGTGCTATTTCATTTGCACAGGGCAACGAGCCTGTAGAGAGTACCATGCGTAGTAACGGGAAAATATATGTAGTACTGGCCATTTGCGTAACAATATTGGTAGGCCTCTTTTTATACCTGGTAAGTATTGACAGAAAAATTAGTAAAATAGAAGACAGGCAGTAAAACATACGATCCGGCAGTATTGAAGGATTGAGCCATGAAATTCCCTTTGAAACAATGATCGTTTACTTCCATACTATTGAACGATATCGCCCTATAGCGCCATGACGCAAATTATTAAAAACTTCTTTAAATATACTCACCCAACTTCCGTTTGGAAAGGTGTTCCATAGCTTCTTGCCAGTTGCTATTTCTTTTATTTACGATTGCTTAATTTAAAACAAATTTATGTCAGTAGAAAAGCCCTACAGTTTTTTTGAAAGTGTTGAAAAAAGTTTTGACAAAGCCGCCAGGTTCACAAAATGGGATGTCGGCATTCTGGAACAGATCAAGGCCTGCAACAGCGTTTACCGCATGCGTTTCCCTATAAAAAGAGATGATGGATCCATCGAAGTAATGGAAGCTTACCGGGTGCAGCACAGCCAGCACAAATCGCCCTGCAAAGGCGGTATTCGTTTTAGTGATGAGGTTAACCAGGATGAAGTGATGGCACTTGCCGCCCTGATGACCTACAAATGTGCCATCGTAAATGTACCGTTCGGAGGTGCAAAAGGGGGAATTAAAATTAACCCCCGCAAGTTTTCGACTTATGAACTGGAAAAGATTACCCGTCGCTACACATCCGAGCTGGTAAAGAAGAACTTTATTGGTCCGGGTATAGATGTACCTGCACCTGATTATGGTACCGGCGAAAGGGAAATGTCGTGGATCGTGGATACTTATCAATCCTTAAAACCTGGTGAAATAGATGCAGCGGGTTGTGTAACGGGCAAACCAATTACACAAGGTGGTGTAAGGGGCCGTAAAGAAGCCACGGGCCTGGGAGTATTTTTTGGTATTCGTGAAGTATGCAATATGCATGTGGTAATGGATAAACTGGGCATGAAAGTGGGTGTGGAAGGGAAAACGGTAGTGGTGCAGGGGCTCGGCAATGTTGGCTATCATACCGCCAAATTCTTTCGGGAACATGGCGCCATAGTGATTGGGCTTGCCGAATATGAAGGCGCCATTTACAACGCCGCGGGTTTAAACGAAGAAGAAGTTTTTCAACATCGGGCAATTACCGGCTCCATTTTAAATTTTCCGGGAGCTACCAACCTCACCATTAATTCTGATGCGCTGGAGCTGGAATGTGATATCCTGATTCCTGCCGCACTGGAAAACGTAATCAATGGGGATAATGCACAAAGGGTGAAGGCTAAGATTATTGGAGAAGCTGCTAACGGCCCATGCACACCCGAAGCGGATGAAGTGTTTATTCAGAAAGGGATTTTATGTGTGCCGGATATGTATCTCAATGCAGGTGGTGTTACCGTTAGTTATTTTGAATGGTTGAAAAACCTCAGCCATGTTCGTTACGGCCGTTTGGAAAAGCGTTTTTCCGAAAACATGAATGCCCGTATTTTATCACAGATGGAACAATTGAGTGGTAAATCGGTAGTAGAGAAAGAAAGGCTCCTCATTATGCATGGAGCCGAAGAAATAGACCTTGTGCATAGTGGACTGGAAGAAACTATGATTAATGCCACCCGTGAAATCATGCATATCTGGCTCAGCAGTCCTGAGATACCGGATATGCGCACGGCAGCTTATGTAAGTGCGATTAATAAAGTAGCAACAAGCTATGTTGAACTGGGTATATTTCCGTAAAACAATTTTGAATAGTAACATATAAAAAAGCCCCGCACATTTCCGGGGCTTTTTTATATGTTAAGTTAATCGTTCTGTAACACAGTGTCTTTCTTCAATGTTGCAATTCCTACCTCGCTTTATTTTGAATAGCTCAATGTGCAGTCAAATTTCGTATCTCCTGCACCAAGCTCTTCCGCAGCCGCATTGCTGACGCGGATAAGCAGTCCGGTATTTTGCTTTATGTCGGGGATTACATCCAACACCTTGGCATAAACGCTTTTGCCTGTAGAATTATTAGTGATTTTCACAATCGTACCAGGGGTTGAGCTGTTATGTAAGCAATAATATTTACCGTCTTCCCATCCACTGGTGCTTTTGAAAATTGCTGCCTCGCCTTTTTCACCTGCGATGTCCTTATCATGGATTTGCTTCTCGTAATCGGATCTAAACACGCCTCCATTAAAAGTTTTTGCCTTTACAGGCGTGCTTATTTTTTTAACCGGTTCAGGTTCTTTCAATGCTGTTTCCACCTCGGGCTCTTTCTTTGTTTTTTCAGCTACGATGGGCTTTTCCTTTGCTGCATTTTTTACAGGTGGCAGGGGTTCGGTTGTTGCTGGCTTTTGTTCAACCTGTTTCGCCGCGATTGTTTTCGTTGACTCTTCGACTGCTTTAACAGGATTGTCGGCAGGCCTGGTACTTGCCATACCCGCAAGTGGTGACAGTTCTTTTTTTACCTTCAGGTATCCAACCACCAGTTTGGTACCATTGCTTACCACATCTCCCTTTAGGCTGTTCCAATGCTTTATCGTTTCCACCGGCACTTTGTTATAATTCACACTGATCCGATATAATCCTTCCTTTCCATCAACCATGTGATATACGGGAATAAAGGCCTCATCGGCAGCAGCATTGCCTATTTGCGCAAAGTTGGCTGCCGATAATGGAATTTTAAGGGTTTGACCCAGGCTTAAACCATTCTCTAAAACAAGGTTATTAAAAGGAGCAACTTCTTTCGGACTAACATTATAAATACGGCCAATGCTATAATAGTTCTCTTTTGGTGCGACAGTGTGAACCAGGTATAAATTTGGTGCAACGCCCTCTATCACAAGTGGCTTATTTTGTGCCATTACAAACAAAGGCATTGAAAATAATAGGATCAGTAAACGCTTCATAGCTGGTATTTTTTCACCGCAAAGATGGGAAATTTTGTTGGTTAGTAGTATTATAATCGGGTACACCCGGTTAGTTTAACTAATCTTTTTTGCTCGTAAATTAAAAATTACTTTAGCACAACAAGGTTATGGAACCATTTGCTTAATTATAAAATCCGACATCCCCAACCAGGGCATTTGATTTAAAATAAACCCGAACAAGTTATTATCATTATTTATTTAGAATACGCCACTCTTTCGGATAATAGTTATTGATCCGGTTCGGTAAGATCTTTATCCATCCGAGGGCCAGGTGATGGTGAGTTAGCATTGCCCATCCTTTATTATGGCTGTCTATTTTAATTTCCCCTCTCCTTAAATATTGCAAAGCAGTTGCCTTATCAACTTTAACAGAAGGGATACGATGATGAATGATTGAACTCAATGCAAGTTCATGTGCGGGAATCAATTCGTTTCTAATAATTGTTCCCATTTTTACGCCCGCTTTTTTTATATACAAGGCTGAGCGAATGTCTGTCAAATCATTTTCAAGATGAGCTGGCATGGCAATTACTTCTTCCTGTTGGTTTATGAAGAAGAAATCATCAGGGTTTTTTAGCCATGTTTTTATTACCGAAATCTCTTTGGGAGTTAATACTTCTGTTCTGATTTTTTTTTTATTGTTTTGTGGGATAATATCGCCTGCAATATTTTTCTTGAAAGCTGCGATATAAAAACCTTCTCCTTTTAGCTGGTCAGGATAAAAACGATAACCAAAAGCATTGCTGTCTGCAGCGGTTGTTTCTACAATATTCCACTCCTCCTTTAATGATAAGCGGATGGTTGATAACGGATGCTCCTTCATCACCATATCCGCGATTGCTTCATCTTCCTCTGTGGAATAGGAACAGGTGGAATAAATCAAAACGCCGCCTTCCTTTAATGATGGTAAAATATCGGCCAATATCTTTTGTTGGCGAACACAGCATTGCTCAACATTTTGCCCGCTCCATTCTTCAGTCGCTTTTGGATCTTTCCTGAATAAGCCGCTACCACTGCAGGGTGCATCTACCACGATAATATCAAAAAAACCAGGTAATCGCTTAAAATCGGCCGGATCATTGTTTGTAACGATCACATTGGATGAACCCCATTTGGTGATGTTTTCTGCTAAAATCATCACCCGGCTTTTAATGACTTCGTTGCTTACCAATAAGCTTGTTGCTGAGAGAAGGGATTGTATCAATGTTGATTTGCCGCCCGGTGCTGCGCAAAGATCTAATACTTTTAAAGGCTGTGTAAGATCCACCGATTGCTTCAATGCCTCTTCTAAAAACATGCTACTGGCTTCCTGTACATAGTAAGCGCCGCCATGAAACAACGGATCTGAAGTAAATGATGGGCGGGCAGAAAGATAGTATCCATTGCTGCTCCACGGCACGGGGGAAATTGCCACATCTTCAAAAGCTATTCCTGTTAAATCTGCTTTCAGCGCATCGGGTAATTTATGGATGTTTATTCTTATAGAAGTATTTTGTTCGCCTGATTGGTGCACTTTTTCAAAAGCTTCTTTGTTGAAGCCCTTTACATTTGTAAGCGAACTGATTAGCGCTGATGGAAGTTCCAAAAGAATCTTTTTTTTGAAGTGGTTATACGAACATTACAGCCAGTTGCCAGTTGATGAAACGTACCACAATAGTATGTAGTACAAGTGAGATTATTTTTTCTTTTTACCAAAAGAAAAAATAACAAAATCATATTTACAACTATGTTGCCCAAAGAAATACAGCTTGTACCAAAATAAACAAGACAAAAAATGGTGATGATTTCCAAATAGTCCAACAAAAAAAATCATAGTGATACTGACTGTTACCCGAGTGTTTTAATCTCTGCACAGAGATCCTGCAACACCTTTTTTGCATCCCCGAACAACATACTTGTTTTGGGTTGATAAAAGAGGGAATTCTCAATACCCGCATAGCCGGGTTTCATACTCCGTTTATTTACAATCACATTCTTTGCCTGCTCCACTTCCAGTATGGGCATGCCATAAATGGGAGACGCCAGATCATTTTTTGCAGCAGGGTTTACCACATCATTGGCGCCGAGGATCAACACCACATCACAGGTTTTAAATTCATCATTTGCCTGCTCCATCTCCAGTAATTTTTCATAATTCACATCAGCTTCGGCAAGCAACACATTCATGTGGCCCGGCATACGGCCGGCAACGGGGTGGATGGCATACTTTACTTCAACACCTTTTTCTTCCAATATTTTTTCCAACTCATGACAGGTATGCTGGGCCTGTGCCACCGCCAATCCATAACCCGGTACGATCATGACTTTGTTGGCATAACTCATTACCATTGCACAATCGCTTAAACTGATTTCTTTATAAGCGCCGTGTTCAGCAGATGCAGCGCCTTCTGCCGCTGCAGCACCTCCCCATGAACCGATGATCACATTGAGCAAACTACGGTTCATTGCCTTGCACATCAGGATGGTAAGCAGCGTACCGGCGGCTCCTACCAATATACCGCCTGTTAGCATCGCCTGGTTATTATACATAAATCCTGCACTGGCAGCTGCTACGCCCGTGAAGCTGTTGAGCAAGGAAATTACCACGGGCATGTCCGCACCACCAATCGGCAGCACGAATAAAACACCGTACATAAGAGACAGTGCCAATATTCCATAAAACAGGGAAAGATTAAAAGAAGTAAGTCCCCATGCTGCCGGGTTGCTGTCGTCTGTAACTGGCGTTTTAAAAATGAACAAGGCAATTGCCGCTACCAACACAAACAATAAAACCATGTTGAGGTTACGCTGGCCTTTGAAGGTGGTGTCTTTTATGATGCCCCTTAATTTTCCCCAGGCAATGATGCTACCACCAAAGGAGATACTGCCGATCACCAAACCTGCAATGATGGCGATGACCGAAACGGTGGTTAGTTCCTGCGTTAACCAGGTAGTTCCATCAACCGATTCATTGGCAGAATGAATGTAATGATTGAATTCAATAAGAGAGATCAGCATCGCACAGGCACCGCCCATCCCGTTAAAAAGACTCACCATCTCGGGCATGGCGGTCATTTGAATTTTTTTGGCAGAAACAAATCCCAATACCGAACCAATTGCCAGCGCCAGGAAAATCAACGCGATATTGCCCAGGTGTACTTTTTCGCCATCCACTTCATGTTCAAACAAAAAGATCGTTCCAAAAATACCAATCGCCATTCCCGCTGCTGCTACAAGGTTTCCCCTGCGGGCACTTTCAGGATGTGATAACATTTTAAGACCAAGAATAAAAGTAACGGAAGCGATAAGATAACAGATCGTTAGTACGTGAAGTCCCATATTTAAAAAATTTGCCTCAACCATACGGGCTTTGGGCTTTTATAAGTAAATCTTTATTTAGAGAAAATATTATGCATTCTGCATTCTTAAAAGCACCCTGCTCAATTCGCCTTTGGTGCTCTTTTCTTCTTAAACATCTCCAGCATCCTGTCGGTAACAACAAAGCCGCCCACTACATTTAGGGTGCCTAATACCACGGCCAGAAAACCCAATACCAGGGCACCATAATTGTCTGGTTGTGCCTGTCCCATTACGATGATTGCGCCAATTACCACTACTCCATGAATGGCATTTGCTCCGCTCATTAACGGTGTATGCAGTACGCTTGGCACACGGCCAATCACTTCGATCCCTAAAAAAACAGAAAGGATTACGATGTATATAATTTCGATATGGAAGCTGAAAAAATCCAGGATAGATTGCATAGTTGGTTTATTTGCACAATGATCAGGGGATCAATGGCTGTTTTATTGTGTTAAGAATATTATGTTGATAGTCGTGAATGGTGAATCGTGAATCGTGAATGGTCAATGGTGAATGGTGAATCGCTAATCATTATTCATCTCCTCTTAATCACGCCCATTGACCATTGACCATTGCCCATTCACGATACAAAAGCCTGTACCCGATCATTCGTTATTTTTCCTTCATGAACAATGCAGGTGCCCTTAACCAGATCATCTTCAAAATTCAGGTTCAATTGGCCTTCTTTTCCAATCATCAATTGTAAAAAGTTCAAAATATTTTTCCCGTACAATTTGCTTGCATCACTGGGCATTCCCGCAGCCAGCCTCGAATTGCCCACAATGCTAACACCGTTGTGAACAATGGTTTCATCGTTAATAGTTAGTTCGGTATTGCCTCCAGTAGCTGCCGCCAAATCAATGATTACAGAGCCATTCTTCATGGCTTCCATCATTTCGGTCGTGATCAATATGGGTGCTTTCTTACCGGGTATCTGGGCGGTGGTGATGATGATGTCTGCCTTGGCAACACTTTCAGCTATTTTGGCTTTCTGGTGCTGCATAAAATCCGCCGTTTGCTCTACCGCATATCCACCGGCTTTGCTGGCATCAGCGGCTCCTTCTACTTCAATAAACTTAGCACCAAGGCTCATCACTTCTTCTTTTACGGCGGGCCTGGTGTCAAAAACTTCTACTACCGCACCCAGCCTTCTGCCCGTGGCAACTGCCTGTAGCCCTGCAACACCAGCTCCAAGGATTAGCATTTTTGCAGGAGGAATGCTTCCGGCTGCCGTCATAAACATGGGAAAATATTTCGGAAATAGGTTTGCTGCTGTAAGTACGGCTTTGTACCCGGCAATATTGGCCTGGCTGCTTAATACATCCATACTCTGAGCCCGGGTGGTCCGGGGAATCATGTCGATACTGAACACCGTTACTCCTTTTGCCACACATTCTTTAACAAGGGCGGCATTAAACAAGGGCTGGTAAACACCGAGGATAATTTTAAATTGCAATAAGCTTAGCTCACCGGATTGCGGTTCATTGATACATAAAATAATATCCGCTTTACTAAAAACTTCATCACGGCTCACGATTTCTGCACCTGCCTGGATGTATTTCCCGTTCATTGCAAATGCGGTAGCACCAGCATTGGTTTCGATGATCACCGCAACATTCCATTTTTTAAGGATCGTTACATGTTCTGGTAAGATGGAGACTCTGGTTTCAGGAGATGATTCTTTTAAAACGCCGATTGTCATAAGGAAAAAGTTGGCGCAAAGGTAATTTTTAATTTAGAATCGTATTATAAAATGTTGTTTCACCTTAAAATCCGGATTGATAAAAACCAGGCCTATAAAGAAAAGATCAATGGTGAGGGTAACCGCAGGATCTTGTTGGATGTCAGTCCAGGCGGATTCCATCTCGGCGCTCCAGTGTATGTCATCAAAAACAAAAATGGTGGCGTTGGATGAATGACTTAACAATTGTTGAAAATATTGCAAGGTGGGCGCTTTGCGATGGTTGCCATCAATAAATACAAAATATACTGTTTGAATGGTTGTCAAAAGCTGCGGAAGAGTTTTGGCAAAATCACCCCTTATAATTTCAATATTTTTTAACCGCAATGCATCGAAAGTTTGCTGTGCTATGGCAGCTATGCTGGAAGCGCCTTCGCAGGTATACAATCTTGCATCTTTACTGCCAACAGAGAGATAAGCACTGGTGATACCAAGTGAGGTGCCCAATTCCAAAATGTTAATAGGCTGGTAATATTGCACCATGCGAAATAATAATTGAGCATATTTAGCAGGTTTCAATGAAGAGTTGGCGATGTCTTTTACCTTCCGCTGATTTGTTTTAATGAGGCTGGAGCCTGCTCCAAAATCCTCCACCTCTATCGTGCTAAAATCGGCGGTTAATTTCTTTCGTTGATCTTCAATACTTGCATAGCAATCATATTGTTTTGTATCGTTCAATACATGCGTAATGAAATCAAACACAAACGGCGAATGTACTCCGTGGCCCTTACCGTTAGACGCCGTCAGAAAATATCGCAGGTATTTTTTTGCTAATTGAAAGTGGTTGTACAAAGAAGAGAAAATGAAAAATTAAGAATTGAAAATTAAGAATGAACTGCAGATTATTTTTTCTTCCAGGTTTGAAATGAATAAGCGTATGCATGTTTATCATCTACCTGAAAATCTTCATTGGAAACCAGTTCCCACTTGCCTTCATCGATCTCAGGAAAAAAAGCATCCCCTTCTAAAATAGCGTGTACCCTTGTAATATAGATGGTATCGGCAATGTCCATGGACTGCTTAAAAATTTCGCCGCCGCCGATGATAAATATTTGTTTTGCATTGGTGTCCCTGGCTTTCTGAATGGCATCGTCCAGGTTCGCCGCAGTGATCGTTCCTTCTGCTTTCCAACCAGGGTTGCGGGTGATTACAATATTTATTCTGCCGGGCAACGGTTTATTCACTTCTTCAAATGTTTTCCGGCCCATGATCACCGGGAAACCCCAGGTGGTGTTTTTAAAAAATTTAAGATCGTTGGGTAAATTCCATACCAGGTGATTGTCCTTTCCAATAACATTGTTGGTGGAAGCTGCTACAATAAGTGCTAAAGCCTCCCTTCCCTCCAAAGGGAGGTTCTTTGTCTCTTTTATTTTGGTTGATTCATTCATATTATAAGAGCGAATGCTTAGAAATTAGAAAAATATTGATTGTTAATTCCTTCTTCAAAATTGCTGCCAGGGAGCGATCAGCTTTTAAACCGCCACCGGTGCTTTTATCGCAGGATGTGACTGGTAATTCACCAATTCGAAATCTTCGTACTTAAAATCAAAAATATCTTTGACCGCAGGATTTATTTTCATTTTTGGTAATGGAAACGGTGTTCTGCTTAATTGCAGGTTGGCCTGTTCAAAATGATTGTTGTACAAATGAACATCTCCAAATGAATGGATAAATTCTCCGGGTTCCATATCACAAACCTGTGCAATCATCATCGTAAGCAAAGCATAAGAGGCAATATTAAAGGGAACTCCGAGAAAAACATCCGCGGAACGCTGGTACAACTGGCAACTAAGCGTTCTTCTACCAGCTGCTGATTTGGAAGGCGTTGTATAGAATTGGAACAAACAATGACAAGGCATTAGTTTCATCTTTGGCAAATCAGCCACATTCCATGCACTAATGATCATCCGCCTGCTGTCGGGGTTATTTTTTAGTTGATGAATCAATTCTTTTACCTGGTCTGTTTCCACGCCATCTGCCCCTTCCCAACTACGCCACTGTTTTCCATATACTGGTCCAAGATCGCCGTTTTCATCGGCCCACTCATCCCAGATTTTTACATTATGTTCTTTTAAATACGCAATATTAGTATCTCCTTTCAAAAACCAGAGCAATTCGTAAATAATGCTCTTCATGTGGCATTTTTTGGTAGTCACCAGTGGAAAACCGTTTCCCAGGTTGAACCGCAGCTGATGACCAAATACACTTCTTGTGCCGGTACCTGTCCGGTCGCTTTTATCGTTGCCTGTGTCTATGATATGCTTAAGAAGCTGAAGGTATTGTTGCATGGACTGCAAGTTAACTTAAGTTGCAAAGAGGACAAAAGATTCGTATTCTTGCGACCAAATTACCTTACAATATCACTGAATGTACGAATTGCAACCCTCTAAAGAAACAAAATATACATGAATATTATTATAAGAAAAGCTATAAAAGAAGATTGCCGTCGCATAATGGAACTCGTGGCAGAACTGGCAATATATGAGAAAGCGCCAGATGAAATTACCGTAAACTTTGACCATTTTGTGGAAAGCGGTTTTGGAGAAAATCCAGTCTGGTGGGCTTTTGTGGCAGAAATTGGCGGAAAGGTGGAAGGCTTTGCGCTCTATTATATCCGCTATAGCACCTGGAAAGGTCAGCGAATGTACCTCGAAGACCTGATAGTAACGGAAAAATCCCGGGGAATGGGCATTGGCAAACTGCTCTTCAATCAACTGATTGAAGAAGCTAAACAAAAACAATTTACCGGGATCGCCTGGCAGGTGCTTGACTGGAACGAACCAGCCATTAACTTCTATAAAAAGCTCGGCCAGGTAAGTTTCGACAGTGAATGGGTGAATTGTGCGATCAATTTTTAACACCGGTGCTTACCTTTACTCTACATAACATTCATCTATTAAAATATTTATATGGCAGAAAAAATATCAATGGGCGCCAATGGCAAACTAGTCGTTCCCAACAATCCAACTATTCCGTTCATTGAAGGGGACGGCATTGGTCCGGATATCTGGAGAGCCAGTGTAAGGGTATTTGACGCAGCCGTCGAAAAGGCTTTTAAGGGAGAAAAAAAAATTGAATGGAAGGAAGTGTTGGCAGGAGAAAAAGCATTTAACGCTACAGGCAGTTGGATGCCTGAAGCAACCATGGATGCCTTTAAAGAATACCTTTTAAGCATCAAAGGGCCGTTAACAACACCCGTTGGAGGAGGAATCCGCAGCCTGAACGTAGCACTGCGACAGGAGCTGGACTTATATGTTTGTCTGCGGCCTGTAAAGTATTTTGAAGGTGTACCCTCACCTATGTGGCAGCCGGAAAAAGTGAATATGGTAATTTTCCGGGAAAACACGGAAGACATTTATGCAGGCATCGAGTACATGACCGGTACACCGGAAGCGCAAAAATTATTGGATTTCCTGATCAATGAAATGGGAGTGAAAAATATCCGTTTCCCTGAAACTACTTCTTTGGGAATAAAACCGGTTAGTAAGGAAGGCAGTGAACGCCTGATCCGGAGCGCCATTCAACATGCTATTGAACATAAACTGCCAACGGTAACCATCGTGCACAAAGGCAATATCATGAAGTATACAGAAGGCGCTTTTAAAAACTGGGGATATGAGCTGGCTGAAAGGGAGTTCCCAGGCGAAGTATATACCTGGAACCAGTGGGAACGAACCAAAAAAGACAGCGGTGAAGCAGTTGCCAACGAAGAAATGAAATTGTGTGCTGTTGGAGGAAAAGTGATCATCAAAGATGCCATTGCTGATAATTTTTTACAACAGGCTTTACTTGCTCCGCAGGATTATTCGGTGATTGCCACATTGAACTTGAATGGCGACTATATCAGCGATGCATTGGCAGCACAGGTTGGCGGAATCGGTATCGCCCCGGGCGCAAATATCAATTACCTCACAGGTCATGCTGTGTTTGAAGCTACCCATGGAACGGCGCCGAGGTTTGCCAATACCAATACAATGAATCCTTCGTCCGTGATTTTAAGCGGCGTAATGATGCTGGAATACATGGGTTGGCGGGATGCTGCAGAACTGATTACCAATTCCGTTGGCAAAACAATTCGTAATAAAACAGTAACTATCGATTTTTATAATTTGATGAAAGAAGGCACCTTGCTGAAAACAAGCGAGTTTGCAGATGAGATTATCAGGAATTTATGAGGAGGATAAATTTTGATATATTTGTGACCTGCTAACACCTAAAATAATGAAAGCAACCATCGAAATAGATAATGATTTAATGAAGAAAGCATTGAAATATTCTGGCCTGAAAACAAAAAAAGATGTTTTAAATACGGCATTGGAGGCCTACGTAAAATATCAAATGCGTCTTAAAATGTTGTCCTTGCAGGGTAAAGTAAAATGGGTGGGTGATTTGGATAAAATGCGCACCAATGAGTAATATAGTGGTAGACAGTTCGGTTTGGATTGATTTTTTTAACAAGAAGACCTCGCATCAAATTGAAATAGTTCGCAACCTAATATTCGACAGCCCGGTTGTAACAACGATTACAATATTGCCCATAATTCTACAGGAAGTATTACAAGGAATACAAAGCAATAAACATTTTGAAATCGTCAAAGAAAATCTGCAAGGCTTTAATTATATTTTTTTTGATGCATATACCTCCTCAGTCAGTGCCGCCCAATTGTATAGATATTTGCAGAAGAAAGGCATCACGATACGAAAGCCAAACGATTGCTTAATTGCTTCTGTAGGTATTGACCAAGATTTATTTTTATTGCACAATGATCGCGATTTTGACAACATTGCAAAACATACTTCACTTAAAATCTACAAATAAAACGAATGAGCAAAATTAAAGTAGCAAATCCCGTAGTGGAACTGGACGGGGATGAGATGACACGGATCATCTGGAAGTTTATTAAAGATAAACTAGTAGTTCCCTACCTGGAATTGGATATCAAATATTATGACCTTGGAATGGAATACAGGGATGAAACCAATGACCAGGTTACGATTGATGCAGCCAATGCCATCAAGGAATTTGGTGTGGGAATAAAGTGTGCTACCATTACACCGGATGAGGCCAGGGTAAAAGAATTTAGCCTGAAACAAATGTGGAAGAGCCCCAATGGCACCATCCGGAACATCCTTGATGGAACTGTTTTTCGTGAACCCATTGTAATGCAAAATGTTCCAAGACTCGTTACCAACTGGACCGCCCCCATCATTGTAGGCCGCCATGCATTTGGTGATCAATACCGTGCCACCGATGCCGTTATAAAAGGCAAGGGAAAGTTAACCATGACTTTTACTCCTGAAGACGGAGGTGAGCCACAGGTTTTTGAAGTATATAATTTCAAAGGAGATGGCGTGGCCCTTAGCATGTACAATACCGATGAAAGTATCATGGGCTTTGCACGGAGCTGTTTTAATATGGCGTTGAGCAAAAAATGGCCCCTGTATCTTTCCACAAAAAATACCATTCTTAAAAAGTATGATGGCCGTTTCAAAGATATTTTTGAAGAAATTTTCCAGGCCGAATTTAAAGCCGCCTACCAGGAAGCAGGCATTACTTATGAACACCGCCTGATTGATGATATGGTAGCCAGTGCACTAAAATGGAACGGCAACTTTGTATGGGCATGTAAAAATTATGATGGCGATGTGCAGAGCGATACTGTGGCACAGGGCTTTGGAAGTTTAGGATTAATGACTTCCGTTTTAATTACACCGGATGGCGGCACCATGGAAGCGGAAGCTGCCCACGGAACCGTAACCCGCCATTACCGCGATCACCAGGCGGGCAAACCAACTTCCACCAATCCCATTGCTTCTATTTTTGCATGGACAAGAGGTTTGGCATTTCGTGGCAAGTTGGATAACAACCAGCCACTGATCGACTTTTGCCTGGCACTGGAAGCAGTTTGTATTGAAACCGTAGAGAGCGGAAAAATGACCAAAGATCTCGCCGTTTGCATACATGGCAATAAAGTAACGCACGGTGAACACTATCTGTACACAGAGGAATTCCTGGATGCAATTGATGAGAACCTTAAAAAGAAAATGGGATTCTAATTACAAAGAAGAGAGTTTTTTCGTTTAAAAATACTTCTCTTATGCTGGTAAATTTTATTTGGGCAACATTTATTGTTGCCCTTTTTTATTTAATATAAATACTTAATTCCCTTCTACATAAATGACCGGTTGATGATGAATCGGGAAATTGCAGGAGTTGGCAACATAACACAATTCATTGGCTTTTTTGTGCAGTGCTTCCGCCTCATTTTTCTTTGATTCATTTGTGATGGTGACGGCCGGGTTCAGCATCACTTCTGTGAAGCGACCACCACCACTGGAAGTTTCAACCATGATTCCTGTGGCATGATCCACATAAGCAGTGATAATTATGCCCGCATCGGAACAAAGATGTAAATACCAAAGCATATGACAGGTTGCGATAGAAGCTAAGAAAAGCTCTTCCGGATTATGCTTTTTTGCATCCCCCCTGAAAGCCACATCTGCAGATCCCTCAATGACATATTTATTTTCAACAGAAATGGTATGACTGCGCTCATAGGATTGATAATTTTTTGTACCCTCACCGGTATTACCCGTCCATTCAATCCATAAAGCATACTGATGTTTTCTTTCCATGGTATTCAATTTTGTGATCCTTACTCTTGGGGAATGGATACCACCTGGTTCAATGCTGTGCAATCTCTTCCAGGTTATCCCAACAAATCCAGTGTGGATTAAGATATCGTCCTCCCTTTTTCAGATAAAATGCCTGGTACTTATTTTCCAATGCAAAACCAACACATAAACTTCTTACTCCCTGTTCCATCATCCAGCCGGTTAGCGTGTGAAACAAGTCTGTGCCGATTCGTTTTCTTTGATATTCCTTCAAAACATAAAACGACTGAATTTCGGCATCCTTTTCATAGCGGGTAGTAAGGTGCCCTGCAATAAAGCCAACGATCTTGTCCCCTATTTCCGCCTTGAGTATCAGCCTGCCGGATTTCGAGCCATTTGGAGATTCACCTTTGAAATAAGTTTGCCAACGGTATTTCGTTGACTGGTAATCGATCTCAATATCTTCCACGCATTCCGGGATCGATTTTATTTTGCTTTCAACTTCTACCTGCGCCAGTTCTTCAATATCTACCGCACTTGCGATTTGAATGGTGATGTTGTTCATCGATAAAATGCTGGTTTGTTCCTGCTTTTTAACGCAGGATAATATTGTTAGACGGAATTTCTCAGGCCATAACGGATACCATCGACAATGCAATTTCGCCCAGCCTGTAATCGCCTGATATTTGAACCTTGTTTTTTACTTCTTCCGGGCGGAGGCTCTTTGAAAATAATTTCCAGGCAAGATCAGGATCAATAATTAATTCACTCGTCACAGGCAAATGATTTTCTCTTTCGGGAACCCACCGGCCATTATCTTGAATCAACTGAGTGATGCGTAATACTTACAATACAAATAGCCCGTTGCCTCGTGTAGATAAATAAGCATTGCCGGACTTACCCGTTTCATGGCTTTTACCCAATCTGCATTTAATTCATTTAGATAAGCTGTCAGGTCTTGGTTGGGCGCTGGTTGCACACCGGAATAACCATCCCGTAGCATGGAAAGAATCCGGATATTGCCATCCAGTAAATGAGCAATTACATCTTTTACTTTCCATTGTTTTGCAACTGTTTGCCTTTGCCAGTTTTCAGGTTGCAATCCCTTCAGCAATACAATCAATTTATTGTCGAGCACGGGAAGCAATTGCACTACATCAACTGGTATAATTTGTCGGTCGGTTGTCACTTTACTGAATGATTTATAATTCCTGCTTTTGCATTTTAGCTACTCTAAGCATTATAGGAAACCGCATTTCCTGCTTCGTTCCTTCAGGCCATATTTTTTTTAATGCCGGTTTTATTACCTCAACAGGATTTTCATTTTTAGCATTTATATAATGTTGTACTGCCGACCAGGTATCAAGGTAACCCGTTAAATCTTCGAGCGTCCAATAATAACGGTTGATGATTTTGGGCGCTGCAATTTCTTCGAAAGGGAATGGTATGGTTTGATAGTTTTCATCAATATATTTTCGCTCCTTATCCCAGTATGGTCCCACAATGTTATCATGAAAATCCTTTATTATCCTGTCCACTTCCTCATTTACTTTTAACAGGCCGTAACCTATTATCGCAAATACACCATTGGGTGTCAGCACCCGTTTGACTTCCCGATAGAACCTGTCGAAATCGAACCAATGAATTGCCTGGGCAACTGCCACAAGGCCAATGCTATTGTCTTCCAGGGAAGAACTTTCTGCTCTTTCCACGCTATAAAAAATATTATCCTTCTGAACAGCATTCTTTAATTGTTGCTCACTGATGTCGGTGGCGTATACCTTTTCGAAAAAACTGGATAGTTCCATTGCAACCTGCCCGTTACCGGTTGCGCAATCCCATGCAGTCCTCCTGTCTTCCACCAACGAAAACAAAAAATTGTATAACTCCGGCGGGTATGCCGGGCGGTACTTAGCATATTCGTTGGCCTGTGTGGAAAAATTGTCTTTGGTAGCTTTCATCTTTTTTATAATTAAAACAAATCGTTCAACTTCGCGTATTGCAGCAACATAATGGTTTTAGCATCCCTGATCTCCCCGCTTTTGATCATCTGCATAGCGATGTCAAATTTTAGTTCCATCACCTCAATATCTTCCTGCTCATGATCAATACCTCCGCCGTCATTTATTTTCATGGATTCGGAATATTCTGCTACAAAAAAATGAAGTATTTCAGTTACCGATCCGGGAGACATATAGGCTTCAAATATTTTGCGCACATGCGAAACTTTATAACCTGTTTCTTCTTCTGTTTCCCTGCGAATACAATCCTCCGGATTATCGTTATCCAGCAAACCTGCGCAGGCTTCAATCAGCATTCCCGATGCATTTCCATTAACAAAAGAAGGCAGGCGAAATTGCCGGGTAAGAATCACTGTTTTATTTTCTTTATGATACAATAAAATGGTAGCACCATTTCCCCTGTCGTACGCTTCGCGGCTTTGTACCTGTTTTGCTCCGTCATTTTTTATATACTCGTAAGTGTATTTTCTAAGCGTGTACCAGTTGCTGGAAAGAATTTCTGTATCCAGGATTTTTACATTGCCGTTATTCATTCATCGTTTATTTAGTAATAAATATATTATTAAAATGTGTCAAAGCAGTCAAAAATTATTTTGGATTACAACAAGCAGTTCTCACCATTGTTTAGCAATTTTCAGGGAAGATTGTTAGCTTTTTTGCCATTACTTTGTTGAGAATTAAAAGAGCAACGATGAAGGAAATAAAGGCAGAACAGCAGAATAACCCGCTTCATGGGAAAACATTGCAATGTATACTTGAATCCCTTGTGGAGAAATTTGGCTGGGAAGAGTTGGGCACCATTATAAGGATTAACTGCTTCAATGAAAATCCGGGCATAGCATCCAGCCTCAAATTTTTACGGAAAACAGAATGGGCAAGAAAAAAAGTGGAACAGCTATATATTAAAACACTATAGTAACCCGACGAGAGCTTATGCCATAAAAAATCCGGGAATGAAGTTCATTCCCGGACCAAAAAAATTTATTTTATAAATTAACCAACTGATTAATATAACTGGAACCGTATCGGTAGCGTGTAACGGGTCTTTACATTTTTCCCTTTAATCCTGCCTGGTGTCCAATTGGGCATTTGTTTGAAAACCCTGATGGCCTCTGCTTCAATGCCATATCCTACCGGATTGCTCGTTACCACGGGATTGTATACTTTACCGTTTTCATCCACTGCAAAAGTTAGATTTACCGTTCCTTCTGCATTGTTTTCTGTTGCATCATCAGGATAAACAATGTTTTTTTCAAAGAAACGCTCCAGGGCCTTTTCGCCACCAGGGTAGGCGGGGAGTATTTCTGTGTTTTTGTAGAACCCTTCCTTGTCCATTTCCATTGTAGTTGTAATGGGCTGTTTGGCCGGGGCTACAATAGTTACCTTTCCTTTTTTCTTGTTTTTATCTACTTTCAGCTTTAGCGAAGTGTCCCTGCTTACCCTGGCCAGTGTATCCGGATTTACCATAGTATGGGTTGAGTCCATTGTAGCCACGTGCGTTTGATCAGTCATCATGGTGTCGGTATTGACTGTCATGGCAGTGTCGGTGCTACCGGTTGTGGTGCTGGAATTATCCGTGTCGTTACTTGTGCAGCTGGCTATAAACCCAAGCGCCAGCAGGGATAAAAATACCTTACCCTGTAAATGAATTATCCTTTTTTTCATAAATTATGAGATTTAAAAGTTTGTTAAGGACATATTGTTTTCAAATAAGATGCCGTATATATAATAAAGTAGTCGTGGCCGCTATCTTTTACTAACGCTCCGTGGTTAAAACTTAGCGCTCAACTGAATTTTTTCTCGATTTGAGGAACTTTATACTCGGCCGGCGGCTCGCTCCCGATGATTTTTTAAGGGTTGAAACTGTATCTTTGCATCGAAGAATTTCGATATGAGTAAAAAAGGAAAAGTATTAATGGCAATGAGCGGCGGTATTGACAGTACCGTTGCGGCACTAATGCTTCACAAAGAAGGCTATGATGTAATTGGCATTACCATGAAAACATGGGATTACGCCACCAGTGTAGGTGTAACCGGGAAAAAAGAAACCGGCTGCTGCAATCTTGATAGTTTCAACGATGCACGGCAGGCAGCGGTACAACATGGATTTCCGCATTTTATATTAGATATCCGCGAAGAATTTGGCGACTTCGTAATAGATAATTTTGTTGAAGAATATATGGCAGGCCGCACGCCTAACCCCTGTGTGATGTGTAATACGCATATTAAATGGCGTGCTTTATTGAAGAGAGCGGATGCATTGGGCTGCGATTTTATTGCTACCGGGCATTACGCACAAATTCATCAGCATACCAATGGCAGATATTTTATCCGCAAGGGAATTGATGAAACCAAGGACCAGAGTTATGTTTTATGGGGTCTCCAACAAGACTTGCTGAGCCGTACGCTGTTGCCGCTGGGCACTTATCGCAAAACAGCCATACGCCAGATGGCGGAAGATTTTGGTTACCCTGAACTGGCTAAAAAAGCGGAGAGTTACGAAATTTGTTTTGTACCCGACAATGATTATAGAGGGTTTTTAAAACGCAATGTAGATGGATTGGAAGAAAAAGTGAACGGGGGAAATTTTGTAGATAAAAACGGAAAAATCCTTGGGCACCATAAGGGATATCCTTTTTACACCATTGGCCAAAGAAAGGGGCTTGAGATTGCTTTAGGAAAACCCGCCTTCGTAACTGGTATCGATCCGGCAACCAATACCATTGTTTTGGGCGAAGAAGAAGACCTGAAAGGCAGTGAAATGAATGTGGCTAAAATAAACTGGATCAAATACGATGGAATTACCGAAGGCATGGAATTACTAACAAAAATCAGGTATAAAGATAAAGGTGCCATCAGTAACCTGCATACATACGAAAACGGTATCAAAGTACGTTTTTATGATAATGTAAAGGGCATTGCACCCGGCCAGAGCGCAGTTTTTTACGAAGGCGATGATGTGGTAGGGGGTGGAATTATTCAAAGAGCGCCTGTTTATCCTGTATAATAACAGTGTCGCTTGAAACAAAGCAGCCTTTTACTTTATATCCGGCTCTTATGATGTAACTTTCTGTATTATGAAAAGATTTTTTTTACTTAACTGCCTTCTTTCCTTATTGATTGTAAGTGCATGTAAAAAACAAACAGAAGAAGTTACGAGTGCACCCATCGAAGATTACTCGCCGCTTGTTGCCGGAAAATATATTACCTACCAGTTAGACTCTTTCAAATACTTACCATTCAGTTTAAAAGATACCACGATTACTTACCAGGTAAAATACGAAGTGAATGCGCTGACCAGTGATAACCTTGGCCGGCCATCTTTCAGAATCATCCGCTATATCCGGAAAAGTTCACTGGCCACCTGGGTGCCGGACAATACTTTTATCGCGTTAAATACAGGCGGAGCATTGGAATTTGTTGAAAATAACCAACGTTTTCTAAAATTAAAATTACCCATTAAAGAGGGCTACACCTGGAAGGGAAATAGTTATATAGATACTTACTCACTGAACTCCCCGGTAAGATACCTGGATGGCTGGGACTATATCTATGAAGGAGTGAATGCCTCCCTTACTGTAGGAACTTTTCATCTCGACAGCACCTTAACCGTAAACCAGCGGGATGAGATCATAGGGTCCCCAGGATTTTACAATGAAAAGAATTTTAGTAAAGAAATATATGCAAAAGGTATCGGACTGGTGTACCGGAAATTTCTTCACACAGAATATCAGCCCGCCACTCCGGGTAGCGCCGCAGCTTACAGCGATCAATCTTATGGGATTACGCTTACGATGACCGGTCATAATTAAACGGCAGCAAATTTGCCGGAGCAGTATTAAAACCATCATCAGCCTTACCTGTTATCAACTTACTGTATGAAAAAAGCCCTGGTTATTATTCTACTTCTTGCTGCGCATTCAAACAGTTTTGGCCAATATTCCCGTTATATTATCCAGTTAAAAGACAAGACCGGCACTCCCTTTTCAACCAGCAGTCCTTTGCAATTTTTAACCCAACGTGCTGTTGACAGGAGAACAAGATATCATATCGCCATTGATCAAAGTGATCTGCCTGTTACTCCTCGATACATTGATAGCATTCGTTTGTCCGGTAAGGTTACTATTTTAAATATCAGCAGATGGCTCAACCAGGTTTGTATCCTTACAACAGATGCGACAGCACTTGCTAAGATAAACAGCTTCCCTTTTGTAATAGCTTCACGGGCCATTGCGGCCAGGCAATCATCTACTCCTATTGCCATTAATAAAAACGCAGACCCTTCGACAGGGCTTGTGCCTGTTCCGAGGCCTGTCAGTCCGCAATCACCTGCCGACCTGTACAACTACGGAGCCGCTTTCCCGCAGTTGAATATACACAATGCCGAGTTTTTACACAATCTTGGTTTTAGAGGAGAAGGTGTGCAACTCGCAATCATGGATGATGGCTTTTACCATTACAAAACGCTCCGTACATTTGACAGCATCCGGAGTAATAACCAGGTGTTAGGCACCTGGGATTTTGTGACCAATGATGCAAATGTCGATGAAGATGATGCGCATGGAATGCATTGCTTCAGTACGATTGCCGCTAACCTTCCCGGATCATTTGTAGGTACGGCTCCCAAAAGTTCATTTTATCTATTTCGCACAGAAGATATTGCCAGTGAATACCCCGTTGAAGAACAAAACTGGGCAGTCGCAGCCGAAAAAGCGGACAGTCTTGGAGCGGATGTGTTTTCAGTTTCGTTGGGGTATAATTTATTTGATAACAGCAATTTTAATTACACCTACTCCAATATGGATGGTAACACCACCATTATTGCAAAGGCATGCGATCTTGCCGCAAAGAAAGGAATACTGGTAGTAGTTGCTGCCGGAAATGAAGGCAACAGTAGCTGGAAATACATCACCACACCAGCTGATGCCGACAGTGTTTTAACGGTTGGTGCGGTGAATGCAGCGGGGCAAGTTGCGGGGTTTAGTAGTTATGGCCCTTCGGCAGATGGGCAGGTAAAACCGGATGTTGCAGCGATTGGTGCAAATGCTGTAATTGCTGATCAGAACACCGGGGCACCCACTTTTGGTAACGGCACTTCGTATGCATGCCCCATTTTGGCAGGCATTGTTACCTGTTTATGGCAGGCATTTCCTGAGGTGAACAATATGTCAATCATCGAGGCAACCCGCAATTCATCTAACAAAGCAAATACGCCGGACGACAGGAGCGGCTACGGAATACCCAATGCAAAAAAAGCTTTTGTATTGCTCATTAAAAAATTATATACTCAACAAATAAATGTTGATACAAATTGCAGGGCATCTATTCATCTTACCTTAAAAGCAGGGGCAAACATGAGTGTTGGGCTTGAAAGAAAATTGTCCACAGATACAGGTTATATTATTATCGCGACAAAGAGCTATACCGGCAATTTTGCACCCGTGAGTTTTAATTATTCGGATGATCTTGCTTTTTTACAAACGGGCAATAATATACAGTATCGGCTGAAAATGACCATAGGAACGGACACCAGTTTTTACCTGGATTCTGCGTTCATTAACTACACACAGCCCTGTACCAATATCAACCCAAAAATTACCATCCGGCCCATCCCGGTAACCGATCAACTCACTGTGACCGTCTCTGGAAATAATCCCATCAAGGCCGGTATCACCATCCATTCCATTACCGGTCAAAAAATTTTCGGCAGCGAAGAATTGGTAACAGGTGTGCGAACCATCTCCATCCCGATGAAGCAAATGAGCAGGGGAGTATACGTTATCACACTCTATTTAAATGGCAAAAAAGAAGTTGTAAAAAAGTTTATTAAGGAGTAAGACATCCCGCTATTTTACCATTACACAGGTGTTTCGGGTTGCATAAATTCTCTTCCCGGAAAGCCTTTGATATTCGGTTGTACTGCGCTTACTGCTGTGTCGTTTGATTGTTTATACTTTTCTGAAAACGGCTACAAACATGCTATCGGCTTTCTTATCATATCCTTTTAAAAGTTGGATATCCAGTAACTGGCAATTGAAATTACCGGCAATAAAAGAAGCGATTTGCTCATTTTCATTTTTAAAAACTGAGCAGGTGATGTAAACGAACAAACCCCCTGTTTGCAGGCAGGGGACAGTGTTGGCAACGATCTTTTTTTGAAGGTTGCTATATTCCAGTATGGAGGTTTGTTTAAAAAAACACAATTGTTCGGGTGTCCTGCTCCATGTGCCACTGCCGGTACAGGGTGCATCACAAATGATAAGATCAAATTTCCCTTCAATAGGTTTAGGATCAGCAGTGGTGATATCCGCAATAAAATATTTATACTCTTTTATGCCCGCCTTTTTAAATCTTTGATGCAGGATCAAAATAATGGCAGGGCGAACATCCGAAACCGTAAGATCGACCTTTCGGTTAATGATATCTTTTAGCAGGATAGATTTACCGCCACTTGCAGCACAACAATCCCATACACGTAAATTTAGTTTTGATTTGGTTGGAGGTGGGGCGATTTGTAGGTCGGCACTCTTTAAATAGTCAAGTACCTTTTGGGAGTTATAATCCTGAACCACTACCTCTTTATCAATGATAAAATGGTCTTCTACTTTATCTGAAATGGTTAACCGAACGCAATCTTCTCCTGCAAACTGCCAGGGTAATTTAGACTTTTCGAGCTTCTTCAACAGGGTGATCCTTGTCTGCGGCCTTATCCTTATAAATAGGCCTGGCTGCACTAAAAAAGATAGGCAAAACTGATCCTTATCAATTCCATCGCCTAATTCATTTTGAAAGGGAAAAATCTCTGCGGCAGAAAATTCCGGACCGACTACTGCCAATTTTTCTGAAATGGACAATAATATTTTGCTATTCCATTCCGGCTGAAGATTTTCCAATAATTCTGTTGGTGCTGTTTCACATAAGAAAGTAGCCATCAACATTTTTTGTTCGGGGGAGATATTGCCCCCGGCAAATCCCATCCTGAAATAGTTATAGCAGAGAGAAGATATATACCGCCTGTCTTTAGATCCATATTTTTTATTTACAGCAAAGAATTGCTTTAAAAAAACAGCAAAAGGCTTTTCTCCTTTGTAAGTTTCAATTAAATTTTTAGCAGAATTGATATAAGAATGGAAACGGCTCATTCAGTATAAATATAAACGGCCGGATATGAATCCAGCCGTAAAATGTAATCTTTTAATTATAGTTCAAGGAGACTTTTAACCGGATCCCTGCCGAACAAAAGCAAACTGGGGTTTTCCAGTAATTCTTTCACTCTTACTAAGAAGCTAACCGATTCTCTTCCATCAATGATCCTGTGATCATAACTGACTGCAAGGTACATCATCGGCTTAATGACTATTTGACCGCCCACGGCTATAGGGCGGTCCTGAATCTTGTGCATTCCCAGGATAGCACTTTGAGGTATATTGATGATGGGTGTACTCATGAGTGAGCCAAAAACACCTCCATTGGTAAGGGTAAAAGTTCCACCGCTCATTTCTTCAATGGTCAGTTTATTGTCTTTGGCTTTTGTGGCCAGTTCTACAACTTTTTTCTCAATATCCGCCATACTCAAACTTTCGGCGTTGCGAATCACCGGCACTACCAGTCCTTTAGGTGCAGATACTGCTATGGAGATATCGCAGAAATCGTGATAAATGATATTTTCTCCGTCGATCATTGCGTTTAATGCCGGCCATTCCTGCAATGCGAAGCAACAAGCCTTGGTAAAGAAACTCATAAACCCCAGGTTAACGCCATGCACTTCCTTAAACTTATCCTTATTTTTTGCTCTGATCTCCATAATCGCACTCATATCTACTTCGTTGAAAGTAGTGAGCATAGCGGTAGTATTTTTTGCTTCAACCAAACGACGGCTAATGGTTTTGCGCAGGTTGCTCATCTTTTCAGGACGCTCGTTTCGGCCAAATAGTTGTATTCCTGGCTTGCGGCCCGGATTATTGAGCGCTTCAAGGACGTCCTGCTTTACAATTTTGCCATTGGAGCCGCTGGGCGTTACGGACTTTACATCAATTTTTTTATCGGCAATGATTGCGGCTGCGACAGGCGTGGCTTTCACCTCCTCAGCAGGCTTTGCTGCAGGCGCTGCGGGTGGGGCATTGCTTTCTTTTTTTATTTCAGGAGATGATGTGGTATCCGGTGCTGTCTTGGCCACCGGTGCTGTTGCAGATGTATCTATACTACAGGCGATATCGCCGATTTTTAAGGTATCCCCCTCGGCAGCAATGGTTTTAAGGATTCCGGCCTGTTCCGCGTTAATTTCGAACGTGGCCTTTTCGCTTTCCAGTTCAGCTATCACTTCGTCCCTTTCCACCCAGTCGCCATCCTTTTTAATCCATTTAACAAGCGTAACTTCTGTGATACTTTCTCCTACCGGCGGTACTTTTATTTCAATTGCCATTATTATTTTTATTTAAGCGAATTTCGGTTAAATAAAAGTACTAATAAAATCGTTTTCTACTTAAAGACCGGATGGGGAATAGTATTACCTGTTTGACAAAGTATTTTTAAATTTCAAAATTTATCTTTACATTCAATAAGCAAATCGGTGCCAATTAATAGTATTTGGCAGCCGTTTACTAAATAATGTTTTTCAGTTCACGCGAAACATATTACTTTAGCCCTACATTGCATTACTTTTTCTTATTTAAAAATTACTGCTCCATGAAGCTTACAAATTTACACACAACATTTATGGTGTTAGCCTTTGGTGTCTGTAACCTGGCCTCTGCTCAATTAACTATTGACAATGCACAGTTTACGATACAAAGCGGTGCAACCGTTACCGTTCAGGGTGATGTTACCAGTAACACCGACATTTTAGGCGCCGGCACCCTGCAAATGAATGGATCTGCCGCCCAGAATTTGAATATGAATGGGTTTAGCATCCCCAATTTAGAAATTAATAACCCCAGCAATGTAACGCTCACAAGCGCATGCAAAGTGGGTACTTCGTTGTTGTTTACAAATGGGAAAATACTGTTGGGCACTAATAATTTTACATTGGCGGATGTTGCTACAATAAGTGGACAAGGAGCCGGAAAATTTGTCGAAACCAATGGCTCAGGCCAATTATTAAAATCATTAACCACCAATGTTACTTTGCTGGAATTACCAGTTGGTGCCGGCACTGTTTACAGACCTGCATACATCACTACTTCGGGCACTTATTCTAACGCAAGCGTCGGGGTAAGATTACTAGGCATTACTGATCCAAATAAACCACCGATGATTTCCGATTTTCTTACAACTCACTGGCCTGTAACTAAAACAGGCGTCACGGGGACTGTTACAGTAACCGGTCAATATGCTGACGCTGATATTAGCGGTATAGAAAATAATTTAAGGGGGTACTATTTTAATGGAACAGATTGGAGTTCTACCGGCGAGGCACATGATATCGCTTTAAATAGAGTTTCAGCTCCCATTGCTACTGCAAATGGTGATGTATTTGGCATGGATAAATTTATTTTGTCAAAAACTAAAGCATTTCTGCAGGCAGCATATAATAGTACGACAGGGGTTATGGCTGACAATTTGAGAACTCCGACAAATCTTATCCCTTTATCAGATCCTTATAGAACAGCTCCATATTCTACCAGTTTTACACACGTATCCAATGGAGTAGCAGAAACAGCGAGTGCTGGCGTCTTTGCGGACCAAGCCTCTTCGAATAACAATATAGTGGATTGGGTTTTTTTAGAATTACGAAATAATACTGTATCACCAGGTAATACCGTATTACAAACAAGAAGTGCATTATTACAGAGAAATGGAGATATAGTTGACGTAGATGGCACAAGTCCTGTGACCTTTAATAATATGACAGACGGCAACTATACACTGGCTATCCGCCACCGTAATCATATTGGGATCAGCGCAGATCCTGCCACTAATTTAAAAGCCCTGAGCGAAACCAAATCGACGGCTACTATTCTTGATTTAACAACCGCACCAGATGCTAATCTTTTTGGACCGGCCACAGCTTATGGGGTTGCCACAGATGGGAAAAATATACTGTGGGCCGGAAATGCCAATAGTAATGCTAACGTAAGATATGTAGGGCTATCTAATGATAAAGATTATATTGTGGTAACTACCTTGGCCAATAATGCGACTCAAGTTTTATCAAATGTGTACAATGCAGCTGACGTAAACATGAATAGAAATGTTCGCTATGTTGGACTATCCAACGACAAGGATCTAATACTTGTAAATATTTTAGCAAATACAGCCACTGCGCAAAAAATTCAGTCACTACCTAACTAATCACGAGCTTTTCGAAATTGTTAACTTCAAAGAACTTAAAATGAAAAAAATATTACCGATAATTATTGCTTCTTTACTTTGCTTACAGAGTTATGGTCAATTAATGCAGGCAAGTATTGGAATAGGATCACAAGCAAACAGGATCAAAATTTATCTTAAATCTAGCGTAACACAAGCTCCAAGCAGTATATCGACGTTACAGTTTAACGTTGGAATTAATGCGACTGGTATTGTTGTTTCCCCCAACTTAGCTGTGTTATCTTCAGCGTTTCCATCAGTTACCTGGGCAGTAGAAAAGCATTTGGATGGAGGTTATTGGAACTACAATATTACTACAGCTACCAGTCCATTGACTCCAAGTTTTACTGCCAACACAGAATTTGAAGCAATGGAACTTGAATTCTCAAATGGCACACCCAATATGGCCAATGTTGGATTAGTAACTTTACCTGATGGCGGAGCTTTACCATCAAATTCGATATTTTTATGCACCGGAACGGTAAGTTCAAATGGAATGAGCAATTTGTATTATGCAAGAACGGGAGTTACAGTCAACAATCAAAATAGTTATGATCTCGTCGCATCTACTCCTGGTACCGCCACTTCTACGGCGTTTATTTCGTCGGTTGTACTTCCCGTCAAATTTCTCGGCTTCAACGTTATCAAAAAGAACAACGATGCAATTCTCAACTGGCAGATTGAAAATGAAACTTCAATTACTGACCGCTATGAAGTTGAAAGGAGTTTGAATGGAGTGGATTTTAAGAATGTTAATACAATCACCCCAAAACACAATGGCCTTTCAAGTAATAGCTATGACCTGGCAGATGTAAATTTGAACGAACTCCGTTCAGCCGGCATCTTTTACTATCGTATTAAACAGTACGACAAAGACGGTCATTTTATTTATTCTGAAACAAAAAGTGTACGGCTTACCAGCAAAGGAATTGTAATGGGTGTTTACCCTAACCCATTGAAGGATTTTGCAAACCTCTCTATCGATCTTGAACAGAATGCCAATGCAACGATTACTGTTACCGATGCAAGCGGCAAACAGGTACAATACATACAAACGCTCCTCTTTAAAGGCCCCAATATTAAAAAGATCAACATGAGTGCAGCAGCTGCAGGAAGTTACCTGTTAAAGTTGCAGACAGCCACAGAAACAAAAACAATGTCGATCGTTAAAACCCTTTAACCAGTTTTTAAAGATATTAAAAAGCCCTGCCACGTGCAGGGTTTTTTATTTGAATACACTTGTGCTCAGCCGGATAAGGCCAGGTTTTGGTAACAACACTTCGTGAAGAATAAACATACCATTCAGACCACCAGTTACGACCTCGCACAAAAATGCCAGCAAACCGCTGGCACCCTTTATAAAAACTTACACTGAAAATGCCTTATCTATGATTTCAGCCTGCTCTTTAGCGTGAATTTTAGAATACCCGGTAGCAGTAGACGCACTTGGCACGCGGCTTATTACAAAAAAATTAATATTTACCAGGTTCATTCTTAAAAAAGTTGCAGCACCCATATTTAAGGGCTCTTCCTGAACCCAATACCAGATCGCTTTGCTGTATTTTTTGTAGAGCTCATCCAATTTTGCCTGGGGTAAAGGGTATATCTGCTCAAGGCGAACAAGGGCTACGTCCGTCCGGTTTTCTTTTAGTTGCCTCTCTGCCAGGTCGAAATACATTTTACCACTGCATAAAATTACTTTTTTAATATTGGCAGGGTCTTTTACAGACCCGTCATCGATCACTTCCTTAAATCCTCCCGAAGTAAACTCAGCAGCAGGACTAAAGCTACCGGGATGACGAAGGTTGGCTTTAGGAGAAAAATTGATCAGTGGCTTCCGGAACGGCCATGCGAGTTGCCGGCGCAATACATGAAAAAAGTTAGCAGCGGTAGTAACATTCGTGATCACCATGTTATTTTCCGCACACATCTGTAAAAAACGTTCCATTCTCGCACTGCTATGCTCCGGACCCTGCCCTTCGTATCCGTGCGGTAATAACATTACTACCCCGTTCATGCGCTGCCATTTGGTTTCTGCAGCCGCAATGAACTGGTCGATCATTGTTTGAGCGCCGTTACAAAAATCGCCGAACTGGGCTTCCCAGATTACAAGGGCGTTGGGGTTTGCCATTGAATAGCCATATTCAAATCCCAGTACTGCATATTCGCTCAACAAAGAATTGTAAATCCTGAAGGGTGCCTGCATTTCTGTAAAATGATCCAGCCGGTTATATTCTTCGTTGGTATTTTCATCATAAATAACAGAATGCCGATGACTAAAAGTGCCTCTTTTTACGTCCTGCCCGCTCATGCGTACATCTTTGCCTTCTATCAGCAAACTTCCATAAGCCATCAACTCACCGGTGGCCCAATCAATTTTCTGTTCCTCTGAATATAATTTAATTTTATCCTGTAATAGTTTTTCCACTTTCCTGAGTGGTTTGAAATTTTCGGGCCATTTCATCAGCCCACTGAATAGGAGATTGAAATCTTTTTCATTAATGGCGGTCACCGGTGAACTTTCAAAATCGCCGGCTGCAGCCCTTCTCAGGCTTTTCCACCAAAGCTCGGGCTTTTGAAAAGTGTACGGCAGGGGATTCTGTTTCACCTCATCCAGTCTTTCCTGTAATTCAGCTAAAAATTGCTTTTCCATTTCCTTGGCCAGCGCTTTGGCTTCGGGTTCACCATTTTCGATGAGGTACTGCGTATAAACTTCACGGGGATTTTGATGCTTATCAATTAGTGAATATAACTGGGGTTGGGTAAACTTAGGTTCATCGCCCTCATTGTGTCCATGGCGCCGGTAGCAAACCATATCAATAAAAATATCACTGTTAAATTCCTGGCGATATTGTGTGGCTATTTCTACTGCCTTCACTACTGTTTCGGGATCATCACCATTTACGTGCAATACCGGCGCTTTAATCATTGAGGCTATAGAGGTACAGTAATCCGTGCTTCTTGCATCATCAAAATCGGTAGTGAATCCAATCTGGTTGTTGATTACGAAATGAATGGTGCCACCGGTATAATATCCCTTCAAATTAGACATTTGTAGCACTTCATATACCACGCCCTGACCGGCCACGGAAGCATCCCCATGAATTAGAATAGGTAATATCTTATCAAAATCACTGTTATACAATACGTCTGCTTTACATCTTGAAAAGCCCACTACCACCGGATCAACCGCTTCCAGGTGCGAAGGGTTCGGGCAAAGCTTCAGGTTAATTTTGTTGCCCGTTGCCGTAACGATATCACTGCTAAATCCAAGGTGATATTTCACATCACCGCTCCCCATGGTGGTATCAGGTGTAGCGGTTCCCTCAAATTCGCTGAATATCTGTTCGTAAGTTTTTCCCAAAATATTGGCTAAGATATTCAGTCTTCCGCGGTGTGCCATACCAATTACTACTTCCTGCACATTATTGGAAGAAGCTGTATTAATGATAGCATCCAGTGCAGCGATGGTTGTTTCGCCACCTTCAAGAGAAAAACGCTTTTGCCCGATGTATTTCGTGTGAAGAAATTTTTCGAACATTACCCCTTCATTGAGTTTTTGCAAAATCCGTTTCTTTTGTTCCAGCGGAACCGGTTCAAGCATGGTGTGTTCAACGGCATTCATCATCCAGTCGAGCTTACGATTACTATTATCAGCACGAAACTCAACGCCGAGATGACTGGTATAACATTTCTGTAAATGGGTGATGATATTTTGCAGGGTGGTGCTTCCTAACCCAACAAATTTGCCGCTTTCAAATGTAGCAGAAAGGTCATCTTCACTAAGACCATAATTTTCAATAGAAAGATTGGCCTTTCGATCTTTGCGTTCGCGGATGGGATTGGTTTTAGCGACAAGGTGCCCCTTTCGTCGATACGCCTGTATCAACTGATAAACACTTAACTCCTTTGCAAAAGATACTGCGTCGACTGTACCGCCGCGAGTAGGCATCTTAGCGCCGTTGATCGCCCCGCCACCATTGCTGACTGCAAAGTCAAATCCTTCAAAAAACTTACGCAATTCCCCGTCTACACTAGTGGGATCCTTTACGAAATCGTTGTACAGGTTTTCGATGTATGCCGGATGAGCGTTGGTGATATATTGAAAATCCTTCATTGTAAATTGAAAATTGTTTATTGGTATGGCATAATTGAGGAATGCAAATATCGTTCATTTATTCAAATTATTCAGCAGATGAAATATATGCATTACCGGTTTTAACAGTCGTTAAAACCCACACAATACCGGCACTGATTAAAACATATGCCGCAAAAAAGTAAAACCCGGGCTCCAGGCTCGCAGTGGTGTTGTTCATTGCACGGCTGCCCAGGAAGGCGATGAAAATACTAACAGCAAAAACATCCGCCATTGCCCATTTACTGATAGCGCTCACCAATTTAAGCCAACTCGCAGGGATATTTTTGGATAAAAGAATATAAAAAATGATAGCAGATTTAAACAAGGGAACAATTATCCCAAATATGAGAATCAGTACAAAGGGGAAATAGTTGGCACTTTCCCACAGGTTTTGTAGCGTACCGACAATGCTTCTTTTCTCATTAAAAAGATTGATATCAATAAAAAATTTGGCAGTAATGTCAACTTTGAGCATGTTAAGCACGAGCCCAAAACCTAAAAACACAAGGGAAAGAATGTGTAACGCTAACAATAAAGCCCTCTTCATACCCTGGTTTATAGCTGAAAGCGTGTTTTGATTGATTTAAGAAGGCGATTTTACAAAAATCCTTTCTAAATGATTATTTCTTATTTTGAATCCCTATCTTTGCAGCCCAAAAATAAGATTTAAATGGCAAACCATTCAGCAACTAAGAAAGATGTGCGTCAGAGCAGCAAGCGTAATGAACGTAACCGTTATTATGGCAAAACAACCCGTAATGCGATACGCGACATTAAAGCGATAGAAGATAAATCAGGTGCTACTGAAAAGCAACCGATTGTTGCCTCTATGATTGATAAATTAGCTAAACGTGGAACTATCCACAAAAACAAAGCGGCTAATTTAAAAAGCAAACTGGCCAGGCGGATTAATGCTTTGGCAAAGTAATTTTCGCTTTTTGCATATATTATTACAGCCCGTCAGGATTAAATACCTGACGGGTTTTTATGTATAAAACAGATCGCAAGTTGTAAATTATATACTTCTCTTCGTGTAAGTGCCGCATTCACGGGTAGTTAGGGGTGCCGCTTTAGGTTTTGGTGAAATGAACGGAAATAGTTTTTTGCAGCTTGAACCGAACTGATTTACTGGTCTGAAACTTCCTCTCATACTTTTCTCTTCAATATTTTTTTCCGCCATTTGCTTCACTCAATAAGGCCGGCTTAAATATCCCGACGGATCACCGCTGGGAAAGATATTGCAGCAACGGTATAAAAGGCAATTCGGCACCGCAGCAGAAAAAATAAAGTTGTCGATTCTAGTTTGCTTCGAATGCTTGTGCGCAATTGGATTTTATTTGTAAAACTCTCCCTGTTATGAGCCGGCGCACATGTGCTTCCCGTTTTTTTGCTTTGTACAATAGTATATATTTGTTTACCTAAATTAACCTGCATGAGCAATGAAGTTTATGCGATTCCACTCCGGTATCGTAAGATGGAGAATTTACACATTGTATTCTGGCTATTCAAAGATATCAGCTGGTGCATGATTTGGCGCCCCCTTGGTATCGCCATGATTTTTCCCACACTTATCATTGCTATCGTCATTGCTATCCGCACCCGGCAATACATGAGCGAAGTATGCCACAATATTGCGATCGTTGTGTGGATCGCCGCCAACTCCTACTGGATGATCAGCGAATTTTTAAACTTCGATACGAATGTGTTGTTTGGTCAATACACTTTCAAACACTTAGCCATCATTCCTTTTGCACTGGGTGTGCTGGTGCTGGGCTATTACTATGTTTGGTGGAGGCCCCGGCATATGGATGTGGTGGAAACGATGTAAATGTGAAAGTGTAAAGAGGTGTACTAACAGGTTTCTGTTCCAGAAGCCTGTTTTCCCTAAAATTTCTCTGTGTATATTTGCAACCGCTTCAATAAAAGCCAAATAGCACTCCTGCTGTTGAACGGAGCGTCGCCAATGAAGCTCTATCAGGGCTCTGCTGCCGGAAAACAAAAAACTTTAAATACAATACAATGTACCGTTCTCATACCTGTGGCGAATTAAGAATTGCCGACGTTAATAAAGAAGTTACCCTTAGCGGATGGGTGCAAACCGTTCGCAAATTTGGCAGCATCACTTTTGTCGATCTCCGCGACCGGTATGGCATCACACAATTATTATTTTCCGAAGTGCTCAATGGCGAATTGGATGCCAGCCCGCTGGGACGGGAATTTGTATTGCAGGTAAAGGGCCGCGTAAATGAGCGCAGCAACAAAAATCCGAATCTACCTACAGGTGATATTGAGATCGCCATTTCTGAATTTACGATTTTGAATAAATCGGCAGTGCCGCCTTTTTCAATACAGGACGATACCGACGGCGGTGATGAACTACGCATGAAATACCGCTTCCTCGATCTGCGCAGGAACCTCGTAAAAAAGAACCTGGAACTGCGCTACGCCGTGGGCCGCAGCACTCGTAATTATCTCCATGAAAATAATTTCATGGACATCGAAACACCTTTCCTGATCAAATCTACCCCGGAAGGTGCAAGGGATTTTGTAGTACCCAGCAGGATGAATGCCGGCCAGTTTTATGCCTTGCCCCAATCACCCCAAACATTTAAGCAATTGCTGATGGTGAGCGGGTTCGACCGCTACTACCAGATCGTTAAATGCTTTCGCGACGAAGATCTCCGTGCCGACCGCCAGCCGGAGTTTACACAAATTGATTGTGAAATGAGTTTTGTAGAGCAGGAAGATATTTTGATAATGTTTGAAGGCCTGGTGAAACGCATTTTTAAAGATGTAAAAAACATTGACTATACAGACGTTGTAGAGCGCATGACCTGGGAAGAAGCTATGTGGATGTTTGGGAACGACAAACCGGATACCAGGTTTGAAATGAAGATTGGCAACTTGAAATTTCCTCAACATGCTTTTCCGCAGCAGCCGTCGCAGGCATCCCTGATTGAGGGGGCGTCTTTTGGCGTATTTGACGATGCAGAAACTGTATTGGCCATTGCAGCGCCGGGCTGCAGCGAATATACCCGCAAACAAACCGATGAACTCACCGATTGGGTAAAACGCCCGCAAATCGGTATGAAGGGCCTTGTTTATATCAAATGCAACGCAGACGGTACCTATAAGAGCAGTGTAGATAAATTTTATAGTCCTGAACGCTTAAAAGCAATTGCTGATGCCGCCAACGCAAAGCCGGGCGACCTGGTGTTAATATTGGCCGGCGCGGAAGAAAAAACGCGGAAAGCCACGAGCGATCTGCGGATGTACCTGGGCGAAAGGCTGGGCTTGCGCAAAGCTGACCATTTTAAATTATTGTGGGTACTCGACTTCCCTTTATTTGAATATGCGGAAGACGACAACCGCTGGGTAGCAAGGCACCATCCCTTTACTTCTCCCAAACCGGATCATATCGATATCATGATCAATAATAACCCGGTGATTGAAAATGCGGCGGAATACCTCGCCCACCCCTACGCAGGTATCAAGGCCAATGCGTATGATATGGTGCTTAACGGCAATGAAATCGGCGGCGGTTCAATCCGTATCTTCCAACGGGCGCTGCAGGAAAAAATGTTTGCCGCCCTGGGAATGGATACGGCGGAACAACAGCATAAATTCGGTTTCCTGCTGGGCGCTTTTGAATATGGCGCACCTCCGCACGGCGGATTGGCTTTTGGTTTCGATCGTCTTTGCGCTATCCTTGGCGGCAGTGAAAGTATCCGCGATTTTATCGCGTTTCCAAAAAACAACAGCGGCCGGGATGTGATGCTGGATGCGCCTTCCACCATTGATGCAAAGCAATTTGAAGAGTTGCAGATCAGGTTGGATTTGAAATAATTTTTTTAACTTTAATAGCTAAAGAAAATTGAATGATAATAGAAATTCCAAAAAATACCCCTGAAAAAGAAATTAAAAAAATTTTAAAAAAAATCCAGGGGAAAACTTCACAGGGGAAAGATGTGGATTCTTTTTTCGGGAAATTACCTGGTATTGAAGATGGGTTAGCTTATCAAAAGAAACGACGTAATGAATGGAAATAATTTATTGCTGGATACTAACATAATTATTTATGCACTGAAAGGCCTGGCGAACGTCAGGCCTTATTTTGACATTGAACCGTTCATATCTGTGATCACGGAAATTGAAATTTTGGGTGTTAGAGACTTACCAGATACGGATAAAAAAATCAGGGAAACCGTAATTGAATATTGTAGTATCGTACCCTTGACCAACAAAATAAAAACAGCGGGTTATTTCAATAAAGAAGGAGATAAAAACTCCAATCCCGGATGCAATTATTGCAGCAACGGCAATAGAACATGGACTTACACTTGCTACCGCTGATAAGGGTTTTAAACGCATAAAGCAATTGTCATTGATTTTAATAGAAATTTAACGGCACTTTCCGCAGTGCTAACTGTTATCATCACCAGTTAGCGATAATTTTGAATGCACCCATATCAACGTTCAATCCTCACTTCCACAAATATTTCCTAACTTGAAAATATGATCAAAAGCCAAATACCACTGGCAGAACGTTTACGCCCTGCTACCCTCAATGAACTGGTGGGCCAGCAGCATTTAACGGGCAAGGGAAGCATTTTACGTACCGCAATTGAAAATGGAAAAGTGCCGAGCATGATTCTCTGGGGACCGCCAGGAGTAGGCAAAACCACCATCGCCAACATCATCGCCCAAACTTTACAGGTGCCATTTTACACACTGAGCGCAATCAGCAGCGGTGTAAAGGAAGTTCGTGAAGTAATTGAAGCAGCGAAAACACAGCAAAACGTGATCTTGTTCATTGATGAGATTCACCGTTTTAATAAGGGCCAGCAGGATGCCTTGCTTGGAGCCGTGGAGAAAGGAATTATTATCCTCATCGGCGCCACAACGGAGAATCCATCTTTTGAAGTGAATAGTGCGCTACTAAGCCGTTGCCAGGTATATGTATTAAAACCATTGGATGAAGAAGAACTAATCGGACTTTTACAACATGCGATTGCCACGGATGAAATATTAAGCAGCAAAAAAATAGAAATAAAAGAAACGGCAGCGCTGATCAATATCTCCGGTGGAGATGCACGCAAGCTTTTAAATTTGTTAGAGTTGGTAACAGAAGCGCTTGGTGATGACATTGTTATAACAGACGACAAAGTGATGGAGATAGCCCAACAACGCATTGCCATTTATGATAAAAGCGGCGAACAACATTATGATATTATTTCAGCCTTTATAAAATCGATCCGGGGCAGCGACCCGAATGGCGCACTGTACTGGCTTGCAAGGATGATCGAGGGAGGGGAAGATGTAAAATTCATCGCAAGGCGTTTACTAATACTGGCCAGTGAAGATATCGGCAATGCCAATCCCAATGCCCTGTTACTGGCCAATGCCACTTTTGATGCGGTCAATAAAATTGGCTACCCCGAATCGCGGATTATCTTATCACAATGCGTGACTTACTTAGCAAGTTCTGCAAAAAGTAATGCGGCCGTAACAGCAATCAGTGAAGCAATGGCAGCGGTTCAACAACATGGCGATCTTCCGGTGCCACTGCATATCAGGAATGCGCCCACGAAATTGATGAAGACTTTAAATTATGGCAAGGATTATGCTTACTCTCATAACTATGAAAATAATTTCGCTGCCCAGGAATATTTACCCAGGGAGCTTTCCGGTACCGCCTTTTACAAACCCGGCAAGAATGCAAGAGAAGAGGAATTGCGAAAATTTTTGAAATCTTTATGGAAAGACAAATACAAGTATTAGACGGTTGAAGGCTGAAGGTTCAAGGTTGAAGGTTCAAGCACGTCTCTCTTATTAATCGCTGAATTTTGCCCATTGATCATTCACCATTCACCATTCACCATTCACCATTCACGATCAATATTTTACAATGAAATTGAACAGCCTTCGCAATGCATTTATTAGCGTTATTTTCCTGCTTACCATTTACTCCTGCCAGAAAGAAATAACTGCAACCCCCAATAATCCTAACGTCGCCCAAACGATATTGAATGTTTCCTATGGAACAGATCCACAGCAGCAAATGGACATTTATTTACCTGCCTCAAGAAGTTTATCCACCACTAAAGTGCTGGTGTTGATACATGGAGGATCATGGACCGCCGGAGACAAATCGGACTTTACTCCTTTTTTAGATACCATGAAGCGCAGGCTGCCGGATTACGCGATTTTTAATATCAATTACCGTTTATCGGCTGCTCCCAATAATTTGTTTCCCACCCAGGAAATGGACGTGAAAGCGGCGGTTTCCTTTATCTCGGGTAAATCCATCGAATACCAATTGTCCGACAAATATGTATTATTAGGAGCAAGTGCCGGAGGCCACCTCGCAATGCTGCAGGGGTATAAATACAATGCGCCGATAAAGCCCAAAGCCATTGTTTCTTTTTTTGGTCCCAGCGATTTAACGGATATGTATAACAATCCTGTTGGCGGAAACCCCCTTATTTCATTCTTTATGGCACAAGCCATCGGAAGTACGCCTTCACAGGATCTTCAATTGTATGTTAACTCCAGCCCCCTCAACTTTATCAGTTCCACGTCAGCACCCACCATTCTTCTACATGGAGGATTGGATGACCTGGTAAGCCCATCCCAATCTACAAAAGTGAGAGACAAGCTGCAAGCTGCCGGGGTAATCAATCAATATGTATTTTACCCCACCGGTGATCATGGTGTATGGAGCGACCCGCTAATGTTTGATGCTTTTAACAAGATCGAGCTATTTTTAACAACCAATGTTTTATAAGTTTGGAACGGCTGGCCAATTATTTTGATGCTGCCTTTTGATTTACTTTTGTGAATATGCAAAAGAAAACGCTTCTTTGTTTCCTGCTCCTGTTGAGTTTTTCTATTTCGGCATTTTCCCAGACAGACAGTGCGGTTTATTGTAAAGCAGCCAGCCGGGAAAACAGGAATTCGCTTCACCGGAAAATCATCCAATATTCAATTACCGGCAACCTGTCATTACCATTAAATGAAACCACTGAAGAAAACTGGATGGATGCTTTTGGAGCAATGGAACTGGTCCGTTACAAGTCGCCCTGGGCTGATGGTAAAATTCATATCGCCTTTGATTCTCTTGAAAAAAGAAGCGCCGGTTTTCAGCGGGCATTAGTAGAACTTGCCTACACACTCTATCCCAATACTTTCATCAAACCCGTTGGTTCTCTTTTAAAAAAATGCGATGATGCAAAGGTTTTCGCCATGGCTGCGGAATACTTGAAATTTAGTTCAGAAAACCCTTTCGCTGGCATTAACCTCGAAAGCAGAAGACAACAATTGGCTAAAACTGAGAAAGATGAAGCGATTCTTCACCAGTTGATCCAGCGGGTTCAACCCTCCCTAGCTGCCGCAAAAAACATATTGTCCGCAGGGTTCCCGTTAAAGGAACTTTTACCCAACCATACCATCCTGTATAGCTTTCAGCGCAAGAACCGCAACTACCCCGGCATCGCGGTAATAAGAGATAGTGCAGGAAATTTTATAAAAGATGAGATGGGTACTATATTTTCAGTTCCGCAGTTGGCAAGAAGTATTAATAACCTGCCGGGCTATCTAACCAATGGTAATACGCCCCAGGGAATTTTCAGGATGTTTGGACTGGATACCAGTAAATCATCCTTCATCGGCCCTACGGCCAATATTCAACTGACCATGCCTTTTGAAACCAGCCTGCAGCATTTTTTTAATGATTCTACCATTACGGATTCTGTATGGACCGAAGATTGGTATAAAAAATTGCTGCCTGCAACACTCCGCAACTACCAGCCCATCTACGAGTCTTTTTATGCCGGTAAAGCTGGCAGAACCGAAATTATAGCGCATGGCACCACGGTAGATCCACAATATTATTCAGGCGAACCATACTTCCCGCAAACGCCCACTGCCGGATGCTTATGTACCAAAGAAACCTGGAGCGATGCCGATGGAAAACGCCTCGAAAGTGACCAGCAAAAATTAGTGAATGCATTGCAAATGGCCGGTGGCGCCAATGGGTACTGTGTAGTGATTGAAATAGATGATGCTCAAAAACCGGTTACACTTCTTGAAATCTTGTCTTTACTAAAAGTACTCGCTCACAAATGAAAGCAGATATCAGCAACAGGAAGGATATAGAAATTTTGATCCATTCCTTTTACGACAAAGTAAAGCCCAACCCGGTAATTGGTTTTATTTTTACGGAAGTGGTGAAAATGGATTGGGAACATCATATCCCCGTGATCGTAGATTTTTGGGAAGGTATTTTATTAGACAATCCTGTTTACCAGAGAAATGCAATGGAAGTACATTACCACCTGAATAATATCATTCCGCTACACAAAGAACATTTTGATACCTGGCTTAGCTTGTTCTTTTCAACAGTTGATGAATTGTTCGAAGGAAAAATTGCCAACCTCGCAAAAACACGTGCTAAATCCATTGCCGGATTAATGCTGTTTAAAATGAATGGCATTAACCAAATAAATTTACGGGATGACACTTGATTGGAAATTCAGTTCGTTTGATGAATTAACCGCTGTGGAGTTGTATGCGATCTTACGGTTGCGGAATGAAGTATTTGTAGTGGAGCAAAACTGCGTGTACCAGGATGCAGACAACAAGGATGAATCAAGTTACCATATCAGTGCATGGGATGGTCATACACTCGCTGCTTATTGTCGTGTGTTGCCTCCCGGCCTTTCTTATACTGAAGCCAGCATTGGAAGAGTGGTTACCGCATTCAATTATAGAAATACCGGCAGCGGCCGTGAATTAATGAAAAAGGCTGTAAACTTCACCCGGGATCATTTCGGCTGTAAAGAAATCACCATATCAGCGCAGCTCTATCTTGAAAAATTTTATGAATCCATCGGGTTTAAAAAAGTAAGCTCAACTTACCTCGAAGACAATATACCCCATATAAAAATGCAATTGGGCGTATAAATCTTACTCCTAAGGCAATAATTAAAAAGTATATTCGTTACAACCTTGTTCCAATTACGCCATTTCTAAAATGAAGATCTATGAAAGCCCATTTACGCCTTTTTGAACATTTCAAGTTCCCATACTGCTGATTCTGTTTCTGTAAAAGTTTTCCGGTCCCGCATATCTCATCATCCTGTAAAAACCAGTTCATATTGAAAATCATTCTTCACGCCAGGCCTTTTTCATTTAAAAAAGTTTTACTGTTTACCTGTTTGCTATTGGTAAGCATTTGCAATCGGTCAAATGCGGCAGAAGCGCCTACCCGTTCAAATGGCGGCAACCGGGTGGCGGTGAATTTTGTACAAAATGAAAAAAAGAATGAATTATCAGTTAGTCTAAAATCAGGTTCCGAAACTTCGATGCAACTTTTTCTTTTTTCACCCGATGGAATTTTAATAGAACAGGTTGCCCTGTCAACGCATAAAACTGCTACTATTAAAGGGTTAAAAAGAGGGTATTACCTGTACGAGTGTTTTAATAATGATCAAAGAATGAAAAGAGGCAGTCTATTAATAAAATAATCAACATTGTTTCGAATACTTAAAAAAAGTGCCAAAGTGATATAACAGAAGTTATCCCATGTAAAAACAATATACATTCCTGTATGCTGGATACCGCTGAAACCACAATTTAAAACTTCCTTATTATTCCTTGCCACTTTAAAAGGCCCGTGCTTTACAGTATGGGCCTTCGGTTTTATTATAAGCCGTCACCGATCAGCTGTTCAACATTGCGTTCCACAAAGCGCGGGAAACAAACCATATAATTTGTAGCACCGAAAATCTTTACTTTAACTCGGCTTTTAAATATTGCCCTGTAAAGCTTCCCTTTATTTTTACCAGTTGCTCCGGTACTCCTTCAAACAATATCTGTCCACCACCATCGCCGCCTTCGGGACCTACATCAATGATATGATCAGCCACTTTTATCACATCCATATTGTGTTCTATCACCAATACCGTATTTCCTCTTTCAACCAGTTTATTCAACACTTCGAGCAAATGTTGAATGTCCTGAAAATGCAATCCCGTTGTGGGTTCATCTAAAATATAAAATGTTTTTCCAGTATCTTTTTTACCCAATTCGGTAGATAATTTAACACGTTGCGCCTCTCCGCCGCTGAGCGTTACTGCACTTTGTCCAAGGGTGATATATCCCAAGCCCACTTCTTTCAGCACTTTTATTTTGCGGTAAATAAAGGGCACCGCCTGGAAAAACTCCACGGCTTCATCCACCGTCATATCCAACACATCACTGATGGATTTGCCTTTATAGCGGATCTCCAGGGTTTCCCGATTGTATCTTTTTCCATTGCATTTTTCGCAATGCACATATACATCCGGCAAAAAGTTCATCTCAATTACCCGCATGCCACCGCCTTCGCAAACATTGCAGCGGCCACTTTTTACATTAAAAGAAAAACGTCCGGCATTGTACCCCCGGATCTTTGCTTCCGGCACGGCCGCAAACAAAGTGCGGATATCGGTAAAAAAACCACAGTACGTTGCAGGGTTGCTTCGTGGTGTGCGTCCTATGGGTGACTGGTCGATCTCTATTACTTTGTCGATGTGCTCTAATCCTTTGATCGATTTGTATTCCAGCGGATTGGTTTTTGAATCATAACAATGTTTACTCAGCAAAGGATAGAGCGTTTCGTTGATCAGGGTAGATTTTCCGCTGCCACTCACGCCGGTAATCAATACCAATTTGCCCAATGGAATTTTTACGCTGAGGTCTTTTAGATTGTTACCCTTTGCCCCTTTCAATTCCAGGAAATTACCATTGCCTTTTCTTCTTTCTTTTGGTACCGCAATTGATTTTTTTCCGTTCAAATAAAGCGCTGTGTCCGAACCGGAAGCCAGCACTTCTGCGGGTGTGCCCATCGCTACAATTTCACCGCCGTGCTTGCCGGCTTTCGGCCCGATATCTACCAGGTAATCGGCTGCTAGCATAATATCCTTATCATGTTCCACCACCAAAACGCTGTTACCAATATTTCTAAGATTTTGAAGTGCGCCAATCAGCCGCTGGTTATCCCGTTGGTGCAGTCCAATACTAGGCTCATCCAAAATATAAGTGATGCCCTGCAATTGTGAGCCGATTTGCGTAGCCAGCCTGATCCGTTGCGATTCGCCGCCACTAAGGCTTTTAGAAGAACGATGAAGAGTAAGGTAAGTTAAACCCACATCCAGCAAAAACTGCAGCCGCTCCCTGATTTCTTTCAACAGGTCCTTGGCAATGGTATTCTGTTTGGTGTTGAGCCTTTTTTCAACAGTCTTAAACCAGTCGGCCAGTTTATCGAGGTTAATCGAACTTAGTTCCGAAATATTTTTATCATCCACCTTAAACCAAAGGCTTTCTTTTCTTAAACGGCTTCCGTTGCAGGTTGGACAGGTTTTCAGCTCCATAAACTTCTCTACCCAATCTCTCATTCCCTCTGTTGTACCGCTGCCGGTAAACCATCGCTTCAACATCGGGATAATCCCTTCAAAACCTCCGTCAGCGCCGGCCGCTTCCAGTAACGAGTTACTCGACGCATCTGCTTCAAAACCTGATTCATTGAGTTCAAAATCGTCGTCTTCATCATTTCCGGTTCCTTCTGCTTTGCCAAACAATAAAATATTGAGCGCTTCTTGTGAGAGACTCCCAATAGGTTTATCAAGACTGATCTTGTTCTTTTTCGCCACTGCTTCCACATTTTTGTACATATACGCTTCCCGCTCTTCACCAAGAGGAGCAATACCGCCCGCTTTGATGGACAACTTTTTATCAGGCAACACAGAATCCATGCTGATGGTGTATACATTGCCGAGGCCCTTGCAGGTGGGGCAGGCGCCATAAGGACTGTTAAAGGAAAAAGCATTTGGAGAGGGTTCTTCGTAGCTGATCCCCGTATCAATACACATCAATTGTTTACTGTATTGCACCACCTTATTATCATCGTTGATCAATAAAAACAGCAGGTCTTTGCCCACCTGCAGTGCTTTCTGAACACTTTGGCTCAGCCTCACTTTCATATCATCGGTAACGGCCAGCCTGTCGACCACCACTTCTATATCATGAATTTTGTAGCGATCCACCTGCATTTTTGCCACCAGGTCTTTTACTTCGCCATCGATTCTTACTTTCAAATAACCCTTCTTGCGGATATCTTCAAAGAGCTCGCGGTAATGCCCCTTCCGGCCACGAACCAAGGGTGCGAGCAAACTGATTTTTTTGTTTTTAAATTTTGAAAAGATATTGGTTACAATTTCTTCCTCGCTAAACTTCACCATTTTTTTGCCCGTATTGTAGCTGTAGGCATCTCCTATCCTGGCATACAGCAACCGCAGGAAATCATATATCTCCGTGATTGTGCCAACGGTGCTCCGCGGATTTTTGTTGGTGGTTTTTTGCTCAATGGAAATTACCGGTGAAAGCCCGGTGATCTTATCTACATCGGGCCGCTCCATATCGCCCATAAACTGCCGGGCGTAGGCGCTGAAACTTTCCATATACCTCCGCTGGCCCTCGTTGTAAATGGTATCAAACGCCAGCGAAGATTTTCCACTACCGCTTACGCCTGTAAATACCACCAGTTGATTTTTGGGAATTTTGATATCGATGTCCTTGAGATTGTGCTCCCTTGCCCCGAAAACTTCTATAAACTCTTGCTGAATTGCTTCCACCACGGGCGATCCTTTTTCTTTTACCATGTATTATTTTACTTACTTCAAAGGTACAAAACAAAATCAGGGCGATTTAGTTGATGAGATCTTTGTTTGTTATTTGAAGCCCTCAATGAAGGGGTATGTTATTTATTTTCTATAGAATTAAGTGATCGTTCACATTTCCGGACGGAAAGATTAGGTGCATTTATTGAAATGATATTTTGTTAGCATATCTTTTATAGCAGTTGTAGCATTTTTTTTTGAAAATCTATTTTTGCTACAGATTTGTAGCGTTTTTTTTGAAAAATTTATTTTTGCTACAAGTTGGTAGCATTTTTTTATTAAAATTTATTTTTGCTACAATATTTGTTTTGAGATCGTTATATAAGATTAGATTGATGATGGATGTTGTATACAATTGGTATTTTGGGGAAGCCAATTTTCGTCTCCTGGGGGCAGACCGTATCATTCAAAACCATCGCTGATAAGGTGAGTATGGAACAATCCGCCAAATCGTTGCGGAAAAAAATTGGGATGGTAAGTTTATAATTTTTTGGTAACCGGCAGACGATCCCTGGTTAAGCTTCATTGGCGACGCTCCGTTCAACTGGCTGCAACTATGAGGCGACTAAGCTTCACTCATCCTTCTCAAATAATTCATTACAGCAGAAATTTCACCGTAAGAATACTCATCCCCCAGCTTTTGTTTTACCGGAGAAATGGCCAGGCTATTTTTATTTTCTTCGATGGCTTTTGTGATCGCCGCCTGTTTATCAGAGCTCACGATTTCGTTGATGGCGATTTCGCCGGTAAAAACAAAATGACCAAGATGTTCTTCAATCGTACTTCTTTTAAGTTCACGGTGAGCGGCAATTTCGTCGATATCCCTGCCTTGCTGAAACAACCGCAGGCTGAGCAATTTTGTTTCGGTAGATTTATTGCTCACAGTCGCCATCCGTTGCCGTTTTGGAGCTTTTGCACTCATGTTGGGGCTAAGATTATTTGCCCGGCAATAATCGATAATGGGATCAAGAAAAGATGATCCATATTTTACCAGTTTAAGGTTTCCGAACCCTGAAATATTGGAAAGATCAGACATAGTTACCGGCAAATAAGTGGCCATTTCTACCAATGTAGCATCTGAAAAAACCTGGAAGGCAGCAACATTTTCTTCCTTCGCCAATTGATATCGAACTGCTTTTAAGGTATTGAACAAATCTTTATATACGCTGCCCGCAGTGGTAGAATGCACAGCAGTTTCTTTCCTTGCAGTAACGGATTTCACCAGGCTAACTTTCAATTCACCTTTCAGGATTAGCAAGCTTTTTTCGTTCAACTGCAACACCGGAAACTCTCCTTCACTTTGCTGCAAATATTCAAATCGTAGCATTTCCCTTAGATATTGCTTCCACTGGTCCTTGCTGATATCTTTGCCGATGCCAAATGTTTTTATGGATTGATGTTCGGTTCGGGTAGTACTGCTTCCGCGCAAAAAATCGATCACGTAATTGATGCCGAACCGGCCGTTCAGGCGACTTACCGCACTCAGCAATTTTTGTGCTTCAACGGTAGCGTCCGCCCTTTCTTCATCGCTCAGGCATACATCGCAACTGCCACAAAAAGCAGGCGCCGCCTCATCAAAATAATTTAATAAATATTGCCGCCTGCATTGCCGGGTAGAACAGAGCGTTGCCATTTGGTCAAGCTTCTTAAGCATCACCTTCGATTGAGCCGCATTGCCTTCAATGGTGGCAAATTTTTTCAGCTTAAACACATCTGCGGCGCTGTAAAACAATATGGCTTCGCTGGGCAATCCGTCTCTGCCCGCCCTGCCGGTTTCCTGGTAATATCCCTCAATATTTTTGGGAAGATCTACGTGCACTACGAATCGCACGTTGCTTTTATTGATACCCATTCCGAAAGCAATCGTAGCTACAATGATCTTTATTTCATCCCGTAAAAATCGCTCCTGGTTATCCTCCTTAACATTTTTATCAAGTCCCGCGTGGTAGGCTGTGGCTGCATATCCCTTATCGCAAAGATCTTCTGCGAGGCTTTCAGTTGAATTTCGGCTAAGGCAATAAATGATGCCGCAGTCATCCTTATGCAATTTCAAATACTCCAGCAACTGCTGTAAATAATTTTTCTTTTGCCGGATAAAATAACTGATGTTGGGGCGATTAAATGAATTTTCAAAAACCCGGTAATTGGATATTTCCAACTTCTGAATGATATCAGTTTTGGTAAGTTTATCGGCAGTAGCCGTTAAGGCAATTACCGGTACGCCGGGGAAGCGCTTTTTTAATTGACCGAGCACCAGGTATTCCGGTCTAAAATCGTGGCCCCAATGGCTGATACAATGTGCTTCATCAATGGCAAAAAGGGATACATTGATATTTTCGAGATAGAGTAATAAACTGTTTTGCCCCAACAGCCTTTCCGGCGCCACATACAACAATTTGAGCTGGTTATTTTTCAGTCGTTGAATGATGGCCGCCTGTTCAAAACTAGATTGGGAAGAATTTAAAAAAGCCGCGGCAATTCCATTCAACTTCAGTGCATCTACCTGGTCCTTCATTAAAGCAATCAGCGGCGAAACTACAATGGTAACTCCTTCAAACATCAACGCCGGCACCTGGTAACACAAAGATTTACCGCCCCCGGTGGGCATTAAAACAATGCTGTCATTTTTTGCTAAAACATTTTCGATAATTTCCTGCTGGTTGTGCCGGAATTCATCGTAGCCGAAATACTGTTGCAGGGTTTGCCGGATATCCATCATACATTATCATTTTTGTTGATTTCGACCTCGCTAAGTTAAAACAAGATATTCATTAGCAATTGTCTATTCGCTTGAAGCCGTTGGATTTGGTTCTCCTCCACCATGTAAGTATAAAGCCACGAATGCACGAATTAGCATGAACTGAGCCTTAAACACCCTTTCTTAATTCGTGCATTCGTGGCTAACAAAAAAATTTATTTGGAATTATTGGATTCCTGCTTATACCTTTGCGCCAGTTCTTTAGTTATCACTTATCAAGAAAGGCAGAGGGTAATGGCCCGTTGAAGCCTTGGCAACCTATTCCGTTTTAATCGGGAATAAGGTGCCAATTCCATCCGCCGGCTGGCGGAGAGATAAGTCAGATCCACAGCTCAAAATATCGACCTTAAAAATATTGAAGCTCATCTGATTTATCGGGTGAGCTTTTTTGTTATACCCCGTTCCGGGGGAATATGAAGCTCAGCCGGTAAAAATTCTTTTCGAAATCTTGATGATGATTGCTATCACCCATTTCAATCACATTAAATCACTTCCCCAGGGAAGATGGAGGACAACACCATGAGCAACGCAACACAGTTATTACACAGTATCCCGGTTGATCCGTTAACGGGAGCCATCAGCGTACCCATTTACCAGACAAGTACTTTTGTGCAGGAAGCACCCGGCGTAAATAAGGGCTACGATTATGCAAGAAGCAATAATCCAACAAGGGCAACTGTAGAAGACATTATTGCCAAACTGGAAAAAGGTAGCACCGGCATCGCTTTCAGCAGCGGGTTGGCAGCCATTGATGCCGTAATCAAATTGCTAAAAACAGGCGATGAAATTGTAGCAGTAGATGATATCTATGGCGGTGCATTCAGGTTGTTTGCACAGGTGTACGAAAAATTCGGGATCACTGTAAAGTATGTCGACACCACGAACAACGAAAATGTTTTTAATGCAGTAAACGCCCAAACCAAACTCATCTGGCTGGAAACTCCTACGAACCCAACGCTAAAGATTTCAGACATTGCAGCCATCGCAAAAATTGCCAAAGCAAATAATTGTTTGCTCTGCGTGGATAACACTTTTGCTTCTCCTGCCTTGCAGAACCCACTTGTATTAGGTGCCGACCTGGTGGTTCATTCTGCAACAAAATATCTTGGGGGGCATAGCGACCTGATCGCAGGCATTGTGGTTACCAAAGATGCAGCCCTTGGTGCAAAAGTGAAATTTTTACAAAATGCGTGTGGCGCCATTTTATCACCTTTCGACAGCTGGTTGTTGATCCGTGGAATTGAAACTTTGCACCTTCGTGTGAAACAACATTGCATCAATGCACAGGTGATTGCTGAATACCTGCAAAATCATCCATTGGTTGATAAGGTGCATTACCCGGGTTTGCCCTCACATCCAAATCACGAAATTGCAAAGAAACAAAGCAAAGGATTTGGAGGAATCGTTTCGTTTTCGCTCAAGGAAGATACCGAAGCAGCCGCTGTGTCATTTGTTACCAGCACGAAATATTTTTTACTGGCAGAAAGTTTGGGTGGCATCAAAAGCCTGGTGAGCCATCCTGCAAATATGACCCATAAAAGTATTCCGGCAGCAACACGCAGGCTGAATGGTGTGAAGGACAGCCTGATTCGTTTAAGTGTAGGCCTCGAAGAAGTAGAAGATTTGGTGAGTGACCTGGAGCAGGCTTTTGAAAAATTAAAATCAGGGATTGCACTCCAACCTTTGACGGTATCCAAAGAAAGATCCACAACGGTATGCAGTACAAGTGAGTGACACAACGATGTTACGTTGAAAAACAAATGTTTGTCCAACAAAAAAAGAAGTTTAAAAATATTCAATAAACAAAATAAAAAAATGGAACCTGGTAAACAATTGACAATTGGCCTTTTTGGATTTGGTGTGGTGGGTAAAGGGCTGTATGATGTACTGCACAACACGGCTACACTGCAATCGACCATAAAAAAGATCTGTATAAAAAATCCGGATAAAAAGAGAAGTATCGCAGCAGATAATTTTACTACCGATCCTGCCATGTTATTAAATGATGACAGTATCAATGTGATCGTTGAATTGATCGATGATGCAGATGCAGCTTTCGAAATAGTAAAAACGGCCCTGCAAAAAGGGAAATCGGTGGTAAGCGCCAATAAGAAAATGATTGCCGAACATTTTGAGGAACTGCTTGCACTGCAGCAACAATATCAAACACCTTTTTTGTATGAGGCATCCTGTTGTGCCAGCATGCCGCTGATTCGCAACCTGGAAGAATATTACGACAATGACCTGCTGCAATCTTTCAGGGGGATCATCAACGGGTCAACGAATTATATTTTAACGAAGATTTTCCAGGAGCATCTTGCTTTTAATGAAGCCTTATTGATGGCCCAGCAACTGGGTTTTGCAGAAAGCAATCCCAAACTGGATATCGGCGGGTTTGATGCAGCTAATAAACTCAGCATTTTGCTGGCTCATTCCTTTGGAGTGATCGCTACCACCAACCAGTTTATTTTCAATGGCATCGAAAACATATCGCTGCAGGATGCAGGCGTAGCAAAAGAAAAACGGTTTAGCATTAAACTGGTGGCAAATGCACAAAAATTAAAAAATGGCAAACTGGCCGCTTTTGTATTACCACAATTTGTAAGTGAAAGCGATGACCTGTACCATGTGCAGAATGAATTTAATGGTGTCATTACTGAAAGCGCTTTTGCTGACAAACATTTCTTCAAAGGAAAAGGTGCAGGGGCATTCCCCACTGCATCGGCAGTTTTAAGTGATATTTCGGCGTTGCGGTATGATTATAAATACGAATACAAAAAAATCTATCATCAAACCGATACTGAACTAACTAACAACTACTATTTGAAAGTATTTATCAGCGTGGATGATATTGAAAAGATAAATAAAGAAGATTTTGAGTGGATTGAAGAATGGCACAATGGCCTTCGGTATAGCTGGCTGGTAGCCATTGTTCATGCGGAAAAATTGGTAGCAGGAGATTGGTGGAGACAACACGGCGTTTCGCTGATAGTGTATCCTGAAGCGATCATTGAAAATATTGATTATAAAAATATTAGTAAGCTAAGTCTGCAATTAGCCGGGGTGGTATAATGAACGTCAATGGTGAATGGTGAATCAATGTCGTTTAGTTAAGCTACAATTGTTTGTAATTCATGGATGGCGGTTTCTTTTTGATTTTATTTCTTGGGAATTTTCTGTTCGGTCTTATGATTTCTGTGGTAGATTTCAGAAT
>JAOQAK010000061.1 GCA_025963635.1 Ferruginibacter sp.
TGCACTGAGCTGTTCAAAAGCAACCCCCTCTTTTCTTTCAATTAATATAAATTCATATAGATTCTCCCATATATCACCAGCTGAACGTTTCTGCACATACAAATAATCCTTGTAATTAATCACCAGGTAATAAAACCATCGTGTTTTTTTTACGATTGACTTCTCTTTAACGGGCAACTGGTGTACGGATCCCTGCAAAAATGCTACGCAGCGGCGCTTTAAGATACAACCTGCACATAGAGGCAGTTGTGGTTTACAGATGACTGCACCAAAATCCATCAGCGACTGGTTATAGGTTCCCGGATTTTTGGTATCTAATAATTTATTTGCCAGTTCGTTAAACAATTTAATGCCTTCCTTACTATCTGTGGGTGTGGCTATGCCAAAATACCTGGACAACACCCTGAATACATTTCCGTCCACCACTGCATAGGGCAGGTTAAATGCAAATGAACTTATTGCCGCAGCTGTGTATGGGCCGATCCCTTTCAACGCCAGGATCTGTTCATATTCTTCAGGAAATTTTCCATGGAGTTGGTCACTGACATATTTTGCCGTAGCGATTAAGTTCTTACAGCGGGTATAATATCCCAGGCCTTCCCAAAGCTTAAATACTTTATTGTCGGATGCCGCGGCAAGGTCTTCAATAGTTGGAAAGCTATTTACGAACCGATGATAATAATCCAGCCCCTGGATTACCCTAGTTTGCTGGAGAATGATTTCACTTAGCCAGATTTTATAGGGATCTTTTTCTCCTTTCCAGGGCATGTCCCGGGTATTTTCATTTTGATTCCACTTTATAAGATTTTTCACAAAGTATTGCTGATCGGTCAAAATTTCCATTATATTTAAATATGCTTATTATTTAACTGTAAGAATGTTGATGCCTGCACCTGATGAATATACGCCGGAATTAAAGTTGGCCACTGAATTAATACTTCGATGTGGACGCTACTACCTGATAATCAGAGCATAATATTGCATTTTACAAAAAAATTAATTACTTTTCCATTACCATACAAAAAAACTCTTTACAAATGAGAAAAGCAGACCTAATTTCAGAAATTTCGGATAAGACTGGAATCCCCAAAGTAGACGTGATGTTTACCTTGGAAACAATGTTCAAGGAAATTAAGAATTCTTTGATAGCCGGCGAGAATATTTACATCCGTGGTTTTGGAAGCTTTATTACTAAAAAACGTGCAGCTAAGATCGGAAGAAATATTAAAAAGAACGTAGCCGTAGAGATTCCCGAGCATTATATTCCCGCATTTAAGCCTGCCAGGGAATTTGTGCAGGAGGTGAAAAGTAAAAAATTACCCTCACACGACACGCCGCAATAACCTACCTTTACGCCTCAAAAAATTTTTGTGAAGAAACAACAATTAGTCCTTTTGGGCGGAGGCATACTTATTCTATTTTCATTGTTATTTTTTGGAACCACGGTTGCAAAAAAAGATCCGGTGGATACCCATTTAGCTTCCAGTGCTGAGGCGACGCCAACCTTCAACATAGATAATTACATACAGGCAGAAAAGAAAAAGCTGTCACTTTCCCAGTTGAATTATGTCAACCATCTCGAAAACAGTATCTCCAGGGGCGATGTAAAAGAGCAACAAGTTAAAGTTTACAATCAGCTTGCCTCTTTTTGGGATGACTCGGTTCACCAGCATGAAATCCATAATTATTACACTTCCCTTTCCGCTAAGTTGGTAAATTCTGAAAAAAACCTCACCTTTGCAGCCCAATTGATGTTAGATGGGCTTCGTAATGAGCAAGATCCGGTAAAAAGAGGATGGAAAGGGGAACAGGCAATTGAGTTATTTGAAAAAGCTATCGCGTTAAATCCCGACAACGACAACCTAAAAGTAGGTTTGGGAAGCTGTTATGTATTTGGAAAAGGGATGGCCGGAAATCCGCAGGAAACCATGAAAGGCATCCAGCAGCTTTTACAGGTTGTTCGAAAAGACTCCATGAATATGCAGGCCCAATTGGTGCTAGGTATTGGCGGGGTAATTTCAACCCAATATGACAAAGCGGTTGATCGATTGCTGACAGTTTTAAAATACCAACCTGGCAACCTTGAAGCTATCTCCTGGTTGGCGGATGCTTACGCAGCCAAAGGTGATAAAGCCAATGCTTTGAAATGGTACGAAATCAGCAAAAGAGTGGTAAACAATCCGGTTTACAGTAAAGAGGTGGATGAACGGATAAAAATGCTGAAATAGAATTGTTCAATTTTTAAGTTGACAATCCCGATCAGAAGATATTTAAAATTTATTATTAACAATAAAAAGACTAGGTATGCCTTGTGGTAAAAAAAGAAAACGTCATAAAATCGCAACTCACAAACGCAAAAAACGTTTAAGAAAGAATCGTCATAAGAAGAAATAGGTTTTCTTTTTATTCCTGGTGCCGGCATCTTCAGGCCGGCACACATTTATCACCATGTTTTAAAGTTTTATCCGATAAGTACTTTATTGCATCGTTGTACGTTATCCTTCCGTGATGTAATGGTCTCTAATTAAAAGTGAATTGATTGACAAAGGAATTAATTATAAATGTCGCACCACAGGGCGTTGAAATAGCCCTGATGGAAGATAAGAAACTGGTAGAGCTGCACAACGAAAAGGCTGATGCAAACTTTGCCGTGGGCGATCTTTATTTAGGAAAGGTTAAAAAACTAATTCCCGGGCTCAATGCTGCATTTGTAGATGTGGGGTTTGAAAAAGACGCATTTTTACATTATACAGATCTCAGCCCATATGTAAAATCCATTTTAAAATTTACCAATATATCCATCAACGATAAAACGGAAGGTGGATTTGATTTTGGCAAGTTTCCGGTAGAGCCTGAAATTATAAAAACAGGCAAAATAGCAGAAGTATTAAGTGGCCGTCCAAATGTATTGGTCCAGATTTTAAAAGAGCCAATAGCAGCCAAAGGACCGCGCCTAAGTTGTGAACTCTCCCTCCCGGGCAGGTTTGTTGTAATCACTCCTTTTAATGATATCATTGCAGTATCCAGGAAAATCCACTCCGGCGAAGAAAGAAAAAGGCTGCATAAAATTATCGAAGCCATCAAACCTAAAAATTTTGGGGTAATTGTCCGTACAGCTGCAGAAGGAAAAAATACTGCTGAATTGCATGATGATTTGTTGGCACTTGTGCAAACATGGAAAACAATCCAGGCCAACCTTAAAGACGCAATTCCCCCATCAAAAATATTAAGTGAACAAGGCAAGGCTAACAGCATGCTGCGTGATTTACTCAATGAGGATTTTAATCGGATTGTAGTAAATGATAAGAACATTTTTGCTGATACAAAAAACTATATCCAGAAAATAGCTCCGGAAAAAGCAGATATCGTGGCATTTTACAATAATGGTTCTCCCATCTTTGACAGCTTCGGCATTACCAAGCAGGTAAAAGCTGCCTTTGGTAAAACTGTAAACTTGCCAAGTGGCGCCTATCTCATCATTGAACATACTGAAGCGCTTCATGTAATTGATGTAAACAGCGGTTATAAAAGTGTAAGTAACAACCAGGAACAAAATGCGCTTGAAACCAACCTGGAAGCTGCAGAGGAAATTGCCCGCCAGCTGCGCTTAAGAGATTTGGGCGGTATTATCGTTGTTGATTTCATAGACATGAAATTGATCGAGAACAAAAAGCGCCTGGCAGATGCAATGGAGCAATTTATGCGTTCAGACAGGGCCAAACACGCTTTATTGGCAATTAGCAAATTTGGACTTATGCAAATAACCCGGCAGCGTATGAAGCCGGAGATGAATATCAATACTTCAGAAATTTGTCCAAGCTGTAATGGAAGCGGCAAAATTTCATCAACATTGATCCTGGAAGACGAAATTGAAAAAAATCTCAGCTACCTTATCATGCAAAAGCACAAGGGCTTAACGATACAGGTAAATCCAATTTTATATACCTTTCTTACCAGTGGCTTTATTTCAAAACGAAGAAGATGGAGCTGGAAATATAAGCAAAAGGTGAAAGTAGTTTCCAACTCAAATTATCACCTGACCGAGTTTCATTTTTTCGATGACAGTGATGAAGAAATAAAATTATAATTTACGACGCTCCGAAAGGGGCGTTTTTTTTACCCGGAATTTATCGGTCCATGATAAGTTCCTATGAATACAGCATCTCCCTTAAAACAATTTCCATCAATTTATCTACATCGATTCATAGATCGTCCATATTTATCAAAGCTTCCGTAAGAGGAAGCTTTGATAAATATGGCGTCTGTTGGGCATTATTGCTTTTGCAATTTGCCATTAAATTTCAGTTCATCATTGTAAATCGCTACGTAATAAATACCCTTTCCTAACGAAGGTAGATTGTTCATTAACACAGAATTATTTCCTTTGTTTATCTTGATGATTTTAGAATACACCAAAGTTCCTGTACTGTTTTGTATTGTTAAAGTGGCAGTGGCAGTCTTAGCAGCACCGAACGAAATGGTAAAATTGTTCGAGAATGGATTTGGAAATATATCAAACGTGGTTTTTGATGCCAGCGAAAGCTTCACTATCGAAGAAAGACTGGCTTTCCCATCTATATCGATCTGCCTTAAGCGATAGAATACATTGCTGCCCAAATCACTGCTTATATTATCCTGGTAACTGTAATTTTTTATGGAATTGCTGTTGCCCGCTGCAGCAATGCTTGCTAATTTATTAAAATCCCGCCCATTCGTACTTCGTAGTAATTCAAACCGGTCACTATTGATTTCCTGGCTGGTTTGCCACTCCAGGATAGCTTTACCGGCATCATACCGTCCGTTAAACGAAAACAATTGCACCGGCAGCACTCCGCAGCCCCCGATAAATAGGGAATAATCATTAAAGTAAACGCATTCGGGGGTCGACAACCCAATTTGTGAAGTAGAAACCCCTAACCGGTACTTATATCCATTCATGGCTGGAGTAACAACACCAATATTATAGGTTAACAGGTAAGAATCTCCCGTAAATGTTGCCTGGGCACCGGGTGTAATATCGGTAAACACAGCGCCTCCATCCGTGCTAATTTGCCATTTGTACCATGTGTTTAAATGATTAATATCAGCAACTGTAAAGTTTGCAGAAATAGTTGCACCGGTACATATGGTCGAGGAGGCCGGACCATCTACTGCAATTTGCGACTGGCATACATTAAATGAGATATCGTCTAATCCTAAATCATTACCAAGAAAAGATGAAGTAACATTGATCACCTCCAGGTCAACTGTGGATGTAGCGGCAATAAAGCTGCCGCCAACTTTAACCCAGGTGGGAGTGTTTGTGTACGCAATTGCTCCGGAATTAGCAATAATTTGCGTTCCATTTACCCGAAAGGAAATATTTGGTTCTGAACCGGGAGTAGCACTGCCACTTGTTGCAGGTAATAAATTAATCACCCATGCAGAAAACTCGTAGATAGCTCCAATGCATACCGGAATTTTTTTAATTTGATAAAAAACAGGACTGTTTGTATTGGCCGGAGCTCCATTAACGGCTAAAAAGTAACCTCCGTCATTGGTATGATCTCTGCCTCTCCAGTCTCCTTTTATGCAATTACCCCCATTGTTATCGCCAATCGTTTTTAACACGGAATAAGTAAATGCGGGCACTAATCCACCTGTTGCTGCAGAATAGGTATAGTCCGAACAGGGAATAAAATCGCCGGTACTGTTACAACCGGCCAGGGAATTGCCTACATTTCCTATCGGATTATACGTATTTGTGCCGGAATTAGTACAGGCAGCAGCTGCTGGATTTACGGTGATATATGGAGCGCTGAAGGTTCCTTTCGCACCCAATATATTTGGGCCTTTTACTCCATTACATTGAGCAAGGGAGTTTTGTGAGCTGCATAGAGTAATTACAGCAAACAAAAATGTGTACCATTTTGTCATTAAGTGTGTTTTGAGAGTTAAAAATTGCAAGCTTGAATTGCAAAAGATATATGGGATGATGGTTACAATGGGCGACAGGGATATTCCAGCCGTTCATTGAAGATACCGGGTTAAAAATTTCAAATAGAGGAGCACTAACTATGCAAAGGCGAATGTAAGTTCTTTTAACTAAAAAAAACGCGGGCGCATTTTATTTAACTCGATCATATTTAGACAGTTATGTGGGTCATCTAAAATCCTGAAGGTTATATAACAGATAAATTCAACATCCACCGGACTAAAAAACGGCGAAAGAGTGCCCCTAAATAATTAACGAGTGAATAGCGCTTTGTTATTATTAATCACTCAGTTGTATGTAGAATAGTAGGAATGCGCAATTATTCGCTGAAACAAGATACTTTTCTACCTATTCGGATTGTTGGGTTTCATAGAGTTAAATGAGAGTAAAAAATCATGACGTGAAATTTTTGCTAACTCGTAAACTGATTGAAGAAAGAATATGGCTCTAATCCACCTTGCAGGGCACATATAGCTATTGATTTTGGTAAGATATACGGGAGTCTTTATATCTAAACTTCAGAAGACATTTTAAAAGGATATTGAAAATCTGGCTTATTTATTTTATTGGGCTTTTCATTGAACCTTCTAATATCCGATATAATTTCCTTATGATAAATATTTTTCCGGATTAAGGTTAATTCCAAAAAGGTAGGAAAAACAAACTCGTCAAATTCTGTATAGTGATCATTATTTGCATGAACATGATGTATGTAATATTGCTTCAATACCTTTTTTAGAATCTTGTATTTATTTTTATAGAAAGTATAAGGTAAATTCATTGCAATTGGACGGGGAAAAGGAGAAAAATGCAATTCTATAGCGATAATCGGAATATCAAGTGATTCAAAATCTACTTCAGCTAAAAATTCCCATTCCCAGCCTTCTATGTCAATTTTGAGTATGTATTGATGTTCATAGCTTAAACCCATGCGTTGGATAATTTCTTTTAATGTAAACAGTCCCTTACTGTTTATGTTTCTGCCGGCCAATCCGATTTTAAAAAATTGTATACCTGTATTTTTCTCCGGCAGTTCATCGATCGTCGGATCGAATGCATATATGTTTATGTTTTTAAATCTATTGTTGAAGTCTTTTTCAAAACTTATGTCGTTGGATATCCCAAAAGACAGCAACTTGCAATTCTCGGTGTCTTCAATTAAATCGACGGGCAAAATATAGGTACCATCACCCTGCTTGCCAAAAACTTCCTTCTTAACGCCTATGATATTGGGAGTTATCAAATCAAAGATGTTTTTATAACGTTGTCTAAAGATTGTTTTGTTAATGCTGATAACCACATTTCGCACTCCCCTGAATAGTTTAACTAAATATTTTTTCATCAAAATCCTTTTCTTAAAATTTTTGAATAATTACGGCCAGTTTTCCTGTTAACCATCCCTTCAGGCAAAGCTCATTGCACAAATACATCTTTCAACTGAAGTTAATAATAAAATTCTAAACGTTTATAGAAGGATTCGGTTCCTGATTTGAACCCACCCTACACAAAAAAAGTTTACACCTGTGGGGATGTAAACTTTATAAGATAAAAAATTGATTTGCTGATAATTAACGGCTATTTATAGTGCCCGGTTAATGCCTTCGACAATTCTGTCATTTTCTTCAATCCGTCTTCAGGAAGGTTTCCCTTTTTGAATTCGGCTAATATTTCGGGATGTTTGTTTTCCATCTCCAGCAGAAAATGTTCTTCAAACGCCTTCACATGTTTTACGGCTACTTCTTTCAATAAACCCTGGGTACCAAGGTAGATCATCGCCACCTGCTTTTCAACTGCCATGGGTGAATATTGCAATTGTTTTAAAACTTCCACATTTCTTGCACCCTTATCAATTACGTTCTTAGTTGCAGCATCAAGATCGCCACCAAATTTGGAGAACGCTTCCAGTTCACGATATAACGCCTGGTCTAATTTCAATGTACCTGCAACTTTTTTCATCGATTTGATCTGGGCATTGCCACCCACACGACTTACAGAAATACCCACGTTAATAGCAGGGCGGATACCGGCATTGAACAGGTTACCTTCCAAAAAGATCTGCCCGTCGGTGATAGAAATTACATTGGTTGGAATATATGCTGATACGTCACCGGCCTGTGTTTCAATAACTGGCAATGCAGTAAGCGAACCGCCGCCTTTTACGAGGTGTTTGATAGATTCCGGCAAATCATTCATTTGCTGGGCGATATCATCTCTGGCAATTACTTTAGCAGCTCTCTCCAACAACCGGCTATGCAAATAGAATACATCACCGGGATAAGCTTCACGGCCTGGCGGACGGCGCAACAATAAAGACACTTCCCTGTAAGCAACTGCCTGCTTGGAAAGGTCATCATAGATAATTAACGCAGGCCTTCCGGTATCACGGAAAAATTCTCCAATAGCCGCACCTGCAAATGGCGCATAGAATTGTAAAGGAGCAGGGTCAGAAGCAGACGCTGCCACGATAGTTGTGTAAGCCATCGCTCCATGTTCTTCCAACGTTTTCATAATGCCGGCAATGGTGCTGGCTTTTTGACCAATCGCAACATATATACAATACACAGGCTTTCCTGCTGCGAAAAATTCTTTTTGGTTGATAATGGTGTCAACACAAATCGCGGTTTTACCGGTTTGACGATCACCAATTACCAGTTCTCTTTGTCCGCGGCCAATCGGTATCATCGCATCTATCGCCTTAATGCCTGTTTGCAATGGCTCCTTAACTGGTTCACGGAAAATAACGCCCGGCGCTTTACGCTCCAATGGCATTTCATATAACAGGCCGGTTAATGGTCCCTTACCATCGATCGGTTCGCCCAAAGTATTAATGACACGACCGCACATTCCTTCTCCCACTTTAATGGAAGCGATTTGCCCGGTGCGTTTTACTTTATCGCCTTCACGGATTGCCCCATAATCCCCCATCAATACCACACCTACATTGTCTTCCTCGAGGTTGAGCGCAATTGCCTTTACTCCATTATCGAATTCAACCAATTCGCCGCTCCGTACATTGTTCAACCCATAAACCCGCGCAATACCGTCCCCCACCTGCAATACAGTTCCAACTTCTTCCAGGCTTGCACCTGCATTGAAACTACTGAGTTGCTGACGGAGTATCGCCGAAATCTCATCTGGCTTAATTTCTACCATAAAAAAGTGAGTTTATTTTTATTGACCCGGCCTAAAACCATTGTGGAACATCCTTGCGTCGCACACTTCAGGTTTTATAGCTATGGGCATCATTTAAAGGCTGCAAAGGTAGGGTATGACTGTAAGAATGGCAAAAAAATAAGGCGTTTTAAAAAGAAAAATCCACCGCTTCCAGGCGATGGATGATCATCAATATTATTTATTTGTTTAGATTTCAACAAATCCATTCTTCCAGGCTAATTCAATTCAAAGTTATCATTCCCGTATCCTGAAATGCTTTCTTCTTATCTTAATCTATGCAGGTATTCATTATTGTTGAATTGTTTTTTCACTTCGTTCAAATCTTTCAAAACGCTTGTGTCAAGCGACCTTCCGCCTGTTTCCAGGATAAAGCCCCCAATGAGTTTTTCATCTACTACCGTTTCCAGGTCAATGCTCCCGATCGGCGTGTTTGCAATTACTTTAGATAAGAGGGCAGCTTTCAATGGCTCGCTCATTGCAACGGCTGTAGTAATCTTTACTTTGTGAATATTATTTATGGTGTTGTACTGGTCTACAAACGCATCCGCTATCTCTGGCAAGTTCAATTCCCTTGTTTTAACAACTAACAATTTAATGAACGCAGCAGTAAGCGCACTTACCCTTTCTTTTACAATTGACCCGATGATTTTACCTTTAATGGTCGGCTTTATAATCGGGCTGCGAAGCAAAGCCACAAAATCGGGGTTCGATTTGCAAATGCGTAAAATAAACTTCATGTCGTTATACACGGCATCCAACTGATTTTGCTCAACAGCTAAATCAATGATGCTTTTTGCATACCGGGTTGCTAAACGTGGATTATTCATTAAATTTAAAAATTTGGATACTCAGCTTTGAAAATCGAAATGCCGCGTACAATTCCTGTTCTATGATTAATTAAGTTTTGCTTCTTCAGCAAGCTTTTTTATATAGGTTTCCTGCTCTTCTTTATTGCTTAATTCGCGGCGCAATATTTTTTCGCTTACTTCTATAACCAATTTGCCCACCTGGTTTTTTAGATCAGTGATGGCAGCCATTTTCTGATTATTGATCGTTACCTGCGCATCTTCCACAATTCTTGCGGCTTGTTCTTTTGCTTCTTCCCTTGCTTCACTGATCAGCTTATCTTTTGTTTCCTTGGCTTCTTTTAATAAGATGGCTCTTTCTTCCCGTGCTTTGACGAGGAACGCTTCGTTATCGTTTTTTAATTGGGCCATTTCCAACTTTATTTTTTCGGCGGTTGCGATGGAATTGGCAATATTTTGTTCCCTGTCGGACAAGCCTTTAATGATTGAAGGCCAGGCAAATTTTTTCAATAAAAAAAATACGACCAAAAAAGCCACTAATGTCCAAAGTAATAATCCTAAATCCGGTGTTAACAGTTGCATTTTTATACAATTAAAAATGTAAAATAAAATTCTGAAAAGTTCCTCAATGATATAAAGTACAAGAGTGCGACGCCTATGAAGTTAAATAGCAGCACTATGCCTGGTTAAAAAATTAAAATACCGCATCCTCCGTCCTGTACTTTGGATGCAGTAATAATTTCTGTAACGGTAATTACAATACCATTGCTAAGAAGCCGATAATGATTGCAAACAAAGCTGCACCTTCCACAAGGGCTGCGGCCAAAATCATGTTTGCACGGATATCATTAGAGGCTTCCGGCTGGCGGGCAATCGCTTCTACAGCGCCTTTACCAATCTGACCGATACCGATACCTGCGCCAATAGCAGCAAGACCTGCACCAACTGCACCACCTGCATTAGCCAACGCATCTAATAAAATAAAGTTCATAATTGTGAATTTATACTGGTTAAAAAAATAAATGATTAAACGATGATCGGATCATCGGGGAGCGGATGGTGATCTTTAGGATGGTGTTCTCCTTCAAATGCCTGGCCTATGAAAACTGCCGTAAGCACCGTGAAAATGAATGCCTGTAAAAATGCCACCAAAATTTCTATAAAATAAATGAAAATGGTGAATGCAACAGATACCGGTGAAGCAGCAAAACCAAGCACAGGCTTAATTTGCGCAAAAATAAAAATCAGTGAAATTAAACAGATGATAATAATGTGCCCCGCCACCATATTGGCAAACAACCTGATGATCAAGGCAAAAGGCTTAATGAAAACACTTAAAAACTCCACCAACACCAGGATGGGTTTTACAAACCCGGGAACTCCGGGCGGATTAAAGATGTGGCCCCAATAATGTGAATTGGAACTGGCCAGGATCACTACAAAGGAAATAAGCCCCAATACAACCGTGAAGGCGATGTTACCGGTAACGTTTGCTGTACCCGGTATGAGGCCGATGATATTATTGATTAAAATAAAGAAGAAAACCGTAAGTAAATAGGGAAGGTATTGGTTTGCTTTATGCCGGAGATTGGGCCGGGCTATTTCATCTCTTACAAAAGCTACCATCACTTCCACCAGGTTTTGTTTGCCTTTTGGCGCAGAAGCAACGCCATCACCTTTAGCATAGGTTTTTGCAACACTGATCATCAACCATACCAATAAAGCTAAGGCAAGTATCATTTGCACTACATTGCGGGTGGGAGAAAGATCGTATACTTTTACACCTGCTTCAACAGGAATAACTTTTCCTTCTTCAAGTTTATAACCGTCAACTTCTTTGTGACCATGTTCAAACGCCGAAGACATGAAACCTGAAAAACCTTTTTGGGGAGAATATAAAAATACCGGCAGCGGAATAGAAACAGGATGTAACGCTCCATCACTGCCTTTATAGTTTACAAAATGAAACTCGTGGGCATCCATGATATGTTCAAATATTACTTCTTTGGCGTTGAAGCCCTCTTTTTTCTCCGATGCGTGTTCTTCGCCTGCTTTTGGTTCGGTTTGCTGTGCATTCACATTGTAGGCCGAAACCAACAAAATTGTGCTTAAAACCGCTACCAGTAATGATTTGATGCTCTTGGCTGCCATATCTTTGCCGAAATTTGGCGCAAAGATAGGAGAATAATAAAATATTTGGATAAGGAACAGCAGATAATTTGCGGGGTTATGTGGCCGAAGGAAAATTTAATCGAGTCCCATTTCTGATCTTAACTGTTTGATTTTTTCCAGTTCCATCACATCGATTTGATCTTTTGGGCGATTGACTGCTTTTTTATTTTGGATGAGTTGGTTGATATGTAGGAAAGGAATCTTCACATCTTCAATTTCCGCAATGGTGGCCATCTGGTAACATTCTTCAAAACTGTATGCTTCAAGCCCTTTCATGTTTACCATAATATCCAGTTTAAGGCCGTTGTTTAATGTAAAATCTGTCCATCCGGGAACAAATTGCAAATTTTCCATCATGAAATAATCGCCCATGCCTGCCTCCTTGAAAGCCTTTCTTAAATTTTTACGAACCGTTGGCGTGTCTTCAATCCAGATATCCATATCACCGGTATATCGCTGATAGCCGTGTATATTGGTGGCGTACCCACCCACCATTATATACCTTACAGCGTTGTTTTCCATCGCTTTCCAAAATTTGATTATTTCTTCATCGAAAATATCCATAATGGGTGGAGCTATTTACCAGCGGCAAAAGGCTTATGGGTAATTTTTGCCTTTCGCAGGGTTTGCTGAATCTTGTATAAGCGGGTAGTAAATAAAAAGCGTTCCGAATAACTGCGGCGTAGTGCATCTCTTAACAGATCCATCTCAGCTTTTTCATAATCGGGCTGTGGCTCATTCAAGAGATTGTGTTGTTGGATATCTATGTTTTTTGAAAAATCCATATTGCAATTTACTAAATATTTGTGTAAAAAATTTACACCAGTTTTACCTGTTTTTCAAACTGCATTTTATGCAGCTGGTAATACAAACCTCTTTTTTCGATTAGTTCATCGTGGGTACCTGTTTCTTTTATTTCACCTTTGTCGAGCACCAGTATTCTATTGGCTTTGCGAATTGTGCTTAACCGGTGAGCGATAACAATAGAGGTTCTTCCGGCAATCAATTTATCGATCGCCTGCTGAATCAATTGCTCGCTTTCGGTATCCACAGAAGAGGTTGCTTCATCTAAAACCAATATGGCGGGATTGTATAACAAAGCTCTTACAAACGACAATAACTGTCGCTGGCCAAGGGAAAGCGTTGCCCCTCTTTCCATCACATTATAATCGTAGCCGCCCGGCAACTGCATAATAAAATCGTGGATGCCGATCATTTTGGCCGCTTCCACTACCTGTGATTTCTGTATGTCATAATTACGAAGCGTTACATTATCATACACCGATCCGCTGAATAAAAATACATCTTGTAACACAACGGCAATTTTACTTCGCAGGTAAAAGAGGTCGAAAGATTCAATATCCGTATCATCAATTTTAATACTGCCCTTCTGAATATGATACAAACGATTCAACAGGCTAATGATGGAGGTCTTACCGCTGCCTGTATTGCCAACGATGGCGAGGGTTTCACCTGCATTGATGGCAAATGAAATATCTTTCAATACATACTGCTGTTCAGTGTAGGCAAACCAAACTTTTTGAAAACTGACATTTCCCCGGAGGATCTTTGCATTCCCCGGTTTCCCATCTAAAGTGTTGCTGACCGGTAACGGAGTTACATCTGTATTGTCCATCACTTTAAAAACCCTTTCACTTGCAATCATACCCATTTGTAATACATTGAATTTATCTGCAATCACCCTAAGCGGCCTGAACAATAGGTTGAGGCATAAAATAAAAGCAGTGATATTTCCGGCAGCTTCATGGCTTTCCGCTGCAGCTGCCCACCATACTAACAATCCGAGGGATATAGCCAGTACCAGTTCTACCACCGGAAAAAAAACAGAGTAAGCGAAGATGGACCTTACATTGGCATTCCGATGCTCCTTATTGATCGCATTGAATTTATTGAATTCCTTTTTTTCAGCTGCAAACGCATGTACAATGGCCATGCCTGTAATGTGTTCCTGTACAAAAGCGTTTAACTGCGCCACTGCATTGCGCACCCGGATAAAGGATTTATTTACACTCTCCTTAAAAAACATCGTAGCAACGATCAATGCCGGGAACGGAGCCATACAAACAAGCGTCAATTTCCAATCCACGTAAAACATATAACTCAGTACCGCGATAATGGACAAGAGATCAGCGATGATCGGTACGAGACCATCACTAAAAATATCGTTGATGGATTCGATATCATTGATTGTACGGGTGGTAAGCGTTCCGATGGGCGTTTTATCGAATTGAGAGAGATTTAAACTGATCACTTTTTTATAGGTCGATACCCGCATATCCTTCACCACGCTTTGACCAAGAGAAGCTGTATAAAAAGTAAAAATGAAACGGCAAGCTGTTTCCAATAACAGCAGCGCTAACTGAATAATTGTGATACCGATAATTACCTGGGCGGCTCCTTTCAAAAACCATACTTCTGCCCCCGGCTGCATCCCCTTATTAATGGTAAGCTGGATCAGCCATGGTCGTACCGGAGAAATAACCGCCAGGAAAATGGCGAGGAAAAGTGACCAGTAAAATTTGTTTTTGTACGGTACCGCAAATTGAAACACCCTGCGCAATACTGAATAATCAAAAACCTTTTTTACTTTAACCGGTTCACTCATAGAGCAAAGATAGAGATTAACGGGATGTTGGTTATTGCGATACGGAATGGTGCAATATCAAAAAGATGAAAAAAGGCTGCGTGCGGTGTGTTGTAAAGTTCTATCCAACTAAACTATTCTTTATCGGGTAAACACTTATAAACCCAGCAACTGACCTTCCATTTTCTTATTGTATGCCTTGATAAAAATGGCGCCCAGGTTCTTATACGGCGGCACATAATCATCCCAGCTTTCCCGCATACTTTTGTTGGGGTCGCTATAAAACAATTTAGTAAGGGAAGCCCACATATCCTTCCAAACCAACGTTTTTCCGGAAGCAATTGCCTGGTTGAGGTAATTTAAAATCGGCCGGTTGATATCGCCTTTCCCAATTTCTTTTGTTGAAATGATATGCGCATCCGGACAATTGTCGATGATCTGGCTTAAATTCTGGTAACCCCCGCAAGAACCCAATACAATTATCTTAGCGTCTCCGGCCATCCGGTCAATCGTACGCGGCAACCAATAGCTATGGCCACGATGAACCACTACCGCGGGGCGTAAATCGTTTTTTGCCAGGTAATTGCTCAAGTGTATCTGCGCTGTATCATCCAGGTTTTTATCATTGTTCAAAGGCAGGTTAGCATATATCCATACCTTTTTGCCCATCAGTGATTTGATTTCAACCCATTCTTTTTTATAAGTGATTTTCCATTCCTTATTTGAAAATGAGCTTACAAATTGAGGGAAATGTGTTTTGCCATCCTCGTCTCCATAAAAAAACACCTGCTGAACTACCCTGCCGCTATCGTCCGCCATATAATCATAATCTATCGAATAAATAGATGGTATTCCAATCTGGCTGGTTAAATCAATGCTGTTGTCGTCCTCAGATAAAAAGATGGTCTTTAATAAGCTATAAATGATTTTACCTTTATTGTTGCCCTGGTTCACACTCTTCTGCTCGTTATAGCTTACATTTTTTAAAATATTACGGCGCAGTGTAGAATCTTTTATACTGCTGTAACTGTCTGCAACATCCACGGCATCTTCCAGGTTATTTGCTTCGTCCAGGTTGGCAACAAAGGCTTTCATTAAAGTGGTTGCATTGTCGGAAGGCATGGTCTTTAAGAACACATCGAGTTGATTAAAATTAGCCGCCATCTTTATAAACTTCTTGAAATAATCCATGTTTACATTTAGCAGCAAAGAATCGCCGCTTGGTTTGGGCCCCATCCGCTGCAGCAATCTTTCAAAGCTATGTTTGTAGCTGGAGGTATAAATATCGTTTTCACCCATTACCATTACATAATAAAGCTCCTCTGCAGTCAGCGGGTCCAATGCCCTCATCCTGATGTTTAAATTACTTTGCTCGTGAAGATTATTGATGGGGGTTATAAAGTGTTTGATCGCTTTCCGTTGCAACATCTTTCGCAATCCATTTACACCAAACATTGCTATGGGGGTATCTTTCAAAACTCCCAGCCGGTAAGAATACTCCCGTTCTGTTTTTACCAGCAATTTAAAATATCCCACGCTGTCCATTCGCCGGTCGCCATCACCAACAAATTTTTTAATCGAGTCAAGGGAGATTTTATTTTTTAAAATATTATCAAGAAATGGATAATACAACAGCGCATTTTCCATCCTGCTTAATTGTACAATGGCTTTCACCAATGGATCTTCATTTCTTTGAATCAACTTCCCTTCCGGCGATTTAGTGGAGTACGCGTAATCATACAATTGTTCAGGGTCATTTTTACAGGCTACCACTACCATGCTATCTGCGAAAGCTTCATTAACATAAGGCCGGATGCTGGAAAGAATTTTATCCGGGTGTTGTTTGCAATATTGCAAAAACATGAATTTCCTGCTGTCTTTATATCCAATATTGCCGGGAAAAAGATCTGTTAGGATCAATCCTGCTTCATAAGGCGTTTCCCTGATAATAGGAAGAATACTGGCTCCATTCATATTTGCCCGCCAGGCTTTGTAAAAATCCTCAACCAGTGTAGGCGCGAGTGCAGGATTCAATTTTCTTTGCTTCCAGGCAGTTCTGAAATTCTTCAGCAATGCTTCTATAAAATTAAGCTGCCTTACTTTTTCATTGTTTGAGAGAATATGATTATCGGTTTCAACGAGTTCCTGTAATTCATCGATTCTTCTTGTCAACACGTCGGTAACTTGCAGGTTGATGTCTTCATTAGTAGATACCCTCACCTGGTCATCCCTTTTTCCGTCGGCTTTATCGTTTGCTACCTGCTCACTATCAATTCTGTCGTGGAATCGTTGGCGGCTGATGGGAATAACAACCGAATCCTGTACGGCAAACACGTTGTTCCAAAATGATAAAAATAAAAAGGGTAGTAGAAAATGTTTCATAAATGAGGTTCTCCTGCAAAGATGGCATAAAAAGCCAAATTTGTTAACTTAACGGACTTACTGCCTTATTAAAGCCCATCGACTAAACAGTTGGTTTTTAAGATTGGGCAATCTTCCTTTAAGATCAATTATTGAGCCGGATTGCTGCATTGGATTAACAATTTGATAATATAGGAAGGGTTCAAATATGATGTATACATTAATGTGATCACCTACTTTTGCGGAGCGAAAATAATATGAGTAGTGTTAAAAAAATTCTAATTGCAGATGATGAACCGGATATCCTGGAGATCATCCAATTTAATCTTAAAGCCGAAGGATACGAGGTAATTACGGCTAAAAACGGAGATGAAGCGCTTGAGCTCGCAAGAAAAAAACAGCCTGACCTGGTGATCCTCGACATCATGATGCCGGGCAAAAATGGCATCGAAGTTTGCAATACTCTTCGCATGCAACCATCCTTTAAGGAAACGTTAATAATTTTCCTTTCTGCCCTAAGTGATGAAGGAACGGAAATCCGTGGGCTGGAGACGGGCGCCGATGACTATCTTACTAAACCCATACGGCCAAAAATTTTGGTGAGCAAGGTAAATGCGCTTTTTAGAAGACTCAATAAAGAAGACAACGAAGTGGTGCATATTGGCGACCTGGTAATTGACAGAGAAAAATACATGATCAATTACAAAGGAAATGATATCATTTTGGCCCGCAAGGAATTTGAACTGCTCGCACTACTTGCCTCTAAGCCGGGAAAAGTTTTTTTGAGGAATGAAATTCTGAACCAGGTATGGGGTACCGAAGTGATTGTTGGCGACCGCACCATTGATGTTCATATCCGGAAAATCCGTCAGAAGCTGAACCTTGATTGCATTACCACCGTTAAAGGAGTTGGCTATAAATTTGAACTCTAATCGTATGAGTTAGTTCGCCGGATTCTTGTATTCTACGAATCATACTACAACCATTTCCCCCGCATTCGATATTGCCCAATTGCCACCTGCTTCCGGGGCACTGCACTCTTTTTTTATCTTTGCTTTTTTCGCCGAAACAGCTTCAAAAAAAGCATTTAACTTGCAGACTGGAAAAATTTTATCATGAAACCAGGTGATGACTCCCGGGAACTCCGTCTTGAAATACTGAACAGTATTTTGCATGGATTTGGAATATTGTTTGGAATCATCAGCATGCCCATTTTAATAGCAAATGCCACCAAAAACAACAATCTGGCGGGAATTGCCGGCTCAGGGATCTACGGTTTTTGTTTCCTGATGCTTTTTACTTTTTCTACGCTATATCATGCATTTCAGCAACCCAAAATAAAAGAGATTTTAAAAATACTGGATCATATCAGTATTTATTTTTTAATAGCGGGCACCTACACGCCGCTGATACTAATTTTTGTATACAATTCATTTGGTATTACACTGCTGATAATTTTGTGGAGCCTTACCGTGGTGGGAATATTTTTTAAAATATTTTTCACGGGCCGGTTTGAGATTGTATCTACCATCATTTACCTATTGATGGGCTGGATTTTATTTGCAGGAGGCAAAACTTTTTTTAACGCAATGCCTACGCCTGTTGTAGCGCTGGTTACCATTGGTGGTTGCCTTTATTCGCTGGGAGTGATTTTTTATCTTTGGCAAAAATATACTTACCACCATGCCATCTGGCACCTGTTTGTATTAACTGCAGCGATATGCCATTATATTGCGGTACTAATTTCGGTATAAGGCTTACCTGATTCCTGATCAAACCCCATAAAAAATGCCCGGGTTCTACGGCGGAGTGTTACCTTTAAAACTTATTGTTTATCTATTATGTTCTCTGCAAAAAATCTTTCTCCGCAGCAATTATCAACCAGCACGGCGTTTATTATTGCGTTACCCATCAGCATAGGCATTTACTTTTTGCAGCCGCTGTGGTGGATCGCCCTCATTTCCTTTTTTGTTATTTTTTCTGGAAGCTACGGCCTCATACTATTCATGGTTCAGAGTTTTGTTTATCGCAAAATAAAACTTGTTTATAAATTAATTTATCAAACGAAGGCAAGTAAACGGGAAGAATTCTATTACAAAAATATCCTCCCGCAAAAAAGTATTGATGAAGTAAGGGAAGATGTAGAAAATTGGGCCCAGCAACGGAAAGCAGAGATAGAAGTGTTAAAGCAAAATGAAGCATATCGTAAAGAGTTTTTGCAAAACTTATCCCATGAATTAAAAACGCCCATTTTTGCGATCCAGGGTTATGTAGATACGTTATTAAACGGCGCTTTGGATAACCCTGAAGTGAATACAAAATTTTTGGAAAGCGCTTCCCGCAACATCGACCGGCTGGTAAACCTGGTGGATGATCTTGATGAAATTTCCAAATTGGAAAGAGGAGAACAATTGTTGTACAAAAGCAATTTTATCATCCAGGAACTGGTGAAAGATGTATTTGAATCGCTTTCCATCAAGGCTGATAAAAAGCAAATCAGGCTGGCAATAAAAAAAGGTTGCGAAGTACCACTGGCAGTGCATGCCGACATAGAAAAGATCCGGCAGGTTTTGATCAACCTGGTTGACAATGCAATTAAATATGGCAAAATTAACGGGCTTATAGAAGCCAGTGTTTACAAGATCGATAGAAAAACAATACTGATCGAAATAAGCGACGATGGCACTGGCATTGCGGAAGAACACCTGGGAAGAATTTTTGAAAGGTTCTATCGAACTGACCTCGCAAGAAGCCGCAAAGTAGGCGGCAGTGGTTTAGGTCTTGCTATTTGTAAACATATCATCGAAGCACACCAACAGGCAATACATGTTAGAAGTACCATTGATGTAGGCTCTACCTTTGGTTTCACTTTGGAGAGCAGGAAGGATTAGCGATCAATATAATTTCCACGCAAAGACGTAAAGGAGCAAAGTCGCTGAGTCGCTGAGTAAGTATTGTCTGTTGTAACCATCGTTAAAACAGGAAATTTTTTCAGTTGAATTAGCAGGCGAACGCAAAACATATACTCCCGGAGCAAAGAACATTTATTCCCAACAAATCGCTGATACGATAAATTTCCCTTCCGCCCCATCGATTATCTTGCTAATAACCATGCCTTCACAAAACCATCTCCTGGTTAATTGAAGTTTTGATAAGAATTTGTTCACAATTACAACACACACCCGTTTGAACTTTACAGTAAACGAAGCCTGTTGGAAAAAAGAAAACTAAGTGTTGCTGTAATATCTGACGTACACCTTGGAACTTATGGATGTCGCGCTGATGAATTATCCCGCTACCTTTCTACGATCGATCCAACGATTCTTGTGCTAAACGGCGATATTATTGACATCTGGCAGTTTAGCAAAAAGTATTGGCCGGCGGGTCACATGCAGGTGATCAAACAAATTACGAGTATGCTTAGCCGCGGTGTGAAGGTTTACTATATTACGGGCAATCATGATGAGATGCTTCGGAGGTTTGAAAACTTTTCGGTGGGTGATTTTCACATTGTAAATAAATTGGTAATCCACCATTGCAATGGCACGCGGAGCTGGATCTTTCATGGAGATGTTTTTGATGTGATCATGCAACACAGTAAGTGGCTGGCCAAACTGGGTGCCGTGGGGTATGATACACTGATCTATATTAATTCTTTCATCAATTATATCAGTAAAAAAATGGGAAAGGGTAAAATATCACTTTCCAAAAAAATAAAGAACTCGGTCAAAAGCGCCGTAAAACATATCAACAATTTTGAAGCAACTGCTGCAGACATTGCCATAGAAAAAGGTTATGATTACGTGGTATGCGGACACATACACCAGCCCGCTCACCGAATCATTAAAAATGGGGAGGGCAGTGTAAATTATTTGAATTCTGGCGATTGGGTAGAAAACCTAACCGCCCTGGAATTTGATAACAATGCATGGAAAATTTATTACTATCAGCAAGATGCACAGGTACAGGAACTCCACGACGCTTTCTACGTAGATGAAGCCGCCTACCTGCGTACTGCGGAGTTATTTAAAATGATGATGGAAGACTTTGTACTCGCCTCTTAATTAAAATCTATGAAAGTATTATATGCCATACAAGCAACCGGCAATGGCCATGTGAGCCGCGCAAATGAAATAATTCCTTTGCTGCAAAAAAAATGCGACCTGGATATTTTAGTAAGCGGCACACAAGCCGATGTACCCATTAATCATTTCGTTACATTCCGGAGAAACGGGTTCAGCTTTATTTTTGGCAAAAAAGGTGGCATTGACTTTTACAACACTTTTAAACAATTTCAATCTAAAAGATTTTTGACGGAAATTAAAAATTTGCCCGTTGAAAATTATGACCTGGTCATTAACGATTTTGAGCCGATCAGCGCCTGGGCCTGTAAAATAAAACACATTCCATGTATTGCCATGAGTCACCAGTATGCGGTACTACACCATGAGTCACCGAAGCCTGTTAAAACAGATCCTTTTGCATGGATGGTGCTGCGTTATTATGCTCCCTGTAAAACAGGTGTTGGATTTCATTTTAAAAGTTTCGCTGAAAATATTTTCACTCCCGTTATAAGAAAAGAAATACGGCAGGCTGTCATAACTGACATGGGACATTACACCGTTTACCTCCCTGCATATGATGATAAAAAATTGATACACTTCCTTTCCAATTTTAAAAATGTGCAATGGCAAATATTTTCAAAGCACACCAAAAAATCCTACCTGGCAGGTAATTGTGCGATACAACCTGTGAATGCCGGTGAATTCACTAAAAGTTTTATTTCATGCAAAGGCATTTTGTGCGGAGCCGGATTTGAAACACCTGCAGAAGCTTTGTACATGAAAAAGAACCTGCTGATAATTCCCATGAAACATCAATATGAGCAACATTGCAATTCAGCCGCCGCCGCCGAAATGGGAGTACCGGTTATCAAAAAATTAAAAAAGAAATATATTCATATCGTAGACAGATGGCTGAATGAGCCAACCCCGCTAATAGTTGATTATAAAGATGAAACCAGTAAAATAATTGACCGGGTGCTCGCGCTTGCATCTTTGCACGATGCTGACAAAACCATCACTAAGTTAAAAGATACAGGCTCCCAGGTATTCGCCAGGGCCATATAACGAAACATTTTCTAAGCTATCTGTAACATAGATTTTTTAAAAATATCACGGTCTGACCTTCGGTGCCGACCGTGATCTATTTCCTAAACGAGTTGATCAGTTCTTTTGCGCTTTCCGACAAAGCTGTTGCATGTGGTTTGCCATACTGTGAAAAAGAAAACTGCATGCATCCATCCTGGTTCATTCTAAAGTCGACATCCTGTATTACCTGGTTCATCTTAAAAAAATGAAGTGACCCGTCGTACCCGCATTTCATATTGGCTTCAACCGATCGCCCCGAGATATAGCCCACCAACTGTTCAAGCTGTTGTTTATCCCTGATAATTTTAACTGCCATCACCGTATCCATTGTGCCATCACCTTTAAAATAGTTGATCGCCATACTGTCTGAATTGGTTAAGCGCTCTTTAATCTCTTTATTACTATGATTACAGGCCAACAAGGCCAAAGCCATCACTATAGTATACACTTTATTTTTCATGCGGTAAAGATAATCAAACGCGTTAGCAGGGTAGTTACAAAAAAGAAACCACCTGATAAGAATAACAGGTGGTACAAGCATGAGATTTGCTATTTGCTAAAGGAAACTTGTTTGTAAATATTGCTTTCCAGTATTACTGAAACACTAAGTTGAGTATTGCTTGTTATGATAACATTATGCGATTATTACCCTAAGGTTATAAAAACCAGGTATACAAGTGTTATGTCAAGAGTCGCTTTATGCTTGACATAAAATCAGCAAATCATTTGATGACATTGATTATATGCCACAAAGAAAAAAACGGGCATAAGGTTTTTTGTCCGGGCAGTGAAACCATGGGCAGCATCGTTGCATCGCCCTCTTGTACTTGGTATCATTGGGCAGCTTTGATTGCGTTGTAAATTCTCCTCGTTCTCATTAAATTAAACCCATCGGTTAAAAGCCTGCAAGGGTTTAATTCGAATCGCCCCAGATGAAATCGGGGAATGAAATGTTTCGGTTTCAAAAACACAAATGTAACATCTCTCATTTATCCCTTGAACAGTATAAAACATACAAAAAAAAGCAGCTTTATAAGCTGCTTCCTTTTGTATGTTTTATGGATTATTTAAAGCTGAATTTCGTCCAACCCTTAAACCAGTTAGCATCAGGACCTGACGGAGCAATTCCGCCGATAAAATCCACTTTCGTAATAAACGGGCGTGCCTTTAAAATCGGATCATCGAAGTAAGTATTGGTAGCAGTGGGGATAACTACTGCAGAATTACCAAATGGAGCCCAATCTGCTGATATGTAATCAAAAGGCCGTGTATAAATGGCCTGTACCGAAGTTTGGGTAAGAATTTTGTTAGTAGTGTTGCCGGTGAACCAGGCAGCAATAGATGCCTGTGTAGCGCCTGTTGGAGCAGTGGCGCTTGGTGTATAAGCAATGGGGGTTTTACAGCTGGCGAGTACGATACCACTTAATTGTAAAGTACCGGCGGTGATGTTTAGATCAGTAGGGGTCCCTAAACCTGCATCGATCAAAATACCTGTTGACCAGCCTACGAAAGCAGAATTGAAAATAGACAAAGAAGAATTTCTCCTTATTTGCACTGCAGCGCCCAGGTAGTTGCTATTGCCAACGTTATCGGGCGTAGCCAAAGGACCAAAAGAGGTAACATTACAAAATACGCCCTTTGTTTGGGGAAGTAAGGAACTTCCTGTACCGTCATTATCACTTTCAAAACTTTCTGATTTAGATACATCCGCAATAGAAGAATCCCGAACGATTAGTCCAAATTGTACACTTCCACTAAACCCGTTGTCTGTATCAAAATCATCATCCTGTGTTTTGTAGGCGATGAGGTACTTACAATTAACGGTACCACCAAACCACTCAAAAGCATCATCTTTTGCATAAGACACCTGCACATGATCGATCGTAGTACCGCTGCCTACGCAGGCCATCGTAAGTCCATTTATTTCCTGGTTGGGCAAAAATGCATAACCGGCATATTCTATCCGTACATATTGTAAAGTGCCGGAGTTGTCGTTATTTACCGGTGTAGGTGCAATCGCATCGCCGGAACCTGCGAGGCCATCGCCGGCTGCGGTATTAAAACCACCTTCGGGAATATACAGGCCGGGTTTGCCACCATTGCTTGAATTAATAGCTGCTTTACCCAAAAGTTCGATACCGCCCCAATCGCCGGATACCGGTGTGGGCGAGGCTGAGGTAAAGATGATCGGAGCATCCTGTGTACCTACCGCCATCAACCTTGCGCCACGTTTAACAATTAAAGCTGCGGTAGTTGAACCTGCATAAGTGCCTTTAACAGTAGCCCCTTTTTCAACAGTTAATGTTACACCACCATCAACATACACCAATCCCGAGATTATATTGTTATCAATTGCATGCAGTACAGTGTCTTTCGTTACATGGCCACTTAGCGTTACAGTTTTACCCACAACTCCTCCACTACCTGTTCCTGGAACCTGGACAACGAAGGGTTCCCCATCTGTTTCAATTTTGCGACAGGCTGTAATAGATACCGAAATAATTGCTGCCACATAGAAAATGTATTTTTTCATATTTACCCTTTTGTTTTTTTTAAATTATATTATAATGAATAGTTGAATGTCACGCTGAATGTTGTACCGAATTTCCTTGTAAAGCGATAGGCATCCTTGTCTTTTTGAAAACCGGTATTGTTATCATTATTCTGGTAGAAATATTGCGTTTTGTTTAAGATGTCAGAAACATTCAACCTTATTTCGGCTTTGTTTGACAATAATTTTTTCCCCAATTGAAAATCCAGTACTGGCCTTGATGCTTCCCATATATCCGGAGCGCCGCCACCGCCACTTGCAGGAATATCTCCTACCAGGTAAATACGCTTGCCTATCTGGTTGAACAATAATGTTGCATTCAAGCCCGCCTTTTCGAGATCATACATCAATCCTAAGTTTAGAAGATAGGGCGACTGCCCCTGTAATGGCCTATCGATATTACTCAGCGTATCTTTCACATTACTTTTGATATAACCTGCATTTGCCTGCAGGGTAAAATTTTTCAGAGCATCTACCATATCGAGGTGCTTACGTATTTCAACTTCTACTCCATAGGCCGTTGCCTTGTCCGGGTTTAAATAGGTAAATATGGCGCCGCCCTGTTGCAGGATTTGCTCGATGGGCTTATCAAAATGCTTAAAGAAAACACCTGCAGTAAACGCTTCTCCCGGGCGTGGGTACAACTCGTACCGGAGATCGAGATTGGTTACTTTAGTGCGTTGCAGATCAGGATTACCCTGCACTGCCGAATTAAGCTCAAAGTCGTACAGTGTTAAAGCTGCCAGTTCCCTTTGTTCTGGCCGGATAACTGTCTGCGAACCCGACAGGCGCAGGTTGGTTTTTGCATCAAGCTTGAAAGTTGCATTTACACCTGGCAAAAAATCCGTTTGTTTGGTATGTCTGAATCGATCATCCCACTGTTTTACCGAACCGAGCAACTGATCAAAATTTTCTACCCTTAACCCCCAAACTACGCGGATATTGTTGACCAGTTGGTTATCAAATTGTAAGAATCCTGCGTTGAGAATTGTATTGGCTAAGTAGCGGAAATTTCTGTTGTTGATAGAATTGAATGCGAACTGGGTGCTTTCCGGTGAACCATCTCCAAAGTTTTCAGGAACAAATATTTTATCAATAGGTAGTTGACGTAATGTTGCATTGTCCTTCGGCAGGTAATTAGCAAAGAGCTGTGCATCAAAAAGACGATCCTTAATTTGCAACATGTAACCACCTTTTACAGTTTGCTTTTGCCCGAACAAGTCAAAGCTGTACGCCAGGTCGCCACCAGCCGTATAGATATAGTCGTTCAACGTTTGAAATACCCGGCTGCCACTTTCCTGCGCCAGTGAATTACCTACCAGGAACAAGTAAGGGTTTCGGGTGCCTGTTGCCCGCGTGTATTGGAACCGTCGCTGATCGGGATTGTATCCATCCAAAATATTAAATGCGCCATACCATTTAAATTTAAGTGCCTTGGCGATACTGTGTTCTCCTGTAAGTTGCACAGTATAAAAAGTATTTTCCTTAAAGGCCGACTCCCCTCCCTCCACATCGTCGCCGGAATTATTATTTATTCCCTTGCGTTGAATGGTGTAGTTATTGGTATTTACATTGATAATCGATTTTACAGAAATTTTGTTCCTGTCATTCAACTGCAAAGAAGCACTGGCTAATGCACCCACTGTTACTTCCTGTGTATACCGATCATCGGCATAACTGTATTGCTGGCTAAATACGCCGTTTTCGAGCGACTGCAGCCGATTGAGTATACCTGTATACCGGTTGGTTTTGTTGTAGTTAATGCCAACAATTCCCCCAACTTTCTTCCCGAACAAGGTTCCGGTAAACCCACCATTTGCCTGGAAGGAAACATTGGGTGAAACGCTGCCCACTTTGGGCGCCCAATTATTTGAAAGCTCTTTCCCTATAACATTTCGTTGCTCCTGTGTAGCAAGGTTAAAAGCAGATTTCGTGGTATAGCTGTCCGGAAGGCCCCGGGCACCATTATCAATGCCCAGCCAGTCAAGTTTACCCCCCTGGGTTTTGTAAAAATCCTTGCCGACGGTTTGTGTGTTAAAGCCGGTACCAATTTGAATATTAAAGAAATTTTTCGATGGGATATCTTTAGTATTTACCTGGATAAGCCCACCCGCCCACTCTCCCGGAAGTTCCGGAACAAATGCCTTATTAATGATGATATTATCAATCATTGCTGCCGGGATAATATCAAACGAAAAGGTTTTCCTATCTGGTTCTGTGCTGGTAAGCAATACCCCATTGAGCATCGCCTGGTTGTAACGATCTGCCAGGCCGCGGATAACAAGAAACTTTCCGTCTATTAAACTTGCGCCTGGTGTCCGTTTTAATACTTCACCCGTATTTTTATCAGGAGATCTTCGAATGCTTTCCGCGGAAATTACAGAAGCCACGGTATTTGTATTTTTTTGAAAGCTGATCAGGGAAGCGGCCGTTTCACGCCGGGAAGTACTTGCAGCCCTTACTACCACCCCTTCTTCAGTTTTTGTTCTTTGTGTAAGTGAGAGGTTCTGAGTAGTCACTTTACCCTCCGCCACTTCTATTTCATCCACCTGTTGCGTTACTCCATTGTATGTGAATATCAACGAAATTTTTGCTGCACCCTCTGTACTTAATGTATAACGTCCGTCAATATCAGTGGAAGTTCCGCGATTATTTGATTTAATTATTACAGAAACACCTGTTAGCGGTTGGCCCGTTTTAGCGTCAATTACTTTGCCTTCAATTTTGCCCTTTTGAGCAAATACACCGAAGGAAAGCGTTAAAAAAATAACCAGGACTGTTAAAAATCTCATGCATTAAATATTTCTGCAAAGAGACTACCTGAATGTTATGGCATCATGAACGGAACGTTACGGAAATGTTACCGCTACGTTAAGGGAACATTAAGTGAAGAGGAAATAGAAAGTTCACATGAGCATGCGGGACAAGGTAAATGCATTCATTCAAATGATTTTTTTGGTTAGACATACCGTTTATAACAGGCGTAGCATTTTTTGTTTTATTTTTTGCTACAGGTGTGTAGCATTTTTTTGAAGAAATTTATTCTTGCTACAAGTTTGTAGCATTTTTTTGATTGAAATTTTTTTTGCTACAAATTTATTCGCTATCATTTTATAGAATTAGCAGATCATTCGTACATGACTTTAAATAAAGCGTATTTCTTTTCAAATGCAAATTTTAAACTCCCAGGTGCATGTCTAATCTCAGCCATCCTATATCTAAAAAAAGGCCGCACGATGGCAGCCTCTTTTTTAATTTAAAGTGAATTGATTTTAATCTACATCCCAGAATATGCGGTTCGTAAATATATCAATAGTGCCTTGTGCATTTACATTCGCTGTATTACTACCTGCTTCAGAACTTGGATAAAAAAGACGCAGTGGTAATTTTTGACCAACCGGCGCTCCGACAGAGGGTGGTAATGCAGGAAAATTAGTTCTCCTGAATTCGCTCCAGGATTCCAGCCCGCTGTAAGTATTTAAAGCGATCCATTTTTGCTGCCAGATCAGCTTTAATTTGTCCGGAGAAGCATTCCAATCGGAAAGATCTTTTCCATTGGTAAGCAAGGCATCTGCAACAGCAGCCCCATATTTGGCTGTAGCTCCTGTTACCCTGAATGATTCTTTAACACCCTGCTCGTAGTAAGATTGCGCAGTACCTGTTAATGTAACGGCAGGAAAAGCCTGTTTTGCTTCAGCCAGCAAGAAAAAAGATTCAGCTGCTGTCATCAAAATAACGTCCCTGTCAAATTCACCCCGGATAATAAAGGAAGGCCCGGGATAGGATGTGTTTTGTGCAAGGTACCCGGATGTTGAACCATATGGGACACCCACATAGTTGGCAACAATTTCAGGCTGGATACTGGTGCCTACCCTGCTAAGCGAATTATTTTGACCTCCTTTTGCATAAGCAAAGCGCCTCAACCTGAAAGTGTCATCATTTGCTTTCAATTGGTTAAAGAAAAATGTGGTAGGTTTTGGAAAGCGCGCAATTGCCTGAACAGCGCCGGTGGGCAAATATCCCCAGTTGGCATAAATCGGGTTGGTTTGGCCATCATTTGCAGCGTAACCCGGATTAGATCGAACATCCTGGCCGATGGCCAAAAATCCTTCTGGTGCGGTAGCAGCTTTATTAATTTCAGTAACAATGTAAGCGGCCTTCGCAGGCACCCGGCTTTCACGAATAAGTATTCTTAATTTAAGTGAGTTCGCAAAACGAATCCAGCTGGTTGTATTGCCCTTGAACACAATATCCGCAGCGCCGGCAGCACCAACAAAAGCATTGGTACGAAGATCGGCGATTGCATTGTCCAATAAAACTATCAAACTATCGTAGATAGCTTTTTGGTCGTCAAACTTTGGGGCTATGGAGCCGTTTCCTTTAAATGCATCTGAGTAAGGAGCATTTCCATAGCAGTCTACAATTTGCTGGAAAATATATGCTTTCATCACTTTTGCCGGTCCCTTAAAAGCACTGAAGCCGGTGGCATCTGCATTAGTGATGACGTATTGGAAATCTGCTAACACATCGTACCAGGTATCCCAGAAGTTGAAGTTGGTGTTATTAAAATTATACGAGAATCTTGCTGCATCATAAATGTAAGTAGAAGATTGTGTCCAATGCCCGCTCCAATATTCGCCGGTTTCATTGGGTGTGATGATTGCTGCGGTACGATTAGCGCCGGAGGTAAAAACAACGTCTGCGGTAGATGCGGTGAGACTATTGGGGTTTGTATTAATGTCGAGGTATTTTTTGCTACACCCGGCAAATAACAAACCAGCCCCAATGACTATAAATAATTTATTCAATTTCATAATATAATATATTGATTAATAATTTATTTAAAATTTACATTCAGGGTTACACCATACTGGCGAACCGGAGGGGTTTGCGCCGTGGTGCTAACGCCTAATCCATTGCTATTGGTAAAACTGAATTCAGGATCAGTAAATTGATTTTTGCTGTCAACAATGGTAAAAAGATTTCTACCATATAATCCAATGCTTACACCGGAAAACGCCTTCAATTTACTAACCAATCCAACAGGCAAACTATAGCTGAGGTTGATATCCCTTAGTTTGATGAACCAGGCGGGTACCACAAAATTTTCTGCAATATTCCTGTAGTAGGTTACCCAGTAGTCGTACTCAGCTTCATTAACGGCTTTGTCATTGGGTACAAACTTTCCACTGCCATCATTATAAGATGAATTGGGTACTACAAAGGGGGCACGATCTTCTGTCCATTTGCCGGAACCTGTAAATGTCATCTGGCGGCCCAGATCGCTATACATAACATGCCCGCCACGATACTCGAAGTTGGCTGTTAAGCTAAAATCACCCAGGCTAACACTTGTACCCACTCCCATGATATGGGGTGGTGTTGTACGGCCAAAGTTTTTTAATGGTCCTGTAGTTAGCGGGTATCCTGTTGTTTTATTAACCACTATGCGGCCAACTGAATCACGCACATAACTGATGGCCTTCATTACAGGAAAAGATTCCTTTTCGACGATGTAGGCGGCGGCATAAGTAAATCCTGCCTGGAAAAATTCCGGTACTCCCTGGTAAAGTTTTACAACTTTGTTAGTGTTATAAGCATAGCGGAAATTCAGGTCCCAGTTAAAATTCTTGGCTTTAATTACCTGCAGTTTCAAATCAACTTCAACACCCGAGTTCGTTGTTTCTCCTACATTGATCAGCAGGTTAGGATAACCGGTAGTATTTGGTACTTTTACCTGTACCACCTGGCCTTCACTTTTTTGACTGTAATACGTTACATCGAGATTGATCCTGTTCTTTAACAACTGGAATTCGCCCCCCACTTCAAAAGACTTCACAAACTCTGGTTTCAGGTCTTTGTCGGGTAATATATCTCCAACAGTGATCCCCACCGTATTTCCGAAAGGAAAACCGGCAGAATTTGGAAAGGTAGGGTCCAATCCATAAAAGTTATTACCAAGATTATCGTTCCCATTTTTATTGTAGCCCACTCTTAGTTTGGCGTAGTTTAACACATTGCCTTTAATGGCTGGTAAGAGGTCGGTAACAATCGCCGATAAGTCAACTCCAGGATAAAAATAAGAGTACATATTGAAGGGGCGGTCAGGTTTGTAAAACCTTGAAGTAGCATCAAACCTCCCGACGCCATGGAGGAAGATCATGTCTTTCCAGCCAAACTGCAATTCTCCATAGTATCCATATTTTCTGTACCTGAAAAAGTTTTCACCGCCGCCGAGATTACCCTGGCGGTTGGAAACATTGTAAACCTCTGGTACTACAATCGAATTAGAACTAACGTTTACAGCTTTGGCTTTGCGGTCGTAAATGCTAAAACCTGCAAGCCCCTTCACGTTCCAATCACCGAAATCCTTGTTGCCCTGTAATTGCATTTCATTATTAAGGATATTTTCGCTGCCAATAAAATCTGCTACGGAACCGTTAAAATCTGTTCCTGCACGGGTGATGCCTAATCCATCTCCCTGGTCAATGCCAACCGGTAGAAAAGCGCTGAATTTCGCCCACTGGCTATGGACAAATTTGCCCACAGTACTTTTTTGATTTCTCGTGTTATTCATTGCACTTAATTTATTATAGAAATTAAGCCAGTCAGTAATCTTATAAGTAAGATCCAGCGTACCAGTGATGTTGATATCCTGGTAATTGGTACGTTCATTATCTAACCTAAAATAAGGATTGGTAAAATAATCGTTGTACCAGGCATTCGGGCTGGCAAATTTGTTATTTCTCCAGTCCCGCATGGTGGATAAAGGAATATTGCCTGCCTGGTTAATGGTTTCATTATAGAAATCAAAAGTCGACTTATCGTAAACTGCCTGAACATACCCAGCATTAAATCCCGCCTTTAACCTGCCAGCTTCCGTTGTAGCTGAGAAACGTGTACCAGTGCGGCTGGCTCTATCCCCGGGAACAATACCGTTGGTACGATTATTTTCCACTGAAAGGTAAAATGTGCTTTGGTCAGTACCGGCACTAATGCTTGCCTGGTTATTCATAGTATTACCTACATCCCATATCCTGCTTCTTTCACCTTCTATATTGGAGTAAGGCAACATGAGGGAACTGCCATCTTCCAGCACTCTTCCGGCAATTCTTGTACTGCCGTCAAATGCATCGCCGAACTGCTGGTTTTCATATGAACGCCAGTTATCTTTCATGCGATCCAGGTAATTGGGTTTCCATCCGGCCGTGCCAAACCCGGAAGCATAATGCGAACCGCTTCCAAATTTTTCCTGGAACTGCGTTAGATTGTTGATTTTCTCCACATTATAGGCATGCGTATAGGAGATCCTTGCCTTACCCTTGGTACCCTTTTTAGTAGTGATCACCAAAGCGCCATTAACACCATCGGATCCATACAATGTGGCTGCAACCCCACCTTTTAGTACAGATACACTTTCGATGTCGTTAGGATTGATGAGGTTAAGGATGGTGGTAGAACCTGGCGGCATTGGCAGCCCATCCAGTACGATTAACGCATCATTATTCCCTGTTAACGACCGGTAACCACGTAAGGTGATTTTAACGGTAGGATCAACGGAATTATTTACATTGTAGACAGCAAGACCAGAAACTTTACCGGCAAGCCCGGCAGCCAGTTGTGGGGAACGCCCGTTCGTTAGCTCGGCGGTGGTAACTTTAGCAACTGAATAACCAAGTTCTCTTGGGCGTTTTCGCACACCTTGGGCAGTTACTACTACTTCTTCCAGTTTGTTTTCAGTGGTGGTAAGCGCGATACTTAGCGAGGAAGCAGCGCTCACTTTTGCCGTAGTAGTGGCGTAGTCAATCGAGGTAATGGTGAGCACATCTCCTGTTTTTGCATTGATCTGGAAATTTCCATTTTCATCTGCCGCGACTGCCCCGCCATTTTTAACTTTAACAGTTGCTCCCGGAACGGGAACACCCTTTGAATCGGTGACTTTACCCGTGATGAGCCGGGTTTGTGCGGTAACTATTCCAAAGCAAAGCATAGCTACCATTAACATTGTTAAGGATCTTCTCATGTGTGATAATTTTGGTTTTGAAATGTAATTCAGAATGCCGGTTTAGATAAAAGCTAGTTATTGAAAATTAACAAATATTTAATAATGACGGTATAAAGAAACGATTTGCTGCGTAAATCACAAACAATATGTTAATTTTTTATTAACATATTAATTTATTTACCCGCTACAGGCATTGCGCACTTTTCGATGTTCGACAAATTCAATTAGTAAAATATCTAAAGTATTGATTACGAGCAAATAAGAGAAAGAGATTATTTTATCGCCTAAATTATCAAAACGATAAGAAAACAGGGCATTAACAATAATATAACGATATCAGTGATGATAATATAACAACCCTGAAATTTTTATGGAGTTTAAAATCAAATCTGAATCGGCAATGGGTGGGTAAAGAAAACAGAATATGCCTAGGAGCGACACTAGGATTCGGCATCCATAAATATCGGAATAGTCTTTCCTATGAAGATGATTGGGATTTCAAGTTTTCTTACGTCGAGTAGGAAGATAGAGATTAGTTTGCTACCTGTCCTCTACACCACCCTACGTACTGGTCTGGTATACGGCGGTTTGTTGGACTGAGGGTCACTCTGCACACAGGCGTCTTAATTATTCGTTTGTATCGCTATCCTTCAGATTCCACATGCTACAGACACCCTTGCATTTGGCTAATCATAGGTACTGCAACGCTCATTCGGAACTTACACCCAATAGCTAGTGCACATGCCAGGCGCACAAAAAAAGCCGCCATTATAAAAGGCGGCTTTTTAATCATGAATTAGATGTTACTTCTTTATCAACTTGATCGTATAACTGCCATAATCGGATGCTCCAACGTGGCGAAGCTTTACGCTAAGGCTATGATCACATGGATTAACTGCACTAAACGTACCAGCAACACTTTGAGCGGTTAAAACTTCGCCTCCATAAGAACCATATACCTGCTTAGCTACGCTAATGTTATTATTTGATGGATCTATAGTTAATATGATGGGTTTTTCGGTACCCGGATCTACCGCGTAAACAAATGATATCTGGGTTGGGCTTACCACACTGACTGGAATAGCAACGCCAGCTCTGTAATCATTCCATTCATCGCTTACTACAGTAAAGTTGCCGGCATATTCGGCAGCAACAAATGTACAAGGTTTTAAAAATTGGAGGGATGTATTTACTCCGCCATACTCACCTGCAACGCCTGCACCGTAAGCTATACCAACCGTTGGAAAAGCCTGGAACAATTGGCCTTCCTGGGTAGTAATATCTACACCAATATCGAATTTATCTCCATCTGCAATGGGTGAACCAAATAAATCAATTAGGTTCTGGCCAGTTACAGTAAATGAACTCGGAAAAGTGGTAATACCCGCCTTTATTGTTTTTACGTTGGCAGTATTATTATTTTTCATTACCAAAAGGTCGAATTTTTGTGGAGGAACATCCGTTTTGAAAAAAAGTCCCACACTAAATATCGTTTTAAAAGTCGCAGGTGCCCCCGGGTTGATAAATTTATCGGAGGCGGGATCCAAAACAAAGGAGGGGACAGGAACCCTTGTTAAGACTGGTATCTTTGCATTATCGGTCTTGCGACAAGCACTTAGTAGTGTAAACGCCACCAAAATACTGTATGTTATTATTCTTTTCATTATGTATTAATATTTTAATTAGGAATTATGGCTGCCAAAATACTTTGTAGGTGCTTGGTTGTTTTTGCGTAGGTGAACTTGAATTACTCGTCAGTTCAGAAGATGGCCACGGTAATGACAAAGGAAAAGGACGATTTAAATTTACCGGCACCGCACTTTGGGGATCGACCAATGGGTTACCATGAAGAGGCGGTTGTACCTTACCACCTGGCGCCATAGCAGGATTATTTGGATCAAAAAGAATAGGGAAGCCTGTTCTTCTGTAATCTGTATACGCATCAACGGCGCCTCCGAAACTAGAGATCCATTTTTGTGTCATAATAATCTGCAATTGCTTTGCCGGGTTGGCATCATATTCAGCCATAACCTTATTAATATAAGTTGTTACAGCGGGAGATCCTGCTAAAACTGGCACAACGGATGAGCCTTTAGCCACTGTTGCTACCGCGTCTACCTGTTTAAACGCTTCTGTAATTGCAGCAAGCGCCTTAGCCTTGGCATCGCCGGTGATAACTCCCGCTTTTATCAGTTCTGCTTCCAGAAATAGCCTGTCTGCGTAAGTTATAAACCTGTACGGAGCTGCACCTGTTCCTGAAGTTGCGGTTACGGGAGCACCAGACCCATTATCAAATTTACCTCCAACCGGATATAAACCCAGTAAGGTCATTGTATTCTGTTGTGTTCTCCCAACGTCAGGTCCATTTGATCCGAAATAAATAGATACAAAAGAACTGTCCCTGTACTCAGTGGCGTTATTATCGTTTACGGCAGTTTGGCCGGGCTTGATCTGGTTGAAAAAATAATAGGGAATTCTTGGGTCCTTATTACCGGTAAAAATATTTGGATTGTAGCCTCTTAAAATCTCGTAAAACCAGGGGCTGATATCCTGAGTTCTTTGGGCAGCGACATAATCGGCATAACCAGGGTTTTTATTATCTGAACTATAAGGGAGTTGGAAACTTTCTGCTGTACTGTTTATTAAATTTGCCGGAGTTGCTAAAAGTGCAGTAACCTCCGGAGTTACATTTTTAACCAATCTCATTTGAGTATACATCTTAAGCTTCAATGTATTGGCAGCTTTCACCCAATTAACTATTTTACCGCTATATATAACGTCATCATTACCTGGTGATAGTGGATTTGCCGCAGTATTGTTGAGGTTGCTAATACCTTCATCAATTAAAGTAATTAATTGTGGATAGATTGTGGCATCATCATCAAATTTCGGATTTTTAATGTTAGTTAAGAGTTTGGTTGCTTCACTGTAGGGAACATCTCCAAAAACATCCACCAACTGGCTAACTGCAAAAGCCTTGATAATTTTAGCGATACCAGCGTATTTAAAATTACCTTCTGCTGTTGCTTTTTCAATAATAATATCAGCATTGGTCAAGGTGGTACTGTAGTAAGTATCCCACATTGGATCAACCACTCCACTGCTACCGGTTACACCGTAGCTATTTGGAGATTCTCTTACTGTAAGCCTGTGCATATAAACCTCCAGGGCTACAGAGATACCACTTGTAATTGCACTCGCATCCCCAAGGTTTTTTTCGATCTCAGGAAGCAAATTGTTTACGGGTAACGTAGAAGGATTGTTGGGATCTACATTGATATCGAAGAAAGATTTTTTACAGGAAGAGACAAACACTCCCATCAAAAGAAGAGGTATTATATATTTGAATTTTTTTAACATAATTAAAAATTTAGAAGTTCAATTAAAAAGTAGCGTTTAAATTAAGGCCGAATCTTCTTGTTGTAGGTGCAGCAGAAAATTCAAGACCTTGAATAGGTGATGTTCCATAGCTACTTGTTTCCGGATCAAAGTTAGAATGCTTAGGAAAATTGGGTGCAAGGTACCAAAGGTTCCTTCCGGTTAATGTGAAGGTTACTGATGAAATACGTGATTTCTTGAAAATTGATTTTGGCAACTCATATCCGAGCGAAAGCTCTCTTAACCTGTATACAGTTGCATCATAAATATTCCACTCATTGGATGTATTGATTGCGAAAGTATTACCGGTTCCGGGTGAGAAATACAAGTCATTCGTGGTTATCCTGGTTTGATTTGGAATGGTTTTTCCACCATTCAAAATAGCTTTTCCAGTTACGGCATCAGCGTAAATTCCAGGGATCACCCATCCTGTTAGCCTATCTTCCGTATCCATGGTTACACCTCTGCCCAACATAGAAGAATTGGTAACGGAATACAAATCACCACCTTTAGTCATATCAAATAATGCGCTTAATACAAATCCTTTGTATCGGAAAGTATTTGTAATTCCTAATTTATAATCAGGATTAGGATTGCCAATCATTCTGTTTGTTGGATCCTCGATCATTGTGCCGTCCAGCTTATTGATTAATAGCTGACCGGTTGCACTGTCCCTTAATGATTGTGTTCCAAATAAGAACCCGTAAGGTTTTCCAACCTCAAATCCTGTAGTAATATCAGAAAATCCACCACCTAAATTCAGGTGGGTAATTCCTTCTGCAAGACTGGTAACAATATTTGTATTTTTAGTAAATACGCCCCTGATTTCCCAGTTGAAGTTCTTGGCCATAATTGGTCGGATAGTAAGTTCAATTTCTACCCCTTTATTACTGATACCTCCAAAGTTTGTATAAAAAGAAGTATAGCCGGTTGATGAAGGCGTTGTTATAGGCGCAAGCATATTGGTAGACCTTTTATCATACCACGTAAAGTCTACTTCCACTTTTCTTTTAAGAAAACTTAATTGAGTTCCAATTTCCAGTTCTTTGGTAAACTCAGGTTGCAAGGCATCTCCACCGTTGGCATCAGAACTAACATTTCCTACGGCCTGGCCCAGGAAAGAGGTGCTGCTCAAACCATATATATTGAAAATATTGTAAGGATCAGCGTCTCTACCCACTTTGGCATATCCGGCTCTTATTTTACCAAAATCCAACACACCGCTATTCATCTTAAATGCATCGGAGAATACAAATGATCCGGAAATTGACGGATAGAAATAGCTCCTGTTATTGGCAGGTAATGTGGATGAAATATCGTTACGACCGGTAACAGACACAAAAGCAAAGTTTTTATATCCCACTGTTAAATCGCCAAAAACCCCAAGTAATCTTCTCCGGGAATAAGTGTCGGAAATTGTTCTGTCTACAGACAGAAAATTTTGTAATGTATAAAGACCACGTACAATATAACCACCTCCACCTGGCCTATAACCACCGGTTCCCAACTCTCTTGCGCTTGTGCGCTGGTTAAAATTTGTACCCAGTGTTGATTTAAGTGTAAAATCCTTCCCGATAGTAGGTGTCAGAGAAAGCAATAAAGTCGACTCAAGTTCCTGATTTCTGTAATTATCAAGTGCAAGTTTGCCGAGGCCACCTCTTGAACTAACTTCATTGATCTCTCTCCTGTTAACATAAGAAACGTTGCTACCAACATTATAATCCAATCTCGCCCATTTGTTGATATTAAAATCAAGATGCACACCTGCTACAATTCTTTCATCATAGGTATTTTGCTTATTGTACTTAGCAGCCCATAAAGGATTATCTGCCTGTGTTCCTACCCATGACACATTTCTGCCAAGTTTATCTTCAAAAGGTAAACTTACATCCCAGCTGCGTCCAAGGAACATGGTACGTGCAAATTGTGAGGATGGACCTGAATTATCCTGGTTTTCACCAAAAAGACCACCTTGCTGTTGTGAACGGGTATAACTGAAATTACCACGCACATTCAAACCAATATCCAACTTAGAGCTTCCTCCCGCACTGATATTTGTTCTGTTATATTTATTATTGGGAACATAGCCACTATGGAATAATTGAGACCCTGTGAGAGAAAAACTGGTTTTTTCATCCCCTGTGTTAAATCCAACTGAATTTTCAGTTACGACACCTGTTGTGAATAAATCCTTCACATTATTTGGAAAAGCCTTGTACGCTACTTTGCCGTTTGGAAATAATTCCGGGTAAGCAGTATTATATTGCGCCCATGCTGCTACTGAATCACCTGGTGCAAATTGTTTTCCCCAAGAGCCGTTAGAACCACCACCAGCTACTCCCTGAGAACCAGTGCCGAAAGAATTTTGATAATCAGGAAGATTAGCAATGGTTTCAAAAGAAAGAGAACTTTTAAAGGTTACTTCTGTACCCTTCCTGGTTCTTGCCACCGTGCCGGATTTTGTGGTAATAATGATCACTCCATTAGAAGCTCTTGAACCATATAATGCCCCGGCTGAAGAACCTTTCAGAATATTCATGCTTGCAATATCATTGGGATCGAGATCAGCGATACCGCTACCATATGCCCCACCACCCGTTAATGTACCGCTGGTAGAAACCTGGTCATTGCTAAAAGGAACGCCATCCACAATTATTAAAGGCTGATTGTTTCCGTAAAAGGAAGAATTACCACGGATCTGAATACGCGTAGCAGCGCCGGGAGTACCCTGGCCTGATCGTATATCAACACCCGCTACTTTACCTTGAAGTCCCTTTAGTACATCCGGTTCAGATTTTTGAAGTAAGGCATTTGGATCAACTTTACTAATAGCATAACCCAATGTTTTTTCTGATCTCCTGATGCCTGCCGCAGTAACCACAACGGCTGCAAGTTCGGTACTGCTGCGTGTTACGTTTAAGGAAAGATTTGATTGGTTACCCACTGCGAACTCCTGGGCTGTGATGCCTACACCACTAATAATTAGTGTACTGCCTTCTGGTACTGAAATTTTAAAATTACCATTAAGATCAGCAATTGTGCCCGCTTTACTTCCCTTCACCTTGATAGAAGCACCCTCAATTGCTAATCCCTTCTGATCAGTTATGGTGCCGGTTACTACCCGGTTTTGGGCAAATGCCAATACTGTACTTAGTATCAGCAAAGTAAACAACGATAAAAATCTTCTCATGTTTAATTAATTTTTGTTTAACAAGTTTTTCAAATAATGAATAACAACAGAATTTTAAATTCCCGCAATTAACATTTTTTTTAATAATGACCCTTCAAAGAAACGATTTGCTGCTTAAACGACAAAAAAAAGTTAAAAAGATGGAAAATATTTTAATTTTTCCATACTTAATAACAATAATTTAATGAATATCTAATTTGATGAAATTGAATAAAATCAGAGAATGGAAGGATAAATTCTTAAAGAAATGGATTTGGATAAGTATCCTGCTAAGGGAGTGGGGGTTTTTCAAGATCAATAAATGTAGTTTAATTATATATAAAATGCTGCCTGATACCAGATAAGAATCTTGCCTAAATGTTATTAGAGAAAAAACAATTTTTTAGTAATTCAAATTACGATGCAATATTTTGGCGTGATAAAGGTCTGGGGACAAGAATATTATAATTCCCCATTAATTTAATGTATGCAATTAACTAATATTTATCAGCGTGGATATCTACTTACATGAATGGTAGCTTACAATATAGCACACAGAAACACAGATGTGATAATTTTCTCAAAAGTGGTGGATTCATATCGCCTGATTAGACTGGCAATACCTAATTGCATTTCGAAAGCGGGCAATTTCCGGCCACACCACAATTTTATAAAAAAAATACTCCCGGAAGCCAGGAGTATTTTTTTTATGAAGAATCAATCGAGCACTAAAATTTATCAAACCACAATTTCTGCGTTTTCCAGTCTTTTCCGATAGCAGCTGCTGCTGCTTCATAACTCGTCTTATTCAAATTTTGTTCTACTACAGGATAAGTGAGCCTTGTAATAATTGCCGGGGTTTCCTGGTCTGCAAAATTGGAGGCCGAACCGCTGGGTACCGGTAAGATGGGGTAGTCCAGCCGTCTCATCTGGGTCCAGGCATCGTAACCGCGGTTATATAAAGCAATCCAGGATTGTAATCCAATCTTTTGTTTGTATGTACCGGGAGCTGTCGCATAATTTACGGCAGGCATTGCATAATATGCATCAGCCTGGCTCATCGTGCCTCCCCATTCTTCAATGGATGCATATACGCCATTTTTATAATGCTGTGCGGCCGTTCCACCAACAGCAATCCCCCTCTCAATAGCCTCTGCTTTGTAAAACTCCATCTCAGCATAACTAAAAAATGTATAAGGAGCCTGGGGACTTGAAATTGCTGAAGCTGGTGCCGAAAAATCATTAAAGGTAGCCCCAACGCCAGGAGTTTGCCCAACATACAAGGCTCCATCTGTTATAGTAGGATTAAAGAATTTGGGAAGGCGGGGGTCAGAATATTTTTTTAGTGTATCTAGGAAAGGTTTCGCAGCAACAAAATCATGCCGGCCACTTTGTATAAGATCTTCCCAAACCGGATTGGTGTTAGGCGGCGCTGAAAGGTATTGCATCTGGATATTTTCTGCATTACTGGAGATCACATTCGGTGCAGCAGAAAGCACCATTGCCTGCGCTTTTGCAGGGCTGGCATCAACAATCAACATTCCCATTCTCATCTTTAATGAGTTCCCAAATCTTTTCCAGCCGGCGAGGTCATCCTTTAAAATCAGATCAGCACTTCCGTAGCCGGATCCGGAAACGTCCAATGCGGACAGCGCTGCATCGAGCCTTGTTGCAATCTTATCGAAAACCTGTGCTGCATCGTCATATTGAGGTTGCAGGTTATTTATGTCCAGGGCCTGGTCATAAGGAATGTTGCCGAAACTGGTTAGCAAAGTATAATAAGAGTAGACAATTAAAATTTCATCAATCGCCTTCCGGTTTTTAATTTGTACTTCACTAAGTGAAAGAGTTTCGGTTTCCGCTACCTTCGAAGCTTCGGTAAGATCTTTAATTACATCCCGGTAGAAAGTAGCAAACCAACGATCGGTAATGCTTCTTCCATTTAGATTGTACCTGGTTTCATCCCTATAGATAGTCTCTGTCCAATACTGCACAAAAAGCCGGAAATTATTGTTGTTCACATTTGTGCTTGCCATTTCGTCTGCCAGGTTAACAGAAGCATTAGAAAACAAAGAAGCAGATGTTACCACTGAAGGCCGGGTGGGATTGTTATTTAAGTCGGTTATGTTTTTTCTACAAGATACTATCGCACTTAAGGCACCCAATAGAAAAAAGCTATACAATATTTTTTTCATAACAAATGTTTGAAGTTTTAGAATCTGAATTTTACATTGAATCCAACGGAACGCACCGCGGGATAGGATCCTGTTTGAATGCCTTGTAAATTACCTGAACTGAACCCATCTTCAGGATCTGCATAAGGGAGATTTTTATGTAGAATGGCAAGGTTCCTTCCTATCAATGCAAGTTCGATACCCTTTATAAATCCATTTTTGAACATTGAAGCGGGGAGGGAATAACCTATGGACGCTTCTCTTAATTTAATGTAACTGGCATCATAGGCAAAGCTTTTATCGGGCGAGGATACATAGCTGTCAAAACCTCCATAATCTTCAGTATTTGCCCGAATGGTATTTGGTTTACCATCTTCAGTAACACCTTGCCTGATAACACCACCGCTCTTACTGTCATTGGTTAAAGGATCGCGAAGCGGGTTACCTAAATCGTTGTTGACTGCTGTTTCTTCGTATAAGCCGCCGGCCAATGCATAATACATGTCAGTAGAAAAAACAGTTCCTCCTTTCCTTGCATCAATTAAAAAGCTCAGGGAAATGCCTTTATAAGTCAGCTTGTTTGAAACCCCTCCTATCCAGTCGGGATTAATATTACCAATGGTATTGTTATTGGTTGGTGTAATCAGGTAATTGCCATCCGCACCTACGGTTCTTTGACCATTTGTATATACGAAGTCGGTTCCATGTATTGTTCCGTAAGGCTCATTGAGAGACGCATTCACCGTAATGCTACCCTGGAAAGAACCTAATACAATGTTATCAATATCACCAAAAAGCTTTGTCACCTTATTCCTGTTCCTGGTCCAGTTAACATTAATATCCCATGAGAAATTGGTAGATTTAACCGGAGTTCCATAAAGAGACAACTCAACTCCCTGGTTTTGGATGGTTCCTGAATTTACATATTTTTTGGTGTAGCCTGTAGCAGTGGAAACTGTCAGCGGTAAAATCTGGTCAACGGTTTTTGCATTGTAATAACTTGCATCAAATCCGAGTCTTGAGTGTAAAAAGGACATTTCCAGACCAACCTCAAAACTCTTCGTCCGCTCTGGTTTCAAATCAAGATTATTTTTTGTACCGGATACAGAGAACAAGGCATTACCATCATATGATACAACTTCCTGACCTGAATTTCCGTCGATGTCATTCACATAAAAATCATTTACGGTATATAGCGGTGCGTCTCCGCCAACTTCAGCATAATTTGCTCTTAATTTAGCGTAACTAAGCCAGGTTGGCTTAACCAATTCTGAGAATACAAAGCCTGCTGAAACAGAAGGATAATAGAAAACATTATTACCATCCGGCAAAGTTGATGAACGATCCCTACGGATTGTTGCATCCAGAACATAAGTGTTTTTATAGTCGATAGTAGCACCTGCAAATACACCTTCAATTCGCCTTGTGCCCTGGAATTCAAGCGGGGGAGCTGGTGCATTGATGGAATTGGATATTGTGTACAGGCCCGCTAACGCCAAACCTCCGTTCGTAACCGCATCGATATTAGAACGGGTTTGTACCCTGGTACTTGAACCAACCAGCGCTTTTAAATTAACATCACTGTTCAATTTCCAATCTGCATTGGCAAGCAGGTCGTAATTTATTTCATTATAATCCTGGTTAAATCTCCTGTAAAATGGAACGCCTACACTGGTCAGGGCTTTTCTTTCCTGTTCCAATTCAGAATAGTGATCAATAGAAACCCTGCCTAAAAGATTAAGCCATGATAAAGGTTTATAATTTACATATACATTCCCAAAAATCCGGTCTCGTGAATCGGTTTCAAAACTTTGATAACGGGTAAAATATGGGTTATCCCAAAACTCCGGCTGCAATTCGCCTGTTGTTGGAGAGTGGGGGTTCCAGGTGATGTTCTGATGGTTTCTAAAATATTCATCTTTCAACTCTTTCAAATCGACGTTTACTGCCCACCATTGACGGAAATTCGTCATCAGGTTTAATGCATTTGCACCGTCATATCCTGTGCCGAAGCGCCCTTTACCGCGTATCCTCGAGTAATTGGCTGCAGCTCCCGCTGTAATGTTGTCTGTGAGCTTATAAGTAGTGGAAAAATTCAGCAGGTCCTTATCTATACGGCTATTGGGTAGCACGCCAAATTCGTTATTCTTAGTATACCCCATTGAAAAGGTGGCTTTGTCATTCCCGGTTTCCAGCAGCAGGCTGTTATTATATGACAAGGGTTTAGTGAAGAAATAAGACGGATCATGTTCAGCCGCTACCCAGGGTGTTGCCTTACCAAAAGTAGGTGAACCCGGAGCAAAAGCCCCCCATTGATAAACAAGTAAGTTTGGATCAAAAGCAGTTCCCCAGGAAGCGTCATCCTGGGTTGGAGCGATATTATCATCAACCCCATCGCCGTTCACGTCTTCCGAGCCAAAATAAGAACCATATCCTTCACCATATCTTTTTTGATATTTTGGAAAGGTATTCCTAAGTATTGAGCTCATTGAAACACCTGAATTAAGTGTAATACCCAAACCTCTTCTACCTTTCTTGGTAGTAATCAATATAACGCCATTACTTCCTCTTGACCCGTAAAGGGCGCTTGCAGCAGCACCTTTTAATACAGTGATATTTTCGATGTTATCCGGGTTAATATCGGCAGCAGCACTTCCGTAATCGTATCCACCACGCCCGGTAACCTGGTCGAGGGTATTATTGTTATTATTATCGTACGGCACCCCGTCTACTACAAAAAGCGCCTGGTTGCTTCCTGTCAATGATTTGGCGCCTCTTAACACAACATTCGTGGAGCCTCCCATTGTATTAGTTTGCCGTATTTCAAGGCCGGCAACTTTACCGCTAAGGTTGCTGACAAAGTTTGCATTACGTGTTTGGCTTACATCTGCTCCCTGGATTTTTTGTGCCGCGTAAGGCAATGTATTTTTAGATCTTGTGATGCCAAGCGCTGTTACGATTACTTCATTCAAGCTGGTTGCATCCGGAGTAAGTTTTACTTCTACAAATTTGCCTGCTGTGGCAGAAATAGTTTTGGATATAAAACTCACACCCGTGATTTCCAGTGTTTCCTGATTCTTTGTTGTGGCAATAGAAAAAGTTCCGTCCGTTGAAGTAGTAACACCGGTAGTGGTTCCCTTCACAACAACTGATATTCCCGGAATTGGTGAGCCATCTGTTGATGTCGTCACTTTGCCCGTAATTTGATTTTGGGCAAAAGCGGAGGCAGTGCTCAATAGTATAAGCACTGCATTTAAAAATGCAAACTTTCTCATGTTTTTTGTTTTTCGTAAATAATTTATTAACAATACCCCACGGTAAAACTGACAGGATGTTTATTCTGTGTGCTGCATGAATTTAAAAAAATTTTTAAACGGAAAAATTTTAAGCTCCATGCGAATTCACACCCGGGCGATTTTCTTTTTTTAAGAGGAGGACATAATACGAGCATCCCCGCAAACACAGGCTACATGCCATCTTTCATAGGAAGCCTCCGTTTCTTCTGATAATTCCGTGCAGCAATATCAATCTATTTGATTTGCTGCGAAGCAGAAGACGAGGTAATTAATATGACCGAAATAATGATGCTCAAACATTGAATTGTAAATAAAAACCAAGCAATTAATTCAGCAGTTTCTCCAACAATTAGCAACTCTATAAATTTAATTTGTATGATTTATAAAAGACTTTAAAAAAAAGTTTAAATCAAATTATAGACCAATCATTTAAACTTTTTAAGAAACCGTTTTTTTTATGTAAAACAGGATTTAAATAACAAAATGGTCTTCTTTTTTCGTATGGAATGCTGCAGGAATTTAAAAGCGTATAAAGAAAGGGGAAGAATTTCAACAAAAGCTTTTTAACAATAATCAAGATTAATAATGTTAAGAAATTGTTATCGGAAAATTTAAGTGTTTAGATGCCTTTCCATAAATTGAGAATTTTGCTTCAATACTGATAAGACTTCAGGGAGCGAAACGAATTTTCGTGCCTGAAGGCAACCTTAATCCCATTGAAATAATGGAGCTGTTTTAACCTTAGATGTCCGCCCCAATCTAATATATCTTTTGAGATTCATGAACATCTCACCCACGAGTTGTACGATAAGTACAATTAGGCAACTTATTAATCCGCATTAAAAGCAGAAAAAGATGGAGAAAAACGGCCCCATTTAGCCGAATGTTAATATAATTAACAATTATAATAGTGCTAAAACCTGAATTGCAATCGGCAGGTAAATACATTATCCTTTACATCCCCGGTATACTCCGGGAGAACGGTTTTTTCATTTGTTATTTTATCAAACCACAAAACTAATTTGGCATGTTCGGTTATAAAATAAATGTATCCGAATCCCAGGGTATTAAATCTAATATCCGCTACATTTAAATTACTACCGGGTTTACCTATCTCTGTTCCTTCAACACCCGTATTTGGGTCGTACCAATCATACTTAATTCCCACCTGGTGACGAGTGCTTCCAAGATGCTGCAGAAAATAAAAGTAGGCTCCGCTGAATTTTCTTATATAATAGGCTTCATTGCGGGTAAACAACGCACCCGGAGTTTCGCTACTGTTGAAGGACCCTGTTTGCGTTCCGGTAATAAATTCGGCTCTTAGTTCGGTGTACCCATGCTTATTCTCAATCTTTAACTGCGCATCCGCGCCGTAATATTTACGGGGCGATAGTTTTCCAATGTTTGAAACGGCAGAATCAATAATAAAACTTTTAAGTGACCCGGCAGATTGGGTAGTGTAAACATATTGGGTGTTCTGCGTTAACCCTCCATAAAACATAGAGACTGCGGCACCGAGGGTCATCTTTTTATTAAGATCCTGTGGCTTAATGACGATCCTGCCAATTAGGTCTTTGTGACTATCATAGTCGGTGGTTGCAGCAAGTCCGGGACCATTAAAAATTCCGGCATCGATTTTTAAAAACTTCAACTTATTTTCTTTTGTGCGGGGCTCAAATGTAATCATCGCACCAAGGTCCCGCTCAACCTTCATCAATGTCTGGCTCATGCGGCCCCGTTCAGGACTTTCCCGGTCACCACTTGACAAATTCAACTCATAGCTGAAAGGCCGTGCAAACAGCCCCGTGGTAAATGCAAAAAGGTGCATTTTATTTTCGGAGATCCGTCCCCATACATCTCTCACATTTACGCCTCTTTCAGTAGCGTCAAACTGAAATACAAACTGGAGGGAAGGGCCGGTCCCAATTTTGGGGAAATGTATATAGTCGAACCGGACCCTTGCTCTTCTTAGCATAAAGCGGCTATTGCTGTTGGCAGCAAAATCGCCACCGGCAAAACCTTTGGCACCTTTGCTTTCCGCAACCTGGAATTGCGGTTGAATATACCCAGTCAATACAATGTTATCGAAACGGTTGTATAAGGAAAGCATCCCTTTCCCCATCTCCGTGGTAGTATCTACCATATCCATTAAATACTGGGCCTGCAGCAAATGGGAGGATGATAATGTTACCGCCAAAAAAAGCAGCAGTTTTCTAAGCATAAAAGCAAATTTTGCGGCAAAGAAATAACAAATTAATGTTACCCCTGTGTTAACTAATTATTACCATTTGAAAAGGACTCAGTTATTTTGCGTTATTAGCTAACCTTTGCCGCAAAATTCATATTTATGGCTGGTTTAAATTCTATTTTAAAAATATTTCTACCGAAAGACAGGGTGTTTTTCCAGTTGTTTGAAAGTGTTTCGGAAGAGTTGGTGAAAATGGGAGAAAAATTGAAGGAAGTAGTAAATGAACCGGACTTTGACAAACGCGGACAACTGATCCAGGAAATTGAAGACATGGAGCATGTCAATGATGATTACACGCACAATATTTTCACTGAACTGGGTAAAAATTTTATAACACCATTTGACCGGGAAGATATTCATTACCTCGCTTCTGCATTGGATGATATTGCCGATTATATTTATTCTTCAGCAAAAAAAATCAATTTTTACAGGGTAAATCCAAATGATACCGGCATTAAAAAAATGGCCGAACTGATAGCGGTAGGTTGTGTGCAGGTACACAAGGCCGTTACTGAACTCAGAAACATGAAAAATATGCGACAGATCACCGATGCACTGGTCGCCATTAATAGTATTGAAAACCAGGCGGATGACATTTTCGATATGAGCATTGAACGCCTGTTTGCAACAGAACCCGATGCCAAGGAAGTAATTAAGAAAAGAGAAATTTACCAGGTACTGGAAATAGTTACCGACAAATGCGAAGATGCTGCGAATGTTATTGAATCCATTATTGTGAAATACGCTTAAACCAATTAGCTAATTCGATAATGTGCTAATCTGCTAGTGTAAATACAATCCCTGCATCATAAGCGCAGTTATTAGCAAATTAGCTAATTGGCAAATTATCAAATCAATATTATGACCCTTCTTATTGTTATCGTTATTTTAGCTTTAATATTTGATTACATAAACGGCTTTCATGATGCAGCCAACTCCATTGCCACCATCGTTTCAACAAAAGTATTAACCCCCTTCCAGGCGGTGGTTTGGGCAGCCTTCTTCAACTTTGTCGCCTATTTTATTTTTAAAGACCATGCGGTTGCCAATACTATCGGAAAATCAGTTCACCAGGAGTTCATCACGCTTCCGGTAATATTGGCTGGCCTTATTGCGGCCATTATGTGGAATTTATTAACCTGGTGGTACGGTATACCTTCTTCCTCTTCTCACACCTTGATTGGTGGCTTTGCAGGTGCAGCAATCTCACATGCTTTTTTAACAAAGGGCTTTACCAGCATTGCCAACATCGTTGAGATAAAATACATTATAGAAATCATACTGTTTATATTTCTTGCCCCCTTAATCGGCATGGTAATATCGATTTACATTACGGTGATTACCATTATGCGCAACACCTGGGCAAAGGTTGGACTGATCATCTTGTCCGGCATTGGTACCTGGTTCCTTTTTGCGCATTTTGAACAGAACAAACTGGAAGAAAATCTGGCAAAATATTACAAGGTAGATAAACTTAAAAAGGAAGCTTCCATCGAGCCATCTAAAGCTCCTGCCTATACTTCCGCCGTTGCACATATAAAGGCTGCGAAACCCCTGTTGGGCGATTACAAATCCATTGGTGCAGATAAACTTGCGCTGGAGGTCAAAACACAGGTAGACAGCAATGTGGATGCTGCTGCATTATCAAAAGCACTTGCAAAGGCAGACAATTCTATTATCATCTATGGTATCTTAATATTGCTGGTAATTTTTATCTGTGCATACATTTACTCGGAAAAAGTAAAATCGCCTAATGCCTATCGTACTGCCAACATGTTTAAAAAGCTTCAGTTGTTTTCATCCGGCGCATTTAGTATCGGCCATGGTGGCAATGATGCACAGAAAGTAATGGGTATTATTGCGGCGGCTTTTGTGGCATATAACAGCACAAAATATCCCGATATCACCACTGCATTAAAAGAACTCAGCTGGGTACCATTGGCCTGTTATACGGCGATAGGTTTAGGTACAATGAGTGGAGGCTGGAAGATCGTAAAAACAATGGGCACCAAAATCACCAAGGTTACTCCTTTGGAAGGTGTGGCAGCCGAAACCTCCGGCGCACTCACTTTGTTTATGACAGAACAAATGGGTATCCCGGTAAGTACAACACACACCATTGCAGGTGCTATCATGGGAGTGGGTGCAACCAAGCGATTAAGCGCTGTTCGTTGGGGCATCACTGTTAGTTTGATGTGGGCATGGGTACTTACCATTCCCGTAAGCGCTTTGCTTGCAGGGATTATTTATTTAATCATTTCGATTTTTATCTAATGCCATCTAAATAGTTTTTTTTCAATCACTCACCGCAATGAGTGATTTTTTATTTTGGTAAAAAACATACTGTAAATTTGTAAAATACCAGGCTTAAGGCAATAAAGCATTTGAAAGGAAAACCCAACATCTTCAATTAAGTAAAACATGAACAAAATATTAGTTACTGGCGGTTGCGGCTACATTGGAGTGCATACTATAGTAGATCTCGCGCAAAATGGCTACGAAGTGATTTCCGTGGATGATAACTCCAGGAGCAGTATGGATATTCTTAAAGGTGCCGGGGAGATCATCGGCAAAAAGATAAAAAACTATGTAGTAGACCTTTGCAACCTGAAGGAAACGGAAAATATCTTTGAAGAAAATAAAGACATCACGGGCATTATACATTTTGCTGCTTTTAAAGCAGTTGGGGAGTCAGTTGAAAAACCATTGATGTACTTTGAAAACAATCTTACCTCCCTGGTGAATGTTTTAAAATGTGCTGCGAAATACAATGTTCCTCATTTTGTTTTTTCATCTTCCTGTACTGTTTACGGCAGCCCGGATGCTATACCCGTAACGGAAGAAACTCCTCAAAAACCTGCGGAGTCCCCCTATGGCGCTACCAAACAAATGGGCGAAGTAATTGTAAACGCTACAGTAAAAAGTACGCCCATACAGGCTATTCTCTTAAGGTATTTCAACCCGGTGGGAGCGCATCCTTCTATAAAAATTGGCGAAATTCCCCTGGGCAAACCTGCCAACCTGGTACCGGCGATTACCCAAACAGCTATTGGGAAATGGCCTACCATGCAGGTTTGGGGCACCGATTATCCCACCAGGGATGGCAGTTGTTTACGCGATTACATACATATCTGCGATATTGCCCATGCCCATACCCTGGCCCTCAATTACCTGTTTGAAAAGAAGCTCAAGCAAAATCCGGAGATATTTAATCTTGGCACAGGGGATGGATACACCGTGCTCGAAGTGATTCATGCGTTTGAAAAAATGAGCGGCGTGAAATTGAATTATCAACTCGGTCCCCGCCGTGCCGGCGACGTTGTGGCGATTTATGCCAATAACAATAAAGCAAAAAGTGAATTGGGATGGAATCCACAGTATAACCTCGATGATATGATGGCTTCCGCATGGAAATGGGAACTGAAATTAAAAAACGAATCCTCCCAGGGTGCTACTTCATAATGTATATTCCGCGATTTAGCCGTTGGTTATCAACTGCGGATGATAAAATTTGATTAAACCTTAAGATACAAAACCAATCTTACGATTGGTTTTTCTACTTTTATACCTGTTTAACACTCATGGCCCAACAATATTTAGAAGATGCAGTGCTCCTGATGCAATTTAAAGACCCCGCCACAAAGGAACGGGGCTTTACAGCGATCATAAAAAAATACCAGGAAAAATTGTACTGGCATATTCGGCGCCTTGTGGTTGAACATGAAGATGCAAATGATGTGTTGCAGAATATGTTTATCAAGGTTTGGAACGGACTGGAAAATTTCCGGGAAGACAGCCAGTTATACACCTGGATGTATCGCATTGCTACCAATGAGAGCCTTACCTTTCTTGAACAGCAGAAAAAACGTGCCTCCGTTTCCATTGATAATAGCGATAATGGACTCAGCAACCAGTTAAAAGCAGATAAGAATTTTGATATTAACAAAGCCGAATGGAAATTACAACTGGCGATGCAGCAACTGCCCGAAAAACAAAGGGCGGTTTTTAATCTAAGGTATTACGACGAAATGCCTTACGAAGAAATGAGTCGTGTACTGGAAACCAGCGAGGGCGCTTTAAAGGCCAGCTATCATCATGCAGTAAAGAAAATAGAGGATTACATTCTAAATCATTAAACCATCATACCGTTTTAAGGTCTTATTAATCGGATGGAAACAAAAGCTGATATATTATACGAACTAAATTTCTTAAGTCCCCTGATCGCAGCAATGGAAAAGAAAAATGTTTTCAGGGTACCTGAGGGGTATTTTGAGAGCGTTTCAGATACTGTATTGATATGTTTACAGGAAGAAAATGAGCTGCATAATCCATTAGAAGAGAAAGTTATGGCCAATGTACCAACAGGGTATTTTGATAATTTGCCTGCTACTATATTGGATAGAATAAAGGCCGGCGAAACAGCTAAGGAAGAAATCAGCAATTTATCTTCCGTATTGTATGGCATACAAAATAAAAATGTGTTTGAAGTGCCGGATGGATATTTTGAAAGCATTCCGACACACTTTTTCTACACTATAAATTCAGCTGCGAATGAAATAAAGGAGCACTCCCCTTTATTATATGATATCAAAAGCAAAAATGTTTTTGAAATTCCTGTAAATTATTTCACGCATTTGCCAGATGCAATTTTAACAAAAGCAAAGGCCCAAACTGCCAAAGTGGTGAGCATGCAAAAGCGGAGTTGGCCAAAGCGGAATTTGCTGCGATACGCAATAGCCGCAATGTTCATGGGTGTTATGGCCCTCGGCGTGTATAAATTTATCGATAAACCGATAAACACTACTGCGCTGGCGTCATTGGATGCTTCGATTGAGAAAGGAAAAAATATGAATGAAGAGCAGTTTAATGAAACAATACAAAATCTTACTGAAGCAGATATTGCTAAATACCTTGAAGCAAACGGCGATATTGCCGATATGGCGCTTTTAAGAGGCAATTTGCAGGATGTTAGCTTGCCCAGCCAGGAAGATTATTTACTGGATGGAGCCACCCTCGATAAATATTTAAAGGAAATTGAAAAAACAACACCGGGTAATTAGGTGAACCAGCATGAAAAAATTATACATTTTAGTAATATCCTTAAGTATAGCAGGCTTTGCCGGTGCCCAAAACAATCAGCCCTCTGAGAAAAGGCAACAGGATATTGAAGCACTTAAAGTTGCTTTTATCAGTAGGGAACTTAACCTTACTCCTGAGGAAGCCCAGAAATTTTGGCCGGTTTATAACCAGTATGCAAAGGAGTTGAGTGCGACTATCAAAGATGATGAAGATGTACTTGATCGGGATGAAAAGGTTCTAAACCTGCGAAAAAGATACCGGGATCAATTTACAAAAATTCTTGGGGCGGAAAGAATGAACCAGGTATTTAATGCGGAAGGAAGATTTCGTCAATTATTGATTAAATCTTTGCGCAACCAGCGTAATAAAGGGAACAGACAAATGCTCCAAAGGGGGCTATGACAATGTTAACGGAGCCAATAAGGTGGACATGAGATAACAATCTGGCATCAGCGATGATGCCTTTTTTATTTAAAACTAAACACAGGAGTCCTGATGTCGTGATAAAAAAGAAAGGTCCAGTTCTCTTGCTGGCCCTGCTGCCACCATTGCTGCCTTAACTCCATGCATTTCTTCCCATCAAAATCATATTTGGCAATAAAACGGCTTTTCATCTGCTGAAGCTGCGGAGCCACATCACCTCCGAAAAAGACCTTCTCCCCTCCTTCTTCAATCCAAAATACCTGGTGAAAAGGGGAATGGCCACCACTTACTTCATAACGGATATAATCATCAATGATTCCACTCACCTCCAAAAAAATTACTTTATCCGAGTTTTCCAAAATATCAAAATCGGCGGTTGAATAAGATGAATTTTCCTTTGCAAGCGCAAAATCCAACTCACTTCTGTTTACATAATACATGGCATGTGGAAAATTCAAAAAGTGCTGGTGTAATACCTTGTCTTCCCTGCTAATACCCCCGGAATGGTCTTTATGTAAATGGCTTAACAGTACCTTGGTAACATCCATTGGATTAATATCATTATCCAACAGGTTCTGGTGGATCTGTAAAGTGCCTTCAGCGTTGCTGAATCCTAAACCTGTATCGATAATGATCACATCATTTGCAGTTACAATACAAAAGGGCTGAATCTCTACCAATAGGCTGCCAACAGACCTTTGTTGCAAATCATCATTGCCCTTATCAAACGGTATAAAGCGCTTTGTTTTATCTACGGTGAAAGCACCTTCGCTCAATGGAATTATTTTCATGTTCTTAAGTATGATGGTGATTTCTTTTACCCTGTGCCCATTTACCTGAGCACCATTTGCCTGTCGGCATCCAGTCTTATAAGGATGAAAATCAGTATGGTGAAAGTTAATAAAGAAGAGCCCCCATAGCTTATTAAGGGCAAGGTGATCCCAATAACGGGTGCCAGCCCAATAGTAACGCATATATTGACGGCCACGTGAAAAAATATGATACTTGCCACAGAATAAGCATATACCCTGCTGAAAGTGCTTCTTTGCCTTTCTGCAACGGCAATGATTCGGAAAATGAGGCCCATATACATCAACATCAATAAAGTGCTTCCCCAAAAGCCGAAGTTTTCACCAACGGAAGTAAAGATGAAATCAGTGTGTTGTTCCGGCACAAAGTCACCCTGCGTTTGCGTTCCCTTTAAAAAACCTTTGCCAAGCAGGCCGCCGGAGCCAATTGCAATTTTAGATTGCTTCACATTGTAGTTCTGCTGGTCGCTTTTTTTCTGCTTTGCTTTTTGTTCCTCAAGGTTTACAATATTGACTGCGTTTTTGTCCGCAAAAGGATTATCAACCCCCACCATGCTAAATATCCTGTCTGCCTGGTAGGGTTTAAATACATGCTTAAAGGCGAAGGGGACTACAATACCCACGAATACGGAGCAAAAAGCCCATATACTGATTATCCAGGCCAGCATCGTAGTGCTTCGCTTAATTTGCCTCCGGTTAAAATAAATAAAAATCAACCCAATACATGCAAGCGCAATCAGTAATACTTTGGTAGAAAACAGCAGCGAAGCAATCAGCAATATTGCCATGGCAGCGCCTGTAATCAGGTACCCGGGAGGCAACCCCTCTCTATACATTGGAATCAGGAATGAGAAATACACCAGCGCCAACCCGGTTTCACCCTGCATAATGGATAAAGCTGCCGGGGCGAATGAAATGGCCGCAGCAATTATCTGCGACTGCGACTTTCTAAAATCCATATCCAGCATGGATAAGTATTTCGCCAATGCGAGGGATGTAAATATTTTGCACAGTTCTACCGGCTGCAGGTTCATAAATCCCAGCGGGATCCAGCTTTTGGAACCCTTTATCTCTTTACCAATCACAAAGGTTGCCAGTATCAATACAATACCAATGAGGTAGGAAATATTAGCGGTGGCTGTGAACAACTTGCTGTCGGACAGTAAAATAAAAGCGGCCAATATTATACAGGCAATGAAATAAAATAACTGTTTACTGTAATTCTTTTTAAATCCCAAAAAGCTTTCGATTACGTTATCTGTTGTGCGGTATTCCACCGAAAATATACATAGCAGTCCGACCATTACAAAAATCACAAACAGCCAGATCAGGATCCAATCAAAGCCTTTCCCTATCGTAGGATTTTTTTGATACATTTAATTTGCTGTTTTAATTTTTAACCGTGTCTTTTGCTTCAGTTCTCCTTCTATCATCTGGTAAAACACCTTCGATTGTGGCTTTTGGAGGTACCCGGTTACTATCTTTTTTCTGACCTTCTTTTTTCGCAGATTCTTTATCTTTTTTCAATTTATCAAGTGCTTCCTGCTCGTCTTCGTCATCCAGCCCCATGGTATCCCGAATGGTTTTAATATAGCCCTTTGCCACCAGGTAAGCAGAGTCCCTTACATGCCGCATGGAATCCTGCGTCCTGATCGCTTTATAAATCCTGGGCGGAATCAAATTTAGTTTGGATAGTTGTTCTACTCTCTCCAAACGGGTTTTATCTGTAATGGAATCTTTTAAATATTTTTCGATCATCAACCCAACAATGGGCGCAGCATAGGTACCACCAAAACGGCCGCTATTTTCAACAACGCACATGATGGCAATCCTGGGATTTTCCCTTGGGGCAAATCCACAGAAAAATGCATGGTTCGGTTGCTTTACCTGGTGGATATAGTTCTCCACAGTACCTGTTTTTCCGCAAATATTGATACCGGGTACCTTTGCTGCTATACCGGTTCCGCGATCTACCACGTTTTGCATGCCATCATGAACCGCTTCAAAAACACTGTCGGGAATATCGGTGGTATTGTGCTGATCCTGGTATTTGGAAAGCATGTTGAATTTGTCGCCGCCTTCAATTGAATCTACCATATGCGGTATCCGGTACCAACCTTTATTAGCGATGAATGCCATTTCATTTGCCACCTGGATAGGCGTTACGTTCACTTCTCCCTGGCCAATACTTACAGAAGTAAAGGTGCAGTAGTTCCAGTGACGGGCACCATATATCTTATTATAAAATGCGGGCGTTGGAATGTATCCGCTTTTTTCGAATGGAACATCCACCCCCAACTTATGACCCAGGCCAAAGGCATACATGTACTTGTCCCAGGCGGATAAGCTACTATCTATTGAAGGATATTTGGGGTTATTGATCACTTTTTGCATTACTGTTGCGAAGTAGGTGTTATCCGATACGGTGATTGCACCCCGAAGATCAAATACTCCGCGATCCAGACATTTCGGCTTCCCGTTGCCACATCCGAAAAAGGCACCCGAACAAGCAACGCGGAAGCTCGTTTTAATGACGCCTTCGTGTAATCCGACCAATGCCTGCAATGTTTTAAAAGTAGAACCGGGAGAATAAGTAGCACTTACGGTACGATTGTAAAGCGGCAGCGCCGGATTCAGCAACAATTCAGCTATGTGTTTTTTCCTGGTGGCGCCCGTTAATAGCTTCGGTTCAAAAGTAGGACTGCTGATCATTGCGAGTATGCCGCCTGTTTTCGGATCCACCGCTACAATAGCGCCCAATTTATTTGCCATCAGCTTTTCTCCGAGCGCCTGCAATTCTATGTCGAGGGCAAGATGCATGTTATTACCGGCAACGGCAGCCGTATCAAACTTGCCTTTTTCGAGGCGCTCCGTGAGCCTGTTTTTATTATCACGCTTCCAATACTCAATCCCCCGCTGCCCCATTAAAACTTTTTCATAGGTACGCTCAAGGCCGGTCTTCCCTGCATAATCTCCAATCTGGTATCCTTCGGTAATGTTCTTTTTTAGAAAATTGCTATCTACCTCCGATAAATAGCCAAGGATATTACCACCCGCATCAACGGGGTAACTTCTCACAGGGCGCTCCTGTAAATAGAAGCCGGGGGCAAATTTATACATGGCTTCATTGAGCATCGCCATTTTTTCATCGGTCAAGAGCGCATCAAATACCGAAGGGCGGCTCCTGCCGTTTTTAACGATCACATCCACCACTTTTTTTGCGAACTGTGCAGAATCTATGCCCAGTATCCTGCACATCGCCACCGTATCGATTCCCTTCAGTTTGTTGGGTAAGATCATCAGGTCGTAGATGGTCATATTCTGCAAGATGGGCCTGTGCTTGCGATCGTACACGATTCCACGATCCGGGTATATTACTTTCCGGAATTTGCCCTGGTCATCAGCCATTATTTTATACTTGGAAGAAAATATCTGCAGGTTCGCCAGTTGTAAGATGATAATTACAAACATGGATGCGAAAACAAGCATGATCACATTTTTCCGAGACTGGTTGAAGACTGACAAAGTTGGAGGTTGAAGGTTGAAGGTGTAAGGTTGATGGTTGATGGTTGAAAGTTGGTGAACATCCAACATCAGAAAATCAGACATCAGACATTTGTTAAACGGTGTTTGTTCTAAACTGTTGTTTGCGTGAAAAGATCAATTCTACTATAATAATGAGTAATAAACTTATCGCGGTTGATAACAAGGTTTTAATAACAAAATACCAGATATTTCCCAATTGCCAGGCTTCCAAAAAGAAAAGCCACGCATGGTGAATGAGTGTGAGCACGCCTGCATAGAGCATATACGGCATAAATCCCCCCATGCTTTTTGCGGAAGGTTCTTCATAGTTATGATCTGCTCCTTCCTGCGGAATGAGGATACCAATAAGAAAGGGCCGGAAATAAGCCAGCAGCACACAGGCAGCTGCGTGAAAACCCGGGTTGTGGCGAAAACCATCGAGCGTAAATCCCAGTGCAAAAGCAATCAGCATCTGGGCCGTGCGATTTAGTTGAAAAGGCACCCACAAAATGAACAGGAAATAGATGTATGGAGTTACCATATAGTGCAAATGAATTCTGTCGAGCACAAATACCTGCACTAGTATCAGTAGTATAAACCGAACGATATTTTTTACCAGGGTACTCATTCCTTGCTACAGCAAATTAGTTATTAATTTTATTTTTGGCATTTTCCAGTAAGCGGTTAATTTCTTCTTTCTGCGAATTTTCAATAGCATATACATATTGAAGACTAAAAAAGTTGGTGGCAGACTTTAATTTAATAATATAATTATTGGTGCTTTTGTCAGATATGATTTCATCTACGGTACCGATCATTAATCCGTAAGGAAATGTTGGCGTAAACCCACTGGTATACACTGTATCTCCCTTGATCACCTTGGCACTTTTACGTATATCAGACATCAAAAGCCTGTTGGGCTCCTTGCCGTCCCATATTACCTGGCCAACATCGCCGCTCTTTTTTAACTTGCCACTTATTTTACTGTCTTTATGCAGCAGGCTCATTACCACGGAAAAATTTTCACTCACATCTGTAACAATTCCTACAACGCCATTATTCGGATCCACTACTCCCTCATCCTTCTTTATTTGTTGGGCCCACCCCCTGCCCAATACGATAAAATTATTTTGCGCTGAAACAGAATTGGATACTACTTTAGCGGAAAGATACCGCCATTTACGACGATTGCCCAGGGTATCATAAGCAATGGAATCTGTGACCATTTTAGTGGCAGTGTCGGGCCTTTCGAAATCTGCCTTTAACTGGTTTCTGAGGCGCTCATTGTCTTTGGCCAGTTGTTCATTTGTTTTTTTGAGCTGAAAATAGTAATCGATTTTGTTGGCCTGGGTATTGATTTTACCCGTTATTTCGTTCATATATACGGAAGCCACCGCGTTGTGGTAGGTATTATAATGCACAATGAGATAAATACAAAATGCCTGCAATAACAATAAAGCAAGAAAATGGAAATACCGGCGGATGAATAGAAAAATGTTACGCATACAATGCTCCTCCTGACCTTCTCCGGGGGGAGAAACCTGAACTTATAAAGTGTAGAAAAGTCTTCATACAAAAAAGAACTTTATCTTTTCCGCAATGAGCGGATATTTAGAGAAGATATGATCTCTTTTAAAAAGCACCGGGTATTTTAAAAGGATCGGATAAACTAACCCGAACCTTTGTTTTGATCAATTTCAATGATCAAATCATCAAATGACATACGAATTGAAAAGGCCTAGCGCATTACAAAAGGGTACTTATCATAATTTTTCAAGGCAATTCCTGTTCCTCTTACCACACTCTTCAGTGGATCGTCTGCGACGTGTACGGGCAATTTTATCTTAGCGGCGATACGCTTATCAAGACCTCTTAAAAGTGAGCCTCCCCCGGTTAAATACAAACCACGGCGGTAAATATCTCCTGCCAGTTCCGGCGGGGTAGTTTCGAGTGCTTTTAAAATGGCTTCCTCAATTTTGAAAATACTTTTGTCCAATGCTTCTGCCACTTCCTGGAAACTTACAAAAACCTGCTTCGGAATTCCTGTTACAAGATCGCGACCATTCACAGGGATATCATCCGGCGGATTTTCAAGATCCTTCATTGCGGCACCAACCTGTATTTTAATCTGCTCAGCAGTACGCTCACCAATCAGCAAACTATGATACCGGCGCAGCGCTTCCATAATGTCAGCTGTAAATTCATCTCCTGCGATACGAATGCTCTGGTCGCAAACGATGCCTGCAAGTGCAATTACAGTAATGCCGGTAGTACCACCACCAATGTCGATGATCATATTACCAACAGGTTCTTCCACATCAATCCCTATTCCAAGGGCTGCGGCCATTGGCTCATGAATCAGGTAAACTTCTTTAGCGCCCGCCTGTTCCGCACTATCCCTTACTGCACGTTTTTCTACTTCGGTAATACTGCTGGGAATACAGATCATCATTCTCCAGCTGGGAGCAAATAATGGTTTTTTAGGGTAGATCATTTTGATCATTTCCCTGATCATTAGTTCCGCTGCATTAAAGTCTGCGATTACACCATCTTTCAAAGGGCGTACGGTACGTATACTTTCATGGGTTTTTTCGTGCATCATCAATGCCTTTTTGCCCACCGCTAAAATATTTTTGGGATTATTTCTATCTAAGGCAACAATTGAAGGCTCGTTCACTACTACTTCATCGTTAAATATTATCAGGGTGTTCGCTGTGCCCAAATCCATCGCAATTTCCTGAGTGAAAAAATTAAAAAGACCCATAATTTATATAGAGAAAAATCGAATGTAAATAATTGGGCAAAGTTGATGTAAAATATTTGAATTAACAACGGAGAATACTTTATTTACCGATATTTTATGCACGTTTGATATTTACTGTTTTTCGTTTACAGATAACCGTTTATTGTTTGCTGTTTTGTGTTGCTGGTTTACTTGCAAATGATAAACAATAAATTTGGAATTGTACAGCCTGGCAGTGAAATATGCATCTTACCTGAATTCAAATCCGATATCATTCCTAAAATAAATTCCTTCAAAAAATAAACTATCGAGCAGTTGGTTGGATCGCTCAGCTGCTTCTTCGATATTATCACCAAATGACGTAATCGCCATAACCCTTCCTCCGTTTGTTAGTATTTTATTATTCTCCTGCCTTGTGCCGGAATGAAAAATAATGGAATCGCCGGGTAAAGTATTATTCAATCCGTGAATCTCTTTGCCGGTTTCATGATCATTTGGATAACCACCACTTACTGCCACTACTGTTACGGCGGTACGCGGACTGGTTTTGATAGTAATTTCGTTCAGCCGCTGTTGTGATGCAGCCAGTAATATTTCTACGAGGTCATTTTCAATCCTTGGGATGATCACTTCTGTTTCAGGATCGCCAAACCGGCAATTGTATTCAATTACAAATGGCTCGCCATTAACCTTGATAAGACCAATAAATACCACGCCCTTATAATCGAGCTCTTCAGCAATCAATCCGGCAATGGTAGGTTCTATGATCGCCTCTTTCACTTTTTGCATAAATGCATCATCTACGAATGGCACGGGACTTACCGCTCCCATACCGCCTGTATTAGGACCTGTATTGCCGTTCCCGATCCTCTTATAATCCTTGGCGTCGGGAAGCATCACATAATTTTTGCCATCGGTTAATACAAACATGCTCAACTCAATACCATCCAGGAATTCCTCAATTACTACCCGCTTGCCAGCTTCGCCGAATTTTGCCTGCTGTATCATTAGTTCAAATTCTGCAAGGGCTTCAATGTGATTGGTACAAATAACCACGCCTTTTCCGGCCGCCAACCCGTCTGCCTTTAAAACAACCGGCAATGCATGGGTTTTTATATAGCCGATGCCTTCTTCAAAATTGTCTGCATCAAACTCGCGGTACGCAGCAGTGGGGATATTATGGCGTTTCATAAACGCTTTCGCATAAGCCTTGCTCCCTTCCAGGCGGCTGGCCTCCTTTGATGGCCCGATTACATGGATATTACTTGTGTTGGGATTATTTTTAAAAAAGTCATAGATCCCCTTAACCAGTGGCTCTTCAGGCCCTACTATCATCATATCGATTTTATTACTGATGCAAAAAGACGCCAGTCCAATAAAATCAGTAATAGCAAGGGCCACATTGGTCCCTAATTGTGCGGTTCCGGCGTTGCCCGGTGCAACATATAATTGTTGGCAAAGAGGGCTTTGCTTTAATTTCCAGGCCAGCGTATGTTCTCTGCCACCGCTTCCGATCAAAAGAATATTCATGGATTTAGAGTTGTTATAAAAAATAAATATGAAATGTAAGGCGCTTAAAAAAAACTTCCATATGCTGCAACCTGTGAGATTACCGCAATGGGTATCCTTAGCAGTAGTTTTAGAAATTGAAAGTAATATTTAAACTATCTATATATACGCGGCGAAATTAAAGTTACTAAAACAGTTTACAATATTAATTATACCAGCGGCATAGAATATTTAACCGCATTTTAAAAAATAGAGAAAAATGCTTTTGATTTGGTAAAAAGAAATTTGCTACTTTGAGCGTTTTAAATCAATATTCAATTAATTAAAACAAACATATGAGTGAAACTATAAAACCCGGTCGGCACCCTAAAGCATTGTACGTTTTGTTTCTTACAGAGATGTGGGAGCGTTTTGCATATTACCTGATGGTGGGTATTCTTTTTTTATACCTGATAGATGCCACCACAGGGGGCAAAGGGCTTTCACAAAATGTAGGCGCCGATATTGTGGGTAGTTTCATTGCATTGGTTTACCTCACCCCCTTTATTGGCGGCCTTATTGCCGATCGGTATCTCGGTTATATCAAATCTGTTTTTTTGGGTGGATGTTTAATGTCAGCGGGCTATTTCGGACTATCACTGCCAGGCAATACAGCGATGTTTATTTCTCTTGCGCTTATCATTATCGGGAATGGATTTTTTAAACCGAACATCTCTACGGTATTGGGAAATATCTACAACCGCGAAGACCTTAAACCTTTAAAGGATAATGCTTATAATATCTTTTATATGGGCATCAACATCGGTGCCTTTGTGTGCAATTTCGTAGCTGCCTATCTCCGTAATAATTATGGATGGGGATATGCTTTTGCCGCTGCGGGGGTTGGCCTCGTCATCGGTATGATTGTTCTTGCATTCAATTTGAAACATGTAAGAGAGGGTGATATAAAGAAACCGGTTCAGGCAGAAGACATGCCTTTGTCTAAAATTTTTTTGTACGTATTCCTGCCGGCCATTATTGCTGCTATTATCGGATGGGTGGTACCCAATCAAATCTTTGGTCAAACCATTATGGGAAGTCCGGCCAACGATGCCTTTATTTTTGCATGTATTCCCATCATTGCGTTTTACGTTTCATTGTATGTAAAGGCCAAGGGGCAGGATAAAAAAGGCATTGGTTCTCTCCTGTTTATTTTTACTATCTCGATTGTATTCTGGACCATTTATAATCAAAACTCTACCGGGCTAACCTTATGGGCTGAAAAACATACTGACCGGGCTGTTTCCGCAAGTACAGAAAAATTTGCCGGCAAGCTTGGAATGTTACAAACGGTAACCGATACGCCGAGGTTGGTAAATAAAGTAAATGAGACCTTTGTAAATTTAAAAGACGATAGCGGGCATATTATCCAGGGAATGGGACCCGATCCATATTTTAACAATGTTCCAAAAGACCAGTGGCCAAAGGGAAAGGATGTGAAATTAGCCAACACTGAATTATTCCAATCTATCAATCCTTTATTTATTGTTCTGCTCACATTGTTTTTTGTTCCTTTCTTTGATTATCTCCGAAGGCGAAATAAGGAACCCTCAACCGCTTCAAAATTTGGGATGGCTTTATTTATCTCCGGCCTATCCGCTCTTGTGATGGTTTTTGCGGTGATGTCTGTTCCTTCCATTTACGGATATAAAGCAGCCCCGGCATGGCTTTGGGGCACCTATTTTGTGTTCACGATCAGTGAGATATTTTTAAGCCCGATCGGCTTGTCACTGGTTTCCAAACTTGCACCCGCCAGGCTTACTGCCCTGATGATGGGTGGATGGTTTTTGTCAACTTCCATTGGAGGAAAGATCGCCGGTGTAATGACCAGTTTCTGGGACGATTTTACCGACAAAAAAATATTCTTTCTTATCCTGGTGATTGCCGCATTTATTGGTGGCATACTGATCTATTCAAGGATAAGATCGCTCAACCAAATTCTGAAAGATAAAACCGGTTCGGCATAAAATAGCTCCTCATACGAAAGGCGATACAAATTGTATCGCCTTTCTATTTTAACTTCTTAAAAAAATCCATATTGCATGACTGAAAAAAAGACGTTCCACCCATTTGTATCGCCGCAAACCATCATGAAAGAACTGACGGTAAAGTCAGTATTATTAGGCAGTTTATTTGGCGTTATATTCGGCGCCGCTACAGTGTATCTTGCCTTGAAAGCAGGACTAACAGTTTCTGCTTCTATCCCTATCGCGGTGATCGCAATCACCTTAGGAAGGAAATATTTCAAAACCACGATACTTGAAAACAATATCATTCAAACAACCGGAAGTGCCGGTGAAAGTATCGCAGCGGGCGTTTCATTTACTTTGCCGGGATTTTTGTTTCTTTCTTCACCTGATAGCGCTTCTTATTTTAATTACGTCACGATATTGATACTGGCGATTGTAGGTGGTATGCTGGGTACCTTGCTGATGGTGCCGTTAAGAAAAGCATTGATTGTAAATGAGCATGAGACCCTGCCTTATCCCGAGGGCACCGCCTGCGGTGATGTTTTAAAAGCAGGTGAAAAGGGCGGCGATTTTGCCAGGACTGCTTTTTGGGGTTTGGGTGTTGCATTTGGATATGCCATTTTGCAAAAGATATTACATGTGATTGCCGAAACACCCGTGTTTGTGACAAAACAGGTGAACAAATTTTTTCCTTCAGCACAGGTAAGCGGAGAAATTACCCCCGAGTATTTAGGAGTTGGTTATATCATCGGGCCAAAAATTGCCGGCGTGCTGGTGGCGGGCGGGGTACTTAGCTGGCTCGTGCTGATACCACTTTTAGCATCGGTTGTGCCGGCAGACACCATTGCAACACAGTTGGTAAAACTCGGGTACCTCACCAACCTGGCGTATGACGGCGGTAAGGGCGGCTGGAATGCTGCCACCCATAGTTTTACCAATTATCCTTCGGCAATTTATTATGCTTTTATCCGCCAAATCGGTGCCGGTGCGGTTGCTGCAGGTGGTATTATTACACTGTTCAAAACCATTCCCACCATTGTAAAGTCAATCAAGGGAAGTGTAACATCTATTAAAAGCAACGCAGCTGATGCAGAAACGAACGTTGTTTTACGAACAGAAAAAGATCTGAATATAAAAATTGTGGGATTCGGAAGTCTCGGACTGATCGCTTTGATTGCACTGCTTCCACAGGTGCCCGGCGACAGCATTTTGCAAAAATTATTAATCGGGGTGTTAGTAATAATATTCGGAGCATTGTTCGTTACCGTCTCCTCCAGGATTGTTGGATTGATCGGATCTTCCAATAACCCAATCAGCGGCATGACGATCGCCACGGTGATGGGCACCAGCCTGATCTTTATGGCTGTGGGCTGGACAGGGCATGCATATGAGCCATTGGTGCTGGTGGTTGGCGGCATGATCTGTATTGCTGCTGCAAATGCGGGTGCCACCTCCCAGGATTTGAAGAGTGGTTATATCGTGGGGGCAACGCCACGCAACCAGCAAATAGCGTTGTTTATCGGTGCAATTGTTTCATCTGTTGTTATTGGCATCACTATTAAATACCTCGATAAGCCTACCAGTGAGATGGTGGCCCAGGGCATTCATCATGCCATTGGAACTGAAAAATATCCTGCGCCTCAAGCGACCTTAATGGCAACATTGATCAAAGGAATTCTATCTTTTAATCTCGATTGGCAATATGTTTTTGTGGGTGTTTTTGTGGCCGTTGTAATGGAACTATGTGGCATTAAATCTTTAAGTTTTGCCGTGGGTGCCTATCTTCCTTTATCTACCACTTTACCGATCTTTATTGGCGGAGCCATTAAAGGATTGGTGGATATAAAAAAGAAAAAAGAAAACATTGTAGTAAACACCGAAGAGGATGAATTAGGAAAAGGTAGTTTGTTTGCTACCGGGCTTGTGGCCGGTGGAGCAGTTGCCGGTGTGGTAATTGCTTTCCTTAGCGGGAGTGATAGTGGTGATAAATTTTTAAAGAAAATTACGTTTGAAGAATCGCTGAGCACTGCGTTAACCACCGGTGGCTATTATTTTATGGGCGTATTGTTCTTTGCCACAATGGGATGGATGTTGTATAAAACAGCACTGAAGAAATAGCATGTTCCCGATATAATTATAAAAGGCGGACCGTGGGCCGCCTTTTATAATTTTTTGCCACATCAGAACACGGGAGAAAACCCACGCGAATGACCATAAAAACCAACTGTTATCAGCTATTGGTTGCTTCCGGTAACACTTCATTCAGCTTATTATCATCTACGAACTTATCTCTTACTGCAGCAAATTCAGTGTTTACCGCGGTTACTTCAACCAAAGCCTGGTCTACTTTTTCATGAATATCAGGTAATCTTTTATCGAGAAGGCTATTTCCAAGATTAATGTTATCGGCTTCAAGCTGGGCTATCTTCTTTAACAAGGATGTCTGGCTATTGGTGATGTCTTCCAGTTCACGCAGCATCTTATCCATCATGTGCATTTTTTCAATCTTTTCCATTGTAATTTTTTTTAATCTTCTGCCAATTACAATGCCATCTTGGTTTTCCAGTATTCTTCCACAAAGCCGCCGTATAGCAAAACAGGCTGGATGAGGAAGGTATTGCCCATATAAAGAAAAATAAATTTTGTTATCTACTTAAAGCCTGACTTACAATGCAGCCAATGCTACCAGCATCGACATTTCCATAATGAATGGGCGAAATTATTACAGGGCCACAAACCTTCGGCAGCTGCCGGCAAAGCTTCCGTTGTTGATTGAGAACACTTAAGCCGGCACATTCATTACACCCAGTTGTTCCATCAAAGCCATTGAATCTGCAATTAGCCAGTGATGTACGATTTTTCCATTTTCAATTTCATAGCTCACAACAAAAGGAAACTCAACCGTGCGATGGGTGGGCAATATACCATTGAATTCTCCTTCATGACTACCTTTGAAACGTGCCCTGATCACTACCCTGTTTCCCTCCGCTGTCATTTCATCTGCAAATAGTTCGTACCGGGGAAACGCTGTATCAAAGAAAGCAATATGCTCCTTCAATTCCTCATCTGTCATATACCTATCCACCAATTCCCGCGTTTTTATTACGCCGCTAAGGGCATTAAAATAGCCGATAATAAACTCCTTGTTTTGTTTTTGTTGTTCCATAATAAATAGTTTTTATCAAAGTTACCCGGCAATGCAAGTGCTGGTTAGCTCGTTTGTTGCGATTTTTTATTCATTTGTTGCAGGCGCATTGCTACGGCGGAAAACGGAAGGTGTTACAGTATATTCTTTTTTAAAAATTTTTGTGAAATGGCTTATGTTTTGAAACCCCGTTCTAAAAGTTATTTCGCTAATGGTACAATCGGTCGTTTCCAACAATTCTTTAGCTTTTTTGAGCCGCATCGCTTTGATATGATGGGCCGGCGCCAGTTTGATAAGATATTTCAGGCGGCGAAACAATTGCGTTCTGCTTAAAGACATTGCCTTACATAAAGCGTTGGTATCAAAGTGTTCATTTTCCAGGTTTACATTTATGAGCGCATTTATTTTTTGCATAAAAGCGGCTTCCTGTGGGCGGTGTTGTTCAAGCGTAGCTATTAGTTTTTCCGTTTGTGTAAAATGCGAACTCAATCGCTTTTGAATTTCCCTGTAAAATTTCGGAAGATTGTTACCGGAACCATTTACCCCGGTCAACTGACTTGAAGTGAAGGCCTGCTGTTGTAAAGGAATAAGAAGCCGGTAGATCGTTCCCCCGGCCGATTCGAAACCGGTAAATGAATATGCAGTTTGAGCAGAAACTTCATTTACCCGAATCAGGTGAATGCCGGTATTTTCTATCTCTATCAATAAGTGTTGATGGTCGGAACTATAAAGTACCCGCATCTTAATCTTGTTTTTTGGGGGCAGCAAATTAATAATGTTACAGATCAGCTGAAGAAGCGATTGCGAGAGTAAAAAAGGATGATAGCGTATCACCTGTTTTTTTATAGCTGACGAAAAAGAAATGTGCACATCATTCGCTGCTGCATAAGGTTGTAAGCTTTGCGACAACAATTTTAAAAATATTACAATATCGGCCTCGGCGGGATAAATCATACTATTTTTTGAATAACTGGAAATAATTATATGGTGCTGTGAAAATTTAGCTAAACAAGATTGATAACCCAGTTAACACCCTTATACAAAAAATCTTTCCACAACAAGTTAAGAAAATCCTTTTCCATTTTTTGGCATTTTCATGCCTCACATTTTTTACGGAAGATTTTTGATGGGAAGTTGTAAAGGGATTGAGGAAACCCGCATAATAGCTACCAGTTATGGTATTGATAAACTAATTGCAGATAATAAAACTGTAGTGAATGTCAAAGGAACACTGCCGGAGCTGACAGCGAATTTGCTTTAAAGATTATAACGTGACACAAAACCGTCCGCTATAATGCTAATCCTTATAAGATTTTTTGAGATAATTATCTTTAGAAGATGAAAACTGCATAGGTCAACTTATCTATTCCCCTGAAAGTTAAAATGAGATAGCACCCGGTAAATAGCGATGTAGCAAATTGTTTGAATTAAATGAAGTGTAGATACTTCCCTGCCTGGCCTAGAATCAGCTGATCATCTGCCTGCAACCATCTATTTAACACCGTTGCATACACATCCCTGAAATCTACCTGGTACTGAAGATCACCATCCTTTAAATCGGAAAGGTCAGGCATTGCATTCAACAAGCCTTTTTCTTTTAGCCCACCACTGATAAAAAACATATTGTTGGCTGTTCCGTGATCTGTGCCGCCGCTTGCATTTTGAGTTACCCTTCGCCCGAATTCACTAAAAGTCATCAGCAACACATCTTCAAAACGGCTATTTTTTTTCATGTCAGCGGTAAAGGCTTCTACAGCGCCGTTCAATTCTGTAAACAATCTTTTTTGCTGATTTTCCTGGTTCACATGGGTATCAAAACTGCCTAATGAAACATAATACACTTTGGTGTTGATATCAGAAAGGATGAGTGAGGCAATGGTTTTTAAATCTTTTCCGAGCGCTGTTGAAGGATAGCTTTCTGCAGAGGGATGTAATTTACTTTGCTGGAAAATGTAGTCTGCGCTGCTCAATGTTCCACTCATGGTTTTATAGAGATAGTCGGCCGTTTCACCACCGCTATGATGATCCGCGTTGATCTCCCTGAAATATTTTTCATTGCTGGTATTGTACAATTTCCGCGGGTCTTTGAATGCGAGGCCATTTGCATTTTCACCTTTTAACGCAAGGCTCAATACATCATCAATCTCTACCGCCTGGGTGGGCTTATCACATCCTTTACACTGAGCATCGAGGTACCTGCCGATCCAGCCTGTATTGATATAATCCTTACTATTGCTGGCGCTATGCCAGATATCCATACTTCTAAAATGTGAGCGGTCGGGGTTAGGGTATCCTACACTATTTAAGATGGCCATTTCGCCATTGTCATGCAACCCTTTAAAAGCCTCCAGTGCGGGATTGAGGCCAACCTCGGTTGTTATAGACAGCGCCTTGTCCTTTGCGATCCCTATTCCCGGCCTCGACTTATAATAAATATCATTCTGCACAGGAATCACCGTATTCAACCCATCGTTTCCCCCGCTAAATTGTATCACCACCACCACCTTATTCCCCGGCGGCACCATTTTAGGCTTTTCAAAAGCCTTCAAAAATTTGGGCAGCATAAAGGAGGCCGTCGCAAGGGAACCGATTTGTAAAAACTCTTTGCGTTTGATAAGCATAAAGATCTTTTTAATTTTTGCTGGTGCAATTTGGTGTGATACTTAACACAACTGGTATTCAGGAGTGCCCATCAAATTAATGATAGCGCTTTTTATATAGGCTTCCCGGCTTTCACTGTGAAGGTATTTGGCAAGTATAACATTGCTCACCCTGCTTTTCGTTTGAAGTACCGTTTCCGAAATTTTGGGCAGCAGGTCTTCCCTCGTAACTTTTTCAAATATCTTTGTCACCATTGGCCAATCTACTACGGCTGCGCTATTTCCGATGCCAAAGCCAGTATTTTTCTTTAACTTCTTCTTTTCATCCTGCATTTGCCCCATCATTATATCGTCATCATTTTTAGGATGAATATTGACCACCTCATTGGCTGCAATCATCTGTGGAATCCGCAATCTTAGCATGAGTGTGCTACTATCGATCCAGCTTTTCCCACCGGGCCATCCTGCAACATTGGGTGGGTAAAAAAGTATTTGGCCCAGTGCCCGCTGAAATAACAATTGCGCCGAATCATTCTCCAATTCCATTGGAAGCAGTCTTCGCATACCCACTATCAACTCTACCGGTGATTTGATCTTTGCGCCAACATTTTTTTCATCATAAAACCAGTCGCTGGTAAAAATATCCTCCATCAACTTTTTAATATCGTACTCATTTTCATAAAACCGGCCCGCCAGCCAACTCACTCTTTTTTCATCAGCTTTTTCATTTACAAAATACCTGTAAATTTTTTGGGTGATGAACCATGCGGTTTGCTTTTGTTCCAATAAAATATCGATAATGTCATCGCCGTTGAAGTTGCCGGTCTTACCTAAAAATGTTTTACTTCCATCATCATGCTGGTTATTCCTGAAAACAAATTCGCCTTGCAGGTTGAAGCCCCATCCTGTAAATGCCCTGGCAGCTTCCTTCACGTCAGTTTCGGTATAGTTGCCTCTTCCCATTGTGAACAGTTCCATTACTTCCCTGGCAAAATTTTCATTGGGCCGCTGCTTCCTGTTTTGCTGGTTATTTAAAAACTGGAGCATGGAAGGACTTTTGCTCACAGCCCTCAGAAGGTCGCTGAATTTCCCTGTCGCATTCGCACGAACAATGTGTAACAGTTGCTGTTGGTAAAAAATATTGATCACCCTGCAGGCAAAATGACCATGCCAGAACAAACTCATCTTTTCCCTGAACTGGGCTTCGCTGTTGATCATTTCATCCATCCACCGGAGATTCAGGTTTTTGAGGTCTTCCCTGGATTGTTCCCGAATTGCTTTTTTTTGTTCAGTAGATAATTTTTGCAAATGTCCGAGGTCCTGCATGCCCTTCATCAAGCCATCAGCAAGATTGTTAGCCACTTCAATTTTCAATGGCTCTTTTGAGGAGGTTTCCAACAGGCGGTTCCATAATTTCTTTTGGGAAAGGCTGTCCAGGCTTGCCGCATTCTCAGCCATCGGACCAAAGGCCGCACGCCACAAAAGATGTTGATTCTTTACCCGGTTGGAAACTTGCATGAAGGAAATTTAGGTTAGAGGAAGGGTTGTATTCGCCAGCGTTTTATATGACCTGATGGATTGAGATTAGTTTAACGGTAAGATAGAAATAACCTAAAACAAAACGGCTAATGAGACGTTGTATGACTCATTAGCTGCAATAAAGATGTTAAAGAAAATCAAATTGAAGAAGCACCAAAATAAGGATGCAAAACACCGGGCAAATTTATTCCGGTTGGCGTTTGATTATTTTCCAGTAAGGAAGCCACTATCCTTGGCAATGCAAGTGAAGATCCATTAAGAGAATGTAGCAATTGTGTTTTACCGCCTCCATCTTTAAACCTAATTTTCATCCGGTTGGTTTGAAAGGATTCGAAATTGCTGACAGAACTTACTTCCAGCCATTTTTGCTGGGCTGCACTGTACACTTCAAAATCGTAAGTGAGTGCACTGGTAAACCCCATATCGCCACCGCATAAACGAAGCACCCGGTACGGTAATTCCAACGACTTCAGCAGCTGCTCCACATGTGCAACCATTGACTCTAATACAATATAACTTTCACCGGGGTGAACCAGTTGAATGATTTCTACTTTATCAAATTGATGTACCCTGTTGAGTCCACGCACATCGCTTCCAAAACTTCCCGCTTCTCTCCTGAAGCAGGGCGTATACGCAGTCATCTTTACAGGAAGATCATTTTCTTTAATAATCTCGTCCCGGTAAATATTGGTAACAGGCACTTCCGCCGTTGGTATCAAATACAAGCCATCGGTAGTAACATGATACATCTGCCCTTCCTTATCAGGTAACTGGCCGGTGCCATAGGCCGATGCTTCGTTCACCATCAACGGTGGTAAATATTCGGTGTAGCCTGCAGCTGTATTGTACTCCAAAAAATATTGTACCAAAGCCCTTTGTAACTTTGCTCCTTTTCCTTTATACAATGGAAATCCACTGCCAGTTAATTTGGCCCCTGTTTCAAAATCTACCAAGTCGTATTGCTTTATTAAGTCCCAATGCGGAACGGCTCCGGCGCCAAGCACTGGTACATTTCCACCTTCTCTAACCACTTCATTCTCTTCAGGTGTTTTTCCTTTTTTTACAGAATTGTGAGGAAGGTTGGGCAATTTTATCAATTCATCATGTAATTGTTTTTCGGCATTGCTCAACTGTTCGTTTAATGCCTGCAGGTAGGTTTTATGCAGGGCCACCTGTTGCTTCTTTTCTTCGGCCAATGCCCTTTCTCCTTTTCCCATCAGCAATCCGATCTCCTTACTGGATGAATTCATTTCTGCCTGCAGTGTTTCTGTTTCTACTTTTAATTTGCGCACCTGCTCATCCAGTTCCACCACTTTATCAACAATTGATAATTCACCGAAATACCTTGTGCCTAATCTTTCTTTTACCAAATCTGTGTGCTGCCGGATAAAACTAATCTGTAACATTTTTTTATTGAAATTTTGCCAAAGGTAATGCTTTGATTTTTTTAGATAAAAACAGGAGCCTGCCGTTTAAATGTAAAACAGGATGTTGTTGTAACCTCAAAATAGAAAAGATAAAATACCCGGTTGCATGACCGTATTGCTATTTAACTTTTATCAAAGCATCAATTGGCTCTATTAAATTTATATTTGCAGATGCAACAAGCTAAAGACGATTTACAAATAAGGTGGCTTAAACTCCGGATTAAATTAAAAGAAAAATATGGCATCAAGCCTGAGATGGATGGTATACTTTTTTTAATTGGCGTGCAGGAACTGGGCAGCGGCAAACAGGAATATACCAAAGAACAAAAGCAAGACCTGATGCATATAGCGGTTTGTACGGTTTTGATGCAGAGCGGGTATTATATGATGGAAGGATATGATGAAGAAGGCTGGCCCCATTTTAAACAATTGAAAGCACTTCCGGAATTTGATCTCTTTGAACAGGAAAATTTTTTAAAAGACCATGTTTTGCTTTACTTTGACCAGTTTTTTAAAAATGACAATTAATCTCATGCATATTCCCCGCCGGTTTCTTCTCGTAATTTCTTTGTTATTATTTTTAAGTATTTCGGTAACACACGCCCAGGTAAAGAAAAAAGTCGTCAAAAAATCCACTTCAGTTCCCGTGAAGAAAAGGGCAAAGCCAGCAGCAAAAATCAGTTTACCACCTGTAAAAGCCATAGGCACCAGAGTTAAAATATCTACTGATATGGGGGAGATCATTGTACGGCTGTATGATAAAACGCCGCGGCACCGTGATAATTTTATCAAACTAGTCAATGATCATTTTTACGACAGCTTACTTTTTCACCGGGTTATTGCCGGCTTTATGATCCAGGGTGGAGATCCTGAAAGCAAGAATGCGCTTCCAGGTATTATGTTGGGAAAGGGGGGCGTCGGCTATACGATCCCGGCAGAGTTTGATTCAACTTTGTATCATAAAAAAGGTGCATTGGCGGCAGCCCGGGATAATAATCCTGAAAAGGCCAGCAGTGGCTGCCAGTTTTACATTGTACAGGGCAAAAAATTTGCAGATGATGAACTGAACATCATTGAAATGCAAAGGGGCGTTCATTTTTCACCGGCCAAACGCATGACTTATAAGATGGTGGGTGGCACTCCCAACCTGGATATGAATTATACCGTTTTTGGTGAGGTGGAAAGCGGTATCGAAGTGGTTGATCAAATAGCACAAGCTGAGAAAGACAATGCTAAGCGTCCGCTAAAAGACATCCATATGAAAATGGAAGTAATAAAGTGATAACATATTAAGTTCCTTTGTCAGCTAACTGAACATTTCATCCAATCGTGCAATAAAAAATGATTTAATTTGCAAAAGCTTAGTTTTTTTTAACCCCATAATCTCAATTCAATTAATATGAACTTTCCCGAAAATCTGCGCTACACAAAAGACCACGAATGGGTTTCTTTAGACGGCAATGTTGCCACAGTTGGCATTACCGATTTTGCCCAGGGGGAATTGGGTGACATCGTTTACATCGACATCACCTCGAAGGGAAAGGCGCTGGCGGCCGAAGAAGTTTTTGGTACAGTGGAAGCTGTAAAAACAGTGAGTGATCTTTTTTTACCTGTGCAGGGAACGATTACAATGATCAATCCAGCGTTAGAAGCACAGCCGGAACTGGTTAACACAGATCCATACGGTGAAGGATGGATGATAAAAATGACTGTTGACAATGTCGAAGACTTTCAAAAATTGCTGACCTCAGAAGCCTACACCGCCCTTGTTGCATAAGTATTCCGTTTTACTTTATCCTGAATGCTCTATTTCGCGTCTATGATAAAGGAATACTTTAAACTTCTATTTACGTGAAGCGAATTAACCTTTATAAATTTATGCCAGGCATCGCCTGGTTTTTTGTTGTGCTGGTATTGCTGTGTTTGCCCGGGCAGGATATTCCGTCCGTTAACTGGCTCTCCAAAATTTTCTTTGACAAATGGGTGCATACCGGAATCTTTGGTCTGCTTGCCTTGTTGTTTATGATGCCCTTTGCATTTTCTTCAATGGAGAACAAAGAAAAATTGCAGTATTTCATCCGCATCGCTATTGCCACTTCGCTGTGGGGATTAACCACCGAATTTATTCAAAAATATTGGATTCCCGGGCGAAGCTTCGACCTGTTTGATTGGGCGGCTGACAGCCTGGGAGCATTTACAGCCTTTATTTTCTGTATAAAAAAGTATACCTGACCATCAAAAAACTGCCGAAAAATTAACACGCCAAATATTTTGTAAACTTGCTGTGTATACAGCTTTTTAGTACATTTGCCTTTATGATGAACGTAGAAAATATGGAGTACAATACCACACGCAATCATTTAACGATGAGAGAATATGGTCGCCATATACAAAAAATGGTGGAATATCTCCTCACCATTGAAGACAAAGAAAAGCGCCAGCGAAATGCAATGGCCCTCATTGAACTGATGGGTTTCTTAAACCCGCATTTAAAAAATGTGGAGGATTTCCGTCACAAATTATGGGATCATCTTTTCCTGATCAGCAATTTTACACTGGATGTTGAAAGCCCTTATCCTATTCCCACCAGGGAAACGTTGAAGGCTAAACCTGAACCATTGGGCTACCCGAAAAAATATCCCAAATTCAACCATCTCGGCAAAAATATAGAAGTAGTTATCAACAAAGCACTGAAGGAAGAAAACCCGGAAAAACGCCAGGGATTTGCCAATGCCATTGCGTATTACATGAAGCTCACCTATAGCAACTGGCACAAGGAATTGGTGCATGATGATAATATCCAGACCGAACTGCAAAGTATTACCGAAGGGCAGCTTGAATTCAACAATCGTCCTTTTGTGAAACACAGGGCTGATAATCGCCCGGACAGGGATGATTACAGGAGCGGAAGTACCGGTGGTGGCGGTGGTTACAGGAAGAACTTTGGCGCCCGGAACAATGCTGGCGGCGGACGCGACAATCGCAATGTCAGCAGCGGACAGCGTGATAACCGCGGCGGCGTTGGAGGTGGAGGACAGCGTGATAACCGCACCGGCGGCGGAGGCAATACTGACAACCGGAACAATAACAACCGCAATTTCAAAAAGAGATATTGATACCATCACCAGTTGATCGGGCAGATCGCTGGTTGTAAAAATTAATTTGAGCATGAGGCCCCGACTGTTAATGAGTTGGGGCTTTATTTTTAACCTGTTTTAATCGATCGATATGAGTTCATTTGAAGTTACCGGGGGCAAAAAACTGTCCGGTGAAATCATCCCGCAGGGCGCCAAGAACGAAACCCTGCAAATTATTTCCGCGGTTTTGCTCACTTCGGAGAAAGTGTATATCGATAACATCCCCGACATTATTGACGTAAACCTGCTCATCGATCTGCTGGCTGAAATGAAGGTAAAAATAAACAGAACCTGCAGTAACAGTTGCACTTTCCAGGCGGATGATGTAGATGTGGATTATCTGAGCAGCAAAGATTTTCACCAGAAAAGCGGCAAACTACGTGGTTCGGTAATGCTTGCCGGCCCCATGTTGGCCAGGTTCAAAAAAGCTTATATCCCCAAACCGGGAGGCGATAAAATTGGCCGGAGAAGACTCGACACCCATATACTGGGTTTTGAAAAATTGGGCGCTTCTTTCCAGTATAACCCCGATGGATTTTTTTATTTATCCGCTGATGCACTAAAAGGAACCAATATTTTACTGGATGAGCCAAGCGTTACCGGTACTGCCAATATTTTAATGGCTTCTGTAAAGGCCTCCGGCATCACCACTATTTACAATGCCGCCTGCGAGCCTTACCTGCAGCAGCTTTGTAAAATGCTTAACCGCATGGGCGCACAAATAAGCGGAATTGGAAGCAATATGCTCACGATTACAGGGGTAGATTATATGGGTGGCACCGAGCACACCATTTTGCCGGATATGATCGAAGTGGGGAGCTTTATCGGGCTGGCAGCTATGACCCAAAGCGATATTATTATTAAAAATGCCGGAATCGAACATTTAGGGGTGATTCCAGAACGGTTTCAGCAACTGGGCATTCAAATGAATTTCCCGGGAGATGATATTCATATTCCTGCACAAGATCTATACGAGATTCAAAAATATATGGATGGCGGGGTGCTCACTATCTATGATCATCCGTGGCCTGGATTTACCCCCGATCTGTTAAGCATTGTATTGGTAACCGCTATACAGGCAAAAGGGAGTGTGCTGATACACCAGAAAATGTTTGAAAGCCGCTTGTTCTTTGTAGACAAGTTGATTGAGATGGGTGCACAGATCATTTTATGCGATCCCCACCGTGCGGTAGTGATAGGATTGGAAAGAGAACAAAAATTACGAGGAATTACAATGAGCAGCCCCGATATCCGTGCCGGTGTTGCGCTGCTGATTGCAGCGTTAAGTGCTGAAGGTAAAAGCACTATACAAAATATTGAACAAATTGACAGGGGTTATCAAAATATCGATGGAAGGCTGAGGAATTTGGGTGCGGAGATTAAAAGAAGCCCCCCTGCCCCCCAAGTGGGGTTCTAGGCGCTTTTCAATTCGTGGCTTCTATTATATCACGCAACCAATCATCAACCTTTAACCTTCAACCATTTTCTTCGACATGTCTCTTCAAAATAAAATAATTGTTATCACTGCACCTTCAGGCTCGGGCAAAACTTCTATCACCCGCCACCTGATGCAAGTGTTTCCCCTGTTGGCTTTTTCCATTTCTGCCGCTACCCGCAATGCCAGGGGCATTGAAAAAGATGGGGTGGATTATTATTTTATCAGTGAAGCCGATTTCAAGCAAAAGATCCTGCATAACGAATTTGCAGAATGGGAAATGGTGTACGAAGGGAAATATTATGGCACCTTAAAAAGTGAACTACAACGTATCTGGGATGCACATAGAATTCCCGTTTTGGACATTGATGTAAAAGGCGCCATACATGTTAAACAACAATATCCTGAATCGTCTTTAACCTTATTCATAGAGCCGCCATCCGTTGGAGAGTTGAAAAAAAGACTGGAAAGCCGTGGCACGGAAACACCCGAATCCCTGTCGGCCAGGATCAACAAAGCAGCCTACGAAATCTCCTTCAAAGACCAATTTGACAAGCTAATTGTAAATGAAGATTTGCAAAAAGCCTGTAAAGATGCTACCGAAATTGTACAACAGTTCATCGAACAATAATTGGCGGTAACGGAAAATGATTGATCTTTATTATTAATTTTACTTATGGACTGGACAGCACTTATTGCGATACTTATTTCTTTACTCTTCATCGGCTTTTTTTCCGGGGTAGAAATTGCATTTGTTTCCGCCAATAAATTATCCATTGAGTTACGAAAGAAAAAGGGTACTTACAGTGGCAGGGTATGGGGTGAATACGCAGATAACCCCGCCCGTTTTATTGGTACTACGCTAATCGCATTCAATGTGATATTAGTGGTGTATGGATTGTTCTGGAGCAGTTTTATGTCGGGCGTATGGCACAATACCATCGGCAATTATAGCTGGGACATTACCAATCCCTATTTGCACCTCATTATCGAAACCATTGCCTCCACTTTTTGCCTGCTATTTTTTGAATTCATATTTAAAGCTTTCTTCAGGGCAAAAAATGATGCCATTCTCAGCAGTGGTTTCATTACTTATATCATCCAATTCTTTTTCGCTGCGTTTTCAGGCATCGCTTCTCTATTTGTAGATATTGCAGAATGGATATTGAAGTACATTTTCAATGTTAAGCTCAACGAGAAAAAAGATGTTTTTACCAAAATTGATCTGGAACATTTTATTCAGCAAAGCAAAAACCACGACGAAGAAGATACTACCGAGATAAACAAAGAGTTATTCGAGAATGCCCTTTCTTTAAGCGACAAAAAAGTAAGGGAATGCCTGATACCACGCAAAGAAATTGAAGGCATTAACATCAGCACTAATATTGAAAGTGTTAAGGACAAGTTTATTCAAACACAGCTGAGCAAGTTGGTGGTGTATGAAAAGAATATTGATAATATCCTTGGATACGTACACCAGCTCGATCTTTTTAAAAATCCACAGGACATCAATTCCATCCTGCTCCCTATTCCGACTATCCCCGAAAGCATGAGTGCTACCGACCTGATGACCAAGTTCAGCAAGGAAAGAAAAAGCATTGCCTGGGTAGTAGACGAATTTGGCGGCACAGCAGGCATTGTAACTATGGAGGACCTGTTGGAAGAGATCTTTGGTGAAATTAAAGACGAATACGACACTACAGAAGAATTTATAGAAAAGCAACTGGCCACCAATGAATTCATTTTCAGCGGGCGGCTTGAACTGGACTATATCACAGAAAAGTACAAACTCGAATTCCCGGATAACGAAGAAACAGAAACGCTCAGCGGTTTCATCATCCAGAACCGCGACGAAATTCCCAAACAAAAGGAGACTTTTACGGTCGGCAATTACCAGTTTGATATCCTGAATGTAAGCGATACAAGGATTGAAACCGTAAAGATGAAAGTGCTTAAATAAAGCCGGCGCAGCCGAAAATGTTCGCAATCATGTTAACACATCCTTTCCTATGATTCTGCCAACACGCTGCGTTTAGTGATTTTTTTAATGATCATTCAATAAACTATTTTCCCGGATGACCATTGTCATTAACTGCACACATTTTATACATTCTGCCGGTAACGACTTTTTCAATGCCTATTTACTGCAAACAGCAGCTGCGAAACCGGAACACCAGTTCATCTTCATCACACCGGTAGCCATCAGCAGCCAGTCTATCAATTCAGCAAACATTATCAATATTGTTTCTTTTCCAAAAGCAAATAATCCTTTGCTATGGAAGCTTTGGCTCGATTATCAACTGCCCTCCATTGCAAGAAAACACAAGGCAGAAATGATAGTGCATACCGGAGGCGTTTGTTCTTTACGTTCGGCAATTCCCCAATGGCTATTTACCAGCGATTTGTCTTTTCTACATTTCCCTGCTTTCTTTTCAAAGAAGCAATTGTATTTTCTCAAAAAAAATACACCTGCCTTTCTTTCAAAAGCCAATCATATCGTAACAGCTTCCGCTTTTTTAGAAAAAGAAATTTCAGACCAGTACCCGAAGGTTGCAAACAAAATCACCGCCGTTCAATTATCTATCAATAATGTTTATCAACCAATGGGGTGGAAGGAAAAAGAATTGATCAAAGAAAGGTATACACAAGGGAAAGAATATTTTTTATTCAGTGGGGAAATTCATTCACGCAACAATCTTGTGAACCTGTTGAAGGCATTTTCTTTCTTTAAGAAACGGCAGAAGAGCAATATGCAGCTGATCATAACGGGCAAGACCATTCCCGGCAATGACCGATTTATTGAAACATTCAAGACTTATAAATATCGTGATGCCGTGAAGCTTTTGATGGACTTGCCCGGAAAAGATATCCCGGAGATTACCGCTGCTGCATATGCTTTCGTGTATCCTTCGTTGTATGAGGGCACGGCGATATTCCCTTTGCAGGCAATGCAGTGTGAAGTACCCGTTATCACCACCAACACAGGCGCTATAAAGGAAGCAATCGGCGATGCTGCATTGTATGCGGATCCACTCATTTTTGAAGATATCGCTGATAAAATGATGCTGGTATTTAAAGATGAAAACCTTCGTGCCGACTTGATCAACCGGGGCAGGAAAGGAATTGCTGCAGCCCGGAAAGAAACAACGATTGAAGAAGCATTTTGGAAATGTATAGAAAACCCGCCGCCTGGATAAGCGTTTACATGGCAGTGGTGGGTGAGGTATCTTATAAAGATATTACCTTTGCGATCCTGGCTCACAAACCAGTTAATTATCAATCAACAAATACAATATGAACCAATCGACCATAAAAATTGATGTATTATTAGACCCGAACAAAGTACCCGAACAAATCAGCTGGAGTGCCTCAGACAGCACGGCTGATATGGTGCAACAGGCAAAGGCTATGTGCATTGCGTTTTGGGATGGCGCGGACAAAACCGCCCTGCGGATTGATCTGTGGACAAAAGATATGATGATGGATGAAATGGCAGATTTTTATTACCAGATGATGATGACCATGGCAGATACCTTCAAAAGAGCAACACAACAGCAGGAGCTTAGTGATGACATGAAGACCTTTGCAAAAGCGTTCTTCGAAAAATTCCGGCAAATGCAATTGAAAGAATCTCAGTAGGTGTGAAGTATCCAGTCCAGTATCAAGTATCAAGTATCAAGTATCCATCTCTAAAATTATAAAACAATATCATGGCTTTAGAACAACAAATAATGGCTGAAATGAAAGAGGCCATGAAATCGAAAAATGAAGGTATGTTGCGCAGTTTGCGGGCTATCAAGGCAGAGATCATCAAAGCCAAAACAGAACCCGGCGCAGGTGGCGAAATTGACGAAGCTACCGAGCAAAAATTTTTGCAAAAAATGATGAAACAGAGAAGGGACTCACTCGAAATATTTGAAAAACAAGGCAGGGAAGACCTGGCGGCGAAAGAAAGAGAAGAGATGGAAGTGATAGAAAGATTTCTTCCCAAACAACTGGGTGAAGCTGAAATTAAAGCAGCCGTTGCAAAAATTATTGCCCAAACCGGCGCAGCATCGCCCTCTGATATGGGCAAAGTGATGGGTGTAGCCAGTAAACAACTGGCCGGACTGGCAGATGGAAAAACCATCAGCAACATCGTAAAAGAGCTGTTAAGCAAATAACTGCCTGCGAATATCACAGATCTGTTCAATAGGCTCAATAGTTCCAGGAAACAATTGCATATGATTGATATTATTTTTGCTGTATTAATGCTGCTAGCCATTATAAAAGGCTTCCGTAAAGGATTGATCATTGCACTATTTTCAATCATTGCATTAGTAGTGGGCCTTGCTGCCGCCTTAAAATTATCGGCGGCCGTTGCAGTGTATTTGCAACATAACCTCACCCTGGCATCAAAGTGGCTGCCACTTGTTTCCTTCGCCCTGGTGTTTTTTTTGGTGGTGTTGCTGGTGCATTTGGGTGGTAAGCTGATTCAAAAAACTTTCGAAATGGTGATGCTCGGATGGGCGAACCGGCTCGGCGGAATTCTACTCTATATGATACTCTACACCATCATTTTCAGTATCTTTTTATTCTATGCCGGCAAGATGGATTTGTTTGACAAGTCAACCATCGAGGCATCACAAACCTATCCCATAGTATCGCCCATTGGCCCACGGGTGATCAACGGCTTAAGCAAGCTGATCCCGTTGTTTAAAGATGTGTTTACCCAGCTCGAAGGCTTTTTTGATGGGGTATCTAACAAAATACAACAGTAAATTTGAGGCATTATTTTATTTAATGTAATTTTAGCCCGATTACTTACTTTAGCAAACAGTTACAGACCTGAATTTATTTAGTACCACCAGAATGAGTTACGAAATCAAACAAGACGGAAAGTTCAAGTACATAGAAGAAGGCCAGGGAGAACCACTGATGTTGCTGCATGGATTATTTGGGGCGTTGAGTAATTTTATGCCGTTGATCACACATTTCAGGCAAACCTACAAGGTGATTGTACCCATGCTGCCGTTGCTTGAACTTGACCTTTTGCATACCTCCGTGGGTGGACTTCAAAAATTTGTGCACCGCTTTATTGAACATCGTAATTATAGCAATATCCATTTGCTGGGTAATTCATTGGGAGGCCATGTGGCGCTGATACATATCTTAAAAAACCCCGAAAGAATAAAAACACTCATTTTAACAGGTAGCAGCGGGCTGTTTGAAAACGGCATGGGCGATACTTATCCGAAAAGAGGCGATAAAGACTATATCCGCAAAAAGACGGCGCTTACCTTTTACGATCCGGCCATGGCTACGGAGGAACTGGTAAACGAGGTATTTGAAATTACCAATAACCGCCTCAAAGTAATTAAGATAATTGCCCTTGCGAAAAGTGCCATTCGCAATAACCTGGGCGAAGAACTAAACGAAATAAAACAGCCCACCTGTCTTATCTGGGGCAATAATGATACAATTACCCCACCTTTTGTAGGAAAAGAGTTTAACCGGCTGATTCCCAACAGCGAACTGCACTTTGTAGATAAATGCGGCCATGCACCGATGATGGAGGTACCTGAGGAATTTAACAGGATATTATCGGCTTTTTTGGCAAAACAGAAAACACCTGCTGCAACAGTTTAATAATATTTGTTGTCTTTATTCGTTAAATCCCTGGTGGTTTTACCTTGCTGATGCAAGTACATTTCAAATAATTTACATGCTTACTACGGAACTTATAAATAACAATATTCCCCGGCTTCAGTTGCAGGACAGCGTAAGTAAAGCGCTGCAACTGATCAATGATTACAGGGTGACCCATTTACCCGTAGTTGCAGAAGACAAATACCTGGGAATGATCAGCGAAGATGACCTGATGGATGTGGAAGAGGAAAGAGGCACTGTAGAATTTTTGCAGGAACATTTCATACCAGCTTCCGTAAAGGAAAATGAACACTTCTTAAACGCGGTAAAATGCTGTAACGATTATGAAACCACCATAGTACCGGTAGTTAATGAAGAAAAAGACCTGGTGGGAGTAATCACCGTTACAGATCTTCTGAAAGCCATGGGCGATTTTTCCGGTGCCAACGAAATCGGTGGCATTATTGTAATGGAAATGGAGCGTTCTCAGTTTGCCATTTCCGAAATAAGCCGTATCGTGGAAAGTAATGATGCTACTGTGCTTCATCTCAATACAACCGTACAGCCGGATACCGGCCTGCTCACCGTTTCACTACATCTTAATAAAAAAGAAATTGCTGCAATCGTAGCTTCATTTGAAAGATACGATTATGATATCATCTATTATTTTGGCGATGAAAAGTTTGAAAACGAAATTCATAGCAACTATCGTCATTTAATGAGTTATCTTGATATTTAATATCGCACAGTTTTCCGGCATTATTTTACATCATGAAAATTGTTTTTGAAAGCCCGTGGGTAGGTTAAGTGTTGTTTAATGAGTTTTTTTAAAAAAATATATTATGCTTGCTTGCTCACAATGATGGCTGCACAGGCCGTTGCACAAAATGTAGAAGTGTCGATGGAGCCGCCCGTTAAACAATTACCGCTTATTAAAATTGATTCTTCTGCCAAGTTGCGGGTCTGTTCCATAATCATCAAGGGCAATAAAATAACAAAGGATTATTTGATTCTCAGGGAAATACAGTTTAAACCCGGCGATTCCCTCCTTATCGGCGTTTTGAGCGAAACCTTTCAAATAGCCCGGCAGCAGGTTTACAATACCACCCTATTTCACGAAGTGAAAATCGATCTTGAAATGATCAATGCATTTGAAATAAATGTGGTGGTTACGGTGAAAGAAAGATGGTATATTTTCCCGGTACCACAATTCCAGATTGTAGACCGGAGCTTCAATGAATGGCTGGTGAAATACAAAGGCGATCTGTCGAGGGTGAATTACGGGCTTAAGTTTGTGCATTATAATTTCAGCGGCAGAAGGGATCCGCTACGCATTTTTTTGATTGACGGCTACACAAGGGATATGTCTTTCTCTTATTCGCAACCTTATAGCAATCCCTCATTAACCCAGGGCTTCGGCATCGGTGGTGGCTTCGCTCAAAACAGGGAAATAGCTTATAAAACATCCAGTGACAACAAGATTCAATTCTACAAAAGCAATGAATTTATCAAAAAGAATATCTACCTCAATCTCAGTTTACGATTACAAAAAGGAATTTTATCGAGGCACCTCTTCACGCTCTCGTATTCCCGGCTAACAGTAGGCGATTCGGTAGTTACTATTTTCAATCCCAATTATTTTGGAACCAATACCACCACAAAGGGATTGATTGACATGTCATACACGTATCAATATGCCAATGCCAACAATATCACCTACCCCTTAAAAGGAGAAACCAGTCACCTCACCTTCTTAAAACGCGGCATCGGCTTAACAGGAGGCACCAATGTTTTTTCGGTGGAAGCCGGGTACAATAAATACTGGGCGCATCCTAATAATTGGTATACAAGTATACAATTGGTAGGAAATATCAAATTGCCGTTCGACCAGCCCTACATCAATCAAAGGGCAATCGGTTACGGCGATGCCAATTTGCGGGGCCTTGAATTTTATGTTATTGATGGCGCGGCTTTTGGCATTGTTAAGGCAACCTTAAAAAAGAAGCTGTTCTCGTTCACCATCCCAATGCCCTTTAAGTCGAAGATATTACCCACGCTGCCCTTTACGTTCTTCGCTAAAACCTATGCAGATGCAGGCTATGCCGTTAATAAAAAGAAATACGATGCTTACCTGAACAACCGCTTACTGTACACTGCAGGCTTTGGTATTGATATCCTTACCTTGTACGATTTAAACCTTAAGATTGAGTATAGCTTCAACCAGTTAGGCCACAGAACTTTCTTCTTCGACAGCAGGTAGCCTGCAATACGAGCTGGCTGCCGCCCGTTGAAAGGAATGCCTTGCAAAAAAACTGCAGGTTGTATGGCAGCTCATTTTTGAATGAATAAGTGCCGGATACCAGAAAAATATTTTAGATTTAAAACTTAATATGAAAATAGCGATCTATAGTCGGGGCATCGAAAATAATCAGCATAAGGACATGGAGGTTTTTCTGCAGGAGCTACAAACCTATAAAATAGAACCGGTTTTCTTCCAGGACTTCTTCAATCGCTTTTATTCATCGGTGAATATGATCGGCAAGTACTCCACCTTTAATGCTGCTGAAGACCTGGACGAGTCTATAGATTGCGTAATCAGCCTGGGTGGCGACGGCACTTTACTGGATACCGTTACCCTGGTGCAGGATAAAGGCATTCCGGTACTGGGCATCAATTACGGCAGGCTGGGTTTCTTAGCCAATATTGGTAAGGAAGATCTTCATATAGCAATCAAAGCACTGGCTGAAAGAACCTATGTAACCGATAACCGCACCCTGATACACCTCGATGCAGATATTCCCCTTTTTGATAAAGTGCCTTATGGATTAAACGAGTTTACACTGCAAAAGAAAGATTCCTCTTCAATGATTAAAATTCACGCATACCTGAATGGTGAATTTTTAAATACTTATTGGGCAGATGGATTGATTGTGGCTACACCCACTGGCTCTACAGGATATTCTTTAAGTTGTAATGGCCCCATTGTTTTCCCGGATAGCGGCAGTTTTGTGATTACACCTGTTGCTCCGCACAACTTAAACATTCGACCGATAGTGGTGCCGGATGACAATATTATTTCGTTTGAGGTGGAAGGCAGAACCGATGCATTTATTTGCACCCTGGATAGCAGGCGGGTGGTAGTGCCCAAAGAAGCCCAACTCGCAGTAAAAAAAGAAAAGTTCGGAATTAATCTTATCCGCTTAAATGAAAATAATTTCCTGCAAACGCTTCGCAATAAGCTTTCGTGGGGATTGGATAAGCGGAATGCGTAATTCACCAATATATTAGTAAATTGCCGGATGTGCTGAGATAATGTGTAATGATGATTTCGAAAACTCATTTACCATCGTTGAAGCACATACAATCAGTCAACATGTTATGTACCCTGCAATAAGAAATCAGCCCGCTGCTTATTTTTTATCAACAAATCGTTAATTTGCAATCATGAAAAAGTGTATCCTCAGCATTTTTATTATCACTACCCTGTTGTACAACGCTGTCGCCCAGGACACCTATGAGCAGCTGGGCGAATTTGGTGTTACAGGTGGCGTTGCACATTATTTCGGAGATATCAATACCCGTAGCGGCATCAACCGGCCCAAACCCGCGGTGGGGGTTTTCTTTAAAAAACAATTCAACAATTACCTGGGAGTACGGTTAAGCGCTCATTATGCACAGCTTGGTTACAGCGATATCTACAGCAAATCCGTGTTTCAAAAAAGAAGAAACCTCAGCTTCAATACCGATATTTTTGAACTGGCGATAATGGGAGATTTCAACTTTTTCAAATTTGTTCCAGGCGATCCCTACTATGCTTTTACGCCGTACGTTACCCTTGGTGTTGGGGCATTTAGTTACAATCCCTATGCTTATTACCAGGGAAGGAAAGTTTACCTGCGAACTCTGGGCACCGAAGGCCAGAATATCAGTTATGTTGATCCTAATACCGGCAAAAAGCGCAAACCTTATGGAAGCATGGCAGTATGTGTTCCTATTGGTGCCGGATTTAAATACAACATATCAAACAATGTAAACCTTTTGTTTCAAATCGCCCACCGGCTCACATTAACGGATTACATTGATGATGTAAGTACTACTTATGTTGGTATTGATAAGTTTCCTCCTTTAAACGGGCAGCCTTCCGTTGCGGGAATCCTGCAGGACAGAAGCTTTGAAACAGGTGCTGCCATCGGAACAGAAGGCCGCCAACGCGGATATAGCAAGCAAAAAGATCAGTATATCATCGCGGAAGTGGGGGTTTCCTTTAGCATTAGTACTTACAAATGCCCCAGCGCAAACTAATTTTATTTGAATAGATTCGATGCCGGACATTGTCCGGCATTTTTATTTGCCGTTCCCCCCTATACGTTAACATTCGCCAAAATGCTTATTGCAACTAATTTTTATTACTTTTGCCCCCCGAAGTTAGTACCACCATGGCCGTTAATTTCCATTCAGTATGAGTTTTAAGGAGAGTATCAATATGCAAAGGCTTCCACGCCATATCGCCATAATTATGGATGGCAATGGCAGGTGGGCGCAGGAAAAGGGAGAAGACCGTCTTTTTGGGCATTTGCATGGCGTGGAAAGCGTTCGGGATATCGTGGAAGGTTGCGCCGAATTAGGCATTCAATATCTCACATTGTACGCCTTCAGCACCGAAAACTGGGATCGGCCCGCATATGAAGTAAGCGGGTTGATGGAAATACTCGTAGATACTATCCGCAATGAAGTTCCCACCCTCAATAAAAATAATATCAGGCTGCATGTGATTGGCGATGTTGATATGTTGCCCGAAACTGCCCGCCAGGAATTAAAAGAAGCACTCCAGGAAACTTCTGTCAATACCGGCCTCAACCTGGTGATGGCCTTAAGTTACAGCAGTCGTTGGGAATTGGTAAATGCTGTAAAAAACATCGCAATTGATGTGAAAGCAGGCATTCTATCAACCAATGATATCTCCCAAGACACCTTACAAAAATACTTGACTACCAAAGATTTTCCCGATCCGGAACTAATGATACGCACCAGTGGAGAATTCCGGATCAGTAATTTTTTATTGTACCAGCTGGCATATGCAGAACTGTATTTTACCAATACCCGCTGGCCCGATTTCAGGAAAGAAAATTTATATGAAGCCATTGTAGATTTTCAAAACAGGGAAAGAAGGTTTGGCAAAACGGGAGAACAATTAAAAGAAGGTGCATAGCAATAAAAGTAAATGACCGAGGGTAATATATATTCAATCGGCTCTGAAACTTTACATTTATTTACCAGAAAGTTCCCTTTTACAATAAGTCGCCAGCTTGTATGATTAGCTGGCTTCACCCCGATTTAACCAGGTTAAGGAAGGGGATGTTTAACAAATAGTTTTCATTATAGCAAGTATATTGCCACTCGTAAAAAACCAATTGATGCAGAGGATTTACCCGAATTTATTATTAATAGTTATCGCAGTTTTTGTTTCCCAGTTAGCTTTTAGCCAAAATGATACGCTTCCTGTTTCAGTTAACCCGGCATTGTTAGGAATTTTTGATTCAAAAGTACCAAAACAATACACCCTCGCTGGCATAACGGTAACCGGCTCTAAAGCATTTGATCAGAACCTGATCATTTCCATTTCTGGTTTAGCGGTGGGTGATAAAGTGATGGTTCCCGGAACGGATGTTTTCAGCAAAGCCATCACCAAACTTTGGAAACAAAACCTGGTAGTAGATGTGGAAGTTTATTTAACCAAACTGGAAGGCACTAACCTATATATCGAACTGGCGATTACCGAAAGACCAAGACTGGCAGATTTTAAATTTGTTGGTGTAAAGAAGGGTGAAAAGGACGACCTCGAAACAAAAGTGGGGCTTTCGAAAGACCGGGTGGTAACGGACAATATGAAGCTTAGCGCCATTGAGGCCATTGATAAATTTTTTGCAGACAAGGGCTACCGAAATGTAAAAGTAGAGGTGAAGGAACAGCCGGCACCCTCGATGGTGAATGCCGTTACCCTGGTGTTTAACGTTACAAAGGGTAATAAGGTAAAAGTGAACTCAATCAATTTTGCGAATAATGAAAGCATCAGTGATTCGAAACTGAAAAAGCAAATGAAGGGCACCAAGGAGCTTAGCAGGATGACTCTTTACCCGCCACCAATGGCAAGCCCTTATGGCGACACCAGCACCCGCCCCGACTTTAAGCAATACATGCATGATATGGATTATTTATCCATCACCAAAACAAAGGAATTTATAGATCCCTACTTTCGTTTTAAACTCTTCAGCTCCTCCAAGTTCAATCCAAAAAAATACGATGAGGACAAAGTAAGTGTGCTGGATTATTACAATTCGCAAGGTTTTCGTGATGCGGTAATCGTAGCGGATACAGCCATCAACAATACAAAAGGAAATATCGACCTGCACATCAAAATGAACGAGGGAAGAAAATACTTTTTTGGAAACATCGTATGGCGCGGACAAACCAAGTACACTGATTCCATTCTCAATGTAATCCTTGGCATCAAAAAAGGAGATACTTACAATCTTGATATCCTTAACAAGCGCCTGGGTAAAGTCCCTTCTGCAGAAGGCGGTGATATCCAAAGTCTTTATATGGATGATGGATACCTTTTCTTTAGGGTTGATCCTATCGAGACGGCGGTATACAACGACACCATCGATTTCGAAATACGCATGCAGGAAGGCCCGCAGGCGACCATTGGCAAGATCGACATCAGCGGCAACGATAAAACAAAAGACTATGTAATCCGCAGGGAATTGAGAACCGTGCCCGGCGAGAAATTCAGTCGTGCAGACATCATCCGTACACAAAGGGAACTTGGGCAGCTGGGCTTTTTCAATCCTGAAAAAACCAATCCAAACGTAGTTCCTAACCAGGAAGACGGTACCGTGGATATCACGTGGCAGGTGGAAGAAAAATCAAACGACCAGTTGGAATTATCTGCAGGTTTCGGCGGAGGCATTGGCTTAACGGGTACATTGGGTATTACTTTTAATAACTTTTCGATCAATAATATTTTCAATAAAAAAACCTGGGATCCTTTACCGTCAGGAAGTGGCCAAAAGCTAAGCGCCAGGATACAGTCGAACGGCCGTGCTTACAGAACCTATAATTTCTCTTTCACAGAACCATGGCTGGGCGGCAAAAAAAGGAATTCCTTCTCGGTGAGTTATTACAATACCAAGCAGTCGAATGCCTATGATATTTACGGACAGTATTGCAGATCGTGCGGCGACTCATCCTACATCAAAATTGTGGGTATGGGAATCTCTTTAGGCAAACAGTTGAAATGGCCGGATGATTATTTTTCAATGATCTATTCCTTCAATGTGCAGCAATACAAGTTGAAGAATTACCCGAATATCTTCAAAGGCATCAGCGACGGGGTTTCTACTAACCTGAGTTTAAAAGTGGCAATTGCAAGAAATTCTACCCAGGGAAATCCTATTTTCCCAACCGGTGGATCTAACTTTTTGTTGAGCGGCCAGTTCACCCTGCCTTACACCGCTTTGGGTATTACCAAACCGGGCGACAATCCTTATAAATTTCCTGAGTTCCATAAATGGCGTTTCAATGGCGAGTATTATGTGCCCATCGGCGTAGCCCGCGGCGTTGATAAGAACAAGCAATTCATCTTAAAGGCTTCGGCTAAGTTTGGCTTTATCGGCAAGTATGATAAGAGTAAGGAAGTATCACCATTTGAAAGATTCCAGTTGGGTGATGCGGGTTTAAATAACAGCTATGCTTTACTGGGATATGATATCATTGCACATCGTGGTTACCCCATTTATTCAAGCAGCGATCCTAAGGTAAACCCCGAAGATGTAACCCCTGCTGAATATTTTACCATCTTCAATAAATATACTTTGGAACTGCGGTACCCATTCAGCACTAATCCAAGCAGCACCATTTACGGACTTGCTTTTTTTGAAGCTGCCAATGGTTGGTACAAGTTCAAGGATTACAATCCGTTTAAATTGCGCCGCTCTGCAGGTGTGGGTATGCGCTTCTTTTTGCCGATGTTTGGTTTACTTGGATTTGACTACGGTTTAGGATTCGACAGGATCAAATCGGGCGAACCATTGAAAAGCGCTTACAAGTTCACCTTTATGCTGGGCCAGGAGCCGGAATAAATATTTATCCGTTTATTTGTAAAAAAATATAAGATGAAAAAATCCCTGTTTATTATTTCTTGCCTTTTGCTCGCTGCCTTTATGGTAAATGCCCAGCGGTATGCAGTAATTGATTCTAAATATATTTTGGAAAAATTACCGGAATACAAAGAATCACAAGGCAGGCTTGACCAGTTTAGTACCCAATGGCAACAGGAAATTGAGAAAAAGCAGGCCGATCTCGATAGGATGTATAAAGATTATGATGCTGAACAGGTTATGCTGACTGATCAACTGAAAAAGAAAAGAGAGGATGAATTGTACAACCGCGAAAAAGAGGTGAGGGATCTTCAAAAAAGGCGGTTTGGCTTCGAGGGCGACCTGTTTAAAAAAAGACAGGAACTGATAAAACCTATACAGGATAAGGTTTATATAGCAATTCAAAAGCTGGCAATTGAAAGATCTTACGATTTTATTTTGGATAAAAGTGAAGGAATTACCGTTATATTTGCCGACCCGAAACTCGACCGGAGCGACGAAGTATTAAGATTTTTGGGTGTTAAATAAATCACAAGCCGCTTTTTTAGTGCAGCATAAACGCAAACAAAACAAACTATAACAAGTAAACATTTAAAAAGAACAATGAAAAATTTAATCGTAGCAATTGTGTTTGGTATTTCAATTTTTGGATTCACCGATACTGCTTCTTCGCAATCTAAAATTGGCTATATCAGCACAGAAGAGTTGATAGGGGTAATGCCTGAAGCGGAAAAAGCCAATACAGAATTACAGGAATACCAGGGAGCACTTCAACAACAGTATGCTTCTTATCTTAAAGAATTGAATGAATTGGATAGCTTATTCGCTAAAGATTCTGCCACAATGAGTAAAGCAACCAAGGAGTTAAAAAGAAATGATATGATTGCTTTATATCAGAAAGTACAGGGATGGCAACAAAACAGCCAACAAATGATTGGTCAAAAACAACAGGAATTATTAGGACCGATCCAAAAGAAAGCGATCGATAACATTAAAGCTGTTGCAAAAGAAGGTGGTTACAATTATATCTTCGAAGCAGGAAGTTTGTTGGTAAGTCCACCGGCTGACGATATTCTGCCATTGGTTAAAAAGAAAATGGGTATTGTAGACAAAGCTCCGGCTGCAGCTCCAAAAACAGGTGCTGGTGCAACAAAGAAACCATAGTCACTAAAGAATAACATTCCAAAGGCCATCTCCAAAAACGGGATGGCTTTTGTATTTTTGAAATATGAGCAATGGACCCATCGGTGTTTTTGACAGTGGTTATGGAGGCTTAACGGTTCTGAAAGAAATCACCGCTATCCTTCCGCAGTATGATTATATCTATCTCGGCGATAATGCCCGTTCTCCTTACGGTTCCCGCAGTTTTGATACGGTGTATCATTATACCCTGCAATGTGTTGAATGGTTTTTCGCACAGGGTTGCCCATTGGTAATACTTGCCTGTAACACCGCATCTGCGAAGGCTTTACGTACCATCCAGCAAAATGACCTCGCTACAATTGCACCTGGCAAAAGGGTGTTGGGCGTAATCAGGCCCACTACCGAGATCATCGGTAATTTCACCAAAACGAAAAAGGTGGGTATTTTGGGAACCAGTGGAACGGTTCAATCCAACTCCTACCCCATTGAAATTGAAAAATTCTTTCCTGCTGTAACGGTGTATCAACAGGCATGCCCTATGTGGGTGCCGTTGATTGAAAATGATGAACACAACTCGCCTGGAGCGGATTATTTTATAAAAAAGAATATCGGGCAGTTACTCACGCAATCCGCAGAAATTGATACCATCTTGCTTGCCTGTACGCATTACCCTTTATTATTGGATACCTTGAAGCAATATGTTCCGGCAGGAACTACCATTTTATCACAGGGCGAAATCGTTGCCAATAGTTTAGTGGATTATTTGCAGAGGCACCCCGACCTGGAATCGAAATGCAATAAGAACGGGCAGCTAGATTTTTTCACAACGGATTCTGCTGAAGACTTTGATCACCATGGAGCCGTTTTCTTCGGAAAACCGGTAAAATCAACGCATTTGGAACTTTAATCCAAACTAATTATTGATTCACATTTCTTTATTCGCAATTTTTAATTACCTTCGCCGTCCTTTCACAAGCAGCAGGGATGGTGCCCTGATGAATGAAGTAAAATGTTTTAGTAAAATAATTTTGTAAAAGGAAAAATTTAATACAATGCCAGGTAAAAAAAGAACATACCAACCACACGTACGCAGAAGAAAGCATGTACACGGATTTCGTCAGCGCATGCAAACTGCCAACGGACGTAAGGTTTTAGCAAGTCGCCGTAAAAAGGGCCGTGCAAAACTGACCGTTTCTGATGAACGTTTTGGTAAGAAATAGAATAACGATCCACCCGTAAAGGGAATAAATATTTGCAGCTCTCCGTAAGGAGGGCTTTTTTAATTTTGTATCATTGGAGCAACAAATACGATACACACTCGGCAAAGAAGAACGGTTAAAAAGCCGGAAGGCGATTGAACAGCTGTTTAAGGAAGGTAAGTCCTTGTCGGTTTTCCCTCTAAGGGTGATCTATATATTCAGTAAGGAGCCACCTTCATTGACCGAGCCATGTGTACCAGTTAATAAACCTTGCATAAAGGCTGGCTTTACCGCAAGCAGCCGCAATTTTAAAAAAGCCGTTGACAGGAACCGTATCAAACGGCTGATGAGGGAAGCCTGGCGCCTGCAAAAACATGCGCTGCAATTGCCGGTTTCCCAACACGGCGAGTTGGCTGTGTTCTTTGTTTATGTTGGAAAAGAACTACCGGAATACGAATTGATATTTGAGAAAACGGCTTTGACAATAAAAAGATTCATCAAATTAATAAATGAAAACAAGGGATGATTCCATATGGAAGCGTATTGGCTACTTGTTTAGCCTGCCTTTTATTGGTTTAATTAAGTTATACCAGCTGGTAATCTCTCCCTTGCTGGGTAGCCAGTGCAGGTACACACCCACCTGCTCGCAATATGGTATCGAAGCCTTCCGAAAACATGGGCCGATAAAGGGGTTGTGGCTTACCATTTGGAGGATTGCACGCTGCAATCCCTGGGGAGGTCATGGCCCCGATCCGGTGCCATGACTTCACAACGAAAAAAGTTCCACTTCCCTTTCGGCGTAAAAAGGAAGTGGAAAAAGTTATCTTATAGGGGAAGAGAATGATGATGTGTCAATACTTTCATCGTCTGCAACTTCCCGTTCAACTTCGTTATTATCTACGGTCTCATACCCTTCGATAAAGTCAATTAAATCCCTGTTCAATTTTTGTTTATCAGTGTACCACAAGCCGTGAGGCGCTCCTTCATATACAATGTACCTGGCACCGTTGATAAGGCGGGCGCTTTGTTCGCCGGTTGCTTTGATCGGAACGGTTTTATCGCTATCCCCATGAATAATCAGCGTGGGGACATTTATTGTCAATACATCCCGCCGGAAATCTGTCGAAGAAAACGCCCTCGCACATTCGAGTGTTGCAATCGGCGACGAATTCATTACCTGTGTAAGATTATTTGCCAGGAACGCGGCGCTTACCGGATGATTGAGCATCGATACCCCGAAGAAATCTTTCGCAAAGCTTTCCATAAAAGCCGGGCGGTCGTCGATGATCCCGTCAGTTATCTTGTTAAATACTTCCTGTGGAACACCTTCGGGGTTATCTTCCGTTTGCAGCATATAAGGCACTACGGCGCTCACCAACACTACTTTGCTTACCCTTGCGCCGCCATAGAGTGAAAAATATTTTGCAATCTCACCGCCTCCCATGGAAAAACCTACAAGCGTTACGTCGCTAAGATCCAACTCATCCAGCAAACCTTTCAAATCGCCGGCAAGCGCCTCGTAATCATAATCACCAATAGGGCGGTCAGATTTGCCAAATCCTCTCCTGTCGTATGTAATACATCGCAATCCATAATGCGTCAGGGAAGTTACCTGGTATTCCCACATGTTGCCGTTCAATGGCCAGCCATGGATAAACACAACCGGCTTCCCTGTTCCAAGATCTTCATAATAGATATTGATAGGCTTATCATCATTCTGCGTTGATTGAAAGAATGCCATAAAAAAAGATTTGAAAAATGATTAATAGTTTTAACCCTAAACAAGGATCAAAAATACTGCCATGCCGCTGGAGCTACCGGGAATGCATATTTTATCGCAAGGCTTTGCATTAATTGTAGAATTTAATACGCTGTACGAGCCATTTACAAATACAAAGAGCCGCAACTTTATATTGCAGCTCTTTGACATTTTTATATTTTCTTATTTTGAAGCGGCATCAAAGCGTTCGCCTGCCTTGGTCCAGTTAACCACATTCCAGAATGCGGCTAAGTATTCAGGGCGCCTGTTTTGATATTTCAGGTAATAGGCATGTTCCCATACATCGCATCCTAATACAGGAGTTCCTTTTACTTCGGCTACATCCATTAGCGGGTTGTCCTGGTTAGGGGTTGACGATATTTCCAGCTTACCATCTTTAACGATTAGCCATGCCCAGCCACTGCCAAAACGGGTAGTACCTGCTGTTGCAAATTTTTCTTTGAAGGCATCCAATGAACCAAAGGTTGATGTGATGGCATCTGCCAGGGCGCCGGAGGGAGTTCCACCTGCATTCGAAATAAGGCTTTCCCAAAAGAAGCTATGGTTCCAGTGACCACCGCCGTTGTTCCTTACTGCAGGACTGATAGTACCCGCCACCGCCACCAGTTCCTCCAGTGTTTTGCCTTCGTTGGGCGTGCCTGCAATGGCTTTATTAAGGTTATCTACATAGGCCTGGTGGTGCTTTCCATGATGTATCTGCATGGTTAAAGTGTCGATATATGGCTCTAATGCATCGTGTGCATAAGGAAGAGCCGGTAACGTAAATGCCATAGCTGTTTTTATTTATTGGTTGAAAATGAATTTAAAAAAGAATCATACAAATTTAGTGTGATTATGCAACCCGCCAAACACGTGCCATTCATTTTTTAAGAATCTGTTGTGAATTATTGACATGATAATTGTTTATGGCTACACCCCCATTAAATACGCTTATGCAAAAATTCATTTCATTACTAACCTGCTGCATTCTTGCATCTAACTGTTATTGCCAGTCTGTTAGCAATGATAGCTCCGCGGTCGCTACAATTACAAACGCAAAAGAAAACAGTCCCAATGTAGCTAAGCCTGATTTATCGATCTATCCCAATCCTGCAAATAATAAGATCACTTTACAGGTAAAAAATTTCGACGCCGGGATGGTATCGGTAAAGTTGTTAGATACAAAAGGCAAACTGGTGAGGGAAGATAAGCGGCTGCTGACGAAGGGAACCGAAGAAATCGTTATGTTCTTAATGCTAAAGGCCGGGATCTATTTTATTGTGGTAAGTGAACCCGGTAAAACGGCGAGGCGGAAGCTGGTGATGTTATAAGGTTTGTTTTCACGGGACTGAGGTTTTTTTCACGCTAAGACGCAAAGGAGCAAAGATGATACGAGAGTGTTGATTCGTAAACTCTTCTTCCCTATTTTCCTTAGTTGGAACCTTTGTTACTCGCATTAGCACCATACGTTCCGATGGAACGCTTTTGCGTCCCGGTTTTTTCTACCCACCACATGTTCCTATGGAACATAAAACACATTGATTCACCGTTCACGGCTCACCATTCATCTCCCACCATTCACTATTCCCCATTGCGCATTCGCCAAGCTATCGCCTTCTCTCTTTGAAAAAATTCTTTATTAGTTGTGCACATTCATCCTGCAAAACTCCCGAGGTTACCATCGTTTTGGGATGAAAGGGGGAGTGATCGCCTGCTACTCTTTTGTAGCCGTTTTTCTCATCTTCGGCGCCGTACACTACCCTGCCGATTTTGCTCCAGTATAGTGCGCCGCTGCACATTAAACATGGCTGGATCGTTACATACAATATTGCTTCCGGCAGGTATTTGCTGCCCAGGAAATTGAACGCCGCCGTTAATGCAATCATCTCCGCGTGGGCCGTACTGTCTGTGAGTTTTTCCACCTGGTTGTACCCTCTTGCGATGATGCGCTCATTCATCACCAGTATAGCGCCCACCGGCACTTCACCTTCATCGTATGCCCGTTGCGCTTCTCTTAACGCCTGCCTCATATAATGCTCATCTGTCATACTAAATCATTTAATTACCTTGCTGCAAATTTAATTCTATGGCGCATATGAATCATTTAATATCAATGAGGAAGTATTTTGACAGCGGTGCCACCCGCACATACCAGTTCCGTAAAGAACAGCTCAACCAGCTTAAGAAAGCAATCGTTGATAATACGGAAGCCTTGCACGCAGCACTGTATGCCGATCTGAAGAAAAGTGCCGAAGAAAGCTGGATCACTGAAACAGGGTTTTTGATATCCGAGATCAACAACGCTATCAGCAACCTGCAAAAATGGATGCGCCCCGATAGCGTTGGAACCAACCTGTTAAACCTTCCTTCAAAAAGCTTCGTGCTCACGGAGCCACTAGGCGTGGTGCTCATCATTGGTCCATGGAATTACCCGCTGCAATTATTGTTCACGCCCATGGTGGGCGCCATTGCCGCGGGCAATTGCATTGTGTTGAAACCCTCGGAATTTGCCCCTGCTACAACGACAGTAATGAAGAAGATAATTGACGGAACATTCAATCAGGAGTATATCCAATTTGTTGAAGGGGATGGTGCGTCCATCATTCCTGCAATGATGAACAACTTTGTTTTTGATCATGTGTTTTATACGGGAAGCACTACCGTGGGCAGGATCATCTACCAAATGGCGGCGACTAACCTGGTGCCGGTTACATTAGAATTAGGCGGTAAAAGTCCCTGTGTTGTTGAATCGGATGCGAATATACCGGTGACCGCTAAACGGATTGCCATGACAAAATTTTCCAATGCCGGCCAAATGTGCGTGGCACCCGATTATTTATTGGTGCATGCCTCCAAAAAGGATGAGTTGATTGCTGCATTTAAAGGCGTGTTGCCAAAGTTTTTTGGAGAAGATGCTTCTCAAAGCGATGAGTACGGAAAGATTATTAATGAGAAGCAATTCGATCGCCTCGTTACTTACCTGCAGCAGGGAAATATCGTGGTGGGTGGAAACACAAACAGAGAAAAATTGTACATCGAACCTACCCTTATGGATAATGTTTCAATAGATTCCTCCATCATGAAAGATGAAATCTTTGGACCGATACTACCCATTATACCCTTCACCACCATGGAGGAAGCAAGGGCCATCATCGACAAAAATAAGAACCCGCTTGCGTTCTATGTCTTTACTTCCAGCAGTGAAAAGGAGAAAAACTGGATTGATTCAATTCCTTTTGGAGGAGGCTGTGTAAACAATGCCGCCTTTCACTTAACCAATCATCAATTGCCTTTCGGCGGAAGAGGGTTTAGCGGAAGCGGCAATTATCATGGGAGATATTCTTATGATACATTCAGTCATAAAAAAGGAATTATGAAAACGCCCGCATGGTTTGATCCGGCAGTAAAATATCCGCCGTTTAAAGGGAAGTTGAAGTTGTTTAAATGGGTAGTGAGGTGATTGGATGTGGCCCCCCTGCCCCGCTAGCCAGCGGGGGTTCTTGTCTCTTTTCTATTGGAAGGAGCCTGCTTTTGGCCGGGTGTGTATTTATTTTTTGCACCTGTGATGCTCCTTCCCGGTAACATCTCCTCACCAGACCTTGTGTGGGAAAGAGCGTACTCCAAGTCATCTTAATTTCGTTTGTAATTTTTAATTTTCTAATTACATATTTCCATTTCATATTTACTGTTAATGCTTTCAAAAAAAACATACCAAACATTTAAAAAACTTCTTCTCATTTTATTAGTTATAATAACCAGTTTCACGCTTTATGTGATCATCACAAATAGAAATTCAAAAAAAATGACTACACGCCAAAAGATATTAAAGGCTGTTTACCCTGCAATGATCTGGTTTACAAAACTAACGGGTACCAATACTGGTTCGCTCGGCAAAACGGATGTGATACCATTGGTTTCCATTTATAGTTTGTTGGCGGTGGGCAATAATGGAAAGCCTGTTCACATCAGCGATTTCAAAGGAAAAAAAATATTGCTGGTGAATACCGCCTCCGATTGTGGCTATACCGGCCAGTACGCCACACTTGAAACACTATACCGGCAACATGCTAACAACCTGGTAATACTGGGTTTTCCGGCCAATGATTTTAAAGAACAGGAGAAAGGAACCGATGAAACCATCGCCAGTTTTTGTAAAGTGAACTATGGCGTAACTTTTCCTTTGATGCAAAAAAGTAAGGTGGTAAAAGGCGCTGATCAGAATGAAATATTTCAATGGCTCAGCGATAAAAATAAAAATGGCTGGAACGACCAGGCACCCACCTGGAACTTTTGTAAATACCTTGTTGATGAGCAGGGAAAACTCGTTCATTTTTTTGCATCTTCCGTGGAACCGCTGAGCGAAGAAATTTTGAAGGCGATTGATGAGTAAGTGTGGTGAATGGTGAATCGGCAATCAATATCGTTTACTTAAAGAATAGCCGCCGTCAGGGTTTGCAACCGCTGACGGGGTTGGGCGGACCCTGGCGGCGCTATTGGCCCCGTTGGCGGTTGACCAGGATATACTAAAGGCTAAGTAACGATGGCGAATCATCAATGGTGGTGGTGAATTTCGTTTACTTAAGGATCAGCGGCTCTTTGCTCCTTGTTGCTAAAAATGTACAAGAGAGTGACACAAGGATGTTTAATTGAAAAACAAATGTTGGAAACCAAATAAAATTCTTAAGTGAACGGCATTAAAATTTTTGTTGCTCTTCGAATATACGCGACTCATCATTATGGTTTCTATTTTAATAATCGTTGTGTACAACCTCACAGGTTTCAAAAACCTGTGAGGTTTGGTGGATTTAGTAAGTTTGCATTAAACCATTTATATGTCTCTTTTATTAAACCGAACAAGCTTTGGGGATGTTGCCAATAAGGGCAATTCATTGTCGAGAACTGAGGCGATGGACTTATTTAATGAATGGGTTTTGAATGCCCGTTTGCAACTGCACATGAAGCAGGTTGCCCACCTGATGAGTAGCTGGGCCGCGGAAAGAGAACAACTTGATGCCGCAGGTCAATGGCGTTGGGAACTGGCCGGACTGCTGCATGACGCCGATTGGGATCGATGGCCCGAACTACATTGTAAAAAGATCATTGAGGAACTCGAGCAAAGAAATGTTGATCCGGAGATCATCCGTGCAATCGCTTCCCATGGTCCTAATCATTTTGGTGTGGAACCGGAAACAAAGATGGATAAGATGCTGTATGCTTTTGATGAATTATCCGGGCTGGTACATGCATATTCTTTGATGCGTCCCGGCGGCTATGATGGTATGGAATTAAAAGGAGTGAAGAAGCGGCTGAAGGAAAAATCTTTTGCGGCGAATGTGTCAAGAGAAGAGATCAATGATGCCTGCAGCCGGGCTGGTATAGCGTTGGATGGGCTAATCGGGTTTATTATTGAAAAGCAGGGAGCGGTGGTGTGAGTGCTGCAGGGATGGCCAAGCCTTTCAACAGTTACCGAAAATCTTTTTATTCTACCTACTATATTTTCACTTATTTCTTTATTTAAATGGTTCGGTAATTTTTACAATTCCTGCTTTGGTTGAATTGCCACTGGCTTTAGCCTGTGGATATTATTAATAGATAAAATGTGGCTTCAGCCAAATAAAATAATAATCAAATGCCAATCGTGCATCAACCAGCAAATACGGATTTAAGAAGGAGCCTGGCATAGTGGATTCCGCTTTAAATAAGCATTCTTTTTAAAAAAGAAACCAAACCAATACGCCGACTGATTATTTACCAGCGATTTTCTACTCCCAATTTAAACTTTGTATATAATCTAAATATATTCGTTACATTTAAGAGATACTTCAGCACCCTCCGCAAAACACCTTCCGCCCTACCATCTCTTTCATCATTTTTTAACTCAAAAAAACGATTGTTATGCAAAAAATCATTGGCTTTTTCCTATTGGCTGTTATCGCCATTTCATGTAACAACTCCGCTCCAAAGACTGATACCGCGACTAAAGATGTAGCACTGCCTTATACGGCTTCCTACTCGTCTTCTTTTTCGATGGGCAAACCGGAATACTGTGCCACCATTTTAAAGGGTAGTTGGAAAGACTGGGAAAACAATACCCTCACCCTGGATAATATGAAAGCATGGGCGGCGGATACCATTATTGCTTTTCACAGTGATAATAATACTGTACGGGGAATCGATAGCCTTTTGTCACGTTGGAAATACGGGCGTTCGCTTTATAGTTCGGTAATAGATACGATCGACGCGGTGATGCCGGTGTATAGTACCGATAAAAAAGAAAATTGGGTATTGATCTGGGCAACAGAAATAAGCACTAAAACTGACGGAACCAGGGACACCATGTCACTGCAGGAAACCTATCGCATTAACAAGGATGGCAAAGCCGATCTGTTATTACAGTATGACAGGGCGAAGAGAAAAAAATAGTAACCGCAGGAAATATTGCGCCCGCTGCTTTGTGTAGCGGGTTTTTTGTGCCTGGCGAAGCCTGTTCGCAGGTTTAATACAGCCCCGGGTTTCGGTTCGTGAAGAAGGGGGACACAAACCACGGCAGTGGAAGAAAGCAGAAATTGCTTGTAAATCCGGATTTAAAATAATACCTTCTACATCGGTTTCATTTGCTGCCCCAATGCATTTATTTGCCTGCTTCCAAAGCTTCTAATTACAGATCTTCTGTATCCTCAATGAGCCTGAGGTTTAATCGCCCCTTGTGCATTCTATGTCATAAATTTTTAAGTTCTTTATCCCGGAGAACCCAATGCTAACAGTTTCATCATTTATAAAAAATAAAGGAGGGAATTATGAAAAAAAAATTTACTTACTACCTGGCGGCAGTTGTTTTTTCTACCACACTGCTATTTTTTCAAACCGGTATGGTAGCGGCACAAACCAATGTGGTGGTGCCCGGAAGTTTCCAGAGCGAATTGGGTTGCCCTGGCGATTGGATGCCCGATTGCGATAACACCGCACTTGTATTTAATGCGGGTACAGGGTTATGGGAAGGCACTTTTAATATACCTGCCGGTTTTTGGGAATATAAAGTGGCCATCGATCATTCCTGGGCCATTAACTATGGAGCCGGCGGTGTGCCTGATGGTCCAAATATATTTTTAAATTTACCCGTCATGGCGGCTGTAACCTTTACCTACGACCCGGTTACACATTTTATCACCAGTTCTGTTCCGCCAACGCCTACGGTGATTTCCTATGTGGTGTTGCCGGGCACTTTTCAAAGTGAATTGGGGTGCCCCGGCGACTGGGATCCCGCATGTGATAATACAGGATTATTACACGACCCTTCTACCAATCTATGGTTGGGAACCTTTCATATAGATGCAGGTTATTGGGAGTATAAAGTGGCGATAAATCATGCCTGGACTGAGAACTATGGCGCAGGGGGTATACAGGACGGAGCAAATATCCCTCTTTTTCTTACCAAAGCCGTGGATGTGAAATTCAGTTATGATCCCATTACACATCTTGTTAGTACCACTTATGGTTGCACACATGGAATGGGTTACTGGAAAACGCATTCACAGGCAGGCCCGGCGGCGAGGAATGATACATGGAACTATGTTGGCGAGTATTCGCCCTTCTTTTGGAGTGGCAAAACCTGGAATGAAATTATGCGCACACCTCCGGGTGGCAATGTGTATTATATACTTGCCCATCAATATGTGGCTGCAACACTGAACCGGTATATCGCAAGTTCCACACCGGCCGTAGACCAGGCGCTCTCAGACGTCGCTAATTTTTTCTTTTGGTACACACCATCGTCTCGCATTGATAAAGCATATAGAACAACGCTGTTGAATGTTGCTACCATCCTGGAGAATTATAACGAAGGGGCTACCGGACCCGGTACCTGTGATGATAAAACGTTTACAAAACAAGGACGAAATGCAGCAGACGTCATAAGCGTCTCAACAGCCGTCATCAAAGTTTGGCCCAACCCTGCCAACACTTATTTTACTTTGCGCACTGGTACCCCGAATGCGACTGCCCAGGTAAGGGTATTGGATGTAACAGGCCGGCAGGTGTATGGAGTATTCGCAACCAATGGCAAAGACCTGCAGTTTGGTGAAAAACTACCACGCGGAATTTATTTCTCCGAGGTAATACAGGGAGGAAAACGGACCACTATCAAACTTGTGAAACAGTAATAAAGTATTAAAGAGCATTCAAAGCCATTCTGTCAAAAGAGTGGCTTTTTTTTAGATGTATATTTTTTTCTTTCCCGGCAATTTAGAAATTCAAATACACCAACGCCGAACTTCACCTGAAAATTTTTGTGAGAAATTTTTATTTTTTAAATAAATGCTCACACTACTGTGAGAATAATTGTATTTTATACAAAATTCTCACAGATGAATTCAATTGCGCTCTTACGAAACAGTCTTGGCCTCTCGCAACTCCGGCTTGCCCAATACCTTGGCGTATCATACAGCCTGGTGGCCATGCACGAGAAAGGCCTGCGTACACTGCCCACGGCCGCCTCACAAAAACTGGTTGTTTTCGAACTATTTCTACTGCATTCTCCTGCAAAAAAAAGGAAGACTTACCCCCACCTGCAACAGCAGGAAGCGAAAGCCAACAGCAAACTCCTTCAACACATAAAAAACCTTGAATTCAAAAAACTGCAGGCTGAACGGCAGCTGGCAGTTATACAAGATAAATTCAAACAGCATTTACTACTACTGAATTTGATCGAACACCTCGAAAACCTTCCGGCCGCAAGTTCCCCCCGGACCACCGAGTGGATAAAAATAGCCAAGCTGGAAGCCATCGAATCTGCAGAAAAAAATCCGCTCCACAAACAACAAGCCCTTGAAATCCGCATTAGCAGCATCGGTCACGAGTTGGCGGAGGTAAAACAAAGAATGCAGCCGAAGCCTTAGGCCATTGTTCTACAAAGCAAAATTTAAGTTCAGAATTGTTTCCGTTTTAAAGTAAAGTCTCCATTAGTTTAGCCATCTGTCAAACCGGTTAAGGCCACGGCGTGTTATAGGTCAATATTGCATGCTGTCGCCAACGGATAGCTGCAACGTTTTAGCTTTGTGGATGCTAACCTCTGTAATTGACTTGTTTGTTTGGCTGGATATATTATCTTTAAACCGCTTGCTAAATAATCGCGGCTGTATATTCAACTAAAAATTAGTAATTCATCAGCAATCATTACTAACGGTGATTGTCTAAAGCTTACCAAAAATGACAAAATGCTCCCTTATTCTCTCTATTTTATTGGTCACTGCTTCCATTGTGACTGCGCAGGGTATTGCCGTAAACACCGACAAAACTCCGGCAGACAATTCTGCTTTGCTGGATATCAAATCAACAACCAAAGGTTTGCTGATTCCCCGCATGGATTTTGGCGCACGTAACCTGATAGCGGCGCCTGCGCAGGGCTTGCTCATTTACCAGACCAATAACACACCTGGATTTTATTATTATACCGGTTCAGCCTGGAGCCCTGTGCCCGACCAGATGGGCAATCATATTATGACCCAAAATATTACAGCCAATAGTAATTACATATCCAAAACCGGAAGCAATCAGGGTATTCAGATCCTTGACAATGGCGCCGTAAGCATTCGCACTAAAAATATCGTAAACGCAATTACCACTGACGCTGAAGCCTTCAGGTTTGATACCATCGGTAATATTTTGGCAGTTGGTAGAGTGCTGGATGCCGGCAGTTCATCGCTTGCCACTAAGATACCGGTGCAGGGTGCAGGTACCAGGTTTATGTGGTATGCGCCAAGGGGGTCACTTAGGTTCGGCCGGGCTATAGGCACGGAGTGGGACGATGTCAATATGAATGATTTTACTTTTGCCGGTGGAAACCAGGTTACTGCTGACGCGTATGGCGCTTTTGCGTTTGGCGACCAGGTGAAGGTAACCGCCACCGTGGGTGTGGCATTTGGCTCAGGGGTTACCGTTGGGGGAACGGCCGGTTTTAGCGCCGGTGCGTCCAACACAGTTTACGGGTTTGCGGGTACGGCCATAGGCTACACCTGCAGGGCAAACGGGCAGGGCTCAGTGGCGCTGGGTTACCGCTGCTCGGCTACGGGTGATTACAGCGTAGCCATAGGATATAGGGCTACTAACAATACACACACGGGCACAATGGCAATGGGTGACGAATCTACCACCGACTCTGTAAGAAACACACTTGATAACCAGTTTGTGGCAAGATATGCAGGTGGTTACCGATTTTATACGTCACCAACTGTTGGTGGTGCTGCACCCACCGGGGTTGTGTTGTCTGCCAATGCGAACTCATGGAGCTCGATTTCTGATTCTACAAAAAAGGAAAGATTTGCAGGAGTCGATAAAGAATATTTTCTTACCAGTTTATCAAAACTAAAACTTGGCTCCTGGAACTATAAAGGCAATGCTGAAAACCGTCATTACGGGCCCATGGCACAAGAGATTTTTGCTTCGTTTGGCATGGACAAATTCGGCAGGATCGGATGTGATACTTTACTGGCAAGTGCAGACATGGATGGCATTATGATGATTATGCTGCAGGGGTTGGAGAAGAGATCGGCATTGCAACTGGAAGAAAACAAATCGCTAAAAACGCAGCTTACCTCGATAGCCGGTGAATTAAAAGTAGTGCAGGCCGAAAATGTAGTTTTGAAAAACCAGGCCGCCAGGATTGATCAGCTACAGGTGCAGCTCATTGCGATGCAGCAGCAACTAAATGAATCCAAACAAACTGCTACGGCAAACAACCAACTAACGGCAATACAAAACGCCGGACGGCATCCGCACAAAATACCTGAGACTGCTAAAAATAAATGAACGGGTAATAATAACTAATCAACAGGTGACCGAAACGGCAGTAGATCATTTGCCCTGATCATTGAAGAAAGTTCTCTGCGGTTTCCCAGCCACGTCTCCTCATTGGGCAGGTGCGATGGCCAGGGACGTGGCGTGCTACGGGGCGAGATCCTGGTTTAGCAGGTTACATCCATTGAAACTGTGTGAATTCCTTAGTCAGAGGTACAGTTCACCAGGCCTCCATACAAATTGAATGAACTTTCCAAATATTGTAGTGTACTTTTATCGTCCTATAAATATCCCTATGAAAAAATTAACAGGCTTCCCAACGATTACGTGCTTTCTTTCCCTGATGCTACTTTCCTTTATTCCCTTTGCACAAAATAAAATACCTAACTGTACCGATCTAAAAGATGGTATATTTTATTTTTACCCGAAAAATACTTCTGAGCTGGACCTGAATATCCGGGAAGGTGAATTGCTACGGGAAATCAATACTAAAACCGGTGATACCATTCTATGGAAAATTCAATGGCCAGGAGATTGTCAGTACACATTGAAGTATATATCGGGGGACACAAAAATGAGTGATGAGCATCTCAAATTTTTCAAAAAGCATAAACTGATATACGAAATAGAGCGCATTACAAGTGCCTATTATACTTTTAAGGGCTATGTAGATAAAGTATCCGATACGCCGCTTCAGTCTGATACGATGTGGCTGAATGAAAAGGTGAACCGGGTAAATAATGAACTGTTTAAACCGGTTGAAAATAGCGCAGTTTTGAAAAAGGCGCATTTTAACGATACTTCAAAATACGCTGTGTTGTTTGTGTACCGGCCTAAGAAACTTGCTAATTCGCTGGGCAATTATATTCTTTATTTCGACGATAATATTATGTGTGTTGCCAAAAACAATTCCGGCTATATTTTTAAAGTCCTGCGGGAAGGTCAATTCGTTATAAAAAGTAAATTGTACAAAGATGAATCGGCTATAAAGCTGGATGTAAAATTTGGCAAAACTTATTATGTGAAATCAATGATCCATTGGGGCATCACCAGCAGGCTGTATAATTTTAAACTGGAGATGAGCCAGGTTTCAACGGCTGATGGGAAAAGCGAATTTGAAGAGGTGGATCTTCAATAGGAGTGATCCACGAGGACGAGCCATGGCTGTGAGCCTTGAATGTAAGGGAGATGGATGTGGATTAGGGATATTGAATAAATAGTAGTAATAAAGACGATGTAGGAGGCGTTTGAACGAGGTCTGCGCCTCAAGGTTATTGAATAAATTATAATTGAGGCTAGAACATTTATCGTATATCTTTATCACCCTTTTTACCCAACCTAAAACCCAAATGAAAAACTTACTCCTTTTATTTTTTAGCTTTCTCTGTTATTTTCATTCGAAGGCACAAGACACCATCGATGTAGTTGAAAAAACTATTAAAATTGGCGGCATTTCCACTGTTTCAGAATATTACGGTTTCGCAGACGGCGATAAGGTTATTTTCAATTTAGTTGTTGACTTTGGAAAAGAGTTGAAGGATGTCATAATTTCCGAATTTCCACAGAACGTTAAGTTCGCAGACCATACGGTTGAGAAGGTTGAAAATAAAATTTTGAATATCTCCCGCAAGGCCATTTTTAAGTTTGATTATTATAACTCAAATCTCGGTAGCAGAACGATAAAAATAAAAATTCAGCGAATTTCAAGAAGCGAAAAAACCAAGTTTTTCAATACCAATGTAAAGTGGGTCAATAAAGTTGATACAACGTTTCAAGCTAAACAAAATATCTATGTTATAAGTTCCGATACTTCATTTGTCGAGGTAATTAATTCCAAAGTGAGAGTGCATTCACAATCAAATGGTAATCCCAATAAAACAATAGTAGATTTTACCTTACCGGCAAATACGATACGATGGACCTATTGGATAGGGGTTGGAGAGGAGAGTCAAAAAGCTTTTGAAAAAGATCAGGCAAATTTTACTTCTCAGGGTGTAAAGTTAATTAGCTCCATTAATCCTCTCGCGGGACTCGCTGTTGGTTTATTTAGCATGACTCAGGCCAATATTGGAGAAAATGTGTTTTATTATTTTTTGCCGACATATGAAGATGCCCAAAAGTTTAATTTGGGACAACCTTTTAAGCAATTTAAATCAGCAGATGTAGTTACAGATTTTGGGTTGATGAATTATGCTAACAATGTGAATCAAAGATATTATGTCGGATTAGTGAATGATAATCTTATGCAAGGAATTGACGTGAATGTAAAAATTTTGGCGGTAAAAGTTGAAAGCAAGTATAAGACGGTTGTTGAAAATATTCCCTTTTATAGAAATACAATAATACCGATAAATGAAGAATAAAATGAGCATAATCCTTTGCCAGAACTTATGCTTAGTCCTATTTTACCACTTCAAAGTTTATTTTTTAACCTTCAACAAGCTTTATGACACTACTAGCAATTTTCTTTCCCTGCCTTTCTTTTTTATCCAGAGGAAAAATATTTACGGCGATAATTTGTCTCATTCTTCAAATTACCATTATAGGCTGGATACCCGCAGCCATATGGGCTGTCGTATCATTAAATAATGCAAGAGCGGATAAGCGCACGGATAAAATAGTGAACGCAATTCGGCAAAGGGGATGATGTGGGGGAATGGCTAATTCTTAAAAATATGTTGCCGATGCCATTCTAAATTATTAATAGCCGGGTAGTATTTTGTATCGAGTGGTAGCATCAATTTCTTATTGGCATACTGAGCGATAGAATAATCAATACCTGCTTCCGAGAATTTGTCAGACACCAAAAGTTTGAATTCATTATCGATGGTGATTAATCCTCGATCAAATGCCCGATGAAGATTAGGACATAGCGATATTCCATTCGTAATAGTATCATCATGCGATTCTGAAAACGGTACAATATGGCATGCATCTACCATCTGTATTTCAAGAGAAGAAATTATTCTCATTTGGGATATGCAGCAGCATTGATTGTAAATCCTTGGAACAATTTTCTTAAAGGCTCCTTTCCGAATAAATATTTCTTCTTCGTCCAGCGAAAGGATTTCTTTTTTATAAACGACAGCTGGCTCATTCAATAATAGTTGTTCAACTTGTTGGTAATAATTATTGACCACGGTTTCTTTCTCCAGTTCTTTATGGAAGTATGTTTCAATGATGCAGTCTTTTAATATATCCCTGGTTTCATTTTGAATTAACAACAGGAAAAGTTTATTATCAAGATAAGCATACTCGATTACCTCTTGTACCTGTTTTAAACTCTTAATCGAAAATGAACTGGTTAATTGCAAATGTCTTCCAATGTGATAATTGAAATGCCAAAAGCCTTCGGATTTCAGATGGTAAAAAGGTAAAGAAAAATTTGAGGTGAACTTGCCGCTATTGACTACGCGAAAATTATTTTTAAACCTCGCTACAAGCTCTGGGGTTATGTAAATTTTATTTTCTGTGATATTTCCAACTTCAATTTCTTGAATTATAGATAATAGTAGAATAGGTTTATGTGGTGCAGGCTGGCCCTTAGAGCGGTCGACTCTTAACCGCTTAAACTTGTTTATGTAACCTGGTAATTGATCGGCAACTTCGTAACTAATCATTAATAAATTTATATAATTTCAAACCCAATACTTTCTAAATACACAAATGTATCATTATAGTAGCTCGGATCACGAGTTGCGTCATTTATATCTCCATCTGGAACTACTATAACCATACCTTGCCTTGCTCTAGTTAAGAGTACTCTATAAGCGTTTTTTAAATATAGTTTACGCTCGTCTTTTACAATGTTGTTCCATTTGTCACCTACAAAAGAATGTGTTTTCCAGACCTCTTTTGAATACCGGAAATCTGCGTCCCATGTAACGCAGGCCCAATCTAATTCTAAACCTTGAACGTGAAATTCAGTCGCAACATCTTCTAAAAAGTATGAGGAGCGCACGTCTTCTTTTCCATCTAAAAACCAATGGATGGGGTCCATAGGTGATCTTACATCAATTGCTAGAGGCTTCAACCTTTGAGCTTGAGACGATACAACAATCCCATATCTTTCAGTGCCCCTCGCTTTTTCTTTTAGCCATTGTTTAGCTTTTATTAAATCTCGAGTTAAAACAATTGGATACTTTTCTTTGATGAGTTCATAATTCTTGCGTGCTTCCCGTAAATTAAGATCGAGCAGATTTTTGATTAATCCAGAAAGATGCTCTGCTCTGAATGAGCGCATTGAAACTGCCAAATGCATTTCATCTTTTACAAAAATCTTCTCCTTATTCTCCAACTTATTTAAAGCTTCTCCAGCAGCATATTCGCTGTCGGTTAACTTTGAAGATATATAGACCTGCCAATGGGGAAATGCTCGATTAATAGAATCTATCCACTCAGAAATACCTGCCTCTCCTGTATTAATTTCCTGTCCACCTCCCACTAAGCAAACTATTACAGCCCAATCCTCATGTCGATCTAAACAGGATATTAGATATTGAGGCTCAGACATTGGGAAATTTGGAAAATTCTTTTTACGACGCATGAAAGAAGCTGTCTGTTGATGATCCCACGCCCTTTGAGCCTCATCAAAAATGGCAACGTGATCGAATGGTGCACTTTCATCTTTAAGATACTCATCTCTAAAAGTGTGCACGTTTTGTATAAACATCTTTACTTCTCTTCCAGCCTCCCCTTTCGTTATTTTTATACCTTTGGTTTTCTGCCGTTTTACTTTATCTCTGGTTAGAGCTTCTCTTAATATCGAGACTAGTGGACCATTACCAGATAAAAAAACGCTTGCGGTTCCTTGTTCCTTATCTAAATGTTTAGTTGCAATATCCAAACCAACCAAAGTCTTGCCTGCCCCCGGCACGCCTGTTACGAAACATATTGCTTTTGTACTGTTGAGTTTAGCGTCATCAATAACTCGGGAAACTGCATTACTTGTTTCTGTTAAATTAATAGCCGATGCATCCCTTCTAGATATTTCTGCAACGGAATGATTACTATAAAGAGCCATTGCTGCTTCTATGATGGTTGGTGTAGGCTGATACCGTCCTTTTTGCCAAAAATCGCAATCGATATTTTCGCCTTTTGCGAACAAGAGGATTTTGTTAAACAAGTCTTGGAGATTGGAAGAATTGGTTCTAATTGGGAAAAGAATATTATCGTTGTGAGGCGTTGGCTCAATAAGATCAATTACATCATTAGCTTTTGTTGCGATGAGGATAGGAGCAATTAAATGTTTGTGACTTGTTTCGTGAAAGTTTTTTAAATCTAGTGCATAATCAAAAACTTGGTCTAATGCACTTGACAAAAAACTACTTTCCCCTACTTTAAATTCTAAAATAAAAATTACGTTTTTAATAATTAAGACTACATCAATTCTTCTCCCCATCCTGGGAATCGAATATTCAAAGAATAGTGTGCCGTCATATTCTTTTAAAGTATCTTTTAAAATCCCAATCTGCTGATGCCAAGCTTCTTTCTGAGAAACCTCATCTGCAAAACCACTGTTTCGTGATAGAGCACCAAAGATCACTTCGGATGGAGATTTTAAGAATGTGGGTATAGAGGCAGAATAAAAATGTCGTATCATTCATTCAAAGGTTGGATATTATTTCCACTTTCTTAATTAATTATTTCGAATTAGATATCTATAAAAGGCAAGGACTTTGGAATGAAGTTTACGAAATATCAGTACACAGTTTGCTGGCTTTTTTATCGTGGAGGCGGTAGTGAAAGCCTTGCGCATGCAGAAATTTACGAACCAGCATTTTCAGGCTTTATACTCTTGCCTTCGCGACTCATATTGTAGCTTCTTACTGCTTTGGAATGTACATCTGCCATAGTATAGAAACAGTTACAAATTTAATGCCCCTGATTTATATATCCGGATATCCCCGTTACACGGTCCGACGGAGGCCGTCTGACCGCATGGTCATTCATCTTCACAATCCGATCAAAATTATCGCGTAGCAATTACTATTTCGCAAGGCTTTGGTATAAAGCATTCAATTGATTCTTTAATCGCTACGCGATATTGATCTCTTTTGATAACGATCCTTTTCTACCAGGCTTTGATGCTGATGGCATCTTTTTTTGTATTGCGCAGTTTTAATATATTTCCATTTGCTCCAACTGCTATGATGCAACCAGTTTGGATTTGTTGGGCATCAATTCTAAAATGATGTATGTCTGTTTTTAATTTTCATTTCACCGGGTGTTGAGGGTAGCTAACCATGAAAGGCATTGAAATATTCTTACGTGCTTACGCCCTTATGGCGTAGCCATTTCCGCCTGGTAGAAAACAACCCGGTCAGGATATCGCGTAGCGATTACAGTTTCGCAAGGCTTTGGTATAAAGCACCCCATTTCCCTTAATCGCTATCCGATATTGATTTCCTTTTATAAACGATCATTTTCTACCAGGCTTTGATGCCGATGGCATCTTTTTTATGTTGTACAGTTTTCTATATTCCATCTGCTCCGGCTGCCATGATGCAACCAGTTTTATTAATTGGGTATTGTTGCAAACAGTTCTTCTCCGCTTCATAAAAGTTCCACATTGGTATGCCGATGAAAGGATTGTGACACAAGGATGCTGCCATGAAAAACTGACGCTGGTATTTAAATGTTTTACACAATTATGGCCATGCGAAAAAAGCTTGTATGTCAGGCGTGCATTGCCTGTGAGACCAGGCCGCAACCTGTTCCTATGCTATGCATAAATTTTTCAAACTATATATTATCTTTAAGCACCTAAATCATTTCTATCATGAAACAATTTGTTTGTATCCTCGCTGCTGCCTTCCTTACTCACCCCGCCGCTTTTTCGCAAACCGCTGCGGATACGGTTTGTATTCTTCAGCTGAATGATGTGTACGAGATCGGTGCGCTAAGCCATGGGCAGGTGGGTGGTATGGCAAGGGTGACTACCATCGTTAAACAACATGAAGCCCGCTACCAGACTTATGTTGTGCTGGCAGGTGATTTTGTGAGTCCTTCCGTGATTGGCACCACCACCGTGGAGGGTCAAAAAGTGAATGGAAAACAGATGGTGGATATGATGAACCTGGCAGGGGTAGACCTGGTAACTTTTGGCAACCATGAATTTGATATCCCGGATAGCGACCTGCAGCAGCGGATCAATGAATCGCATTTTGACTGGGTGAGCAGCGATGTATTGCATAAGGATACCACGAAGGGTATAGTGTCGCCTTATTATAAAATAAAACCTGATTCCGTGGCCATTCCAACATCGGTTTTGCTGCATTCGGCTCATGGCCAGTTTACCATTGGAATTATCAGCGCCACGTTACCCAGTAATCCGCAACCCTGGGTAGTGTACAATGATTACCTGCAGTCTTTTAAAAAAGCCTGGGAAAAGACGCAACCACAATCCGATGTAGTGATCGGGCTTACTCACCTGGCGCTGGATTCTGATCGACACCTTCTACGCGAACTGATACATGTGCCGCTCATCATGGGTGGCCACGAACACAAGCACAATTTAGTAACGGTAGGCGAAGGTGTTATCGCCAAGGCGGATGCCAATGCCAAAACAATTTACCGGCACCTGCTGTTTCGCGACGGTGCCAGTGGAAAGATAAAAGTCGTGTCGGAGCTGCTGCCCGTAGATAGCACCGTAATGCCCGACCCCCTGGTAGATGCCGCTGTAAAAGTATGGGAGGAGAAAGCCTATGCTGCTTTCAGGAAATTAGGCCTGGAACCGGACTCAGTGGTCTACCATATCAAAGTACCATTGGATGGCACGGAAGAACATGTGCGCACCAGTCAAACCAACCTCGGCAGTCTTATTGCCCAGGCGATGCTTGCCGCAGCGCCCACTACCCAGGCAGCAATATTTAACAGCGGCTCCATCCGGATTGATGATATGATTGAAGGGGTGATGACGGAACTGGATGTGATTCGTACCCTGCCCTTTGGCGGCAAATTGTATGAAATAGAACTTACCGGTGCGGTGATCAATCGTATGCTTACCGTCAGCGAATCACTTAAGACTTCCGGCGGCTACCTGCAGCATAGCAAAAATATAAGTTTTGACAGCGCCCATGCCCGTGGGATAATCAATGGTGTTCCGGTGAAGGATGCCAAAACCTATCGTATCGTGGGGAATGATTATTTATTCAGCGGCAAAGAGAAGGGAAAGATGGATTTTTTGAAAGAAGGTGCACCGGGTATCATCTCTATCCAACGATTTACTTCACCAGGGGATTTGCGGGCAGATCTTCGGGTGGCAGTGGTAAAATACCTCGCTGGCCTCGAAGTCAAACAAGGGCTGAAAGGTAAAAAGCCCTGAAGGGGCGTAAGATATTAGGGCGGGATAACGTCCTGCCCTACGCCACATCTCATTATACTCCGCGGCACCCCATGATACCACGGGAAATCGGATAATACTCCGCGGCACCACATGTACCCCGCGGCACCGGCATAGTAATTAATCCCCCTGTATATGTCACAATCCCTCGTTCAAAATTATCTCCATATTATATGGAGCACCAAGTACCGTCAGCACCTGGTCCATCCGCCATTTGAAGCCGATCTTCATGCCTACCTCGGCGGCATTTGTAATCGCCTGGAATGCAGGCCCATTAAGATCGGTGGGTTTACGGATCATGTTCATTTATTATGCTGCTTATCTAAGAAAATCACTTTGATTAAGCTGCTGGAGGAAGTGAAATGCCATTCTTCCAAATGGATGAAGACTAAGGATGACTCTCTTAAAAACTTTTACTGGCAGGATGGATATGGGGCTTTTTCCGTGAGCCCGCGGGAAGTGGATGTTGTTAGTAATTATATCGCTAACCAGCATGAACATCATCGGAAGACGGATTTTAAGGATGAGTATCGGGGGATTTTGAGGCAGTATGGGGTGGAGTGGGATGAGCGGTATGTTTGGGATTAAGGCGTTGCCTTAATCCCGCAGGGCTTCACCCTGTGTTAAGGTCGGACGCCCTTTCAGGGCTGGTTTGGACTTTAGAAGAGTTTTAGTTGGGTGGGTTTGGGGGGCTTTGCGTCTCCGAATACTGTTTTGCCTCCGTGTTTGTGGGAGTCTTCTCTTTCCTTTTTTATGAGTTCGTCGAAGCCGGGGCCGGGTACGAAATTTTCTTCGGCCCTTGTGGCGATCTGATGGAGCTTTTTTATGGCTTCTGCTTTTTCTGTGTTGCCCAGTTTTGCTTTTTGTACCGCGGTTTGTAAGATGCCGATGGTTTCGTCGTAGACTTTTATTGGTACTGGGAAAGGATGACCGTCTTTACCGCCATGCGCAAAGGAAAAGCGGGCGGGATCGTTGAAGCGTGAGGGTGTGCCGTGGATCACTTCACTTACCAGGGCGAGGGATTGAACGGTTCTTGGTCCTACCCCTTTTAGCATTAGCAGTTCTTCGAAGTTTTGTGGCTGCAACTCGTGCGCCATCCATAATATACTGCCTAATCTTTTCAGGTTTACATCGTTGGCCCTTACTTCGTGGTGAGCAGGCATAATGAGTTGTTGAAAATCTTTGATCAGTGCGCCGGGATCAGTATGGGTGATGTTTACAATGCCTGTGCGGGTGGCGTTGGCTGCGGCGGCAGTTAGATTTAATATTTGTCCCTGGTTGATGCCGCAGATACCGGTATGGGGTTCTTCTACAAAGGATTGGATGTTGGCTGAATGCCAGTGGTAGCGCCTTGCGGTTTTGTTGCCGGGATCCATTCCCTGCTGCACCACGCTCCAGTCGCCCTCTTTATTCACGATAAAATTATGGGTGTACAGCTGGAAGCCATCCTGTACAGCGGTGTTATCCACCTTTGCGCTTAGTTTACTGCAACGTACGAGTTCAGTCCCGTTGAGGCCGGTACTGTCTGCCAGCTTTAATAATTCATTCGGGGTTTCCTTTGAAAATTTTCCTTTTCCACCACAGATATAAATGCCTAAGTCTTTTGAATGGGGATTGATTGCCCGCTTTAAAGCGCCCATAACCGAAGTGGTAATTCCGGAAGAATGCCAGTCCATACCCATTACGGCACCGAAGCTTTGAAACCAGAAAGGGTCGGACATCCTGCTTAAAAATTCTTTGCTGCCATAGTCTGCAATGATTGATTCGGTGATGGCGAGTCCGAGTTTTGCCATGCGTTCTGCCAGCCATTTCGGAACATAGCCATAGTGCAGGGGGAGATCAGCGGAGCCGGAACGTTTCATGGTGTAAAGTTACAAATTTGACCTCAGCGCCAGCATCTCTCCGATTCCTCGGGATAGCCTTTCTCCGATTGAGCGGGGAGTTTGAGTTTTCGTTTATGGCACAGGGCTACGCCATGTGTAGGGTCGAGCGCCCCTTGAGGGCTGGGTAGGAGGTGTTTAAGTAGCATCGTCTACGCACAGTGCACAGGGCTTCACCACGTGTTTATATCTGGCGCCCTTTCAGGGCTGGTTTGATGGGTGCTGTCTGCACAGGGCTTCACCCGTGTGTTGATAGCTGCCGCCCTTTCAAGGCTGGCTGGAAATGTTTAAGTGTCGTCATCGTGCTATGATCGGTTTAGTGGTTTGATATTTGTTTTTTATATGTAAAAGACAGCGATGGAATGGATCATCGGGTGTTCCGGGTTTAGCTATAAATCCTGGAAACCCTTATTTTACCCTACTCATCTACCCTCCACAAAATGGTTTGAATTTTATTGCGAACACTTTAATACCGTAGAGCTCAATGTTACATTCTACCGGTTTCCCAGGGCTAAAACTTTTGCTACCTGGTACAGGCGGAGCCCGGCTGGGTTTACTTTTTCGGTGAAAGCACCGCGGCTGATCACCCATTATAAACAACTGCTAAAATCGAAGGAACAACTCACCGATTTTTATGAAGCCTGCACAAAAGGACTGGCTGAAAAGCTGGGACCGATCCTTTTCCAGTTCCCTTCGCGGTTTTCTTATACGGAAGAGCGGTTACAGCGGATACTGGATAACCTCGACCCATCGTTTGTTAATGTTGTGGAATTTCGCCACGACAGCTGGTGGAATGAGGAAGTATATACCCTGCTGGCCAAACACCGTATTATTTTTTGTGGTATGAGTCACCCGGATCTGCCTGATGCCGTGGCAGGTAAGGGAAAGATGGTGTATTACCGTTTTCATGGGGTGCCGGATCTGTACTCCTCTTTATATTCCGATGCGGAGATGGAACGAATTGCAAAGTCGATCGCTGATGTAAAAGGGATTAAAAAGGCGTGGTGTTATTTCAATAATGATATCAATACGGCGGCGATTAAGAATGCGAAGTGGCTGCAGGAGTTTGGGAAATAATTGTATCGGGGCAATGTTACGTGAGGAAATATTTTTGATCAGTTATTCTACCTCAATCACCGGCATAGGGACTTGTTTACTATTATCAGAGTACATAAGAAAATTTAGTAAACAAAGCTGAAAATAGGTCATACCTCAATTTTTTTTTCAAAGAAATAAAAAAATCAAGGCTGAAAATAAAAAGGCTGAAAATTTCAGTATGATCCTAAAATCAATCCGCTGGTAAGCGGAGCCAATAGATTAATGATTTGAAGGGTACGCCCGGCTCAAACAGCCTTGATTTTTTAACGGCTCATACTGAAATTTTCTAGCACTTTTTATTCGAGGCCGCTGTTACCAATCATTACCAAGGTTTCACCTTTATACTTTTGTATTCCTGATGTTCTTTTATCACTCCCATTTTCCTATACTTACCATATCCTCAGTTCACTTTGATATGTAACACATAATCCCCTGTATATGGCTCTCCTGCCATTTGATTTTCACCGATGATAAAGTGCAGGTTTCCATTTGATTTGACTAGGTAGCGGACACTATCACCAAAGGGGCCGTCGAACTGTCCGCCGGGCTGTTGTAACTGGTTGATCCGAACGTTTCCTCCCTTTTCCACGGGTTTTATAGTCGCGGTTACCGTATCTCCTTTCCACACAGGGAGCGTATATTTTGGCTGATGACTGTTCGGTTTGATATGGCCTCTTATGAATGCCTGTCCCTGGTTCAGCAAAACAATAGTGTCCTTCTGACCTGAAACCATTGTATCTACCGGGGGTAAAATATTTTTCACACCCGCTCCTACTTCCATCTCATCGGAACGGTCCATATCACAACTCGCCAGAAATATTGCTCCGAGAAGGCAGGCCTGATATAATTTTCGATAAATCATCGTTTTAACCCTTATCAAACAAAATGCCGACTCTTCTTACTGTCATTTTGGTAATTGTCGAAAAAAGGAAAACGTAGCATATCGTATTTGCAAACCTACTATCAAGCCCTTTTTGCCTCCAAAAACGGCGTTCGCATTTGGAATATGACCGTTTGGATAACATTTTATTATCGTATCGCGTGTGTTTATATGTTTGTATTGTAAACAAACAGTTAAACTTACAATTATGAGACATTTATTTTTTTTCCTGATGGTTTCTTTTTTTGCGCTTACTTCAAATGCACAGGTGAGCGGATATGCAAAAGATGCGCAGGGCGCTCCCATCAAAGGCGCCACCATCAGCCTGCTTGCAGCCAAAGATTCCGCTATTGTTAAACTGGCGGTTTCAAAAGAAAATGGCGCTTACAATTTTTCCAATATAAAAGAAGGAAGATATCTTTTGAAGGCCACCGTTGTTGAATACCAGCCCGTTTTTTCCGCCCCCTTTACCCTCGCTACTACTCCTGTTGAAGTGACTGAATTTAAACTGGCCAAATTACCCAATAACCTAAAAGGAGTAACCGTTACCGCCCAAAAGCCAATGGTTGAAATGAAGGCCGATAAGATGATCGTTAATGTAGAAGGCACTATCAATTCGGTAGGATCGGATGCCCTGGAATTGTTACGCAAATCACCAGGTGTACTAGTAGATAAGGATGACAATCTTAGCCTGAGCGGTAAAAATGGTGTACAGGTGTATATTGATGGAAGGCCCACTCCATTGGGCGGCCAGGACCTGAGCACTTATCTCAAATCGTTGAATTCTTCCCAGATCGAATCTATTGAAATCATCACCAATCCTTCGGCAAAGTATGAAGCAGCGGGTAATGCAGGTATCATCAATATCCGTTTAAAAAAGAACAAAACGCTGGGCACCAACGGATCGGTAAATGCAGGGTGGAATATCGGCACTTATGCCAAATACAATGCGGGCATGAACCTCAATTACAGGAATAAAAAAATCAACCTGTTTGGCAACTATGGCTTCAATAAAGGCATCAATGAAAGCGCTATCAGCCTTTACCGTACCGTGGCCGATAGTCTTTTTAACCAGACCAGCCTGATTGTAATGAGAAATGAAAGTCATAACTATAAAGTGGGTATGGACTATTTCATTAATACCAAAAGCACGCTTGGCGTAATTGTAAACGGCAATATTGCCAGCCCCTCTATAAATAACAAGAGTACTACGCCCATTTCGTATATCCCGGCGAAAATGATTAACCGGGTATTGGTGGCAGATAATTCAAGCACCATGAAAAGGGATAATTTCAACGTAAACCTGAATTACAGCTTTATCGTACCCAATGGAAAAAGCCTGGTAGTAAATGCAGACCATGGATATTATAACCTGAACAGCAACCAGTTTCAGCCCAATTATTATTTTGATGCTACCGGCCAAACACCCATCAGCAGCGTTATTTACCGGATGATCGCCCCTACCAAAATCAACATCAATTCACTGAAGGCAGACTGGGAACAGCCCTTTAAAAAAGGCACGCTAGGTTTTGGTGGTAAAGGAGCTTTTGTAAAAACCGATAATGATTTTCAACGGTACAATGTAATTGGTGGCAGCGACCAACTGGACAGGGACCGCAGCAATATTTTTAATTACAAGGAAGACATCAGCGCCGGGTATGTGAATTATAACCGTGCCTTAAAAGGAGTTACGATACAGGCCGGTTTAAGAGTGGAACATACCGGTTCGAAAGGCACATCCATCGGCCAGAAGCCAGCTGCAGGAGGATATGTTGGGTATACGGATGTATTTAAACGCGACTACACGGATCTTTTCCCAAGCGCCGCAGTTACCTTTAATAAAAACCCCAAAAACCAGTTTGGTATAACCTATAGCCGCAGAATTGACCGGCCTAATTACCAGGATCTTAATCCATTTGAATTTAAACTGGATGAATATACTTTTCAGAAAGGAAATATTAACCTGAGGCCACAGTATACCAACAGCATTGGTATTAGCAATACTTACCAATATAAACTTACTACCACCTTAAACTATAGTCATGTTAAGGATCTGTTTACGCAGGTATTTGATACTGCCGAAAAATCAAAGGCATTTATCTCAAAAAGAAACCTTGCTACGCAGGACGTAGTGAGCTTGAACATCAGCTATCCTTTCCGCTATAAAGTTTATAGCATGTTCGCCAACGTAAACAGCTTCTATACAAAATACAATGCTGATTTTGGAGAAGGCAGGAAGATAAAAGTGAATGCCGGCGGAGTAAGCTTATATGTACAGAACAGTGTAAAATTTGCCAAGACCTGGACAGCGGAACTAACAGGCTTTTACAATGCCCCTACCGTGTACCAGGGTACTATCAGAGCCAATGCCTTGTGGAGCCTCGACGCAGGTTTGCAAAAACAGGTGATGCAAGGAAAGGGAACTTTCAAGATGTCGGTGAGCGACTTTCTGCACACGCTTAAATTTACAGGTTTGAGTGAATTTGCAGGACAGCGGACAGATCTTTCTTCCCGTTGGGAAAGCAGGCAGTTTAAACTGAATTTTGTGTATCGTTTTGGTAGCAACCAGGTGAAGGCAGCCCGTCAGCGGGGTACCGGTGCAGACGATGAAATGAAGCGGGTTCAGCAAGGTGGAGGGGCCGCCCCGGGCATCGGACAGTAGGTTGAAGACCAATTGGCAGTTGGCAATTTTAATTGCCAATTATCATTATCAATTATCAATTAATGATCTTTACTTAAATAATAACCGCCGTCAGGGTTTACAACCGATGAACGGGTTACGAACCTCCGACGGCGGTTTATAAGAAAAAACGAAAACTTGAAAAATCATTGAATTATCCATCAATCAACTTTAAACCTTAAACCTTCAACCATCAACTATCAACCTTAAACCTTAAACCTTCGACTTTAAACCTTCAACCACCAACCTTCCTAATGCTGCCTGCAAAAAAACGATATACTTTTTTACCTGTCTTCTGGATCGTGCTTGCGATCAACTTGTTCTTTACATTGTTTACCGTTTTTGTTTTGGTGATCCTGCAGTCGCCCGAAGGTAAAACCGCTCTTAAAGAACTCACCACATTACATAGTAATGTCAAAATGGTACTCAGCATTATTTTCCAGTCGCTGTTCTATTATTTTTCGCTCAACTACTTTAACAAGCTGATGATTGAAAAGAAGAGCGCTTTGCCTTATCTGCTTATTTCTGCAGTAATGCTGATAGCCGTTTTTTGTTATTATTCATTGGTTAGCTACCTGTTGCCGCAGAGGATTTCTATGGGTACAAAACCTCACAAAGCTGTATTAATATTTTCATTTGCTTTATCTGCTGTTTTTTATACGGCATTAAGTTTATTGCTGGCTTACCTGAATAACCTGCGAGACGAAAAAAAACAACGCAAAGTATTGGAAGCGCAAAAGATGCAGCTGGAAGTAGATAAATCGCAGGCAAATTTTAAATTTTTGAAGTCACAGATCAACCCTCATTTTTTACACAACACACTTAATTTTTTATATGCCAAATCATTGCCCTATTCTGCAGAATTATCAGAGGGCATTTTAACGCTTTCGGATATCATGCGCTATGCCCTGAGCGAAGCTACCGGCAGCGATGACAAGGCCCCTTTAAAAGATGAGATAGAGCATGTGCGCAATGTGATCAAAATCAACCAGCTTCGCTTCAGCAATAACCTGCAGGTAAATTTTGAAGTAACCGGTGTGGTAAACGGGATAGAAATCATTCCTTTTTTATTGATCACTATGGTGGAGAATGCGTTTAAACATGGCGACCTACAACGTACCGATCACCCTATAGCAATTAAGCTAACCATCGAACACAACCGCCTGCGCTTTTATTGCCATAATAAAAAGAAGACCGGTCCTAAGGAAATTTCGACCGGGCTTGGACTAGATAATATCCGTAACCGACTTGATTTTGCATATGGTAAAAATTATAAATTGCACATTAAAGATGAAGCCGATTTTTATACCACCGAATTAACCATTAATGCATTATGACCAGGTGTTTAATAGTTGACGACGAGCAGCCCGCAATCGATATACTGGTGCATTATATCAGTCAAACCAATTACCTCGAATTGGCAGGCAGCACCACCCGGCCCATTGATGCGCTGCAAATGGTGGCCACGCAAAAGATCGATCTTGTTTTTTTGGATATTCAAATGCCTGACCTTTCCGGGCTCGATTTTATCCGGGCCATCAATGGAAAAGCCAAAGTAATCTTTACCACAGCTTACAGCGAATTTGCCATTGAAGGTTTTGACCTGGAAGTGGTGGATTACCTGCTGAAGCCTATTCGTTTTCCCAGGTTTTTAATTGCTGTTCAAAAGGCGGTGAAGATTATCGCAGAACTGGCTGGTGATAAGGATATCAAAACCGAAGAAGATTATATATTCGTGAAAACCGAATCCAAGGGAAAATTATTAAAGATCAATCTTTCTGAGATTGATTTTATTGAGGGCGTAAAAAATTATGTTGCCATTTATATTGCCGGCCAGAAAACGCTTGTGTATACAAATCTCAAAGACCTGGTGAACCACTTACCTGCCCGGCAATTTACCAGGATTCATAAATCATTTATTATTCCTATTAACAAGATCACCGGTATTGAAGGTAACCGCGTTGTATTAAAGAATGTGACTGCCGAAATATTGATTGGTGAAAATTACAAGTCCGACCTGATGGAGATCATCCGTCAGAAAATGATTTCATAGAACGGGAGAACCGGCATATTTTTATAAGCATTCGCCGGCGAATTTTCTGGCGCGGTTCCGGATTTTTCATTTATTTTCCCTGCATGAAACCTTTCTTTTTGCTCCTCTCATTTGTTGCTTTTTCCATCATTTGTGCTGCCCAGCGGGTTGAACAATATTTAGACTATCAGTTGAAGCCCGTCGCGGAGGACAGGGCCGTTTATTTTTCCATAACAGACATTGCAGGAGACCGTTTTCACCGGAGAATCTTTTATATCAGGGAAGATAGGTTACAGAGGGATGGCTATTATGCTGATAGTAAATGCACAGTGAAGGAGGGTGAATTTTTTTATTTTTATCCTGATAGGAACCTTGAAATGACCTGCAATTTTTCTAAAAACAAGTTGCATGGCATGTACCTCAGCTTTCATAATAATGGTATGCTGAAAGATTCTGTCCATTATGAAAAGGGCAAACCCGTTGGCTATTCATTTGGCCTTCATGCAAACGGCATGTATAAAGATAGCACGGTGATCAACGAAGATGGAAGCGGTGTAGCTATTTCGTGGTATGAAAATGGAATGCCTTCTGCAGCAGGTTATTTTGCTGCAGGAAGAAAACAGCGTGGCACCTGGCAGTACTTTCACAAAAATGGCCATCCAAGCGCAAGAGAACTATATGACGAAGGCAAACTCCTGGAAAGAAAATATTACGACGAGCAGGGTCAGCAACAAACAGATACCACCAGTACAGACCATGCGCTAAGTTTTACGGGTGGCGAAGGGGCGTGGCCCAGGTACGTAGCGGTTAATGCAAAAATTCCGGAAGGCTGGGATCTTCCTGCAGGCGATTCAGTGGTATTAATGGTAAGCGCTGTAATTGATGAGGAAGGGAAAGTGACCAACGCCTATGTTTCTGCACCCTATCACCCTGCCTTTGATAAGATCGCCTTACAATTGATGATTGCATCTCCGCCATGGATACCAGCTGTTGACCATCACCGAAAAATAAAGACTACATTAAAAGTACCCATCACTTTCAAGCGGCGGGAGGGCCTGTGAGGGCTGCGATACTGGAGGCTGGATACTGGATACTGGATGCTGGATGCTAGATACTGGATACTGGATACTGGATGATAGATAGTGGGATGCTCGTTTTCAACGATAGCACTTTCAATAAAATTTATCAACAGGATTATGTTTTACGACTTATCAAAAGAAGAACGGGTGAAGATGGTTTCAACCATTTGCGCAGGTATTGAAACGGAACTAGGATCCGGGGAGTTGAAAACAACGGTTGCTTATTTTAGTGACAGCGACACATACATAAGAAAATCCGCTTATTTGTCGGTTGGCCGGATTTGGTTTGATGATAAAAATTTACAGGCAGCAATCATTAAAATGCTGGATGGTTTTTTTGTGAAGGATGATTTTAAAGTCCGTCAGACTGTTATTAATTCCGCCGGAGAAATTGGCAAAAAGACTTCGACAAAGTCATGCATTTTTTTGATAAAGGTTTGTTCGACAAACATCATTCTCCGAGAAATGCGGTGATAGGTTCCATCAAGAAAATGGCTGAAGTAAATCCACAACCTGTCTTGAAATGGGCAAAACAATACCTCCATCATAATGATGCCGAAATCCGGAGAGAAATCTGTCATGGAATTGAACTCCGCGGACGCAAATATCCCCAGGATATCTTACCACTTTTGAAGGAATTACAGCATGATCAAACCCCCAGAGTAAGAAACACATTAGTACATGTACTTGGACAAATTGCTTATAAGAAAGGTTGCCCGGAAACTGTGGCAGCGCATCTTGCAACATGGGAAAATAAACAGCTTGTAAGTGATGCTTTCAAAGAGATCATCGATGTGCATAAGCGCTACCGGAACTTTGCCGCATTAACACTAGACGAAGCGAGACAATACATATTTAATAATTATGAATAGGCCAGGCAGGAGGACTTACCCGACCAACCCTAACAGGTTTAAAAAACTGGCAGGGTTTAAACCTGTTATTTATACAAAAGATAGTCTTTCATCATCACAGGCCATTCCTCCCCAACATCCGTATTTATTTTTTCTTCATTTTTAATTTTGTTAAACGCTCCCTTGATGCCCACCAGTTTATCAAGATGATGCTTTCCGTTAGGGTTGGCAACTGTGGGATAGAGTCGTTCAACCGCATGATCGGGATATAATTTTAAGATCGATTTAATTAAACTGATGCCAGCCTGCACGGGCCTGAAAATAATTTCATCGGTAACCAGCAAACTCAACCCGTTACATTGCTGCCCGCTGTATAAGCCGGTCGTTGGTGTGTAACTAATGGCTTCACATTCTATCCCGGTATTTTTTTCTTGCCTATAAGCTTCCTGTAATTTTTGCTGATTGATCCATGGCGCTCCGCAGAGCTCAAAAGGTATATCGGTGCCCCTTCCTTCATTTACGTTGATGCCTTCCAGCAAACCCATCCCGGGATATAGCACGGCTGCAGATCTTCGTTGAATGGCGGGTGAGGTGGGTGTAAAAATGAAATTGCCATTTTGATGCCGGCTTCCATTCGGAACGGGTTCAACGTGTAGGTTTATATTGCTGATTTTGTTGGCTGCAAAATACAGTGCCAGTTCACCCAAAGTACAGCAATGGCGTATGGGAATGCGCCACCTCCCGATAAAAGAAGCGCAATGTTCTTCATCCAGCATGGGCCCTTCAGCCATCAACAAATTACCGCCAGTTGGATTTGGCCGATCAGCGATAATGATCGGAACATTAAAAGCAGCACAAGCTTCCATCACGTGGGTCATGGTCCACAGATAGGTGTAAAACCTGCAGCCAACATCCGGTATATCCACCAATACCATATCCACGTCTTTAAAGTCTGCTTCAGCGGGTGCTAAACGGTTGCCGTATAAACTAATCACCGGCAAGCCAGTAAGATGATCGGTTTCATCTTTTTGATACTGCCCATCTTCTCCTGCCGCATTGAGTCCATGTTCTGGTGAAAAGAGCTTTACAAGATTGAACCCTTCGTTCATCAATGCAAGCCTTGTGGAAATTCCGTTTTGCGTTACTGCAGCATTGTTGGAAAGCAGGGCGATTCGTTTTGTTTTGTATTGGGCAGACCGGGTAAGCAAAGTATCCATCCCTGTCGGCTGTCTCTGTAAAGCGAGATCTGCATTGGAAGTAGTCATTGCACGTTTCAATTGTGTTTGATATTAAATCTTACCCCAAAATAAGCTGAATTGACTGACATCGAACGTGGAGGTTAAACTCAGGATAATGAACTTCCAAATTTCTTATGCGGTTCGGTAGTATTGTATTCTACCCGTTTATGTGCAACAACCGGTTACTTTCGTGCAAAGCGATTAAGTAGTGTTGATGCCTGCTGATATATCCCTGCAAGTCGTTTCTCACGCCTTAGCCGTATTAATCTTTTCCTGGCGACCCGTTGCTAAAAAAGCCGGGTGCCGGTTCTGTTATGCAGTATATTTCACGAAATCGCCACCTCCTTTATCCAATATATATATCGCCTTTTTGTTTTATTTTAGGTAAATTACAGGTGCATTCATTCCGTTCAAACGGTTCTCCTGTGAATGTTTCTTATGAAGCATCTTTTCATCTTCCTCGCCTTGTATTTTTTATTGCCCTGGGTGGCAGCCGGGCAAAATGTAGTTTCCATTAAATTAGAAGGCGCCATTAACCCGGTCACTGCCGAGTTTGTTCATGAGGCGATCGAAAATGCACGCACCAAAAATGCAACATGCCTGCTGATCCATTTAAATACACCCGGAGGATTACTGCAATCAACCCGGGAAATTGTTACTGAACTCCTGGAAAGCCCGGTACCCATCGTTGTGTATGTATCCCCCGAAGGCGCTCATGCCGGATCTGCCGGCGTTTTTATTACGCTGGCTGCACATGTTGCTGCCATGGCCGAAGCAACCAATATCGGCGCTGCACATCCGGTAAGCATGCAAGGCTCTATGGATAGTATCATGAGTGAAAAAGTGACCAATGACGCCGCCGCGTTTATAAGAAGTATTGCCGCTAAAAGAAGCCGGAATCTCGAATGGGCTGAAGACGCTGTGAGAAAAAGTATTTCTATCTCCGCCACGGAAGCCATCCTCAAACATGTGGTGGACCTGATCGCATTTTCTGACCTCGACCTGATGAACCAACTGGACGGAAAACAAATCAAACTCAGCAATAAGACGGTAACGTTGCACACAAGAAATGCGGTCATTGAAACTTTTCAAATGAGTGCGATCGACAAAATATTCAGCATCATCAGCGATCCTAATATCGCTTACCTGATGATGATGCTTGGCTTCTTTGGAATTTTATTTGAATTATTTAACCCGGGCGCAATACTCCCGGGCATTGTTGGAGTAGTAGCGCTGGTGCTGGCCTTTTACGCAATGCATACTTTACCTATTAACTATGCAGGTCTTGCTTTGATCATCTTTGGAGTGGGACTGTTGTTGTTGGAAATAAAAATCGTTAGTCATGGTATGCTCGCCATCGGCGGTATTATTTCGCTATTATTGGGTTCCATGATGCTGGTTAAAGCCAGCTCACCGCTGGAGATTGCGGTCATTTCCAGGGCGCTGATTATTGTAACTACGGCCGTGACCGCCTCTTTCTTTTTGCTGGTGGTTGGCGCAGGTTTAAAAGCTCAGAAAAGACCACCAGTAACCGGCTTGGAAGCAATGGCCGGCCGTATAGGTATTGCCCTTGAACCCCTTGAACCAGATGGGCGGGTTCGGGTACAGGGAGAAATTTGGCTGGCTTCCTCCACCAGCGGAAACATCAGCAAGGGTGAAACGATTCGGGTAAATGCCATTCAAAAGCTTAAACTGTTTGTAGAAAAAGTCACTATTTAAAATCAAATATAATATGCCACAAATTCCCTTTCCAGCCCTTATCGTGCTCTTCTTTTTAATTATTCTTATTGCAAGTTCGGTAAAGATCCTGCGGGAGTATGAACGCGGTGTTATTTTTCGCCTGGGCCGCCTTATTGGGGGAGATGGCCTGAAAGGGCCGGGTCTAATTTTACTCATCCCATTCATCGACCGAATGGTGACTGTAAGTTTGCGTACCGTAGTGTTGGATGTACCTCCGCAGGATATCATCACCAGTGACAACGTTTCCATTAAAGTAAATGCCGTGGTGTACTTCCGGGTATTGGAACCCCAAAAAGCCATCGTGCAGGTGGAGAATTTTTTGCTGGCTACCTCCCAGATATCTCAAACCACTTTACGCAGTGTGCTGGGACAATCTGAACTCGATGACCTGCTCTCCCAAAGAGATATCATCAACCATAAACTACAACAGATCATCGATTCTCAAACAGAACCCTGGGGTGTAAAAGTATCCAACGTGGAAGTAAAACAAATCGATCTTCCGCAGGAAATGCAGCGGGCAATGGCCAAACAGGCAGAAGCAGAAAGGGAACGACGCAGCAAGGTTATTTCTGCTGAAGGCGAATTCCAGGCTTCGCAACGGCTGGCGGATGCAGCAAAAATACTGGCATCAGAGCCCAGTGCTTTAACCTTGCGTTACCTGCAAACGTTAAGGGAGATCGCCACCGAAAATAATTCTACCACCATCTTTCCAGTTCCAATAGATTTACTGACTCCTTTTTTAAGCAGCGGGATAAAGAAACTGATAGGTAAGGATGTGCCGGATGAGGTGTAGACACTCACCAGCGTTAATTTTCCATTTCCAAAATGATATTCATCCGGTAGGCATGATGGCATTGCCCTTGAATAAGTTCACTTTTATCAATTTGCTACTATCGCCTCCCAGCCTTCGCCCGGATGACCTTGCCGGCCTGGGGATGCGGAAAACTTCACCCCGGCGACTCTCCAAATGGCCTACCGTTGGGACACATCTTTTTTTGTATGTTTGGAACGAAGAGAATAAATTTTCCTATCCCCGCTTGCCACTGTTCTGACTTGTGACTAACAGCGAAGATGGCCTTATAAAAGGTATATAGGTATGACAGGGCCCAGTTGCGTGAGAACTGATAGCTTTTGGAAACTACTATTTTATTGAGCAGTTCATTTGGGTAGCTTCGGGTCGTTGGTGAAGACACGCAACGGCGGCTCACGAAATAGGCGGATGATATTAATTGAAGAGAGGCAGGCCCCCAAGGTAAAACAGGGCATTTAACTGCAGTGCCGTTACCCATATAACCCGCTGAAAATTCATACTAACCCGCAACCGCTTCACTGCCCTGTTCCCTATATCCTTTCCGTCCTATGCGATTTTAAACAATCTAAAAACCTTATTTTTACGATAGCTATTTATTCAATACGTTTTGCCTGCCATGATTTGCCCGCTTTTGTACTGCTTTCTTTAACTGTATAAAAAGCACAAACTCTTTAAAATTCAAACATGACAGCAGAACACCAGCGCCTGGCAGTAAATCAAAAAAAGCTTATCCCCCTCGAACAATGGGGACCCTACCTCAGCGAGCGGCAATGGGGTACCGTAAGAGAAGATTATGGCCACTTCGGCGATGCATGGGGATATCTTCCTTTTGATCAGTCGCACTACAGGGCTTATCGCTGGGGCGAAGATGGAATTGCAGGGATCTCCGATTATTTTCAAAACCTATGTTTTGCACTTGCCTTCTGGAATGGCAAGGATAAAATATTAAAAGAACGTTTATTTGGCCTCGGCAACTATGAGGGCAACCATGGGGAAGATGTGAAGGAATTATATTATTACCAGGACAATATTCCTACTCATTATTATATGGAATATTTGTACAAGTACCCGCAAAATGAATTCCCTTACGATGATCTGAAAAATACCAATCGCAGTCGTTCGATGCTGGATAAGGAATATGAGCTACTCGATACCGGCGTATTCGACAAGGATGAATATTTTGATATCAATATTACCTACGCCAAGCAAAACCCCCAGGATATTTTCATAAAGATCGATATCACTAACCGGGGTGATAAGACCGCCCCAATTACAGTGCTGCCCACACTATGGTTTTACAACCGCTGGGTAGATACAGACGAAGTAAAACCCCGCATTACCTTCCTGAACAGAACTTCTGTGAAAGTGACACATAAGCGGCTGGGCAATTATTACTTCTATTTTCAGCATCCCGACGATGGCCTTTTTACTGAGAATGAAACCAACATGAATAAGGTAAATGGCACCGGGGGCGAATCAATATTTACGAAGGATGCCTTTCATGATGCCATCATCCATGGAACCAATCGAAAAAAACTCCGGGCCCGTAAAGAGGGAACAAAATTTTCCCCGGTGTATGAATTGAAACTGAAGGGCGGTGAAACAAAAACCCTTTATTGCAGGCTCACTAACAGGGCCGATGACAAACCCTTTACCAAGGGATTTGAGCGAATATTTAATGTGCGCAAACAGGAGGCGGATCATTTTTACAAAACGATTCTACCGGCGAATATTTCGGATGATCTTAAAAACATTCAACGCAAAGCACTGGCCGGCATGTTGTGGAGCAAGCAATATTATCATTATGATGTAGAGCGCTGGCTTACCAGCAGTGACGGAATTACCCCTGTAAATGACGGCAAAACGAAGGGCCGGAATAATGACTGGACACATCTAAAAAACCAGGACATCATTGCAATGCCCGACAAATGGGAATATCCATGGTATGCCGCATGGGATCTTGCCTTTCATTGCATTTCATTGGTAATGGTTGATCCCGAATTTGCAAAGCACCAGTTGCTGCTTATCATGCGTGAATGGTATATGAAACCCGATGGCCAGTTGCCGGCATATGAGTGGAATTTCAGTGATGTAAATCCCCCGGTACAGGCATGGGCTACCATGGAAGTATACCGCATAGAAAAAGAGACCAGCGGAACCGGTGACATCATTTTCCTGAAAAAAGTGTTTCAAAAGCTATTGATCAATTTCACCTGGTGGATCAACCGGAAAGACCGCAAAGGGAATAATATCTTTGAAGGAGGATTTCTTGGATTGGATAATATCGGTGTATTCAATCGTAGCCATAACCCCTCCGGCGAGATGTTGTTGGAGCAGGCGGATGGCACCAGTTGGATGGGCATGTACGCATTGAACATGATGGACATGGCATTGGAGATCGCGAAACACGACAAAGCATTTGAAGATACTGCCACCAAATTTTTTGAACATTTTGTGTTGATCGCTGAAGCGCTTAACAGTCATAGCCTGTGGAACGAAGAAGATAAATTTTATTATGATGTTTTGCGGATTGGCAGCGCAGATCCAATGCCATTGCGCATCCAGAGCATTGTGGGTTTAACGAGTTTATTCGCCGTGAGTATTATGGACAAAGAAGTTTTTTATCGCCTGCCCGATTTTAAAAAGCGGATTGATTGGTTTGAAAATTACCGTGCAAAAAATAACCGGTACTGGCCCAATGAAGAACATGGTGACGGGGAAGAAATTTTATTGTCGCTTGTAAAAAAAGACCGGTTGATCCATTTGCTGAACCGGATGCTGAACGAAGATGAATTTTTATCGGACGGCGGTATAAGGGCCTTGTCAAAATACCATGAAGCCAATCCATATTCTGTAACAATCGAAGGAACCCGGTACGAAATCCAATATGATCCCGGCGATTCTACCAGTAATCTTTTTGGCGGTAACAGCAATTGGCGTGGCCCCGTGTGGATACCAATCAATTACCTGATCATCCGTTCCATCCGCAAATACGGCGAGTTTTATGGTGACAACCTGAAAGTGGAGTGCCCGGTAGGATCTGGTGTGTACCTCAACCTGGTGGACGTTTCAAAAGTATTAACCGAAAGAGTGGTGAGTCTATTGGCGATTGATGATAAGGGAGAGCGCAAATTAAACGGCAATCAAAACTGGTTCTATAAAAAACCGGGCAATGAAAAGCTGGTATTATTTTACGAATATTTTCATGGTGATACCGGTTGTGGATTGGGTGCAAGCCATCAAACGGGGTGGACATCACTCGTAGCAGACCTGATCGGCGGAAGCAGGGTAAAAAGCGAGGAATTGAAAGAAGGCAGCGGGCACGAAATCTTTTTTGAGGAAGATGAAGAAGAAGCATACTAATTGATACTGGATAATTGTAAATGATAAATCAAAGTTGATAGCAGATCATTCAACAGTATCGCGTCTCTTCATAACAACCGAGGCAAAAAATTTCAGCATACGATCAGAAAATGGATGCTTGTTACTAACGTACTAACTATACGACCCAGGATTTTAAAAGTGAGTTTGTTTGGTTGTCCCAACAAAGCAGCAGCAATGGGCATCATCATTGTGTCACTCCCGTGTACCGCATACCATTGTGGAACTTTTTTAAGAAGGGTAATACTATTGACAGCTGGTAGTTAAGAGAACGGTTCAAAAAGGTTATCCCACGTTCCATTGGCAAGTTGGTGTTACCTGCGTTTAGCACTATGCGTTCCTATGGAATGCTTCTGCATTGCGTTTTTTTTACCCACCAAATGTTCCTATGAAACATAAAACATCAAACGATATTAGTTCATAGCGGGCTGCAGATCCTTCAACAATATCACGCTTCATAACAACTGATGTAAAGAATTCAACTCTTCAACATAAAAACAGATGTTCGTTAATGGCGCAGTAATCAATACCACATTATCAATTATCAATTATAACGTTATTAATTAAAAATCATCTTTTCGCTCTTTCGTACTGCACCGGCCACTGCACATCCTGGTTCAACGCTTTGGCGGCATGCAGTGGGAAATAAGGATCTCTTAATAACTGGCGGGCTAAAATAATAAGATCAGCTTTTTGATCTGCAAGTATTTGTTCGGCATCTTCGGCAGTAGTGATTAATCCTACCGCTCCTGTTAGTAACCCTGTTTCTCTTTTTATTTTTTCAGCATAAGGCACCTGGTACATAGGCCCTACGGCAATTTTTTGATCAGGTGAAATGCCCCCCGAGGAACAATCGATGAGGTCTACGCTATGAGTTTTTAAAAGTGCAGCCAATTGTACTGCATCATCTCCGTTGAAACCACCTTCAACCCAATCAGTGGCGGATATGCGGACAAACAAAGGCAATTCTTCTCCGATCACCTTGCGAACGGCCTGGGTAATTTCAACCAATAACCGGGTACGGTTTTCAAATGAGCCTCCGTATTCATCCTGGCGGTGGTTGCTAAGCGGTGAGTAAAATTCGTTGAGCAGGTAACCGTGTGCTGCATGTATTTCAATTACCTTAAAACCCGCCTGCATCGCTCTTTCGGCGGCGGCGGCAAAATCGGCAATGGTTTGGCGAATATCTTCTGCGTCCATTTCTTTTGGAGCTGGCTCACTTTCTATAAAAGGAATTGCACTGGGTGCAAGGGTTTGCCAGGCGCCCTCTTCCGGGCTTAAAAATTTGCCTCCCTTCCAAGGTACATGATGACTCGCTTTTCTACCGGCATGAGCGAGTTGAATGCCGGGTACGGCGCCCTCGCTTACGATGAATTCGTTAATGCGTTGGAGAAAAGGAATATGCTCATCTTTCCATATCCCAAGATCGGCGGGTGTAATTCTTCCCTCCGGGGATACGGCTGCTGCTTCTGTAATGATCAGTCCTGCGCCGCCGACGGCGCGGCTTCCTAAATGTACAAGGTGCCAATCGTTGGCAAATCCGTCTACACTGGAATATTCGCACATCGGTGATACAGCGATCCTGTTTTTTAATTCGATATTCCTGATCCTGATCGGTTCAAAAAGTAAGGCCATGCTATTAGTATGATTAAGATGAAGGTGTTTTTAAGAAATTTGAAACGTAATCCATGATCAAATCGGCCGATTCTCTCATTTTAACTGCACAACATTATTACCGGCATTTTGTTTGAGGGAGTTTGCTTACCCTGCATTCATCACAATTAATTAATCTCCCCCTGTAGCTCCTATTCCCGCCGTAAAATGTACCTTTAGTAAATCTAAAATGCAGCAATGAAAAACCGAATCTTTCTATTCCTCATTTGTTTGGCAGGTACATTTACCGCCCAGGCACAAGCACCTGTAACGCTTCCGAACGGCTGGCATCTTTCACCGGCTGGAAAAAGTTTCCCCTTAGGTGATCTGCCCCTAAACATAGCGGTAAGTAGCTCCAAAAAGATGCTGGCTGTCACGAATAATGGCCAAGGTATCCAGAGCCTTCAATTGGTGGATGTAGCTACACAAAAGATTACTGATAATCTCATCATTGCGAAAAGCTGGGTAGGCCTGGCTTTCACCAGTGATGAAAAATATCTGTTCGCTTCCGGCGGAAACGACAATATGATATTGAAGTATGCTGTCATCAACAAAAAACTTCGCCTGGTAGATAGTTTTAAACTGGGAGACAAATGGCCAAACAAAATTTCTCCTGCAGGCATTGCGATTGACGATGCAAAGCAACTATTATATGTGGTTACCAAAGACAACAATTCGCTATACGTGGTTGATCTCCGTACAAAGAAGACCAGGAGTATTATTCCATTAAAAGGCGAAGGCTATACCTGTATTTTATCGCCGGATAAAAACACATTATACATTAGTTGTTGGGGTTGCGATAAAGTAATATTGTTTGATACCAGGCAGCAGGCGATCTCCGGTGAAATACCCGTGGGTGATAATCCCAACGAATTATGCCTTGATAAAAAAGGAGCCTGGCTATATGTAACGAATGCGAACGATAATTCCGTTTCCGTAATTGATACCCGCCAGAAAAAAGTAGTCGAAACTTTGGTCGCTTCTTTGTATCCCGACTCGCCACCGGGCAGCACAAGCAACGGACTGGCATTGAGTGCTGATGAAAAAACGCTCTACATTGCCAATGCAGATAACAATTGCCTGGCAATATTTGATGTAAGCACACCCGGGTTTAGTAAGTCGAAGGGCTTTATCCCTGTTGGCTGGTATCCCACCTGTGTAAAACTAATCGGCAACAATATCTGGGTTACCAATGGCAAGGGCTTCAGCTCTTTTCCTAATCCTGATGGTCCTAATCCGGCAGAAAAAAAAGGGGATGTAAACTACCAGTCAGGCAGCAGGAGAAAGGCAAAGAAGGAACAATACATAGGTGGATTGTTTACCGGTACGATGAGCATCATCCCTGTTCCTGATGAAAAACAATTAAGTGTTTATTCCCAACAGGTATATCGCAACACTCCTTACAATAAGCAAAAAGAATTGACGGCCAACGGTGAGAGTGGCAACCCCATACCGCAAAAAAAGGGTGACCTTTCTCCAATCAAACATGTATTTTATATTGTTAAAGAAAACCGTACCTACGACCAGGTTTTGGGCGATGTACAGGAAGGCAATGGCGATACCAGCCTGGTATTGTTTGGTAAAGAGGTTACGCCCAACCAGCACCGGTTGGTAAAAGATTTTGTATTACTGGATAATTTTTATGTAGATGGCGAAGTAAGCGCCGACGGCCACAACTGGAGCCTTGGTGCATATGCAACGGACTACCTCGAAAAAAACTGGGTAACAAGCTATGGAAGCCGTGGTGGCGAATATGATGCCGAAGGCACAAGAGAGATAGCCAATAATAAGGGAGGGTTTATCTGGGATCATTGTAAAAAGGCTGGCGTTAGCTACCGCACCTATGGTGAATTTGCAGATGATTATAAACCGAATATACCGGTGTTGGAAAATCACTACTGCACCTATTATACCAGCTGGGATCAAAAGGTAAGAGATACCACCCGGGTAAACCAATGGAAAAAAGACTTCGACTCACTGGTAGCTGCCAACGCTTTGCCACAGATGAATACCCTTCGACTAATAAACGATCATACAGAAGGCATGAAAAAAGGTCGCCCGACGCCATTCGCACATGCCGCCGATAATGACCTTGCGGTCGGCATGTTTATCGACTATTTAAGCAAGAGCAGTGTCTGGAAGGAGAGCGTGGTTTTTATAGTGGAGGATGATGCGCAAAACGGACCCGATCATGTGGATGCACACCGCAGCCCCGCATATGTTGTGGGACCATATGTAAAACGAAATTTTGTTGACCACACCTCCTATACAACATCCGGGATACTAAGAACTATGGAACTTATATTGGGCATTCCACCCATGAGCCAGTATGATGCTGCCGCCACGCCGCTTTGGCGTTGCTTTACACCCACACCAGATCTTACATCGTATACCGTCATCCCCTCCAACATTAATCTGGCAGATAAAAATGTAGCTCAAAATGAGTTATCAGAAAGATCATCAAAATTTGATTTGTCAAAAGAAGACCGTGTGCCGGATAATGAATTCAGTGAAGTAATCTGGAAAGGTATTAAAGGATTGCATTCCGAAATGCCAGCACCAAGGAGGGCCGCATTTATTAAGATCACTGATCAAAAGGATGATGATTTGTAGTTTCTGCCCTGACGAGGTAGTTTGTTACAGCCTTAACTTTTGATGTTCCAACGGCGGAGCGATTTGATTTATGCGGCTCAGAATCTTTCCACCGGAACAATTGTGAGCCACAAATACGCAGCTCCGTTAACGTTAGAGTACCCTAACATTCACAAAGTAACCACTTACTAAGTAAACCATGCCGTTTGCTCAGTAAACGCTTTTAACCTTGGTTTAGTTTCAAATCATCCTATATCTTCGTACAGGTTTTTCATAGGATATTGGATTTAAAATCAGGACTAGATTTCTATCTCGGTCCTTTTTTTTGCCCGCACTATTGCGGAAACAGGGTTTTGTCAATGTTAGGAATGATCCTTAAAGCATTTTTATAATACACTTTTTTCAGAACATCATCTGGTAAACCCATGCCGTACATTCTCCAGAAAGCATGGTATTTTTTATGATAAGGAAAATATTCATCGGCAGTCTCCAGCACCCGGAAATAGGTTTTATATTCATCCGGCACCCAACTGTCTTTGCCAAAAAGAATCCTGTCCTGGTATTTGATAAAAAATTGTTTAGCCATTATGGGCTGCCTGCCTAATTCGGCGATCACTGCGCCAAATTCTACCACCACATTTGGTAAGCGATCTAATAAACTTCCCAGTTTCATCAAATCATTTGCGTACCAGCCAAAATGGGCGGCTATAAAAGTCGTGTTGGGATGTTTGGCGAACATGGCATGTTGCTCTTCAATCAGTTTTTCCCACGGCGCAGGATCATTGGCTCCACGCTTGCGGCCGGGATGAGTAACGATTTCCATCCAGCGTTCATTGTGCTCATCAACAGCATCCCAAAAAGGCTTAGGGTCGGCTGTATGTATCAGTACCGGTATTTTAAGTTCGCCGCATTTTTCCCAGATTGGATCCAGCCGGTTATCATTTACGGCTACGCGGTTTCCTTTATTGTCTTTTACGGAGAACCCGAGTGTTTTAAATATTTTTAAACCATTCGCACCGTTTTTTACATCAGCTTCCAATTGTTTAACTGCTTTTTCAGTCCACCCGTTTTCGCCGATTCCTTTAAACTCGATATTCGCAAAAATGATAAACCTGTTCGGAAAACTTTCCTTCACATGTTGAACGCCGCGGCTGATATTATCGCCTGTTCCACCGCTTAGGTTTACCATCACTTTCATGTTTAATGAATCCATATCGCGTATTAATAAAGAAAGATCCTGGGTAGGCATACCCCATTGATGATTGTGTACATCGATGAAAGGAAATTTCGCATGATGGGTAAGATGTTCCGGCACAACCAGCGTAGAAACAGGATCATATTTTTCAAAATCCATTTTTGGGGTTGCCGGCTGCTCCTGTGAAAAAATTGTTCCACTAATTAAAAGACAGGAGAATAAACCGATGATAACTTTCATGAGGGAACAGTTAAATGTGTATGAGAGTGATTGTGTTTGTGTTGGAGAGTAGTCTTACCCGGTGAGTCACCCCCAAAAGGTGACTCACCGGGTAGAAATTTAATGCGCCTCCAGCCAATTTTCGCCCACGCCAATTTCAGCATTGGTGGGTACTTCATTGGGCAATGCGAGTGCCGTTTGCATGCAATTTAATATGATGGGCTTTATCATTTCTACTTCATCCCTGTGTGCATCAAACACCAATTCATCGTGTACCTGCAACAGCATTTTCGACCTGAAGTTTTGCTTCGTAAACTCATGATGGATCTTTATCATTGCCAGCTTGATCATATCTGCAGCCGAGCCTTGTACCGGTGAATTAATTGCATTCCTTTCTGCAAAACCCCTTACGGTAAAATTGGCAGAATTGATATCCCGCAGCCAGCGTTTGCGGCCCATCAGGGTTTCTACATAGCCCGTTTCCTTGGCAAAGTTGATCGTATCATCCATATACTTCTGGATGTTGGGAAACTGCTTTTTATAATTGTCAATGATCTCTTTCGCTTCCGATCTTGGTATGCCCAGGTTTTCGGCAAGGCCAAATGCCCCCTGGCCGTATATGATGCCGAAGTTTACGCTCTTTGCCTTGTACCGCATTTCTTTTGTAACCTCCCCTTCTTCAACATTAAAAACTTTTGCTGCAGTAGCGGTATGAATATCCTTTCCGGTTTTAAATGCATCGCACATATTTACATCACCGCTGATTGCGGCAACAATGCGTAATTCAATCTGCGAATAATCCGCGGAAATTAATACATGATCCGCGTCCCGCGGAATAAAGGCTTTTCGAATCTCCCTCCCCCTTTCGGTGCGTACGGGTATATTTTGCAGGTTTGGGTTGGTGCTGCTAAGTCTGCCGGTTACGGCAACCGCCTGGGCATAACTGGTATGTACCCGGCCCGTTTTTTTATTGATCAGCAGGGGCAATGCATCAATATAAGTGTTCTTCAATTTTGTCAATTCGCGAAAAGCGAGGATATCATCACATATTTTATTCTGGTGGGCGAGCTTTGCCAGTACATCCTCACCGGTGGCATATTGCCCGGTTTTAGTTTTTTTTGCTTTGGGATCCAGTTTTAGTTTTTCAAATAAAATTTCCCCCAATTGCTTTGGACTTGCCAGGTTAAACCGCAGCCCAGCCTGCTCATACACACTTTCCTCGCTTATTTTTGCTTCCACTTCCAGTTGCTTGCTGTATTCATTTAAAAAGGATTGATCAACCCGGATCCCTTCAAATTCCATATCGGTCAAAACCTTCACTAGTGGATTTTCAACTTCGTAAAATACTTTTTCTACCGACTTGCTTTTCAATTGCGGTAAAAAAACATTCTTCAATTGCAGGGTGATGTCCGCATCTTCAGCCGCATACTCCTTTATTTTTTCTACTTCCACTTCCCTCATGTTTCCTTGTCCTTTCCCTTTTTTTCCAATCAACTCCGTAATTGAAATCGGCATATAACCCAGGTATTTCGCACTCAGGGCATCCATATTTCTTTTTCCCTCCGGCTCCAGCACATAGTGTGCAAGCATGGTATCGAATATATTGCCCTTTAGTGTAAAACCGTACCACTTCAACATCAGCAGATCATACTTAATATTCTGTCCAACCCAGTTCTTTGATTCGTCATTGAACAACGGCTGAAATTTATTCAGCAACTGAAGACAGGCATCTTTATCGGACGGACATGGAACATAATATCCTTCACCCGGGGCAATAGAAAAACTTAAGCCCACCAGGTCGGCATCATTGGCATCGATGCCGGTAGTTTCTGTATCAAAGCATATTTCGGATTGGCCAGCCAGTTTAGCGATCAACGCATCAATCTCTTCATCCGAACTTGCCAATATATAATTGTGCGGCGTATTGTGTATGTTTTTATCTGCCACCAGGTCATTGCCGGGGGCGTTTGGTCCTTCAACAGGCTTTGATTCTTTAGCTTGCGGCTGCTCCACCATGTTGCCAAATAAATCCAGTTGGGCACTGGTGGTGATGGTAACGTTGCCAATGGTTTCGGTTGTAATGACTCCAATTTCAACCACCACTTCATCTCCCAATACCCTCCTGCTCAGTGCCTTAAATTCCAGCTCAATAAACACTTCCTTCAGCGCTTCCCTATTCATTTCCTTTATCCTGAAATTTTCTTCATGAAATTCCGTGGGAACATTAGTAATAATCGTTGCCAGTTTTTTACTCATGATGGCAGATTCTTTACCCGCCCTTATTTTTTCTCCCACTGACCCTTTGATGTTGTCCGCATTTTCCAATATTTTCTCGAGGGTTCCGTATTCATCTAATAATTTGGCGGCAGTTTTTTCACCAATACCTTTAATGCCTGGGATATTGTCCACGGCATCACCCATCAGGCCCAAAATATCAATCACCTGGCTAACATCTTTGATTCCCCATTTGGCACATACTTCTGCAGGGCCGAGTATTTCGATCGTTCCTCCCTGGTATGGCGGTTTATAAATTTTAATATTTTCCGATACCAGCTGGCCATAGTCTTTGTCGGGTGTCACCATAAATACCTCGTACCCCACTTTTTCAGCCTGCTTTGCCAATGCGCCAATTACGTCATCCGCCTCATAGCCGTCAATCGCTACTACGGGAATATTCATGGCTTCGATGATCCGTTTAATGTCGGGTATTGCAGACATAATATCTTCAGGAGTTTCCTGGCGGTTCGCTTTGTAATCGGCAAAATCGGTATGCCGTTCAGTAAGGGCGTGCGTATCAAAACACACTGCCATGTGAGTAGGCTTCTGGTTAGTGATAAGATCCACCAGGGTGTTCGTAAAACCAAATTGTGCATTGGTATTTCTGCCCTTGCTGGTAATACGTGGATTTCGGATCAATGCATAATATGCCCTGAAAACAAGGGCATACGCATCCAGGAGAAATAATTTTTTTTGCATGTGATAAAAGTAAGTATTTAATGTAAAATGTAAAAATGCAGCCTCTGCGGGGAGGATAAACATCCTTCTAAACAGAAAAGCTATCCCGCTTCAACAGAATAGCTTTTCCATCTATTAATCAGGGCTTAGTAACTCCCGGCAGGCTTATTTTGAAGAAAATGGCTTCTGATCAGAATCTTGTATCAATCCATAACGGAAGCATAGCACGCCAGGTTGGCCAGTCGTGTTTCCATTCACCGCCCCATACACTCAGTTCGTAATTAATGCCTTTATTATAAAGTACGCCTGCAAACCCTTTACCTGCCTCCGGATCTTCATAATCACCGGAGCCTGTCAGAATATGAATATGGTTGCTTTTGCGTATCTGCTCAAGAATGCCATGGTCTGTAAGGTTCGGCATAAAATGCATTGGCGAATTATAGTACACCTGTTCGTCAAAATGTCCCTTCGTGTATTCAGTAAGATCATATACTCCACTCATAGCAATTACGCCATTGATCAGGTCGGGACGTTTTAGAAAAAGGTTCATGCTATGTAATGCTCCGAGCGATGCTCCTGCAATAATGATGGGTGTATCCCAGGAAGTATTGTTTTTTATAAAAGGAATTACTTCGTTATAAATGTAATGATTGAACTGGTTGTGACGGATGGCTTTGTGCTCACCCTGCATTTCATTGTTCATCCAACTTTCCTTATTAATGCTGTCTACGGAAAATACTTTTATCTTGCCACCGTTGATGTAAGGAGCCAGGTGGTCGATCAGCTGGAAGCGTTCGTATTCTAAATAATCGGCGCCCGCAGTAGGTACCAGCAGCAATGCAAACCCATAATCGCCATAAACGGCAATGGGCATTTCCTTTTGCAATGACGGGCTAAACCAATTCGTGATTTGTCTTTTCATAAAAAAAAATGTCTTAATATTGATAATACAATTTGGATTTTAACACCGGCAAATGGAGATAAAAGTGTCTTTTTGCAGGGTTAGATGAAAATCGCTCTAAATTATTAAATTCCGTGTTATGATACTAAAATTAAAATCGTCGCTGGCATTCATCCTCTGTTCAGTCCTGTTTTTTTCATGCCAAAAAGAATATAGCCTTGAAGGACATGTATTGGCAAGTACAGCAGTATTTACTTTCGCCGGAACGCCTGGCTCATGCACCAACGCCCTTGTAACCGGCACCTACCAGCCCGGCGTCGCTCTCGGAACCACTAATGTGGCCACCCTTTCTGTTAATGTTACCACAGCCGGCACCTATACGGTCGTCACCACAACGGTTAATGGCATTGCATTTTCAGGAACAGGCACCTTTTCCTCCACAGGCCTGCAAACGATTACACTCACTGGTAACGGAACACCTCTTGCCGCCGGAACTTTTTCATATTCTCCGACAACAACAGGCTGTTCATTTCCTGTTACCGTTGCAGGCACCACCGGATCCGCAGTATTTACCCTAAACGGTGCACCAGGAAACTGTACCGGAGCTACCACCGGCGGCACGTACACCTCAGGAACTGCTTTAGGAGCGGCTAATACTGCAACCGTGAATGTTAATGTAACCACCATTGGAACTTATAATATTACCACCAACACTGTTAACGGGATTACCTTCAGTGCAGCCGGCACGTTTAGTGCCACCGGGAACCAGCCGATACAACTCCGCGGATCCGGAACACCCCTGGCTGCGGGTACTTTTAATTATATTCCAGGCGCAACTGGCTGTACTTTCTCCATTACTGTAACGGGTGGCGCGGGCGCTGCAGTCTTCACTTATGGAGGTGCTCCCAACGCCTGCACCAGTGCCACACCTGCAGGCACTTTTATTACAGCAGTGCCGTTAACCGCTGCAAACACGGTAACTGTTGGAGTTAATGTAACAACACCCGGCACATATTCTATTTCCACGCCGGTTGTAAATGGGATTTCCTTTGCAGCTTCCGGAAGTTTCGCAGCTGCAGGAGCTACTACAGTTGTTCTGGTAGGTACGGGCACACCACTCGCCGCGGGTATATTTAATTATATCCCCACTAACAACGGTTGTTCTTTCCCTGTTACAGTTGTAGATGGGTTTTTAACGTGTACAATTGACGGAGTTGCCCGAACATTTAACATGGATATCGCCGGAGATCGTTCTGGAACAGATACTATAGACGTTACAGGTTATGAAACAGCAGCAGCAAATTCGCCGGTATTCCTTTTAAGAATAGTTAAATCGCCGCTTATCACCACTGGAGTTTATAATCGTCCTACCGCTGCTAATCCTACTAATTATGGGGTGGGTGGTTATTTCAATGATGCTACCGTTGCGAATGGCTGGATCACCGCTTTGTCGACTCAAACGGGACCATTTAGTATAACGGTTTCAACCTTAACTACCACCCCGGCAAGGATAACAGGCACTTTTAGTGGAACGTTATATGATAACAATGGAACGGGAACCACAGCAAAAATAATAACGGTCGGACAGTTCAATGTGCCGTACCAGTAAAAATTATCTTGTGTTTAAAGATGTGGTATTGTTTCCAGGTAAAATCAGTTGATCAAAATATAAATGCCCTTGAGCTTACAATTAACTCAAGGGCATTCAATATTTCAGGTAAATTCAATACAGGCTGAAATCAGCAGGAAACATTATGCCACTACACCTTCTTTAATTTCTGTCCAAAGCTCGTGATAACATTTTGCTGCATAGCTGCTGGGGGAAAATTCTTCTATTGGCTGACGGTGGATACCCATTTTTTCTACGTCTGATAAATACGGGATGTAATTCTGAAAGAATTTTTTGTCTTTGGTCAAAAGCTCCATGATTTCATTGTGCATGTTCTTTCTAAGATCGGCCATCGTAAAGAAGCACATCAGTTTGGTGCTGTCCAGTTCTTTTTCTTTGAAATAGTCCTTCACCATATTGTAGGTACGAATGGATAAAGTAGTGGGGATGATCGGCATTAAAACTACATCCGAAGCCTGGAAAATATTTTCGCTCAACATACTAAAGCCGGGAGGGCAGTCGATAAAAACAAAATCATACTCATTTTCGAATTGCCTCAGTATGCTTTTCAACCTGTTTTTATTCCCTTTCATTTCTTCCAGCATAATGTCAAAACTTTTTGCAGAAGCATCAGCAGGAATGATCTCAAGGTTTTCATAATTGGTAGACATGATCGCAGTTTCAAGATTAGCATCTTTGCTGACCAGCTTTTTTATTCCCGGAGCGTCCTTGGGCTTTATTTTGTAGTAAAACGTTGTGGAGCCCTGGGGATCAATATCCCACAGCAGCGTCTTAAACCCATCCTTTGCTGCCAAATAAGCAAAATTTACACAACTGGCCGTTTTTCCAACGCCACCTTTCAGGTTATAAAGTGCTACTGTAATCATAAAATATTTTAATTGTTTTAATCAGGTGATGGATACGAAAGATACCAAATTATTTAAAAAACCAAGACGGTTCTTTATTCATTTGAAATTTATTTACGGCAATTTCGGGAATTGCATCTTTTTGACTTTGTTTCTATCGGAGAAAGGATGACAAGGGACCACAACCTGCGTAAAAACAAATCGTAAATTCCCCTCTGTCTTCCATTATTCCGATCAAAATTTCGGGAGAATGATTAAAAAAACGTTGCCCGCAAACAGTGAAATCGGTAGATTTAATAACTTGTTCAACAATTAAAATATGACGGACCGCGGAAATAAAGATCAGCGCACATTCGTAATCGGCGATATTCATGGCGCCTATCAAGCATTACAACAGGTAATAGAAAGAGCAGAGGTAACGGAAAGTGATCAGCTGATCTTTTTAGGAGATTTTGTGGATGGCTGGAGCCAATCTTTTGAAGTAATTCAATACCTGGTTGGTTTGGAGCAAAGAATGAAATGTGTTTTCATCAAAGGAAATCACGATCTGTGGTGCCAGCATTGGCTGGAAAAGAAAATTCACAATGAAACGTGGCTGTTCAACGGAGGAAGGGCCACCTTCAAAAGTTACCATCATCAAAGTGAAACGGATAAATTAATTCACCTGCAATTTTTCCAGCGAATGCTGAATTATTATATTGATGATGAAAACCGGCTCTTCATTCATGCAGGATTTTCTTCATTGCACGGGCCATACATGGAGCATTACAGCAGTAATTATAGCTGGGATCGTACACTCTGGGAAATGGCGCTGTGTATGGACAAAAGGATAAAAAAGGAATCCGTTTTGTACCCAAAAAGATTAAAACTATTCAACGAAATTTATATCGGCCATACGCCCACCCTGCGTTTTGATAATTTTGAACCGATGAATGCGGTAAATGTGTGGAATATTGATACTGGCGCAGCGTTCAACGGAAGGCTCTCCATCCTGGAGGTCCATACCAAACAATTCTGGCAAAGTGATGTGGTGCAAAATCTATATCCTGATGAACCGGGCAGAAACAGGGATTAGAAAGTCCGGCCGGATTGATAATGACAATTGGCAATAAACAATATGCAAGTAACAACCATCAACCATCAACGAACAACCATCAACCATCAACGAACAACCATTAACCGTCAACCATCAACCTTTCATCCCTTCAAGCTCTTTCTGCATCCTGAACATTTCATCCCTTAGCCTGGCTGCCTCCATAAAATCCATCTCCCGTGCGGCTTTTTCCATCTCTTTTTTAATTTTGTTAATGGCCTTTTCGATCTGTGGAATGGTATTGTACACTGCCTGTTCATCAGCCGCAACCGTTACAATATCTTCATCTGCACCAACGGAATACGGGTTGGATGGATCATATCCTTTTACATCCAGTACCGATCCCTGGGCAAATATCTGTTCCTTGCTTTTTACAATCGTTTTCGGTGTAATGCCGTGCTCAATATTATAAGCGATCTGCTTTTCTCTTCTGCGGCTCGTTTCGTCAATGGTCTTTTGCATGCTCTCTGTCATTTTATCGGCATAAAATATCACCAGTCCATCCACATTCCGGGCGGCCCTGCCCGCGGTTTGAGTAAGGCTTCGTTCATTGCGCAGGAAACCCTCTTTGTCAGCATCAAGGATCGCCACCAGCGAAACTTCCGGCAAATCCAATCCTTCTCTCAAAAGGTTCACCCCCACCAGTACATCAATAATTCCGAGGCGCAGTTCCCTTAAGATTTCAATTCTTTCCAGGGTATGCACCTCACTATGTATGTATTTGCTTTTTACATTGATGCGGTGAAGATATTTGTCCATCTCCTCAGCCATTCTTTTGGTTAGCGTAGTCACCAAAATCCGGTGACCCATATTAATTCTCTTGTCGATTTCGTCAAGGAGGTCGTCAATCTGGTTAATGGAGGGCCGTATCTCAATGGGCGGATCCAGTAACCCTGTGGGCCTTACCACCTGCTCTACCACCACGCCACCGGTTTTCTCCAGTTCAAAATCTCCCGGGGTTGCGCTTACAAAAATGGTTTGGTTGATCAAATTCTCAAACTCATGAAAATTCAGCGGTCGGTTATCAAGCGCACTCGGCAGGCGGAAACCGTAATCAACCAACACCAGTTTTCGGCTCCTGTCACCGCCATACATCCCGCTTACCTGGGGAATGGTCTGGTGACTTTCATCGACTATACAAATAAAATCTTTCGGAAAATAATCCAGCAGGCAGAAAGGCCTTGTACCCGGCCTTCTCCGGTCAAAAAAACGGGAATAATTTTCAATTCCATTACAATAGCCGAGTTCCCTGATCATTTCCAGGTCGTAATTTACTCTTTCGCTCAATCGCTGGGCTTCTATGAATTTGCCACTGTTCTTAAAATATTCCACCTGCGCAGCGGTTTCGTCCTGTATCTCGTAAATCACCTGCTGCATAATGTCTTTCGGTGCCAGGTAAAGATTAGCAGGAAAAATGGCGGCATTGTCCACCAAACTGATTCGTTTGCTGCTCGAGAGTTCCAGCGTTTCGATGGTTTCAATTTCATCGCCAAAAAATGTAATCCGGTAGCCAAAATCTACGTAGGGGAGGTTGATGTCTACCGTATCGCCGTTTACCCTGAAAGTACCTCTTGTAAAATCTCCCTGCGAGCGACTGTACAAACTATTTACCAGCGAGTGTAAAAATCCCTGCCGGGAGATTACCTGTCCCTTCTGGATCCGGACAATCCCATTTTCAAATTCAGTTGGATTTCCCATACCATAGATGCAACTTACACTTGCGACCACAATAATATCGCGGCGGCCACTCAACAACTGGGCGGTTGCCTGTAGGCGTAATTTGTCTAGTTCCTCATTGATGCTTAGGTCCTTTTCTATGTACGTATTGCTTACGGGCATGTATGCTTCCGGCTGGTAGTAATCGTAATAGCTTACAAAATATCCCACGGCATTGTCAGGGAAAAATTGTTTGAACTCCCCGTACAACTGCGCCACCAGGGTTTTATTATGCGTTAACACCAGGGTGGGCCGTTGCACATTTTGAATTACATTGGCGATGGTAAAGGTTTTTCCGCTACCGGTTACTCCCAACAAAGTCTGGTATTGCTCACCGTCGAGAATACCCTCGGTAAGCTTTTGAATCGCATCAGGCTGATCGCCTGAAGGCTCGTATGGTGATTTAAGATTAAATGGCACTTTTTAATGATTTGATATGAATGGGTTTATCCTGCAAAAAATTGCTTGTTTTCTAATTTCATTTATAACATTAAACCTAATTATCTTCAGCAAATTTGCTCTTTTTTCCAGATCGCTTTTGCGGATAAGCCAGGCGATGGTAAATGAAGGAATGATATCCGTAAAGGGAACGATCTCCTCAACAAAATTTAATACACCGCCGATCAAACCCAACCTGCCGCCAAATAATTTATTAAAAATGAGGGCTGATATCGGGGCCCATACGATGTCGGCGTATTCTCCCAGCAATGGGAACGCATAGGTGGCCATACCAAGCAGATCCATTACAATACAGATAGCAATATTAGGAAGGAATAACTTCTCCGTTTTCATATTAAGGTATCCTGTTAGACTACTAAATTAAAGAAAAAATCATCATTTCCCCGGCTGCCGTGGCGCCAAAGCTGTTAAAAGTTCAGCGTGGTATTGCGCTATTGGGAGCTTGATTCCACTCAACTTACATGCCGTAAGTGTATTTAAATTGAACAAAAAGGCAGGATGCTTTACATTTGTACAAAGCACATATAATACATGCCGACTTCTGAACTTCAGTTAAAAATAGAAAAAATCAAATTTGAAGCTTTATTTGAATATGCCTCCATCGGAATTTTGGTAGTCAACCAAAAGGCCGAAATCATACTTGCCAATAGTTTTTTGCTCACCCAGTTTGGATACGAAAACGCTAACGAACTCATCGGTAAAAAAATTGAATTTTTAATCCCCAACCGGTTTCATGCAGCCCATGTACACGAAAGAGATGACTATATTGAAAAGCCCCAGCGAAGGCCGATGGGCTTGGGGATGGACCTGTATGCTGCAAAAAAAGATGGTTCGGAGTTCCCGGTTGAAGTCAGCTTAAATAATTACCTGGCCGGCGGCGAATCTTTTGTAATTGCTTTTGTAAGCGATATCACCAAAAGAAAGGAAATTGAAAATGCTGTACTGCAGCAAAAAGAACAACTCGCCATCAACAACGAACGGATAGCGCAGTTCAATAATGACCTGGAAAAACAAGTAGCATTGCGGACGAGCCAGTTAAGGGAAACGCTGACCGAACTGGAAGTTTCAAAAGAAGAATTGCAAAAAGCGCTCAGCAAAGAAAAAGAGTTAGGTGATCTGAAAAGCAGGTTTGTCTCAATGGCATCTCACGAGTTTCGCACACCTTTGAGTACGATTCTTTCATCCGCCTCCCTTGTATCAAAATATCTAAAAGAAGAAGAACAGGAAAAAAGGGATAAGCATATCAACCGTATTAAATCCGCTGTAACCAATCTTACCGATATTCTAAACGACTTTTTATCCATCGGTAAAATTGAAGACGGCAAGGTCATCGCTCATTTTACCGTGTTTGATATCAAAGACCTGGTCAATACAGTATGTAATGAAATTGCGGGCATTATAAAAAAGGGACAACAGATTAAGTATCATCACAAGGGCAGCCAGTTGGTGGAGCTTGATCCGTTCCTTTTTAGAAACGTAATGATCAATTTACTTTCCAACGCGATAAAGTTTTCTCCGCCCGGCGGCCTGATACAAGTTGGCAGCGAGGTGAGTGAAACTCATATCAACGTATGTGTGAAGGATAGTGGCATTGGCATTTCCGAAGCTGACAAGGAGCACCTGTTTGAACGTTTTTTCAGGGGCGCAAACGTTACCAATATCCAGGGTACGGGTTTAGGATTACATATCGTGGAAAAATATGTTGATCTGATGAATGGCAGTATTGATTTTACAAGTGAGCTGGAAAAGGGTACCACCTTTACCATAACTTTTGACCTGCATGCCGCAAATATGTTATAACTAATTATCTTGCAATTTAAATGTTCTTTTTCTATGCAACGTGTTTTACTGATTGAAGATAATGACGAGATAAGGGAGAATACAGCAGAAATTCTTGAGTTGGCTAATTATAAAGTGGATACCGCCGCCAATGGAAAATTGGGGGTAGAGAAGGCTTTAGAATTTACACCCGACCTCATCATTTGTGACGTAATGATGCCTGTATTGGATGGATATGGCGTTTTGCACCTGATGCAGAAAAACGAAACATTGAAAAATGTTCCTTTCATCTTTCTTACCGCTAAAGCAGAAAGGGGCGATTTTAGAAAAGGAATGGAAATGGGGGCCGACGATTATATTACCAAGCCTTTTAGTGATATTGAATTACTAACCGCCATAGAAAGCCGGCTTAAGAAAGCCAGTTTGTTACAGTCAAATTTCGAAGCCAGCTTATCACAGCAAATTCCGGATGATGTCACCAATCTTAAAGCCTTGCAGGAACTGGTTGAGAACAGCCCTGTAAATTTCTATAAGAAGAAGCAGCTGATCTATGCCGAAGGCAATCATCCCGTAAGATTGTTTTATATACAAAAAGGCAAGGTGAAAACTTATAAAACAAACGATGATGGAAAAGAATTAACCGTCGGTCTTTTTGGAGAAGGCGACTATGTGGGCTACACCGCGATACTGGAAGGCACGGTATATAAAGAAACCACTGAGGCAATTGAAGATACTACTCTCTCCATTATAGCCAAAGAAGAGTTCGAAAAATTATTGCAGTCAAATAAAGATGTGTCGCAGCAATTTATTCACCTGCTGGCACAAAGTGTTACCGACAGGGAAAGGCAACTGGTGGGGATCGCTTACAACTCTTTACGCAAACGCGTAGCCGAAGCTTTGGTGCTGTTGCAAAAAAAATATACCAAGGACGAGAAAGGGAAATTTTCCATCCATATCTCACGGGAGGACCTGGCACATATCGCAGGCACCGCTACTGAATCCATTATAAGAACGCTAAGCGATTTTAAAAGTGAAAAATTAATAGATATCAAGGAAGGCTCAATCATCATCCTTGATGAAAAACGCCTTGCCGCGCTGCTGAACTAGCCGTGATACGTTAGCAGGTATTTATTAAACGCATGCTTTAAATTCGTGCACTCTTTTTCAAGATAAGACATTTCATTGCGCAGCTTTTCCTGCTTTTTACAGGTTTTATGATCCGGTGGCACTTTATGTTTAAAGGAAAATTGCAGGTTCTTCTCCTGCTCTTTTATATCACTTCCAATGTCACGGATGCATTCTTCTTTTAATAAAAAATCATTTTGAAACTGTTCGGCATGGGCAATAAAAGTTTTATCAGTCTCCCTGTCTACCACTTCGCTCAGGCGGGTTTTAAGAAAGTTATTTTCCTGGATAAAAAAATCGAGTAACCGTTTCCATGTAATATTTTCATGCAAAAACGTTTCCACTTTACTTAAAGATGGAAAGTTTTGTGTGGTATTATCAAAAGCGTTCATAATTTGTGTTTTTAACATGAAGGCTGCTATTTTGAACCACTGGGTGGCAAATTTGCACTTCTGGTGTTTTTTTGTTTGTTGAAGGGCTTAGGTAGGGTATGCCCAAACCCATTCCCCTCACTATTAAAAGGCAAGCCATCAGTGCCATCATCACGGGATAACTGCTCCTGATCTTTTTCCGTATGCTGATGCCCATATAATTGCCAAAAAAAGATACACTCCACATTACCGGCAGGGTCCCAAGCCCAAATGCGGCCATAAAAAAAGCACTTTTAAACGGGTCAGCGGTAGCAATGGCCCCTGCAACTGCCATGTAAATCAAACCACAGGGCAACAGGCCATTCAATAAACCTATCGCAAACAACGAACGGTAATTTCTTTGTAAAAACAATTTCCCCAGCGCTGATCTTACCGCAAACAGGTACCTGGAGATAAGATTATTTGTGCCCATCCGTGCCATCCATTTTGCCGGGATAAATATGAAAAGCAAAATCGCCGCCCCGGCAATAACAGACAACCACTGCTGCATTCCGAACAATGAAAAGCTTTTTCCGGCGAGCCCGAATAGCAAACCCAGGCAGCTATAAGTAACTACCCTTCCGACATTATATAACAATGAACCTGTAAATTTTGCAAAGTCGCTGCTGCTGCTAAGCGGCAACGAAAATGCAAGTGGCCCACACATGCCTATGCAGTGAAAGCTACCCAACATGCCCAGTGTTAATGCTGTAAAAAGTAGGGCTGTCATAACTACTGAATAATTATTTTATGTTCGCAATAATATTTCATACCGGCTACGCTCCAGCTAATCTTCACGTAATGCAAACCATGATAATTTGCAGGCACGGAAATATTCAATGCACTATCTGTGATAGAAAAGGGCTGGCGCATGTCCTTTTTCTCATCAGAAGGGCAATAGATAGTCACTTCCCCGGCAACCGGTTTGCCTGAGAAATCGGCAGGGAAACCGATCTTCAGTTCATGATCAATTACATCAACACTTACTTTGGAAGTCAATGCATCAGCCCGCTTTGTTTCATCAATCTTTTGCTGGTACACCAACTCTTTTGCATAGTAATCTTCCGTAACAAGTTCGATATTCTGTTTCGATGATTTAAAAGCCAGGAATAACATCCCGGCAACAAACACAGCGTAAACAATTATTATTTTATGTCCCCAGTTCATGATTACTCATTTTAATTTATAATATTCTTCTTCGTGAATGGTCAATGGTGAATGGTCAATAATTCACCCGATCATCCATTCTCTTCTTATTTGTTATCCCCGGCCATTTATTTAATTGATCCCTAATAGATATAATTTTTATAAATCTATTTTTTTACCAGCGCTATCTCATTCCTCAACATCGTTGTGTCACTCCCTTGTACACTTACAGCACTGTGCAACAACAAGCTCCTTCACCATTCACCATTCACCATTGACGACTCACCATTCACGATCATTCATACACTTCGGGCCCGATGAACTTGGCCGAAATAGTCTTTATCTTTTTATCGCCCTCATACAATCCTATCTGCAATGGTGTTTTCCAGCCTTTCACATCACTTCTTTTAAGCTTTACGAAGAACTGCAGGTTGCTGTAATCTTCGTGTTTTACCACCAGGTTGCTGCTTCCCACGGTAACAATTTCACCATTAATATTTTCCAGCTTTAAACTTATTGCAATGTCCTTATGTGTCTTATTCGCAAGCTTCAGGCTGTACAAATTTTCAATGCCGCCGTCAGGCAAAGACGTATAGGTCATACCTGCTGTTCGCATCAGGCGGGCATCCAGGTCGGTTCTGCTCACCAGCAAAAACACTAATAAAGAAACTAACAAGGTCAGTACAGCAGTGTAAGCCTTAATCCTGGCACTGAATTTTAATTGCACTCCTTCTGTAATGCTATTCTCTGAAGCGTATCTTATTAGTCCCACGGGCTTGTTGAGGCCAATCATGATGGCATCACAGGCATCAATACACGCTGTACAATTAATACATTCCAACTGGGTACCGTTGCGAATATCTATCCCGGTAGGACAAACCCGTACACACGCAAGGCAATCTATGCAATCCCCTTTTTTTACTTCTGCAACCGCTAATTCTGCCAGGCTATTGCAAGCCCCCTGGCCCTTACAGCCGGTACACTTTTCATGGCCGTCCTCGTGATGATGTGCTTTTTGCTTTACCTGCTTGCCCCGCGGTTCGCCCCTCATCCGGTCATATGCAACCACAATGGAATTCTTATCCAACAATACTCCCTGCAGCCTTCCATAAGGGCAAACCACAATACAGGCCTGCTCCCTGAACCACCAGTAAACAAAAAAGAAAACCGTAGTAAAAACCAGCAAAGAGATCAGCGCTCCCACACTTTCCGCCGGATGCATAATGTATCCGATTACTACGTCCATACTCACCAGGTAGGCTAAAAAAAAGTTGGCGATCACAAAGGACAATAGGAAGAAAAGTATAAACTTAACTGCCCGCTTTCTTATTTTCTTCGCAGTCCATGGCATTGCGCCCAACTGTTTTTGCTGTGCTGCATCCCCATCAATCCAGTATTCGATCTTCCTGAATATCATCTCCATGAAAATCGTTTGCGGGCATGCCCAACCACAAAAGATGCGGCCAAATACTACCGTAAACAAAATGACGAAAACAATAAAAGTTACCATGCCAATTCCGAAAATGAAAAAATCCTGTGGCCAAAAAATAAGGCCAAATAAAATGAACTTTCGTTCAAGGATATTGATCATCAGCAATGGCGCATCATTTACCTTAATAAATGGCAGCGTAAAGAATACTATAAGGTAAAAAATACTGAACCAGGTGCGTAAATTATAAAGCTTACCCACGGGCTTTTTGGGCCTGATAAAGTTGCGCTTTCCTTCCCTGGAGATGGTGGCAACTGAATCTCTGAAAGATTCTTTTATATTTATATCCTGTACTACAGACATGTTATTATTTAAGGGTAACCTGGTTACCGCCCTTGTTTACATTTGATGAATCTGCGCCGGAATTGTCTTTGAACAAATCTCCCTGTGGTGCTTTACCATTTGGAGGATTGGTTCCTTTCAATGTTTTTACATAACTGGCCAGTTCACTGATTTCTTTGGGATTAAATTTGATGGCCCAGGATTGCATGCCCTTGTCGGGATATCCTTTTTTGATGGTATTGTATACGTCATTGAGCGATCCTTTATGGAGCCAGTAATCATCTGTAAGATTAGGCCCGGCACCACCTTCACCCAATGGGCCATGACATGCTATACAATTCGCCATATAATGCTCTTTGCCATTGCTGATTCCGACAGCATTCGCCATAGGAACATTCGATTCATCAATTTTATCTTTATTATTGGCCTCGTATATTTCCTTTTCTGCTTTTGCCTTGCTCATTTCAGCAGCATATTCTTCTGTTGGATTTTTACCGGTATGAAATACATGAAAATTCAATATATACACAATTGCAAACCCGATAGTGATAATAAACCCATATTTCCACCATGGTGGCAAGGCATTGTCCAGTTCCTGTATTCCGTCATAGTTATGGTCGAGCAATGCGTCTGCTTCCTGCTCTATCGGGATGGCTTTGGTAAATAACTTTTTATCCAGTTTTACCCATAAAGCGGCCAGGTTGGATTGCCTTATTGCTACTGCAGCTTTTTCAGGCAACATTTCAGCATATATTCTCCTGATGCTAAAAAAGAGAAAGAAAATGGCTATCACCTCGGTGGCAATGACGGATACCAGGATATAAAAGGTAGTAGCGGATAGTCCACCATAATTTGGAAGCACTTTTACAACTTCCCCGGTTACTGCGTTCTGGCCCATTGCAGCCTGCGAGCACAATGATAAGATCAACAGCACCGAAACTACTGCAGTTGTGGACATGCTTTTATTCTTATCAAGCAGCTGGCGGGAAAGTGTAATCAACACCTGCCCCATTCCGTAGATTACGAAAAGCAATACAACGGCGGTAATGATAAGTAAGGTAGCCAACAAATTATTGCCGGAGGTGACCGTTTTAGCGGCCAGTGCATCCTGGGCCAGCATGCTGTAGCCGGTCAACAAAATCACTAGGGTAAAAACAATCTTTTTCATATAATTTCTTAAAAACATACAACAATTTTAATTGGTTGAAGTGGTTGTTTCATCTATGTCCAGTGGAATATTTGATAATTCTACCACCCTTTTTTTATCCATTTTATTCACCAGTACCAGTAGCACTACAAAGAATAAAAAGAAGATGAAAAGGGAGATCATCGGGTAGATGGTTGCATGATCCATTCTTTCGGTATACTGCTTGATAAATTTATACATGGCTTATTTATTTGCTTGTTGATTACTGATATCCGTTCCCAACCGCTGTATGTAAGCGATCAATGCAATTACTTCTTTTGTAGGAGCAACTTTGATACTGTCTGTTTTTAAACCGGTGGCGATGAAATTTGCCTGTTCCATCAGGTTTGCATTGGCGATTTCTTCAAATCCTTTTGCATAAGGAACACCCAGTGTTCTCATGGCATTTATTTTGGCCCGCGTGGTAGAAGTATCAAGATTGTCTTTCAGCATAAAAGCATAGGGCGGCATAATAGATCCTTCACTCATTGAAGATGGCTCCCTGAAATGGCGGAAATGCCAGCCGTTGGTTTTTTTAAGGTTCCCTGAACCCTCACGTGCAAGATCCGGCCCGGTTCTTTTACTTCCCCATTGAAAAGGATGATCGTACACAAATTCGCCTGCTTTTGAATATTCACCATAACGCTCTGTTTCACTGCGGAAAGGACGGATCATTTGGGAGTGGCAGGTATAACATCCTTCTCTTACATAAATATCTCTTCCCTGCAATTCAAGCGGGGTATAAGGTTTTACGCTGCTAATGGTAGGCACATTGGATTTGATCATGAAAGTGGGTATCATTTCAACGGCCCCGCCAATCAATATTACCACCAGGCTCAAAACCATCAACTGAACGGGTTTACGTTCGAAAGCCCTGTGCCAATGTTCGCCTTTATGAGGAGTATATATCTTTTCAAGTGGTGCAGCTTCTGTGGCTTCATCTGCTACGAGTTTGCCCGCTTTTACAGTTTTATAAATATTATAGACCATGAATAATGCTCCGAGCAGGTACAAGGTGCCTCCCAGTGAACGCATGGCGTAGAAAGGTTTCATGTAGGTAACCGTTTCCAGGAAAGTGTATTTCAACTGGCCGGCTTCAGTAAATTGTTTCCACATGGAACTTTGTGTAAACCCTGCCCAATACATCGGTACAGCATAAAAGACAATACCCAGCGTACCCAGCCAAAAATGATTGTTAGCCAACTTTTTGGAGTACAACGGGGTATTGAATATTCTTGGTATCAGCCAGTATAAAATTCCAAATGTCAACATACCGTTCCAGCCCAATGCGCCAACATGCACATGTGCAACGATCCAATCGGTATAGTGGCTGATAGCGCTGATGCTCTTAAGCGATAACATCGGGCCCTCAAAAGTGGCCATACCATAAGCGGTAACGGCTACCACCATAAATTTCAAATTCACATCATCCCTTACTTTGTCCCATGCTCCCCGTAGTGTAAGCAGGCCATTAATCATACCACCCCAGCTTGGAAAAATCAGCATCACAGAAAATACGATCCCGAGCGATTGTGCCCAGTTAGGCAAAGCGGTATACAACAGGTGATGCGGTCCGGCCCAGATGTATAAAAAGATCAATGCCCAAAAATGTATGATGGAAAGCTTATAAGAATACACCGGGCGGTTAGCCGCTTTGGGAATAAAATAATACATCAAACCGAGGTAAGGCGTAGTAAGAAAAAAGGCTACCGCATTGTGTCCGTACCACCATTGTACCAGGGCATCCTGCACACCTGCATACAGTGAGTAGCTTTTAAAAAAAGTTACGGGCAGTTCCATTGAATTTACAATATGCAATACTGCTACTGTTACAAACGTGGCGATGTAAAACCAGATGGCTACATACAAATGCTTTTCCCTTCTTTTCAGGATGGTTCCAAACATATTCCATCCAAATACCACCCACATTATCGTGATGGCGATATCGATCGGCCATTCCAGCTCGGCATATTCTTTACCAGCTGTGAGGCCCAGTGGCAGCGTGATGGCTGCGGCTACGATGATCAGCTGCCATCCCCAAAAATGTATCTTGCTCAAAACATCGCTGTACATACGGGCCTTGCACAGGCGCTGAAGCGAATAGTACACGCCCATAAAAATACCATTGCCTACAAAAGCAAAAATGACAGCGTTGGTATGCAGCGGCCGCAGCCTGCCGAATGAACCATACTGGGTAAAATTAAGCGAAGGAAAAACCAGTTGGAGCGCTACAAACAGGCCGGCGAGCATACCCACCACTCCCCATAAAATAGTGGCGAAGGCAAAGTTTTTTACACTTCTGTTGTCATAATAAAATTTTTCTACCTGCATGTGAATCGTTATTTGGTTTTATTTATGTGTTCGGTTGAGGTTGGGGCGGCGGCCTTTAATTCATCATCAAAAAGCATCCTCACGGAGGGTGTGTAATCATCTTCGAACTGGCCATTATTAACGCTCCATAAAAAAGCGGCTAAAAACGCGGCAGCTACAAAAATGCTGATTCCAATCAATACGAATAGTGCACTCACTTGTGATGAATTTTAGTTTAAACAAATTTATCCATGTACATTATTGTAAAATATGATGGGTATCCAAACGAGGGGTGATTTTCGTCATGGGGCAAAGGGAACGATGAGGAGTGCAAAGAGAAAGTTTACAAATCCTTAAACAGTTTAGGATAACAGAGTATAACTAAAATACCCCCGGTATCTCAGCGCCACATCGGTGCACTAAGCTTCCTCAGAAACGGTACTTTTCGGACGTGAAATAATCAACCGTCTTGCACTTAAAGAAGATAACAAAGTGACCAGCAATACAATACTAATACTACTTGCCGGCATTAAGATGGCAGCAACAATGGGCGACATGGTTCCCTGCACAGCGAAGGACAATCCCACAATATTATAAACAATAGAGAGTATAAAACTAGCAGTCACAATCGTTTTACCGGATTTTGCATAAGCAAGAAACTGGTGTATCATACCAATTTTACTGCCATCAATAATGGCATCGCAGGCAGGCGAAAACTGGGTAGTATTGTCACTCACCGCAATACCGGTGTCGCTTTGCATCAGGGCGCCGGCATCATTGAGTCCGTCGCCGATCATCAATACCCTTTTGTGTTCCGTCTGTAAATGCTTAATCTTTTCGAGCTTGTCTTGCGGGGATTGATTGAACTGAACATTTCCTGCCTTACCGAACAATTTCTTGAGGGTAACTTTTTCAGCATCATTGTCACCCGATAACAGGTGCAATTCATACTGCTTCTGAAGTAAAGCATTAATTGCGGTTTTGATACCGGGCCGGTACTCATTGCTGATCATAAATGCTCCCATTTGCACTTTATTAAGTTGCACATAAATATGGGAACCCGATTCATGGGCCGAAGCATCATAAAACTCATCTACAAAAGAAGCGGAGCCAATTTTCACGGGCATATCATTTACCATGGCTTCTATTCCCCTTCCGGAAAATTCTCTAAACCCATCTACTTTTAATAATTGATCCCGGTGGGAGATTTCCAAATTACTGGTAAGGATTTTACTGAGCGGATGAGAAGACTGCCGGGTAACCGCCTGCACGGCCGCCAACTCCCGATTGGTGAGCGGCGTGCCTTTATACAAAACTACCGCCGAATGGTTTTGTGTAATGGTACCCGTTTTATCAAAAACAATTGTATCTGTTCCCGCAAGGCTTTCTATAACACCGGCATTTTTGAGATACAGGTTGTTTTTACCGAAGATGCGTAGCATATTACCATAAGTAAACGTTGCTGAAAGCAATAACGAACAAGGGCAGGCAACAATCAGCACAGCTGTTACTGCAGGCAATACTTTGGACGGATCGGTTATTGACCAGAAAATTGCGGCTCCAATGGCAATAAGAAAAAGTACGATCGTAAAATACCTGCTCCAGGGGTGGATATAAGATCTGTCTACATTTTTTTTAAGCTTAAAAATATCGTTGTTCCATAATTGTGTGATATAGCTCTGGGAAACATCATTTACTATTTCAAGCTCGATGGCACTTCCAGCCTGTTTGCCACCGGCGTAGATGAGGTCGCCGATACTTTTCCGTAGCGGTGTGCTTTCCCCACTTACAAAGCTATAATCCACGTTTGCATTTCCCTTCATCAAAATCGCATCCGCCGGTATCATCTCTTCATTGCGAATAATAATATAATCACCCTTTTTAAGCTGGGTTACCGGGATATTTTTTTCAATACCGTGGTTGATAGTGCTTACCCCTAACGGGAAATAAGACTTATAATCACGGTCAAAGGAAAATGAATCATATGTCTTGTTTTGGAACCATCTGCCCACCAGCATAAAAAACACAATCCCCGTTCCTGAATCAAGCCATCCGGCGCCATTGCCTGAAATGATCTCGTAATAACTCCGGCCGAAAGTAACGATGATCGCCACTGCAATAGGTGCATCAATGTTTAAAAACTTCTGCCGCAAACCTTTCCATGCGGTGATAAAAATATCAGCAGCGCTGAAAAACAAAACAGGTAGTGATAAAAGCAAATTTAGCCAGGTGAAAGTGGCCTTTAACCCCGCCTGCTCAATATTTCCCGACGAAAAATATTCCGGAAAACTGAGCATCATTATATTGGAAAAGCAAAAGCCGGCAATCCCTATTTGAAAAAGTTTTTTCTTGTTAAATGTAGTCGCTTTCTTTTCCACGCTATCTCTTAAACTGATATCGGGTTCATAGCCAATGAAAGCCAATAACTCTACCACCCTGCGCAAAGAAATTTGTGTTGGATCAAAAATGACAAACACTTCCTTTCTTTGAAAATTTGTTTGGGATTTTGTAATGCCGGGTTCAATGCGGTGCAGGTTTTCCAGCAAATAAACGCAGGAAGAACAATGCATTTGCGGTAACCGGAAGGTTACATTGGTTTGCCGGTGGCTGCTAAATTGCACCAGCTTTTTCGCGGTAAGGCAGTCATCGAGGTAAGCAAAACGTTCGCTGATAAACTTGCCTGTGGCTTTTATACCCGGACCTTTATCAAAATTATAGTAGGTACAAAGATTATTTTCATTCAGCAAAAGGTAAACCTGTTTGCAGCCTTCGCAACAAAATTCCTTGCCATCCGCTTCAATGATGTCAATACATTTATCGCCACAATGATAGCAACTTACGGTTATGGAAGTTTTTGTTTTGATAAGTAAATTTTGTGTTGGAAGAAAACTTGCCTTACAAAGATGTTGAAACTTCTTTTTTATCCGGATGACCTATATCAAAAGACGGCATGATCCTAATCACCTTTAAAGCAGGATGAATAGCGTGTTTACATAAAAAGATAGCAGCCCTTGCCGGAGAATTCGTGCACACATCTTTCCCTTATTCAGCCCGCTAATTCGTGTAATTCGCATCTTATCATTCGTGTAATAAAAAATTTATAGTTATAAAAAAAATCATACTTTGAGTTGATATAACCCATTCACATGACCACTGCACCAAAACGATTTTTAGCACTGGATGCATTCCGCGGTATGACCATCTGCTTCATGATCATTGTAAACACACCCGGAAATTCTGCCACTACCTTTTCCCCTTTGCTACATGCCCACTGGAACGGATTTACACCTACGGACCTTGTATTTCCCTCTTTCCTATTTGCTGTGGGCAATGCAATGAGCTTTGTAATGCCGCGGTGGAGTAACCTCCCTCAAAGCAAGGTATTATGGAAAATTTTCAGGAGAACCTTTATCATTTTTTTGGTGGGCTATCTCATGTATTGGTTCCCTTTTTTCAGGTTTGATGCAACGAACCATGTTACCGGAACTCCTTTCACTGAAACCAGGGTCTTCGGCGTATTGCAAAGAATTGCACTTTGTTATGGTATTGCCTCTTTACTGTTTTATTACCTGAAACCGCGGACCGTGGTCGTGATCAGTGTCCTGCTTTTATTTCTTTACTGGATACTGCTATATTTGTTAGGCGACCCAACTGCACCTTTGAGTTTGGAAGGAAATGCTGTTTTAAAAATCGACCGCTGGCTACTGGGTGATAAACATCTTTACCATGGCGAAGGCGTGGCGTTTGATCCTGAAGGATTGCTGAGCACTTTGCCGGCAATAGGAAATGTGGTGGGAGGTTATATGGCAGGGAGGTTTATACAGCGCAAGGGAAATGATTATGAGGGATTAAGCGTTTTGCTGCTGTCTGGTGTGGTATTGGTATTCCTCGGTTATTGCTGGGACCTCAGCTTCCCGGTAAATAAAAAATTATGGACCAGTTCATTTGTTTTATACACGGTGGGGCTGGATTGCCTTATCCTATCTGCAATTCTATATATCACCCAATTTTTGAGTAAAACCCGGTGGACCTACTTTTTTGAAGTGTTTGGCCGCAATCCGTTACCCATTTATCTTTTATCGGAACTGGTGGTAACACTGCTCTTCGTTTTCAAGGTAAACCCAAAAACAACTGTTTTTCATTGGATCTGGGTAAATATCTTCAGTCACGCCGGCGGCTATCTTGGATCGTTCCTGTTTGCGGTAAGCTTTATGTTATTCTGCTGGCTGGTGGGCTACCTGCTTGATAAAAAGAGAATTTATATCCGCGTATAAAAACAATTGGAAAATATCAGCCGGCGCAATATTAAAACCGGCATTCAGGTGCCAATTTTTAACATACATGAATATTTATATAGGTGCAACTGGCACCGGACTTTAGAACTCACTCTGTCCACACCCAATTTCCGGATTCAGAATATCCCAGTAACCCTATACTCGCTCACTTTGTTGAAACGAAGCACAGCCCAATGTTTATTTACAATTAACCTTGCCATACGGCCGAATTAGCGTACTTTCGCAGATCAAAAAAACGCCCCGGCACTATCCACCCATTGGTGATAGGTAAACATTCATCGCTGCAGGCAAAAAGTTATTTAAATAATGAATATAAGAAATGTCGCCATCATTGCGCACGTTGATCATGGCAAAACTACACTCGTAGACAAGATTTTACACAGTACCAACATCTTTCGTGACAACCAGGAAACAGGTGAACTGATCATGGACAATAACGACCTCGAAAGAGAAAGAGGTATTACCATTTTTAGCAAAAATGTATCGGTAACTTATAAAGGCACAAAGATCAATGTGATAGATACCCCGGGCCATAGTGATTTTGGCGGTGAAGTGGAAAGAGTATTGAGGATGGCAGATGGTGTATTATTATTGGTAGATGCTTTTGAAGGGCCCATGCCGCAAACACGTTTTGTGTTACAAAAGGCCCTGCATCTTGGGCTACACCCGATCGTGGTGATCAATAAAGTAGATAAGCCCAATTGCCGTCCGGATGAAGTACATGATGCAGTTTTTGAATTGTTCTTTAACCTTGAAGCTACCGAAGCGCAATTGGATTTCCCAACGCTTTACGGAAGCAGCAAGAACGGCTGGATGAATACTTCTCTTACAGAAACAGACAATATTTTCCCATTATTAGATGCGATCCTGGAGTTTGTGCCAGAACCAAAAGTAAACGAAGGCACTACCCAGATGCAGATCACTTCATTGGATTACTCTTCCTTCCTTGGAAGGATCGCAGTAGGCAAGGTTGCCCGCGGCACCGTAAGGGAAGGCCAGCAAGTGGCATTGGTGCAGGCAGATGGCGGCATCAAAAAAATGAAAGTAAAAGAATTGTATACTTTTGAAGCCCTTGGTAAAAAGAAAGCTACCGAAGTGAAAGCAGGCGATATTTGCGCAATTGTAGGCCTTGATGAATTTAATATCGGCGACACCCTTTGTGATGTGGATTTCCCGGAAGCATTGCCAACCATCAGTGTTGATGAACCTACCATGAGCATGATGTTCAGCATCAATAACTCACCGTTTTTTGGCCGGGAAGGTAAATTTGTAACTTCCAGGCACCTGAAAGACAGGCTGATGAAGGAAACTGAAAAAAACCTGGCGCTCCGCGTTGAAGATACTGACAGTGCCGATCGCTTTTTGGTATTCGGAAGAGGTATCCTGCATTTGGGTATCTTGATAGAAACCATGCGTAGAGAAGGTTTTGAGCTAACAGTGGGTAATCCACAGGTGTTGGTAAAAGAAATTGATGGCAAAAAATGCGAACCTTACGAAAATCTCGTGGTAGATGTACCACAGGAATACAGTGGCAAGGTAATCGACATGGTTACCCAGCGTAAAGGCGAAATGTTGATCATGGAAAGCAAAGGCGAGATGCAACATCTTGAATTTGATATTCCTTCAAGAGGTTTGATCGGCTTGCGCAGCAGCATGTTGACCGGCACAGCTGGTGAGGCAGTAATGGCACACAGGTTTACCGAATACCGTCCATGGAAAGGAAATATACCGGGAAGAAGCAATGGTGTTCTGTTATCCAAAAACCAGGAAAGAACCACGGCATATTCAATTGATAAATTACAGGACAGGGGAAGATTTTTTGTAGATCCGGGCGAAGAAGTATATGTTGGACAGATCATTGCCGAGCACATCAAGCCAGGTGATTTAAATGTAAACGCCACCGATCCTAAAAAACTTACCAATCACCGTGCAAGCGGTAGTGATGATGCCACCCGTGCAGCGCCAAAGATTCTGATGACCCTGGAAGAGTGTATGGAATACATTCAGCAGGATGAGTGCATTGAAGTAACTCCTAAATCGGTCCGTATGCGCAAGGTTATTTTAAACGAAGACGAGCGTAAAAGAGTTTCCAAGTCAATGGGCCAGGAAGCTTAAGATAAAAACACATTAACAGGATCCCTCGTTTTAAACGGGGGATTTTTTTATAAGCCAGGCAGTAGTGCAGCCATGAAGCTTCATTGGCGTCGCACTCGTGTACAGAAGTACATATTGGAGCTTTTCGATACTCCGAAGATCGACTACTGTTATTAATATGCCTGCAAGTTATTTCTTTGCTGAGTTCACGCTCCTTAATAAATTAACTATTGTCAAATCGCCACACTTGAAATTAACCAATCCGTTTTCAGATAATTTTTTAGAAATTCGCATCCATGGAACACCTCATTCACCTTGGTAAAGATAAAAAGCTAAAGAAAGTAATCGACCTGCAAGAACCTTATGTTTTGCAGAAACGCAACAATGTATACCTGCATTTATGCAGTTCCATCATGAGCCAGCAATTAAATACAAAAGTGGCAGCGGTGATTTACAACAGGTTTTTAAACCTCTACGAAAACAATAAGCCTGCTCCACAGCAAATAGTCGATACTCCCACCGAAACCTTACGAAGCATCGGCCTAAGTAACGCAAAGGCAAATTATGTTCAGAATGTTTGCCGTTTTTTTATTGAAGAAAAGATCACCGATGCCAAGCTCGATAAAATGACCAACGAGGAACTAATCAGGTATCTCTCTCAGATAAAAGGAGTGGGACAATGGACTGTGGAAATGATCCTGATGTTTACCCTCGGCAGGGAAGATGTTTTCGCTTTAGATGACCTGGGTATACAAAACGGTATCAAAAAACTGTACAAACTGGAAGCACTCGATAAGAAAGCGCTAAAAGAAAAAATGTTGCAGATCTCAAAAAAATGGAAACCGTACCGCACCTACGCCTGCAGGTATCTATGGGGCTGGAAAGATGATACGCCTAATATCAAATAACTAACACAGGATAGAGGTTACACTTTTTTAGAAAGGTGTAACCTCTATCCTGTGTTAATATCTATCTTATATTTTAATGAAGCTTACAATTTCCTCAAGATATTTTTTGTCCGTTTCATCGAACAAATCGAGCAACTCACTATCTACATCCAACACGCCCGCTACTTCATTATAAACCATTACAGGCACAACAATTTCAGACCTGGATAAACTGCTGCAGGCAATATGCCCGGGAAATTTTTCAACATCAGGTACAATTAAGGTTGCGGCCTGGGCCCAGCTTGCGCCACATACACCTCTTCCTTTGCGGATACGGGTACAGGCAACTGGTCCCTGGAACGGTCCCAATACCAATTCATCATTTTTTACCAGGTAAAAACCCACCCAAAACCAGCCGAACTGTTCCTTTAATGCAGCGGCAATATTTGCAAGGTTCGCCACAAGGTCCGGCTCCCCGTCAATCAATGCTTTGATTTGAGGAATGAGCGATTGGTATATCTCAACTTTATTTCCTTCAATAATTGTCAGGTCTTCTGCCATCGGCGAATAAATTAGTGTTTAAGTCGCAAGTTCATTTCGTGAAAAGAATCCGATATAATCAATTAAAAAATAGTCTTAAAAAAAGCCTGCATATCCTTCCATGATTGCTTGTCAGCGGCTTCATTGTATTCAATGGGCATGTTGAACTTTTTACCGGTGGCGGTTGCAGCAGGATTAGAAAAAGCATGAGTGGCTCCTTCGTAAGTTTTAAAAGTATAAGGCACTTTTATGGAGTCAAGGTTATTTTTAAAATTCTTTATATCAGCATCACTTATAAATTTATCCGCACCACCATGACAAACTAAAATTTTCGCTTTCGTAACTCCCGGCCTGGCCGGCACCGTTGCGAGCCCACCATGGAAACTTACCACCCCTTTTAGATTTTCTCCCATCTTAGCAGCATTTAAAACCATGCTTCCTCCAAAACAATAACCGATGGCAGCTATCTTTTGTGCATCTGCCTGCGGATAGGAAACAACTTTTTTTATGGCCGCTTCAATTCTTGATTTCCCTAACTGCGGATCCTTGTAAAACGGGGTAGCCAATGCTTGCGCCTCAGAAGGATTACTACCCAACTTTCCGTCGCCGTACATATCTGCAGCAATAGCAATATAACCCAGCTCAGCCAGCATACGGGCCCGCTTACGGGTATACTCATTATTGCCCCACCATTCGGGCACCACAATGATGGCCGGCCTTTTACCGCTTTGCTTTTCATTATATGCTACATACCCTTTTAAGGCTGTGGTGCCATCAGAATAGGTCACTTCTTCTCCCTTAATTGAAGAAGCCTTGCTTTGTGCCTTTAGGCTTACAAGGGAGGCTACTGTAATAATCATCATCAATGCCATTCGTGCGATCAAATATTTTTTCATGGTTGCTTTTTTAATTTCAATGTGTAACAAGTGGATCACTGGTTTGTTTGGATTCTTTATATTTTTTGGTAATGAACAATGCAGAAAAAATGGCCATCCCTGCAATTGAAAAAAAAATTTACGCTGCCGATCTATCCTCCGTTCTCATAGCTTTCCGGTTCAATTACTCACTTTCGATACATTTTTCTTTTTTGCCTTTATTGCTTCTTTTTCGAGGTTGTCTTTTATCCTGAATGCTACCATTTTAGAGACCAGTTGGAGTGGAAGGGCTTTATCCAGCGGAAATTGTACTGCGCCCTTTGAGCCTTTGTAAACCGAAAGCTCTCTTTTGAATTGTTGAATCCCGGATCCGGTAGGGTAAAACCCAATGTGGTTTTTATATCCCGCAAAATAAACCAGCATCCCATGATATTTATAAGCGGGCATCTGGTAACTGATGATTTCTTCTGCTTCCGGTGCAGCTTTTTTAATGGTTGCCCGCAGTTGTTCCAAAAGTTTTCGTGTTTGTTCAGGAAAACCGGCGATATACTCATCGATATTGTTTATTGCAACTGAATTTGCTTTCATAATTCCGCTCCTTTTTAATGATGATTTTGTGATTTCCATAGCTATTTAGCGTGGGCGCTTTCTTGCACAATAATAACAAAACAATATTTTAATTGCAATACGATGATTAATGTATTTTAGGTGGTAACCCCCGATGAATTGAGATATGCAGGAATACGGCATAGCTGCAAACCAGGTTAATTTGAGTTTTGACTAATGTGATAGACAGGCTTTCACGGCAATGTGAAATATGGCACTGCCTGTTAAAAAATGTGAAGTTTTATAATTATGTTATTGAAGTTGATAGTAAAGATGCAATGGCTGCTAACCTTTTACAGCTGGCTAACCATCATCAAAGCATTTTATGACCTGTCTAAAGTTTTGGTAATCTGCCACTAATTCAATGAACCTAAGAACACATCGCTTATTTTTGCCAAAATATCGTTCCATTGAGTTTAACAATACAAACAAAAGACCTGGTTAAAGTTTACGGTAGCCGTACGGTTGTAAATAAAGTTTCTTTTACAGTTGAACAAGGAGAAATTGTTGGATTGCTGGGACCAAATGGTGCCGGAAAAACCACTTCTTTTTACCAGGTAGTTGGGCTGGTAAAACCAGACGAAGGGGAGGTATTTTTAGGTGACATGAATATCACCAAAATGCCAATGTACAAACGTGCTAAAATGGGTATCGGCTATCTTCCGCAGGAAGCAAGCGTTTTCAGGAAGTTAAGCGTGGAAGATAATATTACCGCCGTGCTGGAAATGACCCGGCTCACCAAACTTGAACAAAGAGAAAAACTGGAAACACTGCTGGATGAATTCCGCCTGTCACATGTTCGAAAAAATAACGGCGATACTTTAAGTGGTGGAGAAAGGCGCAGAACAGAGATTGCGAGGGCGTTGGCCGTGGATCCCAAATTTGTATTGCTGGATGAACCTTTTGCCGGCGTAGATCCGATTGCAGTGGAAGATATCCAGGAAATCATCGCCAGACTGAAATATAAAAATATCGGCATTCTCATAACCGATCACAATGTAAATGAAACCTTATCCATTTGCGATCGGGCCTACCTGTTGATTGATGGTAAAATATTTAAGCATGGCACCGCCGAAGAACTGGCGGAAGATGAACAGGTACGCCGCTTATACCTCGGGAGAAATTTCGAGCTGAAGCGCAAAGATTACCTGCACCTCGAAGCAGCAAAAAATAACCTTTCACTCGACTCCCTGATTGATAAAATAGAAATGGCCCTCGTGGAAGTGGAAAATGCAGGGCAGGTAAATAAAGAAAAGATACAGCCATTCGGCGCAGCAACTTACCCCACAGAACAAGACATCATTGAATACGAACTGCAATCAAATGAACTCAGCAAGTCGCTGCAGGAGCTGGAATCTTCTGTATATGCATTCGCAGCGGAAAATAAAAAAAACGGGTTGCTGAATGCTGTTCAGGATATCTATGCCGACAAAACGATAGACACCAAAACAACCCTGAATAAAGTACTGCAGGAGTTAAAATCGGCCTCAAATATCTGATCATCTTTCCCGGTAGCTTCCGAACAAACTCACGGTTTCCCCATTCATTTATTGTACCGGCCAATATTCGATCCTATTTAATTTTTCCGGGCCGATTTGATTACCCTTATAAATCCCAAAAAGCCATAGCAGGGGCATTTTGCCTCATGTTAGCCAACGCTTTCGACAACAAAAGATGTCATAGCCTGTTATTTTTCAATGTTATTGTGTATTTTGCCCAACGTTAATGAAATTACTCTCTCCAACAATATCACGATTGGCCCGCATGCGCTTCTGGCGTATAGAAAATTGGAGCAGGCATCCTGTAGATGTACAGCGGGAAGTATTGCAGGATCTTGTAACAGCAGCACAGTACACAGAATTCGGAAAGAAGCATAATTTCTCCAGGCTATTTTCCCTCAGAGAGTTTAAAAAAAGTGTTCCGATTCACGAATACGAAGACATCAAGCCATATATAATGCGTATGATGGATGGAGAGGAAAACGTTTTGTGGAATACGCCCATCACCTGGTTTGCCAAAAGCAGTGGAACCACTTCCGACAAAAGTAAATTTATCCCGATCAGTGAAGAGAGCCTGCAGGACAATCATTTTAAAGCCTGCAAAGATGTGTTGACAACCTATTACAATAATTTCCCTGGCAGCGACCTGCTCACCGGCAAAAGCCTCGTAATTGGGGGAAGTCACCAGTTGAGCAAGATGAATGAAGAAATTCAATATGGCGACCTAAGTGCAGTTTTAATGCAGAACACACCTTTCTGGGGACAGTGGTTGCGCACCCCCGAACTAAGTATCGCCTTGCTGGACGAATGGGAAAACAAAATTGAGCAGCTCGCTAAAGTTACAGCGGAAGAAAATGTAACTTCTCTCGCAGGTGTTCCTACCTGGACCCTTCTTTTATTGAAAAGAATCCTGGCAATCAAAGGAAAAACTACTATTAAGGAAGTCTGGCCAAACCTTGAGTTATATATCAATGGCGGCGTTTCCTTTGTTCCCTACCGCGAACAATTCGATAAGATCTTTGGTGGCAAAATCAATTACCTGGAGATTTACAATGCAAGTGAAGGTTTCTTTTCCGCCCAGCAAAGCCCCGAAGACGATGGCATGTTGCTCTTTACAGAGCACGGAGTATTTTACGAGTTCATGCCCGTTGAACAGTATGGCAGCGAAAACCCGGAAACGGTAGGTTTAAAAAATGTTGAAACCGGTAAAAACTATGCATTGGTTGTAAGTACAACTGGTGGCCTGTGGCGCTATTTAATAGGCGATACCATTAAGTTTACTTCACTTAATCCCTATAAGATAAAGGTTACCGGCAGGCTAAAACATTATATGAATGCCTTTGGAGAAGAAGTGATAGTTGACAACAGTGATTCTGCCATCGCCATTGCCGCCGAAAAAACAGGAGTGGTGGTAAATGATTATACTGCAGCCCCGGTATATTTTACCGAGGAAACGAACGGAGCACATGAGTGGTTGATTGAATTCGAAAAAAACCCGGAAGATCTTCACTTATTTATAACCGAACTGGACAATGCCCTAAAGGATTGCAACAGTGATTACGAAGCCAAACGCTATAAGGATATCGCACTTGGCCTGCCAATAGTACATGCAGTACCCAACGGAACATTCACCGGTTGGCTTCGTACAAAAGGCAAGTTAGGCGGCCAGCATAAAGTGCCCCGTTTGAGCAATGAGCGAACAATGCTGGAAGAGATCCTGAACCTGGCCCGCTAACTTATTACACGATCCGGAAACGCATTGATCGGGTAGTCGTTATTTGAAATGAAATCATACCAAAACGCCAACCTTGCCCAGGTTCATCAATCAATTTATGAAATAAAGTATTGTAAGATAATTATCAATGATAACATCCATTTATTTGTGATTACCATAAAATAACCCAAAAAACAAATGAAACTACTGAGTAATAAAACGGCCATCATCACCGGGGCTGCAAGAGGAATTGGTGAAGCGATTGCCATAAAATTTGCGGAACAAGGAGCCAATATTGCTTTCACCTATGTTAGCAACGGTAGTGCAGATCGGGCTAAAGCATTGGAAGAAAAATTGATCGCATTGGGTGTTAAAGCCAAAGCCTATCAAACAAATGCCGGAGACTATGCGGCCTGTGAAATTTTTGTAAATGATGTGATGAAAGAACTTGGCCAGTTGGATATCTGCGTAAATAACGCCGGAATTTCCAAAGACAATTTATTGCTGCGTATGACGCCTGAGCAATGGGACGAAGTAATGCAAACCAACCTGAAAAGTGTGTTTAATATGACCAAGCAGGTGATCCGCCCGATGATGAAGGCGAGGGCCGGAAGCATTATCAACATGAGCAGCGTAATTGGCGAAATGGGCAATGCGGGCCAAAGCAGTTATGCTGCCAGCAAGGCGGGTGTGATGGGTTTTACAAAAAGCATTGCCAAAGAATTGGGTAGCCGGAACATTCGCTGCAATGCCATTGCACCTGGCTTTATAGAAACTGATATGACAGGCTATTTAAAAGATGGGGAGGGCGCTGATAAATATAAGGCAGGCATCCCCTTAGGCAGGTTTGGCACCACGGATGATATTGCAAATGTGACTTTATTCCTCGCGAGCGATATGAGCAGTTATGTTACCGGCCAGGTGATCAGTGCCTGTGGTGGTTTAAACATTTGATGCCCTCCAAAACATAAGCTTTAAACAAGCCGCCCAACCTGGCGGCTTGTTTTTTATGAACTTCTGAAAGCCACGGGGTGATTTAATTTTTTATGAGGCCCCATAAAAATACGCAGCAAAATGCGAAAGGCTGATAGTTCAATAAACACAAGGCATAGTGCCATCAAAATAATTAATGCAGACTGGTCGCTGTGCACGTAGGTAAACATAACATCAATCCCTATAAACGCAGCTGTTATCGGGAAGCCCAGCATACCAATGGCCGCAAATAAAAACAGCAGCCCGGTTGTTTCCTGTTCATACACATACCCGTGATACTGGTTGAGAGAGATATCACTGTCGATCGCTTTTATTTTTTGCAGGCAGTAATATCCCAATAAAAAAGCCGGCAAAATTCCACTTGCATAAAAGAATATCTCGATCGGGTTAATATGTGGAGAATTAAACAATATCGCAGCCATTATAAACAAATGCGCAATTAATAAATACTTCCACGCTTTTAATGCACACTGCCCGGAAGCAAAAGCGAAAAGAATAAGCGTGAGTGCAGTGCCCATTAAAATAACCGGTAACGCACCATTTAAAGAAGGTATCATACTTTGATCGGTATAGCCTATTCCCAAAAGAATAAGACCTGCAAAAGCTGCCAAAACCATAAAGAGACCAGATTGTAAAAACTGTAATTGTTTTCCCAGCCATTTAAATGGACTCCATAAATAAGTAAACATCAAGCTGTCTAAATTCCATTCTTTAATGCCCAGCATGTATAAGGATGCTTTAAATTTTGAAACCGGTTTTTGCTCCGGAGGCGTGTAATGAAAATATTGATGATGTACCAGGTAGTTGAGCACAGATGGAGATACCAGTAACTGGTAAGTTCGTAAAAAAGCGTTGCCTGCAAAATGAACCAATACCAGCCAATGCCACCCGACGGCAACTTCAATAAACATCAGCCCGATTTGTGCCGCAGATGCATAGGCGATTTGCGTTTTAACGGTCGGTTGTACCCTCGCAATGAAAGTAGCTATGATGGCCGTTAGTCCTCCAATAGTGATGATTATAATTTTCGCCCACAACATCTCTTCCCAAAACGGATGCGTACGAAGTAACAAAAAAACACCAATATGCACGCTTAGCGAACCGTAGAAAATAGCAGAAGAGGAAGTAGGGCCTTCCATCGCCCTGGGCAGCCAGGAAGTGAATGGAAACTGTGCTGATTTGATAGCAGCGGGTAATATCATCATGCAAACAATAAATATTGCCATGCCTGGAGCCCCCGATGCGATCGCCATATTTTTTGCCTCGGTCAATTTAGAAAAGGTAATATTCTGGTGAGTAAGATGATGCATCATCCACATAGCAAGCATCAGCGACACATCGCTCATACGGTAATAAGAAATCGCTTTGAAGGCATTTTTTACCGGGAGATAACGGTTACGGTAAAAGGCTATCAGTAAAAAAGAACAAATCCCTTTTATTTCCCAGCCTATAAAAAGGGTTTCGAAATTGCCGGATAAAATAATGAAGTTGTAGCCGGCTGCAAACAACAGGATGGTGTTAAAAAAACGCTTGTAACCTTCGTCACGATGCATGTAATATTTACTGAAAGTAGCTACCAGGAAAAACAACAGTGCGCCAACGATGCTAAACACAAGTGTGATTTCATCATAGAACAATTCAAAAGCAAACACAAAATGGTCGGTTTGATAAACGGTAGCCAGGTGATAGCTTATAGGTTCAAGGCCATTCCATATCCACCAAACAGCAAATGAAAACGAAACCAAAATATATAACACCTTGGTAAATCTTACAATACTGCCAATGGTTTTTTCACTTTTATTTTGCCAAAAAAGGCTTACGAGAAATGCCAGGAAAGGGATGGCAATGAATAATACAAGTAGTTGGTTCATTTTATTTTTTTCGCCTGTCATGAATTTAACAGGTATGCAAACAATTAAAGCAGTGTATAATGTGCAGATTGAATGTGAGCAATACTTTTTGTCCGGGCAGTAAAGCCATTGGCATCAGTGTTGCGTCGCCCTCTTGTACCATTTACCAATGGTCAACGCTAACTACGTCACTTTAACTGCAGCCTCGAAAAAACAGGACTTATTTTTTAGCCTGTTTTCGGGTCCTTAACTTTCGCAGGCTTGCTGTATATTTTTGATTGCCACGAATGCACAAATTGTCACGAATAAAACCTGGGTTAAATTAAAAATTAGCGCGCATTCGTGCATTCGTGGCAAAACGAAAATCAAACCATCAGTCCAGTAGATACACCGGTAAATTCTCTTCCGTAGCATGCACAATATGATTGGTTTCCATTTCTTTGGCACCTTCAATAAATTGCTCCATGTTATGAATCATTCCAATCTCGCTGGCATTGGTAATGGGCTCATATTGTATGAATGCTCCGTTTTTAAAATAATAAAATTGTTGCTCCATCGGATCTAAAGCCATAATATGTACCCACTCATTCTTATACCATTCAAATACTTCGGGTGAAGACTGGATAGCATGCAAAACAATACCCGGTTTGTGTTCAACAATAACCATCAGGCGAACGGGGTCATGCACTTCAATCATTTGCCATGGCAGGCCCGGCCGTAAATCGCCATCGCTGCTGTTGGCCACACCAAACAAACCCATTACATTATGTGGCAGTTTGGTACCAGCTCCAACCTTAATATTATCCACTCTCGAAAAATAATATTCCAGGTTAATTCCACCGCATACCAACCCGATGGGCCGCATTACAGCGGACAAAATTGTTCCATCAGGATCAGTGGTATAATCATAACTGTTAAGAAAAGCTCGGCGGTCAAGGAACAAACCTTTGGTTACCTTCCTGCGGCCAATAATGGCCAGGGTATTGGTGCCATGCCCCAACTCGGGCCGTGGTTCAAACAAAGAAACTGAACGACTGTGAATGGCTTTGCGTACCTGCTCCAATTCCTGTTTGGTATTAATGGATGCAAATCGCCTGCTTCTTTCCTTTGCATTCAGGTTTAAAGCAGTTTCGAAATTTTGTATGTTAATGAGGTGTACATTTTTATTCTCCGGTGCCAGTACATCTTCGTCATAATAAGCCATTACATCTGCAGCCGTATCGTGCATGCTACCGATAAACTGTGTAGTTCCGGGAATTACAATTCCCTTTGCAGCCAGTTTTTCTCTTACCGTTTTATGATTTAATATGAATGCCTGTACCCTCGCATTGGTTGCGCCCGGTCTACCGCTACAGGCACCACAATCATGTGCGCCATGGTGAGGGTTGTTAGCGCTGCTGCTTCCATGTGCCACAAAGTAAACGATGGGAGCAAAACTTTTAACCATACCAATGCCCCGCAAAAATCCTTCGGCCCTTGCTACCATTTCGTCAATGGTATACCCTATTTGTAATCCGTTTTCAATGTCGGCCGCACTTTTATTTTCAATGGTGAGCGTGGATTGATTGTCCATATGCCCATAGGCATTTGAAATTGCGGGACTCATTTTTGGATGAAAAAGCATTTGCATTTTTTTTGCAAAGGCCCAGAAACCAAAACTGATACTCAGGAAAAAGCCGGAGATAATCCCATGCGTATATTTGGTATAAATCAACTCTTCCTTCCTGACAGTTTTAGCGTTCGACTCTTTAATAAGGTACTTCGGCATTACCGGGGCGGGGCAAAGCTTGTCATAAAACTTACTGCCTTGTTGCTGAAAATAAAACTCAACACCAAAAAAGCCCGGGGCCCCGAACGTCTCCGCTTTTTTATCCACCGCTTCAATATGGCGGCGAATGGAGTCTTCTCTTTCATCAATGCAGAATATGGCTTGAAGGGAAAGCCCCCCTGCCTCCCAAGGGGGAGCCTCCCCAAACCCCTCCAAAGGAGGGGCCTTAGACTCACCTATTGCTGAGAGATCTTCTGAATTTGCAGGGTCGAAGAACCCCCCTTCGGGGGGCAGGGGGGCTTTCTCTTTCGGCAGGGTCGTTGGCGCTGCCAATAATATTCCCTTCAACACCGAGTCATAATAACTCCACTCAAAAGCCTCCTGCCAGAGTTGTATTACTTCCGCCAATTCTGTTCTAGGCAAATCAGCTAATAAATCAACCGGGGGTACAGACACATCGCTAGTTAACGGTTGCCATTTATTTCCTAAAGAATGATTCAGTACATCCAGTTCCATCAACAATTCAAACTCTACAAATTCTTTGAAAGTGATCTTTTTTCTATCAAGTAATGTTTGGGGATTATCTTCCAATGCACTGATAAAACCACTCCAGCCGTGATGGGCGAAATGTTGATCAAACAGGTATTGTTCAAAATAATCAGCTTCGCCAACAATTCTTTCCAATAATTCGCAAATCGAATAATCACCGGATAAAAATTTTCGCCGGATTGCTTTTGTTCTAAAAAAACTCACCAGGCTGTTTCGCTCCAGTTCTTTGATGCTCTCCGTAAAACTTTTATTCGCAAAAGGAAAGGCCTCAATTGCGATGCCCTGGTCTAAGAAACCACAAAGAATGCGGAAAAGCGGCGGATGTACTTTATTGTCCAAATCCAGCTGATACACTTGCTTCCACATCTTGCGCAACTGGCCAATCCTTGGATGATTGATCGTATCATACACTGTGTTCAGTAACTTCTCTTTCCACTCCGTGGCGTTGCCGGATTTACCTGCAATTAATTTTTGCAGGATATCTTCCCTGATTCGGCCACTTTTATACAACTCCCGGTATTCGGGCAATTGCAAATGCACCTGGAAACCGAATATTTTTGATGCCTTAAAAATGGCATCAAAAAATTTCATGTGCTGAAAAGCGTGTAAGGAATTATGATGAATAAAATCCTTTAAGGCCTGTTGCGAAGGCAAAAAATGCTTTAGCGCATGCAATACATGGGCTTCATCAAAATGAATACTTTTGGTTTGGTGCATATTTTTTTGTGTAGGATTAACCTTTTGATTTAACCCGCTGGATTTTATGATTTGCCGCTGCTTTCTTTAAGGGCAATTTTACCACCGGCACAGCATTCACCTTTACCGGAGCTTTAGGTTTTGTTCCGTTAATGCTAAACCTGTAAATGCTGTCTATATCTTCCTGCCCATCGTGTATTACACTCAGGTCTTTTATCAATCCATCCTTTAAACCATATACCCAGCCGTGCAAATGCAATTCTCTTTTACTCCAGGCTTCCTGTACAATCGTTGTTTTTGCAAGGTTGCGAACCTGTTCAATTACATTCAATTCTGAAAGCCGGTTGGCTCTATCATCTTCATCGGTTATAGCCGCCAACTCCCCCTCATTCTTATGATATACATCCTTGATATTCCGCAGCCAGTTATCTACAAATCCATGATAGGTATTTGTCATTGCAGCTTTTATACCGCCACAGCCATAGTGCCCGCAAACAATAATGTGCTTTACTTCTAAATATTTTACAGCATATTCCAACACACTCAACAGGTTGGTATCGGTATGCACCACCAGGTTAGCAATGTTACGGTGTACGAAAATTTCGCCGCTTTGCGTACTGGTAATTTCATTGCTAGGTACACGGCTGTCGCTGCATCCTATCCACAAATATTCCGGCGTTTGACCTTTTGATAATTTCTCAAAATATTGAGGGTCCTGGAATTTTTTTGTTTCAGCGTATATTTTATTTCCCTGTATTAGTTTTTGATATGATTTTTCCATAACAATTTTTTAATAGTTTAATAATTAATTCATGTTCGTTTGATAAAACCCAATTTCATTTCAAATCTTGCCGGATGTTTTATAACAGGCAATTTCAATTACTCAAATATTAGCACCCCCTGTTAAACTAATCCTGCTCAGAATGCACGTGCATTGCATCTTCCATTTTATATGCAGGCTTGAAGTTTTTTAGTGCCACGGTGATATTTTTGTCTTTCGAACCAAAGTTTACAAAGTCCCTGATCAACTCCAGTACATCGTAATCGATGTACACGGTATCCGCGGCATCAATGATCAGCTTGCTGTTTTTTGGCAAATGTGCCAGCGTTTGCTTAATAGCTGCTTTATTCAAAAATGAAACTTCCTGTGCCAGGTCCATATGCACTGTTTCGCCTTCGTGGTGTTTTTCCTTTTTGAAAAAATAAGCCAGCTTCATATTCCCTCTCAGTATAAAGAAAATGCTGACTACCAGGCCAATACCTACGCCTTTCAACAAGTCGATGGCAACCACCGCAATTGCTGTTACGATAAATGGGATGAATTGAAACTTGCCGGATTGCCACATGTGCTTAAACACTTTCGGACTGGCCAGTCTTAACCCAATCATTATTAAAATAGCAGCTAAGCAAGCCATGGGGATTTTGTTCAGAATGGTGGGTATGGCAACTACAGCAATTAAGAGAAATACGCCATGAGCAATTGCAGAAAGCTTTGATCTCGCACCAGCATTGATATTAGCCGAGGTTCTTACAATCACCGAGGTCATCGGTAAACCGCCAATAAGGCCGGCAAAAATGTTCCCTATCCCCTGTGCTCTCAACTCTGCATTGGCACTGGAAAATCTTTTCAGCGGATCCATTTTATCACCGGCTTCCAGGCAAAGCAATGTTTCAATACTCGCCACTGTTGCAATGGTTACAGCCGTAATCCAAACATTGGGATTTGCAAAACCCGAGAAGTCGGGCAACCTGAACTGCCCGATAAATTCGCCGAAGGAAGAAGCAGTAGGCAGCTTCACCAGGTGCTCGCCTGTGATCACCCAGGCGGGGTTAACTACCTTGTAAAATTCGTTGATCAAAATACCGGCTACCACCACTATCAATGCTCCGGGTATGGCTTTTATTTTCTTTAAAAAACTAACCTTGTTAAAAGCAATTAAAATACCAATAGAAACAACTGTAACAATGATAATCCCCGGATGAGCATAGTTAAATGAATGGATAATTTCACTGAAAAAACCTTTATCTGCACTATCCATCAATTCATAAGAATAAAAGTCGCCTTCATGCTCTTTATCATATCCAATGGCATGTGGTAACTCTTTTTTAATAATAATGATGCCGATTGCGGTGAGCATCCCCTCGATAACACCGGAGGGGAAGTAGCTGGAAATTCCCCCGGCTTTTGCAATACCTAATGAAAGCTGAATGGCTCCCGCAAGCACTACTGCTACTAAAAAAGTTTCATATCCCAGATTAGTGATCGCCGCAAGAATAATGGCAATCAGCCCGGCTGCCGGACCAGATACGCTTACGTTAGAACTGCTTAGGGTTCCTACAACGATACCACCAATAACACCAGTGATTATGCCCGCAAATGGAGGGGCACCACTGGCTACGGCTATTCCTAAACAAAGAGGGAGTGCCACCAGAAAAACCACCATACCCGAAAGCAAATCTGTCTTAAGATTTTGAGTGTTTAATTTCATCATTACTATTTATTTGATACAACAAGTCCGCTTCAACAGAAGGAACTGCGAAAAACTTTTAAAAAATGGTTGAAGGAGATGTCGGCTCTTTATAAGGGGTATAATATTCCAGTATAATTGCTGGAATTACCGCCCCGCATCAATAAGCTGCGGACAAGAAAAGACCGTTTAAAGGAAAGTAAATTAAGCCGCATTGGGCGGGGGAGCGTGTAGCTCGCCGTGAAAAGCAATATAAGTGCCTGAGTTTTCAAGCTTATAGTTCCGGGGAGTTTTAGTACCAAATTCCTGGGTGGTATGGTGTTCATGCAGGAACTCTTCAGAGAGGCTGTTGCCCGAAACTGGTGCTTTTTCTTCTATATTATTGTTGCCGGAGGAATCAGGGCAATCCTCATCACTTCCACTAATAGGAAGATCTATAGAGATTGCCTTTTGCTGCTTGGCCATTTCCTGCTGGGTAGCAAGAATAAATGGAGTACTAACAGTAAGCCACAACAGGACCAACATCAAAAAAATGGATGATGCCTTTTGAAAAATTGTATATGATTTGCTGCTTTTCTTCATTAAATGTGGTGCAAAATAGGATTTTACCATATTAAAACCAAATCCTTCAACGTTGCTTTAACAATCTTACAAAATTTTATCGCCCCAAAATACTTGTTTGGCGTACTGAGACTGCTTATTAATCAGTAAGTTAAAAAAACAATAAATGCATCGGAGTGATTAAATATCGGTGCTGCTGCATTATGGTATAAGGCTTGCAGCGGCGAACCAATAACGCTGTGCCATTTGAGCCGGGTCCTTCCTGACAATGATTTAATCTTCCTTTAATGAATATTGGCCCGCTGAAATATATGTGCTTGTTAATTGGCCATTCGCAATGTAAATTGCAACATATAACATCCAGTTATTACAAAAAAGAATTGGTAAGATCATGAGACCATATAACAAATTACTGCTTGACAATAAAGCATGGGCGAAGGAAAGAATTGAAGTTGATCCTGACTTTTTTAATCGTTTATCTGCTTTACAATCGCCAGAGTTTTTGTGGATCGGTTGCAGCGACAGCCGTGTGCCGGCAAACCAGATAACAGGCACTGAACCGGGAGAGATATTTGTTCACCGCAATATCGCCAATATGGTGATCCATACCGATACCAATCTTTTTAGCGTGCTGGATTATGCCGTAACTCATCTTGAAGTGAAACATATCATTGTTTGCGGTCATTATGGATGTGGAGGGGTAAAAGCTGCCATGAGCAATCATGATTTCAACCAGATCTTAAATATGTGGCTAAGGAATATAAAAGATGTTTACCGGATGTACCAGGCTGAACTTGACGAAATTCCTGACGAAGAAGCAAAATTTGCCCGTCTTACGGAACTAAATGTAAAGGAGCAGGTAATCCATCTTGCTAAAACCTCGGTAGTGCAGAGGGCGTGGAAAAAAAGGCAGGCTCCTGATCTCCACGGTTGGGTATATGGGTTGAAAGATGGGATCATCAATCCCATTTTTGAAATGAAGGCGAATAGTGTTATTGACCCGCTGTATCAATATGATGATTTGTAAAGAGCTAGCTGATATTCGGCGGCTATTGCTTCTTTCTTTTACATAAATAGCCGTGCCATAAAATATAGGCGGCGATGGTTTGATAAGGTTTCCAATTGGATGCAATTAACGCGATGGTTTCCCTGGAAGTTTCTTTTGGTAAATTTTTTGTCTCCCGGATACTTGTCATGAGGGCAACATCTCCCAATGGAAAAAGATCGCTTCGGTGAAGCGCCATCATCAGGTACACGTCTACCGTCCAGTTACCAATGCCTTTTATCCCCGTAAGGTTTGCCCTCACCCCATCATTGCTCATAGCAGATAATTCCTCAATATTTAATTCGTTATTTAAAACTGCATTGGCAAGGTGTTGTGTGTAAGCTATCTTCTGCCTGCTGAAATAACATGCTTTTAATTCCTCGTGGCTCAATGCTGCCACAATAAGGGGAGTGATAACAGGGGCTTTTTCTTTTAACTTTTTCATTGCCGCCATGGCGGATGCAAGCGATACCTGTTGCTCCAGGATGATATGCACCAATGTTTCAAAGGAAGGTGTTCGTCTCCAGCAGGGAGGATAATTGTAAAGGGTTAAAACGGACTGGAGATCGGCATCAAGTACCCCAAGGTAATCACAAATTTGTTTGAAATTACTTTCATCAAAGGTTTGTATCCTGCCCATATCTCTGCACTCAATTGCTTTGGCTGGCCCGCAGGTTTAATCTTTCTATGGCTTTTTTAGAAAATTCGCTGAGTACCAGTTTTCCGCTGATAGCGGCTCTTTCCTTCAATAATTCATCCCAATGGTCTGTTCCTTTCCAAAACATTTTCTTCATTTCAGACATTGCTTTCGGGTTGCTGTGAGATAATGTTGCCGCAAGCCGGCCGATAGATTCATCCATGGTCTGTATGTCTTCATGCAATTCTGCAAATAGTCCTTTTCGCTTTGCCCAATCACTGTTTCTCAAATTGGTGGCATCGATCGCTAATGCGCTAAATGCGGCAGTGCCTATCTTCCTTTCAACGACAGGTCCAATTACAAAGGGACCGATGCCTATCGCCAGCTCACTTAATCGTATATCTGCTTTATCCAAAGCAATAGCGTAATCCACGGCTGCAACCAACCCGACAGCTCCACCAACACATTTGCCCTGGATGCGGCCGATGATGAATTTGGGACATTTGCGCATTGCATTAATCACGTTGGCAAAGCCGCTGAAAAATTTTGCTCCTTCACTTTCTGTTTTGATAGCAAGTAATTCATCGAACGGCGCACCGGAACAAAAAGTGCCATTGCCCTCACTTTTTAAAATGATGACTTTGCTATCATCGTGCGTTCCCGCGAAATGAATTTCCTTGGCAAGTTCTTCGAGAATCTTTACAGGAAGAGCATTCGCCTTAGGATGAAAAAATTCAATTGTAGTAACGCCGTTATGGGTTTCTGTTTTAACATAGCCTTCTTTCACTTGCTGTATCATAATAATTTATTTTTATCAATACCCCGTTTACCCTTTTAAGTTGCTATTTAGCGGGCTCACGAAAAACACATCCATTTTATTGCACGCCGTAACACATTTTTGCGCTGAATAATGGCAGGCTTCTTTCATCATCCAATATCGGCATAAACCTAGAGAATGAAAAAAAAATGGTCGTATATATTTTTAATGAAATGTTATCGCGAAAATACTAACCTCCAATTGCCGGTAACCACCCAAAATTCGTGCAATGTATTGGCGTGCCGGCATAGATTAGATTGAAGGATTGGCGCAATCTCTGTCTACAACAATCCAAATTGTTTTAAATGATGTGAAACATGCTTGTGATGCAACAACACCCATTCATCAAAATTGAGATCTCCAAACACGGGGTGCTGGGTAGTTAAACCAAGCTGTGTTGTAAATTGATGCACAAAGTCTTTGATTTCTTTCTCAAGATCGTTTATAGCATCTTCGAAACTCGCAAACTGAACGGGTAATGGCTCTTCTGGCAAAACCGGGGCCCTGGTATTTTCACGAAACGGTTTATCGCTTTGGAGGAATTGCTTGAATTTCGGTAGCTGGTCTGCCGGAGTAACCAAGGGAAAGTGAAGCTTGTTGGTTGAAACCCTGAAAAAGGCTGCCAGGTGCTCTACCATTTGCCATGCATTCATTTTGCCCCATTGCATAGCGGTGTCTTGCCGCAAAGTTTTTAACAACGGCACCAACTCAGTTGAAAGAAAGTTAAGTTTTGCGGTATCCATCTTACCGGTTTGAAAAAGAGTAAAACAAAAAAGCGGCCAATGAACGCCAAATACCTTTGGGATGATATGATTAATCCTGTGCTGCCAGCTCAATTTCTTTACACAGCTCATTAAAAATCTGGTCAATGCTGCCTTCACCTTTGATGTTGACGACTTTATCGAACTTTTTGTAATAATCTGCAACGACTGCCGTCTTATCATGATACTCGGCAATGCGTGCCCTTATTACAGCCTCATTATTATCGTCACTTCTTCCACTGGTTTGCCCCCGTTTAACCAGACGGTTAACCAACTCCTCTTCACTAACTTCCATCGCCAGCATTTTATTGATGGAAGTACCTTTTAACTCCAGAAGTTTGTCCAGGGCTTCAGCCTGGGCCGGGGTTCTTGGAAATCCGTCAAATAAAAATCCTTTCGCCTGGGGATTCGATTCCAGGGCAGAACTGATCATACCAATTACCACCGCATCCGGAACCAACTGTCCTTTATCCATTAAACTTTTTGCTTCAAGTCCGAGAGGAGTTTTTTGAGCAATTTGTGATCGAAGTAAATCGCCCGTGCTGAGATGCTTTAACCCATACTTTGCAATTAATTTTTCACTTTGCGTTCCTTTTCCGCTGCCTGGTGGGCCAAAGAGTATTAAATTCAACATATTTACGTGATAATCTTTGAAAAGAAACAAATATAAACTACGATCTTTGAAAATCCTTTAACAGCTGGAATATTTATTGAAAAATGATAATTCCGATCCCAACATAGCTGAAAACTTTTTAAACGCCGGCTTGTTGAATAAGTATGAAGATAAAAGATTGCATTTTGGCGTTGCTGATACTACTCTTTATTGGCTGTAATTCTTCGCAAAATAAAAAAAGTGAAAACAATATGGAGCCGGTTAAAACATCCAATCCTTTTTATTCTACTACAGATACAAGTAAAGTAGATGTCCCCAATACTGAATGGAATAAGATTTTACCAAGGGAAGTCTATGATATTGCAAGGGAAAAAGGCACAGAACGGGCATTTTCAGGAAAATACAATACCCACAAAGAAGTAGGCACCTATTATTGTGCGGTTTGTGGCAACCCGTTATTTAACAGCAATGGCAAATTTGAAAGCAGTTGCGGCTGGCCAAGCTTTTTTGAACCTATTAAGAAAGGCAGTATCATCTATGCACCTGACAATTCGCATGATATGAAACGGACCGAAGTGATGTGCGGAAGATGTAAATCTCACCTCGGGCATGTGTTTGAAGATGGTCCCCCACCAACAGGCTTGAGGTACTGTATCAATTCGGTAATATTGGATTTCGAAAAAGCAAAAGATGCAGCAAAGAATTATACAGATTCGCAGCTTTCAAAATAGTAAATCAAAACGTTTACGAATTTACTGGCAATCATTTATCTTTTTATCGTAGCCTGATTAGTTGATCGCTACCCTGATAATTTGTGGTCTCCTTCTTTTTACGCTATCTACCTTTGAGATTCCGGGTGCATAATAAATAGCAGGTGCCTGCATACAAAGGCATGTATCATGGGTTTTGTTTTGCCCTCTTTAAAAATTACTTTTGCCATTCACAATTTCTGCACCTCAATCTTTAATAAGTATGTCTTCCGAAAAACTGAGTAATCTTGCTGAAACCCTTATTGGTTCTGAAATTGTAAAATTAGGAGCAGAGATAAGAGACAAAATCCGGCAGGGAAATAAGATATACAATTATACGATCGGGGATTTTGATAGCGCTATTTTCCCAATTCCACCCGAACTTGAAGATGCCATTGTAGCATCTTACCGGGATCATCATACTACCTATCCACCGGCTGAAGGCCTGGCAGAATTAAGAACGGCAGTTGCCATCTTTTTAGAAGAAAGAGAAGGAATTAGTTTCAAAGCTGATGAGATCTTAATCGCTGCGGGGGGCAGGCCGCTATTGTATGCTGCGTATCGGGCCATTGTTGATAAAGGCGATAAAGTAATCTATCCGGTACCTAGCTGGAATAATAACCATTATGTGCATTTTACGGAAGGAGATCACGTGGTGCTACAATGCAAGCAGGAAAATAATTTTATGCCGACTGCGGCGGAAATAGCGCCGTATCTAAAAGGCACCACTTTACTTGCCCTGTGTTCCCCCCTAAACCCAACGGGTACCACTTTTTCGAAAGAATCATTGGAATCCATTTGCGATATGGTATTAGCGGAAAATAATGCCCGCGGCGAAGGAGAAAAAAAGCTCTATGTATTATATGATCAAATTTACTGGACACTCACTTATGGAAAGGTGCAGCACTACAACCCCGTATCGCTTAGGCCGGCAATGAAGGAATTTACCATTTTTATAGATGGCATCAGCAAGGCATTTGCTTCTACTGGAGTAAGGGTTGGTTGGGCGATGGGGCCGTCGTTTTTGCTCAATAAAATGAAAGCAATCAATAGTCATGTTGGAGCATGGGCGCCAATGGCTGAGCAAAATGCCGTCGCCAAATACCTGGGCGAGGGAAAAGCGATTGATGGATGGTTTATTAGCTTTAAAAACGAACTCGAAGAACGGTTGAATAGCATTTACGAAGGCTTTCAACAATTGAAGGCAAGTGGCTTTGCGGTGGATGCCGTGATTCCGCAGGCAGCAATTTATCTCACCATAAAAATCGACCTGGCAGGAAAAACCACGGAAGAAGGGAAGCTATTAGTTAGTCAAAAAGAAGTAACTGAATATTTATTGAATGAGGCAGCCCTTGCCATTGTGCCTTTTTCTGCATTTGGCGCTTCTGCTGACAGCAACTGGTACAGGTTAAGTGTAGGTACTTGTAAAAAAGAAGAAATCAGTGAGATGTTGGAAAAACTGAAAACGGCGCTTGAGAAATTAATATAATTCAGCACCACTTCCTACGAACTGGTGCTTTTGCATATACCTCATTATAAAGGCTGAAGTATTCTCTGGTAATTTTTGTTGCGTCAAATCTTTTCTTATTTATTCTTCCATTATTAATCAGGTATTGACGATATTCATCATCGTTGATTACTCTTATTATTCCTTCACGAATTGATTCAACTACATTTGGGTTCACCAGGCAGGCGGCGTTTCCTGCTATCTCTGCCATCGCCGAGCAATTACTGGTTACTACAGCACGTTCAACTGCATTTGCCTCAACGATTGGCATTCCAAATCCTTCAAAAAGAGAAACAAATATGAGCATGTCAGCATTTATATACTTCTGCCGTACCTCCTCATTTGTTAAATTGCTTTTACAGGTAAAATCTATATGGTGGTGATTAAGTAACCTGATTGTTTCTGCATTAAGTGAACCCACAATATCGAGTTTACAGGAGATCCCAGCTACGGCCTCAATCACTCTTTGGAGATTTTTATTTGGCCGCGTACCTATTTGCAATAGAACAGGTTTTTCTTTATTGAATACTTTGGCGTTAGCATTGAAACGTGGTGAGATACAATTATAAATAACCCTGATTTTATCCGGCGGGCAGTTTACATACTTTAATATTTCCTCCTTGGTAGTTCTTGAGACGGCCGTAATAACGACTGCCTTTGAAATTGGTAGCCAAAGCCAAAACCATTTAACAATAAACTTTTTTACCGGGGAATTTTTATAAATATATATGCGACCCAAATCATGTATAGTCATGATTGTCTTATTTTTTCGCATTAAAAAAGTAGCATAATTAAAATCACCCACGACATGATTGATTTCTCCTTGTTTTTGAATCCACGCAACTGAAATGATATCAAATACTCTGTTTAGAAATGACGATCCTTTATGAGTAAAGGTGACGATGATGGGTTCGAGAGATTTGGGAAGATTTTGCCTTATAACATCAAAAAGCAAATTAATACTGAATGTTTCCCTTCTGCTCTGATAAAATAAAATCTTCATTTTACATTATGAAATAAAATAAGCCTGGTTTCAAGGTCAATGAGGTTATAGCATAGTTAACTGTATCGTATAGATACCGCCTTAGGTAAATTCTTTTCTCCCGAACCATAGCTTCATGTTGTTCTCTATACTTGCGGAAGGGGCTTGAATGATTTACCTTATATCTCCCATTAGTAATAGCAGGGAGCTTTTTTTTCGGTCACATTTATCTTCTTATCCAGTTCATCATTTTAGTTACAACATAATGTGGCGACAAAACGGATGAAACAGTAATGTACCACACAAAAGATAGATGTTTTTTTGATAGTATTGCAAAACCTGCACTCCTAAAAAATGTCCTTGAATTATTAAACCTTTGCCTGTTAAATTTCGTCCACCATGATTCCTTTTGCTGGATTATCTTGAACTCCTCAAAGCTGATTTCCAATTTCCCCGATTTTCTTAGATGAATGCAATGCTTAATAAAGCTAATTTTGTCAAAAACAAGCACTGGTTCTCTGAATGTAACAGAAGACGCATGAATACGGTATTTCATCAATATCTCAGGTATAATCAATAGCGTATATCCCTTTTCCTCTAACCGGTTAAAAAATTCAAAATCTTCACAAGGCTCAAATTTTTTCAGAAGGCCCCCGGTCACAATAAACACCTTTCTTGAAACCATCAACCCCGTAAAAGAACAAATTATAAATTCATTTTTGGTAATTGATTTCTCATATTCTGCAACAGTTGTCAGGCCTGTATATCGTTGGGTACCAAACATGTTGCCCTTCTCATCAATGTAGTAGCAATTAGAACTGGAGGCATTAACTTTTGGGTTTTCCTGGTGAAAAGCCACTTGCCTTTCAAGTCTGTGGCTTAGCATCACATCATCCGCATCCAAGAAAGCGCACCATTCACCCCTCGCCTTTTTAACGAGATAATTTGTTGCGAGGCTTTTACCGGAGTTTGCTTCAAAGTATGATTGAATTCTCCCATCAATTGCAGTAAATTTACGTATAATTTGTGCGGACTTATCAGTGGAACCATCGTCCAAAATGATCAGTTCGAAATTTTGGAAACTTTGAGCAAGAATACTTTCAATTGTTTCCTGCAGGTACTTTTCTTGGTTATACACGGGCAAAATAACAGATACTAAGGGCGATATTTGAGAACCAAGAAAAATGATCAAGAGGTTTAGATACGTAAAATAATTATTATTTAGAAGAAAAATAAAACCTTCGTAATTACTTTGGTTATTAATTTTCACACTTCATACATCAACTTTTCGAGTAAATACTGATAGCTTCTTCTTTCAATTATTTACCGGATGTGTGGCCGATGTTTATAAATTGCCGCAAACAATTTATGTAAATTGTGCAGTTCTACCCACAAAGATGATCATTTATACTGGTATTCGTAAAACTTGAATTCATTTACGAATATTCGACCACAAAAAAAGTTCAATAATTTCAGGAAGTTCCAAATTAAATATGGCAAAATAAGGTGGAAGAGAAATTGAGAGGTAAGACTAACGCAACTAAAAAGATCAGTTCATGCAATTTAAAAAGACGAATGGCTTTAAATGCTGTTTGCGGATGGTATTGCGGATCGATAGTGAGTTTTTAATCACCTTATATTTATTAAGATCCAAAATTTCGTGAGCGACCACCAAATTATCTAACCTTTCTACAACATGTAATAACTCATGTAACAACTCAACCTCATGCTCAATTGCCTGGGGACTCAAAAGTTCCTGATTGAACAACACCAGTAAATCCCGGTTCATCCTATTCATTTGGAGTTCGATTTTTGTTACCTGTCGTCGATATTAGTATCCCACCAACCCCTTTTTACTGGGACAGCCACATTGATTCTTTTTGGAAGAAGTGCAACCGTTTAAAACTAAGGAAATGATTAACATAAACGATAAAGCGATTTTAAAATAGCGATTCATACAACAAGATTACTAAATTAAACTATTTTCACAAATATTAATTGTATTCTTCTAATGATCCTTAAAAAAATTAACAAAAGCACTAAAAAAAGAAGCATTTTGGTAGTTCCCCTCGATTGGGGCCTGGGGCACGCCACCCGCTGCATTCCGCTGATAAAAGAGCTATTGTTAAATGATTGCGATGTAATCATTGCTGCCGAAAAAACTACAAAGTCATTGTTACAACTTGAATTTCAACATCTTACATTTATTCCACTAAAGGGCTACCACATACATTACAGCAAAAAAGGAAACGGCCTGGCCCTTACACTACTATCCCAAATTCCACAGATCCTGCTGGCGATTTATAGAGAACATCAGTGGTTAAAAAAAGTTGTAAAAAAATATACAATTAATGCAATATTAGCAGATAATCGCTTTGGATTATACCATTCTTCGCTCCCATCCGTATATATTACTCACCAATTACTAATAAAAACCGGCAGCCGCCTTTCCGAACAAATTGCCCAAAAAATCCACTACTGGTTTATAAGAAAGTACTCCCAGTGCTGGGTACCCGATTTTGAGGGAACGCAGAACATTGCCGGGGAACTCTCCCACCCTTCAAAACTTCCTCCCCGTACTCATTATATCGGATGCTTATCCCGGTTTGAAAAAATCGAAGGCGTCCAGAAGAAATATGATCTTTTGATTATGATCTCAGGCCCGGAGCCCCAACGCACAATATTTGAAAAGCTCTTGCTGATACAACTGGAGCACTTCCAGGGCAAGGCGTTGCTCGTAAGAGGATTGCCCCTCGGGGATAAAAAAAGCAATCTTCCGGCATGGACTAATGCGGAGAGCAGCCAAGTCGTAATCAAAAATCATCTTTCTGCAACTGAGTTAAATTTGGTGGTACAACAAGCGGACCTGGTGATTTGCAGGAGTGGCTATACTACCATTATGGACCTGGCTAAGTTGGGGCAAAAAGCAATCCTGGTACCCACACCCGGTCAAACGGAGCAGGAATATCTTGCAACGCATTTGATGAAAGAGCAGCTTTTCTATGCTGCAGCACAGGAAGGGTTTTCATTAACAGCAGCAATAAAAAATGCAGCAGGTTTTCCGCTTGCACTCACCACACCTGGGATGGAACAATTCAAAAGAACGGTGTATGATTTTGTTCAGTCACTTAGGTAAGTTTCATCGATCTGGCAAAATAACAAGTGCATTAAGAAGAAAGAGCATTACAACTTAAAAAAGATGATTCAATTTTTTATAGCGGCTACCGATAACGACTATACGGCTGCAAGACTCTTGTTTACAGAGTACGCAGCGTCGATCCATATTAATCTTGACTTTCAGCATTTCGATGAGGAATTAAAAGGCTTGCAACAAATGTATTCTCCGCCAGGTGGAGCAATTGTTCTTGCAAAACTGCAGGATGAAATCATTGGCTGTGTGGGAATAAGAAAAATGAGCGGCAAGGTTGGCGAGCTCAAGAGAATGTATATTAAACCCGGCTATCAGGGTAAGGGCATTGGTAAAACATTGCTAGCAATTGTTCTCGATTTGGCCAGGCAATGCAATTATGAAGTAGTAAGATTAGATACGCTCAGCTTTATGTTCTCCGCCATTCACCTTTATACACAGGCAGGATTTTACGAAATACCAGCTTATTATAACAATCCCATTTCAACTGCGATTTATTTTGAAAAGAAATTATGATATGCCAATTATTGTAGCCGGCTTATCTATTTTTACACAAGTTTGGGGTAATCAAAAAACAGGAATTCTTTTTTTGCCTTCCGAAAATCAGCCCACTTTTTTAAATGAATTTGTACGGCAAATACGCTACCGGTAGGCATATTGCTGATGACTTCATCCTCTCTTAACGTGTTTACAAAATCCGTAATGCCCGGGTTGTGAGAAAAAATGGCTACTGTGTTGAAAAAGTCATCCAATTGCTCCACTACCTGGTAGAAAGGATCCACCTCGGCCTGGTAAAGCTTTGAAACATACAGAATGGAATCTTCCGATTTACCATAGGTTTCGCAGAATAGTTCAGCGGTTTTCTTTGCCCTTTTTGCAGGACTCGATACGAATGCATCAATCATTATCTTTCTATCGATTAACCTTTTTGCCATCACTGGTGCATCTTTCTTTCCACGTTCATTGAGCGGCCTTTCAAAATCATTCAATGTGCCGACCTCCCAACTGCTTTTTGCATGGCGAATTACCAATAACAGTTTGTTTCCATCGGTTGGAAATGGGGCTGATTTGTGCTTATCGTCACTCATTTAACAAAATTAGATGTATTATAAACTATTTTAAGAAAAAGCTAATCAATTTCTCAATGCTTCATTCAAAAAAAATTAGCAGAGATAGTTAACACCTGGGTAGATTGGAGGGGCTTTATTGTTCCAAATAGTTTTGAAAGCACAAGTGAGTGACACAACGATGATGCCATGAAATATATCTGCTGGCTACAAAATTAAACGACGCCGGCTTCCTTAATACCCCCTCACATTTTTGCCTTCCATATAGTTCATAAATGCCTTATTGCAAACGCGGTTGCCACCGGGAGTTGGATAATTTCCTGTAAAATACCAATCGCCCAAATTAGTAGGACATGCCAGGTGCAAGGTATCAATGGTTTGATAGATAACGCTTACCGGGATGGTGATTTCGGCAGGAGTGATCAGTTGGGCGATTTTATTTGACATCTCTTCCAGGGTGAAAGATTTGTATAATTTTCTAACTACATTTTCTGTATGAAGCTGGTTATTTCGTTGCAATTCCTTGCATCTCTCTAACAACTCTTCTAACAGGCACTCCTGTTTGGTTTCGTGTATCAGTTCAATGGCCGCTTTAAAGGCAATGAAATCGCCCATTTTGCTCATGTCTATACCATAGCAATCTGGATAACGGATCTGGGGTGCGGAAGAAACAATTATGATTTTTTTGGGTTCCAATCTCGACAACATCCGGATAATACTTTCTCTTAAAGTAGTGCCTCTTACGATGGAATCGTCAATGACCACCAGTGTATCAATATTCTTGCGCACTGTTCCATAAGTGATATCATACACATGCTGCACCATTTCATTGCGGCTACTGTCTTCGGTTATGAATGTGCGCAGTTTGACGTCTTTGATGGCAATTTTCTCAAACCGTATTTTACGGCTGATCATTTCTGTTAGTTTGGCTTCATCAAAATCTTTACCCCAGCTCAAAATCCGTTCTACTTTTCTCTTTTTGAGATAATCATCCGCGCCTTGCAAGAGACCATAAAAAGCCGTTTCGGCTGTATTGGGTATAAAAGAAAAAATGGTGTTTCGCAAATCATAATCAATGGCCTTTAATACCGGTTCACTTAGATACCGCCCGAGCGCCTTTCTTTCATTGTAGATTTTTTCATCACTACCGCGGCTAAAATATATACGTTCAAAACTACAGGCTTTTCTTTCTTTAGCTTCTATGATTTGTTCAACCTGGTAGCTGCCATCGAGCTGCACCAATAAAGCACATCCGGGCATTAGCTCCTGTACTTCATTTTCGCCCACATTGAAGGCGGTTCGAATAGCCGCTCTTTCACTTGCAGCAACAATTACATCATCATTTACATAATAGTAGGAAGGGCGGATACCATGGGCATCCCGCATCACAAAGGCGCTGCCGTTTCCTACCAACCCACAAAAATTGAAGCCGCCGTCAAAGAGCGGAACAGCCTTTTTTAATACCTTTTTGATATCCAATTTGCCAGGAAAAGCTTCATCTGCTTTCACCATAAAATGATGCAATACCTCCATCATGGCAGCAAGATCGCTTTGCCGTTGAAACACACCCGGGTCGATATTAATCAGTCCAAATAACTCTTCTGTGTTTACGAGGTTAAAATTTCCGGCAAGGGCGAGATTGCGTGAAGGGATCGTGTCTCTTTTTATGAAAGGATGGCAAAATTCCACATTGTTTTTCCCCTGCGTGCCATAACGTAAATGGCCAAGTAACAGTTCTCCAAGATAATTAACATGCCCTTTCATCAGTCCCGGATGATTTTTTATATCCGGCTGATACTTCTCTATCTCTTCAATTTCCTTTCCTATTTGTGAAAAAAGATCTGCAATGGGTTGATTGGCGCTGCTCCGGAGGCGATGTAGGAACGGATAACCGGGTTCTACATTCAATTTTACGGCGGCAATCCCTGCACCATCCTGGCCACGGTTATGCTGCTTTTCCATCAATAAATACAACATATTAAGACCGTATAATACTGATCCATATTGCTGCTGATAATAACTGAAAGGTTTGCGAAGGCGGATAAAGGCGAGGCCACACTCGTGTTTGATTTCGTCGCTCATGAAATAAAATAAGTTGCAAAGTTACAGGAATGCAAACTAAAAATCCCGGCGACGAGGCCGGGATGGTATTATCGATATCATAAAATTATAAACCGCTGATACAAAGACCGATTTGGTACGGCCGTATCGTTGGACCTGCTACATCTTTCAAAATGGAAGTGATGGAATAGGCTCCAAACAAGGAAAAGTTACCGATACCGACCCTTGCTGTAGCAGCCAGCCTTGTGCTGTTAAAGAAGGTACGCTTGCTTTCCTTTTCGGTAAAGTTGCCGATGTTGGCATCACTTTTATTTTCAAGAGTTTTACCCTTGGTATGAGCATTCAGCATGGTGCCTACTTTTACGCCCAATGCAGCTTTCCAGCTCTTTTTTTCGTTTACCGGGTCAAAAGTATACCTCAGTTCAATCGGAACTTCTACAAACGTAATGGCCAGTTTATATTTTTTAAAATGATCTGATGAATCAAGGTTTTTGAATGGCAAACGAGTTGAAGTAGATTTTAGATCAACAGCTGTTTTCTTAAAGAAAATACTACTATGACTCACGCCCAGGCCTAACGCCACGCTCCAACGGGGATCACCTTTGAAAGGTTTATTCAACATCAGCGCCACATTCATTCCTCTTGTCAATCCTCCCATCCTGCTCTTAATACTATCAGGAGCACCACCCCAGCCGTCTTTGCTAATTTGTATCATTAAATGGTCGCCCGCACGATCTATCGTTACTTTACTCCAGTCTTTTTTCGTTTGACCAAACGCAGTACCAATTAATGCAACTGCAAATACCAGGGACAATATTTTCTTCATATTTAATCTTGAAGGTGCAAAATAACGGCAAATAATTTAATGAAGCGTTAAATTGATTGTCTTTGATTATATTTGCATCCACAAACTCCAAAATTATTGGAGAAAGGGCCTATAGCTCAGTTGGTTAGAGCACCTGACTCATAATCAGGTGGTCCCTGGTTCGAGCCCAGGTGGGCCCACTGATAATCAAGCACTTAGAAGATTTTTACTTCAAGTGCTTTTTTTATTTGAGACATAATGTGAGACATGTTTTGAGGTGTAAAAATAATGATAAATCTTTGCATCGTAAATGAGGATGTATGGGAAAAGTGAGCATTCCTACGAGATACCTTTCCAATAAGAATTACATACAGGAAGTTTCCGTAGAAGGAAAAAAATCAAGCAAGTTTTATTTTCGGTTTTCAATCTATGAATTATACGTGGCCCAGATTATCAGGGCCGGAAACTGCATCACCTTATTAAGCAGTCCTTTCGAAATTACCCGCGACAATTTCTGGAACACTCACTATTTTGAAGATATCACCAGGCATGTATTCTGGACCTTCAATAAAAGTTTCGTGCTGGTATTGATGGATAAGATAGAAACCTTGTCCCCCTCCATTTTGAACAGGTGCTATGAGTTACTCATCCATAATTTTCAACCTTATGATGATCGGCCTGGTGAAGATGATCCGGATGAAGAACTGCAATGGTGCATTATTAAAAATAGAAATCTCATCAGGGACGAAAAATTCAAAAAGATGTATTTGCTTGATCAGCAAAACAGGAAGATATTGTTGGAAGCACTTGACAGGAGAAAGACTTTGCTGAATGGATCTGCTGATGAAAAGAATGGATCCGTTGCATCGGTTGACTTTACTTCTACGCAAGAAGTCAATACATCGTTTATTGAAGTTTTATATCCAATGAACGGAAACGCCGAGGAAACGCTGCAATTCATTATTCAAAAAACAGCCGAAGCAAATTTTGAGTTCAATATCTTTTCGCAGGTGAAACGGTTTCCTAACGGTAAAAATCAATACGGATTGAATGGTAGCATTGCCGCTGCAATTGATTTCTTTTACCAGTTGGGTTACTATAAAAAGGACTACAACCTTGAACAAATTTTCAAAGCTTATTCTTTACATACCAGGAATACCATCGGTAAACTAAAGGTTTTCCTTTCTGAGTTCCGGCAGGACAACAGCTATTTAAAACATATTGCAAAATTGAAGGAACTTAAAATAGATAGGCAGTTGTAAAAGCGTTATATAGATGACGGATGTCCACTCCAGATGTTTTCAACGCTAACGGGCGAAAAAGGGGCTGCACCTGTTAACCCACCAATAGCGAAATAATTCTGTTCACCGTGCTTCGTCAATAGCGGGGCGTTTGAACCGGATAGATGCCTACTTTTTCAGAGTTGAAAGTGCAGATGGGAAAGTTTTCGGTGCTTGTTAATCATGATTACCGCGATTACAGCAGATGGGTAACACTGGAGGTCAAACGTGCCAATCTGCCGCACTGAAGCAGGTACACACTGAAATCAGCTTTCGCCTGTTGCTAGATGAGGCGATCACCCTTCAAAAGGATGGCCGGTCGATAACCATTTGAGTATCTAACATAAAACTTAGCATCTTTTGGCAAATATTTTTAACTACCGTCTCAAAAGCTTCGTAATGAAGCCTTTCAAACGAAAAATAAAGATTCCAACTTTTTATTTTTAATCCTTTTTGGTTCTGGCTTGTCCAGGTTAGGGGTAGAGAAGTGATGCAAGGGGGGCTCTCATAAATATGGCAGCTTAAGCAAGGCGATCGCTGATGTGCCTGATCATCAGTATGAGATCCTGATGTCGCAAGTTCATTAAAGCATAATAATGAAAGAAATGCTAGTATGTAAATCTCCCCTCCCGCAATTATTCTAAAATCGAAATAGAAAAATGATCATCTCACCCTTACCTTCTAAAGTTTATTGCGAATAGCAAACTACCCTTGGATCAAAAGTAGGCAAAACAGAAATGCTGCGAATCTTCAGTAAAAACAAGCGGCAATGCTTCCATTTGATCTCAGTCTATGACATTGAAACAGCTTGTCAGAAGAACGGCGTCGAAACCTTTCAAACATACATTGGCATGGTGCCTGGTTGGGGGAACACGCCCAATTTCTTTTACCAAAAGTCAGTAGGCTGGGCCTTTGATGATCTTGGCCGGGAGAGTATAGTTTTTGACTTTGGCAACAAATCGGACGTCATCAGCAAGATCATTCAAACCAGGTACCTGAGTAAAGAGCAGGTCCCATTCAGCAGCCTCCATCTCACCACGAATCTTACGCCCGCAGAAATAGAAATCGTTACGACTACGCTGTAAAAAGCCGGCTGCGGGAGATGCTCAATTACATACAAATGGAAGGAAAGGACAGGCGATAATTCTATAATTTTTAACAATCAACAATCAACCATCAACTTTCAACCATTTTCTTCAACCATGCTACAAATAAACCTAAGCGAATTTTATCATTACGAGTTGCCACAATTGCTCGAATTCATTCAGGTGCATAATGAAACCGAATATAATATTACGCTTCCCAAAAAAACAGTGGCAGGCAGAGACTGTAATTTTAATGTCTTTTGGGAATACTACCATGCCGCCTTTGTTGGTCAGGAGCTCTGGCAAATTTCCACGTATTTTACCTACACAGTACCGTGTATTAAAAAAGCTCAGTCCTTTTCGTTCCAGGTCACGGTGTATGATCAAATATCCTTAGCGGTAACACTCTATTTTCTTGTAAACGGTCTGTACGTTAAAAATGATCCGGCGCTTGGCGACAAATATGATGCAGCAGCTGCTTTGTTGTTAGAAGAATCGTTTAATGGAAAAAAAAGTACCGCATGTTGGGGGCTTATCTGGCTGGCAAATTTGTTTTTGTGTAAAATCGAATAGCGGATCACCGGTGAACCCAAACATAATTGTACTATACACACGATAATTCAAAGAGTTGCTGTTTGAATGAAAGCGAACTCGCAAGTTAAGTTTAAATATAGCCCAACTCCTAAAATGCTTTTTTTAAATTTCATATTTCAGTAATCAATTGAATGATCGGATGACTTCTATTGAACAGATCATATTTATTTTAACTTCATAACTCGCCAAAATTATATGAACATCAATAAAAAAATATTCAGAAGTGAACTAGACATTATTCAGCAAAGGAATTCAATGTTCTTTCCTGTCTCACAAAAACGTTTTGTAAAGCTTTATACTACCAACGAAAGTACTCAACTGGTTTTTACAAAAAATTGCGATTTGGATAACGCAATCCGGTTAGAAATAATGTTGGCATTTAAGTTTTCCCAGGAGAATGATTTGCCTGTATGGTTTATTTGCCGTCCTTTTCAGGGACATGACCCAAAAACACCCTAAAATCAATATTTCCTTTAGCAGTCTGCATCTCACCACAAATCTTACATCCCCGGTATGGTCAGGTGTGGCAGAAAAGGCAGATCAAAAAGCCGGCTATATTAAAAAACAGGGGGTTTAAGGACCAGCATTATAAAGATTTATTTCATGAATTTATATACAAATATGGTTCTGCTTCAAAAGAAGACATTAGCGATCTTATCCTGGATTTACTCTCCAATGTTTTAGATAAAGACCGGAAGGAAAATAAAGTTAGAAATTTGATTTATGCCATGTCAAAGCAGGACAAGTCTTTTAAGAATGTTGGTACCAAACGCAAACCAATTTGGAAAAGGAACAGCTAAATTGTCAATTATTAGATGAACTTTAGATATACTTTGGATGCCTATTCCGGTGAAAGTGAGCCACCATTCCGGTCAAACTGAGCCACCTGATAAAGAGCGTATTTGAAAGATTTAAAGCTAACTGTTTTTCTTTGTTCTTAATGATTCTCCTTTTAATTCTATGCGGTTTGCGTGAGCTGTCATTCTGTCCATAATTGCATCTGCAAGTGTTGGTTCATTAATATATTCATACCATACTTTAACCGGTAATTGAGAAGTAATGATCGTGGCTCCCTTTGCATATCTGTCTTCCATTATTTGTAACAAGGCAAGCTTCATATGATGATCTAAAGGTTGTAGTCCAAAATCATCCAGAATAAGCAGTGGTGTTTTAGCGATTTGATTTAGCCACCTGATGTATGTGCCGTCTAACCTGGCGGCAGCAAGGGCTTCAATAAACCTGTTCATGGCAAAGTATATGGTTCGGTAGCCCAGCATACAAGCTTGCCTTCCCAAGGCACAAGCCAGGTAGCTTTTTCCGCACCCTGTTGAACCTGTAATTAATATATTTTCTCCCTTGTCAATAAAAGTTCCATCACAGTATTGAAGTAATTGTTCTTTGGTAATACCGCGGCCGGGATTGGTTTTAACTTGTTCGGGCATGGTATTGTAACGGAGTTTGGATAAGCGAAGAAAAAGCTGGGTTCGTTGTGAGAGCCTGTATTGAGTTTCTGCATCTGTTAGCATACCCATCATTGTATGCGCTTCAGGATGCTGGTGTACGGGTTGATCAACTACTGCCTGGTATAGTTTAGCCATCCCAAAGAGTTTTAAGTGCTGCATTTGTTCTACTGTACTTTGTGTGTTCATGTTGACTTTTTACTGTTGACTGGTTTTAAAAATATTGTTAGTTGTAAGCTTCTGGTCCCCGCAGATTAGTATGCTGGGGCATGTCGAATAAAAAAAGTTGCTCGGGTTCAATGGTATCGAGGTTGTTGATAAGAATATTATTGATAGTAGTATAGCTATAGCATTGTCCCGTCAATGCCCTCTTGCAGGCTGCTTCCACTCGTGCTGGTGTATATGCTTTTGACAGGCGAAGTATACCAAGACATCCATTGTAGGATTGTTCGGCAAATCTTCTTGCCTTTAATACACCCTGGATATACAAGTGGGTAGATGGACCAACTTTCCCCGCTTGTTCTAAAAAGTATACTGCTGTCCATCCCTTTTGCTCTGAGTAACGTTGATGGCTCTCCGGCATGTGTTCTTTAAGGGTCGTAAAGTCGTGGGGTTTAAAGCTTCTTACATGTAAGGCAATACGCCTGTGCTCATAATAGATCTCCACAGTATCTGTATCATAAATGACGTTAACAGTTTTGCCGATAAAGCTGAAGGGTACGCTGTAATGGTGCCAATCTTCATCAAGCGTGATATGGTAATTCCGTTGAACTTTTGATTTTACTACATGGCTGATACAATACTTCTCAGCAGGTAAAGGTTGAAGCAAGGGTTGTTCACGTTTAATGAAACATTCAAAGCGACTATAGTCCTTCTTTTGAAAGGGCCGCTGGTGGTGCTCTTTAAGTTGTTCAATTATATAAACATTTAGTTCAGCAAGGCTAAAAAAGACTTTGTTACGCAACGGAGCGTAAATGGAATATTTATCGAAAGGCCAGTTAATGGATAAGTTCGCCCATTCTATTGGTCTTTCATAGATGAAACCAGTCAGCAGCCTGGGTGCCTGTTTATTTCTGCTGATGGTATTACAGGCGGTTTTTAAGAACCCGCTTCAAAGCCAGCGACGAATTAAAAACATTACAAAATGGATGATAGCGGCATTGGGTGCTATCGCTGGTCTCACACTATTGTTCCTCCTTCCCAATCTCAATGCCAGTATAAAATACTTTCTCGTGGTACTTTGGCAAATCGGGTTAATTGCATCTATTATGCTGGTCACCTATATTCCTGTTTTTTTCTTTAACACCAGCGTTACTGCGAGGATCTTTTCTGCTGCGATGTTTGCTGTTTCTTTGAGCGCTTCTCTACAAATATTCGCTACGGCCGGGTTTATCAATAACTTCTTCATCAATGAACATGGTCTCACCGTCGGTAGTATGCTTGAAGTCACGATAATGACCTTCGGCTTATTCTTTAGCTTACTCGAAGAGATGAAACGTAAAGACGTGCAGGTGTTGGCATTAGAACAGGAACAAACCGAAACCTTGAAAAGGCTTGTCTCCGTGCAGGACCATGAACGTAAAAGAATAGCGGCTGATCTTCATGACAATATTTAACCAGCAAGGATTATTTGAAGGCATGAAATATTTCGAGAATTACCGAAACCTGGTAGATGGTATCCTGCAAAAGCTAAAACCATGATCAGTAAGCCGGTGCCAGCCAATTCTTTTTATCATACCTGCCGGTATATCGCCAACAAACAGGGCGCAGAAATTTTGTTGGCGGAAGGGGTACGCGGACATGATTATAAATTGATGGCTACCGATTTTGAGATGCAGCAACAATTGCGGCCTGCTAAAGCGCAGGCATGTTTTCATTCTATACTCAGTTTTTATCCCGGGGAAAACCCATCCGATGAGATGATGAAGGAGATCGCAAAAAAATATTTAGCTGAGTTGGGGATTACCAATACACAATACGCCGTGAGCAAACACACCGATAAAACCCACTTGCACATGCACATTGTAGCCAATATGGTGAACAACAATGGCAGGTCTATTAACGACAGCTGGATAGGCCTAAGGGGGAAAAAAATAGCGCAGCGCCTTACACAGGAATACAAATTAATCCCGGCTTTACAAAAAAACCTGGTGCTTACAAACATGGAAGCGCTCAGCCAAACAGAAGCCAATAAGTACAGGATTTATATAGCCATTGCTGAAAATTTACCCCGTTGCAAGTCAATGAAGGAACTGGAAGAAAAGCTTTTAACGTTGGGAATTGAAACACAATACAAATACAAAGGGCAATCACAGGAAAGACAGGGCGTAAGTTTTAAGATAGGTGATACCTGCTTTAAGGGCAGCCAGGTAGACCGGAAATTTTCGTTCCCTGGTTAGGAAAAAGCTTTAGCAATGCAACGCACGCAAACTTCAGAGCACCGGCCGACAGAACAACGGCAGCAGTCTGCAGGTGATGTTATTGGACAGCCGGCAACTGTTTTACAGGGTATGTTGCTAAATATTTCACAAGTAAGCAGTAAGGCACTCAGCGATGATTTTGCTAAAGGGACAGACAAGACCATTGACATATTGTTGAAACCTGAACTGGCAAATGAGCGATTACCCTTCGATTTGTCACCCGCGGCCATTCGTAAAAAGAAGAAGAAGAAATCTCAACGGCTCAGGCGTTGAATATTTTACAATGATAAAAACTTGAAATTATGAACGAACAAATCAATGATACACAAACAATATTTATGGAGGTAACATCAAAAAAGGTGGAGACCCATGATCAAAAGATTGCAGCTATTGAAGAAAAAGTAAAAGATAGCAACGGCAGCGCAGAACTGATCGGCAAACTATTAACTGCAGTGGAGCAATTACATTCCGATGTAAAAAGTATCTTATTGCCAGTGGAAACGATACAAGACTTTTCTTCGCGGCTGTCATCGGTTACCGCCTTATTGAAAAGTTCCACTCTAAATAAAGTGCTTCACCATCACCATGTTCCTAAACTCACCTGGATCTCCGCGGGTCTATTTGTCGCGTTTTCACTGGTTTGTTCCGGCTGGTTTGTGACAAGTAGTAAATTGAATAGTTTTATTATCAACGATACCAAATATCGCTGGCTTCGGTTGGATACTTCCCAAAGAAGCTTGCAGGTTTACCTTGATCGCGTAGACAGTTTATATAGCCAATCGCCCGATATGCGAGAGAAATTGATTGAAGCCGAGGAACACTACCGGTTCAATTTTGAACGATTACAAAAGGCGGAGCGGCTGAAAGCTGAAGCAAAGCAGCTGGAGGATGCGGCCCGCAAATGATAACAATTTCGATTTGCATTATGTGGACCTTGTTTTAAGTAAATAGTTGAAAATATGTTTTATAGTTGCGAATCTAAATATTGTTCAATATATTGCAGCGTTCATGAATCATGAACATAAATAGCAAATTGAACATGAAAAAGGATGAAATATTTGAACAGGCAATTCAGCAATTCGAAACAATTACAGGTGCAGGTGTCAAAATCTTAGATGATCGGTTAACCAACAATAATAATAAGGCAGACAGGTTAATCGAATTGAAAACTGCTAATCAAAATGCCAGGTTTTGGGTGGAAATAAAAAGTGAAATAAGGGAACATAATGTGCCGGGCTTACTAAAACAAATCAATGACATCGGCGATGACTGGTTATTAATCTGCCAATATATCCCAAAGCCTGTAAAGCAGACCCTGAAAGACCACGGCGTAAATTATCTGGAAACAGCCGGTAATTGTTTTATTCAAAAAGACGGGATATTTTTTTACATCAATGATAAAGCAGTAACAGCCCATCGCCAACCAAAAGAGGGGAAACTCTGGAATCAGGCAGGCCTTAAATTTCTCTTTGGTATTCTAACAAATCCCGAATTATTGAATGTGCCATACAGGCAAATTGCGCAGGAAACAAAAGTAGCATTGGGTAATATCGGTCCATTTATAGAAGAATTAAAGCAGGAAGGTTTTTTGAAAGACGGTATAAAAAGCGGCCAACATTTTAATTTTATCGAGCACAAAGATGCATTGCAAAAGAAATGGATAGAATTATTCAATATCATTTTACGGCCGAAATTGAAAGAAGGCAGATTCCGGTTTGCAGATAAGAAAATGCAGGGCGATTGGCAAAATATACCTGCAGATCATTTTTATTGGGGAGCGGAACCTGCGGGTGCAATCTTAACCGGTTTTCTGGAACCCGAAGTACTAACGGTTTATACCAAACTACCCAAAATGGAACTAATAAAGGAACTCAGGCTGGTACCGGATAAAAATGGGCAGGTAGAACTGATGCATATTTTTTGGGAAGACCCCAAGCCCGATTCGGACAGCAATAAAAACAAAACCGTTCCACCCTTACTGGCTTATGCTGAATTGATTACAAGTCTCGACAGCAGAAACAGGGAAACGGCAGAACGCTTAAAACAACAATACCTTGACTCAACCCTTTAACTTATTAAATCCTTCTATTGCTGAAATGCTGAAAACCTTGGAAATCGTATTCCGTGGATTTGGCATCGACTATTTTTTAGTAGAAGCCGTAGCAAGAGATATCCGGCTAGCCGGCGGGGCAGAATTTAAAGCTCTTCGAAAAACCAAAGATGTTGACATTGCGATATTACTCGATGGTGAAGAGCAATTTTATGCCATTAAAGATGCGCTGGTGGCAACGGGCCATTTTGAAGAAAGTGCTTACAAAGCCATCAAGCTAATCTACAAAGATGCGATCGAACTAGACCTGCTGCCGTTTGGCGAAATTGAAAATGAAGAAAGAGAATTACTATTAAGCCGTCATACCCTCCTGGTAATGGATATGAGCGGATTTAAAGAAGTATATCCTTTCATCGAAACGCTTACAGTAGCCGAAGGCCTTTCCTTGAATGTATGTTCATTGGAAGGGTTAGTCATACTGAAACTGATATCAAATGATGACAATCCTACCCGTACCAAGGATATTACAGACATTGAACATTTTATCCAGGTATATTTCGATCTAAACAGCAATGAAATTTACACAGCATATATGGACGTATTGGATCTATATGAAACCAGCACCTATGAATATCTTCCACTGGTATCGGGAAGAATAATCGGCAGAAAAATAAAAAGCATGCTGAGAGATTCAACCGAAATGTCTGCATACTTGAAAACAATTTTAGCAAAAAGGCCGGTAAGCACGTGGCAGGCAATGCTGGATGGCTTGAATGATTAGACTGTATACTACAAGACGGGGTTCATAATGTCATTTAATTAATTCTACACATGAAACTCAATTCTCACTTGAGTTAGTAGTGCGGTGTCAATTCTTAGCACAAGCAAGCTGGATCTTCTGCTCCTGGAGTTTTTACACCACCTTCCACCAAGGCTTATCATCAGCATTATTTGCAGGCGGGTTATTTTCCACAGTTGGAATTATAGTTTTAATTGGAGATGCAGGGGCGTCATTAGACGGCATTTGCAAAGTATTATTTTGGAAGAGGGCAACTATTGATTGTTTAAATTGGGTACCCTTTACCGGATTTACCATTTTTACAAAATTGGCATAGCCTATAATGTGGTTCGATAAACTTGCCGGTGTGTGTACGGTATGGGTATCCCCTTTTTTAAGGTTGTGTAATAACGCCCTGAATTGCCGCAGGTCTTTCCTGTTTACGCTAAGTTGTTGGTTCACTATTACACCGGTAACTTCCTGCTGTGTGCCTTTACACATAATACGGATTTTGCCAGGATGTACAGTGAAGCCCTCATCCTGCAGAATTCTTTTGATGCGCCATACCAGTTGCTGCGCAATAATTTCTTTACCGCCGGAGAAAGTTATATCATCAGCATAACGGGTATAGTTACAATTGAGTTTATTGGCTAAACCCTGCAAACGATTATCCAATGAAAAGCAAAGGATATTGGTTATAGCCGGACTGGTAGGTGCCCCCTGTGGCAATACCCGGTTTCCTTTTTGAACAAAGTAATTTTTCCCGTCAATCTCCACTTCATCTGTCACTGCTTCTGTACAAATAAGCGAAAGTATCGTCGAGATTTTTTCTGAATACCCCAATTGCTGCAACAAACCTTTTGTCCTTTTGAAATGAACACTCGGAAAGAAATCCTTCACATCCATATTCAGAACAAGATCCTTCCCAACATGTGGTTGTGCATTGCTAACGATCGAGCGATGGGCAACAAATCCGTTTGCAGCTTTGTGTAGTGCGACTTTGTTGAGCAGATTTTGCAGTATCCAGTACTGAACTTTTTTAAGCCTTGGCATGGGCGCAGAGATCAAACGCCTACCGCCTGATTTTTTTGGAATGTAAAATTTGCGGTAGTGGCTTACTTCCGAAACTTTGCGGTTGAAGGCTAGAAAGCGCAATTCTTTCAGATCGATCCCCATGGCTATTGCCAGTTCCGTTTCATTGGCGAAAACAGGGAGGTTATGTTTTTGAAGGGCGGCGATATTATTTTCAGTATGGTTAAGGCCCAATGAAACATTCTCGCCCAGGTAAATGATTTCTGTTGCTTTTTTGTTTTTCCATGCTTCGGCTTTATCAAAACGCTCCTGTTCTCTTTTCTTTTTATTTAGTTCCCGTTTCACCTTTGCCTCGGCCATTCGCTTCATGCGCATTTCTTTCACTACGGCTTCCCTGTTCTGGAATTTCCTTTTTTCTTCAGACAGCTTATTGAGTTCCTTTTGTAATTCCGTTTCCTTTTTAATCAGCAATTCGGGTACGCCGGGTTCGCCATCTTTTTTACCCCAAAAGCCCAGGCGTTTCATTTCCACTAAAATAAATTCTTCTTTGGAAGTTTCCCTTATGCGATCGTATATCTGTTGACGGGTAAGCTTGATGTCGGCCATAGTAGGAAGAAAAGTTTTCATGGATTAACAAAGTAAAAGTAGATGCTGCCTTCGTGCCTGCCGGCGACCAGATTAATCAACGCCAGGCATACGGGTACCATATCACTAGTTGGGCACCCGGGGCCTTCACTGTAAATAGTGATATGGTACCCGTATGCCATAGTAAAGATTATATTTGGTGATGCATGATAAACTCATGTTGCATGAACGACGAAACATCGCTCTTTCCTTTTCAGGAAGCAAGGTGCATGCTTTACTTTTACTCTGTCAAAGAACATGAAATGCGGTTAACAAATATAGTTTTCTGTTTTTGATTTTTTTGAAATGCTTTGTTTTATTTTAAAATTGTTCCGGCCCTTGTTCCACATTGCTGAAAACGTAAACAAACTCTTCCCCTTTAAACAATCAACTTTTAACCATCAACCGCCAAACCTTCAACCATCAACCATCAACCTTCAACCGTAATTTGTATCCTTGTTTTATTAAATGCCTGCCTGGTAGCCAACATATGTTCACAAGGCCCTTTGTACAATTTATTTTCCACATAGTAACTGCAATCGCAATGTGCGGATGTAATTTTTTCATCTGCATCAATTACCATCGCCGCGTTAAACGTTTTTCGTTTACCCTTTACCGTTCCTTTCAATTGGATAGCCTGATTGGCCAACTGTTCCATTGCAAATTTTACTTCCTGTCTTTCTAAAATTTCAGCAGCGAGTTCCTCCTGCGGATTACTGAAGCGTAAGCTTTCGAATGGCAACGGTTCACGGCTAAGTTCACGGAGGCGGTATAACTTACTTTTTAAATCATAAATTACCCGGCCTGCTTGTGTATAAGCGCTTAAGGCGCCTGCAACCTGTACATTTTCAATATTCAAATTGGCGGCTATTTGTTGCGAAGTGCTCAACCAATCTTTCTTCAATTCCGTAAATACCTTTTGTTTGATGTCATCTTCCACAGTAAGCCTCGGGGCCAGTAAATCGAAATTGCCAGCATGGCTCCAGTCATTGTTCGTCCAGCCACTAAGTCCCAATGTAAAATTCAGGTCGCCTAACTCCGCTATGTAAAATGCAGGCAGTCCCGTGCCAAGCAGGTGTACGGTGAACTTCTTTGCAACAGGAATTAACCGCTCCAGGATCATGAGCCGCCTTCTGCCCCATGTTCTTATTTCATGCTTGCTATTGCCCGTATATACACTACGGGCGCAAATAATTTCTTTGCCCCAAGGTTCTAATGTTATTTTTACCGGCTGGCCGGGCTCTAAAATATAACGTAAAGAACGGGGGCCTCTTTTCTCTTTAAAACGACGTAGCAACAGGCAAATGCTGTATATGTCCATCGGGTGCAGATCAAACTGGATTGTGGGCAATGTCATTGCACTGCTTACCTGTAAGAACCCGCGAACCCAGCTTTCGGGCAGGTCAATCTTCACTTCCTTGTATTCGTCCTCGTGGGTAGTTTGTACTGTAAAACCTGTCGGGTCCACTTTAAATTCTGTCTCTTTATATTCCCTGATTTTCTGAAACTCTTCATACAATTCTGTTGAGTAATCAACATTGGTTGTGCCGCATTTATAATCATCGATACTGGTAAACACATTGTAGTTGCACCCCAACTTGCCATAAGTACTTTCATCCTGGCTAAAACATTCAAAAAATAATTCATCGGGGTGAATGGTAATTACCGGGTCCAGCACAATCCAGGCTTCCTTGTCCTTTGAGTACAGGTAATTAAAATAGTGCTGACGGGCTTTGTAAAATGGCCCCAATAATTTGTCCTTTTCATTTCGCACTGCCGCTAACTCGGTCTTAATTTCTTCTACGCGGTTATTCACCGCAGCGGCATCGTAGCCTGTCATGTATTCTGCCAAAAACAAGGCTTCATTTTGTGCTACCCATTCTTTGTAAGCTGTTTTGTCTTTTGGTTTAAAACGCAAATCGCTGACTACTACATCATGCAGCGCAGAGATTGCTTCCCGAAAGGCAATTTTTTTATTTAGTTTGCCCACAAACCAGGCGCTTTCCCGTAAAGTATCCGGTGAAAAGCTCATCCCCGTTTGATACGCCGAACTGGTAACCGTAGTATTTCCTGAAAAGCGATAATTAAATAACATTGTTCGGTTTATTATTTTTTCATTGATGTACCCGGCAGTGGTTCTTTACTGAACTTCGTTGGCGTCGCACTCTTGTACTTCATATTGCTATGGAACAAGTCACAGTCGGATGGTAATAGTCTTATTTGCTAAATCAAATATCCTTTTCCTATTCTTACCTCAATCTCTTTTATTCTAACAGGTGTGTTGACATCATACAGTGCTTGTAACTGTATCAAAATATCGATACATTTTGCTTTATCACCAATAGCTGCTATCGCAGAAACATCTGATAAAATCGTACACACTGCTTTGGCTGCTGCTTCACTCTTCCTTCCTTCCTGCAACAAAAAAAGATAGATCCGGTTTTTAGCTATCCGGCTTTTGTTAACCCTTGTTAGTACGGAGCGGAAATAAAAATCAAGTGACTGAATTTTTTCTACATCATCGGCTGCAAAACGTTCCAGGTAATTGGTGGCAAATAACTGCATTTTCTCGCCGGGATGCTGACTTAGTTTTAATAAATATTGCACACCATTGTCGGAAGTAAAAAAACGAGTAATCAACTCCCTGCCAAACGCTTCAACATCGGGTTTTACTGAATCAGCCAATGTTATCAGTGTTTCAGCATTCCAATCGCTTTCAGTAAACTGACCCCTAAAATATTGCATAGCAAAGTTCCTCGTGTCCTGCCACTTGCTTTCCAGTAATTTAATGCCGCTTTCTTTTCCGTATTTGATTCTTGTTGATTGCTCTGTATAAAATTTCCAGCACCATTCCCTTACGTTCAGGTTTTCGTGTCCACCCAAAGCAATCACCTGTGGTATGGTTAATTGCGATGGATCCGTATATTTTTCCAAAATAACCACGCCCACATTTTGCGCTGCACTGTAGTTGGAATACAATAAGTTTAAAGCCGTTTCCTTGTTGGCGTTTTGCAGGTAACTGTTAAGTTCGTTGCATAACAGCCGGCTAACATCAGCATGTATGCCTTCAATTTTTTCCTTCCTCAGCAATACCGGCATTAACTGTTCAGCGGCCCTAACCCCGAATGCATTTTCCTTTTCTGCCATGCGTTGTATAATTACCGGCAGTGCCCGTCGTACATTTTCATACTGCGATAAACAACTAACGATTATTTCATCCAGGTGTTGCAGCAACGATTGCTCATTCATGCTTTTTAAAAGTACAATCCCTTCTTCTCTCACCAGCTCATGCTCGTGTCGCAATAGCCCAAACAAAAATTCTTTTGATAACTTATCCAGCTCCAGTTGTTCTTTTTGAATTTTTAACAAGCGCAGGCCAAATAATAGCACAGCTGGATTTTCATGCTGCAACAGATCGGCCACCACACCAATGTTTATCTGCTTTAATTCATCAGCAAACAATTCAAACAGTGTATCCCCGGCATCTTTAATGATGTGTTCGTTCAATACAGTTTGCGCCGTATAATTAATCAATTGAGCGATTGATTTTCCAACTACCGCATTTTTTACCTCAGCCGGCAAACTATTGTTTTTCAAGAAATCACCTGCCCAGCTTCTAACTGAGGCATGTTTGGCAAAAATTAACCCTGTAACAAAACCGCTTTGTTTCAGGTACCCGAACTTATATGCTTCTGCCCATTGCAGTCCTTTGTTTTGAGCGGCTTCGTTGATGCTGTTCAATGATGCATTCACCAATTCTGCAGATGGAATTGAAGTAGCATATTTTTCCTCCGCCAAGGCAAGGCCAAACCTGGCAGGAATTTCGAATTCGGATAAGAGTAATTGTTTTATCGCCTGCTCATCTAACCTTTCCTTTATAGCGTAGTAGCCTGGATGCACTTTCAAATTGCTTTCTGCAAACTGGTGCACTTCTTCCATTTCTGCATCCATCAGTAACTGCACAAATGCCTGCGGAACTGCATTCCACAAATGCATAAAAGGAGTGCCGCTGTTGTTGACGGCAGGTATAGGTGCTACCGAATCAGCGGGCGCTGGCGCCAAAGCCGGCGCTTCTTTTTTCTTGCCGAAAAAAGAGGTAAGTTTCTTTATAAAACCACCAATTACTTCCGAAGCAGCAGCACTGGCCGGTTTTGTGGAAGATGCTTTCTTTTCATTATCGGCACGTAAACGCCACAGGTGATTTGATTGCAATTTAAGTTTTGAATCTTCGCCACTCAACACCTGGTGCAAAAAGACTGCCTGCGCATTTTGCAAAAACTTATTTTCCACCCGTTGATAATTACCCCTCTCATAAACATAATTCTGCGTGGAATAATGCTGCCTGAAGTCTTCTTTGTATTTATAGCCAACCAGTAAAGCGGTCGCTAATTTTACATAATCTAGATCGTTATTTTTGCCCAACAACCGTAAGTTTCTTAAAATCCTGCCATGGAAATACCAACGTGTTTTTTGAGAGTAAGCGAGCCTGCTGGTAGCTTTTTTAAGCTCCTTTTGCACTTTCACCCATTCCTCAATTTCCGGAACATACACTTCACTGTTTGCTGCACTTGCAAACGAGATGGAATAGCTGAACATTTCATTCTCCCGCTCAAAGCGACAAGCCAGCATACCCATTATTTCAAAATCATCCAGCAGCTCCGACAATTTAAAAACAGAACGGATATGTCTAAAATAATTTGGCCGAAGGGGTATTTGTTGCAGAACTTTGTTCACACTTTTCCGTATCCATCTTTTATCAATAGCTATGATATACAGATCTTCCAGCCAATTGTAGTTAGGTTGTTGTTGGGCAATTCTTTCTTGTATCAATTGATTTAATCCAGATACATCCTCAGACGCCACCAGGTTTCTAAATTGTTCCGGAAGCCTGTTGACATAGTGATCGAGATGTCTTTCCTTCTCAATGCCCGTAAGTTTATTAATCAGCGCAGCGCCGGCAATTTTGACAATGGACGCAGCCGGGTGTGCAATATAGATTGATTGTAGTGCGGCAATTGAAGCAGCAGCATCTTTGCTACAGCGTGCAAGCGTCCAGGTACAACAATATTGGTGCAACTGGTTGCCTTTGTTAAATAATTTAATGATATAGGGGGCGGCTTCTTTGATCTTATATTCCCCGGCTTTCCAGACAACTCTTGATAATTTCCAGGGGAACCGCTCGATGGATGAAGTGCCGTTCACCGCATTGTGCAAGCGTTGCAGTATTGCTTTGTTACGACCGGCCGGCAGTACGGCCCAATCATTATTGAGAGTAATATGTTGGGCGTCTAAAGTATAAGTGGCCTTGATGGGAAGGATCGGTTCGCCTGTCTCGGAAGTAGTATATCCTTTCGTTAATTTCTCCGTTTCAAGGCTATCATAGACTTTTTCTGCGTCTGCAATTGTAACTGGTACCGGAGTTTTGCAGCCTTCTTTTAATTGGGCGCCTCTTCGTCCGTAGCGAAAATTAACCACATATTTGTCATTGCCCACATCACAAAGATCAATCTCGTAAACTTTATCGGAATTGCCTTCTTTAAAATAGAGCAAGGATTGTTTTAAAAGCCGCATGTATAAAGATTGATTGAAGAGGGTAAGTTAAAGTAAAAAGGATAATTAAAACTAGCGATTAGTGAATTTTCAAAAATAAATGCTTGTATGAATATCCGGTTGAAAAGGCTTCGTGTTTTGCTTTTAAAAAGATTTCACTCCCAACTTTATTATATTTGCAGCAGCAATGTTACTGAACACATCATGTTAGTTAGCAAAGCATCATCTTCAAAAACTTAGGGTTATGTAATTTTTAGAAAAATATCAATTAATGAGCAGCGTTCATTTGCAGCTTAATTTTTTATTCTAAAAATTATACAATGTCTATATCAAGGAAATACGGAAGGACATTCCATTACCCGTTCTCTCCAGGCACTACCAGCGACGATCGAATTAATACTGACTACTGGCAAGACATCCGTCTTTTGCAAACTTTATTACACACCGAGAAATTGGATGGGGAAAATAATTGCCTGAACAAGCAGGGTGTATTTGCAAGATCGCATGCCGCGCCGACTACCTCACCATGGACAAGGGAGTTGCGGGAAAAGTGGAGAAGCCTGAAAAATGATTTGGGTGAATATGAAATTTTCGGGGAAAACCTGTATGCGATTCATTCTATTCAATATCCTTTGATTGATGCACATTATTATGTGTTTGGTGTAAGGGAACTGGATAAATGGCTGTCCTGGGAGGAAACTGTTTTCATTGCTTCCATTTTTGATTTTCCCGTCGTTCCCGTAAAAGAAACGCTGGTGGATCTTCCTGATCAACACTTGTTTGAAAAGAACATCCTGTCCCTTGTTTGCAAGCAAAGCAGTTTTCAATCGGTTGATGTTACAACAAATCAAGCCTGTAATATGGAAGGTACAGTGAGCCGAAACGCATCAGCTTATGCTGTGAATGATTTCCAACACAACGTTTTTAAGTACGTACGAAAAGGGCATGTGAAAACTGATGAGCATTGGACGAGAAACTGGAGGAGAGCACCTTTAAAATTTGAATCAAATGTGGACACTAACAAAAAATAAAAGTTGGCAGCAGCTTCAGCAGTATAGCTGGGTAAAAGATATGCAGGGCGTGCCGCAAAGCCCGGTACATCATGCAGAGGGAAGCGTTGCTATCCATACACAAATGGTATTGGAAGCGTTGGTAAATCTGCCCGAATTCAAATCCCTGGATCAACAGGCACAGGAAAACCTCTGGGTGGCAGCGCTGATGCATGATATTGAAAAAAGATCCACCACAACAGTTGATGAAAACGCTGATATCATTTCTCCCGGGCATGCTAAAAAAGGGGCACAAACAACGGGCAAAATTTTGTACCGCGACTTTGCAACGCCATTATTCACGAGGGAACAGATTGTGGGACTGGTCAGGTATCATGGATTGCCTCTTTGGGTATTTGAAAAACCAGATCCTGTAAAAGCTATCATCCAGGCAAGTTTAGAAGCAGATACCATGTTGCTGGCCCTGCTTGCCACGGCCGATGTTTTGGGAAGAATTTGTACGGATACCAAAGACCTGCTGTATAAGATTGACCTGTTTGCTGAACTGGCAAAAGAGCATGATTGCTGGGGCAAGCCGAGACAATTTTCCAGCGATCTGTCAAAATTCCAATATTTCCGAAAGGAAGGGAGACATCCGGATTTTGAAAGTTTTGATGACACTAAGGCAACCATGATCCTACTGTCGGGAGTTGCAGGTAGCGGGAAGGATTTCTATATCTCAAAAAATTATCCGGACCATCCTGTTGTTTCTTTAGATGACATGCGCAGAAAGGCAAAAATTAGATACGGTGATACAAAAGGCAATGGGCATATTATTCAGTTGGCTAAAGAAACGGCAAAAAATTTTTGAGAAATGGCACTCCATTCATTTGGAATGCCACTAATATAACCCAACAAATGAGGGAACAATTGATTGACCTGGCTGAACCTTACAAGCCTTGTATAAAAATTATTTATGTGGAAGCGAGTTATCAAAAATTGCTGTTGCAGAATAAGGGCCGGCAATTTAATATCCCCCAAGTTGCTGTAGAAAGAATGATTGACAGATTAGAAGTTCCTAAATTATGGGAGGCGATGGAAGTGATATATGTTTCGGATTAAGTTCTTTAATTTCTACCCGTTTCGTGAGGGTAGAAATTTTTAACGAAGTCGCTTTGCCAGTATTGTTTGTTGTTGATATCCATTACGGTTAATTTACCCGTGAACCCTGCACCTGTATCTATGTTCCAAACATTGCAGCCTTGCATGGGTATGTCTACATTATAATAAAGTGTAGGTGTGTGACCGATGTAGATTTCGTTGAAGATTTGTAAACGTTTGGGAAACAATAGCGAATCCTTTTTAATTCGCTTGTCCATAGTGAGTGCCATTTCCCAAAGTGTCCTGTCCCAGGTAAAATTCGACAGGTGAAATTCTTTTTGCGGCCCGTGCATAGATGTAAAACCAGCATGAATAAACAGCCGATTCTGTTCATCAATCCAATAGTAAGGAATGCATTCAAAAAAGTTGAGGTGCTACAATCTTGTTGCGACTGTAACATTCGCATAACTGTCTATTGTTGCTTTTCCACCATGTTGCACCCAGGTGGTATCAGGTATACCGGTGCGTAACCATTCTTCGCACCAGAGGTCGTGGTTGCCTTTTATAAATATGCATTCGTTTGTATTGTTTAACGTTATCATGTAATTGATAACAGCAGCGGATTCGCTCCAACCATCTACATAATCCCCCAGAAAGATGAGTCTGTCAGCAACAGTGATATTAGCTTTGTGAAACACTTGTTGCAAAGCCTTCAGTCCACCATGAATGTCTCCAATTACCACGCTTCGTTTCATATTGTTATGTATTGTGTAGGAACTGCGTCAACCAGCCACACATTGTTTTCTGACACATAAAATAAATAGCCGTCATCATGCATGGCCTTGGCATTGATGTGTAGTATTACAGGCTTGCCGTGCCTTATGCCCACTGCTTTGGCTGTTTCAATTTGCCAGCTTAAATGAACATGTTGGCGTTTTTGTTTGGTTAATCCTTCCTTTAAAATAGCATCTAAAAATCTTTCTGCGGTTCCATGGTATAAAATGTCAGGAGGAATAGATGGCTTTAAATTTAAGTCCACCCCAATGCTATGGCCCTGGTTTGCCCGGATCATTGTTTTATTTTCATTAAGGCTAAACCGTTGTTTGTCGTTTGTCTCTACCACGGTTAAAATTGTTGCTATGTCAACCTTAGTGCCGTTTGCATTTATTTTTTCAATCAGTTGCTCCACGTTCGCCCAGCCATTTTCATCTAACTGTAAACCTATTGCTTCTGGTTGATGCCTGAGTACAAGGCTCATTAGCTTACTGATATGTTGTAATTGCTTCTCCATTTTCATTTTTTTAATTGATCCCTTACTTCCATTAACGCAAAACCGAGTAGGTTTAACCCATTCCATTTTGAGGGATCGGTTTCGTGCGCATTTGTGCCAATCCCCCAAATCTTATCAACGGGGCTTGCTTCCACTATGACAAGTTTTCTAGTGTTCACCAGAAATGTGCTTAATGCTTTGTTTTGCGAAAACTTATGCAGGTTGCCGGCTACGACTAATTCATATGCCTTAAGGTCCCATATCCCGGCATCAAAATTTTTTACAGCTCTTCCGAATTTTTTGACTTCCCCAGGACTGGCAGTTGTTGTAATATTTTGATACTGTTCTTCATCTTCAAACAGCAATGCCTTATTTGCCATCATCCAATGCTCTGCCGTTGGATAGGTTATCTCATCCATTGTAAAGGGTGATGGCCACCATTGACTGAAACAGGATTTATCAGTGATACCAGCTGTTTTTTGTGTGTGACCCCAAAAAAATAAATAGTCAGGATGAATTCCATTTTTTATTTGTTCGGTTAACCAATTGATCGAGTAGTTCATTGTGTGATTCTTTTAAATAACCGGGCTGCTAAATCATCGATATCTTCTTTTCTTGCTGTTTCATCTATCCAAACCTGTAATATTTCTTCATAACCGTAAAGCAATCCCGCAATGCCGCCGGTAACACATCCGGTTGTGTCAGTGTCTCCACCTAAGTTCACCGCCTCTAAAACGGCGTCCGCATAGCTTCCGGTATTCAGTAAACACCATATTGACGCCTCAAGTGTATTCAAAACGTAACCACTGGAATAGATAGCATCTTCCTGGAACTCTTTAATGTTGCCATCTAGAATTCTTGCAAATAGTTTTAATTCTCCTGGATTAAACTCATTTTCATCAGCGAAAGCTTTTACCGATTGTTGCATATTTGAATAAGCTGAATCTAATGCGTTACCATTCAATAGATGCAATGCAAATTCTAAATAAATAAAACAACTAAATACTGATCGAAAATGAGCATGCGTAATTGAAGAAATTGCTTTTACCTTTTGATATCGTTCATGGATTGGTAAATCTTTGATATAAAATAACAGGGGAATTATTCTCATTAGAGAACCATTCCCATTATCATCCTCCAACATGCCACCGGAAAAAAGCGGGGAAACACCATTCCTCAGCCTGCCGATCGCAAATCTTGTTGCACCACCGATGTCAAATACTTTATGATGAGCGCCCCAGAAGCTATCTTGCATCTAGTTGATAAAGTTTTGTGCAATGCTGTCCAGGTCATACCCATTGGTGAGAGCTTCTGCCAGGCAAAAAGCCAGGCTACTATCATCACTCCATGTTCCAGGAGGCTGGTTCCAACTTCCATACCCAATCATGCCTTTGATAGGAAATGCCTTCAGGTATTCTCTTCCTTTAAATTCAACAGGAACGCCTAAAGCGTCTCCAACTGCTAAGCCAAACAACACAACTCTAATTTTATCAATCATGACTGGTTAAATTTCTCTCCATAAAAAGATTTTATTACTCTTATTGCCCCAACAATGTTGTCATTGAAAGTTGGTAATAGTTCTGCGGGTACCCAAAGCTCGTTATGGATGTCTCCACCTACGTTTTGCACTGGGAACTGTTGCAGGTAATCTTCCGGAAGATCAAAAGCAGTTACATACCCCGCATAGCCTGAAAATTCATCTTTGGTGTTCCATTCAAACGCAATTTGTTCTGCATAAGCCTGGTTTATAACAGGGTAGAAAATTGGTTGCCATTTGAGCCGTGGCGGAAATTCTTTGTACCCCGATTCTTTTATCAGATCCAATTCTTTTTGACCGATAGGGCGATAAAGGGTGATTAATTTCATGAGTGACAATTGTACATTATTCTTTTAGATGGATGCGCTATTATGACATGCCCGCTTTTTATTAACCATACAAATCGAGACAAGTTTATCGTTATCATCCAATGCGTTATTTGATTATTCCAATTCTTTGCTCCAACTCAATGTCATTTAAAGCGATAACCTCTTCAAAAGGAATAACCAGCTCATTTATATTTTCCAAATGGTGATATTCGACCTTGACAAAGTCTGTTATGTCTTCAATTTTTACAATCCATTCTGTACAAATCTTTTTAAGGAGCTCTCCTTTCATACCAAGTTGTATCGCCTTCCGTTCCGCTTTGTTCCCATAAGGATCGTGGTCAGGATCCCATTGCAACCTTACTTCAGTTTTATTGAGTTGTTCTTTCCATTCATTTTCTGTGGCAAATATCTCTTTCTTGAAGGAAGATATTGTCGCTTGATGCAAGATCGTTTTGAAATGAACAATGGGTAGATGTATGGCCAGGACATTTTCCTGTTGCTCTTTTGTTGCCCAGCCGGCCCTATGCATCATCCACAAAAACCCCGGTTTGATCCAACTCATGCGGTTGAAACTATATGCATTGCCGCCAAAGTATTGGTTGGCTACAGCATAATTTGCAATCTGCGGGTTAAATGCCTGGTAAACAACAATATTACTTCCATCTTTATTCGCTATGATTTGTTGGCCAGTTTTGGGCAACCTTTTTATTTGTTCTATATATTTTTCTGTTTTCACTTAATTTAATTTGATTGTCTGTACCTTTTTAAAACCTGTCAATAATCGTAAGGTAGAAGCCAAATAGCAGCAACCAATTTAACGGAGCGTCGCCGCTGAAGTTAAACCAGGGAACCACTGCTGGTCTCCAAAATTTCTTCCGCCAATGTTGCCCTGATTTCGGCCAGCGTAAATTCCTTTAGTATTTTACCATCTTTAAAAACCGTTTTTAATTCACTGGTTGCTTCCTCTTCCCAACTTACCTGATCGTATAATACGAATCGGCCATTTTCCTTTTGTACATTGAGTAGACCGGTGGCAGATTTTTTAGTGCCATCATCCGTGATCGGATTTTTAAAGATCTCCCTGCCTTCACCATCTATTACTACATAGGTAGCTTTCATGGCTGTTCCAAAAGTGTCTCGGGTATTGTATTGATAGGTAAAACTTCCGATCCCAAATACAACCTGTGTGGCAAAACCTTTTTCCATCAATCCGTCACAGATCTGTGCCGCCCTGTCCAGGTTGATGCTGTCTCCATAGATTGCGCCGATATGCGGATCCAATAATTTATAGCCTTGTGCAGTAGTAGTTCCACCAAAAACATCCCATAGTAATTCGACCACACCTTTTTGCGCCGCAATGCCCATTGCATCAGGATCACCGCAGATAATTTTTACAGGATCCCCACTATCGGGGCGAATTACCACCTTACCCTCACGTTGAAGTATAGTTGCTTTTAACGCCGGCAGGTATTCGGTACAAACTTTCCAGAGATCCCAGGTATCACTTACGATGCTCACAATTCCGTTGGGATACACTTCAGTAATTAGCCTATGAAAAGTTTCCAGTTCACCGCCTTTGCTGCCACTGCACATTACGCTATGTTCCGTTGCAGCAACGCTGCCACCAATCAATTCTTTATCCGCATCGGCATTGTAATACTGTTCCAGTGCATCAATTGCCGGGATGGTATCTGTACCGGTGAAGCTTAGCAAATGCCCCATGCCACTCAAAATTGCAGTTTCTAAAGAGCTCATGCCCCTGAAAGAAAAATCGTGTCCCTGCCATTGAACAAACTCCTCCGGCATGCCCGTTTCGACCGCATATTTATTTAACAGTTTCCTGTAGGCATGTGCGATGGTAGCGCTGGTGCAGGGCTGCCAGATGATAGCGCTCAGTAATGTCTCTAAAAAGTTGGTGACCCAATAAAATTCTGCCTTCGTATTTACAATGGTGATACAAGGCACTTTCATTGGCACTTTGCTTCCCTCAGGTAATGCCTTTATTTCAATCGGCAAATACCCGAGGTCATGCAGCCGCTCTATATGTTCATAGGTTGGTAAGTCGGCCCCCAACGAAGTGCCGATCCTTCTTTTATACTCACGAATGATTTTTTCCCGGGGCTGATCAAAAAAGTTCTCATTAAAATAGTTTAGCAGGTATTCTTTGACGAAGTACTGCATACCAAAGAAAACCATTTCATCAATGTCTTTAAACCGGCTGCTTCTTGGAGTAAGATTGCTGTACACCAGTTCAGTTTTTGCAGGGTATTGAAACACATGGCCAACTTTGTAATAATCGGTTAGTAAAAAAGGATTCGTTTTCATAGTCTTATTGAAAATGTTTTAAGGTGATAACAATGCCTGATTCGTATGTTTTATACAAGCTGTCAGAAACAATGATCTGTTGAAAATATTTTTCCAACACACTGAAGCCTTTGGAAAAAATACCATGGGTAACAATCAGCGTTAAATGTGCAGGCTTGATCTTTTCTGCAATGGCAAGGAAGGTGCCGCCACCATCACAAAGGTCATCAATGATCACACAGTTTTTACCAGCGCATTCTTCAGGCTCCAATACTTCGAGTGTAAGATTCCCATTTGATAAATCCCTGTTTTTACTACAGTACACAATGCTTTTGATATTGCTGTTCCAACCAAAATATTTACCCACTTTTTTTGCGGCCCCGGCATCCGGGCAGATCAATACAGCATCGGGTTTATCATAAGCCTTAACGAGCGCTTCATTTGTAATTCCCACCGCATTTTTTATTAGTAACAGCGCAACTTCCGAATGCACATCGTAAAGAAATACTTTTTCAAAGGCACACATATTTACCAGGTCTGCCACCACTTTAAGGTCAATGCTGTCGCCAAGCTGCATCAACCGATCGTACCGGGCAGCCATCAGGTAAGGAATCACCAGTATTTTCTTTTTGGCAAACAGGTTATCGATCGCATTGGCAGTTTCCAATAATTGCAGCAACTTACTGGAATCAGTAACCGAACAAATTACTTTCACCTCATCTCCTTCCGCCAGGCCATGTATATTCACATGTGGCTGGCTGTCGGGGAATATAGTAACCTGTATTCCTTCGAGTGTATTTAGGTTGATTGTTTTCATTGCTTTTTTTATTGGTGATACAAATATAGGTTTATTTTTGAATTTGCGTAATAATTACGCAAATTATTTTCTTACTAGATCGGCTATGCCAAATTGTTAGCTTGCTTGATCCTGTCTGAAGTCTGACTAAAAGAACAAAACCCTAGTTGATATTTGTAAAATGGAAGTAAACTGGATCGCGAGATGTTTGAAGGTGAAAACGTTTCGTTTGTGTGCGAGGGGGATTGCAGTTATTTAACCAAGTTCCTGCGTTTGCTTATATTTCAAAATGCATTCCTTCTTTTAGCAATTGCTGATAGCGCTTTTTATTGAACTGGTATATTTTGCTCGGCCTACCCGCCCCTTTGACTGCAGCGAGTTCGCCGGTATCTTCCAGCAAACCAAGCGAGAGGATTTTTTTAGTGAAGTTTCTTCTGTCAATCTCCCGGTCAAGTAAGGTGGCGTATAATTTTTCTAAGTCTGCAAAAGGAAAATTTTCATCCAGCAATTCAAAACCAATGGGCTGGTAGCGTATTTTGGCACGAACCCGTTCTACAGCAGTTTGCAAAATTTTCTTATGATCAAAAGCTAAGGCTGGCAGCTTGTTGATGTTGAACCATTGCGCTTCGGCGGCATCAGTACTTGCATTTAATTGCTGAAACATACTGCTTTTTACTAAGGCAAAATAGGCAATGGAGATGATACGTTGTCGCGGATCTCGTTTTGGAGCGCCAAAACTATAAAGCTGTTCGAGGTAATTAACCTTTATGCCTGTCTCTTCCAGCAACTCTCTTTCTACTGCTTCTTCCAAACTTTCGTTCTCCAGTATAAACCCGCCAGGAATCGCCCAGCCATCCTTAAACGGTGGATATTTCCGTTTGATCAATAAAACAGATACCCCCTCATTTTTTGAATAACCAAAAACAATCGCATCAACGGCAACTTTTATCATATTGATCTTATTGAATATTTTAAAGTTGCAAGGTAAATTATTATAACATCAGGATTCCGGGTCGTTGCTGGAGATTGATCCGCCGATGCAAGCATTTGAAATCCTTGCTCCGCCTTCTGATCAAAAATTCACCAGCGCTTTGTTAAACTCAGCCTGTGCTTCCAAATCAAATCCCGCAAAATATCGCTCAGTTGTAGAGAGATTCAAATGGCCCAGGCTTTGGCTTGCCAATTTCATCGGAGCCCCACCTCTTACCAGGATTGTGGCAAACGAATGCCTGGCAACATAGGTAGTTAAACTGAATTCAAACCGTAACTGCGTTCCCATTTTTTTCATCCAGTCATTGGTGACATCGGTAAACTGCTTTATTTTTTTACGGACAATTTCGGCGGAATCGTTCCTGTTGAGTATATCAAATATATAATCAGTTGTTATGAACGATTTTACTCCCCATTTGCTGATCAGCCTGTCAATATATTCGTTGCGTGGTACGGTTATTTGGACAGGCTTTGCTTTATTGACCCTTTTGGTTTTGGAGCGGATAAAGTGGATACAGGAAGAATCAATATCTCTCCATTGCAATTGGAGCAGGTCCATCATATTCATACCATTGCATAAATAGCTCAGTATCCAAAAATCCCTCGCTTTTTCCATCCCACTACCCGGGGCGGCAGGATAGTCGAAAATCTGTTTTATTTGTTTTATTCCGAGAGCCTTTTTGATACTAATCCCTGCGGGGATGGTGTACTTTCTTCTGCCAAATGGATAGGCATAAGGCTTGATGATTTCTTTCTCTTTGGCAATATTCATAATGGCACGAAGCGGCCGTAAATACACTCCTACTGAAGTCATCGACCTGCCGCGACCGATCATCCAGTTCTCAAAACTTTGCAGGAATTCTGGCGTAACATCGTCAAATTTCAGCTTGGGCTTATATTTCAGCAGGCCGTTAATAGCGGTCCTGTAGGAGTCTGCTGTTCCGAACTGGTTATTGTTCTTAAGTTGAATAATATAAGCTGCAAATGCAGATTCAACATTTTCAAATTCTATTTTCCTTGCAAAAAAGTCGTACTCGAAACGCTTGAAAGAAAAAGGAATAATATCATAACAACACCGCTCTGCTTTATTTTCTATCTCTGCAATGGCATTTCTTATTTTACGCAATTTTCCTGTTGCCTTTGTGCTATTGATCATCTGCCATTCTTCATCGGAGGCATGATACCCAGTTGCGTAATACTTTCGAGCTCCCTTATAGGTTATCCTTAATTTCAACGAAAAACGTTGTTCATTGAGCACCCTTCTTTCATCCGGCACAACCTTGATATTTACCTTCTCCTGCTTCATACAAATGACTAAAAAATTTGATACATAATGTGATACATGTATCACATAACATGCGAATTTTACTGTAAGCAAGGTAAAAAATAAAAATGAATAAAACAATAATAATCAAGCGGTTACGCAGTAACTGGCAGCAACTGAAAGTAACCAAAAACGAGTTTTGAGCCGCTCATAATCAGGTGGTCCCTGGTTCGAGCCCAGGTGGGCCCACAGATGATACTCAAGGCTTCCAAATTAATGCAGGCTTTTTTATTTTAGGTTGATGCATTGGAGAGTGCAAAACAAGCTACTAATCAGATATTTTTCCCTTCTGCAATCCTTCATTATCACTCATCAAAACATTTGTAACCAATAAGTATCAGATGCATTATTACCTCTTATTGACGATTTGTAAATGAACAGTATGACATCAATCTATATAGTCTTAATGGGGAATTTGTAACTGAATGGTCTTTACTGCTTGCCTTTGATTATACCAAAGGTTTTGCTACTTGAAAGTAAGTATTCCTACCTGCGATTGCATCAAGGATTTTGTAACTGATGGAAACCGATGCATACAAAGTTTAAAATTGGTGGTAAAGCATACCCATTGGAAGTTATGCTTGAAATGGTATCCTGCCTTTCGATTAATTCTAAAAGGAAAGCTAATGAAATTGTTGTTCGTTTTGAAGCGATAAAGAATCAAAGAAGAAGATTGATTAATTATAAGTCATGAGCCATTTTCATTCTGCAAGGTCGAAGTGATTTTTCGATTAAATAGCGAAAGCTAATAACAATACCATAATCGAATACTTCAGCAAGCTAAACCCAGTTAAGGTAACAACAAATTAAAATGGCAAAGAACATATTAGGATATCAGTTGTTCAGATAATAGGCAGAAGCAAATATGCTTTCTGCTTCATTTAAAATCTTTTCAGCATTGAATCGTCTACTTATCAGATAGATGCTCACCGATCTACTTTATACAAATGGCAAAAAGACTTCCCCTGATTATCCTGACGTGGCTGATTACTGATATCTACTTTTATCAGGCTGTACAAACCCTATTACCTTCCAATGCATATTTATGGGCTTATTGGCTCATCGACTTGTTGTTAATGAGCGGCATAGTTGCTGTAATTTTTGTACGACGCGGCGCACACATCCAGGAAACACTGATTGCCTGGCTGATGGGACTTATGCTACTCTCATTTGTACCCCGTTTATTTTCGTTGCCATTTTTACTAGTTGAAGATATTACCCGATTGTTTCGGGGGTTTCCGCCGAGGGCGTTTTGGGTAAGCGAACTGACGGTAAGCACGGCTGCTGTACTGTTCCTGATTGTCTTATTCGGTATTACACGTGGGCGGCATTTTTATCGGGTAAGGCGGGAGACGATCTATTTCCCGGATCTGCCCGAAGCCTTTGATGGTTTCACCATTACACAGATTACAGATGTCCACTCCGGCAGCTTTACAAATGCTGACGGAGTGCAAAAAGGCCTGGATCTTGTTAACGCACAAGACAGCGACATCATTCTGTTCACCGGTGACCTGGTCAATAACAAGGCGTCCGAGATGGACAGATGGATTAGTGCCTTTTCAGCATTGAAAGCGCCGATGGGGAAATTTTCGGTGCTGGGTAATCATGATTACGGCGATTACAGCAGATGGGTAACCCCTGAGGCCAAACGTGCCAACCTGGCCCGGTTGAAACAGGTACACACCGAAATCGGCTTTCGCCTCTTGCTGGATGAATCGATCACCCTTCAAAAGGATGACCAATCCATAACCCTGTTAGGAGTGGAGAACTGGGGTAAGGGCGGCTTTCATAAATATGGCGACTTAAAGAAGGCCACTGCTGATGTGCCAGATGACCAGTTTAAGATCCTGATGTCGCATGATCCCTCACACTGGGAAGGTGTAACGCTTGATCATCACCAGCACATCCACCTCACCCTGTCGGGGCATACACATGGAATGCAATTTGGCATCGAGTTATTCGGCTTTAAGTGGAGTCCTATTAAATATGTGTATAAACAATGGGTAGGACTTTACCAGGACAAAGGCCGTTTTCTATACGTCAACCGGGGGTTCGGCTTCCTGGGCTTAAAGGGACGAATCGGTATGTGGCCTGAAGTAGCAGTGATCACGTTAAAACGAAAATCATAGAAATATTGCTGGCGTATTTTTTAACATGGTAAAAGATTTAGTACCTTCCCAAAGACGCAATGAGGCACTCAAATTATTACAATGAATTATATAGGCATCAATCCCCTTCCTTTTCTTTACTAAGAAAGGGGCGCCATTACCCCAATCTATTATCGACGGCTGATAATTATTTCAATTATGAACAAAATACATTGGTTCCCGATAGTGATTCTAATCGGATTTATTCCTACAGGATTTTCTCAAACTGTAAAAATTTTATATTCCAAAACTGAAGCACCGGCTACGCCGCCGGGAAGTTGGAAAAAACGCTTGTGAAGAAGGGGTATTCGTTAGCAAAATCAAAGACTGATTTTGTAATAAACCCGGGGAAATTAGTAGTAACTGGTACCCGTGAGGCTATCGCCGTTTTCAATTATTTTAAGCTCTACATTTTTACGGTCGATCTTACCTTTCCAGATGCCGGTAACGGGTTGTGCATTTGCAACTGAAAATGAAAGGATAGTTACGGAAAATAATAGAAGGAGAGGATAGTTTTTCAAACGGCTGTTACCTGGTGTTTTATTAACAGGCTGGTAAAAATAGGATTTTAAGTGTTAATGATTTCCTTGCCGGTACGGTCATCGGCTGATCGTATGGAAGCCGGCGATCGTTGCGCTTTGAGTCAATGCAGTCAATTGCATTAACATTCATTTAAAACCCAAATATCGATCGGCAGTCGATTAGCGATAAGCAATCGTAATTCGCCCTGCCAATTCAACCATTCTCTACCTGATCACAATCAAACAACAACCGAAACCGGATAACCAAGTAAGATATTGCCATATAAAAGTTTGTGACAATGGCATTGGGTTCGAACAGCAATACAGTGAAAAGATATTTGAAGTATTTCAACGCCTTCATGGTAAAAACGAATATAATGGAACACGGATTGGACTAGCCATTGTAAAAAGGATTGTGGAAAACCACCATTGGGTTATCTCTGCAACAGGAGAATTAAACAAGGACGCTACATTGATATTTATATTCCTGAAACATGATACACAAAAATTCGAGGGCCTGTATAACAACCAACTTCCTGTTCTTAAAATATAGCAGCAAAGCCTAAAAAGTTATAAGTTGAGTTATTAGGAAATTTGATGTGAAAAAGCCCAGGCTTTTAAATTGGAATATACTTACTCTCTTTTCGTACAGCACCTTGCAAGTACCCGTTTATTTGCTACCATGCTGCTAGGTCGATGCCATGGCACAGTTACAGTAGATGAGAGACTTTTACTACTCCTCACCTGGGATTTATACAAAGCGCTGACCTTTAAAATTTGAAAGGTTTCAATCATCCCATTTATTAATATCGAGAAACAAGCCGTATCAACAGCCTGCATTGACTATTACTATCCTCCCTGGTAGCAATTCGAAATATGTTGAAACAGGTGGAACTCCTGGGAAGATGTAAATTAAACCTGGAACAAATTCGCAAATCAGGCAATATAATACAGGAGTATCTAATCTAAAATTACATTCAGCTTCATTAACTATCAAACTTTCACTCAACCGGGCAACTTACATCGCGTAACAGCAGGTACAAACCTGTGGGGATTTGATTTCCAAGCTGAGTAACTTTTTCAACTATTTAAGGTACGTAATGAATTACTGAAAATTACTAGCTTCTTTTTGTGGACATACTTGCTCATTAAACATGCCATTTGAACGGATCTTGTATAGCATGCAAATTGCCTTTCAATACAGTGTTACGCTCCTTATCAGCTGGCGGAGCTTTTATTTAATTCTTCAAAAATTATTGTTATGTTTTATCACGTAAAAGATCTTCAGTTCAATGCCAGGGTGTCTGCTCCGGATCCCGCATTTGCCACTCTATTGTTGGAACAATTTGGCGGTGCCAATGGCGAGTTAGCAGCGGCATTGCGGTATTTCGGACAGGCATTTGGCGCAAAGCATCCCTACCCAGACAAATACGATATGTTAATGGATATAGCTACTGAAGAATTTAGCCATCTCGAAATTGTCGGCGCAACCATCCAAATGTTGTTGACTGGTATCAACGGAGACTTGAAAGACGCTGCTGAAAATTCGGAAATTATGCAGTTGCTTGATGGTAAAGCCGCCAAAGAAAATATGATTCACCAGGGCATTGTTGCACCCCAGTTTTTTGTAGGCACTGCAGGTGGCCCTGCTTATACAAATAGCCAGGGCGTACCATGGACGGCAGCATACATAAATGGAGATGTGCAGGGAGACCTTACCTCAGATCTCCGGTCCAATATGGGTGCTGAAACCAGGGCTAAAATGGTTTATGAATATTTATTACAATTCACCAATGATCCTTATATCAAGGAAACGCTGATGTTCTTAATGACCAGGGAAGTGGCGCATTATCAAATGTTTGAAGCAGCACTGGGAACGATACAGCCAAACTTCCCTCCTGGTATTTTACAGGGAGATCCGAAATACAGTAACAAGTACTTTAATATGTCTAGCGGTAACGATTTCAGAGGTCCATGGAACCAGGGCGAAAGCACGCAGTTCGCCGAAACTTTGCGATATGTAGAAGATCCTATTCAGTATGTGTTAGACTCTAATGGCTTGCTTAAGACAGAACCCGAGGGTACCCCGCGAACAGAAGAAGATACTAACGTAATTGCTAAAGATTTGGGAGCTACCCGTAGTAAAGAAGTTAAGGCATCTACTTCAAAGGGCGTGCAAGCATGGAACGACGTAGAAATGGACAGGAAAAATGGCCAGGCAGCATTGTCGCGGTTCAATGGTTTACAACCTGTTGATGCAAGCGTAACGGCGGAGGAGGCTAAGAATATGAAGCAATCTTCTAAATCTTCTAAAAATAATTAAACAGATCCAATGCCTTTAGCTTTAGATGATGGTATCGCAATAACGTACTATACTGATCCGCTTTGTTGTTGGAGCTGGGCAATGGAGCCTTCTATCCGAAAACTCCAATATTGCTTAAAGAACCAGCTTCAACTCAGGTACTGCATGGGCGGTCTTATTCCAAGCTGGAAAAATTTTAATGATCCTGTGAATTTTGTAAGCAGGCCAATTCAAATGGGACCGGTTTGGATGCACGCAGCCGAGTTAACAGGAATGAAGATTGATTCTCGTTTATGGTTTAAAGATGCCCCTTCTTCTTCCTATCCTGCTTGTATAGCATACAAATGCGTTGAATTACAATCTACGGAGTTAGCTGATATTTATCTCCGGTTGCTTCGGGAAGCGTGTATGGTGGAAGGAATCAATATCGCCTGCCAAAGTGAATTAATACTTATTGCAAACAGGTTATCATCTTACTCGACGGAATTTGACGTAAATTCTTTTAAGAATGACTTACATAACGGAAAGGGCAGGGAAGCGTTTCGGGCCGATCTAAATGAAGTTAAAGTCAATGAAATTCAGCGATTTCCTACCTGGATATTTCGCCGGAAAGGCAACGACCCTGTTGTTATCTCGGGTTATCAACCCTTCGCAGCACTTTTGAAAATTGTGTTGCATCTATGTCCGGGTATTATTTGGGAAAACGAGTCAATTCACGCCGATACTTTTAAAGATCCCTGGCCATTCGGATTTACTCAGGAGGAGATGAGAGAGGTGCTATCATCGTGAAACACAGTTTAGATATGGTGACGAAAATTTTGCATTCAGTATGACCGCGAGTGCAATCAATTTTGTAGATAATCTATAAGTATTCTGTTATTTAAATTTCCAATACACAGATCCCAGGTCCCCACAGTTTGCCGGATGGAAAATTAAATTTCACAAATAAATAAATGTTTTAAACGAGGCACATATAGGTAGGTTGAAAAAAGTAGAATAAAGAACATTAGAATAAATAAAGTGATTTAAATGTACCTGTTGTGCCGTCATTGACCTATCAATATATTTTAAAAAGTTAAATCTCTTTTTATGTTAGCGATGAATTATAGAGGCCCGTACCGGGTTAGGGCTGAGCGTAAGGCACCCCCGCAAATCAAGCACCCGGGCGATGTTATTTTACGTGTAACCAGATCGTGTATTTGTGGATCGGATCTGCATCTGTATCACGGCCTCGTTCCTGATACCCGTGTTGGGATGACTTTCGGCCACGAGTTTATAGGCGAGATAGTGGAGGTGGGCTCGTCCGTTAAAAAGTTGAAAGTCGGCGACAACATATTGGTACCTTTTAATATTGCCTGTGGCATGTGTTCTTTTTGTAAGCAGGATCTCTATAGCAATTGCCATGAGTCTAATCCAGAAGCTACGGCGTCAGGAGGTTTTTTTGGGTACGCACATGTTGCAGGCGGTTACGATGGCGGGCAGGCGGAATATGTACGGGTTCCTTATGCAGATGTATCACCAACGATTATACCTCCGGATATACATCCCGAAGATGCAGTTCTTTTGACAGACGCCTACCCGACAGGCTATTTTGCTGCAGAAATGGGCGGAATAAAGCCAGGAGACACGGTGGTAGTTTTTGGAGCAGGACCAGTAGGTATGATCGCTGCAAAGTGCGCATGGCTGTTTGGAGCCGGCCGCGTCATTGTGATTGACCATGTTGAATACAGGCTCGAATTTGTAAAGGACTTTGCGCAATGCGAAGCATACAATTTCAGGTCAATGCGGGACCCGGTTCAATTTTTAAAACAGCAAACCGGTTGGTACGGCGCCGATGTATGTATTGACGCGGTAGGTTGCGACGCTTCGGGAAGTGCTCTTCAAACTATCACAGGCAAAAAATTGATGCTCCAGGCCGGTGCAGCCACCGCCTTGCACTGGGCAATCAACTCCGTAAAAAAAGGGGGCATAGTTTCTATCGTCGGGGTCTACGGCCCAACCGACAACCTGGTTCCTATTGGGAACGTAGTAAATAAAGGAATTACTATTAGGGCCAACCAAACTCCCGTTAAAAGATTGCTCCCAAGATTAATTCAACACATAAGGGACGGTAACATTGAGCCGAAAAAAATAATTACACACCGCGTGCCATTGGAAGAGGTTTCTGACGCTTATCACATCTTTTCCGCAAAGCTGGATAACTGTATAAAAACCATTCTTATCCCACCAAGCGCAAATTAAATGATGTCATGGAAAATATAAACGATAATACCCAAAGTGAACCTTCACCCGATCATGGTTATAGCCAGGACGTATCAACCAACACGACCGTCGGTGAAGCAAATAGTGTTAATGAACTGAAAAACAAATATGGCCATATTAAGGGCTGGGGTGTTGATTTTAACCCTGACGATGAGCCAAACTACCCAATGAAAAAGTACACGGGAGATGATCGAAACCGGCTGAATTATGAAAGGCCTCCGCTGCAAAAAGTGGATATTGAGATACTTCGTTCTACGGAACGACCCACTTTATCAGCAGTTTTCGGCACGGCCGTACCTCCAAGTGGAGTAAGTGGAATGATTCGTAGGTTTGCGTATAAATTTAGTGAATCTGAATATGGCCATTGGCTTAATCTATTACTCGCAGATCGGGTCAATGTGATCGAAGGATTTTTACAAGACCTGGGCCGGGGGCATTTGCCCAATATTTTTGCTGAAAAAGGAGGTAAGGCAGAATGGAAATACAACCGTAAAAGGGCCGTAAAAAAAGTTACGGTAGCAGCTATTATCACCACTACGATTATTATAATGTTGTATAGAAAAAATAAGCAAAAAAGGTTAGTTGATTAATACGTGATCTCTTTTAGTTTAGTAATGCCAGAAAAAAAAGCGCTGGTTTCTTCATTGTTTGTTAAGGGCCTGTAGCAGGTTTCCTATTGATCACGGCATAGATAAAACATGATCTAACACCAACTGTATAAATGCGATTAATAAATTGTGCCCGTTACGTAGGTTAGAGTTGGATTTTTCAAGGGTTCGATACAGTTAATGATTTTGGAAAATAATGCGAGTCTCAGCCAGATAACCAAGCCTCGGGGAAACCTGGGGCTTTTTCATTTAAAATGTTTTTTACAAAGCGAGCACCTCATCCACTAATCCGGGCCCGTTACTCGACCTGTCTAACTACATGCGGAATATTCATTATGTCAGAGGGTTTAAAAACATGAAGGATGTAAGTAGAACAAATGTAAATGAAATAAATACGATACCGGATTTTTGGAACGATGTGCCAAAGTAATAATCAGTACTTTGCAGAGCTAATTATTTGCAGTCTACGTAATAATGAATTATCCTCCTATGAAATGTTTTTACCTGGTTTTATTTGAAATCTTTTTTGCAGGTCAGTTGACCAACACTTTAACAGCCCAGTCAAATTCTGTTGTACTGATTCCCACTACGGGATCCTCGCAATCTTTTGCAAGTATCACTTCTGCATATGGCGCAGTACCATTAAATCTTCCATCCGGGAATAATTATATGATAGAGCTACTACCTGCTTATGATGGTACGGACCCTTCTGAAATTTATCCTATTCAATTAACCAATAAATTTCTACCTGCAGGAGGGGCAACAATAACTATAAGACCCGCGCTCGGAAATATGGGTGAAACAATACAAAGACCCATCCCGGTTGCAGGTAATCTGATAGAGATTAATGGTGGCACTAATATAATGATTGATGGCAGACCCGGCGGAGTAGTTTCTTCCCCTGCAAACTATCTAAACGTAGTAGATGTTTTCTCAAGAGCGAATAATTCGAATATCCTTTTAATAAATGGGGCATGCAATAACAAGATCGAATATATCAACGCGAGTGCAATTCCTGGAGACACGTATTTGGGAAATCGCATACTGAATATTCACACAAGTCCATTAGGTTATCCTAATAATTATAATCTTATCTCAAACAACATTATAACTGGCGGACAACGAGGAGTGCAGATTGCCGGAACAGTTGCTGTAAACACTGGAAACATCATCAGTTTCAATATTATTAAGGATTTTGCTTTCGCTGGAGTATTCGGGAGTCCTAATTTCCATGATAGTACTTATGTTTCCAACAACACTATCACCTGTTCAGCCATTTACTATGTCCCCTCAAATACAGGCATCTTTTTTCAAGGTGAGGTAACCCTTACAAATATTATAGCCAATACAATCACATCAGATATTCCGAAGTCCAATATTGCGGGTATTGTAGGAATCCAGGTAACTCATCAACCAGGATCGACCGGATCGGCAAATATCCTAAATAATGTCATTACAGACCTAACGTCGCCTGGAGCGGATATTGTTAACGGGATATCGGTATCTCCATCGGGAATCTTCATTATTAAAAATAATATAATAAGCAATCTCTTTTCGCCATTTGGCAGCGCCACGGGAATAGGAAGCGGTCCGTATGATCCCGGTTCAACACTCATTGTTTCAAATAATCAAATTAGCGCATTAAAAAGCAATGGAAATAGGACTGCATCTGTCACAGGCATTTCAATTTACCCTTACCCGGGCAATTGTATAAATAATTTGTTTAACAATTTCATTTCGATTACCAACACAAATCAGGCTGCTGTAATTTCCGGCATTAAAATTCTGGAATCTAACTTAACGCCAACTTCTTCTTATGCTACAAATATCTTTTTTAATTCGATAAGGATTGGCGGTCAGTCGCTGGGAGGAGCCAATGGAATCCAGTGTGCCGGAATTTATAAAATGGATAATTATGCCGGGTCGATCTATACACAAAAAAATAATGTATGTATAATCGATAGAACTGGAAATAGCCCGGGTATTATCTTTTCGGGATTTGTATTATCAAATACCTCCGGTATTTTAGATATTGACTATAATACATATTATGGCTCATCGGATTTTGCAAGTTCATATTCGGGCTATTGGGTGAATACTCCATACAATAAGTTACAACAAACCAATTATAGAGTTGCGGCAATCCCGAACGAACAACATTCAAACTTCGCTAATGTTTTGTTTCAATCTAATACAGACTTACACCTGGCAGGAAGTTCCCTGACTAATTTAGGTCTCACTGGTGTGCCAATCGATAAAATAAATTTCGACATTGACAACGATCCAAGGAAATCTTCTCTACCGACCAGGGGAGCAGACGAGAACACAGTCACAAGCATTATTACTAACGTAAAAGCTGGTCTTTGGAGCGACATATCAGTTTGGAGTAATAATGCAGTACCTCAACTTTCTGACAAGGTGTTGCTTAATTACGACATTACGATAGACATAAATGCAAGTTGCAAATTATTGTATGTTAATGAACATAATGTAAATGTAAATCCCAATATTATACTAACCATTGCACCTTGAGCATTTGTCATAAGTTGAAAACTCAATAACTGAGGCGTAATTATTGTAAACCTTGAGGCATAGCAATCGATGCAGCCAATATTGATGATATGCTACTCTCTATCACACCCATAATGCCCCAATGCATACTACCTGCGATCTCCTTTATACGTATTCTAAGTTTTAAACCAAACCGTTTCTCATAAAACTTCTGCTGGTATTGATGAATACAGATCGAAACCATGCCGCCTGTCGATTTGAACCGCTTTGTAAGCAATGCCCCCTATTGTGGTAGATGATCGAAATCATTGAGGATACTAATATAAGTTTGGCTAAATTCGACGGAATATTAACCCTTGAAAATGAAATGAGCCAAAACCCTTTTTTTAAAACAACACTTCTCGTGTTTACAGCGATCGCTTGTTTTACCATTAATATCATTGCTCAAAATACCATCCCTCCCTACGGCAAAAACTATCAAATTACAGAATCCAGGAAAATGGCATTTCAATCCGGAGAAAACAAACATAACCTCCAGAAAAATACCAGGGATCTTCAACGGCCACTAAGCGTTCTGGATAGCTGCACTACAAACTTATATAGGCTCATCCTCGGCGCACCGGGTTTGTCGGAGAAAGTAAATGACGTAACCGTTCTGCAAAACGACGAGGTACTCCTTGCGGGAAGTATTGAATTAACGGCTACCAACAAGGATGGCTTGATTGCTAAAATAAGCAATACCGGAATAGTTTTATGGTATCGGCACTATGGCAATAACGGCTATAATGAGTGGATCAATAAAATAAAACAAACCTCTGATGGAGGGTCAATCGCCATCGGCACCTCAGAAGACAATACCACGCTTGAAAGAAGAATATTAATACTAAAATTAAGCGCCGATGGCCTAGTCGAATGGTCGAATATGATTTCGGTTACGCAAAATTTCTTATGGACTGAAGGCATCGATGTTATTGAAACGACCGGAAAAAGCTATGCCTTTACCGGCGATAATAAGTTTTCTGTTATTTATGGAAGGCTTGCCCGCAATGGCGCAATTACCTGGAATAAAAGCGTAAAATTAGGTGATGAGCAATATGCGCTCAGCATAATGGAAGACTACAACGGATGGTTTATCGGCACAACTGGTAAAGATTCCGGCTATAGTGTAATGAATGTTTTTAAGGTTGATAGCAGCGATGGAAATTTGATCTGGAACGATAAGCTGGGCGGTCCTTCACAGTTCCGGCATTATATCGCCCATGGCGTGGAAATAGCCAATCTGAGGCCAAGGATCACCGGTATCTACCGCGATGATAACAGCGCCCCCTGGCGTCTTTTTCGTGGAACCGTAAATACGTCAGGCGATATGGAACCCATCGAAACTTATACGTTAGGCGTGCCAATAGATAGCACAGCTTTTACCGCCCTGACGCCGTGGACGGAAGAGATCGGATTTAGCAACACTGCAGGTTCGTCCGACATATACATGTTTAAAGATGTAGTTGATGCGCCTGTACGATGGCGATATCACTACGATGATATTCATCCAAAAAAATTAAGCGCTCTTGAAAGAACATTGGATGGCGGTTTTCTAATGGTTGGAAATCAAATAGAAAATAATACTGCTGCAACGGACATTTTCGTTTATAAAGCGGACAGCGCTGGTTTAATGCCTTCCTGCCCCGGCACTGCGTTTTCCGTCACCTCCGTCAAGAATGAAATGGCTCAGCCGTATGCAAAAGCATTTAACGAGAACGTGGTAAATAATCTTTCGGTACTCACTATTCCGATAAATTCAGATCTGCTCAAAGTCGATTCACTTTATACCTGTAAAGAGATATATTGTCCGCAATCCGTACCCGCCGATACCTGCCTGCAAACTTTTAATAAAACTTATCGCAGCTCCTCTTTTTGCGACCTGATATATAACTTATCCGAAACAAAAGATCATAGCCTGCTGGCTGCCGGGGTAATGAGGGATGATCCAACTGACCCAACTACAGAAAGAGGCACCCTAACGAAGTTTGATAAAAGCGGCAATATTCTTATTAAAAAGAAAGCCGCTCTTTACCGAACTTATTACACGGATCTGTTTAGAATGATGGATTCAGCTTATTTGGTTCCCTCTTTGCAAAATGGCAAATTATTGTTAACGAAGATTGACCTGCAGTTAAATGAAATATGGTCAACATCTTACCAGTTGGGCGATACAAAATTTGGTTATGATGGTGTTGTACAAACCAGCGATAGCAGCATTTATATGATCGTTGAATACGATCATCCATATCCACCCTTTTTAATGTTATTAAAATTTACAAAAAATGGCACCCTGGTGTGGCAGAAAAATTATGCAGCTAACAATGCTTTTGCCGGGTTTCACCACGGGAAAATGTTGGTGATGAATGATAATATTTATTTCTGTACCAAAACCGGGGACAATGATATATATCCTGCCCAGGTGATAATAAGATTTGATAAGGATAATGGCAATATTACCTGGATGAAGAATCTTAGTAACAAAGACTATATCCTTAATTCAAATGATGTTTTCGTGGGCAGCGGAAACAAATTGATTATCGGTGGTAATGTATCCTCTGCTTCCCCCGGAACTTTAAGTAAAGCGATAATCGTTCGACTGGATGAAAATGGTACGATTGAAAAAACGAAAGTGTTTTCTTCACCCCTGGAGATGGATCGGTTTAATTCGGTATCAATCAAATTTGGGGGAGATATCTTGTTGGGTTCAACTGAAATTGATTATTCTACAAATCCATATACATTTTACGAATGCCTCATTAGTCTTGATGCCGATTTCAATATTAAAAGCAGTATTAAATACCAGGTGCCTCCATCCAGCGCAGGAAGCCTTGTAACCGAGACTTTTGATAAGTCAATTTTAGAAATTGGCTGGAATTATTATGCTGAGGTATATAACAATGATTTTTACATAAGGCGCTATTCGCCTGACGGGAAGCTGGGGACCTGCCCGGATCTTCCATTGATACTAAAAGATTCGCTGTTTACCCTGCATCCCACAACTATTACGATGAATACAAGCCGTGATTTCGTTATTACTCCGGGTAATGAATTTTTCCAAACAATTAGCTACGACTTAAATTTAAATAATACCAGCTGTGGCTCGGCTAGTAATTGTAACTCAATTAAACTAGGAGGTAGCCAGAACATTTGTAACATCAGGGACACTGTTGCGTTTAGCACCGTAAGGAATACTGGTTGCAATTCGCCCGTGTTTTTCAGCTTCGATTCTTCCTTCGGGAAAATAGTCAGCCAAACAGACTCCTCAATAAAAATTAAATTCAACAAACAGGGTAAATTATTTTTAACAGCGGAAATTACTGCAGGCTGTGAAATTAAAAAAGACAGCCTGGAACTTACTATTAATGTATCGCGGGATTCGCTTAGTCTTGGCCCCGACCTTCAGCTATGCGGCAGTACAACTTATACACTGAATGCTGCAAGCGGGTACAGAAAATATCGCTGGAACGATAACTCCACCGATTCACTTTTTACAGTTTCTTCCCCTGGATTATATTATGTAACTGTAGAGGATCTTTGCGGTAAAACGTTTTCCGATTCAGTTAAAGTGAGCCTTGCGCCACCTGTTCCGCTCTCGGCCGGCGCAGATACTTTTAAATGCAATAAGGACTCGATCACCCTTGTTGCAACCCCTGGTTTTACAAGCTATTCCTGGACGCCCGATCATCATATTACCAATACCAAATCACAAACCGTAACGATCTATCCCACCACCACCACTACCTGGCACCTTGTAGCCGAAAAAAATCCGGGGTGCATTTCAAGGGATACCATAACGATAACTGTGTACAACACTCCACCCATCTTCTTAGGGGCAGATACCAGTATATGTATGAGCAAGCCTGTTATACTCAATGGAGGCAATGGGTTCAACAGTTGGCAATGGAACAATGGTGACACTACGCAGCTTCGCTCCCTAGAAAAGCAGGGCACTTATTCTGTAAAAGCATATGACAAAAATGGCTGTTTTTCTACCGATACACTTAAAATTTTGACAGTATTTTCCAGCCCTGCTCTAAATTTAAATAAGGACAACCTGTTGTGCCAGGGTACAGTCAGGACACTTGACGCAGGTGCAGGATTTGCTGCTTACTTGTGGAATAACAACTCACGTGGCCGGTCACTCGAAATTCATGACATTGGAAAATATTGGGTAACAGTTACAGACCACAACAGTTGTTCAAGTTCAGACACCACTGAAATAAAAACAATCGCAGCACTTCCAACTGATTTTACACCAAAAGACACGACCATCTGCACTTATCAAAGCATATTCCTAAAGTCGCTTTTTTCATTCAATACTTATTTATGGTCGACTGGTAGCAACGCAAAAGGAATTGAGGTAACCACCCCGGGCACTTATTGGCTGCAGGTAACAGATAGCAACAGATGTTTAGCAAAAGCATTTATAGAGGTCACGACAAAAAAGTGCCCGGAAGCCATTTTTTTTCCGACCGCCTTTTCGCCCAACAATAACAATCTTAATGATAGTTATCGGCCAACAATATTTGGAGCGCCGACCAATTACCGGTTCACAATTTTTAACCGGTATGGTGAAAAGATTTTTGAATCCAATGATCCTTCCAAAAGCTGGAATGGAAAAGTAAAAGGCATTGATCAAAATTCAGGCGCGTTCATATGGATATGTACTTTTCAATTTTCAAATGGCGTGCTAAAAACTGAGAAGGGCTCATTTATTTTAATCCGGTGATACTCACTTCTTCCTTCTGTTGCTTTCTATTGATGATGTAAAATCGATCAGTGCATTCAGTAATTAGCACATCTGCTTTTTTGTGGGGCGATAGCCACATTATTTGCGGTTTTTCCTCCACATGCGGGCTTCATTATTGTTTATTTGCTTTTACTTTTTTCAAATACTTGCTAATCTTCCGGGCAACCATGAGGTATTTCAGATTGTAATAGTATGCTGATTGCATGATTTGTGAAACCCTGTGAAATTGGCACAGTATTTACATTATAACATTTTGGTTTTTCATAGGATATTGGATTTTAAAGCGGGGCTAGATTTCTATCTTGGCCCCTTTTTTATGCCCCTACATTTAGGGGCGAACGATCTCTTTTAAGGCTTAAGACGGCTGTTTATATCTGGGCTGAGACGCCTGATTATAGAAGAAATTAGTGATTCCAACGGAAGCGTTCACAGGTGTTTTGCCAGAACTTTTTATCATTCCATTGTTACTGCCAAAGTGTAGATAGGCTTAAGATTTTAGTCACAAGAAGCTTTCTTTGAAACGTAAACAATGCTAAAACACAAATTGGAATCATATCTAAAGATCCCTTTAAAAGGTTCCTTTAGACATGCTTCTAAATTCATTCGTTTTACCAGAAAAACAATTCAAGCAGTCAGCGTATTGCCGTTATCGTTTCATTTTGTTTTATGCTAATCAAACATCCCCTTTACTTTATCCATAATTCCTCCGCCGCCGGAAAACATTGTTTTCAAATCCTGGAGATCAACATCGCCGTCTCTGTCTTTGTCGAATTTGCCTCCACCAAATTTATTTAATAGTGCCTGCACATCCATTCGGCCTGTTTTCCCGCCACTGAGCTTATTAAATATGTCCTGGATATTAAAACTGCTATCAGAAGGGTCCGCAGTTTTGCTGGCTAATTGATCCATCGTTGCAGGTACCACCCTGGATGCAGCATCCTGCGCTGCTGTTTCATCCAACCCTACATTTCTTTGCAGGTCATTGGCATAATTATCCGTTGCTTCTTTTACAATATCCTGAGAAGTTGCCCCGCCTCCTTTAAAAAAATTAAGTACCTCACTGATCCGTCCACCTGCAAGCGCATTTTGCAAAGTGGATATGATCGAAGTTCCGGCTGTTTGAACCGCCTGCTCATTTCTTTCATTGGGAATTGCGTTGTTATTGAGTATTGCGTTGCCAGAATTCTGACGGATGAGATTCATTAAATTATCCAACATAAAGATTGCGTTTAAAAATTAAATAATTATTAAGTTAACCTGCAGATGGGAACAAATCTTGTTTCGTTCACCCATCTACCCTGAAAGACACCTTGCAAATAACCTCATAAGAACTCAGCTTACCATCTTTTACATGTACCTTAAAATCCTTTACATAAATAGAATCAATGTTGTGAATTGTTTTAGAAACTTCCTCCAGGCAATTTTTAATGGCGTCATCAAAACTCGTTTCTGATGATGCAATCACTTCGATAATTTTTACAATTGGCATAATATATGTTTTTAAATGAAAGGATTTATTAAGTGCAATTCTTTTGCCAGTAAATCATCCATAGCCTTTAAATAAATTTTAATCATTAAAAAAGTCAAATATGAAAAAAACAAATGCTGTTGGATGTGTTTTATGTATTCTTACATTACTTTTTACAACATCCGCTATTGTTTCCTGTAAAGGAAAAGACAAGAAAAGTACCGAAACAACTGTTACCAATACAGTCACGGATACACCGGCCACCACTACTCCTACTCCACCAGTGACTATTTCGGGAGATGATGAATTAAGACGGGGTGTAACCGATGCAACGAAAGATTATCCCAATGTAAAAGCGGCGGTAGCTGATAGCGTGATAACCTTGACCGGGGAAATTAAAAGGGCCGATTGGCAGAAACTTAATCCCACACTCAATTCACTACATCCAAAACGTGTTAACAGCGCCAATTTAACTATAAAATAAAAACGAATAGTATGTCACTACAGGATAAATATAAAACACTTATCGACACGGCAAACCAGTCGGGTGTTTCAGGATTACAGGTAAGAGAACAAAATAATGTGTTGTATATTGACGGCAGCGCTCCTTCAGCAGCAGTAAAAGATAAGTTATGGAGTATTTATAACCAGATAGACCCTGATTATAAAAGTGGCGATGTGGTAATAAATGTAAATGCAACTGCGGCTTCAGGCTCTAAAGCTGTGGTATCCACTAATTCCGGGAATTTAAATATCAGGAAGGGCCCTGGCACGGACCAGGAAATTATCGGTAAAGCTGCGCACGGAGAAAGTGTCACCATACTCAGCGAAGCAAATGATCAATGGAGCCTTATTAAAAATGCAAAGGGTGATGAAGGATATGTATATAAGCAATACCTCACCGCTCAATAGGTTGTATTGTGTGTGTGAAATTGCACTTTAGATAAATATTATACAACAAAGATTTTTTAAAAAGCTTCTGCATAGCACGGAAGCTTTTTTTGTAGCTATCCTAATCGCATGAGTGCTTATTGTTTACTATCCACAGAATGTTTTGTAAGACGTAAAAAGGAAGTTGGTAAAGTGTCAAGCGATTCAACTCGTAAAACTTGTAAGAATAAACGAAGTTAAATTATTTCACCAGCATGCTTCTTTTCCTGCAAGCTTATTGTTCCAACAACTTTACGTAGAATTTTTTAATCGTAGCGTATTTATGAGAACAACTTTTCCCATTTACCCACAACTTCCGTTAAGAAAACTTGTGGCATAAAAATTATACCTCTTTTTAATAACATTCACCTTACGTTTAATATTTTACGGATACACGACTGCAGGTATCTGCAACAATAAATCTATCTATGAAAAAAGGCGGGCCCGTAATCATAATTGAAGACGACTTTGATGACCAGGAGTTGCTGCGTGAAATATTTAAGCGGTTGAATTATGGAAATGAACTAATATTTTTCAGTGATGGTGAACAGGCGCTTGATTTTTTATATTCCACCACCGTTAAGCCTTTTATTATCTTATCTGATATCAATATTCCCAGGATTGATGGCATGGCCTTGCGGGAAAGGATCAATTCGGATGACCAGTTAAAATTCAAGTGTATTCCATACTTATTCTATTCCACTGCAGCCAACCCCAACCAGGTATTTACTGCGTATAGTTTATCCGTACAGGGGTTTTTTCAAAAGGGATATTCATTCACCGAATTGGAGAAAACAATTTCTATTATTATGCAGTACTGGGAGCGTTGCGTTGCACCCAATAAGGTAACCTGATGCGATCCAGGAAACATTTATTTCTTGAAGTCTGCCTCTGACCGGTCGAGGCGATGAAAGAGTTCCCAACCGGTATCTCCCAGCCAAAAAAAAGGTTTCCCTTCTTTCAAAAGAAAACGCTTGTTACTGCTAATGCTGAATTGGGCAAAACTATCCATTGTTGCCACTGATAACATTAGCAATAGTATTACTCGCTTCATCATTGATTTAAATTATAGAGTATCTAAATATTTACCTGGCTTAATAGACAAATAATTGCCCGGGCAACACAGCAGCACCAAACATCGTTGTGTCACTAACTGTGGGAGCGATGAATAATGAATATTTTCATCGCCACCCTTGTATTGTCCCCTACCGGAATAATCTTTTTTGCATTACATCCCGCGGCAAGTAATAGTGGCAAAAACCAACGGAGATATTTTATTGTATAAAATGATATTTGATCAGGCATTGAGGATTTTTTTCAAATGTTCGAAAAACTGCTGATCTGGGCTATGGCTAGCGAGTGGACATTAACGAATCGTTTATAGCAGGAGCGCCTGGCAGCAATCAATTGACAAGATACTTTTTTTAACTAAAATTTGAATTCTTGTAATATGACAAGATGCGGACTTTATAGTCCGGGTAAAGCGATGTCTTTAAACCTGATAGCGATATGCTGAGCAGTTACTTCCAGGCCAGGAATTTTGCCGGCACAAAGGAATTCATCACCCTGCTTTAAAATAAATTTATTGCTATGAAAATACTCCTTTCTTTATTGCGGGCAACCTTTTTCAGCTAACTTCATTCTTCACAGAAGTATCTTAAACGAATGATTTTTACAAAAGTGTGTATCATAGGTGCCGGCCCGGCAGGGGCAGCCGCGGCATTACAGTTAAATAAAGATGGGATTGATTGTATCGTAGTTGACAAAGCCATATTTCCAAGAGACAAGGTTTGCGGAGATGGATTAAGCGGTAAGGTAATCACGGCATTAAAACGAATCGACCCGGAAATCGCCGACCGTTTACAAAGCGCTGCATTTAAATTGGATAGTTATGGGGTGAGCTTTGTTTCGCCGGGGCGTCATCAGCTGGAGGTAGGTTTCCGGCCGGATTTTGATAAAAACAATGTTGCTCACAAAGAAGTGCCGATTGGCTATGTATGCAAACGCATTGACTTCGATCATTTTCTTGTGCAGGAGATGAAGCAATGCAAACATATCGAGGTAATGGAAGGGATAAAAATTGAAAAATACACATTGGAAGCCGATGGTTATTTAGTGAGCGGCAGCAATGGTTTTGAGGTAAAGGCGGAGTTGATTATCATTGCCAATGGGGCACATTCTTCTTTTACGAAAGATGTAGCGGGCATCCATATGGAACCTGCTCATTATTTAGCGGGTATACGGGCCTATTATAAAAATGTAAGTGGCACCAGCACGGATGGTTTTATTGAACTGCATTTTCTTAAAAAAATGCTGCCTGGGTATTTCTGGATATTTCCGCTTCCAAACGGTGAAGCCAATGTAGGTGTGGGCCTGCTGTCAGAAGTAGTAAGCCGTAAAAAAGTAAACCTGAAAAAAGAATTGCAGGATATCATTCAAAATGACCCGGTAATTAAAGAACGTTTTAAAAACGCTGAATTGATGGGCAGTGTGGATGGATACGGTCTGCCGTTGGGAAGCAAAAAACGAACCCTTTCCGGAGAACGCTATATGCTTACCGGCGATGCCGCTTTTTTGATAGACCCCTTTACGGGAGAAGGGATTGGCAATGCTTTCTATTCAGGCCGTATGGCTGCTCAGCAGGCATCTTTGGCGATCCAGGCAAATGATTATACTGCAACCGGACTGGCCCGTTACGACTCAGAAATAGATAGGGTGTTGGGATCAGAATTACGCCTCAGCCACCGGCTGCAAAAATTAAATAAGTATCCATGGCTGTTCAATATGCTTTTCAAAATAGGTACCAGTAATAAACAGGTAAAAGAATTGCTGTCGTGTATGTTTTATGAAGTGGATGTGCGTAAAAAACTTACCAAACCTTCCTTCTATTTAAAGTTATTGTTCAACCGGTAATCGCCGTTTTGGGAAAACCGCCTTATTTTCGTTGTATATGAAAGCAATAAAAAATATCATCTTCGACTTAGGCGGTGTATTGATAGACATCGATTATAATAAAACAGCGAGTGCCTTTAATATGCTCGGCGTAGAACAATTTGATAAATTGTATTCGCAGGCAAATGCGGATCACTTATTTGAGGCGTTGGAAACGGGTGAAATCTCGGAAGAAGAATTTTATCAATCTATTTACAAACATTGCAGTCCGCAATCTACCAGGGAACAAATGGAAGAAGCATGGAATGCCATTTTGCTCGACTTTAGAGTGGATAGCCTGGCTGAATTGGAAAGATTAAAACCGAAATACAATCTCTTTCTCTTAAGCAATACCAATAGCATTCATCTTACCGCCTTCAATCAAAAGCTGCTGCAATTAACCGGCAAACCTTCGCTGGACGATTATTTTATTAAAAGTTATTATTCGCACCTAATCAATAAGCGAAAGCCTTACCCGCAAACATATGAATGGGTGTTGAAAGATGGTAATATGGTCGCAGGTGAAACGCTGTTTATAGATGATTCCATCAACAATATAAAGGGCGCAGCTGAAGTAGGCATACAAACACATCTTTTACTACCATCCGAAACACTGGCTGATTTACATTTATAATAGCTAGACCGGGAAAAGTTGGCAGACCAGTCCTTGTATCTGGAATGACTGAAATAGGTGAGTTTTTACGGGCAATTTTGATGTCTAGAAGGCTCAATTATTTCTTAACCTCTTCAAACTCAATGTAATCATCTCTTTTGTCTGCCGGGGGAACAGTGCCTTTGGTGGCGAAATTGTTCGGCGCCTGCTGCTGGTTCATCTTATCCTGCATTTGGGCGCTCATTTCCCCAAATTGCTTTTTTACTTCTTTAGCGGTACTTACCAGGGGAATAATGAAGTCGAAAATTAATTTATATAACAGGTAAAGCACAAATAGCTCAAATGCCAGGCGGAAAATATTCATTTTGTAAAGGTATAAATCATATAAAAATAAACCTGTTAAATTTTATGCCACACCGGTTTTGCAGGAAAACGATTTAATTCAAATTACATTTTGGCAATTTGTATTTTCTGCCTATATTTGCACTCGGAAAATGAAGCAAAAGAAGGGAACGACTACCGTTCCCTTCTTCTTTTACTATGACTCAAGACACCACTTCCATCCAGGCGATTGAAACTTTGATAGGCCAGTTACTGGCAGAAACTGAAGATACTTTTTTGGTTTCAGTACGAATTAAACCTACCAACAATATAAAGGTGTTTTTAGATGCCGACTCGGGATTAAACATTGATAAATGTGTTAAAATTAACCGGGCAATGCACAGGATCATAGAAGAAAAAGGATGGTATCCCGATGGAAATTTTTCTTTGGAAGTGTCCAGTCCGGGCGTGGAAGAGCCGCTGAAAAATTTTCGGCAATATAAAAAAAACATCGGCAGAAAAGTAGCGCTCACCTTAAATGATGACACAATACAGGAAGGCAGGTTGCTTGGCGCAGATGAAAACCTGGTTCAACTCGAATACACGGAAGGGAAAAATAAAAAAGCAGTAACAGTAGTGAAAGAGATTCCTTTTGACCAGGTAAAGCAAACAATAGTTCTGATAGAATTTTAATTAACAAACAAAACTCCCCTGCCGGCGGGGATATAAAGTGTGGCTGGTTAGGTCTATGGCACGTATTAATTTGATTGATTCCTTCCAGGAATTTAAAGAGGCAGAAAACATTGATCGTCCAACGTTGATGAAAGTAATGGAAGATGTTTTTAAAACATTGATCCGTAAAAAGTATGGTAGCGACGACCAGTTTGACGTAATTGTAAATGACCAAAAGGGTGACCTTGAAATTTTCAGGCGTCGGATGATCGTTGACGATGGCGACATTTACAATACATTAACTGAAATCGAATACAGCGACGCAATCAAAATAGAGCCGGATTATGCCGTAGGGGAAGAGTTGTATGAAGAAGTGGATATCCAGAAAGAATTTGGCCGCAGGGCGATATTGGCCGGTAAGCAAACACTTGCAAGCCGTATCAACGATCTAAAGAAAAATTTATTAATCAAGAAATACGAAGATCGGGTAGGCGACATCGTAAGCGGCGAAGTTTACCAGGTTTGGAAAAAAGAAGTGTTGCTGCTGGATGAGGAAGGCAATGAAATGATCTTGCCAAAATCAGAGCAAATTCCTTCCGACTACTTTAAAAAAGGTGAAAACGTAAGAGGTGTAGTGAAAAAGGTAGAGCTGAAAAACAGCCAGGCCGTGATTGTGGTTTCAAGAACCAGTGCTACCTTTCTTGAAAAATTGTTGGAAATTGAAGTTCCGGAAATATTTGATGGCTTAATTGTTGTAAAAAAGATCGTGAGAGACCCCGGAGAAAGAGCCAAAATAGCTGTTGAAAGTTTTGATGACAGAATTGATCCGGTAGGCGCCTGTGTAGGCATGAAAGGAAGCCGTATACATGGCATTGTAAGAGAATTGAAAAATGAGAACATTGATGTAATCAACTGGACCAATAATACACAATTGTTGATACAGCGCTCACTTACACCCGCCAAAATAACCAGCATCGACCTTGACGAAGAAAAGAAACACGCAACGGTATTTTTGAAGCCCGACCAGGTTTCCCTTGCTATCGGGCGGCGTGGCGTAAACATTAAACTGGCCTGCGAATTAACCGGGTACGAAATCGATGTATTCCGGGACAATGAGGGTGAAGTAGACGAATTTGATATTGACCTTGAAGAGTTCAGCGATGAAATTGAAGCATGGGTAATTGAAGCACTTAAAAAAGTAGGTTGTGATACTGCCCGTTCTGTGCTAGCTTTAACGGCAGAAGAACTGGAACGCAGGACTGACCTGGAAAAAGAAACCATCGCAGACGTGAAAAGGATATTGAAAGAAGAATTTGAGAAAGAATAATTTAATTCACTGTTCTGGTAATAGTTGATTGGAAATATTGTACTTTTCCTTGCTACCTGAACCCATGAACATTGAATGAAGCATAAAATATATTGACTAAAAAATACGAATGTCAGAATTAGCAACGAATACACCAAGATTGATGGCAGCGGCCAAGGAATTCAATATAGGTAAGGATACCTTGATAGAGTTTCTTGAGTCAAAAGGTTTTAATAATGATGACCTGAAGCCAACGGCTAAGCTTACGGAACAGATGTACCGTGTGCTGCAAACCGAGTTTCAGCAGGATAAAGCAGCAAAGCAAAAAGCAGAACAAATCGATTTGCCGAAAGGCGCAGGATCCACCGAGCCAAAAAGAAAAAGAGATGAAGAGGATCTGTCTTTTAAGAAAAAGGAATATACGCATGCAGCTCCACCACCACCACCACCACCAGCACCGGCTCCGGTAATTGAAAAACCGGTAGAAGTTAAGCATGAAGAATCTAAGCCTGTAGAATCCTGGCCGGCGGAAACCGTGCCCGTAACTGAAAAGCAGGAAGCCGTTAAAACAATACCCGAGGCGCCGGCCGAGGAAAAGAAAACTGAACAAAAACCTGCACCCGAACAAGCTGTTGCAGAGTCAAAAACAACTGAAGTACCGGCGGTAGAAATTACGAAAATTGAGGCCCCCGAATTGGAAGGGCCTAAAGTGCTGAGCAAAATTGACCTTGATTCGATTGATTCTTCCACCCGGCCAAAAAAATCAACAAAAAAACCGGATGAAAGACCGGCGGTTACTCCTCAGCAGGAGGTAAAACCAATTGAAGAAAAACCTATTCCCAAAATCGAAGAAAAACCGGTGGTACTAGAAGTTAAGGCGGAAGAAATAAGAGCAGATATACCTGCACAGATAGAAAATATTAAAGCCGATAGGCTGGAGGGGCCGAAAATTTTGGGCAAAATCCAGCTGCCCGTTGACAATGATACCAGGCCTAAGCGTGATAATGACGATAAGAGAAAACGCAAACGTATTCCCATTGAAAGAAAGGGCGGTGCACCCGGTCCTGGGCAAGGTCAGCAAGGGCCACCCAATCGTGGACCTCAAGGGCAGGGACAACCCATACAAGGACAGGTTAATCGCGGACCACAAGGTCAGGGTACCGGTTATGGCGGGCAACGACCTCCAATGGGCGGAAGCGATCGTAATCGTCCGAATACAGGAGTAGGCGCACCGGGTGCCAACAGGCCAGCAGGTGCCGGTGGACCAGGGCAAGGCGGTGGACGTTTCAATAACAATAGAAATGCGGCTCCGCCTCCTCGCAGGGAAGACCGCGAGATAGATGCAAAAGAAATACAGGATAAGATAAAAGAAACCCAGGCCAAATTATCAGGCGGTGGCGGAAGAGGTAAAAGCCTTAAAGCCAAGTACCGCAAGGCTAAAAGGGATGAACTTGCCGAACAAAGAGGATCCGAAGGGGATCAGGGCAATAAGCTCCAGGTTACTGAATATATTTCGGTTAGTGAGCTTGCAGGTTTAATGGAAGTTAGCTTTGCCGATGTGATCAGCAAGTGTATGAACCTCGGCATCATGGTATCTATCAACCAGCGTTTGGAAGCTGATGTGATTGAATTGGTAGCAAGTGAGTTTAATTATGAAGTTGAATTTATCGGTGTGGAAGATGCCGCAGAGCTTGAGGAAGATGACGCAGATGATAATGAAGAAGATCAAAAACCAAGAGCGCCCATCGTTACCATTATGGGGCATGTGGATCATGGAAAAACATCATTGCTGGATTATATCCGCAATACAAATGTAATTGCGGGTGAAGCAGGTGGAATTACGCAGCATATCGGTGCTTATGAAGTGAAGTTGAAAGATGGCCGGGCCATTACCTTCCTGGATACACCGGGCCATGAAGCCTTTACGGCTATGCGTGCCCGTGGTGCGAAAGTTACCGACATTGCGGTGATCGTAGTAGCTGCTGATGATGCAGTGATGCCTCAAACCCGTGAAGCCATTTCGCATGCGCAGGCAGCGAATGTGCCGATGATATTTGCAATTAATAAAATTGACCGGGACGGCGCCAATCCTGAAAAGATAAAGGAACAACTGGCTTCGATGAATATATTGGTGGAAAGCTGGGGTGGTAAATACCAGAGCCAGGAAATCAGTGCCAAGCAGGGACTTAACATCGACCTGCTGATGGAAAAAATTCTGCTGGAAGCTGATATTCTTGAATTAAAAGCCAATCCTGCCAAGGTTGCTAATGGAACCGTAATTGAAGCTTCACTGGATAAGGGCCGTGGCTATGTCGCCACCATCCTGGTACAGAACGGAACCCTCAAGCTGGGTGATATGATCGTATCCGGCCAAAACTTTGGTAAGGTGAAAGCCATGTACAATGAGCGCAACCAGCGAAGTGAAACTGCACCTCCTTCAACACCCGTATTGATATTGGGACTAAACGGCGCACCACAGGCCGGTGAAACTTTTAAAGTGTACGCCGATGAAAGTGAAGCCCGCGAAAAAGCTTATCAACGTGGACAGATTTTGAGAGAGCAGGGTATGCGTGCTAAAAAACATATCACGCTGGATGAAATCGGTCGTAGGTTGGCCTTAGGCAACTTTAAGGAACTGAATGTTATTATAAAGGGTGATGTGGATGGTTCTGTTGAAGCGTTGAGCGATTCATTACAGAAATTAAGCACCGAAGAAATTGTGGTGAAAGTGATCCATAAAGCAGTTGGTGCAATTACAGAAAGTGATGTTACATTGGCGAATGCATCTGATGCAATTATTATCGGATTTAATGTTCGCCCGTCTATACAGGCAGCGCGCCTTGCGGAGGCAGAATCCATACAGATCAAGCTGTACTCTATCATCTACAACGCCATTGAAGAAATCAGGAGTGCGATGGAAGGTATGCTTGAACCCGGTGTTGAAGAGAAGATACTGGCTAATGTGGAAATTAAGGAAATGTACAAATTTGATAAGGCCACGGTTGCAGGTTGTATCGTTTTGGAAGGTAAAATTGCCAGGAACAACCGCATACGTTTGGTGAGAGATGGCATTGTAATATTTACCGGCGAACTCGGTAGCCTGAAACGTTATAAAGATGATGTGAAGGAAGTAACCAATAATATGGAGTGCGGATTGACGATCAAAAACTACTCAAACATCCAGGTTGGCGATATCGTGGAAGCTTTTGAAGAAGTAGAAGTTAAACGTACATTGTAAAGTGTCGGAGGGCTGATTGAATGATGTCTGATTTGCGGCTTAAAGCGGTTCATCCCGATTGAGCAAAGATCCACAGCGGTATGCGGTACAAGGGAGTGACACAAGGATGCTGCTATAAAAAACAAATGCTGGTGCAATAATCATTTACGGGGAATGGACATTTATTTTTCGATTCAGTTTTGCCAGGAGAAAGGCGGCTCTAATCTTTTGTTAAACATAACTATTAAAGGGCTATTGATGAAATAGCTCTTTATTTTTGATAACCCTGCCCATGCATTTATACTGCAGCTAAGATTTTGGAAGACATTGTAAACCTCGTTTATTTTAATACTATGAATAGAAAGAAATTTTCGTTATTGCTTCTTGCAAATTGCCTGGTGGTAATAGCGGCCTTTGCCCAACCCAAAAAAATGGTGGCAGATAAGATCATTGCTGTGGTGGGCGATAAAATTGTTTTGAAAAGCGATATTGAAAACAGCATCCAGGATATGGAGCGCCAGGGAATGGAAATTCCGGCAAATGCAAGATGCCTTACACTGGAACAAGCCATGGGAATTAAAGCCCTCGTGTTGCAGGCAGAAAAAGATTCATTGCCCGTTACAGAAGAAGAAGTTGCTGCGGACATCGATAACCAGATCCGTTATTTCATCGGGGCATATGGGTCTAAAGACAAACTGGAGGAAATTTCAGGCAAAACAGTTTACCAGTTAAAAGAAGATTTTAAAGAAGGTTTCAGAGATCGAAAACTTGCTGCAGCCATGCGCAACAAAATTGTGGAAGGCATTAGGATCACTCCTAAGGAAGTAAATATCTATTTCGACAAGTTGCCCAAGGATAGTTTGGCCTATTACGAAAGCGAATTGGAAATCGGCCAGGTTGTAAGATATCCAAAGGCAAGCCGTGATGCGGAAGAATATTGCATTAACCAGCTCAATGATTTTAAAACTCAACTCGAAAGCGGCAGAAAGGATATGAAAACCTTAGCGGCATTGTATTCAGATGATCCGGGAAGTAAGGAAAAGGCGGGTGAATATGAAATAAATCGCAATGAGAAGCAATGGGACCCGGTATTTATTGCTAAAGCTTTCTCTTTAAAAGAGGGACAAATTTCAGCCCCTTTTAAAACAAAATTTGGTTATCATATCATTCAAATGATCAGCCGTGCCGGTGATGATGCAACAATCCGGCACATATTGAAGATCCCGCAGGTGACTAAAACTGAGTTGACTGAAGGAATGGAAAAGCTGGATTCGGTACGGTCAAAATTAATCGCGGGCACGATGCAGTTTGGAGAAGCCGTGAGCAAGTATAGTGATGATGAGGCGAGTAAATTTACCGGGGGCAGAAAAACAAACGCCGAAGGAAGCACCAGTATTACCATTGACCAGTTGGACAAGGATATGGTGGTAATGATGAAGGATTTGAAAGTAGGACAGTTTTCGCAGCCCACAGAATTCACAGATGAAAAAGGAAAGAAAGGTGTGAGAATCGTTTACCTGATGAGCAGAACGGAACCACATCGTGAAAATATCAGGGATGATTACAACAAAATAGCACAGCGCGCTTTGGAACAAAAGAAGAGTGAAGCTTTGGAAAAATGGTTTAGCCAAAAAATATCAGGGTATTATATAAGTGTAGATAGTGATTATAACAATTGTGAAGAGATGAAAAAGTGGTCAATGTCGGCTAATGCGACCGCAGCCGTGAAATAAATGTAAATACGATCAAATAATTAAAAGCGTTCCGATAACTACCGGAACGCTTTACTTTTGCACCATACTCGCCTGGATCAAGATTTGTATGATTGTTGTAATTTAAATGATTTTCGACGCAGGTCACTGGCATAGAATGTACACCAATCACATTGATCAATCATTACTCAGGCTTTTTACAATTAACAATAATTAGAAAATTTTGATAGATAAAAAACAACTTAAACAGGAACAGAAAACAGTTTTGGTAGGAGTAGTAACTTCCGACCAGTCGGAACAACAGTTAAATGAATACCTGGATGAACTGGCTTTCCTGTCAGAAACAGCAGGTGTCACTGCCGTAAAGAGATTCATTCAAAAACTTCCTCACCCCGATAGCAGAACTTTTGTTGGAAAGGGAAAACTGGAGGAAATAAAAAATTATGTGAGCCTCCACAGTGATGTAGAACTGGTAATATTTGATGATGAATTAACCGGTTCCCAAATTCAAAATATTGAAAAGGAACTGGGAGTAAAAACAATTGACCGGAGTGACCTGATCCTGGACATCTTTGCCAGTCGTGCGAAAACGGCCCAGGCCAAAACGCAGGTTGAACTTGCACAATACCAGTATCTTCTACCAAGATTGAAAGGAATGTGGAAGCATCTTGAGAGACAGGGAGGAGGTGTAGGTACAAGGGGACCGGGTGAAACTGAAATAGAAACTGACCGCCGTATCGTAAAAGATAAAATTACCTTATTACGCAAGCGGCTGGTCGATATCGACAGGCAGTCGTTTACACAGCGGCAGGAACGAGGAGAGTTTATAAGGGTTTCGCTCGTAGGCTATACCAATGTGGGCAAATCAACCATTATGAACCTGCTTAGTAAAAGTGATGTATTTGCAGAAAACAAATTATTTGCAACCCTTGATACTACCACAAGAAAAGTGGTTTTTGAGCAAACGCCTTTTCTGTTAAGTGATACAGTGGGATTCATCCGCAAGTTGCCGCATCACCTCGTTGAAAGTTTTAAAAGCACGCTCGATGAGGTAAGGGAAGCTGATATCTTGCTGCATGTTGTCGATATTTCGCACCCCCAGTATGAAGAACAATTGGCCGTGGTAAATAAGACCCTCGCGGAATTGGGGGCTGCAGAAAAACCAACCGTTACCATTTTTAATAAGATGGATAAATACGAAGCGGAAGCTTTTGATCAGTGGCTGGAACCGGAAGTGAAGAAAGAAATATTGATTGATCTGAAACAGCGCTGGCAAAATGAAACAAAAGATAACTGTGTATTTGTATCGGCGACTGAAAAAACCAATATCGAAATATTGCGCCAAACGATTCTGAACAAGGTGAGGGATATGTACCAGGTAAGATATCCTTACAGGGCCGAGTTTTTTTATTAAGATGTCGCATCGTTTAAAGGAGCACAAGGAAGCGGTAATGAGTGAGAAAACATATACCTGGCACAAAATTGCGGAGAGTATTGAGGAAATTGGTTTTTCATCAAACGCAATGATACCAATAGAAGTTGCAGGTAAAACCATCTGCGTTGCCCGGCAAGATGATCAGCTGTTTGCCTGTACTTCCAAATGCCCGCATGCAGGCGGAATGCTGGCCGAAGGCTATATTGATGCACTCGGCAACATCGTTTGCCCACTGCATCGCTACAAATTCAGTCTTGAAAATGGTCGTAATATCAGTGGTGAAGGCTATTTTTTAAAGACATTTCCTGTTGAAATAAGAAAAGAAGGTGTATTTGTAGGTTTTGAAGAAAATAAGCTGTTTAATTGGTAGAAAAGCTCATTTTATTTTTTGTTAAAAACTAAAATGCCTTATTTTTGCCACCCACTTAAAAAAGGAACACTCCTCCTTAGCTCAGTTGGTTAGAGCATCTGACTGTTAATCAGAGGGTCCCCCGTTCAAGTCGGGGAGGGGGAGCTTGATAGAAAAGCCTGCTGGAATCAGCAGGCTTTTCTAATTACCCTCTCCGAGATCTATAATTTACATCATAATGTTTTCAATTGTTTAAGATTCACATCTAATAAATGAAATGTGATTATCCTTTCCGGAAAAAATTTTTGTAACCCGGATTCTGCATTTTTAAAATATTCTTCTGTTTCAGGTGATACACCGGGGCCACCGATTATATAACCTATTTGCAGAGGGTCACCTGCTTTGTTGGATAATATCTGGATATCACTTTGGCTCGTTTCAGTAAAATAACCATATCCCTGAAAAAAGCCACCAACATGTGCAGCGTCTAATTTTGAAACGCCATCCCCTTTATAATACACGGTATGATTTTTATCCAGTTTAAAGGGAGTACCTGTTTTACCATCCGTGGAAATGACTGACATTAATGATTTAAAAAAGCCCATACTTTAATTTTTGAAGTGAGAATTAAATTAACATGAATCGCTTCCTTATGTTTAACTTATTTATCGGGATAAACAACGCCTGTGTTCATAACCTTCCAATCACCAAATTGATCTTTAAAGACCCATGCTGTCATTATCCGGCGAACGTGTTGAGTTTCGTTACTATAAAATTTATTTTGAGTGAAATCAATTTTTGCATTGGTTACTAATCCACCTTTGGGAACCCCCTCAAATTGATGTTTTGAATTTGCCTTTTCTGACGTTCCCAGCTTTATACTATTTATAGTAACAGTATTTTTTTCACGATTTGCGGATTGCGCATTTTCCCAGGTTGATTTAAGACCATTAGTAATATCTTTTGCTGTGGGCTTTTGAGCCTGTGTGCTGCAGAAAAAGGATATCGTAATAAATAAAAAAATCAGTGTTCTCATTTTAATTAATTTTTAGTTTAGTATTAATTACAGCCAGCTATTTTTATAAGCAAGTTTTATGGCCTGGGCTTTTGATGTAACATGTAATTTTTGATAAATATTTGATATGTGTGTTCGTACAGTAGCAGGACTGATAAATAATTTTTCGGCTATTTGTTTATACTCTAATCCTTCTACAAGATGTTGCAACACTCCATATTCACGTGTGCTTAATCCGCTTGAAACTGAGTTAGAAGCTTCGGGTAAACCTGTTTTAAGCAACCCTAATGTTTTACGTGCAATAGCAGGCGACATTGGCACTGCATCATAATTCATCACATGCAAAATGGCATCATGCAAATTAACTGCGTCATCATCTTTAAGTAAATATCCATTGGCCCCGGCTTTTATTGCTTCAAAAATTTTTTCATTATTATCAAACACTGTAAGAACTATGAATTTCATTTTAGGAAAGAGCATTGAAGCAACAGCTATCGTTTGTATCCCATCCATTTCAGGCATTTCAATATCCATGAGCACAATTTCGGGAAGGTCTTCCTCACCCAGTTCCTTAATGCTCTCAAGAAAGACCTCACCATTACAAGCCTCCAGTATGATATTCATTTCAGCTGAAGCCCTTAATTTATCCTTAATTGCCTTGCGAACGATTAATTTATCATCTACTATTGCGATTTTTACTGGCATTATTTTGTGTACAAAGCTGAATGTGAAAAAAAGAAATACCTATACTGCAAATGCATGATTTTTTTGTAATGTTATTTCTGTGCCTGTGTTATCTGAATAAATATTAAACACGTAGCCTGCCTCTTTAGCACGGTACTGCATATTTAATAATCCATTCCCATCAGTAACATTACAAGTATCAAATCCTTTCCCGTCATCTTTTATTGAAATAAGAATGGTTTCATTGCTTTCAACCCTTACTATTATATTTTGCGGTTTAGCATGTTTAATTATATTTTGCAATCCTTCCTGCATAATTCTAAAAAGATGTAACGCGGCCGCAGGTGAAAGCACGTTATCCTTCTCTATTTGTTCTTTATATCGTATTTGTATACCGGGAGAAGCCGGCAACATTTTTTTTGAATATAATTTCAACCTGTCTATGAAATCGGTAATAGTGATCACATCATTGTTTAATACCCATATGGTTTCCTGTAGAGAACCCATGATATCTTTTGCATTCTCAGAAACATTTGCAGCCGATTGCTGTACACCATTACCTGTGGCATGCCTTTTTAGTTGGTCAGTATTTTCAATTAATGCAGTGGCATAAGCGCCAATATTATCATGCAGGTCTCTTGATATACGTTTACGTTCCTTTTCTTCAGCTGTTATAACGGCTCTTACTGATAATTGTTTTTCTTCTGTCTGCATTTTCAGCAATTTAATCTGCTGGCTTTTTTTATAACTTCTGAATAAGATTCCTGTGATTAATAAAGTGACAAACAATAAAAGTAATGACCCGTAAAAAAGAAAGTTCTTATTAGTAATATCTAACTTTTGAAGAATTATCAAATTTTCTTTCTTACTCAAATCATACCGTGTATCCATTTCGGCTTTGGCTTCAACAGAGTTTGCTGCATGCATAGAATCCTGAAGTTCCATAACCCGTTCCAGCGCTTTACTATATTTTATATAATTACCTGCCGCTTTATAATTCTCGCCCAATGCATGGTACAGGTATGACAACTTAGAGGAAATATGATATTTATTTGCTATTTCAATTCCCTGCAAGCTTAATGCTATTCCTTTTTGTGGCTGTGAAATGCTGGCATAATAAATTGCCAATTCACTCATGTCTGATACTATATAAAAAGGATCACCTATTTCCTTCCGTATTTTTAACGCTTCATTTAATGGTGCTTCAGCAAGAGCGGGTCTTTTAGTATTAATATAAATATCGGCAAGAATATTCAGGCTGTTAGTAAGGAAAAAAAGATTTTCAGTTTTCCTTGAAAAAGCAATTGCTATTTTTATAAAATATGCTGCTGAATCGTTTTTATGAAGCTGTTTATAAATTGCTGCAATATTGGAATATATATTACTGTTCTTTTCATGATAAATTTTATTGTTCGAAGCATTTAATGCCGTGAAGAACCATTTAAGAGCTTCCGAAGGTTTATTCATTTCCATATTAAGCCATCCAATTCCATTCAATGCTGCCATCCGCATTAGTGTATCATTGTTTTCTTCGGCAGTATGCAGAAATTTGTAAATCTTCTCAAGGCCTTTATCAAATTTGTCGCTTCTTATAAATATCTGGGCTTCCAGTGCCATTAATTTCATCAAGGCAGTTACACCTTCGCCTTTATTAGGCAGTTTACGAATAGTTGTTTCGCATATTTTTAGGGCAGAATCCAATAAACTTTTTTTAACCAGGCAACTGGCCACATAATAATCAGCAAGGGCAAGATTTGATAATTTGTTTTGGTGCAGACTTATTTCCTTTGCAGCTGATGCATAAAGGCATAATGTATCCGTATTGAGAGATTGCTTTTCATCACAAAAAGTAAATAATGCCTGCAATTTTTCATCCTGGGTTTGGGCAGTTTCAATTTCTTTTTTTAATCTGTCAATTTTTTTTGTTTGCCCATTTAGCCCTGATAAGAATGCGAAGAGGTAAAAACATAAGACAGATAAATACCGAAGCATATTTTTCGATTTTAACTACTACCAAAAAATATGATATATGATCACATCCCGGTATTTTAAAGCTATGTAATTATTTCAATAGTAAAGAAAATGATATTGAAAAAATACAGCATCTGCTGTATTGGTTTATGAATAGGGATAGAGGAATATTGCCTTTCAGAGTTATTAAAAACCAATTTCTTTTATCAAAATTAAGATCATGAAAAAAACATTGTTTATCTGTTTATGCATTTTTTTATGCCTTCCTGTTTGTAAAGCGCAATTTTTAAGCGACTGGACTAAAAATTATTCTACAGACTGTGCAAAATGCGGCGATCCATGGGTAGGAGAACTTTATTATAAAATATGGGGAAGATGCCCATCCACTGTAGGCGGAAATGACAATAATTGTAATATTTATGTCTATAATAATGCTAGCTGGACCAGCTATGATAATTTACAAACTATAATTAGAAATAAATACACCGGGGCAAGATCATCGGGATATGTTTACATATTTATTAAGCCGGAGAATGTTGCCGGGTTAGGACATATTGGTTGGGGCTTTCAAATATCTGATGGAAATTACTTTTGTGGAGCTACAGAAAATTACGCAAAGGGCGATATAAGAACATATATTGTTCTCGCAGGATATAATAACGATTTTTGGTCTGAAAGAGATACGAAGGATATGATGTTTGCTAAAATGAAAAGTTTAGGGTACAGCAGATATAAATCATTAAGTGTAAATAATCCGACATTACTAAAAGCGAAACTTAAAGCGGAATATATTAAGATGAATGGATTTCAGGGAATTTCTAATAATTGTCTTGACCATACTTTTCAAATACTCGAAGCATATGGAATTCCCTGGTACAACTTGCCGTCAAGACAAATATATTTAACACCTAACAAATGGTTCACAGAATTCTATAAAAGTATAAATGGTGGGGATTGGGGTTATGCCTTATAAAGTCAATCTATCCGGCATTATGATTTATAAAATTATTTCTGTTGATATTTATTCATTCTTAAACTTATTATTTTGAAAATTTTAAAAAATTCTCACAAACGAATACAAATAGCCTTACTTGCAGTAGTGCTGCCATTTGCTCTAATGGCACAAGATAGTCCTCAACCTACGCAGGAAAAAAATCCATCTGAAACATCTAATACAAAAACACAACAACCAGTTGATTTAAAAGTTGAAGGCAAAACCTATGAACAGCCTGAAGAACAACCGCCAAAAGTTACCCGCCAGGAATTACTTATGCAGGTTGGATTTGATATTTTAAAAGTACTATTAACCCCAAGGTCAAAGCCTAAACAAAGAAGCCGTGGAGAAGATATTACATTAGCTAACTACAGCAGTTACAATGGCTATAAAGGTAATTGTACAATTTATCAATATACCAACAATGATTTCCCGGCAAATAATAATAGTTCGGCACAGGCAGCAATGGCTTCTGCTTTATATGCTGTTGGATCAAAGGAAAAATTTCCAGATCAAAAGCAATTAGCTGCTAACGTTTGGGAGGCAGCACCGCCTAAAATTACTTTAAAGAATATGCAGCAGCTATCAGGCACTTTAGGTACTGACTGGAAAGAGGTAAACCAGGGACTTGATAAATTAGGAAAACAATACGGAATTCAATATGCATGGATTGAAGGAATACCGGAGATAAAAAAATATTTGTCTATGCAGCTTCCTGTTATGGTTATGCTTGATGCAGGTGCACTGCCGGAACTTAATAATAAGTGGTGGGTTGGTCATTGGGTAACAGCTTTTGCTTACGATAACAACTATGTGTACGTAACCAACTTTCCTAACAATAGAATGACATGGAGTGAATTTGATGCGGCTTTTAAAAAAGGTAAGCTTGCTGTAGGCCATGGAACGGATGGCAAAGCAGTTGTTGTTTGGAAGTGATTTTAAAACTCTTTGTCATTGAGATCAAAAATTTTTATTGCGCTTATTATTTGTAACGTACTTATTTCTTTACAGGCTCCTGCTCAGGAGCCTGTTTTATCAAACATAGAAAGTGAAATAGTTGCAGATAAAAGCAAAGCTGGCAATGCCGCACTTAAGCCTGAAGAACGGGAAAAGATATTTACCCGTATTGCCTATAACACAGGACAAGCTGCAGAAATTTATTTCAATAAAACGGAATACGAAACAGCTACAAAATTATTTGTAGAAGCTGACGCTTTTACAAAACAATATCATGAAAGTTACTACTCCCGCTATAAACAGCAGCTCCGAGAAGCAGAAGAAAAACTACCTGCATATGATAAAGAAGTAAACCAGGAAAAGAAAGAAGCGCTTTATAAAGTCGGTAGAATTTTAATCTCAGCCTTACTTTCAGAGCTTATTACCGAAGCCCGTTATTTCCAGGATCAGGAGGCGGAAAAAAAATACCTGCAAAAACTCGCTACCATTTCAAAAGAAATAAAAGATACAAAAGGAGAAGCGAAGGCATATGAAAAATTGGGTGTTATAGAACTTGATAATGATAATGCAAAAGCAGCATTTGAATTATATGATAAAGCTTTTTCACTTCGCAAAACAGATAAGGAAGAATGGTGGACGTTGGATTATATAGCTAATGCTAATTGGCAGTTGGGCGAATACAATAAAGCCGTAGAAAGCTTTCAGAAAGAAATAAAACTTCTGCAAGAGCTGGAAGGCAAACCTGTAGAAAGCAATACAAGCGCTATCATTGAAAAGATGACAATACGTTCTTCCCTTGCTTCGGCATTATTTAGTTTAGCACAAATAAGGATGGCCCAGGGCAAATATGGCGAAGCTACCAAAGCCGTAAACCAGGTTGAAAAACTAATAACGATTTTAGAATCAGAAAAAAATCAAAATACAGATGAGATAGTAAATTCATTACTCACACTTACTATTGCTACACACAAGGCTACAATTTACCGGATACAGGGCAGGATTTTAGAAGCACAGGGATTGTATGAAGAGGCACTGAAAAAATATATGCTGGCGATAGACCTGTTTAGTCAACTTGCCGGCGGAAAACCTTCAGGTGCAATTGCTGCCCTGCGTGGAAGAATGGCGCTCATCTATACCAACCAACAAATGTTTGATAATGCAAGAGCTAACATTCGTGAAGTATTGCGTCTTCGTGCCCGCCTTCAGCAACAGAATGGTGCTGTGTATGCTTTGATATTTGCTAGCAGGATAGAAAAAGCTGCAAAGCAAATAGAAGCTGCATTAAAATTTAGCAGACAGGCAAAAGCTGCGGCACTTCAATTATCATTTGGCGAAGATGCTTTGGCGGAAGCAAATGAAACAGAAGCTGACATTCTTGTTGACAGATCACAGGATAAAAATAGTCTTACACTTGAACAGGCGATAGTAAATTATAAAACTGCTATTGAGGTTTACCGGAGAGGAGAATTATTGCCTTTATTGGCAAGATGTTTAAATTCTTTAGGGTGGGCTTATGAAAAAGCAGGAAAACTTAAAGAAGCTGAAGATGTTTATATCGAATCAATACAAATTACAGAATCGATCCGCTCAGGATTTGCTTCAACTGAACAGGGAGATGCATATAGTAATAAACGGGAGACTTCGGAAATTTATCAAAGGCTTATTGATCTTTTGGTACGACAGGGACGAACGGAGAAAGCACTGCAATATGCAACGAGAGCACAACGAAAAAACCTGGTAGATGTTATTCCTAAAAATGAAATCAGGCTTAACGGTAAAGCAGCCACTAATCTTAAAGAAGCAACACTTGCAGAGAACAGGATAAACACAGTAAGAACGAGCCTTGAAAAAATAAATTCAGAGACAGGAAGTCAAAAAAAGAATAATTTGATCTCTGCCTTAGGCAATGCCCGTCAGCAATATGCTTTGGCCATAAAAAAACTGGAAATTGAACAACCGGGTTTGCGGTTTACTGTTAAGCCCACTGACCTGCTTAAAATACAAGGATCAATTTCACCTGTTGAAGCTATTGTTTCATATTTAATAACCAGGGATAAGCTTTACATTTTTGTTGTGCGGCGTAATACTGTTGTTGTACGGCCTGTTGAGATAACTGAAAATAATTTAATTAGCCTGGTTGCTGCTGCAAGAAGCGGGCTTAATGATTTTGCAAAAGATTTTTATTCTATTTCAAGGGATCCTGAAACAGGATTTGCAGAAGAGAAAAAAAGGCCCGATTTAAGAAATAATGATACAACGGAAAATAGTAAAAAACTAGCTTCAGTTAATTCTTCGCTTACGGAGTTGTATCAAACCTTAATGATTCCTATAGAAGATTTACTTACTGGTATTGAAACTTTAAAGATCATTCCGAATGGAGAATTATTTATGCTTCCTTTTTCGGCATTGATATCTCCAAAAGATCATCAATACCTTATTGAAAAACACAATATAATTTTTTTAACAGCCGGTGATTTAATAACCATACCCTCTTCTATCAATAAAGGAACATTAATTGCGTTCGGCGATCCCACAGAAGCAGACCTTGAAGGAGCATTGGAAGAAGTAAAAGCCATACAATCAGTATACCCGGGTACAAAAATTTATAGCAAGGATGCTGCAACCAAAGTGCAACTTTTTAAAATAAAAAATGTAAAGATCCTTCATCTTGCCACACACGGGCATATTCTTTCGCCGCTGGAATCAAGTAACATTCAGCTTGCACATTTACCCCAAACAGAACAGCCGGATCTTACATATGGAGAAATTTATGCCCTTCCTATGCAATCAATGGAGATGGTTGTTTTATCGGCCTGCCAAACAGCTCTTGGCACTGTCTCAGGAACAGAAATAGGGGTTTTTATCGAAGCATTTCGCACTAAGGCAAATACGGTTGTTGCAAGCCTTTGGCCAGTAGATGATATGGCTACCAAAATTTTAATGACAGAATTTTATAAGAATTTAAGTGCAGGTAAAACAAGAGCTGTTGCTATGAAATCAGCACAGGTTAAATTACTGTACGACAAGCGTACAAAGAATCCCCTTTTCTGGGCTGCATTTGTATTGTATGGAAACGGAGGAAAATTATAAAAAAACCCGCCAAAAAATCAGCGGGTCTTTTGTTATAGTATGTGATTGCGATTAACTAAATAAACCACCTTTTTTAAGGCTGCGAACCGCTTCGCCTATCTTAAAGCCATTATTATATATTTCTATTTTATAATTGCCGGGTATAAAGTTTTGAACTTTTGCCAATTCAATTTGTACCTGTTTGCGCTCACCTTGTTTATAATCAACTTCTACTTTTTTAGTAGCCATCTTTTCCACACCTTCTCTTGTTACAAATTTAATTGCTCCCTCAGGTATAACAATTACAGAACCATCCGGCGCAATGATATTTACATAGATTTCTTTCAACCCGCTTTGCGTTATCCTGTTCTCATCAATATCAAAAGATATTTTAAGTTTATCTACGCGTTTTGCTGTTGTAGTTTCTTTTTCTTTTCCACTGGTCTTTTCTTTTACTCCTATAACATTTAAGTTAGACGCATGTAAAGTGGAACCTACATCAATTATCCCTTCTTTTTCTTTTATAACAACTGTAGCTGAATCATAATTTTTTCTTACCACATCTCTTTCTACCGTGATAACTCTCTTTTCTTCTGTTAATGTAAGATTTTCATTTTTCAGCTTTTCTATCTCTGCAGCATAGGTTTCAATATTACCTTTCAATTGATTTATTAAACTCCTGGCTTCCCTAAGCTGGGCAGCTGTTGCATTTTTATCATTGATGATTTTTTGAATTCTTTGCTTTAGGTCCTGTATATCCTTGTCTTTCGTTTTTAGCAATTCCTCTGCTTTTAAATTAGTACTCTTAAGCATATCCAGGTTCATCACTGCCTGGTTTAACTCACGCTGCAAATCATTCTTAGATGAATCGCTTGTGGTTAACTGCATACTGAGATGCTGTGCCTGTTCATTTGATTTACTCTTATCCCATATCAAATATGCCCATGTGCCTGCTAAGGCAGCTAATAATACGCCCAATAAAATGCCTTTGTAATTGTAAGCACGTTTTTGAGGCGCAGGCTTTTGTTCAGGGATGTTGCTGGTTGGAAAATTTTCGAAGCTCATTTTAATTTAAATTTTGAGGGTTTAAAAATGGATTTTATCAGCGGGTCTTAAGAGATATTTATTTTCCAGAATCGTGCCAGCAGGAAAATATTAATGCCTTACCCGGCATTTTAAGATTTCTTTTGCAACTTCTACGTTAAAAGGTTGGTTAAAGAGCTATGTTTTTTAAACTTTTGATTATAATAGCTGTTACAAAAAAATCTGGCTAAATATTTTTTAAAATATTATTCCTTGCTGTTGAAACGTAAAGCCTCTTAGTAAACTTACTATACACCTGTGTACTTGTACTGAATTATGGCGTCACAATAAAATTTACCGACATATCAGGCAATAATTGTTTTCGAAAAACGCTTATAGTTTATCCAATTGAACTCTGAACTCTCAACGTCGAAAAACCACAAGTATGCCGAGATCTATCCGTTTACCGATAGCATTTTTATTTGCCTTTACTACGTTTATAAGTTTCTCCTTTTCATTTAAAGAAAATAATATTTCAACTAAAGCAGGCATTCTGGCCTGTTATAATGATTCTTCTTCAACCGAAACTTTTATTTCTGATAAACATGCAAATACCAAAGCTCCTGATACATACACTGTAATGAACCTGGAGAAGAAAGGCTTATCAAAAAAGGCGTTTGACCTCGCTTTAAAAGGATATAATAATCTTATCCGAAAAAAAGTAATTCGCAATAAAAATATTATAACGGTTATTGACTTCAGTAAACCTTCCAGTCAAAAGCGCTTATACGTTATTGATTTAAAAAGAAACAAAGTTTTGTTTCAATCTTTGGTTGCCCATGGCCGTAATTCAGGACTGGACTATGCAACAAACTTCTCCAACGAAAATGATTCACACAAAAGCAGCCTTGGTTTTTACGTAACGCTAAATACTTATTCTGGGGAATGTGGCTATGCTTTAAAACTAAAAGGATGCGAAAGAGGATTTAATGATCAAGCTTACAACAGGGCTATTGTAATGCATGGCAGCGAATATGTAACCGAACAGTTTTTAAAAAGCAATGGTTTTTTAGGAAGAAGTTTCGGATGCCCTGCCTTACCGGCAAAAATGAATAAAAAAATTATTGATGTTATTAAGAATGGCAGTTGCCTTTTCTTATATCATCCAACGCAAAAATACTTGTTAACCTCTCCTGTACTTCACGGATAATAACAACAGAACGGCACATGATATAAAGATTTTTTGTTAGGCACAACAGGAGAACACCACAAACCCCCGATTAACCTCGGGGTATTTTTTTTATAAAAGAAAAGCTGCGCTGATAAATTGGCAAAAGAATCCACCCAACAGCCCGAGGTAAATATCCTTTTGTGTATGATCACTCACTATAAGCCTGGAAGTGCAAATTATACCTGTAATTAAAATGGCGATGGTTAACGGTAAAGTAAATGGCGAGGCTGCATTTGTGTTTAAAACAACGACCATTAAACCCAGCATTCCTCCACACCCGATGGCATGCATACTTATTTTAAAATAAATGTTTGCGATCAATGCAACTGATGATGCAAGAAAAACTCCAAAAGTAAAAGCGGTGAGTATTTGTGGTATCTCAGGCTGGTTATGGAAAACAAGATACATCCAGAAAAAAAATATACCGGCTCCCATGTAAGGTATTATCCTGTCTTTCTGTTTTTTTAAAAAGATGGATTCAATAAAGCCAACTCCCTTTAATAATAATACAGTTAACAGGGGAAAGAAAACCATATTTAATGCAACCCTAAGCATAACCCAGGTTTTGGCTTTTTCACCATACCCTGCAAAATAATTATGATGTACAAACACCAAATACCACGTTACATATAAGGGAATAAACAAAGGATGGAAAATGTAAGAGAACAATTTCGAAAAAAAAATTACAATCCCCGGGTGCTTATAAGTATTTGCCGGCTTATTTTCTGCAGCATATAAATTATCCATAATTAGAACGTATTGTTTACAGTTCTTTTCTTAAACGTGCCACCGGGATATTAAGCTGCTCCCGGTATTTTGCAACAGTACGTCTTGCAATATTGTAGCCTTTTTCCTGCAGCAGGTCAGTTAGTTTTTCATCGCTTAAAGGATGCTGTTTACTTTCTGCCTCAATAAGATTGCTTAATATTTTTTTAACCTCTCTGGTACTCACTTCTTCCCCGCTATCCATCACAAGGCTTTCGCTAAAGAAAAATTTAAGCCGGTAGGTACCAAATTCTGTTTGTACAAATTTACTGTTGGCAACCCTGCTTACTGTTGATATATCAAGACCGGTTCTTTCTGCAATATCTTTTAATATCATTGGGCGCATTTCTGTTTCATCGCCGGTTAAAAAAAATTCTTTTTGGTATTCCATAATGGTTTGCATAGTGCTAAGCAAAGTATGTTGCCGTTGTTTAATAGCATCAATAAACCATTTAGCAGAATCAATTTTTTGCTTAATAAAAAGAACAGCTTCTTTTTGCCGCTTATCTTTTTTTGAGCCCCGGTCATATTCCTTAAGCATATCTCTGTACCCTTCGCTAATACGCAGGTCCGGTGCATTTTTTGAATTAAGTGAGAGCTCTAATTTTCCATTGTTATTCAGCACAAAAAAATCCGGTATCACATAATTTTCCATCCTGTTACTATCACCCACATGGCCACCGGGTTTAGGGTTTAGTTTTATTATCTGGTTGATAACATCTTTTATCTGCTCATCAGTTAAGTTTAAACCACGCTGGATTTTTTCGTAATGCTTTTTGGTAAATTCTTCAAAATACTTATCCAGTACCTTCATGGCTGTTTCAACAGATTTTCCATCTCCTGATTTTCTTTCAAGCTGCAGCAACAGGCATTCCCTAAGATCTCTTGCTGCAACCCCCGGCGGATCAAATTGCTGAATTTTTTGTATAAGCTCTTCAATTTCTTTTTCAGTTGCCTCTATATTTTGCCTGAAGGCGAGATCATCTGCAATGGCAGATAATTCTCTTCTTAAATATCCGTCATCATCTATGCTGCCAACTATCTGTTCGGCAATTTTTTGCTGACGTTCATCCAGGTCAAGCATACTTAACTGGCTTACCAGTACTTCATGAAAAGATGTTTCAACTTTATGCGGAATTGTTTTTGTTTCCTCCTGGTCAGGATAATTCTCGTCCCGTAATTTATAATCCCCCACATCATCATCACCATCACTCACATATTCACTAATATCAATATTCCCATAATCATCTTCGCTGCCGTCTTTATCAAAATCATCTTCCGGCGTTTCAAATTCCTCTTTTGTTTCCAGGTTATCTTCAAATCCATCTTCACCGGTTTCAAGAGCAGGATTCTCTTCAAGCTCTTCTTTTATCCGCTCTTCTAAATGGGCGGTCGGAACCTGCAACAATTTCATTAACTGAATCTGCTGAGGAGATAATTTTTGAAGAAGTTTTTGTTGTAAGTGTTGGCTTAATGACATTTTTATTTTTAAAATCTAACCTGTATAAGAAACCGTAAATTTACATACACTAAATCAATGATATGTTGTTTTGGAATAAAATTTGTGGCTTTACTGCAACTTTTTTTCTGTGCTCCTTTTTTTCAAGCGCACAAATTTCTCATTCTATTAAATTACCAGATACACAGTTGCCTAAGCCTGTATTTAATGTAATGAACAACTCCAATAATAAAGAAACGCTAAACTTATCCTTATCATTTGCCGTAATTCCTCAGGATTATTATACGCAGCATTTTGGAATTATATGTAAAAAAGAATTGGCATTTGAAAAAGCAACTAAAATTCCATTCCGGTTTAGATTGGGATCATTACAGCAATGTAATTACCTGGAAGAAAAGAGATAGAACTTATACTGAAGCATATTTATCTTTTAGCACTTTCTTTATTACCCCTGCAATCTTTTCCCCTTTTTCGCTGATCTGTTCTTCCGTCCATGTGAGACTTATAGCAGTAGAAATGCAACGGCTCATAATTGCATCGCTTGCTGTAAATGGTTCGGCTGAATATTTTTTTAATTGCTGCTGCAATGGTTCACTTTGATTATTTAAAAACTTATTATTTTTAAGATGATCCCATTTGCGGATGTAGTGCCAGTTATTATCAAACCAATAAAAATTGCCGGCTAATATATTTTGTGATTTCATTTCGGCAACAACTGTTGCGGTTATCTCTCCATCAGGTAAAAACCATGTAAGAAACGTACAGCTATCCCCTTCTTCATCATGAATTTTTCTAAATGTAACTTCGGGTATTGCACTTAAAATAGATTTAAGCAATGCATGATTCTTTCTTTGTATAGATAAGAAATTATTGAGCTTCCCTATTTGCGCCACTCCTATTGCAGCGTGTAATTCACTTATCCGGTAATTATATCCCACAAACGGATGCAGGTCGGCGCCGCGATCGACGCCCTGGTGATCATGTCCATGATCAGTGTATCCATCACATTTGGTATACACCTCTTCATTATTGGTTAACACTGCACCACCTTCGCCACACGTAATTGTTTTTACAAAATCAAAACTAAAAGTTCCTGCATCACCTATTGTTCCAACATATTTGCCTTTGTAAGTAGCGCCTATACTCTGGCAGGCATCTTCCAATAAGATAAGATTATTTTCTTTGCAGATATTTTTTAAAGCATCAATATCAGCCATGCTGCCGCACATATGCACGGGCATAACACATTTTGTTTTTGATGTTATTGCGGCTTTTACTGCATTAGGATCGAGCGTTAATGATTCATCAATATCAACCAAAACAGGAATAGCACCAACAGAAATTACAGCCTCAAAACTTGCAACAAAGGTGAATGCGGGCATAATAACTTCATCTCCATATCCAATACCCAAAGCCGCCATGGCTGTAGTTAACGCAGCAGTTCCGCTACTGGTAAGCTGTGCATATTTGCTCCCGAATGTTTCAGATATTTTTTGTTCCAATTCCTTTGCCTTCCAATTTCCTTTGCGCTGGGCGTCAAAACCGTAACGCATAAGAATGCCTGTACCCATTACATCATCTATTTGTTTTCTTTCTTCTTCTCCAAAAAATTCAAAGCCTGGCATAACTAATTATTTAGCATGTAAAGGTAAAGCGATTTCTATTTCAGCACCCAATGATCTGCTGACCATGTAAGATTATACACCTTACTGTTTTCACTTTCATTATTGGTTTTACTTATAGAGCGTACTGAAATATAAAAATTATCCAGTCCCCGGAGATCATCAGGAGAAATATTTAACTGCATATCTTTTTGCGCAGGCAGCATTTTATAAATCCTGTCATTTGCAAAATCAATTGTACTAGATAAGTAAAAAGCATACTGCTTAATGCCTGATAACCTACGTGAAAAAATATGTAAAATGATATCTTTCGAATTAGAATTACCTACTATTTCTGCGCCTAATTCCGGCGTTGGTGGTTTTGTGTTATCAATCCACGGCATGGGAGGAATTATCGCAGGATATTTATAATAATTATTCTGCAAACTATCATTCCAGCCATTTGGATTTCTGGCAAAGCTTTTACTGCTGAAATAAATACTGCCCTGCACCTGTGGGTATTCTCTTACTTTTTTTATTTGATTAGGTAGTTCATCAGGGTTTTTCCACGCTGCGGATTTTGATTCATATGCCCTGTAAATTCCATGACCAATGTATAAATGTCTTCCATAAGAATGATTTGCCCACCAATCTATCAGCGTTGCAAACGGAACAACTTTCTGGCTGAATTCCCAATATAGTTGTGGCGCTACATAATCAATCCATTTATTTTTAAGCCACAATAAAATATCAGCGTACAGATCATCATAATTTGTTTGTCCTGCTTTTGTATTACTGCCTGCAGGATCTTTATCACTGTTACGCCAGACACCAAAAGGGCTGATACCGAATTTGCAAAATTTATTTTCCTGTTTGATGGCCTTGCCCAGCATAAGAATAATTGAATCAACATTACTTCTTCTCCAGTCATCTTTGTTCAATCCATTTCCATACTTAAAAAAGGATGCAGAGTCAGGAAATTCTTTTCCTGCAATTCGATAAGGATAAAAATAATCATCGAAATGAATGGCATCCACATCATACCGGCTAACTACATCCCTTACAACGTTGGTTACAAACTGTTGTACTTGCTTATTTCCCGGGTCAAAAATTTTTACAGTCCCATAGGGCAAAAACCAGTCAGGGTGCAGTTTTGTGATATGCGTTTGTGATATAGAAGATTTTCCGATACTAAACTCAGCCCGGTAAGGATTCATCCATGCATGAAATTCCATTCCTCGTTTATGCGTTTCGGCAATCATAAACTCTAAAGGATCATAATAAGGGATTGGCGGCTTGCCTTGCGTTCCGGTAAGCCATTCACTCCAGGGCTCGTATTGCGAGGGATAAAATGCATCTGTGGCAGGACGTATTTGTGCAATGATCGCATTCATCCCATTGCGTTGATGCATATCCAGTAATCTTATAAATTCTGTTTTCTGACTATCAGTACTTAAATATTTTTCTGATGGCCAGTCAATATTATCAACTGTAGCCACCCATACTGCACGAAATTCATATTTAGGCTGGGCAAATAAGCGAAAAGCGAAAAGTGAAAAGCAAAAAGTAAAAAGAAGTAAGAAAAGTTTTTTCATTGGAAGCAAATTTAGAAAAATTTAATCCTGCCAAACAGAAACGCCTTCACTGCAATTGGCGCAGATATCAATATTTTTCCTGCTGGTCATAAGTTCTTTTCTAAACTGCTTATAATTATCATTATGCCATACCTCTTTAAATGACTGCATTTTTAAATTGCCCAGCTGGTGCGTTGCATCTTTATCAAAACAACAGGGAACCACTAATCCATCCCATGTAATTACATTGGCGTGGTGCAGCTTCCAGCAATGGTTTGCTAATTTATTTTTAGCAATATAATTGCCCTGTTTATCTTTTTTATACCGGCTGTATTTTTCATTTACAGGAATAAGATTGTTGGGATCATTTTCATAATCATACACCTGTGCGGTTTTAAATCTCACTTCATCTACGCCAATTTCTTTCGCTAGTTTTTTTATATCTTCAATCTGGTGCTCATTGGGCTTTACTACCAAAAATTGGAAGAATACAAAGGGCGTTTTACTTTTTAATTCTTTTTTCCACTTAACTATATTTTTTGCTCCCTCAATTACTTTATTAAGATTTCCACCAACCCTGTATTGCTGGTAAACATCCTGCGTTGTTCCATCAATAGAAATTATCAATCTGTCCAGGCCGCTTTCAACCGTTTTTTTAGCAACCTCATCTGTGAGATAATGCGCATTGGTTGATGTTGCTGTATAAATTTTTTTATCAGCAGCATACTTTACCATATCCAAAAACTCCCGGTTTAAAAATGGCTCACCCTGGAAATAAAAAATGAGATATAAAATATCTTTATGAATATCATCAATTGTTTGCCTGAAGAAATCTTTTTTTAGCATCCCGGTTGGACGGGTAAATGCTCTTAAGCCGCTGGGGCACTCGGGGCAGCGAAGATTGCATGAAGTTGTAGGCTCAAAAGAAATAGAAATTGGATAACCCCACTGTATAGGTTTTTTTAAAATGCGGCCTGCCTGGAAACTGGTAAAAACTTTTGCCGCATTCCAAACCCTGCGCAAACTTAGTTTACTTAAAAAGTTTAAGCTATCATCCAGGTTAACCTGCGGCATGGTGTAAAGTTACTGCCAAAATGGTAAAAGAAAATTAATCAGTAACAGAGGTGTTTAACTTAAGCGTATTGCCCGAAACAGGAATTTCTATTAATTCTGAATTAAATACAAGTTTATTTTTAACGAACTTATCATAGTTCTCAAAAACCACATTAAGCGCAATAAAATTCATTACATACGATTTTGTTTCAGAGGGCAGGTACTTTTTAATATCCCAAAAATCAGGATTGCTCTTTCCCGTTTTTTTCATTGCCTGCCAAACATTGCCTATACCCCAGTTATAAGAAGCAACTATCAAAAGAAGATCATTATTTAAATTTTTGCACCTGTCACGTAAATATTTTGCAGCTGCTAAAGTTGATTTGGCCAAATTTTTCCTGTCATCCTTCTTTTTACTCTTTGGATCAGCGGCCGTTTTTTTATTCACTATCTGCAAACCATATTCTTTAGCAACATCATCCATAATCTGCCAATAACCTACAGCCCCTGCACCTGAAACAGCATTGGGGTTAAACGCCGATTCAAGAGCAATTAAAACTTTTAATTCCTGCGGAAGATTATAACGTTTTAAAACAGCAGCAATCTGAGGAAAATATTTTTTTCCTCTTTGATATGTGCGCATGAGATAATCTCTTTTTTTATTACTGAATTTCTGAACATAATCCAGCGATTCATCCATATGAGCCTGGAGGATTGCAGGATATATAATATTAACCTCCTTAACAATAGTTTTTGTAAATGAATTTGTGGAAACATTGCCTGTGTTATTGGCGAGTAATCGAGTGGTGTCAGTATTTGATCCTGCGGTAGCAGAAAGTGTAGCTGATACAATAACAAAACCACACAATATTTTTGATAAGATGTTGTTCATAGATAAGCTGATCATTAATTTTTCAAAGGAATTTCGAGCTGAATAGCAATAACGGTTACTTACCTCTTAATATTGCCTTTTATCCTGATAAAATCCGAAATTTATACCCTGTTAAAACAATGGCTGGCAAAGGTAAACTTTGAACTTTTTTATATTGAAGGGTTAGCGTTAAAAGGCAGTTAAACAACCGCTATGAAATTACTTTTCCTCTCCTGTTTGTTAATGTTTTCAAAAGTTATTGCGCAGCCGGTTACAAATTATATTGAGAAGGTGTATGAAATAGCGCTTTCAGAGCAAATAAGTCATGAAAGATTAATGAATGCTGACAATGTAAGTGCTTCTTCAAATAATTTTGATGTAAAATATTATCGCTGTGAATGGGAAGTTGATCCTGCTGTGAGATTTATAAAAGGAAAAGTAACTGTATATTTTACAATAACATCTGCATCCAATACTATTTCTCTTGATCTCATGTCTTCTCTTGTTACTGATAGCGTAAAGCAAAGGCATACTCTGTTAAATTATCAGCATCTCAATAATGCACTTCAAATAAATTTTACAAATACTGTTCCTGCAGGAAAGCTGGATTCTGTCAGTATTTTTTATAATGGTATTCCGGCCACCTCCGGCTTTGGGTCTTTTATACAAAGCACGCATGCCGGCGTTCCTGTAATATGGACATTAAGTGAGCCTTACGGAAGCCGTGATTGGTGGCCCTGTAAAAACGGGCTTGATGATAAAGCCGATTCCATTGATGTTTATATAACGCATCCCGCCCTGTACAAAGCCGCATCCAATGGCTTACTGCAAACTGAAACACAAATCGGATTGAATACAATCACTCATTGGAAGCATCGCTATCCAATTGCCAGCTATTTAATCTGCCTTGCTGTTACCAATTATTCTGTGTTTAATAATAGTGTGCAATTAGGAAATATAAATCTGCCTATGCAAACATTTTGCTACCCCGAAAATCTCACCATCTTTCAAAATAATACCCCGCTTGTTTTTAATGCACTTCAGTTCTACCATAATACTTTTGGTGAATATCCTTTTATTAAAGAAAAATATGGTCATGTGCAATTTGGATGGGGAGGAGGCATGGAACACCAGACATCCACATTTATTACAACGCCCAATGAAAGCTTAATGGCACATGAGCTGGGGCATCAATGGTTTGGGGATAAAGTAACCTGTGCCAGCTGGCAGGATATATGGCTTAATGAAGGGTTTGCAACATATCTGGCAAGTATGTATATGGAAAAGGCATATCCTGCAACAGTTATCAATAACCGTAAAGCCGAAATTGTAAATATTACCTCGGCTCCCGGCGGATCAGTTTGGGTAGATGATACTACAAATGTGAACAGGATCTTTAGCGGGAGGCTTTCGTACACAAAGGGATCTCATCTTTTATATATGCTGCGGTGGATATTGGGTGATAGTATTTTTTTTAAAGGGATACGGCAATATCATAAAGATCCTAAGGTAAGCTATGGATTCGCAACAACAGATGATCTTAAAAGAAACCTGGAATTGGCGAGCGGTAAAGATCTTACTGCATTTTTTAAAAAATGGTTTTATGGCGAAGGTTATCCCAGCTATAATGTTGAATGGACCCAGGTGGGAAGCAATTATGCTAAGATAAAAATGAATCAAACAACATCACATCCATCAGTAAATTTTTTTGAATTGCCCGTGGCACTTAAATTTAAAAATGCAACACAGGAAAAAACAGTTATTGTGGATAATAAAACCAATGGCGAAATTTTTTACAGGAATATTGGTTTTATTGCAGATACCGTTTGGGTTGATCCTGACTATTGGCTTATCACAAAAAACAATACAACACAAAAAATAACTGATAATTCAGGCGGGCAGAATATGGTACAGGTATTTCCAAATCCTGTTCAGCAGCAGCTATTTGTTTATCTTAAAAATTATACATCCCTGTATGCTAATATTTCTCTCTATAATAGCGCAGGGCAGCTTTTGTATAGAAAACTTTTAACGGTTAATGGATCGGAATTTATTGAAATTCCTTTCGGCCATTTAGCAAGGGGAGTATATTTTATTAAAGTAGGATCGGGTAAGGATGTTAAGTTTGTGAAGAAAATAGTGAAGTAGCAATTTATTAATATCCTGTTCTGTTGGCACGAAAAAAATATTCCATTCCAAAAACTTTATTCAAGGTACTTCTTGCAATTATAGTAATTGCTAACGTAGTTTATTATGTTACTTACCTGTTTACCCGGCCACCACATATAATGTATCCAGCCTTTGGTATTGATATCCCTCAAAATTATTTATTGCATGGCATTGATGTAAGCCGGTACCAGCAGGTAATTAACTGGAGCGATGTAAAAGACATGCAGGACAAAAATATTAAAATTGGATTCGCATTTATAAAAGCAACCGAAGGAGTTGACAAAGTGGATGCCCAATTCAGCAGGAACTGGCTGCAGGCCGAAAAAGAAAATATTCCAAAAGGCGCTTATCATTATTTTACTGTAGGCAAAAGCGGGAAAGCGCAGGCGGCTAATTTTATTGAAATAGTAAAACTAAAAAAAGACGATCTTCCGCCTGTACTGGATATTGAAGAAACTTCAGGGGAATCAATAACTACCATACAACAAAACATAAAAGATTGGCTTGAAAAAGTGGAACAGCAATATAAAGTGAAACCGGTTATTTATACCAATATTAGTTTTTATAATACTTATTTAAGAGGATCATTTGATGAATATCATTTTTGGATTGCACATTATTTTCAAGCCGGTAAACCCAGGATAGACAGGAATTGGACCTTCTGGCAACACAATGAGAACGGGCATGTTAACGGTATAAAAACCACTGTAGATTTTAATGTGTTTTGCGGAGATAGCACCGAATTTAAAAACCTGCTGATTAAATAAAAAGATTTTTTACCTTAAGTAATTAATAATTTTTATGAGCGAGGAGGATCCCGATGTTAGAAAATTTTTTACAAGAATTGTCAACTCCCTGGCAATTGGCTTGCTATGGCTTTTTATAAACTCTACTATAGGTATAGGTTTAAATCTTGCTTTTTTTGATGACAGGCCAGGTGTAGGAAATTATCTTTTTTACTGCTGGTTCCTAATAAGTCTTTTCTTATTAATTCTGTTTTATAAAAAGAAATGGAAATTGTAATTAGCTGCTGTGATCTGAAACTATCACCCATGCATTTTTTATTTTTTTGAAGAGCAAGGTAAAATATCCGCCTAAATCCCCTACTGTACGGGTAAGATGCCATTTACCAACTACAGAATAATAGAGTACAGATAATCTTTTTGTTTGAAGAATAGTAAAATCTAATTTGCCCATAGCGGCAGCATCGGGATAATTCTTTTTATAATTAGCAAGTGTTTTTTGCCAGCCATAAGTAACTCCTGATTTACCAATAAACATTAAAGAATCATTGTGCCAGTAAGGTTGCATAAAATTTTCAAGATTGCCTTCGTTCCACGCAACAGATTGTTGATTTAAAATATTTCTTATTGCCACTTCATCTTTTGATTGAGCCGATGCATAACTAAACAGGAATAAAAAAATCAAAAAAGAAAATAATTTCATTTTGCTATTTTAAACAATATTAAGTTTTAATTGATAAAAGATAATCGTTGAAAGGAGAAGCTAAGTTAACGCAGATTCTTTCTGCGAAACCTCAATCAACTCTTTTCTCTGCGGTAGAAATTTATCAATGCACATGATGAGGAGAATTGCAAACCTTACTTTGCCTGCAATATTTATAATTTATAAGATGTGCTGAAATGATAAGGCATACCGCAATAGCTAAAAACAAATATTCCTCCCGGGAAAAAAATTGCTTCAACACAAGGAAAACAAATCCTGCGGAAAATATTAAAACAGGAAAATTATTTCGATGATGCTTTATATAACCATGAAACAAAGAAAAAGAGCCTACTACAAATGCCAGCGCTATCATACCCCATTCAAAATAAGAATTATGAATAATGTTTATCCCAAATATGGGTAATGTACTGGCAATTACCGGCAGAACAGCACAATGAATAGCACAGCCAACTGAAGTTGCAATCCCTAAAAAATCCCAATTCGCTTTTAATGCCATTTGTAAATAATACTAACTGCAAAAATAGTAAATTTGCAACAATGATGCGAAAATTTATTAATGGTAAATCTAAATTGAGCTGTAGTAATTTTGTTAAACAAATATTTATATGAAAAAGAAATTGCTGTGGATTGGGGGATTTTTTATTGTATTAATGGCTGCCTTTTATTTTTTCCTGTTTGCAGGCACTGATTATTATAAAGCAAAGCTTCCTGTTTTGAATTATGTGCAAAATTTTTCATTTACTGACCAAAATGGCAAACAACTCACCCAGAGAAATGTTGAGGGGAAGGTGTACGTAGCTGAATATTTTTTTACCACCTGTAAAGGCATTTGCCCAAAGATGAATGCCAATATGAAAACAATTTATGACCAATATAAAAATGAAGCTGACTTTGCAATCATCTCCCATACATGCATGCCCGAAACAGATTCAGTGCCTTTAATGAAAGCATATTCAAAAAAAATGGAGGCGGGTTCAAACTGGTTCTTCGTTACCGGAAATAAAGATTCGCTTTACAAAATGGCACGTGAAAGTTATTTGCTGGACAATGAAAAAAACAACAGCCTTAACATACAGGACCAGTTCATCCACACCCAATTTTTTGCCGTGGTAGATAAAGAAGGCAGGGTAAGGGGCGTGTATGATGGTTTAAAAAAAGATGAACTGGATAAATTATCCAGGGATATAAAAGACCTTTTAAGAGAAAGGAAGACCCCTGCAGTTTTTAATAACTCAACATTTACCAATAACCCTAATTAATGAATCAGGTTGAAGAGATATTAAAAAAGAATCACTTAAGCGTTACGGGCAGCCGCCAAAAAATAATGCAGCTATTCCTCAATTCCAATGGGGCATTGGCGCATGCAGATATTGAAAAGAAGACGGGTGAATCTTTTGACCGTGTTACTGTTTATCGCACTTTACAATCTTTCGTGGAAAAGGGAATTATTCATTTGATACCCACCAGGGATAACTCTATAAAATATGCTTTATGCAAAGATGATTGCGAAGCAGGCCACCATCATGATAACCATGTACACTTTATTTGCGATGAATGCAGTAAAACTATTTGTTTGGATGATGTAACTGTGCCACAGGTAAAACTTCCAAAGGGCTTTACGCCGCAACACGCAGAGATGGTGGTAAATGGAATTTGCGGGGAGTGTAAATGAATTATTTTTTTTTATTGAATAAGCTGTTTAATTCTACTGTACCTCCAAAGCTAAAAAGTATTTTATTAGTATTCTTAAATGAATTGAATACCAGCAATTGAGCGCCATATCCGTATATCGATCTGTAGTTACCACTGAAGGGTATACTTTCTGATACCTGGAATTGGATTTTAAAATTCTTTGTGCCTGCTCTCAGCGTTATGCCCGGCTGCAAAAAGAAATAATCTTTATACTCTAAGAACGCATACCTTTTTTGATTATTTACTGATAAAACACTGTCTTTAATTTTTGTTTTGTTTCTATCTAAATAGTCAATCCTTAAAGTAAAAATTGCATCTAAATTATTTTGAGCATAACCAATAGAAGGTTGTAGAAAAAAATTTAAACTGTTCATGCTTTTCAGATAAGACAGCGCAGTATTTTTATAATTATACATCCCGATTCCACTATATACTTCAAACAAAATATTAGGTGCTATATTCTTATAATAGCCTGCACCCAAATATGGATTAACTACATATTCGTTTATATAAATTGTGTCTCTGCCTGCAGTAGTTGCGGAGCTTCTATAATGATTGGATGCCACACCTGCCAGGATACCAAAATTTTGTTTAGGTGAATATGCTGCGCTTACTGAACTCATACTAAAGTCTGTAATGGCATTTAGTTTAAACTCATTTTGCCCAGTAAGCAATACAGGTTCTAATGGTTTGGCCTTATAAAAATGTGGAGTACATGAGGAAATCAAAATGATAAAAAAAATAACATGCCCAATTCTAAATAAAAAATGAGACTTCATAGATTAGAATATGATATAAAAATAGATTAGGATATCATATAAAAATCATTAATTGACATTTGTCACCAAGTCTAAATTTTCTCCATCTCTTCACTCACAAAATCCATCAGCGTTTTAATATTTCCAGGAGAGAAATCAAATTTTAAACCTGCGGCTTCATACAATTGCGGCAAAGTTTTAGTACCCCCAAGTGCCAGTGCATTCATATAATTATCCAGCGCTTTTTCAGGATCTTTTTTATACTGCATCCACATACCAATGGCGCCAAGTTGCGCAATACCATATTCAATATAATAGAAAGGCACTTCAAATAAATGCAGCTGGCGCTGCCATGCATTTTCCATATATTTTTCAAGCCCGCTGTAATTAATTACATCATCAGAAAATTCTTTTAAAATCTCCATCCATTTATTATTTCTTTCTTCCACACTATGATTAGGATTTTCATATACCCAATGCTGAAACTTATCTATAATAGCTATCCATGGAAAAATAGTAATTGTTCTTTCCAGCTGGTGCTCTTTTGCTCTCTGCAGGTCTTCTTTATTTTCAAAAAAAACTTCCCAATGATCCATACTGAAAAGCTCCATTGCCATGCTGGCAACTTCAGCAATTTCCATTGGGTATTCTTTAAAAGCGCTTAATTCTAAATTATGCGTGAGAAAAGATTGCACGGCATGCCCGCCTTCATGTACCATAGTGGTAACATCATGCATTTGCCCTGCTGCATTCATAAAAATAAAGGGGGCACCACTTTCTGCCAGCGGACAGTTATATCCTCCCGGAGCCTTGCCTTTCCTGCTTTCCAGGTCAAGGTGCTTCATTGTATCCATCTGCTTTAAACAGTCTCCAAAAAAAGGGCGAAGTTGTGTAAAGCATGCAATGGATTTATTTATAAGCTCATCCGAAGTTGTAAATGGTGTAAGCGGTTGTGTACCTTCGGGCTCTGCCTCCACATCCCATGGTCGAAGATCATCCAGCTTTAATTTTTCTTTTTTCTTTTGATAAATTTTATTTACCAGGGGAAGTACATGGCGGCGAACTGCTTCATGAAATTTAAAGCAATCTTCTTTTGTATAATCAAATCTTCCCAGCTCCTTAAACCTGTAATCCCTGTAGTTTTCAAAGCCTGCATTTACCGCCACCTGGTGCCGCTTTTGAATTAACTGCGTATACATATCATTTAGTGCATCTTTATCCTCCAATCTTCTGTCATTAATTTTCCTGTACACTTCTTCACGTAAATCCCTGTCGTGGCTTTCCAAAAATTTTGCTGCCTGTTGCAAAGTATATTCAACACCATTCACTTCTATTAGCATGCTGCCGGTTATAACACCATATTGTTGCTGCATTACCGCCAACTCTGATTGCAGCTGGATATTCTCTTCCCTGAAGAGTTCAATGCTTTTTTTTACTGAACGCAGGTAGGTAAAATATTTTTCCGGCTCTAACTCTTTTGTAAACGGGGAATTAATTAGTTTTTTATTTAAAGCATCAGCGTAAGGCTGTATCATTGGCTGTATTTGCATACAGAAGAAATTAAATGCTTCCTCCAGACTTTTATCTGTTGTATCGCAGGTCATCTTTATCTGCCGCCAGCAGGAATCTTCGCTGATGACGGCTTCCAGCTCACTCATATCTGTGAGCCATTTCTCTAAGTTTTTCTTTGACTGAATTTTTCTTTCAAGAAGCTCTTTAAAATAGGGTTCAATGGTTTCCCATTTATCTACTAACAGGTCTTTCGGTAAAAAGTGGCGTTCTATTTTTTTTATATCTGCAGATGCGTTCATTGTTAACTTTTGCATGATAAATTCTTAACATTATGAAACGGCAGACGTGAAACGTGAGATAATGGAAATTCACGGCTGGCGTTTTAAGTCTCAAGAATTAATATTATTTGCTATTCTTAAGTGATTTTTTTTCAGGAACAGGTTTTTCATCTTTTATTTCTTCAATAACACTTTCTGAGTTAGTGTTTTCTTCTTCCACAGGCTGTTTAATATCGATATTATTCTTACTCAATATGCCATACCATGATATTATTTTTTTCATATCACTCGCATACACTCTTTCAAAATCAAGATCAGGAAAAACTTTTTCGAAATAATTTTTTAATGCTTTACCATCAGCTTTTGCATCAGGCAATGGCTCCTTACTGTTTTTTATTTCTTTAAAAACTTCGGCTAAAACAGTATTATCTTTTACCGTATAAATTTCAATACTTTCCAGGTGTGAGAAATTATGTACACGGCTGCTGACAAATTTTGTGCTTTTATCCTCCAGAGATCTCACCACAGCGCCATCTGCTTTTGAAGCTACTAATTCGTATAAACCACTTAATCCTGTTACTGAAATAATCTTACTATAATCCATATTTATCTTTTTAGAGGCTGCAATTTAAATCACAAAGCCGTAAACGGAGAACAAATATTTATTGAGGCAGACTTTTTGCACTAAACTTTTCCAATTTTAATAAGTCTCAACACTTATCTATTAATCATTAAATCTAAACATGAATATTTTAGCCAGGGGATTAGCGTTTTTTTTATTGCTCTTTTCTATCAATTCCATTAAAGCTCAGACAGTTAAAGGCGTTTTAACTGATGAAAATGACAAAAGCCCGTTAATCGGCGCCACTGTAAAACTTAATAACAGGCCAGATTCTGCAAATAACCAGGATTCATCAACAGCGTATACTACCATTACTAATAAAGATGGTGTTTTTATTTTTGAAAACGTTACGCCAAAGCTTTATCAATTATCAGTTTCATCGGTTGGCCTCGGCGCATTTAAAATGACAATTAATGTAAAAGACAGCGTGATAAATGATATGGGGAATATTGCCATATCTAAAACAGCTAAAATATTAAATGAAGTTTCTGTAGTTGCCACAGCCCCGCAGGTAAAACAAAAAGTTGATACGGTGGAATATTCCGCCAATCAATTTAAAGTGAACCCGGATGCTAATGTGGAAGATTTGATTAAAAAAATGCCCGGTATTACTGTTGATAAAGCAGGAACAGTTACTGCACAAGGCGAACAGGTAAAAAAAGTTACAGTAGATGGCAGGGATTTTTTTGGCGATGATGCTACTGCTGCTTTACGAAATTTGCCTGCAGAAATAATTGATAAAATACAGGTATTTGATAAGCTAAGCGACCAGGCAGCCTTTACCGGCTTTGACGATGGCAGCTCTCAAAAAGCTATTAATGTAGTTACCAAAGCAAATATGCGTAACGGGCAGTTTGGCCGCATGTATGCAGGCTATGGAACTGATGACCGCTATTCGGCAGGTGGTAATGTTAGTTTCTTTAAAGGCAATCGCCGGCTTTCTTTTGTGGGGCTGTTTAATAATATCAATCAGCAGAATTTTTCTTCCCAGGATCTTTTAGGCGTTACCAGCAGCGGAGGCGGAAATCGTGGAGGAGGGCAAGGCGGCCGTGGCGGCGGCGGACAAGGTGGACAAGCTCAGGCAGGCCGTGGTGGCGGTGGGCAAGGTGGTGGCGGTCAGCAAAATTTCTTGGTAGGCCAGCAAAATGGTATAAGTAAAACCAATGCAATAGGGTTAAACTACTCAAACCAATTTGGGAAAAAATTGACATTAACCGGTAGTTATTTTTTTAATAATACCAATAACTCCAACACCCAGCTAACCAACAGGCAAACGTTTTTAAAGGGTGATTCATCTATATATTATAAAGAAAACAGTGCAACATCAAGCAGCAATTATAATAACCGGATAAACTTAAGGTTAGAATACAAATTTGATTCTTCCAATACGCTTACTATTAGCCCCAGTTTAAATTTTCAAAAAAATAATAGCAGCAGTACTATAAATGCACAGCAGGCTTACAGCGGTGATTTTTCTTTGGCAAATATGCTAAACCAGTCTGCAAGTTCATATAACGCTGCTACTTCAGGTTATAACTTTAATAATACTGTGTTTTTCAGGCATGCATTTCAAAAAAGAGGAAGAACAATTTCAATTGGTATTAATACAACTGTTAACCACAAGCTGGCAGATTCATACTCAATAACTGATTCTAAATTTTTTAAAAACAGCGTGGCAAGGGATTCATTATCTAACCAGTTTGTTGATAACCTTACCAATGGGCATACAATTTCTGCAAACCTTGCTTATACTGAACCGATGGGTAAAAAAGGACAGTTACAGTTAAATTATAATCCTTCCTTCACTAAAAATAAAGCGGATCAGCAAACTTTTCAATACGATCCTGTTGGTAAATCATACTCTTTATTTGATACAAGGCTTTCTAATAAATTTGATAATACTTACAATACGCAAAATGGTGGGATTACTTACCGGGTTGGCGACAGGGATAATCAATTTTCAGTAGGAACCAGTATTCAAAGTTCTAATCTTAAAAGTGACCAGCTTTTCCCAAATACCGTTTCTGTAAATAAAACTTTTACTAATATTTTGCCTAACCTGCAGTTAAGGCGAAAGCTTTCTGCCAGGAGCAGTATTAACGTGTTTTTCAGAACCAGTGTAAATGCACCTTCTGTTACACAATTACAAAATGTAGAGAATACCACCAATACTTTACAGTATAGTACCGGTAATCCTGATCTTAAACAACAATATTCCAGTTCGCTGGTTACACGTTTCACTTATACCAATACACTAAAGGGACAAAGTTTTTTTGCAAACCTTTTTGTACAGCAGACAAAGGATTATATATCCAATGCAAGCTTTATCAATTTTAATAGTGATTCTATCCTGCCTTCAGGGCTTAAATTACCCGCGGGTGTTTATTTAACCAAGCCTGTAAACCTAAGCGGATATTGGAATGCACGTTCATTCTTTACTTATGGTGCGCCTGTTAAATTTATCAAATCAAATATTAACCTTAATGCCGGTGTTAGCTATAGCAAATTACCGGGCTTTACAAATAATGAAAAAATTATCACTGATAATTATACATACAATGGAGGCGTAGTGCTGTCGAGCAATATAAGCCAGTATGTGGATTTTAATTTATCATACTCCACAAGTTATAATGCGATTGTACAACAAGCTAATAATAACTACAACACACAATCTTTTGGTGTACAATTTAATTTGTTATCAAAAGCAGGCTGGTTTTTCCAGAACGATCTTAATAACCAGAGCTATAATTATAAAAGCAGCACAACCCCCGATCAACATTTTTTATTGTGGAATATGTCAGCAGGTAAAAAATTCCTGAAAGATCAAAAAGGCGAATTAAAACTTTCAGTATTTGATCTGTTGAAACAAAATAAAAGCATAAGCAGAACTGTAAATGATACTTATATCGAAGATATCCAAAGCCAGGTGCTGCAAAGATATTTTATGCTTACGTTCACCTATAAATTAAAGAACTTTGGAACTGCTGCTGCAAGAAGCATGAATAACAGGCAACGGGATGAACGCGGCTTTTAATAACCGATTATTCATGTGCTGTTAGTATCTTTATTTTTTTCAACGGTAACATGAAGATTGTAGAAGTAAGCGATAAAAAGACCAATAAAGAATTTCTTGAGCTTCCCCGAAAGCTGTATAAAAATGATCCCAATTTTATTTCCCCGCTTGATAAGGATATAGAAGCTGTATTTAATCCGAAGCATAACAACTTTCATTCGCACGGCATTATTAAACGATGGATAGCAAAGAATGACAAAGACGAAACCATTGGCCGCATTGCGGCATTTATTAATTATCAAAAAAATAAAAATCCCGATTTTATAACCGGTGGCATTGGTTTTTTTGAAAGTATCAATGATGAGAAAACTGCATTTCTTTTGTTTGATACGGCAAGGCAATGGCTTCAGCAAAACCATGCAAAGGCAATGGACGGGCCTATTAATTTTGGCGAAAACGATAAATACTGGGGATTACTGGTAGAAGGATTTGTTCCGCCAAGTATGGGGATGAATTATAACCTTCCCTATTATCAAACCCTGTTTGAGAAATATGGTTTTGAAAAAGTGTACGACCAGTTCACAAATGTTATTCATACTGAAAAAGGATTTCCTGAAAGATTCAATAAGATCGCAGAATGGATAGCGAATAAGCCTGAATATAAATTTATTCATTTTGAAAAAAATAAATTTGAAAAGTTTGCCCATGATTTCCGGGAAATATACAATGATGCATGGAGCGAATTTGAAGATTTTACACCGATCGGGTTGGAGACAATAAAACAATCTTTCAGGGAAATGAAACCGATCGTGAATGAAAAGATCATCTGGTTTGCTTACCATAATGAAGAACCAATTGCTTTTGTTATTGCTGTTCCCGATATAAATGTTTTCTTAAAACCCTTTAACGGAAAATTGAACCTCTGGAATAAATTGAAATTTTTATGGAAACTGAAGACCACTAAAAACCCAAGAATCCGTTTCATCGTAATGGGTTGTAAAAGAAAATATCAGAACAAAGGAATTGAAAGTGGAATTATACGCCGGCTTCACCAGGAAACCATACCACAAAAGATCATTAAACAAGCCGAACTTTCATGGGTTGGCGATTGGAATACTAAAATGATCGCCTTGCACGAAGCAACAGGTGCAACAAGAGAAAAGATTCATCGCACTTATCGCTATACATTTGTCTGAACATTAAACTCCAATCAATGAAATTAGTTTCTTATCTAAAAGACGGGCAGGATCAATTGGCAATTTTAGTGGATGGATTATTATATGACACAGATCTTATGCATCCCGATCTTCCTGTTAGCATGTCAATGTTCTTAAATTATTGGGAAGATGTTTTTCCGATTGCAGTAGGTATAAACAGGATTATTACCGAAGGAAAAATTTCTCGCCAGCAGGGAATACCTTATGAAGATGTCCAGATATTGGCGCCTGTTCCACACCCTGTAAGTTGCAGGGATGCTTATGCATTCCGCCAGCATGTTGCTTCTGCAAGACGCAACAGGAGGGTTGATATGATCGCTGAATTTGATCAGTATCCCGTTTTTTATTTTACCAATCATAACAGCATCCAGGGGCCCGGGGAAGTTGTTTGTATGCCTGACCATTTTGAGAAACTTGATTTTGAATTAGAGGCTGCTATTGTTATTTGTAAGCCCGGCAAAAATATAAAAGCTGAAGAAGCTGATGAATACATAGGCGGCTATATGGTGATGAATGATCTTAGTGCAAGAAGATTACAAATGGAAGAAATGTTATTAAATCTTGGGCCTGCAAAAGGAAAAGATTTTGCTACCCCAATTGGCCCTATGCTGGTTACGCCGGATGAATTAGAGGAATTTAAAGTTGATTGTAAGCCCGGCCATATCGGCAATGCATATAATTTATCAATGAAATGTTGGGTGAATGATGTGCAGGTTAGCGAAGGAAACTTAGCTGATATGGATTGGACTTTTGCAGAAATTATTGAACGGGCTTCTTACGGCGTACAATTATTTCCCGGCGATATTATTGGCAGCGGAACAGTTGGTACAGGCTGCTTTTTAGAGTTGAATGGTACTGGTAAATTAAATGATCCTGAATACAAAGAGCAATGGCTTAAAGAAGGGGATGTCGTTGATATGGAAATTGCAGCTCTTGGTAGGCTTAGCAATACTATAGTAAAAGATGAAAGTGAATTTTCCATTTTAGCTTTGAAGAAAAATGTTTAA
>JAOQAK010000065.1 GCA_025963635.1 Ferruginibacter sp.
CTCCAGCGTGTGCATCAACGAATAATCCGGAGGGAATGTCAATACTGATAACTAATTTTTGAGATTCATTGATATAATTGACCAGTGCAGCCGCAACACCATCCAGCGGTCTGCTTAAACCTGATCCAAATAACGCATCAATGATAATTGCATTTGTCTGAATTTCCGGGAAATCAGTGGCAGTGATTATCTCTTTGCATGTAACGAGTTGAGTAATTCTTTCCAGGTTGGTTTTAAAATCTTCGCTTCTTTTTCCTACTCCCAAAAGGTAAACACTCACTTCATATCCTGCAAGATGCACCATGCGGGCGATTGCCAGTCCATCGCCACCATTATTCCCCGGTCCGCAAAAAAAGATAAAGAGCTTTGATTGATTTATATTGGGGGTGATCCAGTTAAAACAGGCTCCGGCAGCTCTCTCCATCAAGTCGATTGAACTCACTGGCTCATTCGCGATTGTGTATGCATCCCACTGGCGAATCTGCGCTGCTGAGAATATTTTCATGGTTTAAAATTACAACAACACAAATTAAACCATTTCGAAAAATTGGCGAATAGACGAAGGATGTTTAGAGAGTCTTCGGTTATGTTGATGATGAAGGATAGTCAGATCCGTTGTTCGGTTAGATGAATATTCGAAAAATCTTTGTGTAGCATTTGGCGCAGCCGCCCTTTAAGCTTTATGAATGGCGATGAATTAAAAAGTAAATCTCGCTGAAAATCCTACGCCACTTGCTTCGAAGCCGACACTCGTAATAATATTCAACTCGGGTTTCCAATCGACAGAAATATTAAGAGGGATATCTTGAAATTTGTAATCTACTCCGACAATGCCCGCTGCACCAACATAACTGGTTTTGCTTCTATAGGCGGCATAACCGCCGGCTCCTACAAACCATTGTAAATGCTCCACGGATACAATGGGTTTATGCCACTCGTACAGCGCACACAGGCCAATTCCATCATTAATCCCGAGTATCCCTTCTACTGCATGCTGATCATCCAGGAAATGTTTCACTGTAAAACCTGGTGCAATTGCCGGGGAACTTGGCCCCAGCCTGATTCCTACCGCTGTTTTATATTCGGGTGTGGTGGAGGTTTCCTGGGCCTTCAAAGTACAAGTGAAAAACGCAACGATACTCACAAATAAAAGGGTCTTTTTTTTCATGACAGGTGTTTTATTATGATGAAGGGAATCTAAAATAATGCCAACAGGCATCAACATCTATTACGAAACGAATAAGGCTGCAATTATGCTGTTAAGTATTTGCAAAATGTATTGTATTCAAAGAGGGGCATGATGACAGGAATTGGCCGGACATGTTTTTGAGAAAAAGCTTGAAAAAGATTTGCAGGATGTTTTATCTGCAGCTACCAAATGCAGCATAAAAATAGAAGTAATATCGAACAACAGGCTCGAAGTGAGCAAACACAAAGCCTTGGGAATTATAATTGGCAAAGAAAGATGCAAATCAATGCTGTCGATTGAATTCGGAAGGAGGGAACGATGATGTATGGTTTTTGCCGGAGGTGTTTACTCAAACAATTCAAGTTTATTTTTGGGCCTGCGTTCATCCTGCCATTTGTAGTTCTTAAGAAATTTTTGATCTTCAGGGATTTGGCGAATCGGGTATAAAGTGCCATCCACCGCATTGATGAATTTCACTTTATTTACTGCTTTGTTTAAAAAATAAACATCGATCACATCACCTTTGCTGCGGTTCATTCCAATATAGGCGCTGTCGTCATCCAGCGGATAGTACACGCTTTCGGCAGGCGATCCTTTGGCCCGCATATAATCCATTTCACCGTCTTTAAAATAGCCATTCAACGTTCGTCCTGCAACCTGGTTGTACATTTTGTCGTTGGCCTTGTTGATGATGATGCCGTTCTCAAAAACATACAGACGATCGGCCTTTTTATTTTTTGTGTACATGTAAATCGTGTCACCCGCTATTTGTGAATTGTTGCTGAACACAAGCGGGTTTTGGAAGAGCCGGAAGATGGAATCTTCTGATGAGTAGTATAGGCTGTCGCATACCGATTGAAGTGAATCGTTAAAGATCCGCACCTTATGAAAAGCGATGAAATAACGGATGGCCGTGTCTTTGGCATTGCGACGGATATTTGTTTTAGCAAGGGTATCTTCTGAAGGAGAGATTTTTTTTGCAACTATTCTTTCCCGCAGGCTATCCGGCTTACCTTGCTTAACCTGCTTAACCAGCAGGCTGTCTGGTTGGTGATTTGTTAATGAATCCCCGGCAGATTTAGTTTGAGCCAGTGGTGCATTTACGATACTATCTTTCTTTATAATACTATCTCTGGTTGCAAGAAAGTGGTCGTTTCTATTTAAGAGTGTGTCTTTGAACTGCTGATTTTTTACCGTGGGCTGGTTTCCAACGCTATCCATACTGCTTCGTTTCACCAGACCTGAATCCTGCAGGTTCACAACTTTGTCTTTTTTTAAAGTATCCTTCGACGCAGATATCTTTCTGCCCATACTATCCCTTCTTTCAACACCGGAGAACAGTGTGTCGGCGGCGATGAAAGTACTGTCGTTCCCGTCTCCCTTAAATATGAGCACCGGCTTGCGGGTGGCTAAAAAAGAATTATTATTCTTATCGAGATAGATCGTATTACCTAAAATCGTGTATCCATTAACACTGTCTTTGATGATCGCATTACCTTCCAACTGGGCAATACCGGTTAATTCATCATAAGCACTGTTGTCTGCTGTATAGGTGCGGGTACTGTCTTTAATGACGGTGCGATTGCCAAAAAAAGCTTTGCCGTTTTTTAAATCGTAGGTGCCGTTGGAAGAATAAATATCACCTCCATTTTTACTTTTTATAATAGAAGGTGTATTCCAGGAGGTGATTTGCGTTTGCGTGTTGTACAACAAGGTATCATTGCGCACATCATATTTCGGGTCTACGAGGTGGACCTTCTTTTTAAAAAAGACATCCTTGGTATCTGCATAGTAAACGCCTTCTGTACTGGTAAGCGTCGTTTTGCCATTGACAACCCTTCCGCCATTGAAGTATTTGCCAATGCTGGCTTTTAGGTCATACTCCAGTTCCTGGGTATATAATGTTCCTTTATTATCCGTCAAACGCACTTCCTTTTTCAAATAGGCCATTCGATCCTTACCGATGTATTTTAGATACTGCGAGTAAGTATGGATACTGTCATCCTGGTTGATGTGAATGTTGCCAAAGGCCTCCAGCACGTTGGTATGCTTATTAATCACTGCACTGTCACACGAAAAAATAGTAGTGCCTTCTTTTAAAACTACATTCCCGGCAATGGTTTGCAGACTGGTTACAGAGTCAATCCTTTTTTCACGAAGGCTTTTCCCTTGTATAATCTGTATCACTCTTAAAGTATCGCCGTTGCTAGCAGGAGTGGGGGGGGGATTTTGCGCGGATACATTCAGCCTGAATAAAATTGATATTACCAGGAAAAGAGAAATTTGAAAAGTAAAGGCTGATTTCAATACGGTTGGTTTAAGAAAGGTGCAATTTCTTTATTTATTTACAAACATATTCACAAAGTTTTCTTCGACCGCTGTAATTCATTTCTTATTAGGAATGCGCCCGATGCTTACCTGTCGCAGTAAATAATCAATATGTTTCGCAGACATGAACTTACTTTATTCAAGGAGAAAAGTTCATGCATCTACAGTGTTCAGATGAAGTAATATTTGTTTGTTTGAAAAAATAAGGATGAATTGGCCTAGTTTCGGAATTAAGCCTTTTGTTTTCACCTATTGACATTTTTTAAATACGGGGCATTCACTGTATCAGGCAAAGGGCTCGATAGCGGAGCGCTTTTATCTTTTCTGCCAAACACAGAAACGTTTACATACCGTTTGGGATTCACCCGGAAATCATCGAGTAGTAAGTTTAATTTATTGGAGGTTGCAGTGAGATTATTATACAATTTGGTGTCGCTCATTAATAGTCCCAGCGTGCCCTTATCACTGTTTACCTTGCCGATTGTGTTTTTTAACTCGGTAACCGTAGCATCTAATGAAGACAGCGTTTTTTGAACATCCAACTTTGAAAATTTCGCGGTGGTAGCTTCCAGGTTAGTAAGGGTTTGGTCAATTTTTGCGTTGTTATCTTTTAGCCCGCCTGTAAACGAACTCATATTCTCCAAAGTTTTAGCCAGCGCACCTGTTTGCGTATTGAGCAACCCTTGTAGGGATGCAGAAGAAACAGCTAGTGAAGCAGTAGTTCTGTTAAGGTTGTCCATTACCCCCTTGATATTGTTCTTTGTGTTAGGATCAAAAATGCTATTTACAGTCAATAACACTGAATCCATCGACCGCACCGCAGCTTTCACCTGTAATAACACAGGGTCTACTTTTTGAAATGCTTCATCCAACATGCCCATGGAAGTAGCAGTTGCCAATGTGTCGCCACTTTTTTTGTAAACATTGGTGTTGCCTAATTTAATTTCCAAACTGGTGGTGCCTAACAAAGAAGGCGTGATCACAGCTACTGAATTATCAGGAATGTTGATTGTTTCATTCATGGTAATGCCTACGATGATACGGCGCATATCTACTCCTCCATCTGTACTGTAAATGGTACCCACCTGCTTGCCATTGATCACAACGGCATTGCTGGTAGCTAGGCCCTGTATGTTCCCAAATACAGCATAAAAGCGCATGGTCTTAGTGGTAAGATTCTTTCCTTTTAAAAAATTAAAACCCAAAATAAGGAGCACAATAGCAATGGCAGTAAGTGAGCCTACTTTGGTTTCATTAGAAATCTTCATGTGTTAACGGGATTGTTTGAGGCTCAAAAATACATATTAATTTGTTGCTATGGATGTTGTTGAGCAGGGATAATCAAAACGGCGGGAATTGCGGTTACTTTTTAGCGAAGATTACGACGCCATTCTTTTTTTCATCAGATGTAATCCTCACTTCGGTTCTGTTGGAGCCTTCTGTAACGACCATCAGCGCAGTGTTAGGAGGAATATCACCTTCATTTTCCGCGTAAATTAATAATTCGTTTTCAGCCCGTGTGGGATCGGCGGTTAAATTGAGTGTGAGTGCCTTTTCGGTTAGTTTTTTATTATTCAACAAAATTTTACCATTGTAATAAACGGAAACGATATCGCCATCGATATCACCATCATCATAAAGATCTACTTTGAAATTGGATTGCTTAATGTCTATTCTTTTCAAAACATTTTTCGACCTACTAGTGTACTTGTCAGTGGCAGGGGCAGGTGGCTGGGGATCATCAGCCTGCTTTGTTACTAAGTTATTGGCCGAACTCCCGCCTTCTAGCATGGCCTTATATCGTTTAACAGCTTCCGTGATACTTTCCGCGAGTTCCTGCTGGCCGCGTTCACTATTGATATAGCGCTCATCCTCTTCATTATTAATAAATCCTGTTTCAATTAATATGGCAGGCATATTGGTAGACTGTAATACTCTTATCCCTACCTGGCGTTGGTTAAGCCCAAAGGTTGGCCTTCCTGTTTTAGCTACTTCTTCTTCCACGAGCATGCCCATGTTGATGCTTTTTAACTGGAACCTTTTTGCATAGATGGCAACAATGGGTTTCATCTCAGGACTGTTGAAATCGACGTTATTGCTAAGGCTGTCATCCGCTTCAATATTGTAATCTTCCTCATTATCAATAATGGCCTTCAGCTTATCACTTGTTTTGTGGGAAGCAAATATCCAAACACTGGTACCTGCTCTTTTCATCGGTAGTTTGTAATACTGGTAAACAGGCTCTTCCACTTTTTTGGCCGTAATCTTTTTCTTTTTTCTTTTTCCTTTACCCGTATAGGTTGTTTTATAATGTGTAACCTGCCGGGTACCTATCTGGCGCCTGGCTGTTTTTAACGGGCCCGAGTCAGCGTGAATGCATATAAATAAATCACCATGGTATTGATTGGCGATCCTTGCTTTTTCATTTACATTTTGAAAGATATCGGTAGTGCGGGTAGGAATGGTTTTTACATCGGGCAATTCTCTTTGTAAAGTTGCCACCAGTTTTTTTGATATAGCCAGCGTTACATCCTTTTCTTTTGAGCGAAGAGAGCCCTCATATTCGCCCACTGCGCCTGCATCTGAGCCTCCATGACCTGCATCTACAATAATCGTTTTAAGAGGTTTGGGTGTTTGAGAAAAGCAGCTTATAGAAAAACAAAATATGGATATAAAAACTGGAATAATCAACTTTATTTTGATCATATGCTCACTGGTTTGTTGGTGGTTATCAATTATAAGCTTTTCTTCACACATTGTTGCTATTAATATGGTTAAATTTGCCGCAACTGCAATGAACAACTATAACAAAGGTAAGGCAAAATATATTTTAGCATCGATGATGCTTGCACTGTTCATAAGTGAAACGATTGGTAGTACTGGTCGTGATGCACTGTTCACCAGGTTTTACAAAACTTTAACTTCGGATACTGTTCCTATTCCTTCTAAAAGAAAAATCCTTGTAAGAAATAGTACTGCTGCTATAACTGATACCGTACCAAAAAATTTGAACGATACCACTCACAACACAGACACCACGATGATTAAAACGGTGGTGGATACTTTTAATTTTAAGATCTCGAAAGATTCGTTGGATGCTCCCGTGGTATATCATGCAGATGATTCAATGATATTGGATGTACATGGTAAAAAAATTCTTTTGTATGGGAAAGAGTCTAAGGTAAAATATACAGATAATGAATTGGTGGCACCCGGTATTGAATTTGATCAGCGTACCAACCTGGTGACTGCATATTTAAGAAAAGATAGCACCGGCAAAGTAATTTCATTCCCCACATTTAACCAGGGAGATTTGAAAACTGTAAGTGATACCATCGCCTTTGATATGAAGACTGGTAAGGGCCTCACCAAGGGTACCTATACCCAGCAGGGTGAAATGTATGTATACGCAGTGAAAATAAAGAAAGTGGATACCTCTGCTTTCTTCGCATACAAGGCAAGATTCACTACCTGTAATTTAGATACTCCCCACTTTGCGTTTGTAAGTAAAAAAATTAAGTTCATTAACAAAAAGTTCGCGGTTACCGGACCCGTACATCCTGAATTTGAGGGTGTGCCAGTACCTATTATTTTACCATTCGGTATTTACCCATTGTCCATGGGAAGGCACTCCGGCTTTATTGCACCCACATTTAATTCAAACGAACAGTTTGGTATATCGCTGGATGGCATAGGGTATTATAAAGTGATCAACGATAACTGGGATGTAACCACGAGGGGTACCATTTATTCCTACGGTGGATATAGCTTTAATATTAGTCCGCGGTATATGAAACGATACAGGCATGCGGGCAATCTCTCATTCGATTACCAGCGGTTTAAAACCAATTTTAAAGGAGACCCGGATTATTCCACGAGTAAAACTTTTAACATCCGTTGGAGCCACAGTCTCGATACCAAATCAAGGCCGGGCGTAACTTTCAATGCCAATGTGAATGCAGGGAGCAGTAAATTCAATTCACAGGTGCCCAATAATCCTACCCGCAATTTCAGCAACCAGCTTAGTTCGAGTATTGCATATGCAAAGGTTTGGAAGGACAAGCCATATAATATTTCCATCAATGCCAACCACTCGCAAAATACCAATCTAAAAATTATCAACGTAACCTTACCCGATGTTAGTTTTAATTTAAATACATTGTATCCCTTCAGGAGAAAGGAAGTGATCGGGAATTATAAGTGGTTTGAGAATCTTGGTATTGCCCTCAATTCAAATGCGAAAAGCCTTACCTATTTTTCAGACGACACCTCGGTAAGCCAGTTAAATATCGGCAAACAAATATTTAATAATCTGCAATGGGGCGCCAATCATAGTGTGCCAATTACTTTGTCCTTACCACAATTAGGGCCGCTACAAATTTCTCCAAGTATTTCTTACACAGAAAGGTGGTTCCAGCAAAAAACGATCAGAAGCTGGGACAATGTAAAAAAGAAAGTAGATACATCCATCAACAAGGGTTTCTATAGTGCAAGGGATATGTCTTTTGGTGTGAGCATGTCGTCCCGGATATTCGGTTCTTTTACGTTTGGCAAAGATTCGAAAGTACAAGCCATCCGGCACGAGATCCGCCCTTCCATCAGTGCCAATTATAAACCAGACATGAATGGAAAATATTATTATAGTTCACAGGTGGATACGGCAAGGAATTTTGGAAGATTCAATGTGTTTGATAACAGTATTTACGGGGCTTTTGGAGAAGGCAGGTTTGGCGGCTTAAGTTTTAACATTGATAATAATATCCAAATGAAAGTACGTGACAAGAAAGACACGGCTGCAGATGCGGTAAAAAAAGTTACCCTGATAGATGGATTAAACCTGAGCGGCAGTTATAACTTTCTTGCCGACTCATTTCAATTAAGCACTTTTAGTGTTGGTGCAAGAAGTAATTTATTTGAAAAGATCAGCATCACGGCCAGTGCCATCCTTGATCCTTACCAGGTAAATGCAAGGGGCGACAGGATAGATAAGTTAGTTTGGCGGAATAAAGTGTTGACACTGGGCAGGTTTACAGGAGGTAATGTTTCGGTGTCGAGCCAGTTCCAGGGAGGCGATAAAACTAAAAAGAAAACTCAAAACAATCTCACCGGGCAACCATACAATCCCGCCACCGGAATGCCTTTGGACGAATACCAAACGGAAGCCGCTTATATCAGCAACAACCCGGCAGAGTTTGCCGATTTTAGTATTCCGTGGTCGGTCAGCTTTTCTTACTCACTCCGTTTTCAAAGGGACAGGAAATCCGATTACAGCGGTTATACAACTAACCTGTTCCAGGATGTAAACTGGAATGGTACCGTTAATCTGACTCCGAAATGGCAGTTGGGATTGAATGGATTTTATAATATTACCGATGCCGAACTGGGCACCATCTCAGTGTCAATTGCCCGCGAAATGCATTGCTGGCAGATGGCGATCAATGTTTCTCCCGTTGGCAGGTACCGTTTTTTTAATATCAGTATCAGTCCTAAATCAAGTCTGCTGAGGGATATCAAAGTAAACCGGACCAGGTATTTTTATGATCTGTAAAAGTGAACGGCTCAGTTTATAGTTAGTATTCGCAATCATTCATCTGTATCACTCTTTTTGTTATTTAGGTTCAAATGCACTTCCCACCCACTATAGGTGTTGGTTAAATCGATCTCCGCAATAAAAATGCTGTAAGCTTTGTCTGCAATATTTAATTTCAAAGTAGTTACAGCGAAGCCGGCATTTTCATGAGGCGTTTCCAGCTGACCTGTAAATGAAACCACGCGGCTATCAATCCATTTCATTTTGGTTCTTGTTAACTGGCGGACAGTGTTTTTATATATTTTCATAGCCTCCTCATAACTATCACCATCATACATGGTGGCCTGCCAGCTTGCGGTAGTGTCTAACAAAGAATGAAACCGGAAAATTGAACAATGCAACGAACCAGGGATGATCACTTTGGACTGGTATACTTCCACATCCGCACCCGAAGACAACTGATCGCCCTGTATTGATGAAAAATTCTTTTTGAAATCCTGCACTATCACAGAAAGTGGGCTGGAGAAAGCTTCGGATGGCAACACTGTTTTGTAAAATTGTGCATGTGCACCGTGGATAGCAATCAAGATAATAAGTAACGAAGTAAATTTTTTTTTCATAGAATAATTTATGTGCAATATTAGAAATATCCGATGAATTTTGATGCAGGATTGTTTTCACCAGGCCAGGAAGCTTATGGGATTTCCTCATTGGCTGGTTGATTAGCTAACATCACAATTGTGTATTTTTGAAACATGAAAGCAGCCTCAATCAATGAAATCAAGCAGGAATTAACTGCTACAGCACCGGCAAAATTGCTGGAGTTGTGTATCAGGTTGGCTAAATTTAAAAAAGAAAACAAGGAATTACTTTCTTATTTGCTGTTTGAAGCACACGACGAATCTGCATATATTGAAAGTGTTAAAAGGGAAATCGATGAACAATTTGCCGGAATCAACCGGTCTAATCTCTATTTTGTAAAGAAAAGCCTTCGTAAAATATTGCGAACAACAGGAAAGTATATACGCCAAGCCGGTTCCAGGCAGGTGGAGGTTGAATTGCTATTGTATTTCTGCAGTGTATTGGTAAATGCCGGTATTCCACTCGGGAAGAATACGGTCTTAAGCAACCTGTACCAGAACCAGTTAAAAAAGATCGCTAAAGTAATTGCAACACTTCACGAAGACCTGCAGTATGATTATCTGAAGGAGTTGAGAAAACTGGACTAAAGATATTGACACAAGCAATGAATGTATTATTGCACCGGATTATTTATTCAGCTAATTTTGATAAAAACATACTATGGAGTTAAATACTTTATTTCAACAAGCAGTAACAGACAGTAAAGAATTACCGGATAAACCCGGCAATAATGTTTTATTGCAATTGTATTCTTTATACAAGCAATCAACCGAAGGTGATATCAACATAGATGCGCCTGCTAATCCGTTTGATTTTGTAGCCAAAGCAAAGTACACCGCATGGGACGAATTGAAGGGGAAGACGAAGGGGAGTGCAATGCAGGAATACATCGACCTGGTTAATAAACTGAAAGGCTAACAGGTTTACAGCATCGCGGCAAGGTTGTCTTCGGCATGATTTGCTAAATAAACGAGCGGCAACAGGCACTATCACAGCATGAAAAGTTAAATAATCAGCAGATAGTGGCAAAAAACACTTCATTTAATAAAATAAATCTCTGAATAAAAACTAATACTATACATTTGCATCGTGATTATAGCTCAATGAGCATGTTTTTAGATAGATTCAATTTTTTACTTCTCCAACGTATTAGTTTTCTCTTCTTAAAAGTTTGTCAGCAGTTACCATCACGGTTATTTATTTTTTTTATTTAATAATTTTTAAGATTATGAACATTTATGTTTCAAATTTGAGTTTCAACACAAACGATGCTGAGCTTAACGAACTTTTTTCAAAATTTGGTACTGTTTCTTCAGCCAAAGTAATTATGGACAG
>JAOQAK010000085.1 GCA_025963635.1 Ferruginibacter sp.
AGACTCCTTTACTATAACTTATTCAATTTATCGATTTGGCTACAACAGCATCTGAGAGAAAATCGTTTTTTAAGCGATTAGGCAATAAAAACCACCAGGAAGAAGAGTCTGAGATGACCTTCTTTGACCATATTGAAGAATTGCGCTGGCATTTGGTTCGATCCATAGTAGCGTGGCTGGTGGCGGCAATTGTAATATTTATAAAAATTGACTGGATCTACGACAATGTCATTTTAGCACCGGCGAATGAAAAATTTGTCACCTATGGTGCACTGTGCCGTTTTGGTCATTGGTTGCATCTGGGGGATGGTTTTTGTATGCCGCCGGTGAAAATCGATTTCCAGGTAACCACCGTAAACGGCACTTTTACATCCGCCATCACCATCGCAATGATTGGTGGTATCATCGCCGCTTTTCCCTATATTTTTTGGGAACTTTGGCTATTTATCAAACCCGCCCTTTCTCCTAAAGAAAAAAAATATGGAAGAGGAAGTATTTTTTGGGTTTCGCTTTGCTTTTTTACCGGGGCAGCTTTTGGGTACTACTTATTGGCGCCCTTTACCTTTAACTTTCTGGCAAGTTTTACACTCGGCACAACCGGTATGATTCAATACCGCCCCGCTGTAGACGATTATATTGATAGCCTCACCAACCTGATGCTCGGGTGCGGAATTGCTTTTGAGCTGCCTGTATTATCATATGTGCTTGCCAAAATCGGCCTCATTACCGGCAGTTTTTTAAGGCAGTATTTTAAATTCGCATTTGTTATTATCCTGGTGGTGGCCGCCGTTATTACGCCTTCGCCCGACTGGACAAGCCAGTTCCTGGTTGCTATCCCGCTCGTACTATTATATTGGATCAGCATTATACTGGCAACAAGGGTGGAAAAAAGCCGGTTGAAAGAAGAGGAAAAGGAGTGGAGCTAAATGAAACGGATAATCGATAAAAGGACAACTTTTTGTCACTCATAAGATAATTAAGATTTAATTTTATCAAACCAAATAGTGGTAAATTATCAACGATAGTTAACCTTTTATCAAACAAGTATTGTTAATCCATTATCAACTAAATATTCACCAACATGTCTCCCTTTAACCTTAAATTACCGATAGCCATTGGCTGTGATCATGCAGGATTTGATTGTAAAGAAGACCTGATTTCATTATTAGAAGGTGAAGGCCTGCTATTTAAAGATTTTGGCACTTATACGAAAGATTCTGTCGATTACCCCGATTTTGCCCATCCTGTTGCAGAGGCAGTAGAAAAAGGTGAAGCCGCTTTCGGCATTTTATTGTGCGGAAGCGCCAATGGTGTAGCCATCAGCGCTAACAAACACCAGAGAATAAGAGCGGCTATCTGCTGGGGAGAAGAACTGGCAGAACTTGCCCGCAAGCACAACGATGCCAATATTATCTGTATCCCGGCTCGTTTTGTAAGGGATGGCGATGCCGAAAAAATGCTGGATGTTTTTATGAACACCGTATTTGAAGGTGGCCGTCATCAAGACCGCGTAAATAAAATAGCCTGCTAGCCAATCTTCACCAATCAACCTAACCAATTTAATTAGCTGCCTGGAAAGGCCTGCCAATACTCACTTTACCTTTTTATTTTCAAATTTTATTAATGAAAAAAACTTTTTGTATTGCAATGCTATTGCTATGCACGCAATTGATTGCCTTTTCACAGTTTGATACTGCTGCAAAATTTGCTGCCACTATTACCGCAGGTGATTTAAAAAAACAACTGACTGTAATCGCAAGTGAAGAAATGGAGGGCAGGGAAACCGGCACAGAAGGACAAAGAAAAGCAGCAGCATATATTGAATCGCAATTTAAATCAATGGGTCTGCAGCCTGCGCCCGCCCTAAACAGTTACCAGCAATTGTACCCATTGTACCAGGACAGTGTTATCAACAGTGAGTTAATGGTTGGTGGCAAAACTGCTGAATTCGGGAAAGATTATTATACCCAGGCAAATATTAGTGAAACCGGTAATTTCAAGAGCAAAAAAATTGCCTTCGTCGGCTATGGTATTGATGATTCCACTTATTCAGACTATACCGGAATCGATGTAAAAGGAAAGGTGGTAGTGTTTTTTAGCGGTGAGCCACGGAAAGATGGAAAATACCTGGTTACCGGGACCAATCGCTATTCCGAATGGTCGTTTCCGGGCACAAATAAAAAATTAGCAGCCGCAGCTGCCCGGGGAGCCGTGGGAGCCTTTATCATCAATCCCATACAGGCAACCTTTACCCAGCGAACCATTGAAATAAACAAGAAATCCAATGTGTACTTCCCCCGTACCAGTCCGGGTAATAAAATGACTCTTCACGCTTTTCTGTCGCATGCCTTTGCTGCAACAGTAATCACCAAAAATTTTGATACCCTTTTAAAAATGTCCAGGGCCAGCCAGCCAATCGGCAGGGAATGGTTTTTTGAAAATAAAGTAAAGACCTCCTTTGACTATAATAAACAAAGAACCGTCATTGATGCGAGCAATGTAATTGGTGTGCTTGAAGGCACGGACAAAAAAGATGAATTTGTATTTTTAACCGGTCATTATGACCACCTTGGAAAGCATGATGGAAAGATCTTTTACGGCGCCGATGATGATGGCAGCGGTACCTGCGCCGTACTGGAAATGGCAGATGCATTCTCGCAGGCAAAAGCAGCAGGCTTTGGCCCAAGAAGAACCATCGTATTCATGACCGTGAGTGGCGAAGAAAAAGGATTATGGGGCAGCGAATACTATAGCGACCACCCCGTTTTCCCATTAGAGAAAACATCTGTTGATCTCAATACTGATATGGTAGGAAGAATTGATACCGAAAGGAAAACCGGTGATACTTTAAACTATGTATATGTAATTGGGCATGATAAACTGAGCAGCGAATTACCCGGCATTAATGAAGGAGTAAATAATAAATATACACAGCTGGTATTTGATTACAAGTTTGATGATCCAAAAGATTTGAACCGGATCTATTTCCGGAGCGACCATTATAACTTCGCCAAAAAAGGTGTGCCCATCTTATTCTTTTACGATGGGATGTTAAAAGCCGACTATCATAAGCCGACGGATACCATCGATAAAATTTATTGGGACCTCTATGAAAAAAGAGTTAGAATGATATTTCATACTGCCTGGGATATTGCCAACAGGGAAGACATACTGAAAAGGGATATCCCTTTAACCGAAACTGCCAGGTAAGATTTACCATATTCTTAAAAATCCCATGAGTAATATTCTCATGGGATTTTTTATTAATCATATCGGAAATTATGTTCTATTCTTTGGAATATCTCTGCTGAAGGGCTGCATCTACCATCCCAATATCCACGCAAATATCAGTGGGCACACGATTGTAGCATCACTTTCTACAATAAACTTAGGGGTTTTGATATCCAGCTTGCCCCAGGTAATTTTTTCATTGGGCACGGCGCCGGAATAAGAGCCGTAAGAAGTGGTGCTGTCACTTACCTGGCAAAAGTAGTTCCAGAAAGGAACATCATGCCACTCCAAATCCTGGTACATCATCGGCACCACACAGATAGGAAAATCCCCCGCAATACCACCACCGATCTGGAAAAATCCTACTCCTTTTCCAGCCGAATTGTTCCTGTACCAGTCTGCCAGCCAAACCATGTATTCAATCCCGCTCTTCATGGTAGCTGCTTTCAGCTGTCCCTTAATAATGTAGGAAGCAAAAATATTTCCCATAGTGCTGTCTTCCCAACCGGGCACAACAATCGGGATATTCTTTTGGGCGGCTGCCAGCATCCAGCTGTTTTTTGGGTCAATCTCGTAATATTGCTCCAGTACGCCACTCAGTAACATTTTGTACATGTATTCGTGCGGAAAATACCTTTCGCCTTTATCGTCTGTGTCTTTCCAGATTTTATGAATGTGTTGCTGCAACCTTCTGAATGCCTCTTCTTCAGGTATGCAGGTATCCGTTACGCGGTTATAATGATTCTCCAGCAGGTCCCATTCTTCCTGCGGACTTAAATCGCGGTAGTTGGGCACTCTTTTATAATGGCTATGTGCAACAAGGTTCATGATATCTTCTTCAAGATTAGCACCTGTACAACTAATGATCGAAACCTTATCCTTGCGGATCATTTCTGCAAGGCTGAGTCCCAACTCGGCAGTACTCATTGCTCCTGCAATGGTGATCATCATTTTACCACCTTCTTCCAGGTGAGTTACATATCCTTTTGCAGCATCCATCAGCGCCGCAGCATTAAAATGGCGGTAATGGTGCTCTATAAAACCGGAGACAGGTCCTTTGCTCATATATTTTATTTTATTTCTTAAAAAATTTCGGGGTAGCCTGGTTAGTATTTAGCGATTTCCCGAAGGGTGCAAAAGTAATTTTTTTTGCGCAGTCAAAAGCAGTATTTGTACCCCATCATCTTTAAAGTTCTTTGAGAGGATACAATACAGCAGTGGCTATGGACTTGTTGCACATAAAAATAGCCCACCGTTAAAGATGGGCTATCGCTGCTTCAGGATATAAATACTGCTATTTCTTTACTTTACGCTCCACCGTTATATTGCCGTTAATTGAGCATTTTAATTTTAAAGCCTGCCGCTCGTTAGCAACCGTGATATAATAACGGGTTTCGCCTTCAAAATTCAATTCCAACGCTTTTTTCGAGATCTCATACCCGTTAAATCTTTTAGTCAAAGCTAATGAAACACTGATCGGCAATTGGCTTGACTCAATGTTGCGGGAGGTACCCACCAATTCGCCTGCCTCGTTGTAAGCGGCATTTACTTCCATATTGTTGATGGTAAATGCGGCGAAATAGAAATCACTTGTTTTTTCCCAACTTACATTGCGGGCAGTGGCAAAATCATTTGAAAAGGAGGCCTTCACTTTGTAATTCACCTTGTCGCTGTCGGTGGCGAAGGCAAAGGCCGAGAAGAGCATTACGGCCACGGTTAAAACGATTACTAACTTTTTCATAACTATACTTTTTTGGTTGAATGAAAACCGCCTCATGACTGGCGGTGGTTTAGAAATCAAAGATATCCGGAGCGCAATCCCATACAAACAGTTTTTGATCAGATGAAGACATCTGTGCACCGGCTATATAAGTGGTAAATAAGACTTCCCCCGAATATTTCATCTTAGCCTGAAACACAACACTGGCGTGCATTTATATTTTTTTCACAAAAAAATATAAAGTTTGTATTCAGAATGTTAAAAAGTAAAAGCGGTTGGCGGTTGCAACAACAACGGGTATTTATAATGGTATCTTTATAAGCATCAGGCCGGGCATGGCAGAACAAAGCCAGTTAGATTTGGCACAGTTTTTTATAACAGAGCAGAGGTGGTGGAGCAAATGATTTGATGTATGCTCACCGCTTTCCTACACAATTTTTGATTTTCACCAGTAAATTGCATTATCCATTGATAATGCACAACTAATATCTCAAGTTGAATACCCGCTACCATTATGAACTATTTAGCCCATGCCTATCTTTCTTTTAACCAGCCGGCAATTGTAACGGGTAATATGATCAGCGATTTTGTTAAGGGCAAAAAAAAATTTGATTTCAGCCCCGGCATTCAGAAGGGTATTGCGTTGCACCGGGCAATTGATGACTTCACCGATTTTCATCCCGTAACACAGGTAGCCAAGCAATACTTCCGGAAAGATTACCGCTTGTATTCAGGTGCATTTGTTGATGTGCTGTATGATCATTTTTTAGCAAACGATCCAGACGAATTTTCCGAGAGGGTTGATCTGGGCTCTTTTTGCCAAAGCACGTATACCATTCTCCAAAACAATACGATCGGCATGCCACCTAAGTTTCTGCAAATACTTCCATTTATGCAGCAGCACAACTGGCTGTATCATTATAGCTCAAGGGAAGGTATTGAAAGAAGCTTCGGCGGGTTGGTTAGACGAGCCGCTTATCTGAATGAATCCGCAATTGCCTTTGAAATTTTTAATGAATACTATGATGAGCTGGGCGATTGTTACCGCTTATTTTTCCCGGACCTTAAAAAATTCGCCTTTTGTTATTTGAATGAACTTAATAGTTATTGATTCGATTTATATTTGCCATTCTTAAAATTAAATACATGAAAACATTTTCATTAGCGCTTATTTTGATGATCGGTTGTTGTTATGGAACGATGGCTCAAATGAAATTACCACCGGTTGACAAATCGCCTATGGATATGAGTTATTATCCCAATGGATACCCCGTATTGAAAATTCAGGATAAAATAACAGAGCCACTCGTGGCCAGGGTAATTTACAGCAGACCCCAAATGAATGGACGCACGATATTCGGCGAATTGCTGGAATATGGAAAAGTGTGGAGATTAGGTGCAAATGAAGCTACTGAAATTGAATTTTTTCAACCTGTAAAAATTGGCAATACCAGGATAAAAAAAGGGCGCTATACAATGTATTGCGTGCCTTTTGCCGACAAATGGACCATTATCCTAAATAGGGAAACAGATACCTGGGGCTCCTTTAAGTATGATGAGGCAAAAGATGTTGTGAGAACCGACGTGGCAGTTCAAAAGCAAACGGAAATTATGGAAGCTTTTGTAATGGCTTTTGACAAAACACCTACTGGCGCCGTTTTAGTAATTGCCTGGGATAATTTGCGGGTTGCATTGCCAATCACTTTTTAGGGTACGATGCATTGTATGCATCCCGGCATATGCCGGGATTTTTTTTAGATATTTACTATATGTGTGGAATCGCAGGAATAATTTCATCAGATCGTTCATTGATCAGCGGAGAGCGGATCAAAAAGATGACAGATTCAATAGCACATCGCGGTCCTGATGGCGAAGGCCATTGGATCAATAAAGAAGGAAATGCCGGGTTTGGACATCGCAGGCTGGCTATTATCGATTTATCAGCCAATGCGGCCCAACCCATGCGTTTGCTGCCCGGCGTTTCACCTTTCTCTTCAGGCAACCGCCGGAGGTACACCATCACTTACAACGGAGAAATCTACAATTACATAGAAATTAAAGAAAAACTTGTAAAAGCCGGGTACCGCTTCAATTCACAATCTGATACGGAAGTTATTTTGGCAGCCTATGATTGCTGGAAAAAAAACTGTGTACTTCAGTTTGACGGCATGTTTGCCTTTGCGATATGGGACAATGAGGCAAAAACGCTCTTTGCGGCAAGGGACCGCTTTGGAGAGAAACCATTTTATTATTATGAAGATAATGAGCAGTTTGTTTTTGCCAGCGAAATGAAAGCGTTATGGGCTGCAGGAATAGAGAGGAACAAGGATGACAAAATGTTGTTGAATTATTTAACCCTTGGATATGTGCGCAATGTGCACAATAAAAAACAGACTTTTTTTAAGAATATTTCCTCTCTTCCACCCGGTCATTATTTGCAGATCAATTACCCTGCACCGGGCGCTCAAATCCATTCTTATTGGGATATCAATAAAGAGGAGACCATCAAAATTTCTGCAGCAGCAGCCATTGAAAAATTTACAGAACTGTTTACAAGATCGGTTAACAGGAGGTTAAGAAGCGATGTAAGCGTTGGTACCAGTTTAAGCGGGGGCCTCGATAGTTCGGCCATTGCCGCCACCATTCATCAATTGCAAAAGGGAACTACCCACCTGCAGACTTTTTCAGCGGTCTTCCCCGGGTTTGCACAGGATGAATCCGCTCACATTCAAACGATGGTGAGTAAATTCCAGCTTCAGAATATTCAAACCACACCAACTGTTGAAGAATTGCTGAAGGATTTTCATACCGTCTGTTATCACCAGGAAGAACCCTTTGAGTCTTCCAGCATTTATGCCCAGTTTAAGGTATTTGAATTGGCCAAACGGCATCATGTTAAAGTGCTGTTAGATGGGCAGGGCGCAGATGAAACCCAGGCAGGTTATAACAAGTACATTCATTGGTACCTGCAGCAGTTATTAGGCAGCAAAAAGTTCGGAACGGCTATAAAGGAAAAAAACAAGTTCCATGATAAAAACATCCCGTTTGAATGGGGCGCAAAAAATTACCTTGCTGCTTTACTACCCTATCATGCTTCTATCTACCTTGAAAGAAATGAATACAATAAAACAATTCAACAGCCCGATATCAATCCTGAATTTCTGACCTCTCTAAGGGGAAGGGAATGGGAAGGCATTAATAAACCAACCATCGCCAATTTAAATGATATCTTATACTATAATACCAGGGTTACGGGACTGGAGGAATTGTTGCGGTATGCCGACAGGAATAGTATGGCGCATGGCAGGGAAGTTCGCCTGCCATTTTTAAGCCACGAACTGGTGGAATTTCTTTTCTCTCTCCCGGCACATTTTAAAATACACAATGGGTGGACAAAGTGGCTGCTCCGTTCTTCTATGAATAAAAAACTGCCGCACGAAACCGTATGGCGGCATGATAAAGTAGGATTTGAACCCCCTCAATTTCAGTGGATGGAAAATAAAATGTTGCAGGATTATATCTACGAATCAAAAAAGAAACTGGTATATAACCGGGTACTGAAAACATCCGCCCTTAATAAAAAAATATTGCCATTACATGCCCACGCAAAGGATAATTTCGACTGGCGATATTTGTGTGCGGCCCAGGTATTTTGATTGTTTATTACTTTGCAGAGCAAATCACCAATAAAATTATACTTCATGAATTCAGCAGCAGGTACTCCCGAAAAAAAAACTTTGAAACTGGCCACCAGGATCATTCATGCAGGGGCTGAGCCCGATCCCGGTACGGGGGCCATCATGACCCCTATCTACCAGACATCTACTTATGTTCAAACCGCTCCTGGTCAACATAAGGGATATGAATACGCAAGAAGCCAAAATCCTACAAGAAAAGCACTGGAAGACGCACTCGCCATTCTTGAAAACGGGAAACACGGCCTTGCTTTTGGCAGCGGTGTAGCCGCAACGGACGCAGTGATCAAATTATTATCGCCCGGCGATGAAGTAATTGCCGCCAACGACATGTATGGCGGAACTTACCGGTTATTTACCAAAGTATTTGAAAAATTCGGGATAAAGTTCATTTATGTTGATACCACCAATGTTGACAATGTTTCAGCAGCGATTACTCCCGCAACAAAACTGGTTTGGATAGAAACGCCTACCAACCCGCTGATGAACATTACAGACATTGCAGCAATCAGCAGCATCTCCAAAGCTGCTGGCGCAATCCTGTGTGTCGACAATACTTTTGCTTCCCCTTACCTTCAAAATCCGCTTGACCTTGGTGCCGATATCGTAATGCATTCCGCTACAAAATACCTCGGAGGCCATAGCGATGTAATCCAGGGCGCATTGGTTATGAATGATGCTACCTTAAAGGATCAATTGTATTTTATTCAAAAAAGTTGTGGCGCCGTACCGGGGCCGATGGATTGCTTTTTGGTATTAAGGGGCATCAAAACCCTGCATGTAAGAATGCAGCGGCATTGTGAAAACGGCGCACTCATTGCACATTTTTTGCGCAACCATCCAAAAGTGGAAAGAGTGTACTGGCCAGGCTTTGAAGACAATGCCGGTTATGCCATCGCGAAAAAACAAATGCGTGATTTTGGAGGAATGATCAGTTTCACTTTAAAAGACGATAGCCTGGAAGCTGCTCATAAAGTACTTTCTTCCACCACCATTTTTGCCCTGGCCGAAAGCCTCGGAGGTGTTGAATCATTGATCAATCACCCGGCAAGCATGACACATGCAAGCATTCCAAGAGAAGAAAGAATTAAAAACGGCCTGACTGATGGCCTGATCCGCCTGAGTGTTGGTATTGAGGACGCCGAAGATTTGATAACCGATCTGGAACAGGCAATTGGATAGTGCATGAATGAAAATAGCTTAATAGAACTGTTAAACAGGAAGGTGGAACAATACAATCAACCTTCCTTTATACCAGACGATCCGCTGAGTATCCCTCACCGTTTTACAAAAAAGCAGGATATAGAAATTGCCGGCTTTTTTGCGGCAATATTGGCCTGGGGTAACCGCAAAAGCATCATCAATTCCTGTAATAAATTGTTGGGCTTAATGAATGATTCGCCCTACGACTTTATAATGAATGTTGATTGGAACAACCGTTCACATGATTGTAAAGGCTTTAAAAAGTTTGTTCACCGCACGTTTAATGAGATGGATCTTTGGCACCTGCTCAATTTTGTAAAATTTCATTACCTGGTAAAAGGAGAACAAAGCCTTGAAACTGCTTTTACCGAATGGATGTTGCCCGGCGATACCACCGTTGAAAACGCATTAAATGGCTTTTACGAGTATGTATTTAATTTTGACGAAGATGCAAGGGAAGAAAAACATTGCCGAAAACACATCGCCTCTCCACTAAAAAAATCAGCATGTAAAAGACTGAATATGTTTTTGCGATGGATGGTCAGGGATGATCAAAGAGGAGTGGATTTTGGCTTATGGAAAAAAATCTCCAGCGCCCAACTGATTTGCCCGGTAGATGTACATGTGGCAAGGGTAAGCAAAAAATTACAACTCCTCACACGCAACCAAACCGACTGGCAATCTGCACTAGAGCTTACCGCGTGCCTGCGGAAACTGGATAAGGAAGATCCCGTAAAATACGATTTTGCGTTATTCGGACTCGGAGTAGTGGAGCATTATTAGCCTTTCACTACAATCGGTTAAATACGAAAACATGGAAAACAGCGAACTTGTAAAAGAAATCAATAAGGACATGGCAATGGTTTTGCCTGGTGCCATTTCTTTGGACGAATTACAAGCGCAACTCGCCACCTATATCAACCAGCTCATTCAAACCGATTTTCAAAAGCTCATTATGCTGCTTTACCGCATAGATGTGAGTGAACCCAAATTAAAAACAATACTGCATCAACAGCCGCAGGAAGATGCCGGCAAAATTATCGCAACACTTATTATTGAACGGCAGCTGCAAAAAATTAAAACCCGTCAGCAGTTTGGCCGGCGGGATGATCACTTTACTGAAGAAGAAAAATGGTAGTTAAGAAGCCTTTGCTTTCGGGTTTCGTGCAATAAACTTCAATTCGCTTTCCTTCCCTTTATCTTCTTTTTCCTTTTTCAAATCAAACATTGTCCCAAATACATGATCCCATAAAGTAGAACTCACTCCAAATCCCTTTTCCTGTTCTTTGTAATGATGCAGGTGATGATTGCGCCACAAAGGTTTCATCCATTTGAAAGGAGGGTTCCAGGCATGAATGGCGTAGTGCATCGTGCCATACATCAAATATCCCAGCATAAAACCTGGAAAAAAGGCAAAAGCACTGTTGGCTATTCCCAGCAAAGAAGCGAAAAAATAAAGAAGGGAAAATACAAAAATAGATAACAGAAGGCTTGGTACGGGAGGCATAAACAAACGCTCCCGGTCCCTTGGATATTCATGGTGGTTACCGTGTATCAGGTAAACGATCCGGGTGGCCTTCTCGTTTTCTGTTATAAAATGAAAAGCATAGCGGTGAATCATGTATTCAAAAAAAGACCAAAAGAACATGCCCATAAAAAATATTCCGATTGTGGTAGCGGGAGTCATACCAGTTTTATCAATGCTATAGTACAGCATGAAAAAAATAAGCGGGGTGTACAGTGACCAAATTACCAGTGGGTGGGTTTTGGTGAGGTATTCCAGGTAGCGGTTTTTAAAGAGCCGGGCCTGGCCTTTGTTGTGAATTTTCGGGTAATGCATAGAAGTAAAATTATAGTGTGAAAATACTAATTTTTAATACATATAACAATTTTTCGCAATTTTCAACCGTCCATATTAATGCCTAATTTTAGCGTCAATTAAACTACATATGAAATTAGTAACCTACGTAAAAGACGGGCAGGATCAATTGGCCATTTGTGTGGATGGCAACTTATATGATACTGATTCCCTGCATCCCGATCTGCCGATCAGCATGTCGATGTTCTTAAATTACTGGGAAGATGTATTACCGATTGCCCAGGCTGCTGAGCAGAAGATCAGGGCAGGTTTAGTAAGAAGCGTTTTAGCGACACCATATTCAACAGCGCAATTACTGGCGCCTGTACCACACCCAAGCAGTTGCAGGGATGGTTACGCTTTCCGGCAGCATGTAGCAGCCGCAAGACGCAACAGGAAGGCCGAAATGATACCTCAATTTGACCAGTTCCCGATCTTTTACATCACGAATCACAATGGCATCCAGGGCCCGGGCGATATCGTTTGCATGCCCGATCATTTTGAAAACCTCGATTTTGAACTGGAAGCAGCCATTGTGATCTGTAAAAACGGGCGCAATATTCCTGCTGCTGAAGCGGATGAATATATTGGTGGCTTAATGATCATGAACGACATGAGCGCCCGACGATTGCAAATGGAAGAAATGCTACTGAACCTTGGACCCGCCAAAGGAAAAGATTTCGCCACCGTAATTGGGCCCATGCTGGTTACGCTGGATGAATTCGAACAAAATGAAGGTCCCTGTAAAGAAAATCATGTGGGGAAAAGCTGGAACCTGGCGATGAAATGTTGGGTAAATGGTGCACTGGTGAGTGAAGGGAACTTAGGT
>JAOQAK010000086.1 GCA_025963635.1 Ferruginibacter sp.
GCGACTATCACGCTATGGTATTGCAAATGTGTTTGGGGTTCATGAAAGGAGACCGGGACCTGGCCAAAGATCTGTCGCAACAGGTTTTTATTAATACCTGGCAGGCACTGAATACATTTAATAAAACTTCAAGCTACAAGACATGGATTTATTGCATTACAGTGAACACCGGTTTGAAATATATCCGGGATAAAAAAGATAAATACCAGGTTTCAATTGATGATGAGCATATTCAATTAGCTGATGAATCGTGCCAGGCTTCAGATAAAAAACATCTCTCGCTCTACCAGGCAATTGGCGAGCTTGCGGAAGTGGACAGGTTGATCATAATGATGGTGCTGGATGAACTTGAATATGAAGAGATTTCAAACATCATTGGTATAAATGTGGGCAACCTGCGGGTTAAAATTCACAGGATCAAAAAAAACCTTAAAATCATTTTGGAAAATGAGTGATCAAACAGACAAACTAAAAAACATGTGGCAGGATGCCAGGAGTAATGATTACGGACAATCAGTGGATACCGGTAATATTATTACAATGGCAAAACAACAGATGAAAAAAAGCATCCATTTACAACTGCGGACAATACTGATACTGCTGATTACACTCATGTGCCTCGCTGCTTTCTTTGTCAATGTGGCTAAATTGAAAGAAACTATCAGTCACATCGGATCAGGTTTAATGTTAGGTGGACTTGCGGTGAGAATAATGATTGAATGCATTAGTATCTACCTGTCAAATAAAATCAATTTGAGCGAAACCGCTTTAAAATCCAACAATGCTTCATTAGCTTATTTCCAATTCAGAAAAAAAATTAACGGCCCTGTTACTATATCCATTGTGTTACTTTACTCTATTGGTTTCTACATGCTTTCGCCGGAATTCAGTCTGTATTTTAGCGAAACGGTAATGATCATGATGGACTTGTCTTATATTCTCATAGCTGTGATATTTACATGGTTCATCAGGATGACCATTAAAAAAGAAACAAACATTTCCAATGAAATATTACGGATTCAGAACGACTTAAACAGTTACTGAACCGGGTAGAAAATAAATATAAAAACTCGATCATGAAAGCAATTGTTTACACAGCATACGGCCCGCCCGAAGTTCTTCAAGTTAAAGAGGTTGACAAACCTGTCCCCAAGGGCAATGAGATACTTATAAGGATCAAAGCAACAGCAGTAAACTCTGGTGACCTGCGTTTGAGAAAAGCTGACCCCTTTGCAGTGAGGTTCTTTTTTGGTTTAACGAAACCCAAAAAAAATATTCTTGGCGGCGTTCTTTCCGGTGAAATAGAGTCTATAGGTGCAACCATAAAACTTTTTAACGTTGGTGACCAGGTCTTTGGCTCTGCAGGTATGAGTTTCGGTGCTTATGCGGAGTATATATGTTTGCCGGAAAGTGCTGTGCTGACTTTAAAGCCGAATATTATGAGCTATGAAGAAGCTGCAGTAATCCCATTTGGAGGAACTACAGCATTGTTCTTTATAAGAAAGGCAAATATTCAGAGTGGGCAAAAAGTGCTTATCAACGGCGCATCTGGTGCTGTAGGTACTGCTGCCATTCAATTGGCAAAATATTTTGGGGCCAATGTTACCGGGGTTTGTAGTACTAACAACATTGATTTAGTAAAATCTTTAGGAGCAGATGAAGTTATAGATTATACCAGGGAGGATTTCACAGAAAATGGAAAAAAGTACGATCTTATTTTTGATACAGTAGGAAAGGTCTCTTTTTCAAATAGTTTAAGGTCGCTAAATAAAAAGGGGATATTGATCTTAGGTGCTTCCGGCCTGTCGGGAATGCTTCAGGGTTTATGGACATCCGTGACAAGCGAGAAAAAAGTAATTTCAGGCATGATCAGTGAAACAGTTGAGAATATCAATTTCCTTAAAGGACTTATTGAAACCCGGAAAATGAAAGCGGTCATTGATAGAACTTATAATATAGCACAAATGGCCGAAGCTCATACATATGTTGAGCTAGGACACAAAAAAGGGAATGTCGCTGTAACCGTATGATATTGGGAAACGTGTATGAAATTACCAACTAAATCAAATATGACAGAACATTTATGAAATGCAATCTCAGGATTACTTATTTTCAGTTTTAGTAATGCGCTTTATGCACAGGCAGATAGCATTGATCTTTTTGGTTGAAACTCGATCCTCAAAATATTAATTCGGCAAACCAGCTAAAAAAGCTTAAGCAAGGTAAATAAAGGTGCTTTATATGAAACCGGTAACCAATGGTTCAAATTAAACACAGAACATTCCATGAAAAAATACATTTATAGTATTTCAATATTATTTTTTTTCCTTTGTGCCAGGGGCCAGCAAAGCAACCCTTTTGTCTCTGGGTTTGACAAAACAATGCCTTCAATAGTATTAGGTACACCCCGAACTGTTTGGATTCATCTTCCTAACAACAACGGAGGTAATCAAAATACCGGCAAAGAACACTACCCCGTGATCTATTTGTTAGACGGAGATGCAAACTTTAATAATATCGTTAGTATTACCGAATTCATGAGTAACGCAGGTCTTTGTCCGCCAATGATCGTAGTCGGGATTTTGCATCCTGCCCGAATGGCGGACCTGACATTTGGTACAGACAAGGAAACGCCTGGGATTGTTGGTAACGGCGATAAATTTATGCTTTACGTCGGGAAAGAATTGATGCCATACATTGAATCAAATTATCCTACAGCTCCTTATAAGATCTTCGTTGGTCATTCTGTCGGTGGCCTGACTGTTGTGAACACCTTGATACATCATCCATATTTATTCAATGCCTATGTTTCCCTGGACGGCGCTTTATGGTGGAACGATCAGCAAATTGTAAAGGATGCAAAAGTAACCTTAGCAAATAAAAATTATAAAGGGAAAACCTTGTTTATGGCATTGGCAAACCGAATGGAAAAGGGAATGGATACGCTGCAAGTTCAAAAGGATACCACGGAGGGTACTGAACTTCTTCGCAGCAACCTGGAATTCATTAAAGATATTTTCAAAACCAAAACAAATTAATTGCTTTTCAAACACGCATTTTATGAAAATGACGATCACAGTTCCGTTCGCCTGATAGGGGAGTATGATGCTCTCCGCTTTATTTTTGATTATTACAAACTTAAAATTTATAACAGTGAGTTAGACGATCCCAATTTCAAATTGGATTTTTTATTAGTATCACACTATAATAATGTTTCTAAACAAATTGGCTATCTCATAAAACCCGGTGAAAGCCAGGTTAATAATCTTGGATATTTCATGTTGAACCAAAAACAATTTATAAAGGCAGAAGCGTTGTTTAAGCTGAATATCACAAACTATCCCTTAACGGCTAATTGTTATGATGGATTGGGAGATTTGTACCTGGCAAAAGGCGATAAATTAAAAGCGATAGAGAGCTTCAAAAAAACTTTATCCTTGAAGGCCATTCCCGAAACGAAACAAAAGCTTGAAGCATTAATGAAGGAAAAGAAATAAGCTGTTTTTTAAAATGATGTCAAGCACAACATAAAAAGTAATCAATGAAATATATTCTGCAAATAGAAGAAGCCGCAATGACAGTACTGGGCATTTATTTTTTAACCATTTATAACCTCCACCTATCAACATGGATATGGTTGTTGCTCTTTTTTTCTCCGGATATAAGTATGTTAGGTTATTTAATCAATCCCAAAGCAGGTGCTATATCCTATAATGTTTTTCATCATAAAGCAATAGCAATTGCCATTGCAGCCGCGGGATATTTTATGCATGTTGAAGTGTTGCTATCAACGGGAATCTTATTATTTGCGCATTCGTCTTTCGACCGGATGATGGGCTATGGACTTAAGTATTACAGCAGTTTCAATGACACGCATTTGGGTAAATTAAAAAAAGATAAAACCATTGAGGAGCTATAAAATTGCTTCATTTGCAAATGAAATATAAGCGCCAGACCTTCTACTTTATATTGGCTATTTATCTGTATATGAATTTTCCACTAAAGGAAGAAGACGTGAATCTTCCAATGCAGCAGTTCTATGACCGACTCCCGTCATGTATTCCTGGTTTGAAGCAAATGCCATGAAGTCGTTTACACTATTTTGTTTGATCAACATAACTTCGTCCCATTGTTCATTTTCAGGCCCAACTAAAAAAGAACCACCTATTCCTAAGAATAATATTTCTCCACCGGACTTTAACAAATGGGGCACAGTATGTTTTATATAAAGCTGGTAGGCTTCTTTTCCACTTATGGCAAGGGAAGGTGAAAGATTGGGTGTTTCAGAATAATCTGCAAACTTACGGAAGCGAAGTAAGTTGAGCATCACAACCGGCCCTGAGATATTTCGTAGAATTAATCCCCTGCCTGCTGCCTGGGTAGGATTTATATATCTTTCAATCATGCTATTTTCTTTAAAATTTTTTATTTAGTACAATGGAGACATTCTATTTTATAAAGCCTAATTGCTTCATTATTGTCGTTCTGTCAAAAACCTGGCTGTGCCCGCATACTTTACCAATCCTGAAGTGATAGATTGTTGCACCCGAAGCATGTATTGATTTACCGGTTGGTGGAAAATTTCCAATATTTCCAAGATTTGTACCAGTCATCGTCCAGGTAATGGCAACGTAATTTCCATCTTCAATAGCTGTATGAATATCGAAGTTGATATCGGGAAATGAGTTGAAGGAAAATTCCAGCCTCTTCTTAAATTCGGCATTATCCAATGTTTTTCCTTCCCATAAGTCTCCGGAATCAAGGTGAATCTTATAGTCCCTGTCTACAAATAACTGTATGGAATCAAAGTCCTTTTCATTCCACACTTTCTGCATAAATTCTTTTAATATTTTTCCGTTGCTCATGTGTAATAAGTTTTAGTAATCAATTTAACGAGAAACAAATCATTGTCATTACAAGGCGTGAGGCTAATTTTTAGAGGTATTATTGCGTATTCAAGTTGCCTATAAGAATATACCTATCGGCCTTAGTATTAAAATCGGCCATTATCCTCCAGGATAATGACCGGAGTCTATGGTTGTTTTTCACGGAAAGAATTATCGCTCTTCGCCCCCACAATCAGAAGCCATAAACAAAAGGATAATTCACCTATAAAAGCAGGCACGGCGAAATAGGTGAATAAGGATGATTTTGGAAAAAGGAATAAGGTAAAGCTGTTCAATAAATAACTTAAACCTGAAATGGCATATAGTACACCCAGTATTTTAGGAACAAGGGTTGATTTAAAAATGAGATACCCAATGATTAAACAATAAAATCCAAAAAATACGAGGCCAATGCCATAACCTAATGACTGTAAAACCAGCGCATGCTTTGCAAGCGCTGCCAGCTGATTTGGTTGAAATGAAGCCAGGTATGGTTCCCCTCCGATAAATAATAAGGCCGAAAACTGGTTTAATAAATTTACGGCTATAATTGCAGTTTGAATAATTACAAAGAACATTGCCAGGGTGGTAAGATATTTATTTACCGGCTTAAACAATATGTAAATAATGAGCACTACCGGGAGGCCACAAACAAAATTGAAAAGGTCGGCTACTAAACCTAACCGATACAACATTTCCGATGATTGAATGTTGTGTGCCGTTGTTATGGCATCGCCCGGTACGCTTAATGCCTGGCGAACAAATACTTCGGCAAACAGTCCGGTAGCTATTACCACCAGGTAAAGTAATCCTGCAATTCTTCCTAATTTTTTGTTGGAATACATAATTTATTGGGGGTTTATTTAGCTTCTTCGTTGTTGTTGAATATTTTTTTCGATCTGATATTTACCACTTAAATATCGGATTGAAATTGATGTCTTCGCTTTTCGGCAATTGAACTTTGGCAAAAAGAATCGGTTGCTATTTTAATTAAATGGCTTTCGCAAATAAGTGTGAAGCCGAAGATGCATTATTTTTTTGCCAATAAGGTTTTATCACCATTTTCTTTTTAATATTCAAATACATGAAGGCTATTGTGGCTGCCAGGCAAAATACCATGGCCTGAATAGTTCCTTCAGGCCCAAATTCGCCACCCGTAATTAGTTTGGTACCGGTAATCTGCGTAGTCAACAAACTATTGGTTTTTTCATTCCCGGAGGTTATTGCGCCGAATATTCCTGATTGCATAAAATTCCATGTAAAGTGTATTGCAATTGGAAGCCATAAGCTTCTCGAATACATATATGCCGCACCTAATAAAAGACCGCCGCTGACTGCAATACAAATTGCGGAAATCAATGAACTGCTTGTGTTCATTAGATGCAGGGCGCCGAAAATAATTGCCGAAATAACCAACGAGATGTAACTGCCAAATTTTTCTTCAATAATTCTAAAAAGTATTCCCCGGATAAGAATCTCTTCAAAGGTCGCAATAGTAAACGCAATGGTTAACGGAATAATTATAAAGGAAACAGGATTGACTGATAAAACCTGGAAGCCATTGTTTAAATAAATTACCAAGAGAGTGAGGCATTGTAATGCCGCGCCAACTAAAATTCCCAACGTCAGATTTTTTACAATCCCTTTCGTTGACATTTCTGAAATTTTCCGCTTCTCAATAAATTTGAAGAGGGTGCTATAAGTGCAGAGTACGATAACAGACGCAGTAACTCCCTTAAACAAATTCCTAAAGTCTTTATCGAGGTTGGTCAATGACAGTATTTTACCGGCGATATTTTGTGAAATTAGAAATCCGGCAAAGCAAACCAATAGACCCAGTACTATCCTGGTAATGGGATTGGTAAATAACCTCTGCGTCATACTTTTATTTTTCATGGAGAATGCTGGTGATTTTTATTAACTGAATGTTTGCGTAATAAGACTAAGCGATTGATAAATATTGCAGGGACTATAAATTCACCTTATGATGATTTGTTTTTTTTGACTACTGTGTGCGCTAAAAAAGCCCAATACATTGCCACTGATGTTTGAATTTGGGTTTTCGGGTATTGTATTCCCATCGGCCAAATTTTGAATACCTGATAAATAACGGTAAACGCCTTTGTCAACAAAACGTAATTCTTCTACCACGGTATCACCTGCATTGAGTTTTATTTTACCGGTGGTTATAAAAAATTGTGTTGAGCCGCCATCCGAATAGAAATCATCGGCAACATGTGTCATTCTATCATGCCTGCCATTAATTGTTTGTACCACTTGCGCATTGTCACCAAATCCGATAGGATCAGCATACGACACACCGATCCATTTCTTCGAATCACTTCCACCTAAGCCGGATCCGAAAGCATTATCATCGATCACCAGGCTATCGATCTTTGCTTTTCGTGTGATTGTAGAAGATGCCGTGTAAGTTTTACCTTCCAGCGTTACAATTAAATGATAGGTTCGTCCTATTACACCTGTAAGGGATGCATTGGTGTATGTACCGGTTTTAGCTTCTGTTAATAAAAACATATTCCCAAGATCATCAATAATCTTCACGGCTGCGCCGCTGACTTTTGGATAGCTATTATTTGCACTAAAGACCGAGGACTTACCAATGGTGACTTTTGTGGGATTGCCACTATCATCTACTATTCCCTCTATAACCAAACGGGCTGCTACATTTTCCAGATCAATACTTATTACTTTTTCGCAGGATGAAAATATAACTAACGACACTACTGATATTATGATTGCTAACTGTTTCATTTAATTTTTTATTTGATTATTAAAATTTGAAATTCCATGTAACACTTGGTATAATACTGAAAAGTGAAGTACGCACTGCTTCTGTTTTTGAAGGATCATCATTGTTCTCCCTAAAGTTGATGGTATAGGCGTTTTGCCTGCCGTATACATTATACAATCCAAATGTCCAGCTGCTGTGATACCTGCGGTCTTTATTTTTTCTCGCTTCTACTGTTGCAGCTAAATCAAGACGATGGCTGGCAGGAAAACGGGAAGCGTTTCTATCTGAATATAGAAAAACTGTTTGTCCATTCACTTCATATTTTCCCGTAGGAAATGTCACCGCACTTCCTGTTGTATACACCCACGTGGCAGATACATTCCAGCCTTTATTTACGTCATACATTCCTACAATAGAAATGTCATGTGTTCTGTCTTGCCGTGCATTAAAATAATTTCCATTATTGATACCTTCTATTTTCTTCTCTACTTTGGACAATGTATACCCAATCCAGCCCGTAAGCCTGCCTGATTTTTTTCGCATCATCAATTCCACACCATAGGCCCTGCCGGTTCCATATAGCAGTTCACTTTCTACATTGTCATTGCCGAATATTACCGCCGCATTTCTATAGTCTATTTGGTTTTGCAATGCTTTATAATAAATTTCCGATGAAAAATCGAACATCTCTTCGTTTAAATTTTTGTAAAAGCCAACTGCAACCTGGTCAGCGATTTCTGGTTTTATATTATTGGAGCTGGACAGCCACACATCGGTTGGAGAACCGGTTGTGGCGTTTGTAATCAGGTGAAGGTTCTGAATGTTTCGATTGTAGGACGCTTTTATGGAAGTAAGTTCGCTTAACTTATAACTCGCAGAAAAACGCGGTTCCAGGTTTAAATAATTTATAACTGTTTTGCCTTTGGCATAGCTGGTTGTTGAAATTATATTGCCTGCTCCATCATAAGTGAAAAAATCACCTGCTCCTTTTACTGCAAGGTTTGATAATCTTAGTCCATAGACCATTTCTATCTTATCACTCGCTTTCCATTCATGTGATGCATATACTATGGACTCTTCAGAATGCCTGGTTTGAACAGGCCTGGTAACACCGCCCGTATTTGTTTCAGTAACATCGCCCGGCGCTATCGTATGCCTGATAAAATTGCCTCCAAATCTTAATTTGCTTTTATTGCCGATATTCCAGTCAAAATCCTGTTTTATATTAAGGTCTTCAATTTTGGAGGCTACATGGAATTTGGCATTGCCAATAGTTGCGCCAATGTTATAATCAAAGTTGCTGTAGATAAGAGATGTGTTTGAAAATATGCTGTTGCCGAAGACATGGTTCCATCTCAGCGTAGCAGTTTTATTGCCCCAATCAGTAGAAAATTGGTCGCCTAATCCCAATTCATCTCTTCCAAAATACCCGGATAGAAATACCTTGTCTTTTTTAGTAATTCTGTAGTTCGCTTTTAAGTTGAGGTCATAAAAATATAGCGTTTGCTTTCCCTGCCCGGTATCCTTTAAAAACAATAAATAGGCGTCTGCGTATGTTCTTCTTGCGCTGATGATAAAAGAGCCTTTATCCTGTACGATTGGAGCGCTCACATTTATTCTTGATGCAATTGCTCCAAGTCCACCTTCAATGGACAATTTCTTTTGATTGCCATCTTTCATTTTTATATCTACTACAGAAGATAGACGCCCCCCATATTGTGCGGGCATACCACCTTTATAAATGCTCACATCTTTTATGGCATCGCTGTTAAAGGTTGAAAAGAATCCAAGCAGGTGTGATGCATTGTATACCGGTGCCTCATCCAGTAAAATTAAATTTTGATCTGTACCGCCGCCTCTCACATTGAAGCCACTATTGCCTTCGCCGGCAGATTTATATCCTGGCATCAATTGTATTGTTTTAAGAATATCTTTTTCGCCAAAAATTACGGGTATGTTATTCATCTCAATCATGTTTAGTTTATCAACTCCCATAACTGGCCTGGCAATATGCTCATTTTTCTTTTTGCTTGAAACAATCACTGTTTCCAGTTGTGCTGGTTTAGTATGTAAGCCTATTACCAATTGTTGGTTTCTATCTATCAGCAGGGAGAGCGTATCTGTTACGTAACCAATAAAACTGATGCTCATTTTATAAGTGCCTTCCATTGCATTGATGGAGTAGAATCCATATGCATTGCTGAAAGTGCTTTTTGATTTCCTATCGGATATTATTATGCTTGCACCTATTAACGTTTCGCCGGTGCTGGCATCTTTTATAGTACCGCTGATGGTAAAAATTGGTTTGTTTTGTGAAAACGATATTGGACCCAGTGCAAGTGAAAACAATAAAAAATAAAGCTTCATAATAAATGGTTGTTGTTGTGAAACATAAATAATTGTTTTTTGACTCATTCATGTTTCCTGTTTGGTTCTAATATTGTTAATTAGTTTTAGTTTTCATTGAGCCCTCTTATTTTATACAAAACTGCTGTTCATCCTGGATATAGAAATTACCAAATGGTAAAAAATGCCAACACGTAATTATATTCGGCGAGTAAGCACCAGCAGCTTATTGGGAACGTTATTTCAGCTAAGAACCTGGTTCAATGAAATCCTTTGAAAAACCATGCTTTAGAGATTAATTTCAAACGAGATGCTATCTCATACAAAAATAATTTGCATAGGATGTTGAATGGTAGGACGAAAATGAAGTTGAGCAGGACTTATCTAAAATCTACCGACTTTTGGCTAATTCCATGGTGATAAATTACCAACCTGGCGAATGAAAAATACTTTGTTCCTGCGGAATGAATAATTCTTGATATTTAGTTGAACCCAGCGACAATTACGGGGACACACTTTGGAAATTCAAAAAGCACAATCGGACCTGTGAATAACGCTGTGGAAGGATATGGTATGAGTTCTGTTTGTAACTGCTTTTCATGATGTTCCCTTTTTTTACAAAAGAACATTGATAAGTGTAGTTATGCAATTGCGATATGCGAAGCTGGTTAAGTTGTCTGCATTCCAGCATTTTTAATCTGCAAACTCAAACATGTTGTATGCACTATTATTGATCAGAAGAAAGCTATTTTGTGTGTTTCTAATACGTGGATTAGCTCGTCTAAAATCTTTATTCTGTTCCCTTCAATGGTTTCATCTTTTTATTAAGTACCCATGAACGACTTGTGTACTCTGCACACTACATTATTGGAATAATTTTCAGAACTCACTAAAATTCTGCGAAGTCACTATTTTTTCATGTTGCCTTATAAAATTTCAGGTAATCCGCAATTCCGCAGTATAAATTATTTTTTCAACAACATTTGTCCAGACTGTTTTACGTTTTAAAGAAATCAATCGGGTTTCGCAAGGTGTTTTAAATACGCCTTTTGCTTTATTGTGAGATAATAACCTTATCTCCGATTTTAGTTATAAAATTATAAAATACAAGTTTAAAACTCTTATCAAAATTTACTTAATAAACTTGGTCTCAAAAATACTGCAGGCCTGGTAAGGGCGGCGTATGAGATGAAGTTGGTCGATTGAGTATTGACTATTGCAGGTTTGCTTTCATGGTTTTATTTGGGTTGGTAAAATGATAAAAAATATAATCATATCTTTTTTAACAGGAAGTGCATCTAATAGGAGGAATGGCAGGTATTACTACTATCACTGTACTTCTGCCTGTGGAGCAAGATTTAAGGCTGAAATGCAAACCAGTTATTTTCAAGGGAATTAAAGAAGCTGATACCTCTACCGGGCATGCAAGAGGTTTATACGGCCCTTTTAAATGAGGAATTTAAAGAAAGGTCGAGGTACCAAAGAGAAGACATTATGCAAGTGAAAGAGTCCTTGGAAAAAGCGAACATTGAACTTGCGAATGCCCGCAGATTGCTTTTAAATGACCAAATCGAAGCCTCGGAATACAGATTAATAATGGGTGACTACGAAAGGCAAATTACGGGTCTTGAATCGAGGTTAATTGAGCTTTCAAAGCAAACTAATAATATCGAATTTTTGCTAAGTAAGGCCATTTCTACACTATCCTGTCTGGATACTTTATATGAAAATGCTGATAACAAATCTAAGCGGAATATTATTGGTTCGATATATCCCGAAAAACTCGTTTTTGATGGATTCCATTATCGAACCGCCAGACTAAACGAGGCTGTCGCCCTAATATACAGTCTGGACAAGGGCTTCAGCGAAAAAAAAAGTGGACAAATCGAGTCAAAAATCGATTTGTCCACTTTGGTTACCTGACCTGGATTCGAACCAAGACTAGCAGAATCAGAATCTGATGTGCTACCGTTACACTATCAGGCAATTTTTAGAAGTGCAAATGTAAAACAATAATTGAAGTGAGCAACTTATCTCAGTTATTTGTCAGAATTAATTTTCAAGGGATTTACCTACACAGCGTAGGAATGCTTAGCAACCTCATAATACCCGATACCCGAAGAGAGGCCTTCAGCCAAATGCTATTAAGTTTTTAACTTTTAATTCTTAATTGCTAATTAGCCACTTAACTCCTGATTCAAAATACTAAAACCTGAACCACCTGCTACATATTCCACCAATAAGTAAACTTCAGCACCAGCGCCCGGTTGCGGACATATAGAGGGTCTGTATAATAGTTGTCGGTGTACACTATAAAGAAATCGCTCGCGGGTTTGTAGCGCCACTGGAACCTTGTGTTGACATTGATGTTCTTCTGCTGGTTGTTATACTGAACAAAAGCGGTGAAAAATAATTTATTACTTACGGTAACGTCAATCCGAGGCCCAATCAACCAAAAATAAGTATTCGCCCAGGGTTGTGGCAGGCTGATATAATTGTAACTGGTACTTAAAGTAATGTTTACATAGGGCTGGAACCGGTAGCCCAGGTCTGCTGTTAAATTCAGCCGGCTTCCGTGAGCATAATAGCCGCCGTACCTTGTAGAGAATGCCCAGGTAAATAGCTTTTGTGGCTTGGAAATATAATCCAGTCCATACGCATTCCACCGGTGCAGGGTTCCTCTTGCCATCGTATCCTTACCTGAGTTAGTTGGGTCAAAGGGCCTTAACAACTCAACATAATCATGCCCGGCCCATGCGTCCAGTAAAGCCTGGTTGCGAAAATTGAACTTGTATAAAAAGATGGTTTCATTGTCTGTCTGGTGGAAATCTTTATTAAAATAATAAGTCGATGTTGCAAAAGGGCCATGACTCAACACCTTTCCTTTCGCCGGAAAAAACAGGTAGCCTAGCTGTGGATTTATTTTTATGTAATTATTGCGGGGCACATAACCAACTTCCGCCGTAAAATTCTTTCCAACATATTCGTGCTGCCAGGCAATCACCCATTTTTTGTCAGTGTATTGGAGATTGGCTGCATGTACCATTTCACCCGAATTTTTTCCTGCATTGAAGGCTTTTATTAACATGGCTTTGCCGGTTAAACGGTTGTTGGCTGAGGCAAGATTGTACTCCAGCCCAACATTGCGGTTATATTGGGAGTAAACGGGCTTGGTGCTGTCCTTACCGGGTTGGTAGTTTACAGACTGCTTATTGACGATCATCAGCCGGATATTTGACCTGGCAAATACCCGCCGTTGCAGCGCCAGTACGGAAAAATTTTGTGCCGGCAAACCCGCCGATCCTACTCTTTTTGTTTGCATATCCATTAACCCGATGCGCCAGTTCTTATCTAAACTACCACTCAGGCGCATGCCATACAGGATGGGTACGCCCAGCCCGATACGGCGGGAAAAGAAGGGCCGGATATTCGTGTAACCAAAGTTTGCAAACAGGTCGGCATTTTCTAAAAAGAACTGCCTCTTTTCTGGGAAAAATAATTCAAAGCGATCCAGGTTGGTAACCTGCTTGTCAACTTCTACCTGCGAAAAATCCGGGTTCACCGTGAGGTCTAAGTTAAGAGATGAGGTAACGGCAATTTTTGCATCTGCTCCAATATCCTTTCGGTACACAGTTTTTATATTGGTTTCGTAATCTTTTGTAAGGGCACCCAATACATAAGGGATCACCGAAATATTTGCACCAGCTTCCGGTGGAGCCTCATCCCATATAAGATTGCCGGTATAGGCCAGGGATGCAGTGGGGAACTGCCTTGGAACCGGCGTCCAGCTTGATTTTTCTGCTACCCTGATATCCAGCCGGCTGAAGTTGATCCCCCAGGTGGTGATGCCCTTTTTATAACGGATCGACTTAAAAGGAATGGCCGCTTCAAATATCCATTTATCCGGGTAATTTTTTACAACTGATACCCATTTATTATCCCAGTTGAGATCTGCGCTGCCGCCGCTGTACAATGTTCCATCCCATTGTGCACCAGCCGCATTGGCGCCAAAAGTGAAGCCATTGGTGCGGTCATCAAAAGGATCAATAAAGAAAATGAAATTATCATTCTTTCCGAACGTGAAATCCCTCCTTAAAGACTCCACCATATAAGGACCGGGCTGATTGAGATAGCAGGTGGCAATGATGTAAATATTTTCTGCATCATAGGTCATTCGAACCGCCGTTTTTACTTTGGCACGACTGGTGTCCATTGGGAGCACCATAAAAAAATCATCTGCCACCGCCGCATTATCCCATGTGGGTTCATTCATTTCGCCATCAATATGTATCGGTGAAGAAGCTTTGTGGATGGCCAACTGGAACCCGCTGTTTATTTTTTGTGCCCCGGAAGAAAAGCATTTTATAAGCAGGAAAATAAATAAAAGGTATCTCAAAACAGCGAAGTTTATGGCAGTGGAATTTTGTACAAGATAATGAAAAAAAAACCTCACCCCAACCCCCCAAAATAATCGTCACGAAACGCTCTCGAAAGGAGGGGGAGTTTGACCCTGCAGTTACAGGAAACCTCACCCCAGCCCTCTCCAAAGGAGAGGGAGTTTGTTTTTCAACAGTTATGAAATGATCGTTTGCAACAATATTTCCCGAAGGGTTAAACTACAGTGGGTTAAAAAATTATAAAGTTAGACTCTCCAAATAAATAAAATAAATCAACCACTTCAGGGTCGGGCCTCCCTCTCCTTTGGAGAGGGGTGGGGGGTGAGGTCTTTCAATTCACGGTAATCAGCAACGGCTTAAAAAGATTCTTCTTAAGCCTTGCCCTGCCAATAAACTGGTTGCCATTGATCCGATTAAAATCACTCGGGTAAATCATGATATCCTCTTCCCTCGTATCGAACAGCAGGTCCTTGCTTAGTACGCCGTTGTTATCAAGTTTCGATACAATAACCTGTCCACCATAACCATCCCGGTGAATTTTAGGCACATCCGAATCAGAGAGCTCCATGTTTTTAAGATTATCCAGGTATAAAAAATAATATCCCGAAGCATCACTAATGAGTTTAAAACTCATGGTGCCTGTGCCAAGGCCACCTATTTGCCTCTTCGGTATCTTTCTAAGCCATTCAAATTTGCCGGCGGCATTAATTTTAGCGCCCAGCATGTCTTCATAATAAGAAGTATAGGTAACCGTTGAAAAGCCACTGCCGGTGGTATAGTAATGTGACACCAAATGATATTCTTCACAGGCGATAAATACACTGCCATCCCCCTCAATTAAAACGTTTCTTACTTTTAAATTCGGCACTTCATAATCATCCTTCTTTTCCATTTTTCTTTGGCTCCTCGCTGATTCAAACTTCTCTAGCTCGGCTAATGGAAATTCATAATAACCGTTCCTGTATTTTGCAATTTTTCCGTTTTGATCAAGCAGGGCCAAAAATATTCCATCGGTACCAGTGCCTCTCGACTTTTTGCTGTAAGTACACGCAACGATCATTTCATGCAGAGAGTTTTCAATCAAAGAAGTTTCCCGGATAAAATAATCGCCTATATCAATCGTGGCGATGATGATTTTTTTACTGTCTTTTGTAAACTTTAATACTTCGTAATGATAAGCCGGCGCGCCGGTACTTTTGTCTCGTTCTTTTCTTGAATCAGAATCGTATACTTTTGTTAACAGGTAAGCGTTTCCTTTTGAATCTACCGAAAAATCGGAGTTGTCCATGATGGCTTCGGTATAAGGCATCGTAAATTCATTTCCCCACATCTTGTTAATGTTTTCATCAAAAACATAGAGCCCTATCTTATCATAATTCTTTTTATCATTTCTTAGCTCCGGTGTCAAACGGTAGCTCACGAGCAACTTTTTTTGATCGGCATCAAAATTATAATCGTATTTATTTGTTGCCTTAAACCTGTAAAAGCCAGTCATGGTTCCGCCGCTGCCTGCTATTTTTGAAGCTTCCAGCATCTTATGATTTGCAACCGTTATTTTGCCGGTTTGTACATCTATTTTATCATAATACAACAACTCTTTTTCGGCTTCCTTGTCCCAATCGCTGTGCAGCCAGAAATAATTATTGTTAATGTCAACTACTCTTTCGCTGTTGAAATTTTTTGTAGCTTCTTCCAGTTCAATTACCTTTTCAGCAGTCTGGTTCAGCGTTTTAGGATCAAAGCGGATAATGTTCAGTTCCTCTTTCTTCAATGAAAGATTTACGATGCCATCTTTTTCATTACCCAAAAACGCCAGATCTTCTGTTCTGCGTGGCAGGCTATACTCGGAGCCCATTTTAAAGGTGAATTTTTTACTTTGCCCAAAGGATGTTGTATATAAAAAGCAGGAAAAGAAAAGCAACAGATTTTTCATAGTTCAGGGTTGATGTCGGGTAAATAATTAAGGTGATGAATAATCTGCTAAAGTATTGATTTTTATCAAACCACGGATTTAAACAATGTTCATTGCTTTGGAGGTAAATATTTGTTTACCGGCAAACGTTTTCCATGGCATCATCGTTGCCACGCTCGGTTCAACGGTATACCATTGGGCGGCGGGTTTAATCATAGGCAATATACAATAAGTAAAAGGTGAAAGGCAATGACGAATGTGCAATAACCACATCAACTTTCAATCTGCAACGATCAACCTTCAACCATCAACAACCAACCATCAACGATCAATCATCAACGATCAACCTTCAACCTTCAACCAACGCATCCCCAAAAATTCTTATCTTTAAATACATCACTCAAAACACCAGCGTCAATGAAAAAAATATTCTTTGCCATTCTGTTATCATGTATTGCATCCTTCTTTGTACAGGCACAAACGGATGACGTAGCCATGTACAAAAAAACTTCCGTTATGATCCCTATGCGGGACGGCGTAAAGTTATATACAGTTATCCTTAGCCCCGTTAATGCGAAAAATCCATCGCCCATATTGATACAGCGCACACCTTACGGCGCAAGTCTTTCTATACCGGATGATACAACCGTTCAAACTGCATGGCTCAACAATATCATCGCCGGTGAAGGTTATATTTTCGTTTACCAGGATATCCGCGGCAAGTATAAAAGTGAAGGCACCATGGAGATCCACCAGCCATTGATACATGCAACTCAAAAAGGCGCCGTCGATGAAAGCACTGACACATGGGATGCGATAGACTGGCTGGTGAAAAATATTCCGAATAACAATGGCAAAGCGGGCATCTATGGAATCTCTTATCCCGGCTGGCTTGCATTGGTGGGCGCTGTTGATCCTCATCCTGCATTGAAGGCTTCTTCCGAACAGGCATGTATGGGCGATCTGTTTTTAGGCGACGATTTCCATCACAATGGAGCCTTCCGTTTGAGCTATGGAATGGAATATACCTATGAAGTAGAATATGACAAAACAACCGACAGCGATTTCCCTTTTCCACAATACGACTTGTTCGACTGGTACCTCCATTTGGGATCATTAAAAAATGTGAACAGCAAATATTTTCATAATAAAATTCCTACCTGGAACAATTTTGTAGCGCACCCTGCATATGACGCATTTTGGCAAAAGAATTCGCCATTAAGTTATGTGAAGACTGCCCAGGTACCGCAATTGCATGTGGGCGGGTATTACGACCAGGAAGATATCAATGGTCCACAGCTGATGTACAGCCACATGGAAAAGACAGATGCTTCGAATAAAAATTTTATTGTGCTTGGTCCGTGGAATCATGGACAGTGGGGCAGAAGCAGGGGCGATAGTCTCGGAAAAATTTCTTTTGAAAGTAATACAGGGGTATGGTTTCGCGACCTTCAAAAGAAATGGTTTGATTACTGGTTAAAGGGAATAGGGGATGGAAAGTTTGATGAAGCAAATTGTTTTCAGACCGGCAGCAATCAATGGAAAACCTACAGCACCTGGCCACCCAAAACAGCTACTATAAAAAAATTGTATGCTGCCACCAATCACTCGGCTACATTTAACAAACCTGTTGCTGCGGAAAGTTCTGAAGCATTTATCAGCGATCCTGCAAAACCGGTCCCTTACCGTACCTTGCCCATCGAAGCCACCTATGGCCATGGTAGCAGATGGAGAACGTGGCAGGTAGAAGACCAGCGTTTCGTATACACACGTCCTGATGTGTTAAGCTTTACTATGGACTCGCTTACAGAAGACATTACTGTTACCGGCAAAATAATAGCGCATCTTTTTGCGTCAACCAGCGGAACCGATGCAGACTGGATTGTTAAGCTCATAGATGTGTATCCGGGGGTTGATCAAAAGAGCCTGTCCATGAGCGGCTACCAGTTACCGGTAGCAATGGAGGTTTTTCGCGGAAGGTTTCAAAAAAGCTTTTCAAAACCACAGGCGCTTGTTCCGGGAAAGCCATCAGAATTCGTGATCGACTTACATGATATCAACCATACATTTAAAAAAGGCCATCACATTATGATACAGGTACAAAGCAGTTGGTTTCCGCTGATCGACCGAAACCCTCAGAAATTTATACCAAACATCTTTGAGGCAAAGGAGCAGGATTTTATAAAAGCAACCCACAAAGTCTATTTCTCTGCACAATACCCCACTTATATAGAATTGCCGGTGATGGCAAATTGATACTGTTGGAAAAAACCTCACAGGTTTTTAAAACCTGTGAGGTTTGGGAATTTAATAGATAGATTTACTATACATCTCATGAAGTACGAGGAATTAATTCTACATTAATCGCCGGTGGGTTTTTTTAACAGCAAAAATAACGTGGTATATCGTTTGCCTGATGAATACAAACTGATTTCATATGCCTGCAAAAGATGACAACCTCCTTTTCCTCGAATCAAAGATCAACGAAATTAAAGTAGCCATCTTCAGGGCTGAACTGGGTGAAGAACTCCGCATTCCCAACAACCTGGTATCCACAATAAAAACAGACGGAGAAGGAAATATCTGGTTTTTCACTTCCTGCGACGGGGCATTTGCAAAGAATATAAAGGAGCACTTTCACGCTTACCTCGACTATTATCAAAAGGGCCAGGATTGTCGCTTGCGCCTGAGTGGAAAAGCTTCCATTATTCAGGACGAAATCGAAATGGATGGCGAAGCAATAGCCGTTGAATCAGAAACGATGAATATCGCCCTCGTAAAATTCAAAATATTGTATGCGGAGTATTTTGAAAACAAATCAGCGCCCGTATCCCTTACTAAAAAAGTAAAAACCTTCTTCACAGAAATATTTGTGCCCCACTCACACAAAACATACGACTTTACCTGATACCCACTTGCACCAACCACACGAACTACCGAACACGTACAGTTGCAAATTC
>JAOQAK010000106.1 GCA_025963635.1 Ferruginibacter sp.
GCATGTTAGTGCCAAATTGTTCAGCAGCTATTGTGACAAACAGGGCCCAATAACCGGCACCAAAACCAAGACACACACAGAGCGCATAAAAAATGACATCAGAGTGCAAAGGCACAAATAAATAAACTGCTGATAAGACTCCAACCAACGAAACAAATAAGAACACTACTTTTTTACGGCTGTTAAAATACTGGCTTAGCACTCCACTTGATATGTCTCCAATTGTTAAACCCAGGTACTCCCACATCACTGCTTTACCAGCTACAATAGGTACCCCAAGATCGAGAACCTTACCAAACTCAGGAGAGAAAGTCATTAATATACCTGCAACAAACCATACCGGGATCCCAATTAAAATGCACCGGAAATATTTAAAAAATTGTTTACGGGAGGTAAATAACAGGAAGAAATTCCCTCTTGATACAGACTTTTCTTTCACTTTCTCAAAAATACCTGACTCAAAAACTTTCACCCGCATTAACAATAACAATAAACCTAAACCACCGCCTATAAAATAAGCTATCCGCCATTGAAACGAATCGGCTATGGCATAAGCCAACACAGCACCTAACATTCCAACACCGGCGACCAATGAAGTACCATAACCCCTGATTTCTTTTGGCAGTATTTCAGCTACCAGGGTAATTCCTACACCTAATTCGCCTGCTAAACCAATACCTGCTATAAAACGCAGCATAGCGTATTGGTCAACTGTAGTTACAAATCCGTTGGCAACATTTGCAATTGAATAAATAAGAATGGAGGCGAACAGTACTGTAATTCTTCCTCGTTTATCACCCAGTATCCCCCAGAAAATTCCACCGATCAGTAAGCCTCCCATTTGCATGTTAATGAGGCGTACCCCTTGATTCAATAAATCTCCTTCAGCAACTCCCAGTGATTTCAAACTTTCAATGCGCACTATGCTAAATAATAGCAGGTCGTAAATGTCTACAAAGTAACCGAGAGCTGCTACAATAACAGGTATCTGAAGCAGTTGCCGTAAAATGGAACGCTGAATCATTGTTTATAGTTTTTTAGCTAAGCCAAGTATATATTGAAGTATGTTTTATTGAAGTAGTTCTTACTTGATACCCCCAAAGCATAAGTACTTTATTTCCATAAAGTAATCCATCCCATATTTTGAACCTTCCCTTCCTACCCCGGATTCTTTTACACCGCCAAAGGGTGCGACTGCATTTGATATTAAACCTTCGTTAATGCCGACCATTCCACATTCAAGCGCTTCTGCCACACGCCAGCAACGGGAAACATCTTTGGTATAAAAATATGAGGCGAGGCCATACTCCGTATCGTTGGCCATTTTGATAACTTCTTCTTCTGTACTAAACCGGAAAACAGGCGCCACAGGTCCAAAAACTTCTTCCTGCGCTATAACCATATCTGCAGTGGCATCAGCAAGAACAGTTGGTTGGTAAAATAATCCCCCCATTTCTTTGCCTCCTTCCGTTAACACTGCACCTTTAGCAACTGCATCTTCCACATGTTGCTTTACTTTATTTAGCCCTTTTGTACTGATCAACGGACCTACCTGCACACCCTGGTCAAGACCGTTTCCAACCTTTAAGGCGGCTACCGCGCTTGATAGCTTTGCAACAAATTCTTCGTAAACTTTATCCTGGGCAAAAAAGCGGTTTACACAAACACATGTTTGTCCACTATTACGGAACGGGGATATAATAGCGCCTATCACTGCTGCATCTACATCTGCATCATCAAAAACGATAAATGGTGCATTACCACCCAACTCCAGTGATAACTTTTTTAGTGTAGAGGAGCATTGGCTCATCAAAATTTTACCCACCTGGGTAGAACCTGTAAATGACAGTTTTCTAACCTTACGGTTCTCACAAAGTTCTTTACCCACTTCACTGCTATCGGTAGTTGTTACGGTATTATAAACGCCGGGAGGAAACCCTGCTTTTTCTGCCAGGTATGCCAAAGCCAACCCTGTTAAAGGCGTTTCTGAAGGTGGCTTAACTATCACCGGGCTTCCTGCTGCCAGTGCCGGACCTACCTTACGGGTGATCATTGCCAGGGGGAAATTCCACGGTGTAAGCGCAGCAACCACTCCAATGGATTGCTTTATCACCACAATTCTCTTATCGTTTGATGGAGCCGGAATAACATCACCATATGTTCGCCTTGCTTCTTCGGCAAACCACTCTACGAAAGATGCTCCATACTCTACCTCTCCAAGGCTTTCCTGCAATACTTTTCCGCATTCGAGCGTCATTAAGGTTGCCAGGTCTTCCTTATGTTCCAAAATAAGTGCATACCACTTTTTTAATAAGGTAGCCCGCTGGTATGCTGTAAGGCTTCGGTATGCAGGCCAGGCATCATTTGCAGCATCAATAGCCTGTCGAACATCCTCACGGTTCATGTCAGGAATACTTGCAATTAATTCTCCCGTGGCAGGATTATTCACGTCAAAGGTCTTACCCGTGCCTGCATTTACCCACTTTCCATTTACGTATGCTTCAGTTTTAATAAGATTGTTTTTCTGCACTTTACTTGGTTTAATAAACGTGATACAATTTCATTTAGTTAAGAATTGCTTTTGGCAACCAACAAATGTTCTTTATGTAACCCCGGTTGTGTCACTCACTTCAATGTACTGCATATTTTCAAAGGATCTTTTCAAATACTGCGTAATAAAGATTGGCAGCTTTTATCAAAAGCTGGTTATTATTTGCCTGATCGCATCACCTTTAGCTAACCTTTCGAAACCTTCGTTCACTTCGTTTAAACTTAGGGTATGAGTCATTAATTTATCTACAGGCAATCTTCCTGATTGATAAAGGGCAATGTATGCAGGAATATCGCGGGCAGGAATGCAACTGCCAATGTATGAACCTTGTAAGGTTCTCTCTTCGGCAACCAGTTTTACCGGTGCCAGTTGCATCATTTTGGTTGGATGTGGTAAACCGGCAGTTAC
>JAOQAK010000008.1 GCA_025963635.1 Ferruginibacter sp.
GGCCTCGTGGATGAACCATGGCATTGCGCATATAGTAGCGCCATTGTTTGTTTTATAGAAAAAAGGGTACCGGGCATTTCGATTTTGGATGGTTTTTAAATTGAAGATTAGTAACAAAGCAGACACAGGGCTGGAGCCCTGCGCCTGGGGAGGCTTTTAATAATAAATACTTTAAAGCATATTTCTGTAAAACACAGCACTGCAAACACCACTCTTCAACCCTTCCCTAGTGTCTCCTGCTCCAGAGACGGTTCTTCCATTTTCATGGTTTCATTGTTAACCGTTTCCTTGCGCAATTTCCCGGGTTCGGTTTCATCTTTTTCATCCCCCAATAATAGTCCCCATGGTTTCAGACTTTCAATCCTGTCGAATACGATCTTGCAAATTGCTATCACGGGCACTGAAAGAAACATCCCGGATATACCCCAGATCATCTCTCCAATGATCACTCCCAGCAACGTGATAAACGCATTGATCTTCACCTTTGATCCTACAATAAACGGAAGCAAAAAATTACTATCGATCAGGTGCATACCGCCAATGGTAGCCATCACCAAAACAATGGTGGTGGTGGATGCGGCCGTTCCAATCGTAATCAGCGTGGTTAATACCAGCGAAGTAAAAATACCGATATACGGAATGATGTTAAAAAGCCCTGTAATAAAACCCAGCAAAATAGCATACTTTATCCCGATGATCGAAAACGCGATACAGCAGGCCACACTAACAATCGCCATCTCGAGCAACAGTCCAACGATATATTTCCGGATGATAAATTGCACCTGGGCAACAATGTCAAAAACGGTTACAGAATGCTCTTCGCGGAATACGGCAATAAGGAACCGGATGATTAGCCGGCGATAAAACAAAATGAAAAAGGTATAGATCATCACAAACACCAAAAACAATACAATGGAGGACACCGACAATACCGTTTCACCGATGATAGTGGTACTCGATGAAACCAGTCCGGAAGTAGCCTTGTTGATATAATTGATTTGTTTGGCCATATTTACATGAAACCTGTGGGAGATCCAATGTTGAAAATCCGCCAGCGATGAAGTAAAGGTTTGCTTGAACACGGGCCAGTCATCGGCAAGGTTTGACAGTTGAGCGCCAATGAAATAAAACAGCAGGTAGACAAATAAAATCAGCAGGACAATTGATAAAGAAGCAGCGACACTTCTGGGAAATTTGAATTTTTTTTCAAGTGCCGAAGCAAATGGCAGCAGCAATATCGCAAATAAAAAGGAGTATAGTAATGGCGAAAGAATTTGCTTGCCCAATACAAAAATATAACCCAACGCAATAAGCGATACCAGTACCAATGCAAGCTTTGCATAAAAAGGTAAATACATCCTGGGTTTGGTATAAGTCATATAAAAAAATTAAGTAGTAAAGTTAACTGCTTAGATGGGTCATGGATAAGAATATTAACGGAAAAGTTGATTCTCCTTCAGCCACACTGTTTTTTTGTGCTACAAACTTTATCTTCGTATTTCTATTCAACCACTTTACAAGATATTATATGTTTCCAAAAATTGATCCCACCAACACACCTGCCTGGAAAGCATTGCAGCAGCATTTTGAAGAAATGAAAAACACGGGGATGAAGGAGCTCTTTTCCGCCGACGCAGAACGCTTTAATAAATTCTCTTTGACTACAGGTGATATCCTGTTTGATTACTCAAAAAATAATGTCACGGAAAGCACGATGGACTTGTTACTTCAACTTGCCAATGACTGTAAACTAAAGGATGCAATCGAAGCGATGTTTGCAGGAGAAAAAATCAATGCGACAGAGAACAGGGCCGTATTGCACACCGCCTTACGCAATTTTTCTGACAAACCGGTAATGGTAGATGGAGCAGATGTAATGCCCAACGTAAGAAAGGTGCTCGACCATATGAAAGACTTTTGCAGCAGGATACATAGCGGCGAATGGAAAGGATATACCGGTAGTAAAATTAAGTACATCGTTAATATTGGTATCGGTGGCAGCGACCTGGGCCCTGTGATGGTTACAGAAGCATTAAAACCTTATTGGATTGAAGATATTCAAACATATTTTGTGAGCAACATTGATGGCACCGATATCAGTGAAACTTTGAAAAAAGTTACGCCTGAAGAAACCCTTTTCCTGGTTGCTTCCAAAACTTTTACCACCCAGGAAACCATGACCAATGCACTTACTGCAAGGGAATGGTTTTTAGAGGCAGCGCAGGACGAGGCCTTTATCGCAAAGCATTTTGCCGCCCTCAGTACCAATGAAGCGGATGTGGTAAAGTTTGGCATCGCCAAAGAAAACATGTTTGAGTTCTGGGATTGGGTAGGCGGAAGATATAGTTTGTGGAGTGCCATCGGGCTGTCTATTGCACTTACGATTGGCTACGGCAATTTTGAACGCCTGTTAAGAGGTGCTAATGAAACGGATACCTATTTTTCTTCTGCTTCTTTCGAAAAAAATATCCCGGTAATAATGGCGCTGATCGGTATATGGTATACCAATTTTTATGGCACTTCTTCCGAAGCGATCCTGCCTTATGATCAATACCTGCACAGGTTTGCGGCGTATTTCCAACAGGGTAATATGGAAAGCAATGGCAAATATGTAGATAGAAATGGAAAGCCCGTAACCTATGCAACCGGACCGGTGATCTGGGGCGAACCGGGTACCAATGGCCAGCATGCTTTTTACCAGCTGATCCACCAGGGTACACAAAAGATCCCCTGCGATTTTATGGCCACTGCCATTTCACATAACCCTATTGGTGAGCACCACCCGATTTTACTAAGCAATTTTTTTGCCCAAACCGAAGCGCTGATGAATGGAAGCGAAAATGCTGATCCATACCGGACATTTACGGGTAACCGGCCCACCAATTCATTTTTAATAAAGGAGATCACCCCTTATACATTAGGACAAATGATCGCCCTGTACGAACACAAAATATTTGTACAGGGAGTAATCTGGAATATTTACAGCTTCGACCAGTTTGGCGTTGAGCTGGGAAAAGTATTGGCAAAAAAGATACTACCCGAACTACAAAACGATGCCCCGGTAAACACGCATGATGCCTCCACCAACGGGTTAATCAATACTTATAAGCAGATGAGAAAATAAAGTAGTTAGCTAATATATGGGAAGATGGTCAGCGGAAATGTTGGCCATTTTTCGTTTGAAGACGTTACGGCCACGAATGCACCAATGAATACAAAATATTGCGCATTGAAGGCAGTATTCCTCTTCCCGGCAATGTCTCTCCTCGGATTTGTGCAGAGCCGGGGACGTTGCGTATGGAGATGATTTTATATTCTTCCCAGCAACGTCTCTCCACGGATTTGTGCAGAGCCGGGGACGTTGCGTATGGAGATGATCTCTTCCCAGCAACGTCTCTCCACGGATTTGTGCAGAGCCGGGGACGTTGCGTTTGGAGATGATCTCTTCCCAG
>JAOQAK010000015.1 GCA_025963635.1 Ferruginibacter sp.
TTTGACGTAGTACCAGTGCATTATATAAGCAGAAGGGAGCAGTGCAATTACAGAATAAGGAGCATGAGAATGCTAGGAGACCGTTTTCAAATCGCGTTCTGCCATCAGGGCAAATGAATCATAATAATCTACTTCTATTTTTTCACCGTTATAATGAAAATGATACACTATGCCTGAACTGATACCTTTTACAATCAAATTTGTATTACCTGTATATTGAAAAGTTCGGGGTATGCTTTCTTTTCTTTGGGTTGATTCAATAACAGGTTGCACTTCACCAGAAATGGAATGTCTCATATCCTGTTTCCATTGCATTCGTTTCTGCCCGCAACAACTCATAAAATTATTTTTAATTATTTTTTTCAGTCATTTTAAAAAGGATACAGGCACCTCCTGATAATGCCAGCCATATAACAACGCCCTCTTTAAAATTAGTAGAAATCCATACGGCGAATGGGATCGAAATCCAAATGCTAAGGCAATAAAAACAGTCGAGCAGGTTCCCAAAGAAACCTTGCCCGAGCTGCTTTCTGAATTTAATAACCAGGTCAAAAGGGCCATCTTCCTGCGACAATAAATGAGAGATGCGCCACACAGCTAATGTACATATAAGAAACGTGGGAATGCTGATCGTAATCACGGATTTAATCTTTCCATCATGATTTGTCCATAACCCTGGTAAACCCCGGTTAAACCAGTATTGTACCCGTTAGTCACCCTTTTTTGAGCTGTAAGTGCAAAGGAATAAACTGTAAAGTATTCACCCGCTTTTATCCAGCCGGTTTCACTCACTGCCGGCTGAAGGGTTACGGGAATCATTCCTTCAGTTCCGAATTCCTGTTTCGTACCTGTATATCCCACACAACTATGATGGGTGCTTGCTGAAATCCCCTCTGATAGAACTGAAGCTCCTGATGCAGTATCTGCCATTGGGCTGGCCTGTAATGCAATGGTGGGTGCAGGGCACCTTGCCATAGTTAAATGATAATTATCAACAAAGCCTTCCGGATCATTTGCCATAAAAGATAATTCCATTGGTGTATTCATCTGCGCATCGGTTAATCGATATAAGCCGCAGCCCCCATTTACAATAGATGGATCGTTTAGTATTGGACCGCTAAATCCAAAATTGAGGTCTTTGTTATGAATAAAAAGGGCAATCATATCGGTTTTACCGCTAACCACGTTTCCGGATCCGTCATAGGCATCTATCCTCAGGTAAAAGGTTCCGGGCTTATGTTCTCCGGCAACTATATCATATAAGGTAGTGTGTAGTTGCATCAGGCGGTCAATATGAGTATTCTCCCAATCGGTATCCGGGCCCCCGATATGTAATTCAGCACGAATATTTTTATAAGCAGGTACAACAACAGCAGCTCCGCCATCTACATGAAGTGAAGTTGGAAATGCGCCTACATCATCTCCATTATAATTTGCAAGATTTCGTTTGTGAAACAACGGATGCTTATAGTTTTCACTAACAAAATTCCAACCGGAAGTTCCCGCTCTTTTAATCCGAAGGGTGTACCAACGGATGGTGTTTTGAGACAATGGCTTGGTTTCATCATAAATACATCCAAAGATATCAATCATACCACCCCACGAAGCGCATTCAATTCCAAAACCCGCCAGTGAACTGGTGACGGAGATCCTTCCATTCTCTTCAAGGAAGTTGTTATCGCCATAGCGACGCAATGCAGTAGCAGAAAATGATGCTGAGGAGTTTTGATTACCGCCAATAAAAACATCTCCAAGGCTGCCAATAAGGTTACCGTTTGCGCAAGCTGAACTGATATGGATAACAGATTCAGGCAGGCAAAGATTAATCCGTTTAATGTTGGGAATATTGTAATAAGGAGCGCTTTCATACAATACATCCCACGATGCAACACCCGTTACTTTTACAATTACATCAGGATATGCGAAAACATCAGCGGTTTGTCCGGGGAAAGAATCTGAAGCATCTTCAAGACCCGGAAATGTCATATCGAATGAAAAGCGGAAAATATAATTGCCAAACATATCTGTAATCGTGTCCCCCAGAATCCTTCTGTTGCCTGTTCCGGTATAAGGGCCTCCGCTTTGTTCGGCAACTGTACGGTCATATTCTTCAAAACTAAGGGTTACACCTGGTGCCGGGTCTACATTGCAAATACTAAAAAATCCATCAATAGCCTTCGCTATATCATATTTGTTAACTGCAAATAAGCTTTGTGAGCTAAGATTTTGAGCTGAAACGGATCTTTCAAGGTTAATATTAGCGGCTTCATTAGCAGTAGTGCGGCTTGCTGTTTCTCCCTCCTGGAGTGGCTGGCTAGAATCGTTTGCCTGCCGTTTTAAATTAAACTGGGTTTTTGGTTGCATAGCTTCTTCAAACAAGTCAATTACAACAGGCTTGAAAAAAGGAGCAGGATCAGGAGGGTTAGGATTAACCTTTACCAGTATCCTTTCAGGGTAAAGTTTGGTAAGAATATCACGAAGGTGAGGGTTTTTCAATGCAGCTTCAAATGCCCTTGGAGTTTCAATCACAAAAGGACCCTTGCGGCAGGGATTGAAGATGCAACGTCCGCTGTAGAGTGAAACATTTCCGTAAACGAGGAAAGTATTTATAGATGCAGGTGTAGTACAGGAGAGAACTAGGTCATCGAAGTCCTGGTCGGCACCAGCATCATTCGATTTAATATCGAACTGGTAATAGCTTCCCGTCTGGTGCGGAAATGTAAGTTTTGAATCAGAAAGCTGGAAGCCGGTACCCGGATTATTCTGTATTGCAATCGTCCATTGTGAGCCGGTTACATTCACTGCAGGTGTTGCAGTAGCTCCCGTATAGGTACCATTGCCGGTAGTTGCACCTGAAATAATAAATCGCTGGGGAAAGGAAGCGTTTTTGGACTTCACACTAACAGTCCAGTTTCCTTGCATAGTAATAAGCATAGATTGGGATTTTTGTTCGCCTACTCTTTTTT
>JAOQAK010000022.1 GCA_025963635.1 Ferruginibacter sp.
AGCCGGGTGTGTGCGATGCGGTTATTATTTTCGATATCAATATACACCAGCCGTATAAAGATGATCAGTAAAATGACTAAAGGGACCAAATACAACACCCCGGCACTAAGAATAAAGTATCCACTTGCAAGAATTGCCGCCATAGCAAAAAAGCGTGCCCACCCCAACTGAGATTTTTTTTTAGCTAAAACATCCAACTGAGTGGCCAGTTCTTCTTTTCTTTTCGAGTATACTATTTCAGGGGGCATAAAGTGGTTTATAGAATGAAGATATTACAAATTACAAGCTCCGTAGTTATAATACTCATATAGAAAATTTTTCGTAGATTCGCAGACTGTTCCGGCGGGAAATGATTTTTAGATTTGAAGCCAGAAGAGTAATTAATACGGGGCTGACCGGTTTTGACAGCATAGATCTTTGTAAGTGTAAGCATGTAGTGCGTTGGATAATTAGCACTTAAATCTGAATACCCAAAACTTCAAATGGCAATACTCAGTATGCCATGGCTGCTTAGTCGATAGACTAGTAACCATTAGGGCCGTTGAACAGGTTAGCCTGTTACCAAGTTCTTCCGCCGACTCAAAAAGAAAACAGGATGCTGCAATGGAATGATGTGACCGTTGCTCAAGACCATTCATCTAAGGACCTGGTTGGTTAGTGTTGTTCCGGCCGTTTCCCTACAACCAATACAACAATAAACATGTAGAAAGCTTATGGCGAATATGTTTGGACCAGGGTTCGACTCCCTGCAGCTCCACAAGTTTCCCACCAATTCAATTAAAAACGCTATAATCCAAACGGTTATAGCGTTTTTATTTTCTCTCACTTTATCAAATTATTCAGGAAATCACATATTAATAGAGCGTAAATCGAGAGGTCAATTAATTATAAATTTTGACTCTCGATTTTAATGTAATCATTGATATCATGAGCCTCTTTTTGGAAAACGTTTTCGATCATTTCGGAGGGTGGGGTAAGGTCTCAAACACAATTATTTTTTCACAATAAAAAATCATCATGAAAAAGTATAAATTTTCAATGGCCGTCGTAGCCGCTATAATCGCCATTACCGGCGCATTCGCATTCAATATTCCGGTAAAAAAGGAAGCAAAGCTTCCAACACGCAAGCCGCAGCTATTTTCCCAAGGCGGTCCGTGGTGTGGAAATACTCAAAATGGATGGTGGTAAAAGGATGCTGGGAATACCAAGGGTGACCGATCGTATAGCGCGGCACGTGGCGGTCAACGTGATGGAACCGGTGATGAAAAAAGTGTTTCATTCAGACAGTTTATGGTTATCGTCCCGGGAAGTCGGCGCACCAATAAATTGTGAAAAAATAGTGTCATTAGTTATTTACCGTCTATTCTTTTCCGTATAAATTATGGATATATTTTTCACTATTGCCTCAAAATTCAATTTTGCTTCAGAATGCAGTTATAGGTTTACAATATTTAAACAGGGTGAGATTGCAAAATAGACTAGAGGAATTTTATTTTCTTTGACTTCCGTTACAGGTTTACCCGTTTTATAAAACATAAAACCAAATATGAATGAAAAATGTATGTTTAGTAATCTTTGCCGTTACTGTAATGATGTTTACTGCAAGCGCACAAAATCTCGACGCAGCTAAAGTGCCGGCTGCAGTTAAAACTTCATTTGCCAAACTGTTTCCTGCCGCAAGCGTTCAATGGGGAAAGGAGGGGGCTAAATACGAAGCTGAGTTCAAGGTAAAAGGAAAACCCATGAGCACTATATTCGATGCAAAAGGCACCCTCGAAGAAACAGAAACGGATATTGAAAAGACTGAGTTGCCATCAAAGATGTTGGCGTATTTAAAAGCTCACTACAAGGATAAAAATATTCAAGAAACAACAAAGATCACCAAAGCAAATGGAACGGTTAACTACGAAGCTGGAGTAGGCGGCAAAGATGTAATTTTTGATACTGCAGGCAATTTCCTGAAGGAAGCAAAAGACTAGTCTTTGCGATTCATAAAGAGCAGAAATGAAAGACAAGTGGATACAATAGAATAATCCTCTTTGTTTGATAAGCGCTGGTTAATGGCAACGACTTATAAAGGTTGTTGCATAAGTTTACATAACAAATAATTAAAATGCCGCCTCTTAAGCTTATTATCGTAGTAATCATATGTTTACTTGCAAACGATTCCATCAAAGCCCAGGAGGCGGATTCCTCAAAAACATGTATATCTGCATCTTCTGCGATCTTCTCTCCTGTTAGCGGGCAAAGAATAGCCCGAAAAAATAATTTCTGTATCAAATCATGGCTGGTACCCGGCTGTTTCATCGCCTATGGTATTGCTTCGCTTGGAAATATCAGTCTTCAAAATTTCAATGTAGAAATGAAAGAGGAAGTCTACCTCGAAAATCCACATAAAAAAATTCCGATTGATAATTACCTGCAATATACCCCTGCCGCTGTTGTTTATGGATTAAATGCTTTAGGGCTAAAAGCCAAACATGGTTTTGTTGACAGAACCGGGATCTATTTGATATCCAACATTATCCTTTCAACAACGGTTCTGTCAGTGAAGAAATTATCGCACGAGTTAAGACCGGATGGGTCAAACTTTTCCTCCTTTCCTTCCGGTCATACGGCTGAAGCATTTGCTTCTGCAGAATTTCTGAGGGAAGAGTATAACGATATTTCGCCATGGTATGGCATTGCAGGATATGGCATGGCCGCCGCTACAGGTTTTTTGAGAATGTATAACAACAAGCATTGGATAGGCGACGTGGTTGCAGGGGCCGGTGTTGGAATCGCTTCAACGAGAATTGCCTATTGGTTATATCCTAAAATTCAACATAGGCTTTTTAAAAATAAACCAGTTAATACAGTATTCATTCCTACATATGAAAACAGAACGATCAGCGTGGGTTTGATACATAGGTTTACTTAACAACCTTGTCTGCAATTTCCAGCCCTATTGTGTTCGGTAGTTGCATGCCGCAAAAGAAGAGCATGCAATGATAATACTTAAAACATCATGTCCGATATCTGAAGTCTGAGTGGTCAATACTTCACGATTCATCATTCAAAAATGGATGCGTCCATCTACGATTTACATACACTAATACAAACCTGTGTGGTTAAGTTAATCGAAATTGAAGGATGGTGTCTTGAGCATTCACCAGTATTGTCCTTTTAAACATATATTTCTTGTTGAACTAATATAAATAAATGAAATTTTTTCGCTCCCCTGGGCAGATTGTCGCGTTGCTGCTGCTAATCTTTGCTGTTATCGTTTTTGGTTTGCTTGCGCATGAAGTTGTCAATGAAAATGAAGACTGGTTCGATAGTAAGGTTTTTACATTTTTTAAATCTTATTCATTACCATGGATCGTCAATTTTTTTAGATACATTAGTTTTTTTGGTTCGGATTATTTTCTGCTGCCGGCATATGCAATTGTGGTTGTGACAGTTTTCTTTAAAAGCCAGAAGACAGCAGCCTTTGATATAGCTCTATTGGCGATTACGAGTACTTTATTGCTGTTTGGTTTAAAAACAGCATTTGGGAGGGTCCGTCCGCCATTTCCGCTGCTCATTACACTTAAAAATTATAGCTTTCCGAGCGGCCATGCTGTTTCCTCTTTTATTTTTTTCAGTATTATTGCTTGGTTAGTTTGGAAAACAGGTATTTCACAAAAGTGCAAATGGCTCGTTAGCTTTTTTTCTTTCTGGCTTGTAATAATGGTTGGTGTAAGCCGCATTGTACTGCGCTATCATTATGCCAGTGATGTCGTTGCAGGTTTTAGCCTTGGCATGGTTTGTATGATCCTTTTTTTATTTGCGCAAAATTTGAGAGAACACAATCAGTAAAGGTAACATCGTTGGCTTCCAGGGCGCTTTCGTACAAAAGGCTGAACAGGCTATACAGTTATTACCGGAGAGTTGCCACTTTGTTGAATAGAAAACAATAAAAAGGTACGCTAGCCTGAGTGTGTAAAGCAATAGACATTCCGGCTCATCACTTCATCCAATTCCAGGTCCCAACACCAATATTTAACCTCTTCTAATTTCCTTCAGAATTTAAATCCAATTTTGCAATCTAATCAATAATGTAAATGCAGAGAACAATTATCCTTTTGTCATGTGTTTTAGCAATGACTATAGTAGATGCCCAATCAAAATTAGCCAACGCAATAATCGGGTCAGTAAAGGATTCTGCCTCCCAACGTGCACTGGAATATGCTACTATCAGTTTATATACGCAAGGTGCTAAAAAACCATTGTCAGGCACGGTAACAGATAAGGATGGTGATTTTATTTTAAAGGATGTGAAGGAAGGCGTCTATACAATTGTATTTGAATTTATAGGATATAGGCCTTTCACAATGAATAAGGTAAAAATTGAGAATGGGAATTCAGCACTTAACATTAAAACCGTTTTCCTTTTGCAGCAAAGTAACAATTTACAAGGGGTTACAGTTATTGCCAAAAATAACCTGGTGGAGAATAAGATTGATAAAATGGTATTTAATGCTGAAAAAGACATTACCTCCCAGTCCGGAGTTGCTACGGACGTGCTGAAAAAAATACCGCAGGTATCTGTCGATGCTGATGGCAATGTTCAACTGGCGGGAAGTTCGGGCGTTCGCTTTCTCATTAATGGTAAGCCATCCACCGCTTTCGGAAGTGGCATTGCTGATGTATTGCAATCCATCCCGGCCAGCCAGATCAAAAGGATTGAAGTGGTAACAAACCCAGGCGCAAAATATGATGCGCAGGGATTGGGCGGTATTATTAATATCATTTTGAAAACAAATAGTGCAAAAGGTTATAATGGAAACCTTTCTTTAACAGGAGGCACAAGGATGGAAAACGGATCTTTCAATTTAAATGCAAGAAACAATAATTTTGGTGTCAACGCTTTCGTAGGTGGTAATAAAAGACTTAGCAGCAAAACACCTTTTATTTCCGAACGCCTAACCACCGACAGCAATACCACTACAACATTGCTCCAGGCAGGCCTTGGTAAGTTTGAACGGCATGGCCTTCAGGCCGGCGGCGGGTTCGACTGGACCTATAAAAAGTTAAATAGTTTTTCCGGCTCTTTTTCATACAACGATTTTGGTAATACCGGAGGTGGTTACACGAATCAAACCTTGCAGGTTAACAACGGAGGTATTACTCCGCCAGTTCTTTCGATTATCAATGCAGAGAATGTTAACAGGTTTAAAAATATTGATGCAAGTGTAAATTATAAAAGAACCTTTCAAACAGACGACCAGGCACTTGAATTTAGCATTAACACCAGTGCCGGAAAAAGCTACAACACTTTCGGCAATGTGCAGTTATTACTACCACAAGATTCTTTATTTTATGGAAGCAGGAGCAGCAATCCTGCTAATACCAAAGAAACAGAAATAAATATTGATTACACACAGCCACTTAATAAGGATGTAACCATCGGAGTTGGAGGCAAGGCATCTTTTTATAATGTAGCGAGTAGATCGGTTGTATTTCGATATCAACCGGAAAGTAATGACTTTATATTCAATCCTTCGCTCGCCAATGATCTTAGTTACCAACAGAAAGTATATGCTGTATATTCAGAAATTAGTTTCCCGGTTTGGTCGTTTTTTACTGCCAAATTAGGTGGCCGTTATGAGCGTACTGAGATCAATTCTTACTATTCAAATGCACAGGCGCAGGCAAAAACACCGGGGTACAACACTCTTGTTCCCTCTGTGTTTTTTATGAAAAAGATAGGGGATGAACAAACCTTAAAGTTGAGCTATTCAAAAAGAATCGAAAGGCCGGATTATAATGATCTCAACCCCTTTGTAAATACTAATGATCCTAAGAACTTATATGCGGGAAATCCATACCTGGTACCAGAGATCGGGAAACGCATTGAATTAAGTTACAGTAGGGAAATTGATAAATCCGGATCTGTTATGGCTAATTTGTTTTACAGGATCAATGATCATGATATACAGCCTTACGTCACATATTATCCAACTTACAAGGCAGGCGATTCCATCTACACCGTTGTTGCAGTTACTTCACGCCAGAATATTGGAATGGAAAAAAACTTTGGAGTAAACTTGTTTGCCGATATGCATATTACGTCAAAATTGACCCTACGGGGCAATCTGTTTGTATTTAGAAGGCATACCATTAATACTTTGGATAAAGGCTTCAATTCTAACAGCTTCAACTATCGTTTCAACATCAACGCGACCTACCAATTTACCAATACGATGACGGCGGAATTTTTTGGCAATTTCAATTCGGCCAGGCATGAAGCACAGGGGATCTATCCTTCCTTCACGTCCTATAGTGTTGCCATGCGTAAGCAGTTTTGGAACAAGAAGGGTAGCCTTGCTTTAACAGCAAACAATTTTATTAACGAGTATGTAGTTCAAAAAACGGTTTTGTTTGGACCGGTCTTTTCAGTAAATAGCACACGGAAAATTCCATTCCGATCCATAGGTATTAATTTTACCTGGAAATTCGGTAAACTCGAATTTAAAAAGAACAAGCCGGAATCGGATCCAAATAATTCTACCGGAGAATAACTATTCAAATAAATCTTGGATTTAGAAGCGCGGGCGAGCTCCAAGGTCGCAAATTCGGGATAAGAGACAGCCCAAAGTAAAAACTGCTCTCGAAAAAATCTCATCTGATTGTTGCATTAGCAATAGCATTTATGTAGGGTTTAAAGGCCCAACAACAGCCTGCTACTTTGATAATATATAACGGCAACTTTGTAACACTTGATGACGCTAAACCTGCAGCACAAGCAGTAGCTATAGCAAACGATAAAATAATTGCAGTAGGAACAAATGACGCGGTTCTAAAACATAAAACATCAATATCAAAAGTAATTGACGCCAAAGGGCAAACCATTATTCCTGGTCTTTTCGATTCGCACTTGCACGTAATCAGGGGTGGACGTTTTTCGAGTCGGCGGTAACTACATAATTCGTGTTGTTGGCAGGAAAACAAATGTAGTATTTGTTCTTATATTTTACTAAATCAGGTGCTCATACAGAACCTACGTATTTGCTCAGGGCATGTGCAACAGGTTCCCAGTTAATTAAATCTTTTGAATGAAAGATCAGGAGCCCCGGATAGTAATCAAAAGATGAGTGAACAATATAATAGTCTTCACCATCGCGTAATATACTTGGGTCTGGATGATCTCCTGCGAAAACAGGATTTACGAAATAACCATTACCTTTTTTATTAACATTGGTCTGATATTGTGCGCTCGCTGAAAGACCAATATAAAGAAATAGTAAAATTACAACAGCTTTATTCATTTTGGAATATTGAAAATTCTCAGAATACCTACAAGTTCTAAATTAATTTATGGGCCAGATACATTTGTTTTTCAACACATCCCGGCTATATCAATCTCCTGGGCAAATCTTTTATGATGGCTTAAGCACGGAAATTTGTTGTTATTATAGCCTTAAGACAACTCCATAGCAATGAATAATAAATGACTTGTTGACTTAAACTACGGTTGTTGGTAATTTATTAATCGTGCGAAGTTAACAGTTTCTAACACTGGTTTTAATTAAGCCTGTTACCGTATTCTTTTGGCGTATACCCCACATGCTGCCTGAACAACCTGGTGAAGTGTTGCGGGTACTTAAAGCCTAGCTCATAGGCAATTTCACTTACCGATTTATTATGACTCAGTATCTTTTCTTTTGCCAAATCAATTACTTTCAACTGGATATATTCCAAAGCTGTTTTCCCCGTCTCCTTCTTTACAAGGTCACCGAAATAATTTGGAGAAAGGTGCAACTGCTCTGCGCAGTAAGTAACCGAAGGCAGTCCTATAGTTTGCGGTTTATCGGTTCCGAAATACACATTTAAAAAAGTTTCGAACTTTTCCAATGTGTCTTTATTCACATTATTTCGGCTAATGAACTGCCGGTCGTAAAACCGCCTGCAATAGTTCAGGAACAACTCGATATTTGAAGCAATGAGTGTTTTACTGTGCTTGTCTGTTCCCTATTCCAACTCGTATTTAATCTTTAAAAAGCAGTCCAATACAAGCCTTCTTTCTTTTTCAGATAAGTGTAGCGCTTCCCTTGACTGGTAAGAGAAAAACGTATAATCATCGATGTGCTTTCCTACAGAAGTGCCACGGATTAAGTCAGGATGAAATAACAAAGCAAAACCCGAAGGCTTGTATTCTTGGTTAATGTCCACGTTAATCACCTGCCCGGGAGCTACAAATACTAATGTCCTGTCCTGGTAATCGTAAGTTTTACGTCCATACTTTATATCACCACATTTAACGTCTTTTAAGTATACTGCATAAAACCCAAAATTCATCCGGGAAGCATATACTGCAGGCGCTGTACCTGTAAAATCAATCACGCTTACCAAAGGGTGCAAATTCTCCTGATGATAAAATGCATCGTGTTCACTCACGGTATCAATCCGCAAAATCTTATTCATACAACTATTTTTTTACTACTACAAATTTACCCGGTTGTTTCAAGAATGCCATATCCAAAACTCTAAATCAGTGAAATTGGTAGGTAAACCTGTATCCTGTATACAAACTCCCTTTTAAAAGTGTAAGACATTTGCATTGTGAGAATGCAGTATTTAATCTGCATTTCTATGTAAAAAATCAAACTTAGATACAAATATGTCTTTAGATGCTCAACAACAAAGGATTGTCAGCCTTTCTGCACTAACGGCTGTTGGCGATTTGGAACATTTAAAAACAGAATTAAATACAGGTCTTGATGCAGGGCTTACCTGTAATGAAATAAAGGAGGTGATGGTACAATTATATGCTTATTGTGGCTTCCCAAGAACACTAAATGGGATTAATACTTTTATGCAAGTGCTGGAACAAAGAAAAGCAAAAGGGATCAAGGATAAAGAAGGAAGAGATGCTTCTCCGATTACTGATACAGTCAATAAATATCAAATAGGAAAAAAGACCTTACAAACATTAACGGGCAAAGAAGAAAAAACGCTTTCAGGTGCTAATGCATTTGCACCGGTGCTTGATACTTTCTTAAAGGAGCATTTGTTCGCTGACATCTTCAGCCGTGATATATTAAATTTTGAGCAGCGGGAATTAACAACTGTTTCAGCGTTGGCCGCAATGTCCGGTGTAAAGTCGCAATTACAGGCGCATATGGCAATGGGTATAAATACAGGGCTTACGGAGGCACAATTAAGACAAATAGTTTCATTGATAAAAAAACATATCGGGGAACAGCAGGCAGACTTAGCCAGAAATGTATTGAATGCAGTTACGACAAAAAAAGAATAAAAAATGAGTATAGAAAACCAACACTTCACATCGAAGATCTGAAGTGTTTGACAAAGCATAAGACTTAAAAGTTTTCTTTCAGGGAAGATCTTGTTATTTTTGGACTAGCCGCATTGCTACTATCAACTTTGTTGTGTCATTCGCTTGTACTACAATATATGTTTCAACAAGGTTAACAGATTAAGATCAACATTTGTCAATTGCAATAAAACATCCTGTATGCAAAATAAAAGATGCAGAAAAGTTAGTTATTCAACGCTTATTGCGACAGCGCTATTATTTGTTATTACTTGTAAAGCCCAGATTAACACAGACCGTACATGGTCTGTTTATAAAGCGGACGAAAGCAGTTCCAACTATTCTCCGCTAAATCAAATTACAACTACTAATGTAAGCCAGTTACAACATGCCTGGACTTTCACTATGCACGATAAACCGGCAGGCTCTCAACCAGGCAAAAGTGAGTGCAATCCTATTATTGTTGATGGTATATTATACGCTACTTCGGCAAATCAATGGGGATATGCAGTAGATGCCGCAACAGGAAAACAGCTTTGGTCATTCGAAGCTTTGAAAGGCAAAAAAGGCACCGAAGTAAACAGAGGACTCACCTACTGGGAAAACGGCAACGACAAACGAATATTAATGTCTGCTAATAATTTTCTTTTTGCACTTAATGCAAAAACCGGAAAGCCAATTTCAACTTTTGGAAAAAATGGCAAAGTAGATTTGAAAGTCGGATTGAGAGATGCCGATAAAGACTTTTACGTATCTTCAACATCTCCCGGGATCATCTATAAAAATTTAATCATTATGGGTTGTCGTGTACCGGACACTTACGGTGCACAGCCCGGTTTCATAAGAGCTTATAATTGTACAACCGGAAAATTGGTCTGGACATTTCATACAGTTCCTTATCCTGGTGAACCGGGCTATGAAACATGGCCTCCCGAAGCTTATAAAACTGTTGGCGGTGTAAATAACTGGGCAGGCATGAGCATAGATAGCAAACGAGGAATGGTATTTCTTGCCTTAGGTTCAGCATCATACGATTTTTTTGGAAAAGATAGAAAAGGTTCTAACCTGTATGCGAATTGTGTATTAGCATTAGATGCAGCAACAGGCAAACATATCTGGCATTATCAAACCGTTCATCATGATATGTGGGATTACGACCTTCCTGCTCCGCCGGCGCTGGTAACAATTAACCGCAATGGAAAACAAACTGATGCAGTGGCTCAAATTACCAAACAAGGATTTGTATTTGTGTTCAACAGGGAAACCGGTGAATCACTATTTCCGATTGAAGAGCGTAAAGTTCCTGCATCTAACTTGCCCGGCGAAGAAGCCTCACCAACACAACCTTTTCCGTTAAAACCAAAGCCTTTTGCACGGCAGTTTATTACGGAAGCAGACCTAACGAATTATTCACCGGCAGACCATAACTCTCTAATTAATAAATTTAGGTCAATGCGTTATGAAGGGCTTTATACACCCCCCGATCTAAAAGGAACATTGCAATTGCCCGGAACACGTGGCGGCGGTGAATGGGGCGGTGCTGCTTTTGACCCGGCAACAAACCTGTTTTATATCAAATCGAATGATGCTCCGGATTTAATAACCATCGTAAAAGGTACAAAGCAAGCCTCAACAGAACAAGTAACAGCTACCAGCCAGTTAGAAACCATCGACAGGCATGCCCGACCCGACCAGTTTGTAAACAGTACAGGTTACAAAACATGGAAAGACCCAAGTGGCAATCCAGCTATCACGGCACCATGGGGAACTTTAAATGCACTTAATTTGGCAACTGGAGAATATGAATGGCAAATTCCCTTAGGCAATGATAGTTTAAGGCAAGAGAAAGACGCACCTGAAACAGGACAGGAGGGGAAAGCAGGTCCTGTCGTTACCGCCGGTGGTTTAATTTTCATAAGTGGAACAGAAGATAAAAAGCTTAGAGCTTTAGATAAAGCGACCGGAAAGTTATTGTGGAAAACTGTTTTGCCCGCACAAGCAAATGCAACCGCATGTACTTACCAGGTAAATGGAAAACAGTATGTAGCTTTATCAGTAGGCGGCACAACTGAAAATCTATCCGGCTTTATTATGGCTTTTGCATTGCCATAATAATTAACAGAAGAAAATATATAATATGGAGCTTAGGAAAATCTGTTTCTTTTTATTGTTGCTAACACTTTTATCTTCCAAAACAATGTTTGCCCAGAATAATGAACAAAGGGTACGGCTGGCCAGACTTGTCATTGATACAAGCCAATTGGAAAATTATAAAGCTGCATTAAAAGAGGAAATTGAAACCTCTCTACTTAAAGAGCCGGGCGTTTTAACTTTATATGCGGTTGCAGAAAAAGATAATCCAACACACATTACAATTTTAGAAATTTACGCTAATGAAGCTGCATATAAAGCACATATACAAACACCTCATTTTGTTAAATACAAAACTGATACAAAAGATATGGTTAAATCACTTGAACTTGTAGAAGTCAATCCACTGACACCAGGTATGAAAATAGAACATTAATGAAAAAAATGCCAAATGCAAAAACGTAAATTAGGAAACAGCAGCCTTAAAGTAGTCCAAACAGGAATGAGTGATTGCTTTAATCCGCAAAGCAGTTGAAATAGGAGTTACTTTTTTGATACTGCAGAAGTCACTTCATTCCGGAAGCCATTACTTAGTGCGAGGGCTTTTTATGCATGACCCAAAGTTCTCACCTATGACAGAGTTATTAACTTCACATTTCAACTAAGTAAGATGTTTAACCTGCTATATAAAAAGATTAGTGCCATAACTCCTGTAAACGAGGAAGAGTTTGACTATTTCAAGACTTTTTTCATCTTAAAGAAACTCAGGAAACGGCAATATTTTCTGCAAGAGGGTGACGTATGCAAGTATCAGGCTTTTGTTGTAAAAGGGCTACTTCGTTCTTATACCATTGACGGAAAAGGCAGCGATCACATTTTACAGTTTGCTTCAGAAGGATGGTGGATGGCGGACTTGTCCAGTTACCTAACGAATGATCCCTCATTCTTAAATATTAACGCTCTAGAAGATGTAGAGCTTTTGCTTTTAACCAGGCCTAAGTGGGAGCAGGCGATGAAAGAAATACCTGCACTCGAACACTACTTCAGAATTATTATACAAAATCACCTCGTATCTACTCAAAAAAGGTTGCTCCAATCATTAGCTGAAACAGCAGAAGAAAAGTATCACCGCTTTCTCGCAACTTACCCTGAATGCGTTCAACGTGTGCCCCAACACATGGTTGCCTCTTACGTCGGCGTTTCAAGAGAAACACTTAGCCGCATACGGAAACAAGCAGCCGAACGTAAATAAATGTGACGTATATCACATTTATTTAGTGCTCTACGTCAATGGAGGCATCCTATTTGAGGCCGTAGCTTTGCATCATTATTTAAAACAAACAAAAACAAAAAATTATGGCAACTCAATGGAAAATTGACCCGACGCACTCCGAAATTCTTTTTAAGGTAAAGCACCTTATGATTACTACAGTAACAGGTTCATTCAAACAATATGATTTAACCGTAGAGACCGAAGGGGATGACTTTACAACTGCTAATAAAATTGAATTTTCTGCAGACATCAATTCAGTAAATACCAACAACGAGCAGCGTGATACACACTTAAAATCAGCTGATTTTTTTAGTGGTGAAGAACATCCGCAACTACTTTTTGTCGGTAATAAATACGAGGCAAACGGTAACGAAGCCAAGCTTCACGGCACTTTAACTATCCGGGGCATTTCTAAGCCGATAACACTTAAAGTAGAATTTGCAGGCATTGTTGTTGATCCATATGGTCAAACAAAGGCAGGATTTACAGTGGAGGGCAAATTGAGCCGTAAGGAATTTGGATTGACCTGGAGTGCAGTTACCGAAGCAGGTAGTATAGTAGTAAGCGATGAAATTAAGATCCATGGTGAAGTACAATTAGTAAAACAAGTTTAATTACAGGTATGGAAAACAGAATATTAGGTCTTCATCATATTACGGCAATAGCTGGTAATGCGCAACGCAACTATAATTTTTACACCAAAGTGTTAGGGCTAAGGTTGGTAAAAAAAACTGTGAACTTTGACGATCCCGGCACTTATCACTTTTACTTTGGTGATGAACAAGGCGCGCCAGGTACTATCCTCACATTTTTCCCCTGGGAAGGAATAGGACAAGGACAAACAGGTAGCGGCATGGCAACAAGTATTGGGTATTCAGTGCCCCAAGGTAGCCTGGATTTCTGGACTGAACGTTTCAAGAAATACAATGTAAAACAAGAAAGCGTAAGCCAGAAGTTTGGTGAGCAATACCTTTCTTTTCAAGATCCGGATGGTTTGCAACTTGATCTCATTGTTGCCGCTACTCACGATGCAAGAAAAGGATGGGGCACTACCGAAGTTAAAACTGACGTAGCAACCAAAGGCTTTCATAGTATAACCTTAACCCTACGAAACGTCACTCATACTGCTTCAATTCTTACAGATATATTCGGATACAAGTTGCTGAAGCAGGAAGGAAATCGTTACCGGTTCATTACAGACGCTATTGAGAATGCCTCTATTGTGGATATGATCGAGGCCCCTGATTTAGCAGCCGGAATAGGGGCAGCAGGCACAAATCACCATGTGGCGTTTCGTGTCAGGGATGATAACGTTTTAATGGAGTTTAGAGAGAAAATTGCAAGCAGAGGTTTAGGTATAACTCCTAAAATTGACAGGGATTATTTCTTCTCATTGTACTTCCGTGAACCGGGTGGAGTGTTATTTGAATTAGCGACAGATAACCCAGGCTTTACAAGAGACGAGCCTTTAAATGAACTGGGAACATCTCTCAAATTGCCGAAGCAATATGAAGATAGCAGAAAGCAAATTGAAAAAACATTACCGGTCCTGCATGATTAATAAAGCATACTATGGCTGGACGACGTTAGCTAAAAATCGGCTATTAAAGTAAACTTCAAATAATCATGCATCAAAAAAATATAGTAACAAAAGGGAAAGAATTGACAGCAACAAGTAAAGTCTTAATCATGCTGCATGGCAGAGGTGGTAGTGCAGAGGATATCCTTTCATTCTCAGCACACTTAAACGTGAAAGATTTTACATTGTTTGCACCGGAGGCAACAGACAATACTTGGTATCCTTATTCCTTCTTAGCTCCACCTTCCCAAAATGAACCGTGGCTTTCATCAGCATTAAAGCTCATTGAAGAATTAGTTCACGAGGTACTTAGTAAAGGTGTTACAACAGAAAACATTTACTTCTGTGGCTTCTCGCAAGGTGCTTGTTTAATACTTGAATATGTAACCCGTAATGCAAATAAATACGGAGGTATAGCTGCTTTTACCGGTGGCTTGATTGGCGATAAAATTTACAGTGAAAATTATAAAGGCGATTTTCAGGGCACCCCTGTTTTTATCGGCACCAGTAATCCAGACCCACATGTCCCGGTTGAAAGAGTATACGCTACCATAAATATTTTGAAGGACATGAATGCCGTCGTTACAGAAAAGGTTTATAATAACATGGGACATACCATTAACCAGGATGAGATTGACAACGCCAATAAACTTGTTTTTAACGCCCAACCAGTTAATCTATAATATGTTTCCAATTACAAGAGTATATAGCGATAGCAATGGAGATAGCCATTTTGAGGAAATTGAAATTCCATTAAACGAAGCGGGAAGCATAGGGAGACTATCCGAAGTTCTCCCAGCTAATGGTGTAGTGTTCCGTGAAGTAGAACCATCGTATGATTGGAACTTTCATACAGCACCCCAAAAGCAATATATTATTTTATTGGATGGTGAGATTGAAATCGAAACATCACTTGGCGATAAAAGAATTTTCAAGGCAGGAGAAGTATTATTGGTAGAAGATGTAAATGGCAAAGGGCATAAGACAAGGAACCTTCAACCCATTAAAAGGAAATCAGTTTTTATTACTTTGCCATGAATGTCGCTAAAGAAACTTTACGAATAGAAGCCTTCAGCGATGGCGTTTTTAGCATAGCTATTACGCTGCTTGCTCTGGAATTACCGTTTCCTCACATAGAGAACATTATGTCTAATGCTGTATTAACGCAAGCTTTTTTAAATAACTGGACCGCATATTTAGCCTTCATTCTTTCTTTTTTGAGTGTTCTGATTATGTGGATTAACCATCATGCTATCTTTCGTCACATTCATAAGACAACTAACGCTATTATGTTTACAAATGGGTTCATGCTGTTGCTAATTGTTGCGGTGCCATATCCAACATCCTTAATTGCAGAATACTTTAATACCCCTGCAGCAAATACTGCCGTTGCTGTATATGCAGCGCTTTTTATTCTTATCAACATATCTTATAACTTGCTTTGGTATGCGGCAAGCGCAAATGGACAATCTCTCCAACCCGGCGTAAGCAAGCAAACTATAAAATCATTTCGAAACATTTATCTTATAGGATTTCCAATCTACGTAGCAGCGTTTGCTGTTGCATTTTTTAATGCAATACTTTCACTTGTTATATGTATGCTACTATGGGTTTATTGGGCAATCGCAATCAAAAAATTTAATCAATAAAATGAAATGAAATCTCAACTTTTCGTAAAATCAGAAAGAGCTATTAAAAACATTGGCTGGTTAAAAAGCCATTTTTATTTCAGCTTTAGCGAATATTACAACCCGCTAAAAAGTGCCTTTGGAACTTTGGTCGCTTTCAACGATGATTTCGTAGAAGCAGGTAAAGGCTTTGGCATACATCCTCATGCAAATATGGAAATTATATCAGTGTTGCTCAAGGGCAAGATGAACCATATTGATACCCTAGGCTATAAAACAGTAATAGAAGAAGGCGGAGTACAAATCATGAGCGCCGGAACTGGTCTGCGACATGAAGAATATAATATCGGTGAAGACGAAGTAAACTTTTTGCAAATATGGATAGAACCGAAGTTGCAAAATATTGAGCCACGTTACCAGCAGCGCAGCTTTCCCAAGGAGAAAAGAAAGAACCAGCTAAAAACAATTATATCAAACGAGGAAGGTTTAGAGCATTGCTGGATTAATCAAAGTGCAAAGCTTTCTGTTGGTCATTTTGATACAGCACAGGAGGTAGTTTATAAATTCAATCCGGCAAATAAATGCCTGTTCATTTTTTCAATTGATGGAAAGATAAGAGTAGATGGCAAAGATATTAACGAACGGGATGCGATTGGAATTTGGGAAACAGATACCGTGTCTATTCATTGCGATGCAGACGCTCATTTTCTCGTAATTGAAACACCTGTAAACCAAAAATAATAACATGCCTGTTAACTAAATTGCTATGTATAAAATCAAAATCATTACGTCAACCACAAGAGAAGGAAGAAAGGGAATTGCTGTTGCAAATTGGATTACCGAAATGGCCAGGCAAACTAATACTTTTGAGGTTGAGCTATTGGATTTGGCTAGAGTAAATCTGCCGTTTATGGATGAGCCAAATCATCCTAGGCTACAACAGTATAAACACGCGCATACCAAAGATTGGAGCGCAAAGATCAGTGAAGCAGATGCTTTCATTTTCGTTTTAGCCGAATACAATTTTGCTTTCCCGGCACCAATAAAAAATGCTATTGATTATTTATTTAATGAATGGAAATATAAACCGGTTGCCTTTGTAAGTTATGGTGGAGTATCCGGTGGTTTGCGATCAACACAAATGCTAAAACAGGTTGTAGCGGCGGTCTACATGACGGCAATAGTAGACCAAGTTATTCTTCCCTTCTTTGGAAAACATATTGACGATAAAGGCATATTTGTACCAGACGAATTAATATCAAAGTCAGCAGATGCCATGCTCAAAGAGCTTGAACGATGTACCGAAGGTTTAAAAGGTATGCGTACAAAATAATTGTTAGCAACTCATCGTGCAGTAAGCTACTTCGAAAACTTTGTTTTATGTGACCAGCAGCAGAACTTCTTTTAGCTTTGATTGCGTTACGCACATGTAGGTTCTGTAACTCTATGGAGCAGAATACATCAAAACTACAATCGAGCATTTTCAGCTGGTTTATCGGTATGGTTCTATCGCTTGCAGGTTTCGTGTTTATAATATCGGTGTTCGGGGTTTTTGCATGTTTGCAGGTATTTCCAGTTTGTTAGCGATCTCCCTTTTTAGGAGGCTTTTATCGTTTTAACTGAGTGATAAGTGACATTGTTTTAATTAATCACCTTAAGCTCGCTCCGTACTTTAGAGACACACACTTACTTTATTACCCCTATCAAATGCTTGTAAACTTCTCATGCCACCTTCTCAATACGCTGCGTTCGTTCCGTAATCTCCACTTCCTTTCTCATATCGAAGATACCAATCCAATCAACTCGTTCTCCTATACCTCACCGGCGGCATCACGAAAGCTAAACTATGCCAAACAAGAATATACGTTCAATTTCAGAGTTCAATAATGAATTAAAGCTAAAGGGCTTCAATGTGTTCCAAATAGAAAGCGTTGGCAATGCAAGCCGTATTTATAGCAGGAAAGATCTTATAAAATTTGCCTGACAACAGGCAAGAGCATCATTCATTATGCCGACAAAACTTTTGATGCAGAAGGAACTCAGCGAAGCAAAAGCATTGTTACAGCATACGGATTGGAACATTTCAGATATTGCCTATGCACTTGGTTTTGAATATTCCACCTACTTCAATAACTTCTTCAAAAAATTAGTGGCACTAATTCAAAGTCATTATGGACACAAGAGGTTTGAAATTCTTAATAATTAGTTTGATAATCGTTACCTGCACAGGCAAAGTCGGCAATACTTTTGTGGTAAATTATCAAGTGAGTGAAAATGAACAATACAGAACTACAAAACATTGGCAATAAAGACATTTTTGACAGAATGCGTTCAGGCGAACCTATTCGATTGGATGATACCGAATATTCAAAAATCCAGTGGGTAGTTAACCAAACCATACAACTGAACGCAAAGCTTAATACTTCCGAAGACCTTGAACTGATAAGAAGAAATCTGGGCGAAATAACCGGTGCAGAAATAGATGCCTCAACAACAGTATTTGTTCCCTTTTATACCAATTTTGGTAGGTTTACCACTATAGGCAAAAACGTATTTATCAATCATGCCTGCACATTTTTGGATATGGGCGGAATTACAATTGAAGATGATGTATTGATTGGTCCAAAAGTTAACCTTATAACAGAAAATCATCCATTAAACCCCGCTGACAGAAGAGCTCTTATTTGTAAGCCAATATTAATTAAACGCAATGCCTGGATTGGTGCGGCAGCCACAATTTTGCCAGGAGTTACCATTGGTGAAAATGCTGTAGTGGCAGCAGGTGCAGTGGTTACGGCTGATGTTGCCGCAAATACTATTGTAGGTGGTATTCCTGCAAAGCACCTTAAGGATATTTGAGTAAAAACGGAACATTATGAAACCTATAATCACATTCTTAGCCTGGTTAATCTGTATTCAACTCTTTGCCTGTAATAAAAATAATAAACCGACAAGTAGCTCCAAAAATATTTCAGATACAAGCAGTATGAAAATGAAAATAACTATCGGCAGCAATACATTTAATGCTACAGTACTTAACAATGCAACAGCAATTGCTTTCAAAGCGAAGCTGCCTTTCACACTCAATATGAAAGAGTTAAATGGGAACGAAAAGTTTTTTGATTTGTCTGATAATTTGCCCGCTAATGCATCAAACCCCGGAACGATACAAGCAGGAGATTTAATGTTGTATGGTGATAACACATTAGTGCTTTTTTATAAAACATTTTCAACTCCCTATAACTATACAAGGCTTGCGCGGATTGATGATCCTTCGGGATTGGCTGCTGCATTGGGTTCAGGAAACATAACGGTAATCCTTGAAATAAATGAAAACTAATAAAGTAAAATATTTAAAATGGCACTAACACAAAAACGAACGGCATTGATGCTAATTACCTGTATTGCTTTATTTGCAACCGCTTGTAAAAACAATCAGAATCAGTTGAATATGACAAAGGACAATCTCTTCCAAAAGGGAGAAAAATTAGGAAACGAATATTTCACAGGAAATGCATTCTTAAAGCCATTGTTGGCTAAAGACAAGAACAATGAATTTACAGTTGGTAGTGTAACTTTTGAGCCCGGCGCAAGAACGATTTGGCATACCCTAAAGGGCAGGTTTTAATAGTAACCGAAGGGGAAGGTTTTTACCAGGAAAAAGGCAAACCTGCACAGGCGTTAAAAAAAGGCGATGTAGTAAACGTTCCGGAAAATACAGAGCATTGGCATGGTGCATCAGCTACAAGCACACTCGTTCATATTGCTATTACCAATTATAATGGAGATGAAAATGTAGTATGGCTGAAACCAGTAAGCGATGCACAATATAAGGAGGTTGATAAGAGATAAGGAATAACAACTATGAACAGCAACATCTTTTTAAACTGGATACTAGTATTCGTTTTAATTATAAACGTGAAAACAATGAATGCACAAGATAACATACCTGCAAACCAGTCTTTGAATGCTCATCAGCAAAGTATAGTAAGCATTTCAGCATTAACAGCCGTTGGCGATTTAGAGCACCTGAAAAGCGAATTGAACACAGGGCTTGATGCCGGGCTTACCATCAACGAAATAAAAGAAGTGTTGGTACAGCTTTATGCTTATTGTGGTTTCCCACGAAGCCTGAACGCCATTAATACTTTTATGAAAGTTTTAGAAGAAAGAAAATCAAAAGGTATAACGGATGTAGAAGGCAACCAAGCTTCGCCGATTACTAGCACTGCAAACAAATACGAAACGGGAAAGAAAACTTTGCAAGCGCTTACAGGACAGGAAGAAAAAGGACCTAAAACCGGAGCCAATGCCTTTGCGCCCGCTATCGATACTTTTTTGAAAGAACATCTTTTTGCCGACATATTCAGCCGTGATGTACTTACACATCAACAGCGTGAATTGGCAACCATTTCAGTGCTTTCATCGCTGGAAGGTGTATCATCACAGCTTCAGTTTCACTTGGCAGTGGGGATGAATATAGGTCTAACAGAAAGCCAGTTGAAGCAGGTCTTCTCGCTGATAGAAACACATATTGGAAAGAAACTGGCAGAAACAGCGAAAAATGTTTTGTTGAAAATGGGCGATAAAAAACTGTAAGCAAACATTATTAAAAGAACCTAAAAATATAAAGAATGGAAAATAATAAAAGTAATGAAAACAATAGTAAAAGAGGAATAGGCAGAAGAGGTTTTCTCACTTCATCAGTATTGTCTACTGCTGGTTTTGTTGCGGGAAGTGCCTTTCTTACTCCCTTCGCAGATGCACAAAAAAGTAAAACAAGTGCTACAATAATGAACAACAAAAATGGTCAGGGACCTTTTCCCACTAAAGGAATGGCAGCCTACTCTCCCGAAGGGCCTCTTAAAATAATGGATTTTGAACGCAGAGCTTTAGGACCAAAAGATGTAGCAATCAAGCTGCATTATTGTGGTGTCTGTCACTCCGATATTCATACAATACATGAAGACTGGGGAAAAGTACAGTTCCCTCAGATTGTAGGTCATGAACTTGCCGGTGAGGTGGTCAATGTCGGCTCAAGCGTCAGCAAATTTGTTGTAGGTGCACGGGTTGGTGTAGGCACAATGGTTAATTCATGCCGCCATTGCTCCGAATGCCAATCCGGACATGAGAATTATTGCCTGAATGGAAATACCCAGACATACGCTTCAAAAGACAAGGATGGCTCGATTACCCAGGGCGGTTACTCCACTTTTGTTGTAGTGGATGAAGATTTCGTTATCAATATTCCTGCTGCAATGGACCTGGCAGAAGCCGGACCGCTTTTATGTGCCGGTATCACGGTTTATTCCCCCCTTCGTCATTGGGGTGTAACAACAGGAATGAAAGTGGCTATTCTTGGTATGGGCGGATTGGGGCATATCGCAGTTAAACTTGCCAAAACATTAGGTGCGGAAGTAACCGTCTTTACCACATCTCCTGATAAGGTCGCTGATGCAAAACGATTTGGTGCAACAAATGTTGTCATCAATAAAGAAGGTGCTGATTATTCCAGCTATAATCACACTTTTGATTTCGCCTTGGACACCATTCCTTACAAGCACAACATGAAACCTTTTATTCCTCTGCTTAAACGTGATGCAACTTATTGTCGTGTTGGTGTAGGCAAGGTGAGTGACGACATTGAGGCCGGACAAATGAGCCTTGTTGGGTTTAGGAATGCCATCGCCGGGTCAAACACGGGCGGAATACGTGAAACACAGGATATGATTAATTTCTGTGCCCTGAATAATATAAAACCGGAAATCATAAAAATCCCGATGAATGGAATCAATGATGCCTGGAAAAAGGTAGTCGATAAAAAAGCCCGTTATCGTTACGTTCTTGATGTTCAATCGGTTTAAGCAGAGTTAAGTGATTGACAGTGCGGTAACAGTAGTTCCCGTTTATTTTAAACAAAAAATTGAAAAATATGATTTTAGAAGAAAAGTTCACGCTATCTAATGGCGTCACTATACCAAAACTTGGTCTTGGAATATGGTTCATAAATAACGAAGAAGTTGTACAGGCAGTGAAGGATGCTGCAAAAATTGGTTACCGGCATATTGATACAGCACAGGCATACGGAAATGAAACCGGTGTTGGAGAAGGAGTAAGAGGGTGTGGTATAAGCAGAGAGAATATGTTTGTGACCACGAAACTTGCCGCTGAAGTGAAGTCATATAAAGAAGCTGTTGCATCAATTGATGCATCAATTAAAAGTTTAGGGCTCGTTTATATTGACATGATGATTATTCACAGTCCGAAACCGTGGGCAAAATTCCGGGAAACTGATGCTTACTTCGAAGGAAACCGTGAAGCCTGGGGAGCCCTTGAAGAAGCCTATAAAGCCGGAAAACTGCGTAGCATCGGGCTTTCAAATTTTGAAAAAGCAGATATTGATAATATCCTTGCATGCTGCACCGTAAAGCCTATGGTGAATCAGATATTGACACACATAAGCAATACGCCCAAAGAGCTGATTGAATATTGTCAACACAAAGACATCCTTGTAGAGGCTTATTCTCCCTTTGGTCACGGAGAATTATTCAAGAATCAGGAAGTAGCAGCAATAGCAGAAAAATATAAAGTTTCTGTATCGCAATTAGCCATACGTTACTGCCTGCAGCTTGACTTACTTCCATTACCCAAGACCGCTAATCTGCAGCACATGAAAACCAATGCAGAAGTTGATTTTGCTATCGATGAAGAGGATATGGAGTACTTAAAAAATATGCAGCCAATCGAGGATTATGGTGAGCACAGTAAATTCCCTGTATACGGCAAGAAATAAGTTCAATCAGTTAATTTAAAAAATTAAGGGAGGTATTAAAATGGCAAAAAATGAAGAAGTTAAAAACGGGGTGATCTTCCCCGCAGGCGATAAAAATTCTTATGGACAATACTTTATTGGTCAAAGTTATCTTCAAATGTTAGTTGCTGACCCCAAAGTGAATGTTGGTGTTGGTAATGTGACCTTTGAACCAGGATGCAGAAATAACTGGCATATTCATCGTGACGGGTATCAAATTTTATTAGTAACTGGTGGTGAAGGTTGGTACCAGGTTGAAGGGGAACCTGCTCAATTTTTAAAAGCCGGTGATGTTGTTGTTACCCATGATGGTGTAAAACATTGGCATGGGGCTACAAAAGACAGTTGGTTTCAACACATCGCAATCACTGCCGGTACACCAGAATGGTTGGAACCAGTCGATGATGAAACGTATGATAAGGTACTTGACTAAACAAAAATATTTCGCCCGGGATGCTTCCCAGGCGCTGGGATGAGGCGTAGGTTTGTGCATTTGGTTTAAGTGCCGGGGCGTTGCTAAAGGAACAAGGTTGTTAAGCCATCAGTTGTTTAAAGCTGGTAGTTTTTTACGCATAAGTCTTGCCGGTATTAGCATCAATAGCAGAGTTGGCCGGGAAAATTAGTTTGTCTTGATATTAGGGCACCACAAGTTTTAATGGTGTAATGGTTATATTCAAAAGCCATCCGCGTTTAGAGGAGAAACACGACCGTTGATACGCCTCAGTGATCCTTGTTCCACTTTTTTTATTTTTTTGGTCTCATTCGTTGGTTAAAGCTATGCGCTTTAGTGCAAGTTCTTTACTAATGCAAAAAGGTTGCTTGCAATAATATGGATAGTCTTGTTATTATTACCGGATATATATTGACTATGACACCAGAAATTCACCGGCACTAATATTCAGAAAAATCGCAAAGAACATATAACAACACATTAGAGTGCGAAAGCCGCTCTTGTCAATACCCTATTAGCAATTGATAAATTACTGGCGGACTCTTCGAACACTTTATCACACGATCTTTATTCACTAAATAATCAATTTAATTCTTTAACGCTCAAAGGGATTCATTTAAAAAAAAACTGAAAGATTTTAATTTCTTCACTTATAGTAATAAATAAAATCCATAATCAAATCCAAAATGATGAATTCATTTAAAATATTTCTTATTTCACTCGTCTGTTCCTGGGCACTTATCAATTCGTCCGCAGCACAAACACCTGGTAAAATAAAAGGAGGTGAAAAAGTATTATTACCCAATGGATGGTCTTTAAGCCCGGTTGGCAGGTCTTTGCCACTTGGAGACTTGCCACTGAATATGCAGGTTTCTCACAATAAAAAAATGCTTGCTATCACTAATAACGGGCAAAGCACTCAAACGATACAGTTAGTTGACATCAAAACAGAAAAAGTTACGGATGAAAAGGAGATTAATAAGTCCTGGTATGGTTTGCAATTCAATGAAAAGGACGATAAGCTATATGTATCTGGTGGTAATGACAATATTGTTTTAATATACCCGATCAATAAAGGGAAATTATTAAGGCCAGACACGATTCATTTGGGAAAACCCTGGCCTAATAAAATTAGTCCAGCCGGGCTTGCCGTTGATGATACAAAACAACTATTGTACGTGGTAACCAAAGAGGATAACAGCCTTTATATCATTGATCTTAAAAGCAAAAAAACGACCAGGAAGATCGGGTTGCATTCAGAGGCTTATTCCTGTATCCTTTCGCCTGGTGGTGAAACATTGTATATATCCCTTTGGGGAGCAAACCAGGTAGCTTTTTTTGATACTCAAAAACAACAGCTAACGGATAAGCTATCCACTCAATACGCTCCCAATGAATTGCTGCTGAATAAAAAAGGGAATTATCTATTTGTTGCAAACGGGGGCGATAATTCTGTAAGCATCATCAATACGCAAACAAGAAAAATTAGTGAAACTATTTCATCGGCAATTTATCCAACCCAATTAACAGGTTCTACCACAAACGGTCTTGCGCTATCTGATGATGAAAAGATATTGTATATCGCCAATGCTGATAATAATTGCCTGGCTGTTTTTAACGTCTCTAAAATTGGCTCGATCGTAAGCCTGGGTTTCATTCCTACCGGCTGGTATCCAACCAATGTTAAATATTGCAATAATAAAATTTGGGTGGCCAACGGAAAAGGCTTCACCAGCATGGCAAACCCGAGGGGGCCGCAACCCATCAGTAAAACAGATGATAGTGAATTACATGAGGGGTCAACACCCAACAACAGGTTACAATATATCGGCGGACTATTTAAAGGAACTTTGTCGATCATTGAAGCGCCTAAGCAGGAACTATTGATATCATTCACTCAAATGGTGTATGAGAATACGCCTTTTAACAAGCCACTGCAAGCGCCATCAAACGATAACCCTATTCCATTCAAGAATAGAGACCTCGGGCCCATTAAGTATGTTTTTTATATCATTAAGGAAAACAGAACCTATGATCAGATCCTGGGAGATATGAAAAAGGGCAACGGGGATCCAACACTTTGTTTATTTCCTGAAAGAGTAACTCCCAATATTCACGCTTTAGCAGACCAGTTTGTACTATTGGATAACACGTATGTGGATGCAGAAGTGAGCGCCGATGGGCACAACTGGAGTATGGGAGCTTATGCAAATGATTACGTAGAGAAAACCTGGCCAACGCAATATGGAAAACGTGGCGGCGCCGGCGATTATGGTGGCAAAAGAAAAATCACTTACCCAAAGGATGGATTTATTTGGGATTATTGTAAAAGAGCAGGTATAAGTTATCGCAGCTATGGTGAATTCGCTGACGGGAAAACTGCTGTTACTCCTACGCTGAAAGATCATTTTTGCATGGGCTATCCTTCCTTCAATTTTGAGATTAAAGACACCACGCGATATAATATCTGGAAGAACGATTTTGACCAATTGCTTGCAAAAGATGAAGTACCCGGGTTGAGTATCATCAAGTTTCCAAATGACCATACAAGCGGACAAAAGAAAGGTAAAATTACCCCAGCCGCGGCTATTGCAGACAATGATATGGCAGTTGGTTTATTTGTGGATCATCTTTCACATAGCAAAATATGGAAGCAATCTGTAGTTTTTGTGTTAGAGGATGATGCGCAAAACGGTCCCGATCACGTGGATGCTCATCGTTCCCCGGCTTTGGTGATCAGTCCCTATGCAAAAAGAAACCAGGTTGTGAGTACCATGTACTCTACCAGCGGTTTTCTGCATACCATGGAGTTGATTTTCGGTTTACCACCCATGAGCCAGTATGATGCTGCGGCTACGCCTTTATATGATTGCTTTACATCCACTCCTGACTTCACCCCGTACAGCCATAAAGCTGCCAAGGTTGATTTGGATACAAGAAATATTACAAACAACCAAAGTGCTGAAATATCAGCATCCTTTAACCTTGCCAAAGAAGATGAAGTGCCTGACCTGGAATTGAACCGGGTGATCTGGAAATCAGTAAAAGGTGAAGATTCCGTTATGCCTGCTCCGAGAAGAAGTGCATTCGTAAGGCCAGGGAATAAAATGAAAGATGATACGGATTAAAAATGGATACTGCTTTAAGCCTACATATCTTTTATAAGCCCATCTTCGCTGTTGGTGAGAGGCACAACTGCGGCATACCAGGTAGGGAAGGTTTATTTTCTGCGTACCAAAACATATAAAGATGTGTCCTATCGGTAGACGTATTAAAGGATGCCGCTCCTGGTGCAATGTTATAATGCGTGGCAAATTGTAACATACCCTTGATAGATTCTCTCTCTGGAAATACCCGATTTGAGTTGAATGAAATAGGCCAATTGTCATGAGTGGTGCAACGGCACTTAGGGTTTCCCTTTAATTCGGAAATCCAAATTTCCGCAACAGTTAACGGGGTGTTTAATAACCCGCTTTCACAGTTATTTAAGGCGGGTTTTTTTAAGTCTGTTTAAAATAAAGGGCTTATTAAAAGCAGTTTACTTCATTATGTAATTAGTGGAATTATTTTAAAGTTATGTAATTGTTACTGTAAGATTATTATACTATCAAGTTTCTGAATCCTGAAGGATTCTAAAGTTACTTAACAAGTTTTGCACGAATTAATCAAAACCTGCTTTACATGTTTCATGAATTTGGCAAGTGCGGATTTAAGTCAACAAAATATGTAGAGTATAGAATGGGAGTTTTATACAAATCTCAGCCCGTAAAGTTTTTCATTACTTAAATGATGCCGCATATTTATTACAATGAAAAAATGGATAATATAAAATTGAAACAGCAATTATTTCCCAATGTTAATTTTTTAAACTGCTGAATTTTACATTTTTTCAGATGAGGGAATTCGGCTTTGATTATTTCCGTACAGAGGCTGCCCTGGGGGAGGCCTTTCCTGGAGTGAAAGCAGGATTTTGGCACCATTTACCGTACTCCTGAATTATCCTAACTTTATAAAGGATTATTTATAATTTAGGCGTGTTATGGATTTAAAAGTTATATCATTTCAGGTGGCAGACGGTATTGATCTAAAGCAATTTAAAGCTGCATTTACCGCCAGCATGTATTACGCAGATGCTGATGAGCTGTTTTATCACATAAGAGAACTGCAATATCTCTATGTATTTAAATATGGCATTGTTTGTTTTTTAGGATACAACGAAACCGAAATGACAGCCTTTTTACAACTGATAAAACCTTACTGTAAAAACGTTTTTGCGCAACGGCTGAGCGATGAGTTTGATATTGAAACCGGCGCCTCTGAAATAAATTACGGCTTCAATAAAATTACCATTCCTTCAAACGATATTGAAGTATTTCGGCTGATCATGCTCAATGTGTCACAAAGTGTGGCGCTCGACCATTATAGTCATCAAACCAATTTGCTATTGGAAGAAACCAATTATCATACCCAGGTGTTAGAAAAGAAAGGAAGGATTGATCTGGGTAGCGCCAGCCTTAGAAAGTATATTGGACGAACACTAAACCTTAAGAATAAGATTGCCGGGAACCTCTATATTTTTGACTCACCCGATGAAACCTGGGAAGATGAGAATCTTAGTAAACTGGATATTGGTTTAAAAAAAACATTCGATTTGCAATCCCGTTTCCGCACCATCCAGGAGGGATTGCGTATCGTGAAGGAAAACCTGGAACTTTTTAAAGATATGCTGCAAAACAGGAATAGCGTGACGCTTGAGTGGGTTATCATCATTCTTATATTAGTAGAAGTGATTAACCTGATGGCAGAAAAAATATTCAGGTAGCAATCCTTTCGCAGTTGCCTCATCAATTCCTGTCATGTATTCCAGAAAACCGGATTTGTTGATTGTTCAGCGGCTTGATCAAAAAGGGATATTGTTTTGGCAGCAGCGACAAACAATGTTCATCAAAACCGAGTTTAAAATAGTTGGTATAATGAGCCGCCAACATCCCGTTCCCTTTATCCGTATGTGCGCCAATGCTGCTGAGATGAATTACTTTTTTTACGCCTGATTGTTCGATAGCCTGTTTGTAGCTGTTGGCGATCTCAGTTATTGCAGCCATTAGTCAACTGTTTGGTCAAAGAAAAAACTGTGACCAAGTGTCTCCATACAATAAACATATCTGCACCGGTAAAAGTTTTTGTGAGGAATGCAATATCCTGCATGGTGCCAATGGCAGCAGTTGCACCTAATGATTCAATTTCTGTTTGCCGTTCAGGGCTGCTGCTGATAACAGTTACGGTATGATTAGCCTGCACTAATAATTGTGTCAGTGGCTTGCTGATGTTTCCTAAAGAGCCTGTAATAATGATTTTCATTTTGCTATATTTTTTGATGATGTAAAATTGGATCACAGCAAAATGGCGGATGTAGCCAAATCTACTTTTGTTGTAGACGAAAAATTAAATCCCCTTCTTCCGGTCTTTTAAACAAAGCAAATCAGGTCTTTTAAACAAAGCTGGTAGTTTCAACGCATGCTAGTTTTGTTGTAACAAAAACAAATTAAAAATGAAACAGAACAATTACCAGGGAGCTTTGCAGCAACCCACGGGTTCAGGTTTTAACGCCACCTCGACTGCAGCTGATATGATCAAAGGCATTGATCTTACCGGAAAGATCGCCATTGTAACCGGCGGCAATACCGGCATCGGTTTGGAGACAACCAAAGTACTGGCAGCAGCGGGAGCTACAGTTATCGTACCGGCAAGGGACATTGAAAAAGCAATAAAGAACTTACAGGCTGAGCACAATGTAGAGCTGGAAACAATGGATTTGGCGAACCCGGCATCCATTGATGCATTTGCGGAAAAATTTATGGCATCTGGTAGGCCGCTTCATTTGCTTATCGATAATGCAGGCATTATGTGGGTGCCATTGCGGCGTGACAGCCATGGGCTTGAATCGCAGTTAGCCACCAATTACCTGGCACAGTTTCACCTGGCGGCAAGGTTGTGGCCTGCACTTAAGAAAGCGAATGGCGCAAGGGTGATCAACGATGTCTTTTAAAATTTAATAGAAAACGATTAATGGAGAACCGCAAACCTTTATGCCGACCGTGATAATGATGGTTATGGCAGCAACAGGCTGAGCTAATCTATTCAAAAGATTAATTTTATAGATTTGAATCGGGTTGTGTTATGCAGCAGGGTTCCTTTTATGCCGGTCAGCAAAGGGAATTACTCTTTCTTATTTTCTTTTACAAATATTACTTATGGCTTAGCAGGACGGTACAGGGTATAAAAGAGCGAATCATCAACGATCTTTAATTTTTTTACTAACAACGCAACGATTGATTACACCATGAGGTTTTTTATTTCATCTACGTTTGTAATTATTTTTTTCATGATCCAGGTTGTTTCATTTGCCCAAAAGTGCAAGGTATATGATGCCGTTTATTCCGGCATTTCCTGGTTTGATGAAGGCGGTAAAATAGTAAATGCTCATGGGGCTGACATTGTAATAAACAACAGAAGGTTTTATGTTTTTGAAGAAGCTCACAATGATACCAGTAACGCATTTGCAGGCTGGCGAAAACTAGTTACATGTTAACGGTGACGTTATGTTGTGGTTCGGCTTGCTGAATCATTTTACGAAACTGATTACGAACCCAACTTAAATTGAAATCAATTCAAATGAAATATTTTTTAACCGCGCTATTGCTGTTCCCCTCCATGCTATTTGCGCAAAGCAGTACTACAGCGCTCAACATTTTCACTCTCGGCGATAGCAACGGTACTTTTCCTGAAAGCTGGCCAAAACAAATCCAATGGGCAATTCCCAACGCAAAACTTTTTAATATCAGCCGATCCGGAAGAACGATCGGATTTGTCAACAATGGTGACAGCTCATTGAACTCGCTACAGGTTATTGATGAGAACTTGAAAAAGGCTTCCGGTTTTATCAAAGAACAGGCTTTTGATTTTATTGTATTGGAATTGGGAACCAATGATGCGAAAGCAGTATTTGCTGCCCGGCAGAATGAAGTGGCGATCAATCTCCAGAGGCTTATTCAAAAAATAAAAGGCAGCAGGCATGCCAACATTCGAAAAGCAAAAATTATTGTAATTGCTCCGCCTCCTTTTGGCAGCATGACGGAAGCTTCAGAAAAATACAAAGGGGGAAACAAACGAGTAGCGGATATGAGCGAAGCCTTTGCAAAAATTGCCCTGCGCAATGGCTGTCTTTTTGTGAATGGCTACAAAACACCCGGTCTCAATATGGAAACCATGTCTGATGATGGCATACACCTGGACGGCCCGGCGTCAAGAAAATTAATAGAGCCGGTGGTAAGGCTCATGTCTAAAAAAGCGCTTTTGATCGAACAGAAAAAGCAAAGGGTCGTCATTACCAGGTTAAACGTAAAAGCGCCCTTTGCAATGCCAGCCATCCAGGTGCCGGACTTCAGCAAATGTGACCAGTTGTTGATCACCGATTTTGGTGCTGTGCAAGGCGATAAAGAAAAAATTTCTTTAGCCATCGCAACCGCAATTGAAACGGCCAATGCAGCAGGCGGAGGAGTAGTTGTAATTCCCGCAGGTGAATGGCTGACGAAAACCATTCATTTCAAAAGCAATGTAGCCTTGCATCTTGATAAAGATGCGGTGCTGTTGTTTTCAGAAGATCCTAATGATTACCTGCCTGCCGTTCGTTCATCATGGGAAGGAATAGAATGTTATAATTATTCGCCCCTGATTTATGCGCTGGGATGTCACAACATTGCCATCACCGGGGAGGGGGAGATCAAAGCAAAAATGGATGTGTGGGAAAAATGGTTTGCCCGCCCGTCAGCCCACATGGCAAGTATTAAGCGGCTGTATAATTGGGCATGGAAGTATGTGCCGGTTAAGGAACGGGATATGGTGAATGATACCTCGCATTTACGTCCCCAGTTCATCCAGTTCAACCGTAGCGAAAACATTTTACTCGAGGGCATTACGATCACCAACAGCCCATTCTGGACGATCCATTCTTATCTTTCAAAAAATGTAGTGATCCGAAATGTAAAAGTGTACGCACATGGTCATAACAATGATGGCGTTGATCCTGAAATGACTCAAAATATGCTGATTGAAAACTGCATTTTCGACCAGGGTGACGATGCCATTGCCATTAAATCGGGCAGAAACCCTGAAGGGTGGCGATTAAAAACTCCTTCTAAAAACATTGTTATCCGGAATTGTACAGTGAAGAATGGGCATCAGCTGGTGGCAATCGGCAGCGAATTATCTGGTGGAATAGAAAATGTATTTGCAGACAGTTGTACAGTTATCGATGGCGCAAAATTAAATCACCTGTTGTTTATTAAAACAAATGAAAGAATGGGCGGGTATGTTAAGAATATTTATGCCAGTAATCTTAGTGCCGGAAAAATTGACCTCGGTGTACTAGGCATCGAGACAGATGTTTTGTATCAATGGAAAACACTTGTACCCACTTATGAAAAGCGGTTAACACCAATTAGGAATGTCTACTTAAGTAACATCACAGTGAAAGATGTAAAGTTTGTGTCACGAATATTGGGACAAAAAGAGTTGCCGGTTGAAAATGTTTCGCTCAAAAAAATAACAACAGGCATCATTGAGAATAAAAAGCATATTCACGAAAATGTACTAAATTTTAAAACTGTGGAGTGATTCAATAGCTTGATATGGAAGAAATATTTTTTAAATTGGCCGGCTCTAATACAAAATAATTCCAGGTAAATATTTTGGGAAAATCCGATCAGGTTATCAGCGACGCTCTTCCAGAACGGCAAACCAAAAATGCTGCGGAAGATTGGCTTGTTTTCAAATTAGTTTTTAAGAAAGGGAAAACCGACACACTTCAAATTAAAGATATAAAGGCAAGGGTGAGAACCAAAGATGGTTCAATTGTTCCAGGGGGCTTATTTTCATTTGAAGAAATACATAAACTAAGTGCTACAGACAACAATATTGATTGGAGTACATTTAATGAAGACGGAAGAAATATTTCACTCTCACCGGAAGAATCTTTTCATTTAGGCCGTTTTGTATGTGTACCTGCGGGGGAGCCATTAATAGTTGAAATGGCTTTACATGGTACCCGAACCATGTGGGGAAAGGTTTTCAATGGCGTGCATCTGTGGTATCCCTTCCTGTAAAAAAATGATTTTTCCGGAGTCGGGGAAATTCGACTTTAATAAACCATGTGGAGCTATTTACAATTCTCCGGCAACTACCGCTGAAGAATTCTGCCGGGTAGCATAATGATGCCTTTTAGAAGGCCAAAAATACCGTCCACTGCAATACCGAGTAACCTGAACGGGAGTGTAAGTATCCAAAAAATAGGATACAATACCAAAGCCAAAATAGCCAACGGCCAGCAAAGAATAAAGAGGATGATCCAGGCGATGAATGTAATCATGCTATAAAGATAATTACTGCGTGTTCGCTGCCAAGTGAAATTATATGAATGGCAGGCTATCGCCAAAAATACGCTTCAAAACGCTTTTCTCCGTTAGTTGCAATCGACTGTCTTTCGCGTAAATCGTAACATAGCTTTACCTGGCCAGGGCGTCAGCATTGGAAGAATAAAATAAATCAAAAAATAAATCGCAGCCATATTCATACCTTAGTGAGTATGAAAAAAATCAACTGGGGCATTATCGGTTGCGGCGATGTAACTGAATTAAAAAGCGGGCCGGCCTTCAATAAGGTGTCCAACTCGGCACTGGTTGCAGTGATGCGGCGGGATGCTGAAAAGTCAAAAGATTATGCCCGCCGCCACAATGTGCCCCGCTGGTACGATGATGCGAACTTGCTCATCAGCGATCCCGAAGTGAACGCCATTTATATTGCTACACCACCAGACTCGCATGAAGCATATGCCCTGGCCGCCATCAATGCGGGTAAGCCTGTGTATGTAGAAAAGCCAATGGCGCTTAATTATGCAGCGGCACAAAACATGACCAATACCGCCGCGGTAAAAAATGTGCAGTTGGTAGTGGCACATTACCGTCGCCAGTGGCCGCTTTTTAAGAAGGTAAAGGAACTATTAAACGATAAAGCCATTGGCAATGTAAGGCTTGCACGCCTTGAATTTTATAAACCCCCGTTTTCCATGGAAGAACTGCGGGATGCAAAAAATGCCTGGCGTGTAAACCCGGCTATCTCAGGCGGCGGACTCTTTAACGATCTTGCTCCTCACCAACTCGATTTGATGTATTATTTTTTTGGTGCGGCACAAAAAACAACAGGCCTTTCAACCAACCAGGGTGGTAACTATGCCGCTGATGATATGGTTGCCGGAAATATCCTATTTGCAAACGGTATTGTCTTTAGCGGAGCCTGGTGCTTTAATTCCGCCATACCCAGCGACTATTGCGAACTTATTGGCGATGCCGGCAAAATAAAGTTTAGCTTTTTTAGTGGTAATACCATTGAACTGGTTGTAAATGGCAAAACCACCAGCTTTAGCTTTGATGCATTGCAACATGTACAACAGCCCATGATTGAAAAAACGGTACAGTACTTTTTAGGGACAGCACCAAACCCATGTACCGGAACCGAAGCAGCGGAGATTATGCGATGGATAGGAGCGTTCGCGAATTAAATTTAAGCCCATTCTCCGATATGAGTGGATTTTAAAGAGAAATACACCAGGGAAATCATTATATATCGATGGCAGCCGTACTGTCATTAGACAACCACCTTTTCTTCCATAGCGGTGTCAAATAACTTTCCCTCACTTGATTTACCTGCAGCAAAGCCTTTTATTGCATAATAAAAAATGTACCCAATTGCGCTATTTGTTCAGCCGTTTGCGCCATAAAAGGCCGGGTTTATTAGTTGTTCGAGATGCAAGAACAAACGATGATTAAGAAATTAAATTTTAAATCTGCTATTCCTCAAGGTTCGACACGCCATTATGAACTAAATTCGAAGACCGTTAGGTCAAGGTTGATGAGGAATAATTCGATATTTTATTAATGGTCATTCGTATTCGTAAATCGGTCCATCACTTTACTATCGAGATGATACTGGCATTCATTTTAACCTGTTAATAGTTACAAAATAACGGTATGGTTAAGCGTATTTTTAAGGCGTATGGATTGCAAAGCGATTCAGTTGATATAAGACCTTTTGGGAGTGGTCTCATCAATCGTACCTGGAAAATTACCGCAGCTAATAAAGAATACATTCTGCAGCGGATAAACCAGTCGATTTTTAAAAACCCTAACGATATTGCTGAAAATATCAGGTTGATCGCAAATATTCTTAAGCTGGAATATCCACAGTATAAATTTGTAGCACCTGTTACATCTTTAGATGGAAGTGAAATGGTATATGAGGAAGGACAGGGGTTCTTTAGATTATTTCCTTTTGTGCCAAACTCGTTTACGGTCGATGTAGTAGAAACTCCTGAACAGGCTTTTGAAGCTGCTACCCAATTTGGAAGATTTACCAGGCTGCTGCGCAATGCAGATATCAATAAACTGAATGTTACTATCCCTTCATTCCATGACCTGTCTTTGAGACATACCCAATTTTTAACAGCACTTGAAAATGGGAACAGGGAAAGGATCAAACAATCAGCCCAACTCATTCAAACACTGCTTGGATACAATGATATAGTAACAGAGTACGAACGCATAAAATTAAGTACTCAGTTTAAACTAAGGGTAACGCATCATGATACCAAAATCAGCAATGTATTGTTTGGTGAGGATGGAAAAGGATTATGTGTGATCGATCTGGACACCATCATGCCGGGTTACTTCATAAGTGATGTGGGGGATATGATGAGAACTTACCTGTCGCCGGTAAGCGAGGAAGAAAGGGATGTTGAAAAAATAGTGATCAGGGAAAATATTTATCATGCGATCGTGCAGGGCTACTACAATGAAATGAAAGACGAGTTAACCGAAACTGAAAAGAAGTATTTTTTCTATGCTGCGAAGTTTATGATATATATGCAGGCCATCAGGTTCTTAACAGATCATCTGAATGATGATATTTACTACGGGGCAAAGTACGAGGGACATAACCTCGTGCGGGCTACTAACCAGGCGGTATTGTTGCAGCGTTTGGTTCAAAAGGAATCTGTGTTAGTTGATCATAAAATGCTGGCAAAAGAAGGTTTGGGGCTATAGCATGCAGCCTGGTGATCCGTTGTGTTGGTTCTTAACTGATTTAACTTATTCATACTCCCGATAAGCGCCAAAGTTGGCAAGCCTGTCTTCGCCCAATTGCACCGGAATGGGGTTACACGAAATTTTTAGCTTTTCACAAATTTGCATCCATAATGCAGTCCGTGTATAGGTTTGATGAACCTTCTGGAATGGTGTGGACAAAAGAAGGTCTTTTGCCATTTTATACTCACCTTTATCTATCAATAATTGAACTTTTCTTTCTATCACCCATTCGTCTTTTAAAACATCCACTTTTGATAACCATTGCTCACGCCCGGCAATGGTTTGCATGCCCAGGTTCCGTAAAACTTTATCGCGTTCTACCACCACCTGTGGATGTATTTGCAGCCAGGGTTCTTTGATACTTTCAAAGGCGGTCCTGGCACCCACCATATCTCCCTTCGATTTCAGCAGGCGTGCAAGTAAAGCCCTGGCACAACCTGTTTCCGTAGCAGAAAGTATTTTTATGGCGGCTTCATTTTGTGCCCTCCCTGCCAACCAGGTTCCATAATAAAATTGCCACAGGTCTTTTTTGTTGCCGGCGCTGTTTTTTATGGCCCATTCGAACGCAGCATCCATATGCTCCATACCCGAAGGAGGCCAAAGGTTTTGTTGCACCAATGGAGGTTCCGGTAGTTTGCCTTTTGTATGGTAAGCATTCAATAACGCGGTCCAGGCAGCTACTTCATTTTGTCTTGCCCATTGAAAAAGTGGAATTTCTTTTACCGGTCTTAAATTAATACGAGGGGTTTTAAGAGAATATATATCCAATGCTTTATCGGTGGGGATCCAGTATTCCACATGCCACCTTGTTTCTTTGGGCTGCATTTCCAGCTTGATCGACTGGTCACCAATCGGGCCTCCCTGTATCTCGAAATAAGGCTGGCGTTTTGCGGTGCTTAAAAGTGACCAGGCGCTATCATCCCCCACCCCGTAACTCCACAGCTTAATGCCCGACGCAATCTTCTCATCCGCGATATGATACAAGCCTGTACCCAGCGAAGGTGTATATGCGCCAAAAGCGTTCGCATCTTTTGTTTTCCAAAAATAGCCTGTCATTTCTTTAATATCAGATTCATGCTTTGGTCCTTGCTGTTCCCAGTTGATGGTATCGATTTTAGAAGCGTGGGACAAAACCTGGCCCTTCGGGAAATCATATTTTGTTCCGGGGGAAGAAGGAAGCGCTGCATTTGACCACGACATCCACGGGTAGGCGGATGTTCCCGGGTTATTAAAAAGAACCCGTTGGGTAAGAAAATTATCATGGATGCCCAGTGAATATTCCACTGACCACTGCATCCCAAAACGAAGTTCCCGCTCGCCACAGGTAATATATGACCGATCCTTCGTACTATCAATTTTATACAAAACGGTTTCGTTCTGGGTGGGCGAATGGGAAATGGGGAAACTCACTTCAATTCCACCTGCTACAAAATAAAAACGGGGAAGGATCCTTGTATATCGTATTACATCCGGTACATATAAAACTTCTTTACCGGAGGGCTTGTGTATCATCGAATAAACCTTACCACCCAGGTCGGGACAGATGGTTACCTTGATAAAGTCATTTTCCAATACAATAAAACGGTATTTCTGTGGAACCGGCCTGTTGGAGGTTTCAACGTAACTAAGGTACGGGTATACACCATTTGCATCCAATGCTGTAGGAATCGGACCGGCAGGAGTTAACAGGTGCGTTAAAATATATTCCTCGTATTCGGTGATTACCACTTTGCCTGGCTCCCTGCCAAAAAGGGCCATTGAATTTACCGTAAACAACAATAATATTATCTTGACCCTCAACATAATTTACCTGTTTATTTCAACCAAATACCTATAACCAAAACGCGTCGTGATTATTGATGTGCAATCCTTAGCTATTTTTTACCTGCAGGAACATTGCCTGGCAGTCGATTGCTAATTTCTTCCAAAATCGCCTTGCCTTTATCAACATCTCCTTTGATTTTACTGCTGATAAAATCTTTTTCTGTAAGAAAAACCTGTAATTGTTCATCCAGTTGCTGTGCCAGTTTTTGAATATTTTTATCAGTTGATTTAACTGCTTTTTCTCTTACTATTCTCAACTTTTCAAAATCAACTATTCCTTCCCTTAATTTCTCATAACGAATACAGCTGTTGCCACCCGGGTATACCAGGAAACAATCTCCGGCCGGCCAGGATACATGCCTTGCATCCCTCATCGGATCTGCCGGCCAGGCATCATAGGCCCAACGCAAAAAACCATCATATTGATGCGCAGTGGTATACCAACCAAGCCATCTCCCTTCAATGGGCGGAGAGAAAACAAAATTATTAGGTACCGGTGGATTACAACAATTATAATAAGTGGTAGTGAAACCCTTTGCGGCCCTCCGCTTTACCACATCCACACCAGATTCTTTTCCATATAAAAAGCAGTAGTCATCCAACAGGTTTTCCAGTTCTTTATGCCAGTCGCCTGCATAAGTGATTTTCCATTTTGGTGAATGCGCTTTCACAGCCTTTACTGCAGCCATTGTTTGCTCCAATGGATTTTCATTGATGCCGATATATGTTTTGTCGAACCATCCTTTTTGTTCCAGGTGTTTTTTCAGATCTGTAAGCAAAATATTCCAGAATGCTTTAAATTCTTTTGAGTCGGGAGCCCATGAATCATATTTGTACAAGCCGGTGGCCTCATCCATATAACGGAACCTGAATGCCCATGGAACGGGGGTATAGATGGTTATTGCTTTATCAATACCTGCACCCATGGCAAGCTCCACGTATTTATCAAAAATACTGTAGTCGAATTTCCATGATCCATCCTTTCTTTTCAGCCAGTCAATCATTCCGCCTTCTATCATATAAGAGTTGTCTGACCAGGGCGAATGAACCGCATAAGTAGTAATGTATTTTCCTCCTGCATCGGCATATAGTTTCAGGTGTTTCTTTAATAAGGTCATGTGCTCTTCCGACCAGGGTTCTAAATGATTTTCCCAGGCAACTACCCAGGGATTCTGCCATAAGTCAAGGCGATGCTTCCATTCGTGCGGTTTGGGAAGTAACTGGTTTTGGACATTTATGTTTAAGTGGAGCGTAGTACTATAATTTGCAGCTTTCACCTCGATGGTTCCATGATATTCGCCTGCATTTGTTCCGGCAGGAATGTCTAATGAAAGCCAGACCGGCCTAACTGATTTACCCGGCACATCAAAGCGGTCAAAAGTTTCAAACCTATCAGGCATCAGGTAAAGATTTTTGTACGGACTTTCACCACAAGTAACATCCTTAGCGCCATAAGGATAATTACTTACCACGTAGCGGACTATGTTAACCTTTAGATTGCCTTTGTTTAAGACGTTCCCTTTGTCATTTTTGAAATCGTTTAATATAAACCGCACCTGTTGCAACGTATCGGGCGACCATACAAGCACCACTGCATTCAGCCGCTCGCCCTTCCAGCCGGTTTCCTTCCATGATACTGTTTCATTTTGAAGTTCCGGCACTTCAGTTCTGAAATACAATTCATCCGTGGAGGCAAATGATACGTGCATTCCCCTGGATTGTTTTTCCCAGGCAGCCGTATTCAGTGTAGTGTCAATGGTATATTCCCCTATATAATGCGGAGAAGGCGCAGGCACTTTTGAGTAATCGATCTGTCCTTTAAAAACCTGTGCCACAACGTCTCCTGAAAATAAAAGACACATGCAAAAAATCCATCCACTATTTTTTATATTCATTTTTTTGGATTTTTTGTTAAGGTAGCATTTTTATTTACTCTTTTCCCTTGGCTTTTTTTAAAATAGTTTGAGCTGTAGGCAGGTAGAAAATCGAATGAAAAATCTTTTTCAATAGCTTAAATCGTGGTTGAACTATCGCAACGGTTCACTTTTACCTACTTTTGTTTGTGTTGATTTTCTATACACTGACATCAGCGTAGATTAGCAAAAATTTGGCCATCCCCTGCAAACCTGGCGATTGGATTTGGGAAAGCCGCTAGCTCCTAAACAAAACGATTATACTTTTTTAAAATAAAAAACAGCGCTAACAATAGAAGATAAATTATGGATGATAAAAAAATTATCGGTGTTGATTTCGGTGCAACCAATATCCGGGCTGGCCTTGTCTGTGGATCTGTGCTTTCAGAAATATTATCTAAACGCATCAACAGCGCCGGTTCCGTAGATGCCGTATTAGCAGATTTATTTTTAATTGCAGACCGGTTAATGAATAAGGAAGTAAGTGCAATTGGCATTGGGGTGCCAAGTGTAGTGGATATAGAAGAGGGCATTGTGTATGACGTTCAAAACATTCCTTCCTGGAAAGAAGTGCATTTAAAAAAAATATTGGAGGCACGGTATAGTGTGCCCGTACTGGTTAACAATGATGCCAATTGTTTTGCACTCGGTGAACATTATTTCGGCAAAGGGATTGGTAAAAACAATATGATTGGCCTTACCATCGGCACGGGTTTGGGTGCAGGGATTATTATCAACAATCATTTATTTGCGGGTGCTAATTGCGGCGCCGGTGAATTTGGTATGGTGGATTATCTTGATCACTATTACGAATACTATGCCTCCGGGCAGTTCTTTAAAAATGTACACAATGCTGATGGGGCCGAAGTTTTCAAAAAAGCTATGGCGGGGGATATAGAGGCGCAACAATGGTATGCTGAAATGGGTACGCATCTTGGCAATGCCATCAGGATGATAATGTACACTTATGATATATCGTTCATTATTTTCGGGGGATCCGTTCGTTTTGCATATCCGTACTTTAAAGAAACAATGTGGCAGCGCATTAAAACCTTCGCTTATGCAAAATCGGTAAGCAGGCTTACCATTGAATTATCCGAACTGGAAAACCCCGCCATTTTTGGAGCTGCGGGATTATACTATGACTATTTTCAATAGAGTGGCAATGGGTGAATTGTAAAACCAATGTCGTTGAGATAAGGGAAATCAATTTTCAGGATTTCACAGGAGTCTCTGCCAGCCGACTATCTGAATATAAGGAATATAGCGGCAGGACTCGCTGTACGTAGATTCGGTCGGATTACTGTGTGCGCCAAACCTCACAGGTTTTATAAACCTGTGAGGTTTTTTAGGGCATTTCCGCTCTGTTGCGGCGGAGTCCTCAGGATTTCACAGGCGAGTCTCTGCCCATGAACTCTTAATGCCATTGAAATGTTCCTGGCAGGACTCGCCGTGATTCGGAGCGAAAAATATATTTCAGAACGATTTCACCAAGTGAGTCTGTGAAAATTATTTAATTGAATTGAAGGATCGGCCGAAACAGCATCTCGCTGCAATGCGAAACATTTTAGATAGGGATCTTCGCTTCGTAGCACGGCGAGTCTTGCACAAATTTTTCTTCAAATCGATGACCCTACGGCAGAGACTCGCCTGGGAAGCGGAATCAATTTTCAGGATTTCACAGGCGAGTCTCTGCCCATGAACTCGTAAAGCCATTGAAATGTTCCTGGCAGGACTCGCCGTAATTCGGGAGCGAAAAATATATTTCAGAACGATTTCACCAAGTGAGTCTGTGAAAATTATTTAATTGAAATTGAAGGATCGGCGAAACAGCATCTCGCTGCAATGCGAAACATATTAGATAGGGATCTTCGCTTCGTAGCACGGCGAGTCCTGCACGAATTTTTTTTAAAATCGATGACCCTACGGCAGAGACTCGCCTGGGAAGCCGGAAGGATCGGCCGAAACAGCATCTCGCTGCAATGCGAAACATTTTAGATAAGCATCTTCGCTTCGTAGCACGGCGAGTCCTGCACGAATCTTTTTTTAAATCGATGACCCTACGGCAGAGACTCGCCTGTGAAGTTGGATGGTGAATTGTGAATTGAGATTGAGAATGGGCCTAATTTTTTTACCATGTCCTGTTAGAAAACAATCGTCTTTTATAATTAACTTTCATCATTTTGCAGCAATTCCGCGGCTGCGGCATCCAGGTAAACGCTTAAACCCGGGTGCCCTCGTAACAGGCTTGCAGGAACTTCTTCCGATATTTCTCCTTCCAAAACTTTTTTAACTATTGCGGCTTTATGCGGGCCACTTACTAATAACATCACGTATTTGGCTTCCATTAATGTTGCCAGGCCTAATGTTATCCCTTCGTTCAATTGTTGCTGTTCTTTAAAATATTTCTGACCGGTTTGCTGTGTTAAGGTGTCGAGCGTTGTTACATGTGTGCGGGATGAGAGAGATGTTCCAGGCTCGTTCATGCCTATATGTCCATTCAATCCCAGTCCCAAAATTGCTACATCAATACCACCCTGTTGTTTGACGAAAGTCTCCGCCTCTGCACATTCTTTTTGCAAGTCTTCGGTGCTTCCATCCAAAAAAAATATTTGAGTATCTTTCACATGACAAGGCCCGAATAATTGATTGTTCAAATGAAACCTGCAGCTTCCTTCATTGGTTCCGTTCATTCCCACCCATTCATCCAGTCCCACAAAAGACCAGCGGGAGATATCCAGTTCTTTTTTGTTGATCTTGCCTGCGATGTTTTTATACAAGCCTGCAGGCGAGTCTCCGGAGGCTACACATACAAGGGGGTCCTCCCGCGCTTGCATCAGCTCAATCAAGTCTATAGCAGCCTGGCTGGAGAGGTCTTCAAAAGTTTCTTTAATAAAAAGTCTCATTAGTTGCTTTTTAAAAATAATTTGTAAAATTATATGCAATCATCCGGTGACGGTAAATAAATATCGCGTGAATGTTGCAAATGGGTTTACGCTCATCTGTGGTTCTGAAAACTAAAAGTCTGTTCATCATTGTAAACTTGCCGCATGGTTATATACCGGGCTTCAAAATTTTAGAAAGCTAACTTAATATTAATTAGCTGGCCGATATCTTTAAATATCTTTCTATTCTTAACTTCAATTCTTACCCCCCTGCCTTCTGCATATACTTTGGCCGATGGCAATTCAAGTTTTATTTCTTGTGAGATATCGCTATCCATTATTTTTTCAAATGCCTGCTGACCAAAAACGAATGAGACCACTAGTTTTTTCTCTCGTGGTAAAAAGTATATAATTGCCCTTTTCTTGTCTTTTATTCTAAAACTCCAACCATATTTTTGGCCCGGAAAATTCCATTCGCTTACAGCGCCCGGATATTTAAGGTACACCAGCTCATGGAGATCTTCTAAAAATCATAACTTTTTCCAAAGGCTTTGATCAATTCTTCATTACCAGGTTCTTTTGTTTTGTCGAAAAAAATGCTATTATCCATTTGTTCATTGTTTAGCATTGCATTGGCTACGGATTTGCAGCCTTGTAATCGCTGTTGGCTGCAGTTACCTATCAAAAAAGCTTTACTCCAATCGCCAGGCTCACTGATCCGAAATCTTCTTTAGTTGCCTTGTGCCGGTTGAAAATATTGATATAAGAAATTTTCCCTATCCATTTTTGATTCCTGGAAAAATAAAAACCACAAGATGGTTTAACTCCTAAATATGTGTTACCACTGATAAAACTGGGGCCAGCCATCAACGAAAAATATATGTTTTGTGTGGGATGGAATGAAGCTCCACCAAATAGATTTATCATTTCGCGAACATCATTCATTGTTGTCGGAGTAGTTCCATCAGGGTTAAGTCTTAATACCTTATCATCTTCTAAGTAGATATCGCCGGTAAGTTCTAGGGTCGGTTTAAACGGGGTGCCGTTATTGAAAAAGGTTTGAATTCCAAGGCCGATGCTCCATGGGTTATTGCCCCGTGTTCTGTCGTAAATGGTGTTGTTGAACTGTGTAAGCAAATAAGTGGTTGCTTTTCTTTGGGCCTGTGAAAAAGTCAGTGTTGAAATGAAGCAAGGTAGAAAGATCAAAAATATTTTTTTCATAGTGCGGGTTTTAGCGTCCATCTGCGGGGTGATAAAGCAAATTGAAAACGTAAGTTGAAGGTAAGAAAAGCACTATTCAAAAGGTGCATTTTTATAAGTCGGTAAACAGGTTATACATTCAAATCACAAAATGTAGTTGCTATGCAGTTGCTGATGAAATGTCTTGAAAGATTCACGATATCTGCTGAAAAGATAACGACGGTTTAAATCTATTATAAATAATTGTTTTTAGATGAAGTCAATACTACGGGGATGGTGCTCTAAGCTTTTTAACAGCGCTGTTGGTGGAGTAAATTGTGCCGTGGAAATACAAAAAAGATATCGTTTTAATTTGAACAAAATAAACACGAGCTGATTACTGGGTTTGCATTTTAAGAATTATATTGAACCAGCCACATAAATATTTTATAACTCAACCATGCCAGCCCTGTCACCAATAACAGCAGCACAAACAAAACAGGAATTACTAATTTCCAGGCCCCGCCCCTGTGTCGTCCTTGTACATAATGCTCATGCATGAGTTTCATGTTACGCTGACTCGCTTTGAAGCCAACATCAAAAATATCACCCAGTATAGGGATTGATCCAATCAATGCATCTATCAAAATATTCATTGTCATTCTTGCGAGTACAAATCCGCTTGCCCCGTTTCGGGCCAGGATCATTACCATGTACCCGGAAATCAGCAATGTTGCAAAGTCACCTGCCCCGGGGATAAGACCTATCAATGGATCCAAACCAAACTTAATATTTGTTCCGGGGATTTTAAATTGGGAGTCCATTAACCTGGCCAACAAATCCAAATGTGACATTGCCGGGTGTTCACTCGATTTTACCTTCATTGAAAAGAATTTAATAGTCGTTCAATAACTAATATGGTGCCATTTATGCCTGGTAGATATCGTCTGCTAATCTAAAAGTCATTTTTTGAAAGGAATTTGTTTTTTGGTATAAATCTATCTTCTCCCTCATGCCTGCAACTCCTATTCTTTTCCCTTTTTTGGTGTTTAAAATTTAAAAATTTGCTCCGGATGCATTGGAACGGAAATTCATTTTTTAGTTTTCCAAAATAAAATTTTCAAATTTTCTTGAAAAAAGCATTGGCTGGCGAATGCCCACTTTCCGCGGTAATGCACTCGCTACCATGCATTTAAATGTAAAAGTTGTACGACGAATGTGTAAACAAAACTCGTGTAAACATATTTTTGTTTACACCACTCTTGTTTACAAACTTGTAAACAAGATGCATGTTTTTATTTTTTTGTTTACACATTCCGTATTTACAGTTTTGTAACCAATTTATGAATTTTTGAACTGCTGTTTACACCATGGTTTTTGGACAATTATTTTGAACCTTGTGTTAGAAAGGTGAGAGAAACGGATGGAAGGTTCGGAGGGGAACAGTATTGATTTTACTATTTTTTTCGCGAGGCCAATTCAGCTGCTAATCTATCCATCTCTAATTTTTTTGATTATTCCCTTATTCTTGTAAGAATTTATTCCTTTGATGGTACTAATGAGATAAACAACCAGCGCCGTGACTGAAAAGCAACAGCAACAAATTTTTGAAAATTGGATTGATCAGCACAAAGCCCTGCTTTTTAAAGTAGTTCGGGCTTATGCTTTTACAGCGATGGACCAGGATGATCTTTTCCAGGAGATCACGATACAGGTGTGGAATTCTATCCCGGGTTTCAGGGAGGAGTCTTCAGTTACCACCTGGCTATATCGTATATCGCTCAATACTGCCATAAAATGGGTGAAGAAAGAACGAAAGCATTACCAGGCAGAAGCAATTGACGATGTTCAACACGTTTTACAGGAGCGTAAAGTGCAGGTTGATGAGCGACTGGTATGGCTCTATGAAGAAATTTACCAACTCGATGAAATTGATCGCTCAATCACCTTACTGCTGCTGGATAATTTTAGCTACAAAGAAATGGCCGGCATACTGGGCATCACTGAATCTAATGTTGGTGTTAAAATCAATCGTATAAAAAAGTATCTCATCTCAAAATCAAAAAAATATGATCACCATGGAATTTGATGAAATTAAAAAAGTATGGGACGCACAAAATAATGAGCCCCTTTACGTTATCAATGAAACAACCTTGCACAACCGCATCCTGTCGAAAAAGAAACAGGCACACCATATTACCAACATCAGTGAATTGCTTTCTGTGGTGGCATATTCCGGTACGGGGTGCTTCATTCTTGGAATGAATGTTTACAAACAAAGCGGGAGTATATTTATGTACATCTTAGCCGGATGGATGATTATTAGTGCGCTGTATTTATTGGTGAGCAGAATCCGCAGGATACAGGGGAATCGCAGGTTTGATCTGTCGATGCGTGGTGACCTTGCTCATGCGATTTCAATGGCAACTTACCAGGTGAATCTTTCCCGGCTAATGCGGTGGAATGTTCTTCCGATTGGAATACTTACCGGGCTTGGTGTTTGGGATGGCGGAAAATCAATATGGGGCGCTGTTGGTATACTGGTGTTTTTTATATTGGCAAATTACGCCTCAGGTTGGGAACACCGCATTTATAAAGCAAGGAAGCATGCGTTGGAAAAATTACAAGACAAGCTGGAAAATGAAGACCCGGGCGATCGTGCACCATGGCTGCAAACCACGTAGCAAAACATCTGTTGAAAAGCTGCGATTCAGCATACTTTTATTTTTTGAAAAAGCTATAAAAATAGCAGGGCAGATTTACCAACCTGCCCTGCAAACAACAACTACAGTTTGACATTTTTTACAACGCTTATATCTGTAAAAATCCCGCAATCCGGCCCTGGCGTGGTGAGATCAGCAGCTTTTATTCTGCTGTACGGTTTTCAGTTTTACTATCTTTTACAACAGCTATCTCTGCGTCCCTTATCTGACCGACGTATTCTGAATTGACTGGTGTAAAGATAATATCGGCCATAGAAGGATGTAAATGATCTTCATCAGTGTAATAATTGGTTATCATCAGCCGTATAATTCAGCCGGATATTTTATATTCTCCATCATCAGAAACAGGTACAATCTTCTACGGCTAACCTGGCCGTTAGTAAGCTCAGGTATCGCTGCGCACTAATTTTTGGTTTCGATTTTTAAAACTGGTACCATTGCAACATAGTTGAAAGCTAAACCAACAGAAAGAATATTATGAACGCACAACGGACACGCAACTCCGCCAGCAGGGTGCTGGTTGCAAGCCTCGCAGGCACTACCATTGAGTTTTTTGATTTTTATATATACGCTACGGCTGCAGTGTTGGTCTTTCCTAAATTGTTTTTTCCTTCCACTGATGCTGCTACTGCCACTCTACAATCGTTGGCCACTTTTGCACTGGCATTTTTCGCCAGGCCCGTGGGTGCAGCGTTGTTCGGGCATTTCGGAGACCGCATTGGCCGAAAGGCAACGCTGGTGGCGGCGCTAATGACCATGGGGTGCTCAACGATAGCGATCGGCCTTTTGCCATCTTACCAATCTGTTGGCATTATTGCTCCCATACTGCTGGCGGTACTACGATTTGCGCAAGGCCTGGGCCTGGGCGGTGAATGGGGAGGTGCTGTGTTACTGGCAACAGAAAACGCACCTGAGGGAAAGAAAGCCTGGTATGGCATGTTCCCGCAACTAGGTGCACCCATTGGATTTTTACTCTCCACTACTTTTTTTCTCCTGCTGGGTAATACCATGAGCGACGAGCAATTTTTCAGTTATGGCTGGCGTATTCCATTTATTGCAAGTGCTTTATTAGTATGGGTGGGTTTATATGTTCGTTTAAAACTGGTAGAAACGCCGGACTTTCTGAAAATTATAGAAAAAAATGAGAGGGTTAATCTGCCTATAAGGGAGGTAATGGGCAAACATGCCAAAGCGCTTGTATTGGGTACTTTTGTTTCTGTTACTGTTTTTTTATTGTTTTATTTGATGACCGTATTTACGTTAAGCTGGGGAACATCCAATTTAAATTATTCGCACTCCGGTTTCCTGGTTGCTCAAATGATTTCAATGGTGTTTTTTGCGGTGGGCATTCTTATATCAGCAGCCTTTGCAGACCGGTATGGCCGCAGTAATATTTTGATGATTGCTTCAATTTGTGTTTTCATATTCGGCTTGTTTTTTTCTCATTTATTTATTGCAGGTCATTTGGCGCTACTGATTGGATTTCTCTCTTTTGGTATGTTCTTAATGGGTATATCTTATGGTCCGTTGGGAACTGCGCTTGCTGAAATTTTTCCTGTAGCGGTTCGATACACCGGCGCATCTTTGTCTTTTACTTTAGCGGGCATATTAGGCGCATCCTTAACCCCATACCTCGCCACCAGGCTCGCCAAAGACTATGGTATTCAATATGTAGGGTATTACCTGTCGCTGGCAGCGGGCTTCACTTTGCTGTCTTTGTTATTGGCAAGATCAGCCATGAAAGAGAATTAACAACCATGTGTTTCCAGGCGTTGCCTGAATTACAAGTAAAAAAAAATTACTATACGAATGGTATTGAGCCGGATATGGGGATCAAAAATTCTAATTTTCTCAAGCCATAAAGGATTTAACGTACTTTAGTCTAAAATTTAGTATTTATGGCAAATACCGTTTTCATCAACTTCCGCGGCGGCATAATTCCTCCCCGGAAACTTTACGACATTCTGAATGCACTACAAAAAATTAAGGTGCAGTTTGTACGCTTTGGATTGCGTCAGCAGCTGCTCGTCGACCTGGAAACATACAATGTAGCCGGCTTTACAGAAGAACTGGAAAGATTAAATATGCAATACGAAGTTGATACCAGCAACTTCCCGAACATCATCAGCTCCTTCCCTGCAGAAGGAATTTTTATACGCAATACATGGCTAACCGAATCTGTGTATAAAGAAATTTTGGATGCCATTAATTATGCACCCACTATTAAAGTAAATATATGCGACGGTAACCAGAGTTTTACACCTATGCTTACAGGTAATATTAACTGGGTGGCCAATGCGCAGGCGCCGAACTACTGGCACCTGTTTATCCGTTTTCCAAAAACAAATACTATTTATGAATGGGACCAGTTGTGTTATACCGGTGATATCCCTGAGGTAACAAAATCTCTTGAACAAATCATCACATCGAATCCGGCAGCGTATATTGATAATCCTGATGCAGATGGCAGCCAGCTGTTTTCATCTTTATCAACCGCAAATTTAAAAAACAAGCCTGCTGAAAAAGGAGCAGAATTGCCACTGTTTAACCTACCCTATTATGAGGGACTTAACCGCTACGACAATAAATATTGGCTGGGTATTTATCAAAGGGATGAATTATTCGGTGTTGCTTTCTTAAAAGAGCTTTGCCAGGTGTGTTCCGATACCAAATTGGCACAGCTTTGCTGCACTGCATGGAAAACGATCATGATCAAGGGCATTGAAGAAAAAGACAAGGAGACCTGGAACCTGGTGCTTGAAAAATATCAAATCAATATGCGGCATGCGGCCAATGAATTAAATTTCCAGGTGGAAGATAATTCGGCGGAAGGGCTTGCACTTAAAAATTACCTGGTGAAAAATTTGAGTGTTGATGATACCCGTACGTTTGGCATCTGCATTGGTATCAAAACAAGAAAAAAAAGTGAAATATTCAGTAGCATCCTGGTGAGAAGAAGATACGTGATAGATTTTTTAGGCATCCGGTTATTTAAGGTATATGATATTTTATGTGCTAAGGATTTTAATCCCAATGAACGCACAGAAGAGATTTTTAGTAGTGATAATCCAAAGTTTGTATTGGCAGAACAGGTGCGCCGTTGTGTAATAAAATATTATAAATACAGGGCGGCCATAGTAAAAAAATCTGCAAAGCCCATAAAGCCGACGATACCTCCAGCCAAAAAAGCAGAGGTATGAGTTTGTCGGTACAATGCTGATCAGGGCTAATGATGTTCGTGATTAAGACAAATAAAAATCCCTGCAAAATCGAGTGTTTGCAGGGATTTTTATTGTGATTAACCTAATGCCGCATATCCATTCAAGCCCTGGTATTGCAAGTTTAAATGTTTCAAATTTTTCGACCACAGGTAAGGAGTTATTCAAACCAAATCATAGTTATGAAAAAAGCATTTTTTCTTTTCTTATTTCCTCTTGTTTTGAATGCGCAAAATAATACAGCCCGTTTTGATGCGTATATGAATGCACAAGCGAATCTATACGGGTTCAATGGCAATGTATTGGTTGCAAAAAATGGAAAGGTGATTTATCAAAAATCTTTTGGATATGCAGATTACGAGGCAAAGAAAAAACTTGCAGCGAATAGCATTTTTGACTGTGGTTCCATTGCAAAGGAGTTCACCGCGATGGGCATCTTGTTATTGAAAGACAAGGGTAAAATCAGTTATTCAGATGAGCTCGGAAAGTTTTTTCCTGAACTTCCTTATACAAATGTTACCATTCACCAACTGCTTACCCATACTTCCGGAATGCCCGATGGCTTTGGATTAGTAGCGGAATATTTTGATCACAGTAAGGTCGCTACCAATAATGATTTGATCCATTTGCTCGCCATTCAAAAGCCCGCGCTTCTTTTTAAACCTGGTGAAAACCTGGCGTACTCGGGTACTGCTTTTAACTTACTCGCATCCATTATTGAAAAGATTTCCGGGCAATCTTATAACAGTTATATGGATGACCAGGTTTTTAAACCATTGGGAATGACGGGTACAAAGGTTGTGAATGGCCCCAGGTCAGTAAAGGATATTCCCGGCTATGCCTATGGGTATGTATATTCAGATAGTGTAAAGAAATTTGTAAGAGCAGATAGTCAGCCTTCCGGGTGGACAACCTACCTGGCTGGCCTTACGGGCGAGGGTATGATTATTACCACCACAGGTGATCTTCTAAAATGGGATTGTGCGCTCAAAAACCACCGCCTGCTTACCGAGACAACCCAACACGAAATGCTTTCTCAGCACTCTGAAAAAGTTATGCCGAAAGTATCTTTCGGTTACGGAATAAGGGTGGGGAAAAATGATTTTGGCAATTATATTTTTCACAATGGATACTATCCCGGGTATATATGCATGCATTTACGTTATACTGATGAAGATCTAACCGTGATTGTTTTATCAAATAATGAATCCCGTTCCGATTTTATCGCAGATGGTTTATCTGCCATCAACTTACATAAGAATGTTGTGATGCCCTACGCTCATAAAGAAATGGTAAAGAATGCCGTTGTTGCAAAATACGCCGGTAAATACCTGATGCGCCTCACGAGGCCACCTTATATGGCTGTTTTTCCGATCGAGTTTGTAAACCGAAATGATGTCTTGTATATTTCTTCCGGAACAGCCCCGGGCATAAAGCTCAAACACGAGTCAAAGAATAAATTCTTTTTTGCCGACGGAACCGACCAGCAAATCGAATTTGACATGGACAACAATGACAAGGTTCTCAGTGTATGGCATACAGCGTGGGGCGTGAGAAAGGAGTTAACAAAAGTTGAATGAAATTTTAGAAGGATTAAGGTTCGTTGTAGTTGATAAACAGTTGGATTCATGCCGGCATGTCACTATAACTTTTATCCTGTTTGTACTTCTCTGATTCTTGCATGAAGTTGCTGTTACAAGAACATCAAATTTTAAGGCACATAGCAGAATGCTTAAATTTTTTATCTTTAAATAGTAAACAGTAAAACAGCAAGCCATGGAATTTAATTTATCAAAATCAATAGAAATTCTTGAGCGTACGCCAGGGGTGTTGATTGCAATGCTACACAACCTTTCGGACGACTGGACATCACAGAACGAAGGTGGCGAAACATGGAGCGTATTTGATATTGTCGGTCATCTTATCCACGGCGAAAAAACCGACTGGATTCCACGAATGGAAATTATTCTTTCAGACAAACCAACTAAAACCTTCGAGCCGTTCGATAGGTTTGCCCAATTTGAAGAAAGCAAAGGGAAATCATTGGCACAACTTTTAGATGAATTTAAAACATTGCGGAAACATAATATTGAGCAACTACGATCAAAAAATCTTACCAAGCAAAATGAGCAGGAAAAAGGCATTCATCCTGCCTTTGGAGAAGTTACGGTATCCCAGCTTCTTTCAACATGGACGGTACACGATCTCAATCATATTGCTCAAATCTGTCGCGTAATAGCAAGTCAATATAAAGCTGAAGTTGGCCCCTAAGTAGCGTATTTGAAAATTCTGCAAGAGTAATTTAACAATGTAATTCAATCATTCAACATCCTTCTGAACAAATATAACCTGTCATGAAAAAAACCTTACTGGCAATCTTCACTTTTGGTGTGTCGACCACGATGGCACAATTCACCGATAAAATAACCGACCCGGTAGAATGGGTGAATCCACTGATGGGTACAGACTCCAAGCATGAACTCTCAACAGGAAATACCTATCCCGCGATTGGGGTGCCATGGGGCATGAACCTGTGGTCGCCTCAAACCGGCAAAATGGGCGATGGCTGGATGTATACTTACACTGCTAACAAAATCAGGGGCTTTAAGCAAACACACCAGCCATCGCCCTGGATGAATGATTACGGCCAGTTTTCCATCATGCCCGTTAACGGATTGAAATTAAACCCCGATGCAAGGGAAAGCTGGTTTTCTCACAAAGCGGAAGTAAGCAAACCATATTATTACAGCGTTTATCTTGCCGACTACAATATCACTACCGAAATTACTCCTTCAGAAAGAGCAGCGCAATTCAGGTTTACTTTTGGTAAATCCGATAGTTCCTATATAATCATCGATGCATTTGACAAGGGCAGTTTCGTGAAAATAATTCCTTCTGAAAGGAAGGTCGTCGGCTATAATACCCGCCACAGCAGTGGCAAGCTCGAAAATTTTAAAAATTATTTTGTTATCCAATTTGATAAAGCATTTGCCAGTACGGGAGTTTGGGATGGGAAAGCTTATATGGAGGGAACCAACGAATTGCAAACCAATCATACTGCAGCAATCATTGGTTTTAAAACCAATGCGGGTGAAAAAATTAATGCGAAGGTTGCTTCTTCATTTATCAGTGCGGAGCAGGCTCAGTTAAATCTTAGCAGGGAAATTGGTGAAGAAGACTTTGCGCAAACACAAAACAAAGCCAAAGCGGTCTGGAATAAAAACCTGGGTAAAATAAACGTAGAAGGTGGTACAACAGACCAGGTAAGAACCTTTTATTCCTGTATGTACCGGGCGCTGTTCTTCCCCAATAAAATGTATGAGATCAATGGGCAAAATGAAATCGTTCACTGGAGCCCTTACAATGGTAAAATCATGCCGGGATATATGTTTGCTGGCACGGGTTTCTGGGATACATTCAGGGCCTTGTATCCGTTTCTTAATCTTGTATTTCCGGCGATCAATAAAGAAATGCAGCAGGGATTGATCAATGATTATAAAGAAGGTGGATGGTTGCCCGAGTGGAGCAGCCCGGGATATTCCGATGTGATGGTTGGTAATAATTCTGCATCTGTGGTAGCCGATGCATATATTAAAGGCATACGCGGCTATGATATTGAAACATTGTGGAAAGCGCTGAAACATGGCGCAGACAATGAAGGGCCCATTACTGCCGTTGGCCGTAAAGGAGTAGCTTACTACAACCGGTTGGGCTATGTACCCTATGACGTAAAAATCAGGGAAAACGCGGCACGTACATTAGAATATGCATACGATGATTTTACCATCTACCAGCTCGGCAAAGCATTGGGCAAACCGAAGGCTGAAATAGAGATATATGCCCGCAGAAGTATGAATTATAAAAACCTGTTTGATAAGGAAAGTGGTTTGATGCGGGGGAAGAATGAAGACGGAACTTTCCAGTCACCATTTAGTCCGTACAAATGGGGAGATGCTTTTACAGAAGGTAACAGCTGGCATTATTCATGGTCGGTATTTCATGATATGGCAGGACTGGTTAGCCTGATGGGAGGAACCGAAAAATTTGTAAACAAGCTGGATTCTGTATTTATCCTGCCACCCGTTTTTGATGATTCTTATTACGGCGGAGTTATACATGAAATACGTGAAATGCAGATTGCAAATATGGGTCAGTATGCACATGGTAACCAGCCAATACAGCATATGATCTATTTATACAATTACGGTGGTGCACCCTGGAAAACACAATATTGGGTAAGAGAAAATATGAACAGGATGTATAAACCAACGCCTGATGGATATTGCGGCGATGAAGACAATGGGCAAACCTCTGCATGGTATCTGTTTTCCGCAATGGGCTTTTACCCGGTTACACCTGCTGTGGACCAATATGTATTAGGAGCACCTTTATTTAAAAAAATCACTCTGTCACTCGACAATGGTAAAAAGGTAATTATCAATGCCAATAACAATTCTGATAAGAGGCGCTATGTGCAAAGCATGACCCTGGATGGTAAACTCTATTCGAAAAATTGGATCAGTCACGGTGGTTTGCAAAAAGGAGCTGTGTTGGATTTTAAAATGTCTTCAACACCCAATAAAGAACGCGGAAACAAGGCTGTTGATTTTCCATATTCTTTTTCTACTGATAATAAATAATTTGGATTATGCTGGGTGGACTTACCACATGTGCCGCAAAAAATATGGCGACGATATCATACCAGGTTAGTGCAGCACAAAAAAATAGTCCCTCCGTAGAAACGGAGGGACTTTAACGATTGCTTGCTATATGAAAATCTTAATATCTTAGTAAATTCTTATTAACTTAAATTTCACAATTAAATGTTAGCCGCTATATTTGTGATGTACTAACGATTGATTGTTTTTTGCCATTCACTTTTAACGCCCCGCTTTCTTATTCAAAAGTAAGCCGGGCGTTTTCATTTTTAAAATCATCTTGTAATCCTTTTTATGATGGTAAACGGCAATTTTACGATGCAATTGCCTATTGTGTCTGATTTACACGTTAATTGCTGAATGATGCCCATGGATCATTAGAGGGGTAATATCTTTCTGTGCAATCGTGTGTGAAAAATCTTAATGGTAGTAAATAAAAAGGAAACTGATTATTATTTAACCCTTGTCGAACTTCACGAATAAGAAAGTATTGCAAAATACCCCAATGAATAAACTTCCCAGGTTGAGAAGTTAATTATTCAGTTTTAAAATTTTGATGCACCTACTCTTTTCACTCCGCTCAACTCCTTTATTCAACCTTGGGAATATTTGTAAGCATCACCAGTGGATATGTTAACGAAACGACCATTGTATAATACTTTTGAAGTATTATTAGATTGTTTAGATGTTTGTACATGTATGATCATGTATTGAGATATTATGTAAGGACAACAATGCTCTAGAAAATGAAAACTGCTGTGAGATGTTTAGCTGGACTCATTCCAAACAACTAATGGAACAGTATTCTTCAAAAAAGCATTGTACGCCGGTGAATCTATTTTCTAAATTACAGTCAAAGCTGTGAAAGGGCTTTCTGCTAAAGCGAACGATCTCTCACGGCAAAAATAAAATTCACGTTCCCAATAATATATTTTAAATTTAGTTATCCATAACTTCTGCATGCCACAAGAGTCAACCAATCATTAAGAAGATATTCTTTTTTGAATGATTTGATTTACAAAGCGCCAGCATAATTTACGGATCACCAGGATGAAGCTTCCGTTATAGATTTTTACAGACCAGCAATACCTGTTTTGCAAAAAAAATCATGCGAAGTACATCAACTGCTTTACACCTTTTCGCTTAAATACGTCTTCCAAAATTTCAAATTAAAATTAAAAACATGAGAAAAATTTTACTACTAACACTAATGTCGGCATTAATAGCTACTGTAGGATTTTCACAAACAGGTAAATATTGGACAGTTAACAACGATAGTCGCAGCAATATCAGAACCGACAAAGCTGTTGCAAGACTCAGTTATCCGCAAGACTTTAAATTATTCAACCTGAACGTTGCCGCTTTCAGGAAAGATTTATTAACAATCGTAGGTACGAACCGTATTCAGCCATCCACAATTATTTCAATACCAAATGCCGACGGTAATTTTGAACAATTTGAAGTAGTGGAAGCTTCCAACTTTGAACCTGATCTGCAGGCACAGTTTCCTGAGATCAGGGCATATTCCGGTAAAGGCATTACAGATAAGTATGCTACCTTAAAATTGAGTATTTCTCCCCAGGGAATTCAAACCATGGTTTTCAGAACTGAAAATGACAACGAGTTCATTGAGGCGTATTCTCAAGACCACACCGTTTATTCAGTTTACAGATCACACAGGGATAAAGGGAAATTGCCATGGACCTGCACTACCGATGAAAAACAAATGGTTACGGATCTACACTCAAAAATTTCAAATTCAACTCTTGCTGTTGGCAGCTCATCAGGAACATTAAAAACCATGCGGCTGGTACAGTCCTGCAACGGGGAGTATGCCAATTATTTTGGTGCCACAGACGCATCACAGGTTGGTAAAGTATTAGCTGCTTTCAATGCAACACTTACCCGGGCCAACGGATGTTATGAAAAAGACCTTGCATTACACCTCAATCTTATTGCCAACACCACTGCGGTGATCTATTACAATCCTTCAACAGATCCTTATACCACCTTATCAAGCTGGAACCTGCAGTTGCAAAAGACTTTAACATCCGTGATAGGAAGTGCAAATTATGATATCGGCCACATGTTTGGCGCTTCCGGTGGTGGTGGAAACGCTGGTTGTATTGGTTGTGTTTGTGTAGATCCGGCCAGCAGTAATTCTCTCGCCAAAGGATCAGGAATCACTTCGCCCGCTGACGGAATTCCACAGGGAGATAATTTCGATATCGATTATGTAGTACATGAAGTAGGACATCAATTGGGCGCCAACCACACTTTTTCAATGTCGCTGGAAGGTACCGGGCAAAATAAGGAAGTTGGCTCCGGTATTACCATTATGGGGTACGCCGGGATCACGAGCCAGGATGTGGCGCCACACTCAATTGACATATTTCACGAAACTTCTATCGCACAGATTCAGGCCAATTTAGCAAATAAAACCTGCCCTATATCAACCAATATTTCAGCCAATAATGCCGCCCCTGTTATTGGGGCAGTCAGCAATTATACTATTCCCATAAGCACTCCATTTGCGCTCACCGCTTCTGCAACTGATGCAAACGGAGATGCATTGACCTATTGCTGGGAGCAAAATGATAATTCAACTACTTCAGGAGCAAGCAGTGTTGCATCACCCACCAAAGCAACCGGGCCAAACTGGTTATCATTTAGTCC
>JAOQAK010000028.1 GCA_025963635.1 Ferruginibacter sp.
TCATGGTAGCAATGGCGTATTAATTGCCGTATTCACAATATTATCTCCAATATTAAAAGAAATTGTTTTCTTTTTAGCAAAAAAATTACATGGAAAGTACACAGGGAATACAGCAAAAACTGCTGAATAGATTAACCATTAAAATTTTAAAAATTGATGGAAATAAACAGGTGTTTGTGAATCATAAGCACCTGGTTATTGGTGCGATACATGGTAAAACAGTAAACGGAAATTTTGTTGTAACTGGCGTGGATCGTGTTTTAAACAATTTTATGCAGCCTAAAGACATAACAGTATATGAGCAGTTACTACAATCAGTGGCTACTAATTACGATGAAATAGGTTGTATTATTTCACCTGCTGACTATAAAAATAAAGGTGTGCTATACACTATAAAATAAATGAAATATGCCGATTTTAAATGGTTATTGGAGCGAGGTAGTAAGTAGTAGGGTGTTTACTCCTGTAGGAGGGGGTTCTACTGGAAATATGGAATTGCATTTTGTGCCGTTGTTATCTTCAGATCATTCTGTAGTACTACCAATTGCTCATGTATCATATCAGATTTCACAAAATTATCCGGATTGGGGTACGTTTTTGAGTATGTTGATTGTGTATAATAATGTATCTCAAGATTGGGTATATACATTTAATGGCGTTTCTTCTGTATGGGGTACAATGACGCCAGACAGTACATTTAATTTTACAGTAGTAGATACTGCAACAGTTGATCCAGCTAGTTTGGTTCGTGTATATTGGCGGATGAGGGCGGATTTTTCTATGATTTCACAGGCAGGTACAAATAAAACATTTCGGGCTTGGTTTTCACCTGCAACAGATTTATTTGCAAATCCTGATTTATGTAGAGCGCAAATCGCGAAAATATCATACGGCGTAGTAGGATCGGCTTATTACAATGGCGGTATGTCTACAGGAGAATACCCTGATTATAATGGCTATTTGTTCACATTCCAGTATGATGCAATTACTGATCGATGGTTTACAGATTTAGTAACGCCATTAATGAATAATGGCGATTATTATACAATAGTTCCAACTGGTGAATATCGTTATCCGTTGGTATATACTCCTGTAGTGGTTAATGATCCTATTGAGGTAGTTATAGTTCCAGAGGTAGTTCCGAATGCGGTATATCAATACTTGGTATGCCTAGTGATTGAATAAAAATATTGTTGGAGAAAAGAGAGGCGGTCTACTGTGCAAATGGTAGGCCGTTTTTTAGAAACATGATTTTAATCAGTTTTTTAGTAAAAAATACTAATATATTTGCATGAAATATGCAACTCATAACATATTGAATTTAAATACTTTAGGCCTGTTAACATACTATTAATTATGGGAATAATAATTGAGCCAAGTAATAGATGGGCTTCAATTATCTGGTAACGCATGTAAATCATTTACTATCGGCTATTTTGCCTTTCAATTCTGCAGAATGCCTAAATCATATTTAAACCACACCACAATATCTATATTTGCTTCACATTTAATTTCGTCCCCTAATTTAACCGTATGAAAACAATATGCCATTCATTTATCTTTTTTGTTTTTTTAATTTTCATTTTAACCGGCTGTCAAAAAGAGTACAGTTTTGACGATGTTGCTCCAGGTACCAGTTCCGGATCGGCAGTGATTAGTTTTGTCGACAGTTCTGGTAATTGTTCAGCTCCTGTAATTGTTGGCACATTCCAGGCGGGTAACGCACTGGATGGCTCCAACAAAATTACCATACAGGTGAATGTGACGGATACCGGATCATATGCCCTTTCAAGTAATTCACTGAATGGTATCCAGTTTTCTGCTTCTGGTGGATTTACCTTGAAAGGAACTCAAACCATCATTCTTACCGGCACAGGAACACCTGTTGCCGGCGGTTCATTTAATTACACTTTTGGCAATAGCCGTTGTGGTTTTTCTGTAACCTGCTCAGGAAATGCAGCACCACCTTCCGGTGGAACAGGCTGTAAGGCATGTGTTTACGTACCACTGTGTGTTGGAAGCAAGTATTCCTACTATGATACTGTTTATGGTGTTGCCTCAATCAAAAATGGTGATCTTCTTAGTTCTGTGGATACTTTGATCAATTCGAAAATTTACCAGAAAATTGCAGTGTCTTCCGGGACCGGTTACTATAACTGCACAAACGGCGAAACAAACACGATTGCTTATGGAGCGACCTCACTGGGTGGAATTACATTACAAAAGATTCAAATGACCATGATCAAGGCAAATGCTACTGTGGGAACTACCTGGTCAGATGATGTGATAAACCAGTTAGGCCAAACTGTAGTGCAAAAATTCACAATTGAGGCAAAAGGCGTCAGCAAAATGGTGGGGACTTTTAATTTCACTGATATTATTGTTGTACGCCTGGAAACCGGGATTGATCTTCCGCCATTCGGCTATATTGGCAGTGCACTATCCAAATACTATTACGCCAAAGGAGTTGGTTTGGTGGAAGTTACTACCGCGGACCCTAACTCCGGATTAGAAATATTTCATTCGGTAATCAAAAGTTATTCGATACCATAAAACATCAAACACGTAAAGTAATCAGTAAGTTGTAGAGGATGTCTTAACCGGCATCCTCTTTTTTTGTGCCTCGAATTACAATAGCGTACTTTTGCCGGAATGCAAAACAAGTATAAAATCCAGGATACAATCCTTTCTAATCTTAAAATTGAATCCTTAAATGATATGCAGCTGGCATCTATTAAGGCAAATGAAGAAAGTGATAATGTAATTTTACTATCTGCCACGGGTTCAGGAAAGACACTGGCTTACCTGTTGCCAGTTGTGCAATTATTGAATCCGGAGCGTAAAAAAGTCCAGGCGTTGATACTGGTTCCTTCCAGGGAACTGGCAATACAGATTGACGAGGTGTTCAGGAAAATGGCCACAGGCTATAAAGTAACCTGCTGCTATGGCGGACATAAAAGAGAAACAGAAGAAAATAATCTCAAACAATCGCCGGCAGTGATCATTGGTACACCGGGCCGCGTTGCTGATCATATCCGCAGAGAAAATTTTGAGCTGGACGAGATTACCACCCTTGTTTTGGACGAATTTGACAAATCCCTTGAATTAGGTTTCCAGGAAGAAATGTCGTTTATCGTAGGCTCCTTGCCCAAGGTAAAAAAGAGAATACTGACATCTGCGACAGAATCCGTGGGAATTCCTGATTTTATTGGCTTCACATCCCCTGCCCGTTTGAATTTTCTATCAGCTTTAACGGAAAAAGATGAAGCCGACGAACTGGTGATCATGACCGTTGATTCACCCGATAAGGATAAATCGGATACACTTTTCAGGCTCATCTGCATGATCGGGAATAAATCTATGATCGTGTTTTGCAATCACCGGGAGTCAGTGGAACGCACCAGCAACCTGTTAAAAGAAAAAGGCATCGTGAATGTTTTTTACCACGGCGGTATGGAGCAGCAGGAACGGGAAAGCGCCATGTGCAAATTCAAGAACGGCACCTCAAATGTATTGGTAACCACCGACCTGGCGTCACGTGGACTCGATATCCCGGACATTAAATATATCATTCATTATCATTTGCCGGCTACCCGGGATGTGTATATGCACCGGAACGGAAGAACTGCACGCATGGAAGCAGGCGGTAAATCCGTTTTGATCTTATCTGAAGAGGAGAAACTGCCGGCTTATATCACGGGGAAAGTGGAACCCATTGTTTTACCCGAGCAAGTGGTATTGCCTGAAAAGCCAAAATGGTCTACGCTTTTTATTGCCGCCGGCAAAAAAGATAAAGTGAATAAAGTTGACATCGTTGGTTTTTTATCAAAGATTGGCAGGCTGAAGAAAGACGATATCGGTTTGATAGAAGTAAAAGATTTTTTCTCTTTTGTGGCTGTAAGAAAATTAAAAGTGGGGGAATTGCTGGAACTGATAAAGGATGAAAAGATAAAAAATAAGAAAGTTAAGATTGCGGTAGCTAAATAATGAGTGATGAGGGATGAGCAATCAGTGATGAGCGATGAGGGATGGATTAGGATGGTTTAGAGAGAGGCTGAAGTATAGAAGTTTTACACTCTCCCATTACCTTTCCCGCTTTTTCGATGATTACTATTGTTACTGATGATGTAAGCTGATGCATGCAAAATGTACACGAGTGCGACGCCACTGAAGTTAAATAAGGTTCCGATGCCCGGCTAATAAACATTCCTAACTCCGTAGCTTGACCAATGTTTATTATATAATTGGTTGATCTTGTGGTACTTTGTCCTTATTTCCTGTATTTAAAGAGGAGATAAATATCTGTACCCTTTCATAGAAGCGGGCAGCATCATTAAACATAAATGAGTGCTCGATTGGTAATACGTAAATGGGATAATCCTGTAAATCATTCTCAAATTTAGCAAGCCGCACACCATCCTTTTCGGTGGTAACAATTACCTTATTGGCTGAGGTCATCTTCTCAAACTGCTTTTTTATTTCTTCCATATCATCAATAGAAAACACATGATGATCGGGAAAACTGAGCATATCATAGGATCGCACGAGCGGTGTAAGAAATTCCTGCAGCGGTTCAGGATTCGCTATCCCGCAAACCAATAAAAGATCGTTGTCCGGGGGAATGGTAAAAGTTTTTTTGCTAAACAGGTGGTAAGGTCGCCCATATAATATCTCCGTAAAAAATACTGTTTGGTCTGCAGTTGGATTTAATTCGGCCAGGATAAGGTCTCTTTCTCCTATTGTTAAATCGTGATTGCATTTCGTTACAATAATTATTTCGGCTCTTTTTGCGCTGCTTCGCCTGTCTCTCAAATCTCCCGCAGGCATCAGCAGGTCGCGGCTGTACAGGTTTTTATGCTCGGTCAGCAATATATTAAGGCCTGCTTTTACTGATCGGTGCTGGAAGGCGTCGTCTAAAATAATGATCTCGGTGGCGGGACGATCGTGAAGTAATTGTGGAATGGCTACCAACCGCTCTTCGCCCACTGCAACTGCAACATTAGGGAATTTCAGATGAAACTGCATGGGTTCGTCGCCAATTTCGAGGGCGGTTGTATTTTCATTGGCAATGCCGTAGCCAACAGTTTTCCTTTTGTATCCACGGCTCAGTGTTGCAATCGCATAATCGTTTCCCAGCATCCGAAGCAGGTATTCTACCATCGGCGTTTTACCTGTTCCGCCAACTGCCAGGTTACCCACACAAATGATCGGGAAATTAAAAGCAGCCGATTTTAAGTAGTCTTTATCAAATAACCAGTTCCTTATCGTTACAATGATTGCATAAACAAAGGAGAATGGCAGCAGCACATATCGGAAACTCTTCAACAAATGAATGGAAATTTTATAAATGGCAGCTGAATTGCTGCCGGAGCGCAAAAATACTAAAATTGAAACACAGCGTCGGGGGTAATGCCGTAGTCTAATTTAACATCAAATTTATTTACATCTTCCACCTCGTCTAGGGGGTCAAAATAGCTGAAGCCAATTTTGATGCAGTCCTTGCGGCATTGTTTTAAAAAACGATCATAAAAGCCTTTACCGTAGCCCACCCTGTTTCCCTTTAAGTCAAAGCATAATAAGGGTACAATCACGAGGTCAATTTCCATTGGATACATATCGATACCTTCAACAGGCTCTTCAATACCGTAGCTGTTTGTTTTGAAAACCGTGTCATCATCAACAATAACAGACCTGATTTTTGGATGATCTTTTCCCTCCATCATCACCGGATAAAACAACTGTTGACCTGGATTTTTAAAATAACAATAGTCTGTAATTAGCTGTGGATCAAACTCGTTTAAATGTTTGATAGGAGAATAAGTCATGATCAGCGAGGGAATATCAATTACCATTTGCTGAAACTGGATCAATAACAGGTCATCTAATTTTTCCTTTAGTTGCAGAGAAAGATTTGCACGTTTTTCTTTGTAAAGTGCCCGGATTTCTGCTTTTTTCATCTTTGCTGGGTTAGTATTGATAAGTTATAATATCATTTGCTCATCGGTATTGGGGCTAAAGTGCTATCAACTAAACGAAAAGTGCTTGAGAAAACGAATGTACGGATTTACATTACATAATAAATATAGAAAAAATAGTGGTACCGTAATTGCGTTCCGTTTTATAATGCGGAAATTTTTTATAATCATTCCGTGGAGTATGTTCCAGTACAAACCAGCCGCCGGGCTTTAATAATTTTTTTTCAAAAATTTTTTTCGGCAATTCATCAATGGTTGCCAAAGCGTAAGGTGGTCCTGCAAAAATAAAATCAAAATGAGTGGCAGTAGTTTCTATAAACTTGAAAACATCGGCTTTTACCACCTTAAAATTGGTGAAGGCAAGGTCGGCCGAAGTTTTTTTAATAAAGTCGTACATCTGGTTATCCTTCTCAACAATGGTAATGTCCCCTGCTCCCCTGCTTGCCAGTTCGTAACTGATGCAGCCTGTGCCGCCAAAAAGATCCAATACCGAAAGTGACTCAATATCTAGATTGTTTTGTATAATATTGAAAAGTCCTTCTTTGGCAATATCCGTAGTAGGCCTTGTGTAGGGCATTTTCGAAGGCGGGTTGATTTTTCTGCCGCCATGTATTCCACTGATTATACGCATGCTGCGAGGGCAAATAAATGACTGAAATAATGGGCCGGGTATTGATGAATTTCGTCCGGGTATTGATACTGTGCAGGCAGGGCTTCAAATTGTAAACGGGGAAAATATTTATATAGTTCAGTGTACAATGCTGAGTTCTCATCAATCATTCCAAACAAGTGCACCGCTACGGCTTGTACATCGGCTTCGTAGCTTTTACAGATGTTCAGCAGGTAATAGGCCACATCGTCCTGCGTCTTATAATTATATTGTTGTATTACTTGCAATTTACCTTCCTTCATAAGCATTACCGTTAGTTTTCCGGTACTGAAAATGCAGCATAAACGAGTTTCAGGATCTGTAACAATATCAGGCAATAATGAATAGAGATGTGTATGCTCTGCGGATCCGAAGTAACGGGTAATTACCATGTCAATAACGGAAGGAACCGTATATATAATGTGTAACGCATGCTTATACATAAAATCTGTACGGGTAATGTTTTCACTTGATTCACCGTACACCAGTTCCAGCATGTCGTTGTTATCTGTTCCATTCATAAACTGATGTGGAATCAAAATAGAAGGTGCAAAGCCATAAATAAAGTGCACCCTGTTGAATCTTTGCTGTAAATGGGGCTGGTCGGCAATCACCCGGTGAATGTACTCTGCGGCGGCTTCAGCCGATGTGCCCTCATTAAAATGATAAACTAACATTGCCCTGCAAACGCCATTGGCTAAAATGATATATGAAAGTCCCTGTGTGTCAATCTCTATGTAGAGATCCGCATCGGAGGCATTGATATTGGAAGATTGTATATTAAATAATAAATTCAATAGTTTTATTTAAGCAGGCAAAATAAGATATTTTTACCGACATATGGAAAGTGCAGTCACAATAAAAGATTTAAAAGTAAATGTAAGCTTTAAACAAATACTTTCAATAGCATTACCCATTACGCTTGCATTACTGATACCCCAGATCAATTTACTTACCAATAGTATTTTTTTGGGAAACCTAAGTACAGAAGCCCTGGGCAATGCGGGCATCACCGGTGTATTTTATTTAATATTCGCGGTGGCGGGGCATGGACTTAATAATGCCATGCAATCTGTTTTTTCAAGAGCTGCAGGAAGTGGTGATACCACAGCTTTTAAAATCATCCTTGCCCAGGGGATGCGCATCAGCTTGCAACTGGCTACAGCAGGCATTCTTATAACGTGGTTCATCGCACCGATGATAATGCAACGAGTGGCGGCATCCGGCGCCTATCCTGAGGAAATGCGATTTTTAAAGATCCGGATCTTTGGGTTGCCCTTTTTATACCTCTTTCAAATGGGTAATGCTTTTTTGGTATCGTCGCTCAATAGCCGATACCTGATGATTGGATTTATAGCGGAAGCATTGCTGAATATCCTGCTCGACTACCTGCTGATTTTTGGTTATGGAGGCTTTCCAAAAATGGGATTCAACGGAGCTGCCGTAGCGTCTGTAATTTCAGAAGCAATGGGTTGTATCGTAGTATTTACCGTGCTATACAAAACGGGTTTACAAAAGCAATATTCGCTCTTAAAAAATTTCGCTCACAATAAAATAAAATCGGCTGAAATTATAAAAATTGCCACTCCTCTTTGCCTTCAATATATTATTAGCGTGGGTACATGGCTGGTATTTTTCTTTTTAATAGAGGACAAAGGCACTGCAGCAAAAGCAATTAGTAATACCATGCGCAATGTATTTGGGATGGTAGGCGTATTTGTATGGGCATTTGCAGCAACTTGTAACTCCATGGTGAGCAATTTAATGGGCCAGAGAAAAGAACACAAAGTTATTTTGGCGATCACCCGCATCATGCTGCTTAGCATAGGCTTCTGTTCAGTGATGTGTTTGATCGTAAATATTTTCCCTGGTAAATTCTTCGCTTTGTTTGGGCAAAACCAGGAATTTGTTGCGGAGGCGATACCGGTATTACGAGTAGTTAGTTGTGGCTTGCTTTTTATGAGTGTTGCCAATATCTGGCTCAATGGCGTAACAGGCACCGGCAAAACACGTATGAACCTGGCCATTGAAATTATTGCGATTACAATGTATATGAGCTACACCTGGATATTTATGAAAGTTCATTACATATCGCTCGCAATGGCATGGAGCAATGAGCTGATCTACTGGACCACGATATTTTTGGTAGCTTTTATATTCATTAAAAGCAAAAAGTGGATGTCAAAATATTAAGGCGGGCAATCCCCTCAAAATTTAATCCGATGGTCGGACAGCATTCAATAAATTAAAAAAATCTATCAGCCATAAGCCGGATTCTGTGGCCCCGAAATTCGGGGTGGCCATCATTTATCTGGCCATAACATTACTGTTATGATCTTGCTGCCTACCCTCCAACGCTGCGCCGGTTTAACCCGGCACATCGAACGGGCCGCTCTCAGGCGTTGGTGTACATGGCATTACAGCACACAAGGTATACCCACTATTAAGGTTACCCCTAATAATCGTGAGCATTTACCTCACGTTTTCACCCTTATCCCGCTGTTTTTGTAAACAAAAACAATAACATCAACAGCGGGACGGTTATTTTCTGTGGCACTATCTCCCCGTATCACCGGGACCGGCCGTTAACCGGTGTGTTGCCCTTTGCTGTCCGGACTTTCCTTCCTCCTGTAGGAGAACGATGGCCTGGCTGATAGAACCGCGAAGATAATAAAACGAAATCGAAGAGTACGTGTCAGCGATCCCTTCAATCCCTTCGTGTTTAAAGCCCATGTCCAAATACAAATAAAAACTGATCCTTATCATCTGCTGTGGCAGCATTTTTCAGGTACTTTGCCGGGTGATTTTTTGTTAAGATATCATCCCGCCCTGCTATAGTGGAATAAATAAAAGGGGTACGCCCGTTCGGTGATATTACTAACAAGTAAAAAATAAATATTTATTGCATGAATGTTTTGGACACTACAGAAGGATTAACAACGGAGCAGGTAAATGCCAGCAGGCTGCAATACGGTACCAATGCACTCGAAATGCAGGAAGACCGTATTTTCCTGAATGTGCTCAAAGACGTGGTTTTGGAACCAATGTTCATTATCCTGCTTGCTGCCTGTATTATCTATTTCGCGGTGGGACAGTACCAGGAAGGTGTGATTATGCTGGTAGCCATTTTTATAGTCGCTGGTATCTCGCTGTTCCAGGAGTACCGCAGTAAAAATGCTGTACAATCTTTAAAAAAGCTATCCGCCGCCCACGCGAATGTGGTGCGTAATGGAATAATCACTGAAATAGCTACGGAAGATATCGTTGTAAACGACCTGTTGCTGGCGGAAGAAGGGGAAATAATCGCCGCAGATGGTATCATCGCCAATGCAAATGATTTCTCGCTCAATGAGTCCATTTTAACGGGCGAATCTTTTGCAGTAACCAAACCAAATGGTGAGGATAATAACGTTTACAGGGGAACACTAGTGACCAGCGGAAGCGCTGCGATAAAAGTGACCGCGGTAGGTTTACAAACACGGTTTGGGAAAATCGGTTTATCACTTAAAGAAATTAGGGTTGTTAAAACACCCTTACAACTGCAGATCCGCTCTTTTGTTGGCAATATGGTATGGATTGGCGGCATTGCTTTTTTAATTGTTGTTGGATTTAATTACTACCAATCGGGCGACTTTGTCCAATCCTTCCTGCAAGGCCTCACGCTTGCTATGAGCATTCTCCCCGAAGAAATACCAGTAGCTTTCAGCACTTTCCAGGCATTGGGTGCATTTCGTTTATTGAGAAACCATATCATCGTAAAGCAGCCCCAGTATGTTGAAACGCTTGGCTCGGCCACGGTGATCTGTGTTGATAAAACCGGAACACTTACTCAAAATAAAATGAGTATTGAGTTTGTATATAATGCGGCAACCAAAACATCCCTTCCTGTAACGAATAACAACGCCTTGCCCGCTCAGTTAGTTGAATATGCAATGTGGAGCAGCGAAACCAATCCGTTTGACCCGATGGAAAAAGCGCTGCATCAATTATATGAAAAGACCACGGTAACGGATAAGCGGGCTCAATTTACCCAGGTACATGAATACCCGATTGGCGGAAAGCCGCCAATGATGACCCATATCTTTAAAAATGATTCCGGCGAAACCATCATTGCAGTTAAGGGTGCGCCTGAGGCAATTTTAAGGCAAAGCAATTTATCCGGCGAGGCGCTACAAGAAATTGAGATACAATCGAAAGCCTATGCGAGCTTGGGTTATCGTGTGTTGGGAGTGGGAAAGACAAACTGGAAAGATGAAAAATGGCCTGTATCGCAACAGGAATTTGTATTTGAATTTATCGGCCTCATTGCATTCCAGGACCCTCCAAAAGAAAATATTACCGAAACGATCAGGATCTTCCGGGAGGCTGGTATCCCTGTAAAAATGATAACAGGAGACTATTCAGAGACAGCACTAGCCATTGCAAACCAGATCGGGCTTTCCCACAACAATGAATTGGTTACCGGCCAGGCGGTATTAGAACTGAGTGAAGAAGCATTGCAGCAAAAAGTAAAAACGGTGAACATTTTCGCCCGAATGTTTCCGGAAGCCAAACTAAAAGTGATCGAAGCGCTGAAAAACATTGGTGAAATAGTGGCTATGACGGGCGACGGCGTCAATGATGCCCCTGCATTAAAAGCGTCCCATATCGGCATTGCCATGGGACAAAGAGGTAGTGAAGTGGCAAAAAGTGCTGCCTCTTTAATCCTTACAGATGATGACCTGGCGCATATGACAGATGCGGTGGCGCTTGGAAGGAAGATCTATGACAACCTGAAAAAAGCCATTCAGTATATCGTATCTATCCATATTCCGATCATTTTGATTGTAACCTTGCCGCTATTACTGATGTGGAAGTTTACCACAATTTTTACCCCCGTGCACGTGATTTTTCTAGAACTTATTATGGGACCAACCTGCTCGATTATTTATGAAAATGAACCAATGGAGCCCGGTACAATGCAGCGGCCGCCCAGGAAAACGGGCGCTAATTTCTTATCGCTAAAACAGTTATCGATCAGCATCCTGCAAGGATTGATGATCACTACAGGATGCCTTGGTATCGGCTATTATTATATGTTGCAGGGCTTTAATGATGCAACGATCCGCACGGTTATTTTTATTACGCTTTTATTCAGCAATATTTTTCTTACCCTGGTGAACAGGTCGTTTTATTATTCAGTAATTGCAACGCTTGCAAATAAAAACAGGCTGGTATGGCTAATCATCGGGATTACGCTGCTGTTTATCGTGGCGTCACTTTATGTGCCGTTCGTAAGTAATTTATTCAGGTTGCATCATTTGCCCATCATTGCAATTATCACCTGTATTTTGGTCGCATTGGTTAGTACCTGTTGGATAGAAGTATGGAAGTTATTTAAACGCCTCCAAAAAGTTTAAAGCACTGAATTTTCAAAAATATCCCCGTATCTCAATATCCAATATCCCCTTTAAACCCCCTTCCCTATATTTGCGCTATGTTTGAGCAGATCAATCATCATGTAACAAAGTGCATTGCCTTATCCGCTGAAGAATTGGATATTTTCAATTCGATATTAGTTTACAAAGCTGTTCCAAAGAAAACGATTCTTCTGCATGAGAGTGAGGTTTGCAATTTTGAAGCCTACATCAATAAGGGTTGTATTCGTAATTATTATATCGATGAAAACGGCTTCGAGGTAACGCTACAGTTTGCAATCGAAGACTGGTGGGTAAGTGATATTGCCAGTTTTCAAAATCATGAGCCCGCAAATATGTTCATCGAAACACTTGAAGACTGCGAATTGCTAATGCTGTCGCCCCAAACCAAGGAAGAACTGCTTGAAAAAGTGCCAAAGCTGGAAAGAGTTTTCCGGTTAATGGTGCAGCGCAATCTCGCCGTATTGCAAAGCCGGCTGTTTAAAGCAATTGCTACTTCTGCCCAGGAAAAATACATCGATTTCATCAACCGCTACCCTACTATTCCACAACGGGTGGCCCAGCATTATATCGCTTCTTACCTCGGTATCTCGCCCGAATTTCTCAGCAAAGTGAGAACAAAATTGTCTAAAAAATAATCGCCTCTTCTTCAACTCTTAATGTCATGGATAAATGACAGGCTATTTTTTGACTCAACTTTGTTTTGTTTAGATTAAGTTAGTAATTGATATTTCTTGTCCTGGTTCAATGCCCAGGATCTATCGTTGATGGATATTTGCTTTATAAAATAATTATATGAACAACAAAATAGCAGGGCTGCATCATATCACAGCCATTGCAGGCAATGCAAAACGCAACTACGATTTCTATACCGGGGTACTTGGTTTGAGAATGGTAAAAAAGACCGTTAATTTTGATGATCCCGGCACTTATCATTTCTATTTTGGTAATGAAACGGGCGCTCCCGGAACCATACTCACTTTTTTCCCTTGGGAAGGAATCGGCACAGGCCGTATCGGAACGGGAATGGCTAGTGAAATAGGATATGCTGTGCCCATAGGAAGTCTTGGTTTTTGGGCCGAAAGGTTTCAGCAGCTCGGCGTACAACATGAAACGAATATTGAAAGGTTTGGTGAAAAACTATTGTCTTTTACCGATCCCGATGGTCTAAAGATCAATTTGATTGAACCCTTGCAGGATGACCAGCGAAAGCCCTGGCAAGCCGCTGGCGTCACAGAAAAGGAAGGACTGAAAGGTTTTCATAGCATCGTATTGACCTTAAACGATATAAAGGCCACAGCCGAAATACTCACCGATGTATTTGAGTATCGTCTTCAGGCACAGGAAGGAAACCGTTATCGATTTATCACAGATGCGGTTGAAAATGCATCCATTGTAGACCTGGAGGAAGCTCCCGAACTCGGACGTGGTGTTAATGCTGCAGGCACCAATCATCACGTGGCATTCCGTGTGGCAAATGAAGATATATTGATGAATTACAGGGCCAAAATCGCGGCAAGAGGATTGAGCATCACCCCAAAAATTGACAGGGATTATTTTTTCTCTTTGTACTTTCGTGAACCGGGTGGTGTTTTGTTTGAACTGGCTACAGATAATCCTGGTTTCGCCACGGATGAAACCGCGGAAGCGCTTGGCAGCAGCCTTCGTTTACCAAAACAATACGAGCCATCCCGCGCAAAAATTGAAGCGGTATTGCCAAAACTCGATTAAAATAAAATGGTCAGAACAAGCAGCTGAATTCCTTTGTCCTTCATTTATATTTATAGTAAAAAAAATAGCACCATGCAGGAAATTGTAACAACATTCAACGAAAAAGGATCCGGGGCATTTTATGTAAAAGAAGGTGAGGAAAGGCTTGCAGAAATGATTGTGGAAGTAAAAGGAAAGGTGCTGACTGCTTTTCACACAGAAGTATTCGCAGCAGAAAGCAAGGGAATGGGCAAGTCTTTACTAAATGCGATGGTAACCTATGCCCGTCAACACCAATTGAAAGTTGTACCACTGTGCCTTTTCGTTCATGCACAATTCAAGCGCCATCCTGAGTTGTACGCGGATATATGGCAAAAAGACAACGACTAAATCTTTCTTCTAAAACCTTGAAAACTTTTGTAAGGAAAGTTTAGTACCTCCCGTGAAATATTCCCGCCATTTTTAGAAGACAACACAAATGGCAAGCAAGTATTACTCAACATTGAAAAGTATTTTATGCATACGAAAAAAATTATATCCGCAGGAGAAAAATTAGATAAAGCCAGGCAGGCGCTGATCATGGTTCATGGACGGGGTGGTAATGCCGAAGATATCTTGTCTTTATCAACCCGGCTGCAGGTAAGCGGCTTTGCTTTGATTGCTCCACAAGCGACTAACCATAGCTGGTACCCCCTCTCCTTTCTTTCACCATCGACCGAGAATGAGCCATGGCTATCATCTGCTTTATCCGTTTTGAATGACACTGTACTGGAAGTAATTAACAGCGGCATATCTAAAGAAAATATCTACTTCCTTGGTTTTTCGCAAGGCGCTTGTTTAACACTGGAATTTGTTGCAAGAAATGCTGCCCGGTACGGAGGCGTGGTGGCATTTACCGGCGGATTAATTGGCGATAAAATTTACGCCGAAAACTACCAGGGCGATTTTGCCAATACACCGGTGTTAATTGCCACCAGCGATCCTGATCCGCATGTGCCTGTAGAAAGAGTGTACGCTACCACCAATATCTTAAAAGATATGAATGCAGTCGTTACCGAAAAAGTATATGTCAACATGGGGCATACCATAACCCTTGAGGAAATTAAAATAGCAAATGAATTGATCTTTAAAAATAAAACCAGTGCTACGCAAGAACGCTAAACTAAAATCAAACAAGTCACACTACCTGTAGAATATTAAATATAACCGCTGGAAATTCCCGGCGGTTGTCATTTTTCAGCAATGGTAAAACGGGATATTTTATCATGCTCGAGTTCAAAAATATGCCCTACGATTTCATCCGCTAATAGTTTCCCTTGCAGATCATGCACCACTTGGTGCACTTTTATAAAAATCTTCCCTTGTTCTGCTTCTATTTCCATGGGCGTTACATTTGAACTCATCACGGCAAATTGCCTGGTCCAATAGTCTTTTACTGCTTGTCTTCCATGAACAAAACCTCCTTCCATTCCATTCGCCCATTCCACGTCATCTGTCATATTTTCTATGACCAGGTCAATTTTCCTTTCATCGAAATTTTTATAAAGTGTCTCAAAGTATGATTTGAAGTCGTTCATTGTTCTTGCTTATTTTTTGTAAGAGATCCGGCCCGCCGCACTCATCTAAGATTAATAAAATCTTCTATTCTTAGTTCTTTAAATTGGCAGCAATCAAACATATGTCATTCCGCAGAAATATTTTACACAATTATGGTAATATGTTATAAAATTTACTGATTAGAAGGCCGAACGGAATTATAGTGCTATTTTACACTTATTTTCATTTTATCACTATTTCAGATGTCCTACAAGGATGTTTTGATATAATAATAAAATGGCAGTTCCCACTATTGAAACAATAGAAACTTTTCGTAAATTATTTGAAATATAAATATTTGCCTATCTTACAGGGGCCGACATAGTTTAACGGGCTTGCTTCCAATTAAAAAATGTCCCTGGTAAACAGTTTGGTACAGCTTATAGTACAGGCATCTATTCTTTTCTGAATACACTTCCACCTTAAAGCTTTTATTAAATGAAATGTCAGTCACTTTCGGGTAACGGCGGGTAAAATATTGACCTCCTTGAAATCTTTTTTTTCAGGTGGCTGGCAAATAGATAGAATGAAAAAAGAGTTAATTAAAGATATAAATAAAATTAGGTTGTTCCCGGAAGAAGTGGTGAACACCTTATACAACATTTAATTTTGGCTATATATTTCAGCTTACAAAATAAGATGACAAATACTTTAAAATCATCAATATGCCTTTTTTAGACCATGTGTTACAAGCCCCTTCGTATGGGTGGAAAGACGAACAGGGAAACCTTGTGAAGCCTTCGGTAAAACAAATATTCAGTGAGTTTTTTTCACGATTAAATATCATGAAGACAAAGAAGAACTGGCTTCCTTTTTTTAGTTGGTTAAAGGTGTTTTGCCTGGTACCTTTCTTTATAATATTCCTGTTTTATTTTCTTAATATCTGGACCTTCCTGGCTGCTTTCGTTTATAGTATGATCATCATGGGTACGCACGGAACTATTTGGCATCACCGCTATTGTACACACGGTGCATACAAATTCCGGAATAAATTCTGGCGCGTTTTCACTCAAAACCTTACAATAAATGTGATTCCGGAAGAGATCTATGTGATCTCTCATCACGTGCATCATAGCAAATCCGATCAACCGGGTGATCCCTACAATGCCAACGCTGGTTTTTTATATTGTTTTCTGGCAGATGTAAATCATCAACCAATTGCCAAAAACCTAAGTGAAGCAGATTACAACCGGGTGAAGATGTTAATGAAACATACTGGTGTTAAAGCAAATTCTTATGCTCAATACCAGCGCTGGGGTTCATATGTTAACCCCGGGCGTGCCATCTTGTGCTGGGCGCTCAACTGGATTTTCTGGTACACTGCATTTTATCTCATCGGTGGACATGCTTTGGCCTGCAGCCTGTTTGGTGCAGCGGCTTTTTGGGCAGTTGGTGTGCGTACATTTAATTATGAGGGTCATGGAAAGGGGGAAGACAAACAGCGTGAGGGTACAGATTATAATCATAAAGACAATTCTGTGAACCAGCTTTGGCCCGGGATTGTGGCGGGCGAATGGCACAACAACCATCACCTGTTTCCTAAAAGTGCCCGGAGTGGTTTTAAACCCCACCAGGTTGATTTTGCATGGTATTATATCAAGTTAATGAGTATGCTGGGCGCTATCAGCCAGTACAAGGATTATAAAAAACAATTTTATAAAGAATACCATTTGCCCTACAAGGAAAGAAAGGCCAAAGACAAGCATAGCCCTTTCCCATCGTTTTTAGCCACCCGTAAATCAATGAATCGAATATAGTACTGCATTACAGAAAGACGGGTATGATAATGTCAGATTAAATATTTTCTGGGCTTGTTGCCGTTATTCTTTGTTGCAAAGGTCTCTTATCACCACACTGGCTGCAATGCATCCAAAGATAGCGGGCATATAAGAAATGGTTCCTATGATAGACTTTTTTGGAAAAGCTTTTTCACTAACAATTACTTTCTCCTGGTCAACGTCTTCGGGTGAAAAAACTACTTTTACGCCGGTGTAAATTTGCATTTCATGCAGGTATTTTCTTACATACCGGGCCAGTTTACAATTATAACTTTTAGAGATGTCGGCTACCTTTACCATGGAAGGGTCCATTTTGCCACCGGCCCCCATTGAACTCACTACCCGTACCTGGTGATCGATGCAGGCTTTGATGAACCATACTTTTGATGCAAGTGTATCGATGCAGTCAACTGCATAATCGTATCCCCCGTTCTTAATGATTTCTATAGTCCGTTCTTCTTGTATAAATTCATTTAATACCAATAATTCTATACCTGGATTGATATCCCTGATCCTTGCTGCCATTACAGCTGCCTTGGATTGTTTTTCTGTACTATGAAGTGCTGCGATCTGCCGGTTACAATTGCTGAGATCTACCACATCGGCATCCGCAATAGTCATCCTTCCAACACCGCCCCGGGCAATCATTTCGGCACAGATGCCCCCTACTCCGCCGAGGCCGATCACAATTACATTTTTATTCACCAGGTCAAGGGTATTTTCATCTCCGAGCAACTGCTGGGTTCTGCTCATCCAGTATGGAATCATATTGATCAATTAAAATGCAGGAGAAATAATGCTGGTGGACGGCCGCCCTGCCGGCGAATATTTATAATTTGAATACTTCGAAATTGGTTCTACATTGAGATGCAAAAATCATCTTATGATTCATCAATTCAAAATAATCCTTTTAACAATTGCGCTAGTCGCTAACCTGTTGTGCTTAGGTCAGCAGGTTCAGCTGCTTTCATCCGGCACCAATTCATCGCTTCGCGGATTAAGCGTTGTTGATGACCGTGTAATTTGGGTCAGCGGCAGCAATGGAACAGTTGGCAGATCAGTTGATAGGGGCAATTCATTTAAATGGGTCATTGTTAAAGGTTTTGAGAAAACAGACTTCAGGGATATAGAGGCATTTGATGAAAAATCGGCCGTGATTATGGGAATTGCAGAACCTGCCTATATTCTCAAAACCCAAGACGGAGGAGCATCCTGGCAATTGGCGTATGAAAATAAGGGGAAAGGCATGTTCCTGGATGCGATGGAATTCTTCGATAGTAAAAACGGGATTGTAATTGGCGATCCTATTGATGGTAAGTTTTTCATGGCTCGCAGTTTTGATGGAGGTAGCAGCTGGGTGGATGTCCCGCGGCAAAATTTGCCTTCTGCGGATAGCGGGGAAGCATGTTTTGCGAGCAGCGGTACCAATATCCGGAAGCTGGGTAAACAGCAGACGGTATTTATCACCGGCGGCTTACATAGCAATATTTTCATGAACAATAAGAAGAGGGCGATTCCTATTATCCAAGGCAAAGAAACCACCGGCGCTAATTCAGTTGCAGTAAAAGATAAGCAAACGCTGATCGTTGCAGGTGGTGATTTTGGCACCAAAGATTCCGTAACGAACAATTGTTTTATCACCAAAGATGCTGGAAAAACCTGGAAAGCCCCGCAGACATCACCACATGGTTACCGCAGTTGCGTAGAATATATTGATAAACGTAATTGGATAAGTTGTGGATTAAACGGCGTGGATTTTAGTGACGATGAAGGCAACCACTGGAAATGGATCAGTAAAGAGAGCTTTCATGTTTGCCGAAAAGCAAAAAATAGCAAAGCCGTTTTCCTGGCAGGTGGAGGTGGAAGAATTGGCAAGCTTATAATGCAGTGACCTTCCGTTCTTCACCCTTTTGCCTTCTGCCGGCTATTTTCGAAATGCAAAATACACCGCTCCCAATACTAACACAAAACTCACCAGGTATTTCCAGTGAAAAGGTTCTCTTAAATATAGAATCGAAAATCCTGCAAATACAACCAATGTGATCACTTCCTGCGTAATTTTTAATTGAAAACTATTGATACCATGGGTGTATCCAAACCGGTTAGCAGGTACCATCAAACAATATTCAAAAAATGCAATGCTCCAACTGATTACGATCGTTTTCCATAGCGGCATTGAAGTGTTTTTTAAATGGCCATACCAGGCAAACGTCATGAAAATATTTGAAAATAACAGTAAAGTGATTGTCCTGATCATTTGTTTTCTTAGTTTAATGTTACTCAAAAGTATCAACAAATAATTGGAAAAATTTCCCGATTCCGAACGGAATAATTCCAATCTTCTTTGGCATGATTTTGGAAAATAGTTGATTTTACAATAACCTTTTGTTGAAAAACTCCTTAATTTGTTATCTTATTCACATTCCTGTGAAAATGAGCGATTCGTTTTTCTTTCATAAAAAAATATCATTATGGCATTTGAAAATTTCCCTTCGGCTGAAAGCAGGCCGCCAGTAGCTCCCCAGCCTAAAAGATCAGACTGGCGTACGTTTTTAACCATTGCCCTTGTAATTGCCTTGCTGGGGACATGGGGGTATATTATCTGGGATAAAAGTAAAACAAAAGAAACCCTGGTACAAAAGGATACGCAGTATGCGGCAGTAATTACCGAGAAGGATACATTACAAAGTTTATTGGATGAAGCCACTATGCGGTATGATCTTTTAAAAACTACCAATGCAAAAAAAGACAGTACCATTACACAAAAAGATCGCGACATTGCCGAAAAGAGATCAAGAATACAGGCGCTGCTATCCAAGGCAAATGCTACCAAAGCAGAGTTGGCTGAAGCAAAACGGCTGATTGCTTCTCTTAACAATGATATCACGGGATACAAGGAACAAATTGAATCGCTGAAGGGGCAAAATCAACAACTCGCACAAGAGAAGCAAGCGGTAACGGAAGAGAAAATTAAGGTGGAGAAAAATCTTGATTCAGCAAAAACAGTTATCAAAGCAAAAGAAGATTTAATAGATGTGGGATCTACATTACACGCTTCCAATTTTAATATAACCGGTGTGCAGGAGAAAAAAAGTGGCAAGGAAAAGGAAACTACTACCGCCAAAAAGGTGGACAAACTTCGTATTACCTTCGACCTGGACGAAAACCGAATTGCTTCTTCCGGAGCCAAAGAACTATATGTATCTATCACTGCTCCTGATGGAAGTCCGGTGGCTGTTGAAGCGCTTGGCTCAGGTAAATTCACCACAAGGGAAGGTGAGGACAAATTTTTCACCCATAAAGTAGAAATAAACTATACCCAGGGCCAAAAGCAAACCGTGAGTTTTGATTGGAAACAAAATGCCAATTTTGCCACAGGCAGTTATAAAATTGAAGTATTCCACAATGGCTTCAAAATCGGTGAAGGAACAAAAACCTTTAAGAAGGGTGGCTTGTTCGGCTAAAGAATTCATCTCACTATAAAGAAAGGCGTTCCGGTAATCCCGGGACGTTTTTTACTATAAATATTTTCAGTTAGAAAATTCGGCGGACAGAAATTCTTTGTGGTACGCCTTTAAGACAAGAATATCATTGAGTAATATTCGTGTCATATAACATAAAAGGAATTGTTTTGGTCATCCCAAACAATTCCTTTTTTATTAATTCCTTCTTCGTAGAGAATCACTTGCAGTCAACCGAAAAGTTGTCTACAAAAGCGGTCAGTTCCCCGTTGGCATTGTACGTTAGGTGAGTAACACTGTGTACAAGATAATTATTTCCCGGCCCCTGTCCTATTATGCGAAAGTTGTTGACATAACTTGTTTCATATTGGCCGTTGATCAGTGAACCTTTAAATTGATCCAGCGTGATTCCTGTCGCCTGGTATTTATCTCCTGTAATTTGCCCGATTCCTGAAATACCCTGGGGCTGATAATGGTTCTTCCCGCTGATCATGTTATCACTTATAGTAAATGATGAAAGGATATGAAGCGGACCACTCAGTATCACGTCTTCGCCAGCGCCCCCATTGGCACATGGAATAAATACGAAAAGATCAATATCAACCTTTTCATTGATTGAAAATGTCAGGGGTTTTGACTGGATTTGGTTGGTCGTTGAAGACAAAGTCGAATTGGGATCTATTCCGATTTCTTTCTTACATCCAAGATTAGAAAATATAAGAAAGCTCATTAAAAATAGCTCAAAGACAATTGCTGTTTTGTTTACTTTGGTATTCATGATAATGTTTTTAAGGATGAAAAATTTTTTGGGAGAATTTCTTTGCCGTAAAGTTTTATTGAAGAAGGAACAAGCGTACATCGACGAAACGCTTACAAGTGTTAAAATATATACAATTTATTAAATATGCAAGCAATGTGCATATACTTTTGGTTAATCCTGAAATGTGAAGAGATCGCTGGAGATTTATAATATCGCCCGGATACTTGCCCTGCCTGTGTGTATTGTGCGTGTTTCGCCGGGTTTGCGCCCATCATATTGAATAGTCATTTCAATATTTCCGGCCAGTCTTTTGGTATACTCGAGCGTCCACAGGAAATTATTACCGGGCAATAAGCCATCCAGCATAATATAACCCACCGTTGAGTTTGGAGAGCCGCCGGTTTCATATTTAAATTTGATGGCATTGTACGAAAACCTTGCATTGATCGTACTGCTGGAAAGCACATTGTATTTAACCTCTGTGCTCACCATATTATTAACAGATGTCTCACCGTAACCGATCGTATTCTTTTTCTCATTGTAATTGTAGGCTAC
>JAOQAK010000032.1 GCA_025963635.1 Ferruginibacter sp.
AAAGGGTTGGTTTAGGATGCGCCAGACTATTTTCACCACTCATTTTCTGCATTTTAATCAGCGTTTTTACTCCGCCATCTGGCTAAGGGTAAAGCTGGATGATTCTATCTACGACAAGAAGTTTCAAACGCTCAGCAGATTGAATAAAGCTTTCAAAACGGAGATTAAAAAGTCTTCAAACAGGGGCATCACGTCTCAACATGAAACGCTCTTTCAATTATATCGCCAATCCCTGTCTTTTGAAATTTCGCCGTCGTTACAGGAATTATTGTTGGGCAACCAGGAGCACAACAGGTTTAGTAGCTATGAGGTAAACCTCTATGATGGTAATACATTGATTGCTGCAGGTTTCTTCGATATGGGGGAAAAAACCGCGGCAGGCATTACCTGTATCTACCATCCCGCCTATAAAAAATACAGCCTGGGAAAATACCTTATGTACCTGAAAATGGATTTTTGCAGGCAACATCAGCTCGAGTATTTTTACCCGGGGTATATGGTGCCTGGCTATAAGGCATTCGATTACAAACTTGAAGTAGGCAAAAACTCACTTGAATACCTGCAGCTCAGTAGCGGTCAATGGGTGCCCTATAGCGCTTCTTCGCCTGCTATCAGCCCGTTGCAGGAAATGATCGAGCAATTGACAGTTTTACAAACCTGCCTGTCAAAAAATAAAATACCTCACCCGATCCTGTACTACCGCTTTTTTGAAGTCAATTTAGATCCTTATTACTATGGGGATGAATTATTTGACTACCCGGTTTTTCTATATTGCTTTCCACCACCTAATGCTTCTTTTTACAGCATGATTGTGTATGATGTGCCCAACGGTAATTATCGCCTGCTGCAATGTAACTCGGTAATCAATATCAGTATCCAACAGGAAGAGCGCACTATTTTTGACACCAACCTGCTGAAAGTTACCAAGCAGCTATTTGCCACCCGCCATGCAGAAGAAATGGGTGTATATCTAACCAGGCTTATTGCGCACAGGCCGTAAAAACCGGAGGATTTTCGTTTACTGGAATTCTCCGGTTTACAATAGAGCAACATGCTGCTTTCTATCATAAATAGATTCCATTACCTGCCGGCTTGTCAATAAAGCCCACTATCAACTACTCATTTCAGACTGCCCGTATCCACTCTCGAAGGAGTATCCTGGCCGCTTATAATAGTGGTGGCGCTAATAGCAACAGACCCGATAACCGCTGTCATATTGCGCAGGTCAAGTTTGGTAATCTCGTCACTGGCTTTGTGATAGTTGGGTTCAGCATCCATTTTCGAGGTAGAAATAGTATGTGCCGGCACCCCGAGTTTGGCGAGGGTTGCATTATCGGAACGGTAGAACAGTTGCTGCTCAGGGTAAGGGTCGGGATAAAAGGTAAACGCCGAACCTTTCAAATTTCTTTGCAATATTTCACCCATATTCGTTTTATCAAACCCGGTAATATAGGCCGAATTTGCTCCCCACTTAGATTCCGTTCCGATCATTTCGAGATTGAACATTGCCATCACTTTTTCCGGCAGAAGCTGTTCGGAAAAGTATTGCGAACCGTAGCCCCCAAGCTCTTCGCCTGCAAAAGCCGCAAAAATCAATGTACGCTCGTTATTATTTATTTTTTTATAATACTTGGCCAGCATAATAACTGCGGTGGTACCAGCGGCATCATCGTTCGCACCATTGTAAATTGAATCTTTATTGTCGTGTGCTTCACCTTCAGGTGGCGAACCTATTCCAAGATGATCGTAATGGGCTGAAAAAATAACCAGCTCTTCCGGCTTAGTTTTACCCGGTAAAACACCCACCACATTATTGATGGGCTTTTTTTCAATTGCATTGGTAAGATCGATTAAAAAGGCATTAACATCCGTAGGCCCAACAACAAATACTACCGAATTTTCTCTGGGCGTTGCTGAAATATTACTCATTTTCCGGACGGTTCGCAGGCGGTTTTTAAAGCTGGTATCCACCAGTACCAACAAGTTTTTTTTACTTTGATAATACTGGTAAAATTTTTGCCCGAACTTGTCGCCCGCGCTAATCTTAACCAATGTGATATCACTTCTTTCTGACATCGAAACAGTCGGCTGAAATGAAAAAGCAACTACTAAAGAGTCTGCAATGGCCTTCCCATCAAGGGTAACTCTTGCTGAAAGGTTGGTAGACTGAACCATAAAAAACGGCTGCCGGAAATCTTCCGCCCCATTAAATGTTTGCAGGCCAATTTTCTTAAACTCGCCTTCGATAAATGAGGAGGCCTTTTGAATGCCCGGCGTAAAGGTTCGTCTTCCCTCCATGTCATCAGCAGACAATACTTTCTCTATTCTTTTAACTTGTTTTGCGGTAATGATCTTTTCAATGGATTGCGCGGCTACAAAATATGCAGTGCAAAGCATTAGCAAGCTTAAAATAATTTTCTTCATAATTGCTTTTTTAGTTTGGAAACTTTCTTTCTCTTCGTACGCTGTGCAACAAAAAAATTTTATTCGGAATGATTGTGTTGCTGAACTTTCAACCTTCTTCTAAGAACTCATCGCATACACAATGATATTCACACCGAACTTCGTATTGTCCTCTGCCAAAAAACGCTTGTTGCGGAAATCATAATCCCATTCGCAGCCATAATCTTTGTTGCTGTACAATACTCCGATACGTCCATTGATCTCGATTGCCTTCAGGTAATCATGCACGAGGTCATCGCCCCATCCGTTTAATTCAAACCCGGTAGTGGGCGGGCCTTTTTCAAACTTAAAAAACGAGTGATAGATCTCGTGTTGGTTATTGATTTTTTTTAAAACACCTGCGCCAAACAACTGCTGCATCTGGGTTTCAAAAGACCGGGCAAAAAGCCCGTCGATATCATGATTGCAATCGTCTACAAGAACAAAACCCCCGTTTTGGACATATTTTTTAAAATTGGCTGCTTCAGCCCCATCAAACTGCACCAGTTTATGACCGCTCAGGTAACAAAATGGAGCAGCAAATAAATCATTGCTGCTGAGGTCGATTGTTTTTTCCTGCAGGTTAACAGGAATGGTAGTGTATTCGATCAGGGAATTCAAAATGTTGGAAGGCATGCGCTGATCCGTGTCCCAATCACCGGAACGATATTTTAATCGTGTAAATGTAAATTTTGCTTTATTCTCCATGTTAATTATGAAATTCCTCATCCCAACCATTCAACCTCGCACATCCAGTATCCAGTATCCAGCATCCAGTATCTAGCATCTGGTATCCATTCAACCCCTTATCTAACCCAAACTAATAAATTTACGATAACATTGGCTTTTTTTTTATAATTTCCTCTATTCGGCAATTTTAGATTCTATAAAATAAACTGTACGCTCTTGGATAATTCACAAACGGGGATACAAAGTTTGATTGGCAGGTTATCACAACTCAAAAAAGAAATTCAGAAAATTATTATTGGGCAGGATGAAGTGCTGGATGAAATCCTTGTGGCGCTGCTCGCAGGAGGCCATTGCCTGCTGGAGGGTGTACCCGGACTTGCAAAAACCCTGATGGTGAAAACCATGTCGCAGGCCCTGGATCTTAGCTTCCGCCGTATACAATTCACGCCCGACCTGATGCCAACGGATATTGTTGGCACAGAGATACTGGAGGAAGACCATGTAACCGGCAGGCGCTTTTTCAAATTCAATAAAGGCCCGCTGTTTGCAAACATCATTTTGGCGGATGAGATAAACCGCACCCCGCCAAAAACGCAGTCCGCTCTGCTGGAAGCCATGCAGGAATTTGAAGTTACTTACGGCGGCCAAACCTACCCGTTAGACCGGCCCTTCTTCATTTTGGCAACACAAAATCCCATTGAACAAGCCGGCACTTACCCGTTACCGGAAGCGCAGCTCGACAGATTTTTATTATACATTAAAATTGGCTATCCGGGCGAAGCAGAAGAGATTGCTATTTTAAACAGCACCACCGGCAACCAGCGCCCCACTATCGAACCGGTAATTGGCGCAGCAGAAATCCTTCAACTGCAGAAGCTCGTAAGGGATGTAAATATTAGCGGGGATATGGTTCAATATGTAAGCAACCTCGTTCGTGCTACCAGGCCCGAAACCAGTTCAGTTGCTTATGTAAAGGAATGGGTTCGATGGGGCGCAGGCCCACGTGCGGGGCAAAGCTTAATATTAACTGCAAAGGCCCGGGCTTTGTTTAAAGGGCGCTATGCAGTGATCATGGAAGACCTGCATGCAATGGCCTACCCGGTGTTGAGGCACAGGGTATTGATGAACTTCAAGGCGGATGCGGAAAATATTATCACTGATGATGTAACGGCGACATTGATAAAAATCATAGAAAGGCCGAAAACAGTGATGGGGTGATATCGTGAATGGGCAATGGTGAATGGTGAATAATTGAAAAATGAAGTGCGATTTAATGCTTTCTTAATTCGTGTAATTCGTTCCCTGAACTTCGTGTTATAAATTATCCTTCGTAATCGTGTAATAAATTTATTTTCAAAGATGAGCCGTTTACTCGATCCTAAAATACTGATGTCCATCAAAAATCTTCAACTGGCGGCCAAAACCACCATTGATGGGTTTATGGCGGGCATTAATAAAAGTAAGGTAAAGGGGCCGGGGCTCGAGTTCAGCCAATACAGGAGTTATCAGCCGGGGGATGATCTGCGCTGGCTCGATTGGAAAATGTACGCACGGTCGGACCGCTATTATATCCGAGAATCCGAAATAGAAACAAGTATATCCGTAAGACTGCTGGTTGATGCAAGTGCTTCTATGAATCATTCGGATGCAGGCTTCAAAAAAATAGAATATGCCCGGTATATTGCCGCCACGCTGGCCTGCCTGGCAAACCGGCAGGGCGATTCCGTGGGGTTATATGTGTTTCAAAACGAACAATTATTTTCATTGCCCTCCAAAAAAGATCATCAACACCTGGCCCGTTTATATTTCCAATTGGAAAACATACAGCCGGGTGGAGGCTTCACTGAACCTATTCGTTACAGGGATATTTTTTCCGTCAATAACAAACGGGAGTTGCTGATTTTTATAACCGACTTCTATGAAAGTCACGGAGAAATCATTCAGTTACTGGATTCACTCAGTTCATTAAAACACGAAATCGTTGTTTTTCACCTGATGGGAAAAAATGAATTGGAAATGGACTATAAGGGATATGCTTCATTACAAGATCTTGAAACAGGGCAGGTGATTGCAATAAAGCAGGAGGGTTATAAAACCGTTTACCAGCAAAAACTAAATGACCATCTTTCCGCTTTGCGACTAAAGTTGCTGGAACGGGATATTTTTTACCGGATGATCACAATGACCCAACCGCTGGAGCAGGTTTTAAGAGATTTTTTAAACCAGCGAAATAAATTAAAAACTTAATCTTGTTCCATTTTTTACAACCAATATGGATGCTGGCTGCAACAGGAATCATTGTTCCTGCGATCATTCATTTGTGGAACATACAAGCCGGCAAAATTTTAAAGGTTGGAAGCATCGCTTTTTTTACTCAAAGCTCAAAAAAATATGCTTCCAGTTTGAGGATAAGAGAGTGGTGGTTGTTGATTGTTCGATGCCTGTTGATAATTGTTCTCGCCATACTGTTATCAAAGCCCCAGGTGAATGAATCTTTTGATACGCGGAGAGAAAAAGGATGGTTGCTTTTAGAAAAAGGAAACATCGCCGAAGCATACCAGCGGTTTAAACTGGTTATTGATTCTTTGATGCAAGCGGGGTATGAGTTCCATTATTTCAATACCGGTTTTGCAAAAGAAAATTTGAACGATGTATTGAAAACAGCAGGGGATACAATTTCTGCAAAAGCCTTATCTTATCGCTCGTTGATAAAACAACTGGACCAACTGCTGCCACCCGAACTACCGGTTTTTTTATTTACGACCAATTACCTCAACCGTTTTGCCGGCAACAGGTCCGCAACATCCTTAAACCTGCACTGGAATACTTATACGCCTGGAGATTCGGTCTCCAATTTTATAGAAAAAGCGTACTCCATTTCCGCCGATAGTATTCGCATTATTATTGGTAACAGCAGTCCTTCCCGAACAACCTTTTCTCATGAGGATATTAGCCTGGGTGACATTGAAAACCATGATATTCAGATCGATCATAAAAACGGCGCGGCTTTTATTTCTTATTTGAAAGATACCCCGGTGCCGGTGGATACTGCCACCATGAATATCACCATTTTCCAGGGTACATATCCGGTTGATGCAAAATATCTGCAGGCAGCCATAGCAGCCATCCGGCAATTTAGTAAGCACCTCATCCGCCTGAAAATTTCTAACAAAATTGAAGACATTCCAACGCAACAGGATTGGCTTTTCTGGTTATCGGAATCGCCGCCTCCGGAAAAAATTAAAGCAGACAACATTTTTACTTACCAGCAGGGTGAAATTGAAAACGTTTACTCCTGGATCAATACCACCACTTCCATCAATAGTGAAGAAGAAAAGATTGCACTAATCAAAAAAACAAGTTCTGTAATAGATGTTCATTCCGGGCAACCGCTTTGGCAGGATGGATTTGGTGACACTATTCTGAGCCTGGAAGAAACCGGCATCAACGTCTACCGTTTGTTCACACATATTGATCCGGCGTGGAATGATCTTCCTTGGAGCGCTCGCTTTCCTCAACTCATATATACTTTATTGTATCCTGCGGCAGAAAATAATGTGATCCGTGATCATGATAAAAGGACCATCAGTTCAGCGCAGCTGCTGCCGGAGAAAGGTGGGCAAGGTAAATCAAAGATGCCGCCAAAATATATCACTAAAGATATCTCCAACATTTTCTGGCTGGCGGCTTTTATCCTGTTTTGTATAGAAAGGTTCATTGCATTAAGAACCAGGAAGGAGTTGGTATATGGCTGAAAAAACTGCGGTACATATAATTGCATCTTTGCGAAAAAAATGGATGGCGGCATCATTGCTGTTATCTTTTCTTCTTTCAATTTCCTTCGCATATGTGGTAACATCCGGACTCCACAAATTTTTTGGAATTTCTTTGTGGTGGACTATTCCCGTTTCTTTTGTGGCTTTCATAGTATTGTTATTTCTTGATCGTTCATGGAAAATAACGGAACGGGAAGTAGCCAGGTCTTTAAACAGTAAGTATCCCGTACTGGAGGAAAGTGCTGAACTGCTGCTGCAACCTTTTCCTGATCTGCCTTTCTTACAACAATTACAAGCCACAAAAACGGAACAGGCCCTCCAGGCCATACCTACACCCGTATGCGCTTGCTCTAAATTCAGTTTCCGGGTATTGATTTTTGGCGTAGCATTAATGTTTGGTATTGGTTTGACGTTGGTACCTGATGAATCAATTAAGAAAAATACCAGTCAATCTTACCTACCTGCTAAGCCGGTCAGGATTGAAAAACTGCCTGCGGCGATATCCGCTGTAACGGTACGCATCTTTCCACCAGCTTATACCGCTAGGCCTTCAAGATCGCAGGACCAAATGAATTTTTCCGCGGAAGAAGGAGCGACCGTACAATGGCAGATAAAAACGAGTTCAGCGATAAAAAACATCTTCTTTATTTTCAACGATTCTAAAACCGTGGCTTTGACGCCGCTTAACAAGGAGCATACTTTATGGAGTGCCGGCAAAGTATTGGATGCACCCGGCTTTTACCAGTTGAAAATGGATACCGTTATTTCTGAACTCTATACCATGGAGATGGTGAAGGATCAATTACCGACGATCAGCATTCAAACCCCGAAACCCAATACACTGATTGACTTCGGCCAACCAAAAAAACTGGTGCTAAACGCATTGGTAACGGATGATTATGGCATTAAAAACGCAGCAGTTTTTGCGACTATTTCAACCGGCAGGGGCGAAGGAGTCAAGTTTGCACAGCAGCAGATAAATTTTGAAGGCGCATTCGGCTCACAGCTTTCCAAATACCAGTTAAGAAAGATGATCGATCTTGCTGCCCTTGGCATGCAACCCGGCGATGAACTTTATTTCTATGTAAAAGCGATCGATAGTAAACTGCAGGAGAAACGTTCCGATATCTATATTGTCTCTATCGCCGACACGGCGCAGTTAATGAGCATGGAAGGATTACTAAATGGCATCCCCATTAAACCTGAATATTTCCGGAGCCAGCGGCAAATCATCATCGAAAGCGAGCAACTGATCAAAGACAAAAATAAAATCGGTAAAGAAGTTTTCAGGAACAGGAGTAATAACCTCGGTATTGATCAAAAGTTGTTGCGCCTCAGGTATGGTAAATTTTTAGGAGAAGAAAATGAATCCAACGAGGACCAGGAAGTTGGAACGATTGCCGATGGGAAGGATTTCGGCAACGCAGAGAAAATATTAGATGCGTATACCGACAAACACGACGATGCCGAAACAGTGGATTTTTTTGAAATCTCAACCAAGAACCAATTGAAGGCCACTTTAACTGAAATGTGGAATGCCGAATTAAAACTACGCGTTTTTAAACCTGAAGAAGCTTTACCGTATGAGTACAAAGCATTACGATTATTGAAAGACCTTCAGCAAAAATCGAGGGCGTATGTTGCTAAAACAAGCATTGCCACCACACCCTTAAAGCCCGAAAAACGGCTAACGGCCGAACTCGATAAAATCATACAACCGTTCCGGCAAATCACCATTCAGCAAAACAATCAAAAAGAGGAAGCAATAAGAACTGCACTAAGTATTTTGGAACAGCTAAAAAAACATGGTGATATCAGCGTACAATCAGCTTCGGTATTACAAAAGGTTAGCCAGCAGTTAGCCAATAAAGCCGTTGCTTCTCCGGCCGAATATCTTCCTGCGTTGCAGGCTTTGAAAAAGATATTGGGAACGGTACAATTTCAGCCTTTGCTTAGCATGGAGAATATTTCGGTGGTTGAAAAAGCCTTGCATAAAATGATTGATCCACCCGCCATACTTCCTTCCGCTAACAAGCGGGCTGCAAATGGCAATCTTTCAAAAGAGTATTTCAAAACCCTCGATAAACTTAACCCTGAATGATCCCCTGGAACTATATCGTCATTGGGCTAAGTTTACTATTGCTTATTTCTCTTTGCACGGCGGAAATAAAGCGTGTCAATAAAGCAAGGCTCGCAGGACGATTGTTGGCATCTGCTTTAGCTGTTGCTGGTTTGGCTTTTATGGCCCTACCGGTTTTAATCAGGAAAAACATTCCGCAAGAAAATAACAGTCGGGCCATTTTATTAACAGAAGGATATAGTAAGGATAGCGTTGAAAACTTTCTTAAAAACACAGGAGAAAAAACATTGGTATATCCTCTGGATAGCATTGCTTCAATTGATACCAATATCACCGCCCTGCATATTTTTGGGAATGGATTAGCGGCAGACCAATTAAATTTATTGAAGGAGATTCCGTTGGTTTTTCATCCTTCGAAAATGCAAAATGGCGTCGTAGCGGTGCACTGGAAACAAACCTTGCTAGCCGGAGAAAAGCTACGGGTGCAGGGATTTTTTTCGAATACGCTTGCGGTACCTTTAAAAATTTCTCTCATTGGATTTAATACAACATTAGACTCAATGATCATCCCGGCAAAACAGAGCAATGCTTTTGAACTGGGCAGTACGCCAAAGCACACCGGTAGAGCTGTTTTCTCTTTGCTTATGATGAATAACAATGATACACTAACGAATGAACCTATCCCTATTAATATTAAACCGGTTGATACGCTTAATATCCTGGTATTATCGGCTTCCCCCGATTTTGAACATAAATTTTTAAAGAACTGGCTTTCTCAAAAAGGCTATTCCGTTGCAGGTCGCACCCGCATCAGTAAAGAAAAATTCGAAAAAACATTTCTCAACATTGCCTCCGTTCCCTTGGAAAGAATTACCGGTTCCCTGCTGAATCGTTTTGATATCCTGGTAAGCGATGCTTCCGAACTTGCAGCACTATCAAAGTCGGAGGAGGCTGCAATTCATGCGCAGGTACAGGAAGGAATGGGCTTGTTAATAAATGCAGATAGCGTTGCACCTTCCGCAGTTTATGCAGCTCGCTTTACACAATATTCCTCGCCTGGTAAACAATCATCCCTATTATTTGCCAGGGACCTGAGCAATCCATTGGCAGCTTTACCCGGCGAACAAAATATTTACATTCGAAATAAACCCGGTGAGCAGCCGTTGATTTTGAACGCCTACTCAAACATCCTCGTAAGTAGTAGTATGGAGTCTTTGGGCACAATCGTATTCTCTACAATCAACAATACTTACTCCTGGATGCTTTCGGGCAACAACGGAGACTACTCGCGGTTCTGGTCATCTCTTTTGCAAAAAGCGGCTAAAAGATCCGGCCCCCATTTCAATATGCTGGTCAATGGCAGTTTGCCCACAATGAATGCCCAGGTTGACCTGAATTGTGAGCATGCAGCAATTGATTTGGCTGGCATAAAAGTAGATGGCAGTCCTGTTTCCTTACAACAAAATCCTCAACTGCCTTTTCAATGGCAGGGCACATTTTGGCCGCCTGGCCCCGGCTGGCAAATAGTTGATTTTGCTGAAGTGCAGTTTCCCTTGTATGTTTTTGCGAAAGATGACTGGAAAAATATTGCTGCAATAGATAAGACCAGGCAAACCTACCAATACATACATCGCAAAAACAACCAGGGGAAAAAGGACTTCCAGGTGCAGAAATATACCCGAACCGCTCTGCCCCGCTACTACTTTTTACTTATATTTATCACTTGTTGTTGTTTTCTGTGGGTTGAGAAAAAATTATCAGCATCATAACAATCATCCGTAAAGCGAATACTTTGAAAAGAAAAAACTTTATACAAATGTCTGCCATGGGCATTGGCGCACTGGCGATCCCAAAGTTTATGCTTGCCGGCAATTTTATTGATCCTTCCGAGGCGCTACACGAGGGAATGGATATAAGGCAAAAAAAGCAGCTGGCAGATATCGCCTTAAATGCTGCCAGGTCAAAGGGCGCCACTTACGCGGATGTAAGAATTGGCAGGTACCTGAACCAGTTTGTGATAACCCGTGATCAGCATGTGCAGAATATTGCCAACACAGAATCTTTCGGTGTAGGCATAAGAGTTATTGCAAATGGTTGCTGGGGCTTTGCGGCTTCTTATAAAGTTACAAAGGAAGACATTGTGCAAACAGCAGAACGGGCTGTAGCGGTAGCAAAAGCCAATGCTAAAATAAAGGCCAATACCGTTCAACTGGTTCCGCAAAAAGGGTACGGGGAAGTAAGCTGGAAAACACCCATCGAAAAAAATGCTTTTGAAGTTCCTGTAAAAGATAAGGTAGATCTTTTGTTATCGGTAAATGATGTCGCGATGCAGGGCGGGGCCAACTTTATCAATGCCGCTATCCTGGCTGTAAATGAGCAAAAATATTTTGCTTCAACAGATGGTTCATATATCGACCAGGATATTCATCGGATATTTCCCACTTTTACCGTTACAAAGATCGATAAGGCTTCCGGCAAGTTTCAAACCCGCAGATCTTTGAGTTCTCCTGTAGGGATGGGCTACGAATATCTTACTCCATCAGCCGAAAATAAGGTGCACGGAATTGTAACCCGGTATAAAGATCGTTATGATTTTTTGGAAGATGTAAAGGCTGCTACCAATGATGTTACCCAAAAATTAACCGCAAAATCTGTTGAACCCGGCAAATATGATCTTATACTCGATCCCTCACATTTATGGCTAACCATACATGAGTCGGTTGCACATCCAACAGAACTTGACAGGGTGTTGGGGTATGAGGCCAATTATGCCGGCACAAGTTTTTTAACACTTGATAAGTTACGATCAAAAAATTTCGATTTCGGTAGCAAAATAGTAAATATTGTTGCTGATAAATTACAGCCCGGTTCTTTAAGTGCAGTTGGTTATGATGATGAAGGCGTGGCAACCAAACAGTGGGATATCATCAAAGATGGTATTTTGGTCAACTTCCAGGCGATCCGCGACCAGGCACATATACTCGGTCTGAACGAATCGCAGGGATGTTGTTATGCCCAAAGCTGGAGCGATGTGCAATTTCAGCGCATGCCAAATGTTTCATTGCAACCGGGTAAGGATACGCTGAGTGTTGATGATATGATTAAAAATGTGGAAAAGGGAATTTATATAATTGGAGAGGGTTCTTTTTCAATTGATCAGCAGCGTTACAATTTTCAGTTTGGCGGACAAAATTTCTATGAGATAAAAAACGGAAAGATCATTGGCATGATTAAAGATGTGGCGTACCAGGCCAATACCCGGGAATTCTGGAACTCTTGCGCTGCGATTGCCGATAAAAACGACTATCGTATGGGCGGCGCATTTAACGATGGTAAGGGGCAGCCATCACAATCCAATGCCGTTTCACACGGCAGTTCCACGGCAAGATTTAACGGGGTAAGTGTAATTAACACAGCGAGAAAAATATAAAGAGGCGTACGCCTGTTACACTTCGTAAGGAATAAATTCGTGACTTATTAATTTGTTTACCTTAGTAGAAATCAGCTTGTAAAACTATCAACCTTATTATCTTATTGAGGCTGTTGCAATATTTAAAATGAATAAGGTAATAAGGTCAACCCAGCAAAGCAATTCATTTCTACTAAGGTTTGTGAGCGTTCACCATTTTATCCCTTGTGCAGTATAAGCGTTTTCCTATACTCAGCAAAGGCCCTTTCTTTGACTCGTGATTCGTTCTTTTTTAATTCGTGCTATCATTTTAAATAAATATCAATATGGCCATCTTTAGTAAAGAAGAAGCGCAGGCATTACTAAAAAAAGTTATCGCCTTTTCGAAAGCAGATGAATGTGAAGCAGCTTTCAGCGGCTCTGAAGGAGGCAACATACGCTATGCACGCAATGCAATTTCTACTTCCGGCGATGTGAGTATTTTAACGCTTGCGGTAAGCTCTACCTTCGGTAAAAAAACCGGTACAGCAACCATCAATGAATTTGATGACAACTCACTTCAAAAAGTTGTTAAACGTTCCGAAGAACTGGCGCTGCTTGCACCCGAAAACCCGGAGTATATGCCATTGCTGGGGCCACAGACATACAAGGAATCCGTAACTTATAGTCCGGCCACTGCTGCCATTACTCCCGACATAAGGGCCGAAGCTGTAGCCAATAGTATCCGTGTTGCTGAAGAAGCTAAGCTGGAAGCTGCAGGCTTTTTGGAAAATACCACGTCCTTTAATTCCATTATAAATTCGAAGGGCCTTTTTGCCTACAATAAAGGCACTGACGTTACCTTTTCAATCACTGCCCGCAATGAAGCAGGTACCGGATCGGGTTATGCTGCCAGGGGATTCAATGATGTTAGTAAAATGGACACTCGTTCAGCAACAAAAATAGCTGCTTCTAAAGCAAATGGTTCGGTAAATGCCAAAGCTATTGAGCCGGGAAAATACACGGTGATCTTAGAACCGGTAGCAGCCACTTATATGCTGGAAAATTTATTTCGTGGATTAGACGCCCGCTCCGCGGATGAGGGCAGAAGTTTTATGAGCAAGTCTGGTGGAGGTAACAGGATGGGTGAGCAGATGATGGATGAAAAAGTAACCATTTATTCTGATCCTTTTGATACAATGCTCCCTTCGGCTACCTGGAACCGGGATGGGCTTCCGCTTGAACGGGTGAACTGGATCGAAAAGGGTATCGTAAAAAACTTAAGCTATTCAAGATTTTGGGCACAAAAGAAAAATGTACAACCTGTTCCTTTTCCCGGCAATATTATTATGGAAGGTGGTACCGCTTCGCTGAATGAACTGATTAAAAGCACTGAGAAAGGAATTCTTGTGTCCCGATTATGGTATATCAGGATGGTGGATCCACAAACACTTTTGCTAACCGGACTTACCCGCGACGGAACGTTTTATATTGAAAATGGGCAGATCAAATTCCCCATCAAGAACATGCGTTTCAATGAAAGTCCGGTTATTATGTTGAATAATTTAGAGGCATTGGGTAAAACAGAAAGAAGTATTAGCGTGGAATCTTACCAGAGTTTTTTGGTACCGCCAATGAAGATCAGGGACTTTACTTTTACATCCTTATCGGATGCGGTGTAGCAGCTGGTAGCATCTTTTTTCACATCATATCCTGGCTAGTTCCGGGGTTTAAAATGACACCGCAACTAACGTGCTTTTCAATGCGCCTTGCTGCACCGGTTTGACAACTTTGTAAGCATATTCCAATACGACTAATCTCCGCAAATATTTACTTCCTCTTTATTGACATTAACTTAAAAAAATATTTAGCAAAGCAACCATATTGATGCTTTGGTTGTCCTTCATTTTATGGTGGGAGGCGAATTTTCCTGTCAGACAAAAGAGTTAAATTCAATACAAAATACCAGCGCTATTCATTTTTTTTTGACTGAACGGCTGTTGAGAAAATCAATATTTTTCAAGAGTTTGTTTGTAGATGTAAAATTTAAATCATAATTTCATATTCACTTACAACCTCCTGACACCCTTACATCCGACGCAAAACCCATTGCTTTCCATTTTTTACTTAATCTGCGGGCATGTTTTTTGCAGCCATATTCCTTAAGGAATTTGATATAACTGCTTTTAGAAACATTCCCCCACAGTTTTACCGTTCCAATTAATTCCTTCAAAAACCAATGTTTTCTTTGGCTTTTTGTTACCGCCGCGTAATTTTTGTACGACTATTATATCGCGGTAATATTCTGGTCAAAATTAAAATAGTGTTCGAAAAAAGAAAAATAAACAGTACGCTTACACCCTCTACCGTTGCCTATTAAAAAATAAAAAAATGGAAAATTTTTACACTGCTTATACCAAAACAATTGAAAATCAAACTTATTATTTTGTAAAAAAATATTTGATTTTCCCTGAATTCAAAGATGTAGCACCAGTGTTGGAAAGCTATGGCATGCACACCGATTTCAATAAGGCGTGCAGCATCGCCATGGTGACCGATCCTGTAATAAAGGCACAGCTTTTAAACGAAGCTCAGGGTACTGTACAGCAGGCAAAAGTGATAGATCTTAATACGATCAACTTTTCCGGAAAAAGTGCAACCAGCTAACAAAGGGTATGACGCAATCGTACCAGGCTGCCCGGATTTATAAAATTTAAGGTTCTTTTCAAGGTTACATTACTCTTCGTGCCAAGCTGTAAAGTTGGAAGTATAACATTCACGCCTGCCGAAGGTAACTATCTCTCGATGCTTGTCTCATAGAAAAACTCACTCAAACAGTTTGTATTAAAGACGGTGATAAAGACTGATTCTAAAACTTCCCGGAAACCAGATCATGCCCAAACTGAGGTGGTTCATCTACAATCCTCTTGTTTTTTCAAAAGCTTCTCGGTTAAAAAAGTGATGGAGAAAAAAATTTTTATTAGTTTCAGCAATGTATTGTGTGGTTCATGGCAGGGATAAATAAAAAAAGGGCCAGGATAAAAATCCAGCCCCGTTTTAAAATCCAATATCCTATGAAAAACCGATGCAAATGTAAACGATACGATCGAATAAAAAATACCCGAAAGTGGGCATTTTATATTCCATTCATTTATCAAAGTTTGTCAGGCAATAAATCTTTTTCAATATCTTTTTTTTAAAGGCTTCAGTAAATATTCCAATCCATTTAATTTTATCTCGTAAATAGTTGCCAGCAATATGCCGAGCTTTCCTTTAGGAAAACCTGTGCGATGAAACCATTCAAGATAAGTTACGGGTAAATCACAAAGCAAGCTCCCTTTATATTTACCAAAGGGCATTTCCATTGTTACCAGTTCTATTAAAAGTTTGCCGTCAGTTTTGTCCGGTAGTTCGTCCATGATGTGTGTTGGTGTTATTAAAAGTAGCTTTGATTCTCTATCCTTTCGCTTCTATAAAAAGATGTGCATCCTTCTCTTTGTCTATTATCACACAAAATAATTCCCGCTATTATTTCTGCATCAAACAGCACAGAAGGGTTATTCACATAATATAGCATTTAATCCACTTATTGAATAATAAACCCTCATTACCTTTTTTATTATTCAATGCTTTAATACATTTACTTTATATTAATTTAAGCAACGATACTGTTTTCCTATTGCATTCACCTTTCTTTTTTTATCCCATACAATATGACTATAATCACCCCTTCAAAAGGGTCATACAAAATGATCAGTCAACATGGTATTGCCGATGTTTTGTTGAATATTACAACAAACCATTACGGGCTTTTTTCGGCGACTGTTTTTGAACGGGACAACATCATTTCAAATTTCAGTTCAGCTACTACACAAGAACGGCCGAGCTATTTAACAGTGCAAACAGGTGTAGATAAGCACATAACGCTGGAGCCTGCTTTTTTGCAATATATCAATCACAGTTGTGATCCGAATGTCTTTTTCGACACCACATCTATGAAGTTGATTTGCTTAAAATTCATACAGCCGGGTGATGAATTGTGTTTTTTTTATCCATCCACAGAGTGGCAAATGGACCGCCCTTTCATTTGTAACTGCGGCAGCAATCAATGTTTGCAGTTAATTGAGGGAGCTGCTAATATTAACGCTGCGATTCTTTACAATTATCGCTTATCTGATTTTATTGTTCAACAGCTCCAACAAAGGACATAGACCGATAGTACCTCACATAAAATATATGACGAAAGCCCACCCATTCATAAATTATCAATCTCCGGAAAAGTTAAAAGTTTGGGTATTGGCCCCCAGCCTTCAGTCCAATGATGAAAATATTGATTACTATTATGATTTTAGCCAGAGCATCGCTGAATATTCCAAAACCTTTATTGAAATGGGAATTGAATGGGTGTGGCAACCGGTAACGATGCTTAATTTTAGTGAGGTCATCGCATCAATTGTTGCTGAAAAAGAGAGCGGGTTGTTTTTACCCATTGTTTTTAACATTTGTGATGGAGATGAAATAAATGGAACACCGGGGATTTCCGTTGTGAAACTTTTGCAACAGACCGAACTGATATTTACCGGCGCTGATGAATACTTTTATGATGTTACTACTTCCAAAATTCCCATGAAACTTGCCTTTGACAAGGCGGGCATTCCTACAGCCTGCTGGGAAGCAATTAGGGATAAAAAACAGCAGCTAACGGGCATCTTTAAACGACTAGGTACGCCAATCATTGTGAAGCCATCGGTTTCGGGTGGCAGCATGGGACTTGGTATTAAGAATGTAGTGAGCAACGAAGCCGATTTACAGGTGCAGGTTTGTAAAATGTTCAATGGCTACCGCGGATGGAATTTAACTGCAGACGGACTGGTGGCTGAGGCGTTTATTAATGGCAACGAATATACCACCCTCATTGTGGGAGCTTACGATCACCCTGAGTTTGCTACTGTATATAACCCGGTGCAACGGGTTTTTCATTCATCGCTGCCGGATGAGGAAAAAATTTTAAGCTTCGACCGGCTTTGGGAGATTTATGAAGAAGAAACTGAAATGCCGGAAGAGGGAAATTTTTATGAATACGAAGCCCCCGACAGCAGCATGGTGGATGAAATTAAAAGGTTAAGTTGGGATGCCTACGTGGCAACAAAGGGCAAAGGCTATACCCGGGTAGATCTGCGGCAGGATAAATTTACCGGTAAGCTTTTTGTACTCGAGGTAAATGCGCAATGCGGTTTAAGCGAAGACGAGGATTATACTTCAATTGGAGCTATTTTGCGATTGAGCGGAAAAACATTTACCAGCCTGGTGAGGGAAATAATAAATACAGCTTTTATAAGTTCCGCTACGAGAAAGCAGAAGCGAAAACGGACCAAACTTGTAAAAATAGATTACGACGTACCCTTAATAAAAATAGGCGGCTCGGCCTGAATTGAGCGCAAGTGAAATGCCTGACTACCCCGATACGCACATAAACATTCCGAAAGTTCACACCAACGGTGTAGAAGAAAAAATTTTTCATATTTGCGTTTTACAACCGGATTATTCTACATCCGGAGTCGACTATCAAAATTATGATCCACCGAGAGATCTCTCCCACCTGATGCCCGAAGCCAGGTTCGACCACGTAAGTCTTAATAAGCTTACCACTTACAAGCAATTAAAACAATTGAAAAAGAAAAACTATGATGTTTTTATAAACCTATGTGAGGGCTATCTTGAGTGGGAGGTACCTTCTATTGATGTGATCCATTCTTTGGAATTACTAAACCTGCCTTTCACCGGCCCTAGCGCTTTGTTATACGATCCGTCAAAGGAATTAATGAAATATGTTGCTTATACGGAAGGTGTCAATACACCGGCTTATGCATTAATAGAAGATATAGACAATATCGCAGCACAAGTTAAACACTTGAATTTTCCTTTATTTGTTAAGCCGGTGAAAGCAGGCGATAGTTTGGGCATTGATGGCAAAAGCCTTGTGCACGATATTGCTGAACTCACGGAGAAGATCGATGAGATCATCGAAGAATATGGGCCGCTGCTGGTTGAAGAATATATCAGCGGAAGAGAATTCACGGTAATGGTCGCCGCAAATGCGGACAATCTGACCTCCACTACTTTTACACCGGTTGAATATATTTTTCCTGGTGAAAACCAGTTTAAAACTTATGCATTAAAAACATCAGAACTGCATCCCAATGCCAATATTCCTGTGTCAGATGAAGCCATTGACAACCAGTTAAGAGATGCCGCAAAAAGGATTTTTAAAAGTTTTAATGGAGTAGGGTATGCAAGATTGGATTTCAGAATGAATGAACAAGATGATTTGTTTTTCCTGGAGATAAACTTTACCTGCTCTGTTTTTTATAAAGATGGATTTGAAGGAAGCGCAGATTATATTCTCAAACATGATGGTTTTGGCCAGGCTCGTTTTCTGCGCCATATTATTGCCGAAGGGATCGCCCGGCACATGCGGCTGAAGAAAAGATACATCATGAAGGGAAATTCAATTGCCGGCTATGGAATTTATGCCGCTGAAGATATTGAAGCTGCCGGATTGGTTTTTAAAGGGGAAGAGCAGGCGCACCGTTTGGTAACCCGCCGATATGTTGAGCAGCACTGGAGCCATGCAGAAAAAGAAATATTTAGAAAGTACGCTTACCCGATCAGCAAAGAGGTTTTTTTGCTATGGGACTATAATCCAACTGGCTGGGCTCCTCAAAATCATAGTTGTAACCCCAACACAACTTACGAAGGGTTAAATGTAATTGCATTGCGAAAGATTTTTAGGGGCGAAGAGCTAACGCTCGATTATTCCGCCTTCCTGGATGAAAATATGGAGCCTTTTACCTGCCGGTGCGGATCGCTCAATTGCCGGGGCGTTATTACCGGTATAAAAAATAATTCGGTAACTGAAAGAGAGGCAAGGCAACTTAAAGACTAGTTTAATTTTTACTCCTACCCTCTAATCCTTAAACACCTTTACACCTTCCTTCATCATTCTTCACTTTGATGCTTTATTGAGAGGATTTACCCAAATGAATTGTTTTAAACCTAACGATGATTTTTTGCATCAAGCGAATAGTGCTTTAGCTTACCACTACCTTAAATGGGTCCACCCCGAAAATCCAGAAGCTGAATACTCTCGATCATATCTGCTGACCTTCTCTCAGCTGATTTTATAGCATTGTCTATCGAAACAGTCCAACATCGTGTTCCGATGAGGTTTGGAGACTCAAAATGAAGCCGTTTATCCTTTATTATTTCCACTCACGTATTTTTAAAAATATAATTTAAAATATCTCCGCAAGCTGAAATTCGGTACCGGCAAGGGTTTTAAGTAAGATATACTATTAGTTTGTGCACGCTACTAAAAAATAGATGGTACTATGTGTTGTATAGTACTAAACAAAGTATATCTTTGTGTTGTCAAAGTAGATAAACAATCAAAAACTTAAAAAAATGAAAAAGCAATCACATAACTTATTTAAAACAATCAGTGCAGAACAGGTAGAAAATCTTACCTCAGTGGTAAAAGAAACACTTGCGGAAGGATTTAACTACTCCAAACCAAAAGTTTTTACTGCTGCTGATCTTTGGAATATTCAGCGACAGGGTAAAAGCAGGATACAAAGGAGATTTTCGTTTTAAAACTAATAATCAATAAAAAAATTAGAAATCATGAAAACACAATCAAACAGTTCAGTTGCTCAAATGAGTTCAGAACATATGTATGAAACCACAAAGGAAGTTTTAGCTGCAGGTTTTTGCCAGGCAAAAACCAAAATCTTTACAGCTGTCGATTTATGGAATATCCAACGCCAGGGCAAAAGCAGGATACAAAGGAGATTTTCGTTTTAAAACATTAAAAATTAAAAAATCGTGAAAACACAATCAAACAGCTTATTTAATAAAATGAGCAATGAACAAATAAGTGAACTCACTAATGTGGTGAAAGAAACAATGGCCGCAGGCTTTTATCAGCCTGAAGCTAAAATCTTTACAGCAGCGGATTTGTGGAATATACAGCGCAACGGGGTAAGAAGGATGCAAAGAAGATCTTCATTTTAATTTAAAAAGTTTACAAAACTCATGAAAAAGAATTCAAACCGCCTATTTAATGAAATAGGCACCAAACAAATGGATGAACTCACTATAGTAGTTCCGGAAACTTTGGCGCCCAGGTGTTACCAGCCTAAGCCCAAGATTTTTACGGCGGCGGATTTATGGCACATTCAACGTCAGTACAATCGGAGGAGTCAGAGAAGAATTTTTATTTAAGTTTGATTACAATCATCCGAATCGGTTGATTTAAAACAGGTTTTCAAACGGATCAAAATGAGATTTAATTAGCAGGCCGAATGATATAAACCAACGAACTACATGTACTCTTGTTTTGGATCGCATGTAAGTTTGATTGTAACCCGTTCGCTAGTGCTCCTGCGAGGTTGCCCTTCCCCGTTTTATACCCTTCACTCAAAAGGGCGATATAGAAGGCATCCAGCCACATCGGCTTTGCCGACTCCAGTTTCATTCCATGGTGTTTCACTAATATTTCCACAGCCTTTGGTGAAAAATGATAAAGATGTCTTGGAACGTCATAAGCCGCCCAGTATGCTGCGTAATGCCTCGCATCTGCAGATGTATAGTTTGGCAGGGCAATCAATGCAACTCCATGCGGTTTTAGCACCCTTTTCACCTGGTCCATATACTCATGTAACTGGTGAACATGTTCCAGCACATGCCACATGGTAACGACATCAAATTTTGCGCCTGGAAGTTCAAACAATTTCCATGGCGCCTCCGTTTCAAGGCCGTACTTTTCTTTGCAAATTTTTCTTGCTCCTTCATCGGGTTCCAACCCGGTAACCTCCCAGCCTGCAGTAGAAGCTTTGTGTAAGAATGCCCCGGTTCCGGTACCTATATCGAGCAATGCGCCGGTTTGCACACCAGCTTTCAGGCTCTTTTTTACCATTGCCATTTTCCAGTTCAGTGTATAAGACCTGGCCAGCTTGTAAAGCTTATTTACCATTCCTTTTTCAGTATCGGTATGAGAGATATAAGCATCAGACTGGTAGTAAGGCCCGATGGAATCCTGGTCAGGAACATCCTGGGTAAACCGCATCGTACAATCAGCGCATTCCCAAATTTCAAATACCGCCCTAGATACAGTATAGTCTTTACACGCCAAAACTTTCGCTATAGAGTTACTGCCGCAACATGGACAGCTGGCAACGGATATTATTGAGCCCATCTGGTTTTTTAATTGAAGGCAAAAGTACTGTTTACAGTTTAGAACCGTAGCAGCTGTCATCGCCATCCATAAAGACTTCTGAATTCTGCGCTGTGTAGATGCAGAAATTTTTGATACCCACATTTGTAAAAATTTCTCCTACGTACGCTTACAGGTTTATTTTCTTGTGTTTTTCGGAGGTTTTTCCATTGTATTTGCAAGTTTTCGTCTATACATTGGCATTATGATTTCATCTCCGTACAAGTTTTGACGCCTAAAAAGCCCATATGAATACTATTATCAAAAGAAGAATAAGAATTTATACCAGCGTGAGGCAACAAGTTGAACTGGCTAAAAAAATTTATGAAAGACATATGCAGGAGGGGAACAGTTCCCTGCTGTGCGCTATGGATGGCTTTAGCTGGGATGCGACTGGTCCTAAAATTATTTTCTGCCAGGAAAAACATAAGGAGGCCATCAATCTTAATGAAAGAGCGGAAGAGGCATACAGGCAAAGAGATGCGGTTCTTGCGGAAATCACCGATATTATTAATGTCAGCAAAGCAATTCTCCAAACTAAATACAACTTCTGCCCCGAAAAAATAAGGGACTGGGGCTTTTCTTTCTACGACCTTGACTCGGCCCATAAAACTCCTCCCTAAATACTGTAGCCGGCTGCTGCTTAATATCATAACTTAAAATAACAGCTTGCATCAACAGCCAATTAGTTATTATTTGTCTAAGAGCCCTTTTAAAATCCGGGATTAAAAGGATGCGAATTACTTCCCGGGGAATACAATCCGTTCTCATACCAAAAACAATTATTATGAATGCTTTAAAAAATAAAGTACAGCTAATTGGCAATCTGGGCAATGCGCCAGAAATAAAGAATACAGAGAGTGGGAAAAAACTAGCCCGCTTCAGCATCGCCACCAACGAAACTTTTCAAAATGCCAGGGGTGAAAAAGTAAAGGAAACCACCTGGCATAACCTGGTTGCATGGGGAAAATTAGCTGACCTGGCAGAAAAATATCTGCAAAAAGGAACCGGCGTGGTAATCGAAGGAAAGCTTATCAATAAAAGTTATAATGATAAAGAAGGCAATAAAAAGTACAGCACGGAGGTAGAAGTATATGAATTTTTGATGCTGGGCAGTAAGGAAAAAAAAGCAGAATAGCTGCCAGGATTATACATCAAATAGTAATATTCAATTATTGAACTGATGGTAAAATCTTTCTCTATTTTTCGCTGGTTTGAAAATGCTCTTTCTTTTAATGTGTAGGGTAATACGCCACTGGCTTGATCTACCTTGGTTTTCTAAATAAAACTTTCGATAGGTCGGCTGGTGGTCCTTTTTTAAAACGCGGTTTAATGTAAAATTATTAATCGCTTCATCCATTGATCTCCACTTAAAAAATTAAAACAACCGTTATGTCAAAAGCTACAAAGAAACCAGAAGTTACAACTTCGCATATGGCTTCACTCGCCGCCAAAACACTGGTAAATCCAGATGCTACGCCCTTGGAAAAAAAATTAGCCGGAGCGTTATTGACCCAGGCTCCTGACAGGCCGAAAGGAAAAATAAAGAAATAAATCTCATCATGTCATTTACGCTGGTTTGTTATGAAAACAAGAAGATCCATTTTGGAACTTTGGATTTGGAGGGAAATTGCGAGAATTTTAGCCAGGCATAAGGCAGGTAATTTCACCGACGCTTGTATAGATGCATTCAATTGTTGCTTCGCCGGGCTGGACAAGGATTTAAGCCGAAAAGTGCACCTGGACTAAAGAGTGAAATAATGAATGTGTTATCATAGCTTGAAAACACACTAATGATCGGTTTAAATTTGGTTAATTGTAACCGTCGTTTTATTCAAAATTCAGCATTTAACTACGAATATTGATCTTTGCCTAACAAATCTTCTTCCATGGACCGTTCAGATTCATTTCAATTAGCTTCAGATTTTATTAATTATACAAATACCTCTGTTTTTCTAACCGGAAAGGCTGGTACCGGAAAAACGACCTTTTTGAAATATTGCAAAGAGAATGGAGTAAAAAATACGGCTGTTGTAGCTCCCACGGGGGTTGCTGCGATGAATGCCGGCGGAACCACCATTCACTCTTTTTTTCAATTGCCTTTCACTCCATACTTACCCACGGCCAGGGGCTTTGACACTAATAATGAGGTAAATGATAAAAACAATTTACTAAGCCGTCTTCGCCTCACTACCGACAGAAAGGAGGTCATGCAAAAACTTGAATTGCTGATCATTGACGAAATCAGTATGGTGCGCTGCGATGTGATCGATGCAATTGATGCTGTGTTACGGCACGTTCGAAGTCAGCACGCAAGGCCCTTTGGCGGTGTGCAGGTTTTGTTAATTGGTGACATGTACCAGTTGCCCCCTGTTGTTAAAGATGATGAATGGCAAATACTTTCGCCATATTATAAGAGCCAGTATTTTTTTAACAGCCATGTAATTGAAAGCCAGCCGCCCGTATATGTAGAGCTTGATAAAATTTATCGGCAAACAGATGCCACCTTTGTTAATGTTTTAAACCAGGTGCGCAACAATGAAATGGACCAGGATGGATTTGAAATACTGCACAGCCGTTACCAGCCCAACTTCACGCCTTCGAAAGATGAAAACTATATCACCTTAACTACACACAACAACAAGGCCGACAGTATCAATTTTAAAGCCCTGAACGAATTGGATGGCAGGCTCTGTAATTTTAATGCCGTGGTTGAAGGTGAGTTTTACGAGAAATCGTACCCCGCAGACCTCCTGTTGAAATTAAAAGTGGGAGCACAGGTTATGTTTGTCAAGAATGATACAGAAAGGGTTCGCAGGTATTTTAATGGCAAAATTGGTATAATAGAAAAAATAGAGAATGATAAGATCATGGTATTATGTGCCGACCATGCTGCTCCTATTGAAGTAAAAAAAGAAAAATGGAAAAATATAAAATATGCTGTAGATAAAAATACCAACCAGGTGGTTGAAAATGAAATTGGTTCTTTTACCCAGTTTCCACTAAGGTTGGCTTGGGCAATCACTATTCACAAAAGCCAGGGGCTTACTTTCGAAAAAGCGATTATTGATGCGGGCGAAGCCTTTGCTCCCGGACAGGTATATGTTGCGCTAAGCAGGTGCACGAGCCTGAACGGAATGATCCTGCATAGCCGCATAAATAATAACAGCTTGTACAGTGATCAGCGTATTACTGCCTTTGCCCAAACACAAAAAACATCTGCTATACAATTACAGATACTACAGAATGCAAAATTTCTTTTTCTAAAAGATGAAATCAAAAAACTTTTTGATTTCTCCGAGCAACAGCTTTACGCCAAAGCTATTTTATCTTTTACAGATTTGCAGCAGGCTACATTTAATAAAGAGGCTTTTCCCTGGATGAGTTTGCTGTATGCCTCCATGGAGCAGATTGGGGGTACTGCCGAAAAGTTTGAGCCCCAGTTAGAACACTTGCTGCAAATGGCCCGGTTACCCGAACACGTTGAGGCGTTGCAGAACAGGCTGGTGGCTGCCTGCAATCACTTTTCTTTTGAATTGGAAAAGATAAAGGACCAAATTATCAAATGTCCGGCCGAAACCGATAGCAGGTTAATCTCCACAGACTTCAACAAATTGCTGTTAAAACTTTATGGTAGCATTTGCCTGAAGAACCATTTGTTCAAAGGATGCCAAAATGGTTTCCGGGTGGATGCCTATTTGCAACATAAGAGAACCTTCCTGCGACAGGCTTTACCTGTTAATGTTTATGCAGGTAAGTCGGGTTTGTTAAAAACAGAAAGCCCCCATCCTGAATTATACAAGCTATTGCGTAAACAGAGGGATGTTATCTGTGAAGAAAAAAATATCCCGTTGTACCTCGTTGCTGGCAGCATCACATTGGAAGAAATGGCTTTGTATCTTCCCCAAACACCTGATGAACTTAATCGGGTTAGTGGCTTTGGCGTCGCTAAATCAAAACAATTTGGTGAGCTATTTTTAAACATCATCCGGCAGTATTGTGAACAAAATGATCTTCGTACCAATATAGACGCAAAACCAATAAAAGCCAAACGCAAAGAAAAAAAATCGGCACTCATCAACGATACAAAAACACTCAGTTTTAATTTATTCAAGGAGGGCAAAACAATTGTTGAAATCGCTAAAGAAAGAGAAATTGCAACTGGTACAATTGAAGGGCATCTAACCTATTTTGTTAGTATTGGCGAATTAGATATCAATGCGATCGTTTCGCAGGAAAAACAATTGCTGATAAAAGCGGCTTTTGAAAAATTTGGTATGTTGAGCAGTAAATTGATAAAAGAGAATTTGCCCGACAACATTAGTTATGGTGAAATCAGGCTGATGACCGCCGCGCAAAACAATAGTTTAGTCTCATAAAAATTTCATTCCCGGTTGATATAGGTGCATAAAAAAACCAGGGTAGAAACCCCGGTAATTTTAATCCGTACCCTATGAAAACTAAGTTTATTTTATTTTAAGTATCAATTTCCCTGTTTTACCGCTAATCCCTGTTTCAACATTGATGTGATCCTATAATCATTATATATGCCAAATTTGAAACCCACTACCAGTAAAGGTTTCAGCTAAGTATACCAAAGCCGTTGTCCATCATCCGGATGTTTTTTCCGTTTTTTGGAACGTCTTGCGGTATATAATAAAGATGTCGCAAAGAACATCTCTCCCGGAGGGATTATAAATAAAACTTCATTGCCAATTAATATTTTGACAACCAATCTCCTGCAAAACCAACCTTAGAGATTTAAGGAAGAACGAATTCTATTGGGGAATATACTTATAGAGATTCAGCTGTAAAACCTGATCAATAAACCGAAGTAATTATCATCCCATCCCTCCACCATTTCATCGTAAGCTTCATCGGGGATATTTGTGTGAAATAATTCTGCGGAGGTGCCTTGTTTATGAGGATGTAATTTTATAGTAACGATTGACTCTTCTTCCTGATCGCCAAAATACCATTGCTGCACAATTTTTTTGCCCGGTTCGAAGGCTATGTTTTTGCCTACGATACTTCCCTCCCATAATGAAAATTCACTTCCAGGTTCTGTGCTCATTTCCGCCTCTTCGCCTGTCCATAATTGAATGGTTGCCGGCAAGGTTAAGGCAAGGTATACTTCTTCGGGCAAGGCCGGTACCGTGTAATATTTTTTATAGTCTTTCATTTTTACAATAGTTTTATAAAGATAAAACCCTTTTGATTATTTGCAATAATGAAACTGCCTGGTGTTAAAAGAACTACCTTGCCCGGTTCAACTGATACCATGAATGACGAATTTGATTTATTGATTGATAGTTACCTCGAAAACAATGTGGGAATTTCTGCCGGCTTTTTAAGTGAGGATCTAACCAAAGGTTTACTCCAAAATATAATTCAACTGCAACAAGATGACTTAATGACCTCTGCTGGCATCGGGAATGAAGTGTTGAAAGATCCCCTTCAAACCATGAGGGGTGATAAAATATACTGGATGGACAAAAATCATCTCAATGTGTTCGAGGAAGCATTCTTGTTGCGGATTGAAGGTTTTATTGAACACCTGAACAGCACCTGCTATACCGGCATCAATGCTTATGAATTTCACTATGCGGTATACGAGGAAGGCAGCTATTATAAACGGCACAAAGACCAGTTTAAAAATAACAGCACACGGAAGTTTTCGCTGATCAATTATTTAAATGAGAACTGGCTCGAGGAAGACGGCGGGCAATTGCTTGTATACCAGAAGGATGGTTTTCAAAAAATTTTACCACAGGCACAAACGGCTGTATTTTTTAAAAGCGATGAAATGGAACATGAAGTAAGCAAAGCCAACCGGCGGAGAATGAGCATTACCGGGTGGCTGAAGCGCATATAGCAGTATTGTATCTAAACTTTTATGCAAGCCGGTATTAAATTAAGCCGTAACCTGCTTCAAAGCAAAACCCACTCATAAACAGGCATCTCTTAACATCTTCATATAGGATAACCCCTTTTCACGGGCAAAATTAACATTCCGGTCTGGAATCTTTTCCGGATTAGCGTAATGCTTCAACACCTTGTCGATACTCTCTTCACGCAGCAGGTGCAGCATTGGATACACCGATCTGTTAGTATAATTTGCGGCATCTTTTTCGGGCGCTCGAGCAAAACGATACAATGGATGAAAACTTGCCAGCTGATAAATTCCTTCATATTGGTTTTGTTCCAGAAACTGCTCTGCAAGCAGCACCAGGTCCAGGTAATCATCAAAACTTGCGAATGCATTGGGAAAGATCAGAAAGATTGTTTCAATTGTATCATCTTTATCCAGGCGGGCCGTTTCTTTACTTAAAGATTCGATGCATACGCCAGCAATAGTACTGGTTTCCACCTGGTAATGAATGCTCTGACGTTTAATTGAATTGGCGGCGAAAGGACAAAAATTACATCCCACCACTACATCCCTGATCCACTGTTTAGTTTGATCAATAATATGCTCAGGTGTATCCAAACTTCGTAATTGAACGGCAAAGCTATGTTTATTTCCTAACTGTGAAGCCGGAACAGTATTCCGATTAACGAGGATAAGAATCCTAAGGTGATTCTGACTGAGGATCAATAAACGCGGGAAATGTTGCAGATTGAAAGCCTAATGCTTCTTTATGGATACGAGGTGTTTAGAAATGAAGCATTAAAAAGGTCGTATGGATTACCAGCGACGTTTTATCCTAAACCAAATGGGAAGTGATTTTTTTAATCTAAAGCCCAGGCCCAGGCTCCAGTAAAAAGCTGTTACGGCGAGCATCCTGATTCTGTTGGAAGAAGGAATGTTCGATATATAAGTGGCCCGCCGCATGAAAATAGAAACTATACTTTAATGGTTGAAAGAGAACCCAAAATTCCAAAAACCTTTAGCAGCCATACGATGATGAGGATGACAACAACAATATTCAAAATGCTCTTGATTTTACCATCCATTGGAATATATCTGTTGATGAGATATAAAATGACGCCGGCGACTATCAAAACTATAAGGATCGTTAATATAGGCATAAAAAAATTTTACCGTGAATGATAATTTTATCAATGTAAAGTTCTACTTACTTGAACCGCATGCTGTTACATTTTTATATAAATTGTTTACATTTTTCACAGGTTTGCTTTAACGAATGAATGCGTTATCTGCAGGGCTTGCAATCACAAGTTAATTCAATAAGAAGATTACAATTAAAAAGCCTCCATTAGGAAGCTTTTTAATTGTAAAATTTTATGTTGTAACGGGAAAACTATCTACCAAAATCATCCTGCACCCGTACAATATCGTCTTCATCGCTGGGGTTAGTTTCATCGGTATGCCTCCATATTTCTGCGATTATGCCCCACCCTTCCAGGCCGATCAGCCGATGACGTTCACCTTGTTTTAATTGTATAATATCGCCAAGCTTTAAAAGGGTTATCTCCTTTTCCTCATCTGTGTCGCTGGTTACTACACCGGCCGTACCTTCTATCAATTTCCAAATTTCAGCCCTGCGATGATGGTACTGCCAGCTTAATCTTTTTTCAGGGGCAACAACTAATATTTTAGGACTTAGTTTACCAGTAATAATAAGTTCTTCCTTCGAAAGATGCGGGAAATATAGTTGTATGAATTTCTCTGATTCTGCTTCATCAATAACAAAAAAGCCACCCCATGGTCGTGTGCTATCTTGTTTATCAATTTTTATGTCTTGCAAATGGAGATATTCTGCAATGTTTTCAAAAACCAATTCTTTGGGTGTGTCAGGGGAAAAATGTAGTGACATTGGGGATTATTTGGTTTGTTTTAAGTGTAAAATATTGATTAATAAGGTTATATATTTTTATATATTTTAATGTGTTTACAACAAATGCGTAGTTATCTGCCCATAAAAACCATTAGTATTTGCACATCGCTTGGATTAACACCTGAAATTCTGGACGCCTGACCGAGTGTACGGGGACGAATTTTGGTAAATTTTTGTCTTGCTTCATTACCTAAAGAAACTAACTTATCATAGCTAAAATTCTCAGGAATCATTAGATCCTCCAACTGACTCATTTTGGCGACTAATTCCCGTTCTTTATCAATATAGGTATCGTATTTAGCCAATATCTCAACTTGTTCCAGTGTCTCTCGATTAAAATTGATTAAAACGGCTTGCAATTTAGGTACTGCTCCAATTATTGCTTCTAAACTGATATTCGGTCGCAATAAAATTTGCAGCACTTTTTGTTTTGTTATGAGCGGAGCAGATGGGATGGTCTCTAAAAACGAATTAATTTCAGCTGGATCCAATGATATAGTACTTAGCACTTCCCGCGCCTCATGTATCGATTGAATTTTCCTTTTTACTTTATCCATTCTTTCCTGGGACGCCAAACCCAACCGATAACTTTTTTCAGTCAGCCGAATATCTGCATTGTCCTGGCGCAAAAGTGTCCTGAATTCTGCCCGACTTGTAAACATGCGGTATGGTTCATCTGTACCCTTATTAATAAGATCATCAATCAGTACCCCAATGTAAGCTTCACTCCTTTTTAAAACAACAGGTTCGAGATTACGCGAATTCTGGTGGGCATTGATGCCCGCCATTAAACCTTGGCACGCTGCTTCCTCATATCCCGTGGTACCGTTGATCTGGCCGGCAAAAAACAAATTGCCAATCAACTTGGTTTCAAGGTTAAATTTCAGCTGGGTGGGAGGAAAATAATCATATTCTATGGCATAGCCCGGCCTGAACATTTTACAATTTTCAAATCCAGGGACTAATTTCAACGCCCTATGCTGTACATCTTCTGGTAAGGAAGATGAAAACCCGTTCACATATATTTCGATGGTATTGAATCCTTCAGGCTCGACGAATAACTGGTGCCTGTCTCTTTCAGCGAACCTGTTGATCTTGTCTTCGATACTGGGGCAATATCTCGGCCCGGTTCCCTGTATTCTGCCCTGGAACATAGGACTTTTTTCGAAACCGGTTTTTAAAATTTCGTGAACTGCGCTGCTGGTGTAAGTGATCCAGCAACTGCGCTGTTGCGTGGGAAGAATTTTTGGGGTATTGAGAAAACTAAAGCCTATAATACTTTCATCGCCTTTTTGTTCTTCCATTTTGGAATAATCGAGACTTCTTCCATCAATGCGGGGCGGGGTACCTGTTTTCAGGCGATCACTTTCAAAACCGAGACTGACCAATTGTTCCGTAATACCTGTTGCGGCTTTCTCAGCCATTCTTCCACCACCCAGTTGTTTTTCGCCGATATGGATAATACCATTGAGAAAAGTACCATTTGTTAAGACCACCGCTTTCGCCTTGATTTCATGTCCCAGCCCAGTAACTACTCCTTCTACCTTGTTGTCCTTGATTACCAATCCATTCACCATATCCTGGTAAAAATCAATGTTTGGCGTATTTTCCAGCATTTCTCTCCACTTGGTAGCAAACAACATCCGATCACTTTGTGCCCGTGGACTCCACATTGCAGGACCTTTACTCTTATTAAGCATTCTGAATTGAATCATACTTTCGTCAGATACAATTCCACTGTAGCCGCCCATAGCGTCGATCTCTCTCACTATCTGCCCTTTTGCAATACCACCCATTGCAGGATTACAGCTCATCTGGCCGATTGTCTGCATGTTCATTGTAATTAACAACACCTTACTGCCAAGATTTGCTGCTGCCGCTGCTGCCTCACAACCTGCATGACCCGCACCCACTACTATTATATCATATTCCGGAAACATTTTGCAAAGGTACTGTAACTGCCCAATTTTAAAAACCGGCGTTGAACACATTTAGAATGCCGGTGAGTGAAGAGAAATAAAAAAAACGAAATCTTTAAATATGGATAGGTGGGTCAGGGAACAATAAATATCAATTCGTTTAGTTGGCTTAAAGGGTATAGGTTTATACTCAACCATTCTCTAGATAGACAACCTTGTTGGGGTAATGGGATAAAGACATGCGGAAAGTGTTCCACGTGAAACATAGAGTTATTCAATTTTCAGAGGAATGTTTCACGTGGAACATTCTACTCCGAAAAGTACATGGTAAGATATTTATCCTCCAGGGCCGTCATAGCATCCTTATCCACTACAGTCTTATCATTATATCCACACAAGTGGAGTGCACCGTGAAATATGACCCGATGAAGCTCCTTGTCAATATTGACGCCGATGGAAGCAGCGTTACTTTTTACCCTGTCAACACTTATATATACCTCACCTTCTGTGGGTTCGGATGGGCTCGATAACGTAAAGGTGATGATGTCGGTATAATCGTCATGAGCAAGAAACTCAGTGTTGATACCCAATAAGTACTCATCGCCACAGAAAATGTAGTTTAGAGAGGCCAACTGCTTCCCTTCTAAAAGGAATAGTTTAACTATAAACTGCTTCAGGTGCCTACGCTGGTTGAGCGGAATACTTACCTGATTAAAAAAGAATTTAACTGCCATTTTATATTACTGAAATCGAAATTATCAAACAATTTTGAAATGATACCTTTGTACAAATAAACTAAAATGTACAGGCGGCTTTCAGAAATAAAGGTGGGAAAAACAGTGTTAGTTAAGCATTTCGAAAAGGATGACATTTTTCTAAAACTTATGGAAATGGGATGCGTACCAGGTGAAATGATCACAATAGACCAGGTAGCGCCCTTGGGCGATCCTATATCTATCCTCGTGGCAGGCTATCACCTCAGTTTACGGTTAAATGAAGCAGAAAATATTTGGGTGGAAGAAATAGACACTAAAGCAACCATTTAAAATTACCAGATTAATATGTTGATAGGTTTATACTTCGGCTCGTTTAACCCTGTTCACGTCGGGCACTTGCTTATAGCCAATTACGTGATTAATAACACAGATATACAGCAAGTGTGGTTTATGGTCTCCCCTCAAAATCCGCTTAAACCTGCTTCCTCTTTATTGAATGAATATCACCGGCTTCATCTCGTTCAATCCGCAATAGATGGTGAAACTAAATTAAAAGCCTCCAGCATAGAGTTTCAGTTACCAAAACCGTCGTATACAGTAGATACACTGGCTTACCTCAAGGAAAAATATCCACAGCACCAGTTCGCAATAATAATGGGAAGCGATAGTCTTTGCAATCTTGCGAAGTGGAAAAATTATGAGGTAATTGTAAAAGAACATCCGTTATATATATATGAAAGACAAGGCTTTGCTATCAATAACACCCTAAACGCTACTATTCACGTAATTAAAGCTCCTCTCCTGCAGGTGTCTTCAACGCATATTCGTGAACTAATTAAACAAAGAAAGTCCATCCGGTATATGGTGCCGGACATAGTAAAGGAAGAAATAGAACAAAACGGCTATTATAAGTAACTCCAAGCCCACATAATTAAGAGATAATACCCAGCAGAAGACAAAAGACAACGATGATGGGCGCGGGCAACTTAGTAAAATGCAGAATAAGGATTGTGCCGGCTATTACGGTGATATTCACCAGGCTTACTAAATTTACGTGGGTAATTGACACATCCTTCAATAGATACAATGTTGCCGCACACATTATTCCTACCACCACTGCATTAATTCCCTCCAGCGCCCGGTATACCACAACAAACTTTTTAAAATATTGCCACACAGGAAAAAAGAAAAGGATCAACAAGGCACTTGGTAAAAAAATGGCTACGGAACCGATTATACAACCTAACAACTGCTGAAACTTTCCACCTTCTTTTAAAGCTATGCCACCAGTGAAAGAGGCAATGGAAAAAACCGGACCCGGAATTGCCCTGACAATTCCAGCCCCTGTTAGTATTTCACTCCGTTCAATTCTGATTATATTATGCCTGGTATCCACAAATTTTGGTGCACTCGGTCGTGCAACATATTGATCGAGCATCATTGGTATTAATACGTCGCCTCCCCCGAAAACAAAGCTTCCAAAGCGATAAAAATTTTCAAAAAGATTATATGCTTTTCTATTTGGCCAATCTTGTTTCCTGGCAGTTTCACTGAAAAATCCTGCAACAACAAACACGAGCACAAATAACCAAATATTAGTCCACCTGATCTGCCGCGGTTTTATCTTCTCTTTCTCAGGTATACGCTTGTTGCTAAAATTGGTTGCTATTCCCCCAAATAGAATAACAACTGGAAAGATCCACGGAGTTTTGAACAAAAAGTAAATGATGATAGTGGTAAGTATCATTATCACCTGGGTGATGGTATTATTAATAGCAATTCTAAATGCACGAATCGCAGCAAAGGCAAGAAAACCTATTGCCATCGGCTGAATGAACTGGAAGATACTTGTGGTAAGATTCTCTGTACCGATTTTTGTTACCAGGAAAGATAAGGCGCCCATAAGAGTACAAGCGGGCAAAATCCAGATAATCAAAGTAAGTACAGCGAGGGGAACACCTCCCCGTTTATAGCCTATCAAGGTAAGCACTTGTGTTGAAGAAGCTCCCGGAAGCATCTGGCAAAACGAAACATACTCCATTAACTCTTCCCTGGTTACGTCTTTACGCCTGTCTACAAAAGTTTTCATTACCATTCCTAAATGTCCTTGCGGACCGCCGAACGCAGTGATACTATGCAAAAAAACTGCTTTCAAAAATGGTATGTGGCGAATTAAAATCAATTCGCACTGAAATTACATTTCACCAATGCAGAACTCATGTGGGACATATTTCTGGTTTAGACGACAAAATTAAATATATCCTTAGTGAAGAAAGCAATAAAAAATATATTAAAATAATATTATATATAAAATGTAAATAGAAGGTGTAAATAACATTTCTTGAAACCTAAGAACTCTCAAATTATTAGGGAAGTAAATTGAATCAGCACATAATTATTACTTTTTTAGCCCGATTTCCCTTAGGCGTTCATCAAGGTATTCACCTGCCGTCGCATCTTCGTAAGCTTTGGGATGGGCCTCATCTATGCATTCTTCAAGGCAGCGGAGACTCATAGATGATTTGGGGTGAAGGAAAAAAGGTATTGAAAATCGGGAGGTATGCCACAGTTCCTTTGCAGGATTTACGACCCGGTGTGTAGTACTTTTTAGTTTATTATTGGTAAACCGCTGCAACATATCGCCTACGTTTACTACAATTTGCTCAGGTAATGATGTAACACCCACCCACTCATTTTGCCTTGTCAAAATCTGCAAACCATCGGCAGATGCGCCTACCAGCAAAGTAATCAGGTTAATATCTTCATGTTGCTCCGCCCGGATGGCGCTTTTAGGCTCCTGGGTAATTGGCGGGTAGTGTATTGCACGCAAAATAGAATTACCGTTGTGTACATAATCATCAAAATAATTTTCATCTAAACCCAGGTATAAGGCGATGGCTTGTAATAAAACGGTACCTGATCGTTCAAAAGCACGATAAGCTTCCTCAAAGGTTTTATCAAATCCAGGAACTTCACCCACCAAAACATTTGGCGGATATTCCTCTTCCTTATAATTATTACGCGGCGTTTGGCCATATTGAAAAAATTCTTTCAGATCCGGCGCATCACTTCCTTTGGCATGCTCCTTGCCAAAACTCGTATACCCTCTCTGTCCTGAAAGTTCTGGTATTTCATATTTTCTTTTTTGCTCAAGCGGCAAGGAAAAAAATTCCTGCACATTTCTATAGAGATCTCCGATGAGTTCATCCGGAATACCATGATTTTTTACTGCAACGAAACCAACGGACTCGTAGGCTTTGCCCAGTTCCTGAACAAAGGCATTTTTTCTGCTGGAGTCACCACTTAAAAATTCATTAAGATCAACTGAGGGAATTGCCATAGATAAAATTTTAGCTTAAAAAAGAAGTATAAAAAAAGTAAGAAATATCTTTAGTGCAATTGTTAGTGCTACAAAACTAAAATACAAATTACTTCACCCAATAAGAATTCTTACAGCCTAAATAATTTAAACGCTCTCGTATTGATCTTTTTTGAGCAGGATGTCAAACGATAGAGACAGGTTTTAATTTAAGATAAGTCCTTTTTACAATCCATACTTTTTACTGATCTCTAACATTCTTTCGATTGGCTTTTTGGCAGCAATCCTCAAGTTCTCCTCCATGATGATTTCCGGCTGTTCATATTCCATACATAAATATAATTTTTCCAGGGTATTCAGCTTCATGTGTGGACAATCGTTGCAGGCGCAGCTATTATTCGGAGGCGCGGGAATAAAGGTTTTATACGGACTTTCCTTTTGCATCTGGTGCAGTATCCCTGTCTCTGTTACCACGATAAACTCCTGGCTACTACTTTGTTGCGAATATTTTAATAATCCCGTAGTGCTACCTATATAGTCTGCTACTGCCAATACCGCATCCTCGCATTCCGGATGAGCAATTACTTGAGCCTGTGGATGGCGTATTTTAAGTCGCAAGATCTTTTCAAGGCTGAATATCTCGTGAACCATACAGGCCCCGTTCCATAAAACCATGTTGCGACCGGTCTTCTTGTTGAGGTATGCACCGAGGTTCTTATCTGGCGCAAAGATTATTTTTTGTTTTTTTGGTAAACTTTCAATAATTTTTTCGGCATTGCTGCTGGTACAAATAATATCACTCAGTGCTTTCATACCGGCAGAACAATTAATATAGGTAATTACAAGGTGATCGGGATGCTTCTCTTTGAATATTTTAAACAAAGCCGGCGGAGCGCTATCGCTTAATGAACACCCGGCCTTCAGATCGGGCAATAATACTTTTTTTGTTGGATTTAATATTTTGGCAGTTTCTGCCATAAAATGCACACCGGCAAAAACGATAATATCTGCCTGTGTCTTTTCGGCCTGCTGGGCAAGGCCAAGGCTATCTCCTATAAAATCTGCCACATCCTGGATATCAGGCTCCTGGTAATAGTGCGCCAGTATTATTGCATTCTTCTTCTTTTTTAAATTTTCGATTTCTGCAAATAAATCAATGTTTATGTCTACATCAATATCTAAAAAGCCAGTGGTTTCAATATTGGTTTTTGCATTGTTAATATCTGTCATAATATGTATTAATACTTTATTTATTTATATAAACTTACTACTACTAGGGATGTGAATATGTGGAAACTTTATTTTTCAAATTATTGCTAAATTGAAATACCGGATTTATACACGGTCATCCACAGGTTATTAACATTTGGTATTATAATTATGTTTACGGCTTTTACTTACCTGGCACCGGGTTTAAAATAATAAAGTAATTCTTTTGCACCCTGGTGAATAAAAATATGGGTTGATAAAAAAAAGTTCATATTGAAAAAGGTCTATGTTAAACCAGTACCTGATAACTTATCCCTCATTAACATCTTGCCATGGCTAAATCATTCAATCAATTAGTTCTGCTCCAAATATCCTCTGTTTCCAATAAAAAATATCGCCCTTGTTAACAGAAAAATGTGGTTATAAACATTGCGATGTTAACATCGGATAAAAGTCACTACGCCGCTACCTTTCTTAACAAATTTACAATATGATATTCTCAATATCCGATGCCGGTAAAAAATATGTGGGCTGTATTCATTAAAACTAAACTTAACTGAAAGATGCCTGCAGATACTAATACTGCGTTTAAAAGGGAATACAAAATATGTATTTATTATTAGGTTAGGATGTAATGTATTAGGAGGCCAGTTGATCTTATCTGTCATTCAGAGGCTAAATGCTTGTTGCAACTCAATGTCAGGCGCCCGAATGGGCTGTATTTTTACATATTTATATTCATTTTTACACTATTTTTGCCGTCCATTTTAATTAAAACAAACATGCAGATAATACAGAACATTCGTGAAAAGGGTGCGGCCATTGTAATTGGTGTAATCGCACTTAGTTTAATTGGTTTTATATTGATGGATGCAAAACCCGGGAGTAGTGGTGGTCTTTTTGGTGGTGGTCGATCGTCCAGTGTTGGTAAAGTAAATGGCGAATCGATAGAATACACTGAGTTCAATGCCAAAGTGAAACAGGCAGAAGAACAGTATGGTGGCCGTGTTAGCGGAACCCAGATATATGAAGTGCGCCAATCTGTATGGGATCAACTGGTAGCAGAAAAAGTATTGGTAAAAGAATTTGATAAGCTCGGCCTTAGCTTTTCTCCTAAAGAGATGAGTAGTATTATGTTTAGCAATGATGCACCTTATACGTTGAAACAGGCCTTTACTGATAAAACGACCGGTCAGTATGATATTGCCAAAGTGCAGGAATGGTGGCAGCAGGCAAAAAAATCTAAAGGCGAGCAGAGAGATGCTATCGAAAGCCAGGTGGTAGAGCCTATGAAACTGCAGGCCCTTTATAATAAGTATAGCAGCATGATTGCGGCGGGCGCTTATTATTCGTCATGGATGCAACAGAAAGACAATGCCGAAGAAAAAACTTTTGCCAATATTTCTTACGTGGCAATACCTTATACTGTGATCAGCGATAGTACCGTTAAAGTGAGTGATGAAGAGCTTACCGGTTACATGAGTAAACATAAAGCCATTTACAAGCAGGAAGCGGGCAGATATATTTCTTATGTAGCTTTTAGTGCTAATCCAAGTGCTACTGATACAGTAAAATCACTTGAAGCTGTTTCAGCCCTAAAAACGCCCTTTCTTGCAGACACCAATGCAAAAGCTTTTATTGCACGAAACATGAGTTCTCTTCCGTTTTATGATGGATATACCTTAAAGTCAAAAATGGCTATGGCTCAAAAGGATTCTATCGCTTCTATACCGGTAGGTAAGGTTTTCGGACCATATCTGGATGGGGGAAATTTTGTTTTGGCAAAAATGATCGGTGTAAGACAAATGCCCGATAGCGTGAAAGTGCGCCATATTCTTATAGGCACAACAGATCCGCAAAGCGGTCAGCCATTGCTGCCGGATAGCATCGCCAAAAAAAGGATTGATAGTATCGCAGCAGCAATTAAAGGCGGCGCCGATTTCAATGCCATGGTAATACAATACAGCGATGATAAAGGGAGTAAGGATAAAAAAGGTGAATATGACTTCGCATCTACCCAGTTTGGAGATTTGGCGAAAGAATTTTCTGAAACCATTTTTTATGGCAACACTGGCGATAAAAAAGTAGTACATACCAATTTCGGCTGGCATTATATTGAAGTATTGAATCAAAAGAATTTTGAACCTGCTTACAAAGTTGCTTATCTGGCAAAACCAATTTTAGCCACAGACGAAACTGTTAACAGCGCCAGTTCTAAAGCGACTAAGCTTTCCGGCGAAGCAAGAGATGGTAAAGCATTGGAGAATTATATTACTAAAAATGGTATTCAAAAAGTGGACGTGCCGGAAATGATCAAGCCGAATGATTATCGTTTGGGTGGTTTGCAGGATGCAAGGCAATTGATCAAATGGGCATTTGATGCCAAGCAGGGAGAGGTTAGTGAACCCTTCAGTATTGAAGATCAGTTTGTGGTGGCGGTAGTAAATAAAATACAGCCGGAAGGTTTGCCCGACGCAAAAACAGCAAGGCCATTGGTCGAACTTACGGTTCGCAACATGAAAAAAGCAGAACTGATTGTCAACAAATTAACACCAACACCAACACTGGAATCAGCTGCAGCCGCTTATAATGTACAAATTGGAACTGCGGGTGCAGATTCCTCCCTTACTTTTAAAGCACCCATTATCAATGGTGTAGGAAACGAGCCAAAAATAATTGGCGCCGCTTTTAACCCTACATTCAAACAAAAACCGTCTGAACCAATCACCGGAACAAACGGAGTATATGTAATTAAAGTGAACAGCATCGGCAGCAAGCCTGCCGATAGTCCGGAAGCAATTGCCCAACAGGCTAATCAGCATACAAGAGGTATGCTGCAACAGATGTCGGGCTGGTTTGAGTCTTTGAAAAAAACAGCCGATATTAAAGACGATAGAAGCAAACAGTTTTAAGCGAATTTTTTCCGATAATATCAGCAGCCGAACCACTGGTTCGGCTGTTTCGTTTTAAAGCTTGTTTAAAGTCACTCCAGGGATAGTGCGAATTAAAGCAATACCTGGATAAACCCGGTCGAAATTGTTTTGCTAAATACAAGCGCTTGATAGAAATCAAATCTTCTTAATTTTGCAAGTATGGATCAACCAATGATAAATAAGGTTAGCGAAAGTTCGCTCGTAACATTCAACCTGGAAGATTTTTTTCCAAAAGAAGAGATTGCCGTGTTTGACATGAAGGACCATTTATTTATGGGACTGATTTTGAAGGAAAAGGATTTTAGGGAAGCGCTAAAAAATATTGACCTGTCTGTTTATGAAAATAAGACAGTTGCTGTTACCTGCAGCGCAGATGCCGTAATACCTGTATGGGCATATATGCTGGTGGCAAGTTATTTGCAGCCGGTTGCAAAGGAGGTGATTTTTGGTAATGTTGAAGAAACCACCAAACAATTATTGCTTAAAAATATTGCACAAATAAATTTCGATGAATTTGCTGATAAGCGGGTAGTGATTAAAGGTTGTGGCGAACTGCCCATTGGTGAAGCAGCTTACCTGGAAGCTACCAAGTTACTAAGACCTGTGGCCAAAAGTATTATGTATGGTGAACCTTGCAGCACGGTTCCCATTTTCAAAAGAAAATAGGCGGTTGTTATTTTCTTCTTCCAAATTCACATCTTCAACACTATTGCCAAAGGAATGATTGAAGCATTATTAAAAGGGTTTGCCATCAGCCTGTTACTGGTTTTTTCTGTAGGCCCCATCGTTTTCACGATCATCAAACAAAGTATTAACAATGGTTATGCCGGTGGCTTTAGTTTTATTGCAGGTGTATGGCTGAGTGATTTGCTGATTGTTTTACTGAGTAACGTTTTCTCAACACTGGTAACCGAAGTATTAACCTTTAAGAAGGAAATTGCCATTACAGGAAGTATTTTTTTAATGGGAATGGGGATATATTATCTTTTCTTTAAAAAGATTGAGATGCGTAGTGTTGACGAGGATGTTATCAACGTTTCTGCCGGTACGCATGCTAAATTGGTTGCCTCAGGATTTTTGATCAATACATTGAACCCCGCAGTTTTTGCATTCTGGCTTACAATGGCTACCACTTTGGCAGTTTCAAATACAATAAAAGAAAGAATTGTCATTTTTTCAACCTGTATTGCCATCAACCTGGGTGCAGACATTGCGAAGGTGGTATTGGCAGGGAAACTGAGTAAGAAACTCACGCATAAAAACATAGTACTGATCAACCGTATTTCCGGCACACTATTGCTGGGTTTCGGTATTTTATTAGTGATAGGGGTATTATACACATCAACAAAACGATAAACAAATCATTTGTTTGTTTTACCTTTCTTGTAATTATTTTGCAACATGAACCGTATACTGATCTTTCTTTTTCTTCTGATAAGCTACCATAGTTTTGCCCAATCTTCAGATGTGCTTTTATTGAAAAAGCATAATAAAACGATCAAAAGATTTTTTGCCGGAACAGATATAGAAATTACTACCAACACAGGCGCTTACATCAACGGCAATATCACCAAAATTAAAAACGACTCCTTATTCTTAAAGGTCTTTGTAGTTCAACAGGTTCCTACCCAACTGGGTGTGTTTGTTTTGGATACTGTTACCACCTATTACTATAAATATCATTACAACCAGATCAAAGCCATTGGCAAAGCCGGCCGAAGGTTTAATTTATCAGCAAGTGCCGCAAGCCTGATGGGTGGTGGTACCTTGCTAACAATAGCGAGTGGAGTTGTGTTCCTGGTTGACAGGGAAAAATTCAGCCCGGCATTGTTAGTGGCTTCTGCATCATTGGCCACCATTGGATATGTAATGGCCAAAACCACAGGCAGGGGAATGATGATCGGAAAAAAATATTCGCTGGTTTACCTGGATATCTCAGAGAATAAAAAAAAGTAAAGGCACGCTCCTGTGGTGGTGCATAATTTGTAGAAATATCCCGTTGCTTATCTATCAAACCATAGCAGGGATCGGCAAACGCGAATTCATCGTGTCAGGCTCTTTTACCATTAAACTTTATATTGCGCACAAATCAATGGTATCACTATGCAAAAAGCCTGGCGGATTTTTAAAAGGGTTTTCCTGATCCTTTTCATTTCTCAATTTATCTATATTATTTTTTGTAAGTGGATCAATCCGCCGGTTACCATTACCCAGTTGGTAAGCCTGGTAAAAGGGTATGGTTTAAAAAGAGATTATGTCAGCTTCAACCAAATGAGTTCACAAATAAAACTTGCTGTGATGGCCAGCGAGGACCAGCTTTTTCCGGAACATGACGGCTTTGATATGAAAGCGATTGAAAAGGCAATCAGGTATAATGAAAAGCATCCCAACAGGAGGAGGGGCGCAAGCACCATCAGTCAGCAGGTTGCGAAAAATGTTTTTTTATGGCAGGGCGGTGGTTTTATAAGAAAAGGGCTCGAAGTGTATTTTACCTTTATGATTGAATTGATATGGAGCAAAAAACGAATATTGGAAACTTATTTGAATGTGGCAGAAATGGGAAAAGGAATATTCGGCATACAAGCTGCTTCAAAAGCCTACTTTAATAAGAATGCAAAAGATCTTACCAAAACCGAAGCAGCAAAAATTGCCGCCAGCCTGCCCAATCCAAAGATGTACACCGTAAAGCCAATCAGTAAGAAAGTGCTTGACCGGTATGATGACATCATGCGCCAAATGACCAATCTTCAAGGCGATGATGATATCCAAAAGCTAATAAAGTAAAAGAGAAGAATAATATGTTGCGAACCTCTTCTCCCGTTCGTCCATCCAGCTTGATTCATTCAAGGTTCAAGTTAATTTCTTCCTTATTTCAATAAATCAGTACCAATAAGTTGGTGATTTTATTCGAAATTGCACTATGAATTTTAGAAACTTCAAAATGATTGGCTATGTCGTTTATGGACGTGGCGCATTCAATCAATTAGACGAAATTTTACAGCCCAACCGCAAGGGCGACGCTCCCATGATATTTTTGGTAGATCATTTTTTTGAAGGGAAGGAATTACAAAAAAGAATTCCTGCAAAAGGAAAGGACAAAGTAATTTTTGTAGATGTTACCTATGAACCAAAGACAAGCTATGTAGATAGTATCGCCAAAGAACTGAAGGAAGAATTTGGAACCGTCAGCGGTGTAATCGGCATTGGTGGCGGATCTGCAATGGATCTTGCAAAAGCGGTTTCTTTAATGATGAATAACCCGGGCAGCAGCGCCGATTACCAGGGCTGGGACCTGGTGAAAAATCCCGGCGTATATAAAGTTGGTATACCCACACTAAGTGGAACCGGTGCAGAAGTAAGCAGAACCACGGTGCTTACCGGCCCCACAAAAAAACTTGGAATGAATTCGGATTATACTCCCTTCGACCAGATTGTACTGGATCCGCAACTCACTGCCAATGCACCTGCCCATCAACGTTTTTACACAGGCATGGATTGTTATATTCATTGCATAGAAAGTCTTACCGGAACATACCTTAATGAGTTCAGTAAAAGCTATGGTGAAAAGGCATTGCAACTTTGCCGCGAGGTATACGTAGATAGAGATGGCTGGGATGAAGTGAGCGACGATAAATTAATGATGGCTTCCTATGCCGGCGGTATGAGCATCGCTTACTCACAGGTAGGAGTGGCCCATGCGGTGAGTTATGGTCTTAGTTATTTGTTAGGTACCAAGCATGGTATTGGTAATTGCATCGTATTTAATCATCTCGAAGAGTTTTACCCAGAGGGAGTAAAAGAATTTAAATACATGGTAGAAAAGAACCAGATTGATATTCCCAAAAATATTTGTGCAAATCTCACTGATGAGCAATTTGATAAAATGATCGATGTTTCTTTGGTGATGAAACCACTCTGGGAAAATGCGCTTGGCAAGGATTGGGAAAAGGTTATCACGCGGAGCAAACTTAGAAAGCTTTATGAACAATTATAACAGAGAATAAAACAACAATTTTCTGCAACGCAGTGATGCTTAAAAAGGAATCGTTTTATCAGCCACGAATGAAACGAATTGGCACAAATGAGGTCACCTGTCTTTAAATTATCCTCCATTTATAAAAAGCAATGTTAAAGTGTATGAGCGACATTCGTGCATTCGTGGCAAAAAATCAAAACCCTTCTTTTAATACTGTTTTTTTAGACAGGCTTTTCCTTTGAGACGAACACCGGGGCACAATCCCTGTTTCCGCATTGATCAGTAATTCTCTCGAAAAGCCGGAATAAGGATGTGAACGAGCCTGTAGCGCAGGTGATTTTAAGTATAGCGAGGCCCATATCTTGCTCCCATTCAACCCATCAAAAAACAAAACCCTACCTTTGCAACCTACACCACTCAAAACATACGGCAGGTTGTAAGCCGATGTGGTAAAAAATTTCCTCCGCTGTTTCAGAAAATGCAACGTCTTTTCCAGCCTTTATAAAAAATAAACCATTCAATGGCATTTAGAAAATTAGAATTAATTGAACCGATCCTTAAGGCATTGGCTGAAGAAGGATATACCACCCCCACGCCCATCCAGCAACAATCTATCCCGCTGGTGTTAGAAAGAAGAGACTTGTTGGGTTGCGCCCAAACCGGTACCGGTAAAACGGCTGCATTTGCGATTCCTATTCTTCAGATTTTACACCAGGAAAAAGAACAGGAACGTGGCCGCAAACAGATAAAAGCGCTAATACTTACCCCCACCCGTGAGCTGGCGATCCAAATCGATGAAAGTTTTGCGGCATATGGAAAGTATGCCGGCCTTACCCATGCGGTAATATTCGGAGGGGTATCACAATTACATCAAACCAACCAGCTCAGAAATGGGGTGGATATTTTAGTAGCAACACCCGGTAGGTTATTAGACCTGATGAGCCAGGGATTCATTGGCTTGCAGCATTTAAAAATATTTGTGTTGGATGAGGCAGACAGGATGCTGGACATGGGTTTTATCCATGATGTAAAGAGAGTAATTATAAAATTGCCGGTAAAAAGGCAAACACTTTTCTTCTCGGCAACCATGCCACCAGAGATTCAGACTTTGGCAAATGTGTTACTTACCAATCCTGCAAAAGTTGCAGTTACACCGGTTTCGTCTACCGTAGATGCAATTGATCAAAGTTTGTTTTTCGTAGACAAGAATAACAAGCCCGGATTGCTGTTGTACCTGTTAAAAAATGAGAAGATCGTTACAGCACTGGTTTTTACCCGTACCAAACACGGGGCAGATAAAGTGGTAAAAATCCTGCATAAAGAAAATATTACTGCTGCGGCCATACACGGTAACAAATCGCAAAATGCACGGCAGCATGCTTTAAATAGTTTCAAAGAAGGAAAATTAAGGGTGTTGGTCGCCACGGATATCGCGGCGAGGGGAATTGATATTGATGAGCTTACGCATGTTATCAACTTTGAATTACCCAATGTGCCGGAAACCTATATCCACCGTATTGGCCGTACGGGCCGTGCAGGTAACACAGGCATAGCATTCTCCTTTTGCGATGCGGAAGAAAGAACAGAATTAAAAGATATTCAAAAACTGATTGGCAAAAATATTCCGATTATTGACAGTCATCCTTACCCGCTGAGTGCAGGTTCATTTGTTCCGCAAGTTGCCGGCCCAAAAAGACCCATGTTCAAAAAACAGGGAAATAATTTTCACTCCTCCGAAAGAGGCGGAAGAAGGGGGTACGGAACACAGCGGACCGGGAATAAATAATTGTTGGCTAAATTTTTTACAATTCACCTCACCGAAGTATTTAACTTCGGTTTTTTTATGTCCATTCAGTAGAGTATCCGCGTTTTATTTATTAATAAATTTTTTATGCGCACCCGTAAATACATTTCCTATTTATTGAACCCCCTGGAGTTGGTACGTACAAAAAAAATATTGCAGGTAAATCCCACCATACCGGCGTCGAGGAAAGAACCTGAATTTACCAAATTGTTTGTATACGATTACAACGAGCAGCGCATTGAAGAAAAAGAACTGTCCGGTATTGAATCCTGTTATCCTTACATTGAATCGCCGGGCATCACCTGGCTGAATGTAGATGGATTGCGCAAAGTGGATGTGGAAGCCATTTGCAATAAATACGGAATTCATAACCTGATCACCGAAGATATATTGAGTATCGGGCAGCGGCCTAAAATGGATGAGATAGATGGAATACTCTTTTGCCTGCTCAACATGTTATATTTTAACGAAAAGGATGGGGCAGTGGAGATTGAACAGATCAGTATCGTATTGGGTAAAAACTTCGTAATCAGTTTCCAGGAAGATCAAACCAGGGATGTATTTAACCCGTTACGGGAAAAACTAAAAATTTCAGCCAGCAAACTACGGAATAACGGAGCCGATTTTTTATTTTATTCGCTGATTGATATGATCGTGGATAATTATTACGTGGTGATGGAGAAGTTGGGCGACCGTATCGAGATTCTTGAAGAAGATATCGTTCGTTATTCCAATAAAAGGAGCCTTGCGAAAATAAGTATGTTAAGAAAAGAAATGATTATTTTAAAACGCAGCGTGGCACCTGTAAGAGAATTGGTAAATGGAATTCTGCGAAGCGAGAGTGAATTGATTGAAGAAAAAACTGAAAAGTATTTTAAAGATGTGTATGATCATATTGTACAGGCCAATGACCTTGCGGAGAATTATCGCGATATGATGATGAACTTGCACGACCTGTATCTCAGCAATGTTAATTTAAAAATGAACGAGGTGATGAAGGTAATGGCGATCGTTACCTGTTTGCTCGCTCCTGCAACCGTTATCGGCGGTATTTTTGGAATGAATTTCGAAGCAATCCCGCTGCTGCATAATAAATGGGGATTTTTTATTTCCGTAGGCCTGATGTTGTTTATCCCGTTGGCCATGTTGCGAAAGTTTAGAAAGCAGGGCTGGTTCTAAACATACAAAAGCCAGGCATTGCTGCGGCCTTCTGCTCTAATTAAAAATCATGATGATAAAAGTTGTTTACCGTCTCTTGTTTTCAATTTGCATGGTTTCACTGCCTGTCCCCGTTCCAGCCAAAGTAATCTTGTAACCAACAATGATCACGTGAACAACTACCAACTTTTAAGGAACTGGCCTAATCTGCCCGCCGGTTTGAAATTGGGCAATCCAACTGGGATTGGGATTGACACCAATCAACATATTTTCATTTTTCACCGTGCAGATAGAGTGTGGCCCTTATTGGGCGCTATGCCCAAAAGCTATATTTCGTCCAAAACCATTTTGATGCTCGATAAGAACAGTGGGGAACTATTAAATAGTTGGGGAGAGAATCTTTTTATAATGCCCCATGGTTTAACCGTTGACAAAAACAACAATATCTGGGTTACAGATGTAGGATTGCACCAGGTTTTTAAATTCAGTCATGATGGTAATTTATTAATGAAACTTGGTGAAGCCGGGTTCCCCGGAAACGATTCATTACATTTTAATCTTCCAACGGATGTTGCGGTTACAAAAGATGGTTCTTTTTATGTGAGCGACGGTTATGGTAATAGCAGGATTGTAAAATTTTCTTCAGCCGGGCAATACCTTTTTGAATGGGGAAAAAAGGGAAACAATGAAGGAGAATTTAACTTACCACACGCAATTGATTTAGACAATAAAGAAAATGTGTATGTAGCAGATAGGGAAAACAACCGTATCCAGGTTTTTGATCCTTCAGGAAAATTTTTGGCCCAATGGACGCATGAAAGTTTTGGAACGATAAGTTCAGTGGTATTTGACAGGGCAAACAATGGTTTTGTTGCAGTAGATTTTGCCACGGCCTGGTTTAACTTACAACACAAGGGCTCGGATATTATTCTTTTTGATTCCGCAGGCAATCTTATTAAGAAATTTGGAAAAGCCCTTTTATCGAAAGAAGGAATAAATGCTGGTACCACGATATTGTGACCGATGATGCCGGAAATATTTATGTTACAGATATACTTGGCAACAGGATCCAAAAATTTATAAAGGGTTCCAGCCAATAATAATCCGCTGGCATTTTTAAGTTCCGTGTTTTTAAAACCATCTTATATAACGGCAGATTTGGATTCATTACTCCCGGGAAATTTTGTTATTAAGGAGCCACATCTTGCAGCAAACTATCGGAAAATAATATATTTTTTCGCAGTTAATCTTCGGCAGTTGCTGGACTGATTATTACTTTTATTTCTTCAATCCCATTCACAGGAAAACTCGCACAATTTGAATGCTCCCTGATAACATCTTCACTTTCTGCTTCGTGAATGCAATAAATTTTGTCATTGGTAACATAAGATTCAACCCAGTTATATGGTTTACTCAATACAGAAACGGCTGACATGGAAGTTTTTGAAATAGCCTGCAATTCTTCTGCAGTCATATTGCCTGCTCCGGGCAGTTCTCTTACAATAATAAATTTTTTCATGGTGTTAATTTTTAGCTGGATACAAAAATATTGCTGGAATTACAGGCGTAGATAAAAGTTGTTCCCCAATTTACACAACGAATTCCCTATTTTAGAATACCTATACGAAGAGCCTCACTAACTGCTTTGGACCGGGAATTTGTATCCAATTTGAACAAGATGCTGGAAATATGATGGTCAACAGTTTTTGCAGAAATATACAATTGTGCTGCAATCTCCTTGTTCTGCAGTTCTTCTTTCAGCAGCCGTAAAACATCCATTTCCCTGCCAGTTAAAAAAGCAGTATTTGAACGGGTTGATTCTCTTATGCCGCGGGGAATATTTTTAATACCCAAATTCCTCATCTCTTGTTTCATTTTTTCATGTACTGCTGTGGCACCCAGTTCCTGCATCATTGCAATCGCTTTTCTTTTATCCTCCTCTTTTCCTTCAAACAAAAAAAGGGCCTGTTCATAAGGACAACCTAAATTTCCCCAAAACGCTGCTGCCTTCAAAGCCTTCGCTGAGCTGCTCATATCATAGGCTTCAGCAATTTCTTTGGTTAGTGGAGCCAACACTCTTCCTGCTTTTTTCATCCAAAATGCAAATTCATTTTTCTCTGAATCAATTCCAGCTTCCTGCATAAGTACAGCTGTTTGTTCAATGTCTTCGTTTTCAATAATCTTTTTTCCTGTCAGCCATTCATATTCCAGTAAGGCAACCATTGAAGGAATAACTCTTTGCAGTTCCATTGTTTCAAACGCCTCGGCTTTTGCTTCAAGTAAAAAAGGCAATGCATCTTTTTCTCCTCTCCTCATTATTATTCGAGCCAACACAATGAGCACTGTAATTTTAAAAATAGCCAGCTGATTTTCGTTTTTAAGAAGATTGTCTGCAATGGCGCATGCCACGGTCCAGTTACCCGTTTCAAAGTTCAGTCTTGCTTTCCAGGAAGACATATAGGTGGTCCAGGAATTCAAGTCCCTCTCTTCACAGTAACGGATACCTTCTTCCAATGCCTTCCTTGCAAAAGCATAATTTTTTATTTTTACGGAACCACTCCCAAGATTGGTATAGGCGCGTGCGGCATGTTCATGATAAGAGTTCTGTAATGCAATTTCCAGGCTTTGCTGCAGCATTGCTATGCCTTTTTGTTCGGACGAGGGGATAAACATTTGTGCTGTACCCACATTATTCAATGCATGAGATAGAATTTCTTTATTGCCCAGTTCCTTCGCCATTTCAATAGCCTCCTCTCCCCACAAAATACAATCGGCCGGTTCATCAGAAAGCATTTTTAACTGAGACATATTACTAAACGCCATTGCCTTTGTTGATGAAGCCGGCCGGTCTTTCAGCACTCCAATAGCCTGCCGGGCAAAGCTTTCCGCATTCTTCCTGTTGCCATCAAACCACCACAGGCGTGACAAAAAATGCAGGTTGTGCCCGGTTTTTTCTATATCAGCTTTCTCTGTCCAGAGATTTAAAACCTTTTCTGTAAAAGCGATGGCTTCCTTTACCTGGTTGCTGAGATAACACTCATAAGCATAGGCTTCATAAAATTCCGCCAGTTGGCAGTCATCATCCCCTTCGAAATATTCAATGGCTGTGCGAAATAATCTTGAAGCTTCCTTGTGTGCACCTAGCGATGCAGCTTTCCTTGCCGCTTCCGGTGCATATTTGACCACCAGTTTTTTTTCGTTGGCATTTTTAGCATAATGCAGTATCCGCTCAATCTCACCGCTTTCCTCAAAAGAATCTAAAAAAAGTTCAAGCATCATTTTATTCAGCGTAATTCGCTTGAATGGGGAAAGTGATTCTTCGATCGTTCTCCGATATAACTCGTGCTTGAAAACGACTTTACCATTTTGAACAACGAGGACACTGATTGCAAAACAATGATCCATTGCTTCATCCCAGGCAGATTTGATTTTTACAAAACGGTCAACTTCCAGTCCTTCCGGGATTACCGAACATATTTGCCAGGCGTTTTTTGTGCCTTCTTCCTGTCGTTCATAAACAGAAAGTATCGCATCTTTAATATTATCCGGAACACCGGGACTGTAACTTGCCAAAATCTCATTTACGTAAAATGGATTGCCTCCTGATATGCTGTAAACATCTTCACCGCTATAACCTTTCTGCGCTGCCATCTTTACCACGGCTTCTTTCGATAATGGTGTTAGCGCTAATTTCGTAAATGAATCCGGGCGCAGTTGCCCCAATACATTTCGAAGGGGATGTCTTGAGTAAATTTCATTATCGCGGTAAGTGAGAATGAAAAGACAGGGTAGCTGATCAATGCGCCGCACAAAAAACTTGATGAAATCAAGCGTTCCCTCATCGGCCCAGTGAATGTCTTCGAAAACCATTAACAACTTCCCTTTTTTTGTGCTTAGCTCCTGGAAAAAATTGGCAAAGAGTACAGAGCGTTCTTCGTTGGTAGGAGGAACAGGCCAGCGTTCTTTGTTAACCTGCCACAGAACATCATACAAAGGTGCCAAAGGACGGGGTGTAAATAAGCCATCGCAGGCTCCATGGTAGATGGTGCAGGCATCCGCCTGTTCCTTGCAAAAAGCCTTTACCAATGTAGTTTTCCCGATGCCTGGTTCACCTTTTAACAGGACGCAATGCCCCTCCCCCCCTGCAATATTTTCAAAATATTTTTGCAGTGATGACATCAATCCGTCTCTTTCAATCAGAGCCATATTGACAACAATTTTTTAATCTGGTAGATATAAATTTGGAAGAATCTCTTACAAGCTGCAGGCCGTTATATCGTGCTTTGTATCTGGAATAAAATTATTAAACAAAATTAAAATTATTACCAATAAAAGTCAATTTTTGAGGATGTGACTGCATTTTAGCATCAGTTTATGCTGGTGGAGTTTACAAGATTTTATTCACGGCTTCTATGGCCTTTCTTAACCGCTCCTCATAATTGCCGTTGATGGCTACCCAGGGCACAGGTTGGTTTACCAGGATATCTTTATAGTGATGAAATAACTTTTCCCTTGTCTGCCGGTCTGGATATTCTCTTAGCTCATCTTGTATCCAGGGTAGATCAATATCGCAAAGCAGGTAAAGGTCGTATTTCCTTTCAACGATTTGATTTAAAATCCAATGATGGCATTTTCCGAACACAAACTCGCTCCACACTTTAAGCACATACATATCCGTATCAACAAAGATGGGGGTGGCGACATCATTCACTGCCGCTGCTAATGTGGGGTGGGAGCTTTCCGCTTCTCTCGAAATTTTGGCAAAGCTGGCGGATACAGATGCAATGACAGAATCTTCCAATGCCAGCTGGCCTTTTGCGATATCGAGTAAATCGTCATAGGTGTATTTCGTGCCATTTTTTTGTAAGTATTCCCGTGCAAATTCTCTCACCCAGCGGGTGCCAAAATGAACTGCCAGCTGTTCACATAACGTGCTTTTCCCCGTGCTTTCAGGACCTATAATAACAATTTTTTTGATCATGATGTCATCGCCCAAAGAGGTTTGGCTTTTAAAATTTTTTTATAAACAACACAATCCTGGTGATGTGCTCCCGGTAAAAAACCCGTACTCAATAAAAATTCATTTACTATTTCTCCGCCGGTAAAACGGAAAGTCTTTTTAAAGAGACCGGTCCACTCTGCCCTTGTTTTAGGATGGTGATGATTAAGCCATTTTTCAAAGGAGCCAAATTCCTTTTGCAGGGAGAGAATGGTTTTTGCATTTTCAATAGCGGCATTTATTTTAAGCCGGTTGCGGATGATCCCGGGATCATTCATCAAACGCAAAACGTCTTTGTCTTTAAAGGCGGCTACTTTTTTGATATCGAAATGATGATATGCTTTCCTGAAATTATCCTGCTTCTTCAGGATGGTGGTCCAGCTTAAACCAGCCTGGTTGATCTCCAAAACCAACCGACAAAACAATTCATTGTCATTATGAATTGGAAATCCATAATGCTGATCATGATATAATTTGTGCATCACCGAGTCATCGGGTTTCATCCTGTTGATGGCTCCGCAATAAGTGTTTACAATATCCATAAGTACCAAAGTTATTGTTGATAATTGATCTCGGTTTAATTGGTCATACATTCACAGCATACTCCATATTACAAGCTGCAAATTAAAGTGTCTTCATTTTAGAAGATCTCACCAATCGGGTTAACTGCTGTGCTATTAGGGGCATTTTTTCTTCTTATCCATTCCACCAAACCGAATACTGCCATCACCAGCAAAACAACATAGAAGACACTTGTAAACACATAGTGCTTCACAAAGTATAGGGGAACGGAAGCGATATTGGTTGCGATCCACCAATACCAGCTTTCGACTTTCTTTTTCGTCATCAGCCACATACCTGTATAAGCGGTTGCGCTGGCAAAGGCATCCGCCCAGGGAATGGCTTCCGGTGCAAAGTCCTTTTTTAAATATGTCAGGGCAAAAAAGATGGCGATATAAAATGCTGCAAAAAATGCCAGGTGTTGAAACCATTCTTTTTTATCCGACCCGGTAATATGTAAAACAGGCCTGTGCGACTGGTCTTTTTTAGCCCATAATATCCATCCATAAATACTCATTATTGTGTAATAAAAGTTTACACTTGCTTCTCCCAATAAGCCGCCTTTAAAACTCAGGTAAATATAAAAGATGGTATTGATCAACCCGGTAGGGTACACCCAAATATTTTCTTTTCTAGAGAACCATACGCTGGCAATGCCTGCAAAAACGGCAACATACTCGAGGGCTCCCGTGTTTTTCATGCCCTCAATAAATTGCACAATTATTTCCTGTACTGTCAAAATGGAAGATTAAATGTGGATGTTTCGGTATTTCCTGAATGGCCGAAGATAAATAATTCCTTTTGATGTTATAAAGCGGGTGGCAGTTGGTATCCACTGTCCCCTCGCATCGTTTCGCCAAACCAGGAAATGTAAATGAGGAAAAAGTGCGAAACCCGTTTTCCCGCTAAGACCAATATGTTGCCCCTGCAATACTGTGTCGCCAACGTTTACCAGGGCACCATTATGTTGCAGGTGCCAGTACCCGGCTCTTGATCCATCAGGGTGCTGAATGATTATAAAATTTCCTTCGGACCTATATTTTTTGTTCCACCCTCCTTTACTCCCATCTTCTTTAACCCTTGTAACAATGCCGTTCCTCGCCGCATGTACCGCTGTTCCGCTCTTCATTTTAAAATCAAGGGCCGCCCTGTTTTTATGAGAATACCTGCTAAAATATCCCTGTACCAAACGGTGAGACGTATTATACGCATAGGGCAAGTTATAAGCATAACTGGTATCCTCTTTAACGATCCCTTTTTGGAGTTGTTTTATTTGGGTGCGAAAAGGATACTTGCTGGCAGAGCAGCCAACTAACAGTAGAGCAATTAAAAAATTCAGGAGAAGATATTGTTTACAGGTCATCATACATTACAGCCGCCAATTAGGTTACAGGATAAGTTTAACGTGAATAGAAGGATAAAGTTCGGCATGAAATGTACTCCACATTCATTCTATTTTTAAGTAGTAACAAAGTTAGAACTTGCAGATAAACCGTTTTGCAATCACAGAGCAAACTGCTGAACATTTGAAAGAAAGCTTTCGTGCGGCAGTCTTAAAGATATTTAAAGGATAAAAAAGAGCAGCTTTGCATTGATGGTTATCTTATACCTGGGTGCCGGTGTAAATCATTTTGTGCATCCCGGCTCATATCTTGCTATTATTCCGCCTTACTTCCCCTATCCAATGTTTATCAATTATGCAAGCGGTATAGCAGAGATTCTTTTAGGTATATTGTTACTGTTTACCGCCACAAGAACAACAGCCGTGATCGGTGTATTATTTTACTGATACTTTTTATTCCAGCGCATGTTTATATGATACAAAAGGGCGGTTGTGTAAACACTAATATCTGCTGGCCTGCATGGAAGGCCTGGCTACGGTTATTTCCTCTCCAGTTTATGTTGATGTGGTGGGCATGGTGGCTGAGAAAATAATATTCCTGTAAATAAAGTGCCGCCAGGCGGAGGTTGACTAAAAAAACACCCGTGCGATGAATGCTGCACGGGTGTTTTTAAATAAAAACTCTTCTATTCTTTATAGGTATGCTTTTTCTTATTCTGCTTCGGCCACCACTTCGGTCACTTCGGGAATCATCCTTTTCATCATTCCTTCAATACCGGCTTTGAGGGTGATCATTGATGAAGGGCATCCGCTACAGCTTCCCTGCAACATTAAATTTACCCTGCCATCTTCATAGCTTTTAAATTGTATCGCACCGCCATCCATTTCAACAGCCGGCTTTACATAATTCTCCAACAACTCTTTGATGCGTTTTACCACATCATCATCATCGGCACTCACAGCATTGCTGCTTTCCTGTTTCATCGAAGCCACATCTTCTTCATTTACTACAGCCTTTCCTTCTTCAAGATATTCTTTTAAAAATTGTTTGATCGTAGGGATCACATCCTGCCAGTCGTCTGTACCGGTGGTTTTCGTAATCGTAATAAAATTACTTGCTATGAAAACCGATTTAATAAACGGGAAGGTAAATAATTCCTGTGCCAGGGGCGAAGGAACCGCACTTACCTCATCCGGGAAGTCGATGCTTTTACCGGGATATAATAATTTATTGGCCACAAATTTCATTGTTTCCGGGTTGGGAGTCATCTCCGTATAAATACTGATCACCGGGTTGCCTGTTTTAATCATAAAATTATATTTAAAAATTTCAATACAAAGATAACAAGTCTGGCACAACAACGAAAAACCTCATTTTTTCATCCCGATAAGATGGCGTTAAATTTCCCTGTTTCGACAATTTTATGCTTTGGAAGAAATATGCTGCGGAGGGAACGCCCGGCTATTTTCCGGGACTGAATTTTGTTTTATGGCGACCAGTTTATAAAAAGCAGCCTTTTTGCAGGTACCCACTTATTCCGTTGTTACTGGATGATCAGATTTCCGGCTATGGTTAATTTTTTATTCGGTTGCACGGTTATTTTTCCGCCGGGCTGGATGGTTTGGGGCACATTTAAAATGCACTCGCCGGTTGCCGGGGGATCAATAATGATTTCGGTGTTGGCCGCAAGATTTGCAGGAGGGATGGTATTGTTGCTCCAGTTGGTGGTTACATCCCAATTGCCGGTACCGGTAAAAGTAAACACTGTCGGCGCAGCCGGAGCAATATAAGTGACCGATAATTGAGGGCGCTGGGCGGCGACAGAATTTTCCCTGGAACTAAAGCGTTTGGCGGATCCTGAGCTGGCTTCAGCACCAATTAAAATCCATCCAAAATTCGTGGAAGGATTATTCAGCCAGGCCTGAACCTCGGTAATCACCTGCGGAGAGGTCCATGAGTAACTTGCCGATGCGCCCCCCACACCGGTGGTGGCCGAAGCGGTTGAACTAAAATCTCCGCCCGGTGCAGTCCAGGCATTGGAAGGGTGAAAGCGGTTTACCCAGGTGGCATCGTTCGTGGTAGCTGCCACACCAGCGCCATCACCCGAAGCTGGTGCAGCGGAACTGCCTTCTCCCCAATCAACCAGCAAAGGGTGAATGCTCACGCTGTTAGTGACGGCACTTGTATTTACTTTATTGCAAAATAAAGATAGCGTAACAGCCGTGATAGTAGCCCCGGCCGGAACCTGGGCGGCAATGTCAAATTTCAGGAGGGCTCTCCTGGGGCTGCCATTGGCGGTATTTCCCGCAAAAATATTCACACCCGCTCCATTGCTATTTCCTGTTGCATCCTGGAAAATGGTATTGTCCTTTACGGGGTTTAGCACGACAGTCGTTTGGCCGTTAACAGAAAAAATGGAAGTGATTACAAAAACAATAGTAATACAACATCTCAACATGGCTATTATTTTTTGGGTAAGAGTCAACACGTGATTAAGGAGAAATCGCGGTTGCAATTTGTAATCGCAAAAAAGTAATAACGGGTTGTGTCAGCTCAAAAATTCTTCTTAAAGGAAAGAGCATCAGCGATGGATAAATCTTGACGCTTAAATGGACCCGAAGGTAATTTTATTTGACTGCGGCAGCATTGTTTTTCGGTGGCGAAAGACCGCCTGTGAGGGTTTGTATTCGGAATGGTGAAATTGGACCTCTCTTACAGAAACTAAAAAACCGGTGAATATTTCTCAACGGCTTTTTAGATATATATGAGTTAGTTATTCAAGGATCCTCAGCTTTGCATAATTGAGCATAATCTTTTTTTCCCCGTTCAACTCAAATTGAACAATGGCGATGGGATTGTGGGCTGCGCCTTCCATTTTCATCACTTCGCCGAAACCAAACTTCTGGTGCTCCACTTTCTGGCCGGCTTGTAAATTACTGGTATCGCTGGGTGCAAAATCTGCAGTAGGTGTATGCTCTTTGATTTGTGGCCGGGTGGGTACCAGGTAGGCCGGCCGGCTTTTTTCTTCCTTTTTTACAGGTGGTGGCGATGACCTATAGCTTGTTCCACCGGAGCCATTTCTATCAAAAGAGCTGCCACCCCAGTTATTGCTATGGCCGCCCTGGTTGCGGATGCCGCCTCCGGCGAAACTCTTATCTATAAAATCAGAAGGCATTTCATCTATAAAACGACTTGGTTCATTTTGCTGTAGCTGCCCAAAGCGATAACGTGCATTGGCGTAGGTTAACCATAGTTTAGTTTTGGCCCTCGTAATAGCTACATAAAATAATCTCCGCTCTTCTTCCAGTTCCTCCCTTGTATTGATACTCATAGCACTGGGGAAAAGAGTTTCTTCCAACCCTCCTACGAAAACACAGCTAAACTCTAATCCTTTGGCTGCATGGATGGTCATTAGTTTTACGCTGTCTGCCTCGTCTTTATCATTATCCGAATCCGTTAATAAAGTAATTTGCTGAAGGTAACTGCCCAGGCTTTTATCGCCGACTTCACCATCTTCTTCGTTCATCGGAGTTTCAATAAACTCTTTAATAGAATTCAATAACTCCTGTACGTTTTCATATCTCGCCAAACCTTCCGTGGTTTTGTCATTGAAAAGTTCCTTTACGATCTGCGTGCTTTTGCCCACTATTATAGCGAGTTCGTAAGCATTTTTTTTATCCAGCTCGCTTTGGAACATCTTGATCATCATCACAAAATTGCTGATGGCTTCCAGTGTTCCTCCCTTATAACCATATTGTTGGGCATTTTTCAACACCTCCCAGAGTGTAATATTATTTTCATTGGCCATTAAAACGGCCCTGTCCATACTGGTTTTGCCGATTCCCCGGGTAGGATAATTGATAACACGTTTTAACGCTTCTTCATCGTTTGGGTTTACCACCAATCTCAAATAAGCTACATAATCCTTTATCTCCTTGCGTTGGTAAAAGGATAGGCCACCATAAATTCGGTATGGAATATTCATCCGGCGCAGGCTTTCTTCATAGCTGCGGCTCTGTGCATTGGTCCGGTATAAAATTGCAAATTCGTTGTTGAAAAAATGGTTGCGCAGCTTTTCTTCCTGTATCGTATCGGCCACAAATTTTCCTTCTTCATTATCTGTAGCGGTGCGAACCAGCTTTATTTTATCACCATTGCCTTTTTCAGTCCACAGTTTTTTGGGTAACTGGTTCTTATTATTACCAATGATCTCATTAGCAACACTTAGTATGCTATTGCTGCTGCGATAATTTTGTTCCAGCTTCACCACTCTAACATCGTCGTAATCCCTGGAAAATTGAAGAATATTTTCGATGGTGGCGCCCCTGAAGCTATAGATACTCTGTGCGTCATCACCCACCACACATACATTTTCATGCATAGCACCCAACAGTTTGATGATTTCGTACTGGGAAGTATTGGTATCCTGGTACTCATCAATCATAATGTATTTGAACTTGCGCTGGTACTTGCTCAACGACTCAGGATGATTTTTAAGCAGGATATACATTTTGAACAGCAGGTCATCAAAATCCATTGCGCCGTTTTTGAAACAGCGGTTGTTGTATGCGGCATAGATTTTACCAATCAACGGGCGGTTAGCTCTTGCATCTTCCTGTTGGGTAGCCCAATCGTTGATGTATTCTTCGGGACCAACAAGGCTGTTTTTAACCGATGAAATCCTATTGTAAACAGTATTGGGTTTGTAGAGCTTGTCATCCAGTTCCATTTCTTTGATGACGGTTTTCAACACACTTTTTGCATCATCCGTATCATAAATGGTAAAGTTATTTGGATAGCCGATTTTGCCGGCTTCCGCTCTTAGTATCCTAGCAAAAACACTGTGAAAAGTTCCGATGTATAGATTACGGGCTTCCGAATTGCCGAGGGTGCGTTCTATCCTTTCCTTCATTTCTTTGGCGGCCTTATTGGTAAAAGTAAGCGCCAGTATGTTGAATGCATCGATATTGTGAAAACCCATCAGGTGCGCAATGCGGGTGGTAAGTACCTTGGTTTTACCGCTTCCTGCGCCTGCAATGATCATGATCGGACCGTCTTTATGTAAAACAGCTTCCCGCTGTGGTTCGTTCAGTTCATCTAGATAATTAGCCATTCTGCAAAGGTACGAATACCCAAATTGAGGTTAAGAAGTGTGAGAAAAAATTTATGTTTGCACGCAAACCAATACTTTCGCATTAAGAACACTCTTCCGGTATTCCTTTTCTAAATTGTAATAGAGTATTGCGGTAATATAAAGGATACTAATTGCAATTGCATACCCGCCAATGGTGCCAAAAGGCGATTCCTTAACCGGGCATTTACAATAAATAATTTTATAATCTGTAACTTAGTAAGGGTCTTTTTTACTGTCAACTGCGGGTGTATGAACAACACGTACGATTACTCTGTAAGCCGCCCGGGCTATTTTAAACAGCTTGCTGTGAAGGAGCTGCTTTTTCTGCATTATCTATGTCCGCAAATCGATCCGTATTTATACCATTACCAAACTCATTTTAACCAGGTGTGCTTTACATTGGATGTCGGTACAATATTTCAACCCGGATCTGACACCTGGCACAAGTCTGAAAACAATTCCATTTTTGCCTGCAAAGCGGCATGGAAACGAGCGCCGGACAGCGGGACCATGGAAATATTATCGTTCTATTTTCCAGATAATTTCCTGCAGCAGTTTTATAAAGAACACAGGCGGCATTTTCCGGTGATGCATTTGCCTGGCCCACCCGGCAATAGGGTCATCGAGATAAATATCAATGAAATAACGCTCGGATTTTTTTACAGCATAATGCCCTATTTTTCCCCGCAGGCACTTCCCCTGTCTAATTTGCTCGAACTTAAATTTAGGGAGCTTCTTTTTATTATTTTGTCGAACCCGGCAAATATTGGGTTACTCGCATATGTGAACAGTATGGACGATCAGCACAAACCTCCCCTGCAGGATATAATGGATGCACATTTCAATTTTAATTTATCCCTGGCCGATTTCGCCCGTATTGCACAACGCAGCCTTGCAACCTTTAAAAGGGATTTTACTGAAATGTATCATACTACTCCTGGCAAATGGCTCGCACAAAAGCGGCTCGAATACGCAAAACTTCTTTTAAACAGCAGCAAAAAAAATGTACATGAAGTTGCCTACGACAGCGGCTTTGAAAATGCTACCCATTTCAGCCGCGTTTTTAAAGAGAAGTTTGGATTGGCCCCACTGCAATTTCGTAAACAAAATACTGCTATGAACGCCTGATGTATTGATTCGGTCGCCGTATTTAAGCCATAGCCTAAAAAGCCATTTTATCGGTAACAAACGGGCATAGTTTTAACCCCTGCCACACCCACAACCACTAGCTATTCGTCGCCCACCTGAATCACAGCGAGTCAAAAAAATTGTCTCGGATTTTTGAGCTTCACGGATAACTTGTTGAGCTTTTAAGAAAACATTTTTCTATATAGGGGCAATATCTTTAGCGTTAGATGACCCCATTTTTCAAACATTAAAAACTGCATGTATGACACAAGATCTAACTGATTCTTTCAAAAAAAGCCTCCGTGGTAAATTGGTGCTGCCCAATGATGCGGATTATGACACCGTCCGAAAAGTTTACAATGGCATGATCGATAAACATCCTGCTATGATTGTACAATGTGCAGACAATGCGGATGTAATTGCCTGTATCCGATTTGCAAAGGAAAACCGGTTGTTGCTTGCTATAAGGGGCGGTGGACACAACGCAGGCGGACTGGGTATTGCAGATGATGCATTGGTAATTGACCTTTCAATGATGAAAGAAATCCACATCAATAGTGATAATGAAACGGTACGGGTGCAAGGTGGATGTTTATTAAAAGAAGTGGACGCCGCCACACACGAAGTGGGTATGTGCGTTCCTTCAGGCATATTTGGTACTACGGGTGTTGCGGGCCTTACACTCGGTGGTGGACTTGGTCACCTCACCCGCCAGTACGGACTTTCAATAGATAATCTTTTGGAGGCAGAAGTAATATTAGCGGATGGCCGGGTTGTGACAGCCTCTGAAACAGAAAACCAGGATCTCTTTTGGGCCCTCCGTGGTGGTGGCGGAAATTTTGGTGTGGTAGTCTCATTCCTTTTTAAATTAAGGCCGGCACATACTATTTATGGGGGCCCGATGCTTTGGCACCTGGATGATTCAGCGGAAATGATGCAATGGTATCACAATTTCATAACCAATGCGCCGGAGAACATCAACGGATTTTTCGCTTTCCTCACAGTTCCCCCTTTTGCTCCCTTCCCGGAACATCTGCACCTGAAAAAAATGTGCGGCGTAGTCTGGTGCTATAATGGCGAACTTGAAAAAGCAGAAAAAGTTTTCGAGCCCATTCGTAATTTTAAAACACCGGCATTGGATTTTGTAGGTCCTATTCCTTTCCCTGCATTGCAAACGATGTTCGATGGCCTGTATCCGCCAGGCCTGTTATGGTACTGGAAAGCGGATTTTGTAAAAGACCTTGACGAAACATCGATAGGGTTCCATGCCAGGTTTGGCAGCGAAATGCCTACCCCTCTTTCCTCTATGCATATGTATCCCGTAAATGGTGCGGCATCAAAGGTTGGTAAAAATGATACTGCGTGGAATTATCGTGATGCAAATTATGCGGTGGTGATTGTGGGGATTGACGAGGATCCTGGAAATAAAGACAAGATTGTTGGCTGGACGAGAGATTACTGGGAAACACTGCATCCGTATTCTGCAGGTGGCGCCTATGTAAACTTTTTGATGGATGAAGGTGAAGACCGAATAAAAGCCACTTACGGTGATAATTACCAACGACTGGTAGATATAAAAGCAAAATATGATCCCCAAAATTTATTTAGGGTGAATCAAAATATCAGTCCGAAAATAAGAGAGGTGGTAATGTGACAGATGCCATTTCCTGACAAATAAAAGGACAGGGTGCAATGTAGATTTACAGGGCGACCCAGAATTGAAGCAGTCAAATTTTGATGCCCGATTTTATAAGTCTGCCTTGTGAAGTACATGGTCAAACTTTTCAATTGAAGGGGATATCCAAATATTTTGGGATAAAACTTATAAAGCTATTTCTCTCATTTACTCCGGTAGAAAAAGACTAAACCTCTTCCAGTTTAAAAGGAAGCTTCCGGATTCTTTTGCCGGTCAGATCAAAAATAGCATTGCACAATGCAGGCGCAAATGGCGGTAAAGCTGGCTCCCCGGCACCGCCGGGCTTTTCATCATTGTCCATAATGTGTATTTCCATTGCCGGAATATCATTGATCATGGGCATTTTGTAAACATTGAAATTTTTCTCCACGGCCTTACCATCTGCAAAATGTGTTTCATGCGTTGTGGCGGCTCCAAGTGCCATCACGATACTCCCTTCTATCTGGGCTTTGATAATATCGGGGTTTACATACCAGCCGCAATCCATTACCGCAAACACTTTATCGATCGATAGTTTTCCATCCGCTTTGCGGGAAACTTTAACCGCTTCTCCCACGATCGTTTTAAAGCATTCTGTGATGGCTACACCCCAGCCGTTATTTTTAGACCTTGATTTCCAGCCAGTCATCTCCTCCAGCTTATCGAGAATGGCCTGGTAACGTTCACCCCAAAGATGGCTTCTCCTGAATTCTATCGGATCTTTTTCCGCCGCATGGGCCAGCTCATCTATAAAACTTTCAAAAGCAAACCCGTTGGTGGAAGAATACACCGAACGCCACCACATAACGGGGATAGGCGCCTCCGTGGGAATATCAGCAAAGCTGTAGTGAGGAATCGATTCAAAATAGGCTTCTGCAAAACCTTCCGTAGTGCTGCTGTTAAATTTCAACTTATCTGACCCCGCATCCTGGTGATCCATATTCTGGGAAGCCATCTTTACCTGCAAAGCATTGATCCTGCCATCATTGACACCGGCCTTGCATTCGTACACAGCACCCGGGCGAAATGGCCCCTGGGTCATATCATCTTCTCTTGTCCATACTACCTGAACAGGCGCTTTCATCTCTTTTGAGATCAGTACAGCTTCAAACGTATAATCCGTAAAAGCCTTCCTACCGAAGCCTCCGCCTAAAAAGGTCATATTTACCGTAACATTTTCAAGCGGTATTTTCAGGCGCTCGCTTACATCACTCTGGATCCAGTCTGGCCCTTGTATCGGGCCCCATATCTCACATTTATCACCTTCCACATTGGCAATACAGTTTAAAGGCTCCATGCAACTGTGGGTTTCATAGGGAGTTTCATATACCAATTCCAGCTTTTTACCGGCCTTTTGAAAGCGTTCCTCAAAATTGCCGCCGGTCCGTTGAGAAAGGCCCGGCTTTTTAAGATCCTCTTTCATCCTTGTATAAAGCTGGTCGGTGGAAATGTGTTCAAAGCCTTCATCATTCCACTCAACTTTTAATGCTTTTCTTCCCTGCATTGCGGCCCAGATACTTTCAGCAACCACTACCACACCCTCTCTTGTAAAGCCAAAAACCGGCATCTCTACTTTAAATACATTTTTCACACCCGGAATAGCCCTGGTAGCCACATCATCAAAGCTTTTTACCTTTCCCATAAACCTGGGATTCCGTTCCACCACGGCATACAGCATTCCCGGCAGTTTTTTGTCGAGGCCAAATTCCGCTTTGCCATTGGTTTTGGACGGAGTATCCTGCCTGGGTAATGGCTGGCCGATGATCTTGTAATCTTTTCTTTCTTTTAACTGCACCTTCTTTGGAATGGGAAGTTTGGCTGCTTCCTCTACCAATGTTCCGTATCCTGCGCTTCTCCCGGTAGGACGGTGCATCACCGTTCCCTTTTCAGCATAACATTCCATTGCAGGCACATTCCATTGTTTTGCCGCAGCCGCAATCAGCATTTCACGGGCCGTGGCGCCGGTGCGTAGCAAAGTTTTATAAGAACCTCTCACTGTAGAACTTCCGCCGGTGATCTGGCTCCCATATTTCTTACTATTGCCGGGTGCAAATACAGTTTTTACTTTGTTAAGATCAACCTCCAGTTCTTCTGCAATGATCTGTGGAACAGACTGGAAGGAACCCTGGCCCATTTCGGAACGATGGTTGATGAGCGTAACATTTCCCGATTTATCAATGGTAATCCATGAACTGAGTTCGATTCCCTTTTCGTCGGCATTGTCGCCGGTCAAAATGCTGGCCGTCTTTGCTGCCGCCGGAAAATAAAAACCAAGCGTAAATGCTGCGCCGGACAGAGAAGAGAGCGTTATAAATTTTCTGCGGGAGATATTTTTTACTGAATTCATCGTTGCCATTTTAATTGTAAATTGAATCGTCCTATAGAAGGCCGTTTGAGTTTATACAAATAAACTACCTGGAAGCGGGCGTTTCGTCGGCTGCAGTTGCGACAGCAACACCCGAAGCCATGATATTTGCAGCAGTTTTAATCGCCGTTCTAATACGAACGTATGTGCCGCAGCGGCAAATATGCCCCTGCATGGCTGCATCAATATCCTTATCGGTCGGGTGCGGATTCTTTTTTAACAAGGCTGCCGCCGCCATGATTTGTCCACTCTGGCAATAACCGCATTGAGGCACCTGCTCCTTTATCCAGGCCTGTTGCACAGCGTGTGAATTATCCGGTGAAAGCCCTTCGATCGTAGTGATTTTTTGATTTACCGCGGCTGAAACGGGCAATGAGCAGGAGCGCACAGGTGTGCCGTTGAGATGTACCGTACAGGCGCCGCATTGGGCAATACCGCAGCCATATTTTGTACCGGTAAGTTTAACCAGGTCGCGAATTGCCCATAGCAAAGGCATTTTCGGATCTGCATCGATAGTATAAAGTTTACCATTCACCGTAAGATTGATAGAGGCCATAAAGCTTGTTTTGTTGCAAAAGTTAAGGTACAAAAATACTTCTAGAGCTAAAAGGAATTTTTACTGGTGGTGATCAAAGCGGAGTTGGTAATGTGATGGGCTATTTGCAAAAGCAGTCAACAGAATTTATTGCACCCTTATTATTTTGCTATTTAAAATTGGTTCGTTTTTTTACAGGTGTGGAGAACAAATACTGCCCTTGCAGCCCTACAAATCAAACATTCAAAGCCCCTGCCTGTTAAAAAATATGAATAACTAAGCCTAATTTAGAGTATCTAAACTTACACCGTATTTTCGCGAACAATCAAATAAAAGGTGATTACGGCATTATCCTGCTTGCTGCGGGAGTGTCGGCGAGGTTGGGTAAACCGAAACAGTTATTGCTGTATAAAGGAAACAGCCTGTTGGAACATGCTATTGGTGTGGCAGTTGAAACGGACGCCAGCAAGATTATCACCGTATTAGGTGCAAAAGCTGAATCGATTGAAAAAGAGATTAAGTATGAAAGTATTACTGTTGCAGTAAACGAGCATTGGGAAGAGGGAATTGCATCGTCCATCCGTATTGGCTTATTGACATTATTGGAGGTTTTCCCAGGTGTACAGGCGGCAATAATTATGGTATGCGACCAGCCCTTTGTGACGGTAAACCTCCTGAAAGAACTGGTGATGAAGCATGTTCAAAACGGCAAGCCGATCATCGCCAGCAAATACGGAGGTACACTGGGTACACCCGCTTTGTTTAGTAAAGCCATGTTTGCAACCTTGCTGGAGCTTACAGGAGATGCAGGCGCAAAAAAAATAATTATAGAAAACCCCGATCGGGTAGATGTGGTGGAGTTTCCTTTGGGACAAATTGATATTGATACAGAAAAGGATTATAAAGAGTTGTTGGATTATGCTCCTGACCTGGATGAAAAACCTTAACTGACCGGCCAATAACCGGCAATTAAATGTTGTTAAGTAAAATAGAGGTTTTTTCCCAATTCCAATTTCAGTTAAAAATTATTAAGAGATTAAATCACCTATAAATGTTGTTGGATTCTTTTGGACGTGATCATAATTACCTGCGGATATCGCTTACCGATAACTGCAACCTCCGTTGTTTTTACTGTATGCCGGAGGAAGATTATGAATTTACCCCTGCATCAAAACTGATGCAGTTTGATGAAATAGAAGCCATTGCGAAAATATTTGTAGCCCAGGGGGTTAATAAAATCCGGCTCACGGGTGGCGAACCGCTGGTAAGAAAAGATGCTGGAAAAATCATTCTTGCCTTATCAAAACTGCCGGTCGCCCTAACCCTAACTACCAACGGAACACGCCTTCATGAATATGCAGACATATTGCAGCAGGCGAAGATAAAATCACTCAATATCAGCCTGGATACTTTGCAACCAGAAAAATTTTTACTGCTTACACGGCGTGACCAATTCAGGCAGGTATATGACAACATTCATTTGTTAATAAGCAAGGGTTTTCACGTAAAAGTGAACGTGGTGGCGATGAAAGGGATGAATGACATGGAGATCAATGATTTTATTGAATGGACAAAGGACACGCCCGTTCATGTAAGATTTATTGAGTTTATGCCGTTTAGCGGAAACCGTTGGACGAGCAATAAAGTTTTCACGTGGCAACAAATACTTGAAGTGGTGGAATCGAAATACCCGGTAGTCCGTTTAACTGACGAAAAGCATGATACCGCGAAAAAATATACGGTACCCGGTCATGTCGGAACTTTCGCTGTTATCAGTACCATGACAGCTCCGTTTTGCGCCGGTTGCAACAGGATGCGACTGACTGCCGATGGAAAAATGAAGAATTGTCTTTTCTCCCAAACAGAAACCGATCTTCTCACTACATTTAGAAAGGGTGAAGATATATTGCCACTCGTTCAGCAAAGCATCAGCAGCAAGGCCAAAGAACTGGGCGGACAGTTCACCGCAGATTTTGAACACGTACATGCAGAAGACATCCATAACAGGAGCATGATTACCATTGGCGGATAATATAGATTATAACACATGATAAGCGTTGAAGAAGCAAAAAACATAATTCAGCAACAGGTTGTGACATTAGATCCTGTAACCCAACCCCTCGTGGAATCTGCCGGAAGCCTTTTAGCAGAAAACGTTTTTGCTACCGTAGATATTCCTGCTTTTGCCCAGTCTTCAATGGATGGTTATGCATTTTCATTTAGCGGATGGCAAAGTGGAACCACCTTACAAGTCGCAGGCGAAGTAGCTGCGGGTTCAGATCAAACCGTTCCCTTTTCTCCCGGCCAGGCAGTACGCATCTTTACAGGAGCACCGGTGCCCGATGGCGCCGATACAGTAGTGATGCAGGAAAACGTAACTGTCACACAGGGCAAACTATCCATCCAGAATGAAAAATTATCAGCCGGTGGAAATGTCCGTCTAAAAGGTTCAGAAATAAAAGCCGGAGCCATTGCCCTCGAAGCAGGCACGAATCTCACACCTGCCGCCATGGGGTTTTTGGCAGGCATCGGAGTTACACAGGTAACAGTATTTCCTCAACCCATTGTGAGTATCATTGTTACCGGCAGAGAATTGCAACAGCCCGGCAAACCGCTGCAACGCGGACAGGTGTACGAATCCAATTCCCTGGCACTAAAAGCAGCGTTGAAGCAGTTATTTATCAACGAAGTAAAAGTGCATTGGGCCGATGATGAGCTCGAAATTTTGAAAGCGATATTGCAGTCCGCCTTAGATGAATCGGATGTGGTGTTGTTAACGGGAGGTGTTAGCGTGGGAGATTACGATTTTGTATTGGAGGCAGCCACCCAATGTGGAGTAACTCAATTATTTCACCGCATAAAACAGCGGCCTGGCAAGCCATTGTATTTTGGCAAAAAAGATAACAAACTGGTATTCGGCTTACCAGGGAATCCCTCTTCGGTACTTACCTGTTTTTACGAATACGTGCTACCTGCTTTGCAACAACTGGCCAATCAAAAACCTGGCTTAAATTTGTTGAACGCACCGCTTGCAAAAGCAGTTGAGAAACCTACCGGACTCACCCATTTTTTAAAAGGGTTTTATGACGGCCAAAGCGTTACGGTATTGGAAGCCCAGGAAAGCTACCGCCTCAGCTCTTTTGCGAGGGCCAACTGCCTGGTGAAAATAGATGAAGCCACTACGCATTGTGCTGCAGGTGAAAAGGTTGAAATACATCTCTTGAATTAACCCTGGCAACAACCCCAAATGTAAAGCAGGGATACGCAGGTTAATCGCAAAATTATAGCAGTTATTGTCCCGGATTAAATCAACAACATGCAGGAGAGTATTTTTTTATTCTATGGATTATTGTTTCTCGTGGCATTTTTATATGCCTCGGTTGGGCACGGCGGCGCCAGCGGTTACCTTGCCCTGATGGCGATATTCAGTGTTGCACCGGAAGTAATGAAGCCCACTGCGCTGCTACTGAATCTTTTTGTATCGCTTACTTCCTTTATTCAGTTTTACCGCGGCAAACATTTTTTGTGGAAGATATTTTTACCGCTGGCGCTTGCTTCGGTACCGATGGCTTTTTTGGGCGGTTTGGTGGTAGTGGATGGAACCATTTACAAAAAAATGCTCGGTGTGCTCTTGCTCATCCCGGTAGCACGTTTTTTATTCTTTAGCAATACGCCCGCTCATGAATTAAAAAAATCAAACACGGGGTTATCGGTCTTGATCGGTGCAGTGATTGGGTTTCTTTCGGGCCTGATCGGTATCGGGGGTGGCATTATTTTATCGCCGATATTGTTGTTCTTAAAATGGACCGATCAGAAGCAAACCGCTGCAATCAGTGCATTGTTTATTTTTGTAAATTCTTTATCAGGCTTGGCAGGGCAGTTTACAAAGGGTATTCAATTCAATACAAATATGGTTTGGTATGTGGCGATCGCGTTTACCGGCGGCTTATTCGGAGCTTATTTTGGCGCACTCCGGTTTAAGCAAACCATATTGAAAAATGTTTTAGCCGTGGTGTTGTTACTGGCAGCATTTAAGTTACTATTTACGCATGCTTAGCTACTTAATCTTGTAAATAAATATTTATGAGCCCGGCGGCAAACCTTCATTTAGCTTCATTGGCGTCGCACTCTTCAACATAAAAAACGTAATGGAACAGGGAACACGATATCGAACTCGCATCTCGGTAAAAGAATAAAAGATTAGATCAATATGAAAAAGACAGTCACTATCATTCTGATTTCAATTTGCCTGCAAGGCTGGTCTCAAAAACCAATCCTCACCACTGATAATTTTACTGTAGAGGGAAGTATAAAGCAATCACAAAAATTTTCTTTGCAGGATCTCATGGGGTTATCCATCACAAAAATTGACAGCGTCATTATCACCAATCATCTTCTCGAGAAGAAAAGTGTATTAAAAAATATGCGAGGGGTTTTGTTAAAGGATGTACTGGGTAAATTATCGATCGATCAAGCCGATCCTAAATTGTTGAGTGAGTATTATTTTGTTTGCATTGCCGCCGACAACTACAAAGTAGTTTTTTCCTGGAATGAAATTTTTAACAATGAAACGGGCCGGCATACCATGATCATTACAGCGCACGATGGAAAAAATGGCACGCTGATGAACGACCGGATTGCACTCCTGTCGCCATACGACGAAGCCACAGGCAGGAGATATGTAAAAGGATTGCAAAAAATAATTGTGCGGAGAGTGAGTGAATAATTACTTGAGTGGTGAATGGTCAATAGTGAATATCGACCATTCACTTTTAATAACATTCACTAAGAAGCTGGTTAAAATAGTTTTGGGGCTTACCATGAAAATTTTTAAGCCACTAATTATACGAATTGGCACGAATCTAATTAAACTAAAAAACCCTCGCCGATATTCGTGCGTTCGTGGCATTAATAAAAAAATTTAAACGGCTTAAGAGTTTTAATTGCTTCGCTCCCTTTTCGCTAAAGGCAAAAGGCAAATCAATACTTTTCGTCCTGCCCGAAAGAAACCGCGCAATTGATTGTAACGCTAACTTTGCATATCATTTAAATCTTATGAATATAAACATCCTTTTATTTGGCCAGCTCACAGACATCACCGGCATCGGTACCATTACAATGGAAGATGTAGCGGACACCGACAGTGTGGTACAAAACCTTCATCGTAGATTTCCTGCTTTGGCAACTTCAAAATACGTGGTAGCGGTAAACAAAAATATTATCACAGGAAATACCCTGCTCACACAAAATAGCACCGTAGCTTTATTGCCACCATTTTCAGGAGGATAACCAATGAAAAACGACAACACATCATATGAAAGATACCAGCGCCAGGTAATTTTAAAAGAATTTGGCGAAGCCGGTCAGCAAAAACTGCTAAAGGCAAAAGCGCTCGTAATTGGTGCCGGGGGATTGGGTTGCCCTGCATTGCAATATCTCGCTGCGGCGGGTGTTGGAAATATCGGTATTGTGGATGATGATGTGGTTTCAATAACCAATCTGCACCGCCAGCCGCTGTACAATACAATGGACATTGGTTTCGCAAAAGCAGGGAAAGCAAAACACGCCCTTGCAAGATTAAACCCGGAAATAAACATTACCGCCTATCCCGACCGGTTGACAACAAGCAATGCCCTGGACATCATCGAAGCATATGATGTGGTTATTGATGGCACGGATAATTTTGCTACCAGGTACATGATCAATGATGCCTGTGTTTTATTAAACAAACCTCTCGTATATGGCGCAGTGTCTCAATTTGAAGGACAGGTGGCAGTCTTCCATCATCGCATGCCAACCGGCGAATATTCAGTCAACTACCGTCACCTGTTTCCGAACCCTCCAAAGCAGGGTGAAGTATTGAGCTGTGCGGAAGCCGGTGTGCTGGGTGTTCTACCGGGTATTATCGGAACGATGCAGGCAAATGAAACTATCAAGCTAATCACCGGAATGGGTGAGCTGTTGATCAATTCTATTTTAACCTATAACGCATTGACCAACCACACCTATGAAATTGGAATACCTGCAACCACGGAAGCAGAGTCAATGGTTCCCGCTTCGGCGGCCGCATTCAAACAAATGGATTACCAATTGCTTTGTTCTTCGGTTCAGCCCGATGGCGGCTTTGAAATTGATGCGATTCATTTTGATACTTTACTCAATAAGGAGGCTGTTGAAATCATTGATGTAAGAGAAACACATGAATGGCCGCTTCCAACGGGATTCAATTATAAACGGATTTCATTGATGCAATTGAAAGAAGCAATGCCCGCAATTAAAAGTAACACAGTAATCGTGTTTTGCCAGTCGGGCAAAAGAAGCCTGCAGGCTGCTCAATGGCTTTTCGATGAGTTTGGCGAATCAAAAAAGATATATAGTTTGCAGGGTGGTATCATTCAATGGATCAATAACCATTCAACGGCGCAGGTATGACAGAGAGAAAACCAAAGAATATATTTGTGGAAGGGCCGGTGCTGCCGTCATTTATTGGGGAAAGCATTCAGCAGCATAGTACAAAAACCAATATCGGCGCTCATAGCATTTTCCTGGGGCAGGTTCGTGCAGACATGGTTGACGGTAAATCCGTAACCGCGATTGAATACACCACTTACCAGGAAATGGCCCTCGAAAAAATGCATACCATCAGGGAAGCGATATTTGATAAATATACCCTCACTTGTATGCATGTGTACCATAGTCTGGGAAAAGTTGCCGCAGGGGAAATCTCTCTATTTGTATTTACTTCTTCGGCACACCGCAAAGCAGCTACTGACGCCTGTGCAGAAATCGTAGAAAGAATAAAATCTGAACTGCCGGTGTGGGGAAAGGAATTGTTTGAAAATGAAGAATATCAATGGAAGGAAAATAAATAGCCGGTTGAGTAGTGGAAGTGTTTTCAATCAAACGCAAAAATCATCATGGTCAATATTACGCATAAGAATAACAGTCTTCGAAAAGCCGTTGCAACTGCAATCATCTCAGTATCCGATTTGGCTACGATTGAAGCAATACAAAATAAAAAAGTTCCCAAAGGAGATGTGTTTGAATTTTCCCGTGCTGCCGGATTATTAGGCATAAAAAAAACCAGCGATGTAATTCCGGATTGTCATCCTTTGCCTGTAGAATTTGCAGCCATCACCCATAAAATTGATGGATTAACCGTTGTAATTACCGTGGAAGTACATACGATTTACAAAACAGGTGTGGAGGTGGAAGCCATGCATGGCGCCGCAGTAACGGCACTAACAATGTATGATATGCTGAAGCCGCTGGATAAGGGCGTGGAAATATCATCCATTCGCCTGCAAAGCAAATCGGGCGGCAAAACAGATTTCAAAAAAGACATTTCGAATGGATTGCGTTGTGCCGTAGTGGTATGTTCTGACAGTGTGGCTGCAGGTAAAAAAGAAGATCAATCCGGTAAAATGATCCTCCAAAAATTAGCGCAGCATCATTTGTCGGCAAGCTTTCAAACCACTATCCGGGATGATTTTGATACCATCCAGTCAACCGCCAAACAATTGAGTGAAGAAGGTTTCAATCTCGTTCTGTTCACGGGCGGCACCGGTCTTTCTCCCAGGGATATTACACCGGATGCCATCCGGCCGCTGATAGACAGGGAAATTCCGGGCATTATGGAAGCTGCCCGTAATTATGGACAGCAGCGCACTGCATTCGCTATGCTGTCAAGAGGCGTGGCAGGCTTTATCAAAAGTACGCTCGTGATCACTTTGCCTGGATCTCCCCGTGGTGTGGAAGAAACCATGGATGCATTGTTCCCTTATGTTTTACATGTATTTAAAGTGGCAGAAGGAATGCGGCACGATTAGGCAGTCTTGTTGCTCCTTGTTGCTGTAAATGTACACGGGAGTGACACAACAATGTTACATTGAAAAACAAATGTTGGTCAACAAATAAGGTCGATGAACTCACACAGTGAAAGGATTATTAGTCTGCTCAATTATACATTCAATCGATATTTTTCCACCATTCGGTAAATTGCTGAGCTTCATCTTTCAAATCTACCGCTTCGCCAATAAGTGGTGTTATAACGGGAATGTTCACTGACTTGTTCAATTCGGTAATTTTCGCCAAAGGTTCATCCCATGCATGGTTTGCAATGGCAAACTTGGAGGAATGGACAGGTAGGAGCCTTTTGGCATGTAAGTCTTTCGCGGCCTGCAAAACTTCACCGGGCATCATGTGAATATATTTCCAGCTCTTATCATATTGGCCGTTTTCCAGGATAGCAAGGTCGAATGGGCCAAAGCTTTTTCCAATGGCCGTAAAATGTTTGTCGTAGCCACTATCGCCGCCCATAAAGATTTTCATCGTGGGAGTTTGTAAAACGAATGCCGTCCAGAGAGCCTGGTTTCGTTTCAATCCACGGCCCGAAAAATGTCGTCCAGGAACCGTGTCAACAATAAAACCATCTTCTAAAATGATTTGCTCGTTCCAATCTTTTTCAATGATTTGATCTTCGTTGTAGCCCCAATGCTCCAAATGCTCTCCGGTTCCGAGGCCGCATATTACTTTTTTTACTTTCGGTTTCAGCTGTGTGACCGTTTCATAATCAAAGTGGTCCCAGTGATCGTGCGAAATAAACAGGTAGTCAATTTCCGGGAGATCATCCGTTGTATAAATATCTGTTCCCTTAAAGGCTTTTGTTGAAAAAGAAAAGGGCGATGCAAAACCGCACAATACCGGGTCAACCAGGATTCTCTTTCCATCTATTTGCATAAAATAAGAGGAGTGTCCAAACCATACCAGGATATTTTTATCAATGTCAAGATGCAGGAGGTCGGTTTTTATGGAAGGGATGGTATTCGTTGGGGTAACCCGTTTACGTTTGCCAAAAAAAAATTCTTTGGCAACTGAAAAATAACTTGCTCCTTCCGTCAGGTCCGGGGTTATACTTTCATTTTGAAACGAACCGTTTTTATAATTTGGTGAGTTTTTAATCTTTTCTAAACGTTTGCCGGCCGGCCGTTTACCAAAGCGCGCTTGTCGCAAAAGAACTATGACTGCCAGCGAAAGTAAAGCGATGATTGATATGGTGATGTACATTTTTTTAGCCGGTTAATTAAGATGGAAAGTTTAGCAGTTGCTGAACCAATCGACGAAGGCAGGACATTTCAGCATATTTAGCCAGGTTGCCCGTTGCGAATGTTCAACATAAAAGTGAAAGATAACGACTAACGCGTTAATTGTTATCTCATATCCTTGGGGGTCCCTGTCGCAACGTTTTTGGGACAACTCATTATAACTGATAAATAACCGCCTGGTATGGCTTTAATGTAATGATGGATTTTTCTTTGTCAACAAAGGGAGCAGCTTTATAGTTAGACAAAAGCAATTGCGCATTTGACATCTTTAGCTGAATAGAGGCTGCTGCATTTGCAGGAGAAAAATTAAGGAGTATCAACATTTTTTGTCCTTCATTTTCCCTGGTATAGGCATATACTGCTGGATTATTTTTATCCAGCAAAGTGTATTTTCCATAAACAAGAATAGGCTTATTATCATTACGCAATTTCACTAAACTTTTAAAATAGTTCAGGCAACTGTTCGGGTCTTTTTCCTGCAGGGCCGCATGAATGTTTTTATAATTTTTATTAACGGCAATCCATGGTGTTCCACTTGTAAAACCAGCGTTCTTTGAGCCATTCCATTGAAAAGGAGTGCGCCCGTTATCCCTGCTCTCAAATTGTTTTCGCTTCAAAAATTTTTGCAGGTCACCTCCAACGTTCTTTTGGTGCTGGTATTCGTTCAATGTTTGTACATCACGGTAATCTTCGATTTTATCAAAACCTGCATTGGTCATTCCCAATTCATCGCCGTTGTAATAGTAGGGCGTTCCCCGCATCGTGAGGATAAACGTACTGAGCATTTTTGAAGATAGTTCCCTAAAGGCAGGACCGTCATTGCCAAACCTGCTGACTAATCTTGCCTGGTCGTGATTCGCAAGAAAAACAGATAACCAACCGTTGTTGGCAAAAGCGCTGTCCCAGCGGGTGAAAACTTCCTTAAAATGCAAAACGCTGTATCCTTCAGGCCTGGCTATGTCCACACCGTCAAAAGCATAGGCCATGTTGAGCTCATGGCGGTTTGCATCTACCAGGTTATGGGCATCCGTAAATGAATTTCCTGCACCTTCTGCCACACTCATCACATTGTATTTACTAAGTACTTCTTTATTCATTTCCTGCAGGTAACCGTGCAGGTTTCCCTGCGTGGCATAATAAAGGACAAAGTTTTTTTCAAAGCCTTGTGGAAATATCGGGAAAGTTGTGTCTTTGGCGGCAAACTGGAAAGCATCCAGCCTGAAACCATCTACACCTTTATCTGCCCAGAATTTCATGATATCGTATACTTCGCCGCGTAGTTTCGGATTTTCCCAATTAAGGTCTGGTTGTTTGCGGGAAAAGTAGTGCAAATAGTAAGCATTTGTTAAGGAGTCATACATCCATGCGTCGCCGTTTACATCAAACAAACTATACCTGTAGGGGGGCTTTCCATTTTCTGCGTTCCACCAATGGTAGTAATCCCGGTAAGGATTGTTTCTTGAGCTCCTGCTTTGCCTGAACCATTCATGTTCATCACTGCTGTGATTTACCACGAGGTCCATCACCAGTTTAATACCACGCTCATGCATGCCGTTTAACAGCGCATCAAAATCTGCCATCGTTCCAAAATCGTGCATAATGCTGCGGTAGTCACTTACATCGTACCCGTTATCATCATTTGGTGAGCTATAAATAGGGTTTAGCCAAACCGCGTTAATACCTAAACTTTTTACATAATCCAGTTCAGATAGCAACCCTTTTAAATCCCCTATTCCGTCTCCATCACTGTCTTTGAAACTTCTTGGGTAAATTTGATAAACGATTGATTCCTTCCACCATTTTTTATCGGTTATATTCGTGGGGCTGTTTACTTGGCTAAAACTGTTTTTAAAAAAAAGAGGACAAAACATAAATAAAAACAGGGCTTGCATTCGTTGTTTCATGAAATTAATTTTTGACTAAAATTAATAAGTATGCAAAACGGGTAAGCGATAAGGATAGCCTGATCACGAAAATGTTCATGAGATCATGTGCTGCCGGTATGGCAACCAGCGTTTAAGCATACCCCATTATTGAAAAGTCATCATCTGATGATTGCTATCAATTTTACTGCTATTCAAAATTTACACCCACCCTCAATGCCTTCAACCCGCTAACACCCTGCAATTCTTCCAGTTCAAGATGTTCAAGATCATCCAGTAACACCTGTTTTTTTTGCAACTGGCTGATGTAATCAACATATTCGGCTACATCTTTTTCGTTGTAATACACAATAGCGATTTTGCCCACCTGCGTAAGCCTTTCTTCGGTACCCTGCAGGTGTACTTTGTCGATGCGTTTTTTAATGATATGGTAGCGGATATTGTAAGCCCCTTCCACATCAAACCGGCGTTCATCATTTCTAAAACTGATATCGATGGGGCGGGAATGTACGAATATCATTTGCGTAGTTTGCAAGCTATTCTCCAGTTGGGGAATCAGGGAATTGGTAAGCCTGGCAATCGCCGCCATTGCATGCAACTGTATCAATCTCGCCTTGTACAAAAAAGCCATTTTAAAAGGGATCTTGGGAGCAATGGACTGACCTAAATAAATATCATATTCCGCACCATCTGTCCTGATTTTTTCAAAATAGCAGGGGTACACCGATTGCAACTCTACACTTAGCAGATCGAGGTACTGGCCAACCCCTTCGTTGATCGTGTTAATCGATGATTCAAGTTTTCGCCTGTTACCAAAAGTATCTCCTTCATCTTCATCCAGCGCTTCCCTGTACTCACTGATCATTTCCGGTAAGGGGCTGCTTTTAAGGTTTTGAAACAGTTGCAGGTAAGGGTTTACTTCCAGCTGCAGATAATCATGTAGCTGTAATTCCTGTTCGATGCTGATATAATTTTCCAGCTGGTACAGCCAGTAATCGCAGGTAACCACCAGCTTTTTGGAGGTGTCTGAAAAATGGGTGTGCTCGATCGTCTGCAATATATCCCGCAGCAGGTTCAACTGCAGCAGCAGGTCTTTTCGCAAGGCTTTATTTCGCTCAATGGTAGAATTTTGAATATCTACAGCGCCATACAAGGGAAACACTTCGATAAAGGAAATGCTTTCAATTTCGCTACTTTTATTTTCCACCAGGTGATTGCGGAAATAATGCCAGGCAGCTTCATTAAACTTCCATTGTACGGCAGGTTGAATATTGGTAAACTGGTCTTTGATGATGGTATCGATGCTCCTGTTGAATTTATCAATGAAGAATTGCAAAAGTTGCGAAATAAAAGGGATCGCAGGCGACAGGCTTTCGCCCACAGTTTTATCCATACTTATATTGGCCTCATCCGTAGAGATTTCAAATATGCCCACCAATTGCTTTCCGGCAAATACGGGTGACAGGGAATAAAAGAGGATGTCTGAGTTAGTCAACGCAGCCTGGATACTTTCCGGAAGTGCATTGGTGATAGTGCCGGGCGAATATTTTATTACGACAGGCGTTTTCAAAAACCCTTTGATAAACAGATCAAAGATTTTTTTAGGCACGCCCTGTTCAACACAGGCTTTCACAATGATGCTGTAAGGAAAGTTTTCGTACAAGAGGGCCGCCCTGTTATTGATGGTAAAGATGGGCATTAAGCCAAACCGGTAATGTTGATTTCCCGCAAGCGTTTGCAATAAAAGGGTAACCTGGTGAAAGGAGTTTTCACTTTGATTCACATTAAAAACAGCTACTTCCTTACTGATTTGTTCAATGGCCTGTTTGGCGGTTACATCGGTAAGCGTAATGATCGTAAACCCGGTGGCCACCAAATCCTTTACCGGCAAAATTTCTTCCAGTTGTTTGATACCATTGGCACGTGCGAAGCATGCATCGATCTGTTCTTTATCGATGAGGGGCAGGGCCGATTTTGTTTTTACAGCAGTAAACCGCCTGTCGATATTAATGCGGTAATACTGGTATAGGCCTGTACGGGGATTTACAAAACCATGTATCCATTCTTTTTTTTGCTCGGTAGTGTAATTGTATAGTTTTTGTAAAATCAGGTCGTACTGCAACTCTTTTGCCAGGGCGGAGGATTCGGCCCTTGTGAAATAACTATCACCCACATACCACTCGGATTTGGCAGTGAGTAAATTGTAAAAGGCATTGCTTCCGTAAAACACTTCGGGCGTTAAGGGGTTGCCGAATGCCCAATAAAATTCATTTTCATCTTCCATGATCGGGAAAACAATAGAGGAAACGAGTTCCAGTAATTCTTCATACTGGTGAATTTCCTGTACCGGGATATCTTCCTGCAACTCAGGGAAAGCTAAAACTTTGTCCAGCACATACTGGTAATATTTTATTTTGATGCCTTGACCGGTAGCAATCTTGTTTTGCAAAAACTCAGTGAACGGAAGCAGTGAAATATATGATTCGGCCCACAACTCTTTGGGTGTGTGCGGATCGATCACTAATATTTCTTTTTTCATTTGTCTAAATTATTGGTCTTTGCATGACACTGATTTACCGGTAGCTGCAGTTGTTCTCAAGGCAGGATTAGGGAAGTTTGTTTAATAGCGTTTCACAAATATTTTTATAATGCATTTGACTGACTTACAGCAACTGCTTTTTGCATAAATAATTTTTTGCTGATCCAATGACTGAGCAGGCTGCTGCCTGCCCCGGTGATAGCGCCACCTAACACATCAGAAGGATAATGTTTTCCCAGGTACATCCTCGAATATCCCACACAGCCCGCCCATAAATATGCCGGTACGGCGATATACCACTTTTTGTAAGTAAGGGTAAAAGAGGTAGCGGTTGCGAAAGCAAGCGATGTATGCCCCGAAGGAAAAGAGTGCCCGTTTGAAGTAGTTAAAACAAAAACCTGCCCGGGATATTCATCCGAAGGTCGGGTACGGTTGAAGGCGGCTTTTAACCCGTTTGTTGCAAGGATATTAATGCCCACGGCAATAATTATTTCATAAGATCTATGTTGCAATTCCTTATCACTTTTAATAAATGCATAAGCCAGTGAACCAAAGACAGCCGTGCCGGAAACCACCATATAGGAACTGCTCGTGGTTTTCCAAAACGTGGAACTTGGGTATTGCGGGTTAATAGACTTCAACATATTGATATCAAAGTTCTGTGAATGGACAGCTGGACCAACAAATTGCAGGCAAAATATACAACAAATGACACGAAAACGCTTTAACCGGTGCATGGATTATTTTTTATCTTTCGCAAAAGTAAATTTTAATATGGTTGCGCTGGCCGTATTGCCCCGTTCGTTCGAAATGTACAGGTTATTGTTGCTATCAAAGGCGATGCCTTCAGGCTGATTAAACAAAGCCGGATCAAGCGGGTAAGCCGCTTTTACTACCCATGCCGTGTCAGTAATTACCAACAATTTATTTACTGAGGAGACAATATACCACTCATTCTGTAAATGATTTTTGGCCATGGCGGAAGGCCGGAAAACAATTTTCTTTTCTACCAGTTTGGCAGCAATATCTTTTGTATTTATCCTGAAATTGTCTTTTGATGCGAATTGTCCACCGGGCAAAATTTGCAAAATATAACCACTGATGTTTTTAGCAGCATTGTCTTCACTGCACTCTTTGCAGAGTACATACAAAAGATTGTTAGCCTCATCAGCAAACATTGCTTCATATTCGCCTGCTGGTAAAATGCCCGCGGCTTCCTGAACATTGCTGATTTCTTTATCACCGTTGATGTTTAGAGGGAAGGAAAACAAAGCGCCATCACTCCTGAGCATTGCTACCGTTCCGTTACAAATTGCGATGTCTTCATAGTCTCCCTTCTTTCCAAACTTTTGATGCTTTACATCCTGGCTGCCGGTAGCGAAATAAAATAACCTGCCTTCCTCATCCTGCTCGGCGTAGATGGTGTCGGGATTGCCCTTATTAAATGCGATGCCGGAAATTTCGTTTAAGGCAACAGGCATTTTTAAGACGACCGGTTTGGTGAGGTCGTATCCCGGCGGGCCTGCAATCTGTTCGTGTTGTTTACAGGCGCCGTAAAAAAACAAGATGAATATGAGAGAAGAAATCAATTTTATCATTGGTGTTGTATTAATTGTTTGGGGTCGTTTAGTTGTTAACCCCCTCTACCCGGTGAGTCACTCCTAAAGAGTGACTCACCGGGTAGAGGGCTATCAGCCTGCAATGAAATGCTCCTCCTTCTTTGTACCGAGCAACTGGTATATTTTCTCCTGTGACCTTACCGGCTCCTGTTCATTTTTTACCGGTATATTTTCAAGCCGGCCGTTGATCTGTACTGCCTGGATATTATCTGCCAATTGTATTGCAATGAGTTGTTTTAATTCCTTGCAGATACGTTCATCATATACGGGGAAACACACTTCTATCCTTGTATAAATATTTCGGTTCATCCAGTCGGCCGATCCCATGAAAACAAGTTCATTGTTATTGTTGTTAAAGATGAATACCCTGCCATGTTCCAGGTATTTGTCAACAATCCTGGTTATTTTGATGGGTTCACTTCCCGGCTGTTCCGGTTGCAGGCAACAAATGCTCCGTACAATCAATCGTACGGTAACACCTGCCTGTGATGCTTCGTACAGTTTACCAATCAGCTTCTTCTCCTCGAGGTTATTCATTTTTATAGTAATGGCTGAAGGCAATCCCTGCTGAGCATTTTTTATCTCGTTGTCTACCAGGTCCAAAAAGGCATTTTGCAAATTGAACTGGGCTACCAGCAGGTGTTTAAATGCAATCTCTTCATTGTTTACCGGTTTTCTTTTCCGGCTTAAAAAAATGAACAGCAATTCTAATTCCTGTAGGATGCCATGGTGTGCAGTTAATAAAATATGATCCGTGTAAAACCTTGCCGTGCTTTCATTCATATTGCCGGTGGAAAGCAGGCCAATGTATACCATTCGTTCATCGACCCTTTTTTTCACCAGCGCTACCTTGGCGTGCACTTTCAGGTTGGGTATACTATAAATGATCCGGATACCGGCTGCCTTCATCTTTTTTCCCCAGCGGATATTATTCGCTTCATCAAACCGTGCTTTTAACTCAACAAACACGATCACTTTTTTTCCGTTGTTGGCAGCGGTGATGAGTGCATTGGCAATTTTAGAGTCGCTGGCGATCCTGTATAAGGTTACATATATTTCTTCCACCCCCGGATCAATTGCGGCTTCGTTAAAAAAGCGCAGGATCGTATTGTAAGATTCATAAGGGGTATGAATGATGCGGTCTCTTTCAATGATCGACTGAAATAGAGATTCCTGTATGATAAAACGGTTTTTTATGGCCGGCCAGGAGGGATAACACAGCGCCGGATCACTAACCGGAATACCGGAAAAGTCTTTCAGGTTGTGGTATTTGCCGCCCTCCACTATATTTGCCCTGTTCAGCTGAAGCGTAGTGACCAGCCATTGTAAAATGCGCAAAGGGATACCGGGCTGGTATAAAAAGCGGGTAGCTTCACCCAGCTCTCGTTTGGCAATTTTGCTTTCGATTTTTTCGGCAAGATCACCTGCAAATTCATCCTCCAGGTCAAGATCGGCATTGCGGGTGATCTTGATGTTAAACACACCTTTTATATTTTGACCCGGAAGAATTGCAGGTAAATAGCGATCGATAATATCTTCCAGGAAAACAATGTATTGAATGCCGTTAATGGTAACTGAAAAAAAGCGGGGTAAATTATTGGCAGGAATGGAAATGATCTTTACAGCTTCCTTTCCGTTTTCACCAGCTGTGACCACTACCTGGTATAGCTGGTTATTTTCAGAAAAGAATTGCGGGTTATTTCCGGACAGGTCGATAATTTGTAAAAAAGCTGCTACGTTGGAATAAAAATATTCATCGAGCGCCTCATTGATCATCACCGGGATGGGTTCATTATAAACCAGGTGAATATTTTTTTCTTTTAGTTGCGGAATGATTTCCTGCGTTAAAGTTTTGCCGAAATAAACCTGCTGGCTTGATATGATATTGCTTGCTTTTGCTGCTGTATTTTCGCCATTGCTGGCCAACGATGATGAAGATTTTTTGGATAAGATCGCTGGCATGCGCACCCTGTAAAACTCGTCAAGGTTGGAAGAAAAGATAGCAAGAAACCTGACTCTTTCCAACAGCGGTACATTTGCGTTGCCCGCCTCAGTTAATACCCGGCCATTAAAGGAAAGCCAGCTCAGGTCGCGGTTAAAAAATTGATAAGTCATTTACGAGGTTTATGCAAAAAAGATGGTTGCGATAGCAAAAGCAATGATGGACACGATTAAGGTATACATGAAGATGGTGTAAGACACCCGTAGCAATTTGTATTTATTTCCCAGCACTTTTCCCTGTGAATAAATATCCCTTGTGAGGCTGCCATACAGGAATTCACGATCGGCCATTACTTTTAACATGCCCTCATAGTAATCACTAAAATCCATCCTGTAGAAATTACCAAAAAACAAGAGGTTAACTGTTTTGTCATCTACCTGTGCTTTACTGAAAAGTCCGTTGGGTATTTTTGGCCTTGTGGCCAACACGGCAAAAACGATTGCACACAAACTGCCGGTCAACAATATCAAAGTAGGCACAATAATATTGGGACTGGCATCCAGCTTGCGGATGACCAGGCCGATAATAACTGAGATGATGATGGAGTTTACGGAGATCATGATATGCGCTTTGTTGTCAGACATATCACTCAACCTTTGGTGATTGGTTGCCGCTACCCGAAACATTGTTTCTATTCCCTTATCTGGACGGTCGATAAGTTCTTTTAGTTCTTTCTTTTTCTTCACTGGCTCAATACCGGTACCCTCCTCCTTTTCGATCTGGGGAGCTAAGGCAGCCTTCTCCCCTTGTGCCTGCTGTCTTCGTAACAACTTGTCTAAATTTTCCTGTTTTTTCTCATTGAGCAACAGTTTGCAATACTCCGTATGATAATGATGCGATTGCATCAGCTGGATACTGCTGTTCCGCCACTCTTCCTTACTTAACGGCTCTTTATATAGTTTTTCACATTCCCTGCGCATTAGTTTATTCCGCTCTGCAAACTCATCCGTACCAAGGTGAAATAGGTCGGCATCACAAACAATTTGTTCCGGCAAATTTGCCGGCGATTGTGGAAGCCTTGTGGCAATGATACAAGCCTGCACCCTGCTAATGGTGAGCTCATCCACTCCTAATTCTCTTAGAAAAAGGGCTGCGTTTTCGGCACCTCTTTTTTCATGTCCCACAGCATCTTCCGCGGAATATCCCATATCATGAAACCAGGCAGCTGTTAATACAACAAAAAAATCCGAGTTATCCAGCTGGTAATGATTGCCGATCTGTACGGCAGCTTTCACCACCCCTTCTGTATGGGCGAGATTGTGATAAGGCAGCTGTTGATTTTCGGGAGCGCTGAAAAATGCCAGCGAATATTGTTTCACCTGTTCGGACAATGAGTAATAGTTCATGAAAACGAAGTTATATTTTAAAGAGAGATGTGCCAGTTATTCCCGTCCCCGAACGACTTTTGGGTCACCCGTATTTTGCTGGTGAAGGAATACAAACAAAACGGCAGCCAATTTTAAATGTACAAAAATATCGGCTAAAACCGATAATACTGCATCAATCAGCGCAAAGCCAATCATCCTTCAGCCTGCGGAGCAACCAGAGAAGAATACAGTTTGGAGGGGGCGAACACTTGCAATCTTCGCCAATGTTCAATGTTGTTCAAAGTGCCGGTTTGTAATTTATCCAACGGAATCATTCAACCAGATAATTTCGGGCGGAGCTGCCCAATGAGCAGGCACTTTAACTTTTCAATCGTTTTGCACGCCTATAGCAGGGTGCAGTCAAATATCTGCAGCACAAAAGGGGAATGGCCGGCAAATTGATTTGGGAATAACTTTTGGACTTTTGAAAAAAGAATTTTCAAATAAACCCAACTGCGCTCGGATGGAACACAAAGAATTGCTTAGTGAAGTTAGATTTGACCGATTTTCAAAAAGGGTAGTTGGTGTAATGATTAGCTTAAATACTTCTTATAAAAATCGAGTGTTCTTTGCCAGGCCAATTTTGCAGCCGCTTCGTTATAGCGGGTGGGTGCCGTATCATTGTGAAATGCGTGATTAGCGCCTTCGTAGATGTACAATTCGTAACGCGTACCCGCTTTTTTAAGGGCAGCCTCATAGGCAGGTATGCCGGCATTAATTCGCTCATCAAGGCCGCCATAATGCAGTTGTATCGCGGCTTTAATTTTTGGAACATCCGCCGCATCGGGTTGAGCTCCGTAAAATGCAACGGCTGCTTTCAACAGCGGAACATTTACCGCCAGTTTATTCGCCATGCTGCCGCCCCAGCAAAAACCAACACAGCCAATATTGCCATTGCAATCTTTTCGGCCGGGTAAATAATCAAAAACTTTTATAAAATTCTGAAGACTGTCTTCTGCTTTCAGTTGCTGAAATAATTGGCGGGCCTCATCTTCATTGGCTGGTGTGCCTCCTAAAGAAGACAGGGCATTGGGTGCAATAGCGAGATAGCCCGCATTTGCCGCACGCCGGGTAACATCTTCTATATGCGCATTTAATCCGCGGTTTTCATGAATCACAATTACTGCCGGGTATTTCGCTTCAGCCTTTGGACGGGCTACATACGCCTGCATCTGGCCGTTAAAACCCGGATACGAGATTCGCTCCGTAAAAAGATCATCTTCCGGCACTGTGCCGGCCTGGGCAGCATTCACTTCAATCATGGGCAAAATAGCCATCGCAGCAGCAGTACTGCCGAGCATTTTCGTAAGGCGATTTAAAAATTCCTGGCGGGATAAGGGCCGGTGGGTGTATTCGCCATAAAGGTTGATGATCTGTTGATCCATACAATAGATTTAAGGATGAACTTAAAGTTACATAATTAAAATAACGTATTTAGGTGCTTGTTTTAACACTGCACATTTTAGATGCATCCTGTTGAGATCGCAACAACGGAGTTATCATTCTTCTTACTTGCGCAGGGTTCCTGTGTTATAGCGTAGCCATTTATTAGAGAAAAAAGCAGCAAAGTTTGTAATCGTTTGGAGATCTGCCTGTGGCAGCATTAATAACGACGCATTCGCTTGGTTTTTTTATAATACTTGATTGGGTAAACATCCGGTCTTTGGAGAATCTTATTTAACAGGCTTTTTACCAATTGAATCATTGGGTTGCTGCTTTGCTTGCTGAATTTAGAGGGCATGGGCTGTAGGGTTTATTATTGGATAACTTTGCTACTTAAAGTTATTGCAATTAAGACAAGTTGTGTTAATTTATTTTATCCTTTTATAACCTAAGCGACAAAAAGGTTGCCCGATTTTTTCTTTGGGATGATATTAACATCTGTTTAAGACTTAATGGCTCTCTAAACCATTAACCTCAATTAACAATAAACCAAGGTTGATTAACCAGCATTGCTGTTGATGGCGGATACTTTTGTAACCGATAAAAGTATAGCCATGAAACAATTTTTCTGTCGTGTTGCTTTTTGTTTTCATTCGTCATTGCCTACTCGCAGAATGCCGGGGAAACTATTATTAAAAAAAAGAATAGCTTGAACATTAATTTACTTCGTGATCAATTGAAGAGATTAGTAAAGTATTCTTTGATATTCCAGTTTACCTCTCGCAAAATTTACTTTATAACTATTTTACTCATAAAATCATTCAGGGGTTCGGAATTAAGTGCTTAGATTTATTGGAGCTCATTTGTGCATTCGTGGCAAAAAATCAAATCCCGGGCAAAAGGCCGATCGCTTTCGCTCCATCTTTGCCAGCCTGTACTTACACTTTAGTACTATCATAAAAAGAGCATCAAAAATTACTACTAGAGGTACCTCAGCCACCATTGTGAATGGGTGAGTTTATATTGATTGAACCAGCGGCAGGGAAGGTATAATACGGCCACTACGCTCAGCCAGATAAGGTACACCCATCGGAGACCAAAGCCAAAGGCAGCAGGGCGAAAAAGAAATGGTGATTGGCGGTCGATGATCTCCGAAGCGCCATGGCCGGTTGCGAAAAAAATTATTACCAGCAATGCATGTAAAATATAAAAGTGCAGTACATAATAAAAAAAAGGAACCCGGCCGTACACCGAAAGTACTGATGTCCAGCGGGTATGTGCGTTTTCTAAAAAAGACAATGCAACAAGGGCCGGACCCAATGTCATACAGCTGTAGAGCAATGACGGGGGATATTTACTGGTATTGATAAACGACAAGAAATGTATTTTATCCCAAAGCACGGGATCGCCATACACATTGAAAAAGCGCAGTACAATGAAAAGTAAAATAAGTGCAATCCCGGTGCTAAGTAATAATTGCTTCCTTCTTCCAGCCGAAAATTCTTTGCGGAACCAATAGCCTACACAATAACCTAATAACATTACGCCTGTCCAAGGCAAAATTGCATAAAATACGCCGATAAAATGAGTGCTGCAAACAGGCAGAATGGTGCCATTTGCCGTAAACAAAATTTTCATCAGGTTACCCGCAACACCGGTTTGAGGTAATATGATATGATCAAACACATCGTGCCCAAAAAATAATATGAGCCCGGTTAATAAAATGGCAGGAAAAGGAAATCTTATCAGGAGTCCCAGCAGGAACATGCTCCAGCCGATGGCCCATATCACCTGCCAGATAATAAAATTATAAAGGGGATTGAAAGTGAGCCCCAATGTAATCACGGCTATTTCAACGGCTACTAGCCACAAACCTCTTTTTACCAGGAAAAGACTTGCTTCGCCGGCGGTTTTATTTCTTGAAGCAAGAAATGCTGAGGTGCCGGATAGGAAAACAAAAACCGGGGCACAATAATGGGTGATCCAACGGGTAAAAAACAGCGGCACAGTGGTGGTGGCAAGATTCAGCGGGTTATCTGTTAAAGCAGTAACATGGAAAAAATCCCGGGTATGATCCAGCGCCATAATGATCATAACCAGTCCGCGGAGAATATCGATGGACCCGATGCGATAGGTATTACTGTTTTCCATCATTCTAAGATAATCACTGCAGCCGCAACTTGTATATGTTTCCTTTATTTAATTTACGAAACGCTGGCTGAAACCTGCACAGGATTGCAGCGGGCAATCTATTGTAAATATTCCGCTAACTTAGAAGCTGTAAAGAAAGCAAAATACTATGAAAAGTATCGCCATAGACATGGATGGGGTTTTGGCAAATGTGTATAGCCAGTTTGTAAGAATGCATGCAGAAGAATACGGGAAGATCATCACTGCAGAGGAAATGTCGGGAAGACCCGAAGGCGATGTTTTTCCGGATGCGTTAAAATTTGTAAACAGTCCGGGTTTCTTCCGTACCGCACCGCTTATTAAAGATTGCCAAAAAATTTTGGAACAATTGAACCTCCGGTACAGCGTGTTTATTGTGTCCGCTGCATTGGAATTTCCCAATAGTTTAATAGAAAAGCAATCCTGGTTGAATGAACATTTTCAATTTATAAACTGGAAGCAAATCGTTTTTTGCGGATCCAAAGAAATCATCAAAGCAGATATTATGATTGACGATCATTTTAAAAACCTTGATTTCTTTACAGGAGAAACCATCTTATTTACACAACCTCACAATGAACTAACCGACCCGGGTATCCATAAACGGGTAAATAGCTGGAAAGAAATTGGAGAGCTTTTCCTCCGGTGATTTCCTGCGGCGGGATGGTATGATATATTTCGTTGTCGATTCAATGTTGATTAATTGTTGCCTCATCGGGGCATCTGGTTGGTACAAATAATAAAAGCGATACCCCACGTTCCATTTCTGTACTTTCTACCCACCAAACATTCCTATAGAACATACGATCCGTAACCAAACTTATCCATTGACCATTCACCATTGACCATTCACCTTCCTAATTGGTCACAATCCGCACCGGCTCCTTGCCCATTACCTCTTTTTGAAGTTTGGCAATTCAGGTCCTGTAATATTCTTCCCTTTTGTGGGCGCCTTCAGTTCTTTCTTATCAAGTTTCTTTTCCAGCGCAACAGCAGTAAAAATGATTTCACAAAAGACATTGTGCATATTGGCCGGTATACTTTTCACCTTCATCAACAGTTGCTGGTAAATGATGGAGAAGAAAGGAAACTGTCCTTTAAAGAAAGTGAATTGCTGAAAGTATTATACAGCAACCGCGATAAAATCATTGACCGCAGGGAAATTCTCAACCTGCTTTGGGGAAACGATAACTTCTTCAATTCCCGCAACCTCGATGTATATACCACCAAATTGAGGAGCTATCTAAAAAAAAAGCGATCCGAAACTGGAGATACTCACCATTAAAGGAATTGGTTACCGGTTTATTATTTCCTAAGGGTATTGCCACGAATGCACGAATAAACACAAAAGCTTTGTCGCTCACGCAAAGAAAAGGGACTAAAAAAACCTTAGTAGAAGTGATATAGAGTCAATGTAACCCTTATTCACTTGCAAATGTAAAAAAGCAGGGGCTTTTGGCACATTAATTAAAATCATCGTTATTACCGGCGAACTAAAACCAGCAAGTACTGCGAAAGGTAACTACAGGCAGCATTTAAAAACAGTAAACAGTAAACGGTAAACCAAAAACTATTACGGCTTTAAAATCAAATTCGAAGGCGTATAATTTAACCACAAGCTTTGTGCCGCTACCAGTTTTTTCCACCCATCCACACTGGTAAGCATTATGTCGTATTGTTGAAGAAATTTTCTTTCGATCTTTACTTCATGTAGCATGGAAATATGCCCCGGGTGAACAGCTTCTATTTTTTTGATGGCTTGATTCACAAGTGCATCACCCTTAATATTGCCCGACATATCCATCAGTGTCACCCTTGCGCCGGTATTGCTGACCAGCTTTTGAATGTGGGTAAATAGGAAGAAGTCTGTAGTATCGAACAGCGGAATAAAAACCCTTTTTATTACAGGAAGATTTTTATCAATCAATACGCCTACGGTCACTTCTGTTTTGGATAGGATTGATTGCGTCCGTTCATCGAAAGGCGTGTTTTCAAATAGTTTTTCTTTTCCCGTTACTTTATCGATGAACCGATTCGGATTAACAATCCGGGCTGCAAAGCCGAGCACCTTTCCCAACAGGCTTCCTTCAAATATTGATTGCTGAAATCCCACCAGCAGCAGGTCGTAATTACCTTTATTGGCAGCAGCAACGATGTCGGCGTCAATGTCGTTGGAAGCTTTAAAAAGCGTGGTAATCTTTTGATTCAGGTGCCTGGATTCTGCAATGATAGGTGCAAAACTTTCCTTTTCATATTCATCAATATTAAAAGCATGCAATTCATTACTCGGCGATAGATGCATCGCTGTAATGGTTGCATTTTCTTTATTCTTTTTAATGAATCCATTGGCGAGTTTTAACAACGATTTTCCTGTTTCCGGGTTGCGAAAGGAAATCAATATTTTGAAACTATCCAACGCATTCACGGATTGTTGTGTGACTTCTCCTGCTTTTTTCCGAAAAGCAAAATTGATTCCGTCAAGCGCCGGCCCGGTCATGAAAGTGGTTACCAACGCCATGATCACCATCATCGCAAATATTTCGGGGGTTAGCACGCCGAGGTCGTACCCAATGTTTAATACCACTAATTCCATTAATCCCCTTGTATTCATAAGCGCTCCGATGGTAAGACTGTCTTTCCAGTTTTGCCCTACAAACCTTGCTGCGAGTGCGCTTCCCAAAAATTTGCCGGCAACTGCAACTAATATAATCAGTCCACACACTTTCCATAAATAGGCTTCGTTCAATAAGCCGATTTGGGTGCGTAACCCCGTGAAAACAAAAAACAGCGGCAATAGTAACACAAGGGCGACATCTTCTACTTTTTCTATAAAAATGGTTCTGAACTTCATATTTTCCGGCATAATCGCTCCAGCCATAAATGCACCGAACAAGGCGTGGATACCTATTATTTCAGTGCAATAGGAAGATATCAGCAACACCAGGAAGAAGATCGCCACAACAGGCTTGCTTAAATTTTCAGGGGTGGTATGCAGGTCGCCCACCCGTTTTAAGAAAGGCTTTATCACTTTCAACATTATCAACATATAGCCTGCAGCCAGAAAAATAATGTAAAAGGCACTTACAAATGAACCGGCTTTTACAATAGCAATTACCGCGGCCAATATACACCAGGCTGTGATATCATCGGTTGCCGCACAGGTGATCACAACGGTTCCAAGGCGTGTTTTATTAATGCCCCGTTCCTGTACAATTCTTGCCAGTACGGGGAAAGCCGTAATGCTCATGGCTATGCCGATAAATAAGCCAAAGGAAGTAAACTGCACTCCCTGCGGGGCAAAATTTTCGTAGATGAAATATGCAAGTCCCAGGCCTAAAGCGAAGGGGATGATAATGCTAGCATGACTGATAACTACTGCTTCTTTGGCCTGGTTCCGGAGCACTTTCAAATCGAGCTCCATTCCTACTACAAACATAAAAAGGATGAGCCCGATCTGGCTAAGAAACTGCAGGTTACCTAACGATTGCGTAGGAAAAAGTGTTGCCGAAAAACCAGGGAAAAACATGCCGAGAAATGACGGGCCCAACAGGATGCCCGCGGCGATTTCCCCGATAACGGTGGGCTGACCAATCTTCTTACATACCCAGCCTAATAATCTCGCCGCGAGGATGATTGTAAGGATCTGGAATAACAATATGGCCAAAGGGTGGGTTAAGTTACTTAAAAGAGAGCTTTTAAATTCCATCCACTGGCTGTTTTCCCGGGGTGGAATAACAATGTTCCTGCCGCCTTCGAGCCCCTTTCCCTTTTGCATGGTCCAATACATCAGCACGGAAAAAACGCCGACAACGCCCACATAAAAAAAACTGTTCTTAAACTTTTTCATTCTTTGACTTTAGAAATACGGCTGTGCAAATATGAGATTATTATGCATACAAATTTTCACACGATAGGAAAGATGAGCTTACCCGGGGAATAAAAAAACGAGGCTTGATGTGGAGAACTGCTTACTGGCCGAATGAGCGGAGCTGTTTATCAGTGCTGGAATTGGGCGTAGATTTTTACCCTTCAAAAAATTAATCATTAATTAATGTGCATTCTTTACTTCCGCCAGGATGCTCCAGGCTTAAACAAGAGATTGAAGCTGGCCTCCGGATAAAAGAAAAACCCCTTTGATATTGTTGTCAAAGGGCCATCAACTGACGATTTCAAAGTTTCTTGTAAATCCCGAAAGCGGGGATATTGAGTCGAACCTATATGAAAAGGTTATCAGGCAAACGACTTTGTTCGGCCATTGACTATTGCCCTTTTTTGATTATTGATTATTGCCTTAGTACGTTATCTCCTGTTCCTCCATCATCGTAGGCATTGTTCTGAACTCGTATTGCTGGTTACGCAACTGTGGCTCAAAACCCGCTTCACGGATCGCTTCCTGTATCCCCTTGCTGGTAAACCTGTGCGGTGCTCCGGCGGCGCTTACTACATTCTCTTCGATCATAATGCTGCCAAAATCATTCGCTCCCGCATTGAGACATATCTGTGCCGTTTTTTTTCCAACGGTTAACCAACTGGCCTGTATGTTTTTAACGTTGGGCAGCATGATCCGGCTCATGGCAATCATGCGGATATATTCTTCCGGTGTGGTAAGGTTATGCACTCCCCTGATCTTTGCCAGCAGGGTATCCACATCCTGGAAGGTCCATGGAATAAATGCTAAGAAACCTTTTGCAGTTTCGGGCTTACGGCTTTGCACTTCCCTCAGTTTTACAAGATGTTCAAAGCGTTCGCGGATGGTTTCCACATGGCCAAACATCATCGTTGCGCTGGTGGTGATGTGCAGTTTATGTGCTTCCGTCATCACATCCAGCCATTCCTGGCTGCCACATTTTCCTTTGCTGATCAACCTGCGCACCCTGTCTGTTAAAATTTCCGCACCTGGGCCGGGTAAGCTGTCCAGCCCCGCTTCTTTTAAGGCAATCAATACTTCGCGATGAGTACTCTTTTCTAATTTGGTGATATGGGCTACTTCAGGTGGCCCAAGCGTATGTAATTTTAAGTTGGGATACAGTCTTTTTAATTCTTTAAACAACTCCACATAATAGCTTAATCCAAGATCGGGGTGATGGCCGCCCTGTAATAATAACTGCTCGCCTCCGTAGCGAAAAGTTTCATCGATCTTCTTCTTGTAGGTTTCAATATCGGTAATATAAGCTTCTGCATGACCCGGAATGCGGTAAAAATTACAAAACTTACAATTAGCGATACATACATTGGTAGTGTTTACATTTCTATCGATGATCCAGGTTACTTTGCCGTGTGGAACCTGTTTTTTTCTTAATTCATCGCCCACATACATCAACTCCGCAAGAGGTGCATTTTCGAAAAGAAAAACACCCTCTTCCACGGAAAGGAATTCAAAGTCCAGCGCTTTTTTAAATAACTCGTTTATTTCCATCATACCATTTGTAAATTATTAGCAAAAGTACATTCATTAGGTTGTATATTTAATTTCTGCTTTACGATTTCTACTTTATGAAGGACTTATTAGGTATACTGGTCTTTATTTTTTTGCTGTTTACCGGTCGTGCTCAGGAAATATTAAGACCGCTTCCACAGGCCAGGTTTATTACGAAATTTCCCTTTAAACAATACAGCGGGGGTGTAATGGTGATACGGGCAACGCTGGGCAATATCCCCGATTCAATGAATTTTATTTTGGATACCGGCAGCGGTGGAATATCGCTTGACTCCTCCACCTGCGCCTATTTTAACCTAAAACCGGTTCCTTCCGATACAACCATCCGCGGAATGGGGGGAGAGCATAAAGTAGGTTTTATTTTTAACCAGCAACTCCATTTCCCCGGCCTCACCGTTGAGCGGTTAAATTTTCATGTAAACGATTATGATATCCTGAGCAGCGTTTATGGCGAAAAAATCGATGGCATCATCGGGTACAGTTTTTTTAGCAGGTACATTGTAAAACTGGATTTTGATAGTTCGTTGCTGTCGGTTTACCGTCCCGGAGAAATGGACTATCCCAGGGGAGGCACGGTAATACGGCCAGCATTTACCACCTTGCCCATACTCAATCTCACCTTTAAGGATAATAAGAAGCAAAATTTTAATTTCTATTTTGACACCGGGGCAGGACTATGTTTTTTACTAAGTGAAGAGTATGCAAAAGACAGCAGTATCATACAACCGAGGCGCAAGCCGTATAATACACAGGCAGAAGGGATGGGTGGAAGACTGCAGATGCGCTTAACCATTGTAAAAATGGTGCAGGTGGGTAACTATAAGTTCAGGAATGTACCCACCTATCTATTTGACGATGAATTTAAAGTAACCTCCTATCCCTTTGTGGGTGGATTGCTGGGCAATGATCTGCTTCGTCGTTTTAACCTTACGATCAACTATCCTAAAAGAGAGATCCATTTATTGCCCAACACCCATTTTAAAGAACCTTTTGATTATGCATATACAGGTGTGGCAATCTACTATATTGATGGCTTAATTGTGGTAGAAGATGTGATCCCCGGCTCCCCGGCGGCAAAAGCAGGACTTCAAAAAGATGACCTGATTGTGGGCGTTGGTAAAAATTTCACCAACAATATCATGGCATATAAAACCATTTTGCAGTCAGCAGGCGAAAACATAAAAATCACCATCCGGCGCGGAGATAAGCTGATGCAGGTAACATTGCGCCCGTTGAGTATACTTTAGGGGATGGTTGAAGGTTGAAGGTTAAAGGTTGAAGGTTGATAGTTGAAGGTTGATGGTCTTTATACTTTCAACCTTATTCCCAATTAATACTCAGTTTTTAATACTCGATACTCAGTACTCAGTACTGAATACTCAAAACTTCACGCTCCTAATCCCGCCCGTCCATTTTACTCTAACACTCCTTAACTTTGCGGCATGATTCAATATGAGAAGTTTACCCTTGAAAACGGATTGAGGGTATTGGTACATACAGACGAGAGCACCCCGATGGCAGTGGTAAATGTTATTTATGATGTAGGTGCAAGGGATGAAAACCCCGAAAAAACAGGTTTTGCCCATTTATTCGAGCACCTGATGTTTGGCGGCAGCATTAACATACCGGAATACGATGAGCCCCTGCAAATGGCAGGTGGCGAAAACAATGCTTTTACAACCAATGATCTCACCAACTATTACTGCCAGTTACCAGCGGAAAATATAGAAACCGCATTTTGGCTGGAAAGCGACCGGATGCTAAGCCTCGCTTTTGACAGTAAAAGTCTTGATGTGCAGCGTAAAGTGGTCTGTGAAGAATTCAAGGAGCATTATATAAATAAGCCCTATGGGGATGCGTGGCATAAAATGCGGGAACTGGCCTATACGGTTCATCCTTACAGGTGGATGACCATCGGCAAAGAACTCAGGCATGTGGAAGAAGCTACTTTACAGGACGTTAAAGATTTCTTCTATAAACACTATACGCCCATTAACGCTATCCTGGTGGTGGCAGGAAATATCACCGTAGAACAGGTGAAAGAATTATCGCAAAAATGGTTTGGACCCATTCCATCCGGCACAAAATACAACCGGCAACTGCCTGTTGAGCCAAGGCAAACTGCTCCCAAAATGATGGAGGTGAAAGCCAGTGTACCGCTGGATGCCCTATACAAATGCTGGCATATTTATCCACGGCTCGATAAGCGGTATTATGTTACTGACCTGATCACAGAAATTTTAAGCGGCGGAGGCTCTTCCCGTTTGTTCCAGGCGTTGGTAAAGGAAAAGCAATTGTTTAGCAATATCGACTGTTCGCATTACGGAAGTACCGATGCAGGACTTTTATCCATCACGGGCAAACTCGTAAAAGGAGTAAAAATGAAAGATGCCGAAGCGGCCGTGATGGAAGAGATTGTCAGGCTGCAGCAGGAAGGAATCAGTGAACAGGAATTGCAAAAAGTGAAAAACAAAACAGAAAGCATGATGGCTTTTGAAGATATGAGTGTGATGAACCGGGCCACCAATCTTGCCATGTACGAGTTGCTGGGAGATGCCGATCTTATTAATAAGGAGCTGGAAATGTACCAGGCCGTAACCCGTGAAGAATTACTAAATGAGAGCAGGGCGATATTCGACGAAAGCAATTGTAATACGCTTTATTACTATTCGGATAATTAGCCCCCCTGTCCCGCTGGCTGGCGGGGGGTCTTGAACCCTTGTATGGGAATAGTCCTCTTTTCATTGGAAGCCGCTTTACCAGCTGTATTAACAACAGAAAGTAGCAATGCTTCCGTTGATATTGTACCAAAATACTTTAAAATCATTGGAGCAATCCAGCAATAAAAATATAATGATCGACAGAGCAAAATCTCCCCTGATAAAAGATGCCATTGAATTTAACCTGCATTTGAAACCCTACGAAAAATTTGTGCTCGATAATGGTGTGGAAGTATATTCCATTCATGCAGGCGCACAGGAAGTATTACAGCTGGAATTGGTGTTTTTTGCAGGTAATACCTACGAAAAGCAAAACGGCCTGGCCGCTGCCACCAATTATATGTTGCGAAATGGCACTTCCACCAAAACTGCTTTCCAGATCAATGAGCATTTTGAATATTACGGCGCTTACTGCAACCGCACCAGCAATAACGAAACAGCTTCGGTGTCGTTACATACTTTAAGCAAACATGTAAATGAACTTTTGCCCCTGATGCGGGAGATGATCACAGATTCCGTTTTCCCGGAGGAAGAGTTGGAAATTTATAAGCAAAACAGTAAGCAGAAACTATCGGTGAATTTGCAGAAATGTGATTTTGTAGCCAACCGCCTTATCGATGCCTATTTATTCGGCGAACAGCATCCTTACGGTAAATACCTCGTGGCTGCAGATTACGATGCGCTCACCACCGATATGATGAAGGCTCATTTTCAGCAGTACTATAAAAACGGGAACATTGTTATTTTTGTTGCAGGTAATTTGCCCTTAGACCTCTTTGCGCAGCTAAACAGCCAATTCGGCGATTTACCAATCACCACCAGCCACCAGCTGCCTAAAAAAGACATTATTATACCAGCTTCGCAAAAAAAATACCGTGTTATCAACGATCCCAACGGAGTGCAGGGCGCTATCCGTATTGCACGGCCCTTTCCGGGAAGGCATCATCCTGATTTCATGAATATAATGGTGCTGAATGCAGTGTTAGGGGGTTTTTTTGGTTCCCGGCTGATGAGCAATATCCGGGAAGATAAAGGATACACTTACGGTATACACAGTTATGTTCAAAATCATTTCCAGGACAGTGCCTGGATGATCAGTACAGAAGCAGGCAAGGATGTAAGCGAGGCCACCATGGAAGAGATTTATAAAGAGATGAAACTGCTAACGGAAGAACCAATAGACGAGGAAGAATTGTTGTTGGTTAGGAACTACCTCATTGGCTCTATCCTGGGCGACCTGGATGGCCCTTTCCAGATTATTGGCAGATGGAAAAATATTATCCTGAACAACCTGGATCATCAATATTTTTATGATTCTATTACCACCATCAAAACCATCCCTGCAGAAGAATTAATGGGGTTATCCAAAAAATATTTGCAACCATCAGATTGGTATGAATTATTAGTGATTTAAATTTTAAAAAATCAGAACGCCTGAATTTTTTTTGGTTATTGTAACACGTGAACAATGATGGCAACTTTTGAACTGAACTAAATAAAGCCCGATTATTGCGAATATCCGTTCACGTGCTTTACTTGTTTTCGTCAAGAAATCGGGAGAGAGTTGGTCTTTATTGCTTGCAAACACCTATATTTATACACTTTTAATTGCTTACACATCGCCTAAAAAACAAATAACATTACCGCTGTTTATTTAACCCCTGTCAATTAGCCACAATGAAATTTCTACTAAAGATTTTAATTACTACTGTGAATGCATTTGTACTTGCGAATATCCTTCCCGGTATTGAACAACCCATCAGCATCATTACTGCCTTAGAATTGGCTATTATTCTGGCGGTATTAAATGCTACGGTAAAACCCCTCCTGGTAGTTCTAACCTTCCCCGTAACCATACTCACCCTCGGAATGTTTTTGTTTATCATTAACACCTGCATCATCCTGATTGCTGAGTACTTTATCGATGGGTTTCAAATAGAAGGTTTCTGGTATGCTGCTTTATTTAGCATTCTCCTGTCTTTCTTTAATTCTTTTGTTCACAAAAGAGTGTTTGCGCCAAAAAAGGTAGTTAAACACAACAACCAACGCAGCTATCATATTGATTAAGGTATAACTATTCTAAATCTTTTTGCCTGGCTCCTGATTATTTTTTCAATCTCGTTTTCCAGCGTGGAACTTTTATTGATTGTTAATGATCTGGCTTTTTCAGAAGCGATATACATTTCGCGTTTGGTGCTAAGGTCGCCAATGGCTTTTTGAATTTTTCCCCTTTGCATATTTTTTTCTTTTACAATGACCTGTAATTCTGCACGGCTCTTTTTTTGAAGACTGTCGGGCAGCGTTTTCAGTTCTACCTTCGTTACAAACATGCTGTCTGCTGTGGCTGCATCCACCAGGTCCCACCAGTTGTTTTTGTACAGTTCTTTTTTGCCCTTTACCGCTACCCTTTTTACTGCTACTGACTTGTTCATGGCGTAATTCATCTTATCAACCCTGTCCTGCAGCATAAAACTGCTGCTACCTGCAGCGCCATAACCGATATAAGTATTATTCAACTGATCATTTAATGAAAATAAGGTGCTGTCGTAGGGAGTTGCGATATCATCTATTGCTGCATCCTGGTTGATATTGGTGAAACTTCCACTGCCACATTCACCGGCAAGGTTCCAATGTTCGCTGATGCCTTGCATTTTATCGCCGCAGTAAATTGTATTTACGATTACACCTTTTTTGGTGGCCTCCGCACATGCTTTTGTATAGGTAATATCTCCCTGCAGAAAGTCTTCATTACCGGCGATAAAAATTACCTTGTAATTTGTAGCGGCCGTATCCCAGTGTAACTCTTTTAAAGAGCTCCAAATTACATGGCCGCAATATTCATCGCCTCCATTGGTTTTGATGGTGAAGAGTGTTTTTGATAAATTGTCGAGGTCGGTTGTAAAGTTGCTCAACTGTTTTACATATCCTTCTCTTGCATTGTTCGTAGGCCTTCCATATTCATACAATGCGATTTCAATCTGCGGCGTAATATTATCGCAGGTAGCTTTTCCCATTACATTTACCATGTTCCATAACTGTGCTTTGGCCTGTTCTATCAGGCCATCCATACTATTGCTTACATCCAGTAAAATGGCCGCTTGTATTTTGTGATGGGCCACTGTGGTTGGAACCGCCATGGTAACCTGGGCTTTAAGGTGATTGGGAGAAACACGAAAAAACCACATGCCGGTAAAACCGGGTGCAAGAAGGAAGATAATTAATTTCATAAAATAATAGTTTGCCCCATGATGCAACGGCTGCAGGGTTTACATAATTTGTTTTGAAAATTAACAAATGCTTGTAAGGGCTGATGGCCGATCGTGGAGGGTTGATCGATCATACTATATAACGCTTTTTCCGATGTACGGTGCGGGTAATATCGGTAACTTCATGCTGCAGAAAAACAGCCTGGGACAGGTTACTTAAAATGAAGGGTTGGTTTCAAAATAGAGAATATTCAATGATAGATTTTCTCTTTCCCTTACCTTACTGAATGGTGCACCTGTGGTTGCTCCTCAGTGCTGAAAATGTACAAGTGAGTGATTGCTATGATACAACCAAACCTTTTTCTGCAGTATTTTATGCTGCTTTTTTGTAGTTGTCCACATACTTTGCCTGGTTATTGATTACCGCTACGGCCCTTAATGCTATT